>NC_014319.1:0-1200000 GCF_000196855.1 Leuconostoc gasicomitatum LMG 18811
TTGCCGTTATTTTTAAAGTACACCGAATTTATAGGAGAGATTTTTGTGACAAAACCCATAACAAAAGAAGAATTATGGAATCAGGTAAAAGCTAAGTTCTATCAAGAAATTGGTCCTGTTTCCTTTGATACCTATATAGAGCCCCTTGTACCAGTTACTTTAACAGAATCAAGCATTATTCTAGAAGTTCCCGTTGATGAAAGCAGTGATATCATTGACAATTGGAACAAATCGTATGCTATGAGCTTTGTACAGTATGCCATGGAAATTGCTGAAGGGTTCATCAAGCCTGAACTTCGTATTGCCGAAGCCATACAAAAATCCACGCTTATTCAAACAGAAAATCTAACGTTTACACGCGAATCAGATTTAAATGAGAATTTTACGTTTGATAAATTTGTTGTTGGTACTGGTAACGAAAATGCTTACGCGATTGCACGTGCTGTAGCTGAAGATCCAGGTCGTGTCTATAATCCATATTTAATTTACGGTGGTGTTGGCCTTGGTAAAACGCATTTAATGCAAGCCATTGGTAATGCTTACTCAAAAACAACACCATCGGCTCGCATTAAATATGCGACGGCAGAAGATTTTTTAAATGATTTTACTGAATCTTTGCGTGCTGGAGAGGGTGCAACAGCGGTATTTAAAAAAGAATATCGTACAGTAGACCTGTTGTTGATTGATGATATCCAATTCTGGTCGGGTAAAGAAAAAGTTCAAGAAGAATTCTTCAATACCTTTAATGTTTTAACCAAAACAGGTAAACAAATCATCATGACATCAGACAAATTACCAACAGAAATTGTTGATCTGCAGTCTCGTCTGACATCACGTTTTGAGGCCGGTATCTCAATGGATATTCAAAAACCAGATTTGCCAACTCGTGTAGCTATCCTCAAAAATTTAGCAGAAACTGACAATTTAGAGATTCCTAATGACGTCTTAGAGTTAATTGCTGATAAAATTGATTCCAATATTCGTACACTTGAAGGTACATTCCATCGTTTTGAAGCAATGTTACGCTATCGTAATAAACCAGCCACTAAAGAAACCGCCCAAAAAATATTGGGTGATTTAAATATCAATCAAGGCTTTAAAATCACTGTTGAACGCATTCAACAGGTTGTAGCTGACTACTACATGCAAACGATTGATGATCTCAAAAGTACGAGTCGTAAAAAAGACCTCGTAACCGCACGACATGTTGCTATGTACTTAACCAGAACGCTAACAAACGAGAGTCTGCCAGACATTGGGCGATCGTTTGGTGGCCGGGATCATTCATCCGTTCTACACGCAACCAATAAGATTACCGAAAAAGCTGAGTCTGATGCGCGAACAAAAGAAATGCTTGAAGCACTAACAGATGAGATAAAAAATGGGAAATAGGGTAAATACCACTTGTGGATAAGACATGATAAAGTAGCTGTTTTTCCCACAGCATTGTGAACAAGTTTAAATGTTTACTACGTTATGACCAGGCAGTTATCCCCAACTTAAACACCCCTTATTATTACTACTAGATCTTTTATTTAAAATATTTAAAAACAAGGCTACGCATATTGCTAAAATCAAAGGAGCATAATTATGCAATTCTCAATTAATCGTCAAGCTTTTATCAAGGCATTAAATGATGTCTCTCGTGCAATTTCATCTCGTACAACAATTCCAATTTTGACAAATATCAAAATTGTCTTGACCCAAGAAGAATTAATTTTAACAGGATCAAATAGTGACATTTCAATTGAAACGCGTATTGATCAATCAGATACTGGGGCCCAATTAATTATTAAACAACCAGGTGGTATCACATTACTAGCGACATTCTTTTCAAACATCGTTAAAAATTTACCTGCTGACGATATGACCTTATCTGTTGATGGGGTTCGTGCTAGTATCACATCTGGTGCTTCTGATTTTACAATTAATGGTCAGGATGTTCATAACTATCCACAATTACCAGAAATGGATGATGTTCAAAGTTTGAGTGTTTCAGCAGCACAACTTGTTGATATTATTTCGCAAACAAAAATCTCTGCTTCAACACAAGAAAGTCGTCCCATTTTAACTGGTATCCACCTAGCTTTGAATGGGAATGATGTTAAAGCTGTGACAACTGATTCACATCGCTTATCGCAACGAATTGTAACTTTAACAGGTACTGATGCGCATGTTAAAGCGGATGTGATTATGCCAGCTAAATCGTTTAACGAATTACAAAGTTTGTTAGAAGGGCAAGATCGAGTTGAAATCAAGTTAGCAGCAAACCAAGCGGTATTTGATTTAGGTAATACTACGTTTTATTCAAGATTATTAGAAGGAAACTATCCAGAAACAGATCGCTTAATTCCAACAGAAAGTACAACACAGCTTACGATTGAAGCAAGTGCTTTACTAGGTGCAATTAATCGTGCCAGTCTATTGAGTCATGAAAGCCGAAATAACGTTGTTCAACTCACACTGAAAAATGGCGTGGTAACACTGATTGGCACATCACAAGAAGTAGGTCGTGTACAAGAAGAATTGGTGACCAAATCTGTAGAGGGGGAAGATTTGGAGATTTCATTTAATCCAGATTATGTTCGTGATGCGCTACGCGTGTTTAATGGTAAATCTGTTGATATCAAATTTACCAGTAATTTGCGCCCGTTCACATTGACACCAGCTGGTGAAACAGATGATAAGCAATTACAGTTGATTACACCAGTCCGCACGTTTTAATTCCTAACGGGCGTTTTGAATAAATTTGATAACAAACAAACATTTATCCTTAAAACGGTCTAAAATCGCTTAAAAACGATTTTAGACCGTTTTTTTAAGAATAAGCTGCAAAAAAATGGTACAATACAAGAGTAACTAATATGACGAAAAATATAAAAATCACAACTGAATACATCACACTCACACAATTACTAAAAGAAGAGAATATTATTTCTTCTGGTGGTCAGGCAAAGTACTATCTAATGGATTTTCCAGTCTTACTAAATGGCGAGACTGAAAATCGACGTGGTAAAAAACTATATAATCACGATGAGATTACTGTGGACGGCGAGAACTATGTTATTTCATTGGCAGATAATGCTGATGAGATGATTGCAGCAGCACAAGAAGAAAAAGCTGAACGTGCTGCTGCTGCAAAAAAAACCGTGCGTAATGACCGAATTAAAGCGCAAAAAGCTGCTGTCGCTAAAGAACGTAAAGAGGCGCGATTTGCTGAATTACGTAAGAAAAATGGGACACGTGCAGGTGGGTTTGGTCGATCCAATCAAGGTGGTCGTGGTACAGGACCAAAAGGACCTAGTTCTTGGAACTCCAATCGCTAAGACTGGTTAATTACCGTAATTATACTGACCTAACGCTAAATTTTAGTGATGGTGTGAATGTTTTTTTGGGTGAAAATGCACAAGGTAAGACAAATTTACTAGAAAGTATTTACGTTTTAGCTTTGGCACGCTCGCATCGAACAAGTAGTGATAAAGATTTAATTCGTTGGCAGGAAAAAGAAGCCACAATTAGTGGTCGAGTTAAGAAAAGCATTAGTGACACACCGTTATCTTTGCACTTTTCGAATAAAGGCAAAAAAGCGCGTGTGAACCATTTGGAACAATCTAAATTATCACAATACATTGGCCAATTAAATGTTATTTTATTTGCACCCGAGGACTTAGAGTTAGTTAAAGGTGCACCGAGTGTGCGACGGCGGTTCATTGATATGGAATTTGGACAGATGAATCCCTTATATTTGTACAATACAACGCAGTATCGTCGCATATTAAAGGAACGTAACGCGTACTTAAAGCGATTGCAAATGAAACAAACAACGGACACAATTTTTTTAGATGTTTTGACAGAACAATTAGTTGATATTGGATCGCAAGTACTTTTGGCACGTCAAACATTTTTGGAAAGATTAGAAGTTGCAGCGCAACCCATTCATGCTGAAATTTCAAATAAACGTGAAACTTTAACTTTGAGATATCAAACAAGTCTTGATTTTGAAAAAGAAACTGATTTAGCAACGATTAAATTAGTTTTTGAACAAACCTTAAAAAAGCAACAATCACGTGAAATCATGCAAGGATCAACATTAGTTGGTCCACATCGCGATGATATTCAGTTTATTGTTAATGATAATGATGTCGCTGTTTTTGGCTCACAAGGTCAACAAAGAACAACTGCGCTTGCAATTAAGTTAGCTGAAATAGATCTCATGCAACAAGAAACAGGTGAATATCCAATCTTGTTACTCGATGATGTTTTAAGCGAGCTTGATGCTAATCGGCAAACACATCTTTTGTTAGCGATTCAAGATAAGGTACAAACGTTCATTACAGCACCAACGTTAAGTGATGTTGCACGGCAATTAATTCATGCGCCAAGAGTGTTTCACGTGAAACAAGGTGAAATTGTGTTAGAAGAACAAGTTGAGTGACCAACAAGTACATAAAGGATTTAATATGTCTGAAGAAATAAATAATGAATTAGAAAATATAGATGGTATTGTCACTGATGATGTTGAAATTCGTCAAGCCAGTACCGTAAATGCCAGTGCTGGGGACTATAATGCAGATCAAATCCAAGTTTTAGAAGGGTTAGAAGCTGTTCGTAAACGCCCAGGCATGTATATTGGCACAACTACTGCACAAGGTTTGCATCATTTGGTATGGGAAATTGTTGACAATGGGATTGATGAAGCCTTAGCCGGATTTGCCTCTCATATTACAGTAACAATTGAAAAAGATAACTCAATTACCGTAACTGATGATGGGCGTGGTATTCCAGTAGATATCCAAACTAAAACGGGAAAATCTGCACTTGAAACAGTCTTTACTGTATTACATGCTGGTGGTAAATTTGGTGGTGGCGGCTATAAAGTTTCTGGCGGATTACATGGTGTTGGTGCGTCAGTCGTTAATGCGTTATCAACTAATCTAGATGTTAGAGTTATTCGTGATAATCAAGTATATTATATGGACTTCAAATTAGGTCGTGTGAATACAAGTATTGTCAAATTGGATGAGAAACCAACAATTGATCGTGGCACAATTGTGCATTTTAACCCTGATAGCGATATATTCCGTGAAACAACAACTTTTAATTACAATACTTTATTAACACGTGTAAGAGAATTGGCATTTTTAAATAAAGGCTTACGCATTTCTATTACAGATAACCGCTTAGAAGTGCCTGCAACAGAGAGCTTTCACTTTGAAGGTGGCATAAAAGAGTACGTTGGATACTTGAATTCTGAAAAGACAGTTATCTTTCCTGAACCTGTTTATGTTGAAGGTGAAGAAAATGGGATTGTCGTGGAGGCAGCATTACAGTACACAACGGATATTAAGGATAGTTTGCGTACATTTGCAAATAACATCAACACCTATGAAGGTGGGACACACGAAACAGGATTTAAAACAGCCTTGACACGTGTGATTAACGATTATGGTCGTAAAAATGGCCAATTAAAGGACAATGCTGAAAGTTTAACCGGAGAAGATGTGCGTGAAGGGGTGACAGCGATTGTATCAATCAAACATCCGGATCCGCAGTTTGAAGGTCAAACTAAAACAAAATTAGGGAACTCAGATGCGCGACAGGCAACAGATCGCATGTTTTCAGAGACCTTTAGTCGCTTTATGATGGAAAACCCAATAGTTGCCAAACAAATTGTTGACAAGGGAATTTTGGCGCAAAAAGCACGTTTAGCTGCTAAACGTGCACGCGAAATGACACGTAAGCAATCTGGTCTGGAAATTGGTAATTTACCAGGTAAATTGGCAGATAACACGTCAAATGATCCAGCAATTTCAGAATTGTTTATTGTCGAGGGCGATTCTGCCGGTGGCTCTGCTAAGCAGGGGCGCAATCGTGTCACACAAGCTATTTTACCAATTCGTGGTAAAATTTTGAACGTTGAAAAGGCGACATTAGACAGAGTATTAGGAAATGAAGAAATTCGATCATTGTTTACCGCAATGGGCACGGGATTTGGTGATGATTTTAACGTTGAAAAAGCGAATTATCACAAAGTTATTATCATGACTGATGCCGATGTCGATGGTGCACATATTCGTACATTATTGCTGACACTCTTTTATCGTTATATGCGGCCATTAGTTGATGCCGGATATATCTACATTGCACAACCACCTTTGTATGGCGTAGCATTAGGTAATTCAAAGACACGTGAGTACTTGGATACTGATGAAGAACTTGAAGCCTACTTGACGCAATTACCATCAAATATTAAACCGAAAGTGCAACGTTATAAGGGACTAGGTGAGATGGATTTCGATCAGCTTGCTGATACAACAATGGATCCAATAAATCGTCGCTTATTGCGTGTTGATCCTTCTGATGCGGAGGCAGCTGATAGTATTTTTGATATGTTAATGGGTGATGATGTCGCACCACGTCGCGAATTCATTGAAGAAAACGCTGTGTTCGTAGAAAACTTAGATATTTAAAAAAGTGTGCTATAGGTCATGATGCTGGTATTGCAAAAAAGCACTCGAAACTGCCAGTTGGCAGTACATAACTTCAAAATTACGCTATAAGGAGTAAAAAATGTCTGAACAAAATGATTCGCGCATTCATAATGCGAATTTGTCAGAACAAATGAAAACATCGTTTTTGTCATACGCTATGTCTGTTATTGTGGCGCGTGCATTGCCTGATGTTCGCGATGGCATGAAACCTGTTCATCGTCGTATTTTATACTCAATGATTGAGCAAGGAAATACACCTGATAAGCCACATAAGAAATCTGCACGTATTGTTGGCGATGTCATGGGAAAGTATCATCCGCATGGTGATTCAGCAATTTATGAATCAATGGTCCGTATGGCTCAACCTTTTTCATATCGACATATGCTTGTTGATGGCCATGGTAACTTTGGTTCTGTCGATGGTGACAGTGCTGCTGCTATGCGTTATACTGAGGCGCGTTTGTCAAAGGTTGCCATGGAAATGGTCCGTGATTTAAACAAGGATACAGTTAATTTCATACCCAACTATGATGGTGAAGAACGCGAGCCTGAAGTCTTGCCAGCACGTTTCCCTAACTTGTTAGTTAACGGTGCAACTGGCATTGCGGTTGGGATGGCAACAAACATTCCAACGCATAACTTGGCTGAAGTTATTTCGGCGCTGCATATTCTGATGAATAACCCGGAAGCAACAACCATGGACTTAATGGAGGCACTTCCTGGACCAGACTTTCCAACCGGTGGAATCGTGATGGGGAAATCAGGTATTCGCCGTGCTTATGAAACTGGTCGTGGACGAGTTACCGTTCGTGCAAAAGTAGATATTGAGCAAACAAAAACAGGTAAAGAACAAATTATTGTCACAGAATTACCTTATGCTGTCAATAAGGCCCGTTTGATAGAGCGCATTTCAGAATTAGCCCGTGATAAGCGTATTGAGGGTATCACAGGAATCCGTGATGAGTCTGATCGTGACGGTTTACGTGTTTCAATAGATGTGCGACGTGATGCCTCTGCTAGTGTTATTTTAAACAATTTATATAAAGAGACATTATTACAAACAAACTTTAGTTTTAATATGTTGGCCATTAATGGTGGCAAACCACAGACAATGAGCCTCAAAGAAATCTTAGTTGCTTATCTAATTCATCAACGCGAAGTTATTCGTCGCCGTACAGCTTTTGATTTACAAAAAGCACAAGCACGCGCGCATATCCTTGAAGGTTTACGCATTGCTTTAGATCATATTGATGAAATTATCAGTATTATTCGTTCATCAGCAACTTCAGAAGAAGCTAAAACACGTTTGATTGATGGCTATTTGCTATCTGATAAGCAAGCACAAGCCATTTTGGACATGCGATTAGTCCGTTTAACTGGTTTGGAACGTGATAAAATTGAAGACGAATATCAAAAGTTGGTTGCGTTAATTACTGATTTGAAAGATATTTTGGCACATGAAGAACGTGTTGACCAAATCATTTATGATGAACTCTTAGAAATTCAAACAAAATTCGGGGATGCACGTCGTACAGAATTACAAGTCGGCGATGTGACTAATTTGGAAGATGAAGATTTAATCGAAGAAGAAGATGTTATTGTCACTTTGACACGTAATGGTTATATCAAACGCGTCCCACAGGCTGAATTTAAAGCGCAAAATCGTGGTGGACGTGGTGTGCAAGGTATTAATGTCAACGATGAGGACTTTGTTGATCAAATGATTGCCACATCAACGCATGACACCTTACTATTCTTTACAAACAAAGGTAAAGTTTACCGCATGAAAGGTTATGAAGTACCTGAATATGGCCGTCAGGCTAAGGGTATTCCAGTTGTTAACTTACTTAAATTTGAAGGTGATGAAAAAATACAAACAGTTATTAATGTTCGTGGTGAAGCTGGCGAAAGCAAGGATTATTTATTCTTTGTCACACGTCTCGGTGTTGTTAAGCGAACAGCTGTAAGTGAATTTTCAAATATTCGTACGAATGGTTTGAAAGCATTAACATTACGTGATGATGATGAAGTGTTATCTGTTCAAATTACAGACGGTACGCAAAGTATAATGATTGCTACCAAAGATGGCTATTCTGTCAGATTTACGGAAGAAGATGTTCGTATCATGGGACGTGCTGCAGCTGGTGTTCGTGGTATTCGATTACGTGATGGTGATTTAGTTATTGGATCAGATGTTGTGAGCTTAAACGATAATGTTTTGGTGATTACAGAAAAAGGTTACGGTAAGCAAACACCGGTCAGTGAATATCCAATTAAAGGTCGCGGTGGTAAAGGCATTAAAACAGCCAATATCACTGAAAAAAATGGTACTTTGGCTGGTATGATAATCGTTCACGGTGATGAGGATATTATGGTTACCACAACGCAAGGGGTGATGATTCGATTTACTACTGAATCTGTCAGTCAAACTGGACGTGCAACATTAGGTGTCCGCTTGATTCGTTTGGAAGATGGTGCTAAAGTAGCAACACTAGCAAAAGTCGAGCACGAAGAGAGCCTTGTTGTTGATGCAAAAGAAGATGTTTCACGTGAAACACCTTTGGATAATCAGCAAATTGAACAAGTAACAGAATTATTAGACCGCGCAAAATCTGATGAAACAAATGCAGATTAATAGGCATTACTAAGTTAATATATACTTGTTACTTTATAATAAAAACTCGATGGCTATATTAGCCATCGAGTTTTTATTATGATAGACCCTTTTTATGAGTAAACAGGGATGCAAGGTAACCAAACATAGCGTGCCTCCTTAATCTTTATGATACTATATGATACGAAAAGACGTGCAATGTTGCTTATGAATTATTAAGGTCGGTCGTCATTGTCTGGTGTGACATCTTTACGCGAATCTGTTGAATAGTAATTCGTTTTTTTTGGCGCATCAGGTATGATAATCCAAGCTAAAATATAAACTAAAATACCAGGAAATGCTACTGAGAAAAATGAGATCAGTACAAATATAATACGTAACCAAGTGGCATTCCAACCAAAATAATCAGCTACGCCTCCCATAACACCCGCAATCATACGATTGTTACGTGAACGTGTAAATGTTTTCTTTTTTGTCATGATTAATACTCCTTATTTAATAATGTGTTGTAGTGTGTCGGCAATGTAGTAACCAACTGAAATCCAGCTGAGAAGTGCATGCCAAAGCGTTGAAAACCAGTCATGAGATGTTGCAAATTCAATACCAGCAGCAAGCATGAGACCAACGCCATATGCTTGTATACCATGTGACGGGTGGCTATGATGATAATATTCTTTTATGGACATATGAGTTCCTTTCGATTAGGTAAAGAGAATAGGAGTACCTTAATACACCTTAATTGTACCAGAATTGACGTTAGCATCAATCGTAAATTTAGGGTTAGTGCCGTAAAATCCGCGTTTATAGTTTGTCGTATTTTTGTCAAAATGAATATTTTCATCACGTTCAATTGTAACCATACCGCTGTTAGAAGATAGGTCAAAATTAAAATGCTGTGTTGCCGGCGCGGTGACACGAATTGAACTGGAGTGAGCATGTAATTTTAGATCATCAGTTAATTCGGTTATACGCAAACGTAATGAACCAGAATTAGCACTAAATTGGCCACCGCCAACAAAATTGTCGACTTGAACGGATCCAGATGTCGCACTGATTTTGGCGTGAGATATTGCGGCGTTTAGAAGCTTGACACTACCAGATTGATCAAATATTTCGGCTTTTTCAAAGGTGAGTCCGTCTGCTTTTACTGCGCCTGAATGTACTTCCCAAGCGGCAGTAGTAGCTTTAATTTGTTGCCCGTTAAAGCTACCAGAGTGAATGACTAGATTAAACGTACCGAGAGTTAAATGTTGTGCAGTGACACGGCCACTGTGGTTAATACTTGTTATATAACCGGTATCAAAGTTTTTTGGAAAGCCGATATTAATTAAAGTTCTTACGTGAAATAATAGGGGATGATCACCTTGTGATACTAAGACACGATCATCATTTTCTTCAATCCGGGCAAAATATCGCGCATTATCGCGATTAAAGTATTCGTCGACGGTTATGAGATCTGTCTTATCATTGGTATAAAAATTAACAGTGGCATCTCTATAATCGAACACGAATTGTTTATCACTGGTAGGAATTTGGGCATTATGATGAGCAGCAGCCCAGGTTGGTGCAGAAGCATTTTCTTCGTTTTCATCAAAGTGCGATTGATTTATATTGCTGTCATCATCGAACTTGTAATATTTTTTTCCAACACGCGCACCATCATGATCGACATGTAACCAATCACCAAATTGGACTTTATCATGTTTGCCATCAATCACAATGTCATCGCCTAAACGAACACCACGACCATCAATATGTAAGTTACCAACATGGAAACCATCATCTGAAATATCAATAAAGGGTGCTTTTTTTGGTTCATCATCATGGTTTGCACCATTTGTTTTGTCTGTCTGACTTAAATCACGAAGGACAATATCAATGTCACCTAATTGTGCAAATGCATCATCAAGTGCCTCGTCGTGGGATTTGTCCTGTTTAGCAAAATCTTGGTAAGCTTCCATTAAGTCGGCAACAAGTTCTTCTTTAAATTCGGTGAGTTGTGTGTTTGGGGTGTATTTTGAGAAAATAACGTCCAAACGTGTCCGTATTTCCATTTCGATTGATGTCATAGTGATGCTCCTTCATTAATATTGCCAGTAATCAAATTGCTGATAATGTCCTTAGCAAATTCCCATTCCTGTAAGGCACTTGCAAGGTGTTGTTGACCAGACGTCGTGATTTTATAATATTTTCGACGTGCGCCTTGTGTTTCGTCACCCCAATAGCTTGTGATATCATCACCTTTTTCTAAACGCCGAAAAGCAGTGTACAATGTCGCTTCGTTGAGATCATATTGCTGGTTGCTCAATAGGCGAATCGACTTGGCCACTTGATAGCCATAGGAATCACCTTGGTTAAGAATATTTAATATAATCGTGTCAGTATGCCCACGAATAAGATCTTTTGAAATAGCCATTTTATCACCTTTCTATAAGTTTCAATTATATCATAAAACAAATTACTGTGTTTGTCAAAGTAATTTGGTTTATGATATAAAAAAACCATCTTTTCAGATGGTTTTTACGTTAGAACTTGATTAACATATTTTTAAGTAATTAACGCATGATGTCTTGGATCACTTTATTAATAATCACATAGCTAAAATTCGCAATTACATTCTTAACGGAAAATAAAATACTTAAATTTTGCATATAAAATCACAATATACAATTTTTCATGACAAAATAGGTATAAATTCATAACAATCATTGCTATACTATTACTATTGGTGTTTTGATGAACGCATTACAAAGGAGAAAAGGAAATGAGTAAAAAGAACAAAGTAATGATTGCTATTGTAGCAACATTGGTTATCATGGGTATTGGGGTCATGACAGCCCTTAGTATAACAGATGTTAATGGTGTTAAGATCGATGGAAAAGCAGCACAGATGATGTTGATCACAGTGACTGTATCTGGTATTGTCGGAGTGATTGTTGGCGCACTGTTTAATAAATTATTTATCTGGTTGTCACAACTGGGACAAGAAGAAAAGCAATCCGTTTCATTTTTAACATCGTGGTATGCGACAGCAATTAGTCAGATACCATTTGCTATTATAAATATCTTTTTAGTGACCGTACTGAGCTTATATAAGTCAGGAAATACAGTTGCTGCAATTATTAGTGGTGTTGTTAATGCATTGATTTATACATTCATTTTACGTCAAGAAAAGGTTATCACAAAGCGCACACAAATTATTTATCTTGTGATTATGATCGTATTGATCATTGTAATGAGTGCAGTACCTATGTTGATGAAATAAATAATCACACACTGAATTCAGAAGTATTGAGGGGAGTAGTATGAAACGACGAACTAAAGTAACCTTAATTGTCACGAGTTGCGTTGTAGCTGTTGGTCTATTGGCAGCTACTGGGGTGACAACGTATCATAAAATGACACACAAATCCGGTGCAACCGTCAAAACAGGTTATCAATCCTATACGGTGACCACTTCACCTGCTTTATCAATGTCAGGGAAAGTAGCTGCTAGCAAAACGCAAATGCTAAATACACCAACTGGTAAGCTACAACAAATTAATGTTAATAACGGTCAATCTGTTAAAAGCGGGGATATTTTGTTAACTGTAACGAACACGGATATGCAAGAAGCAATTGACAATCAAAACGATGTGATTGCTAAGTCAAATCGTGCGATTAATGGTGCGACAAGTGCACTAAGAAATGCACAACAGAGCTATAACCAAGCAGATCCGGAAGCTAAATCTGCACTAAAAGATGGTGTAACGCAAGCACAACAAGCGGTTACTGATGCAAATACAGATGCACAAGATGCACAAAATAAGCTTGTTGATTTACAAAATAAACTGAATGTCAATTTAACGGCACCTTTTGATGGGATTGTTTCAGTGGATGATAATACAAAAGATGGTTTGCCTGCTTTAACAATGAACACTACTGAAAAGGTGTTGCAAGCAACAGTGTCAGAGTATGATTATAATAAGGTTCACAGTGGGGATAAAGTTACTGTTAGTGGTATTGATGGTACACCAAACCAAACAACAGCCATTGATAAAATTGAACAAATACCAGCAGAAAAAAGTAAAGGAACCACCTATTATCCATTTTCTGCTCATGTGAACGAAAACTTTTTATACGGACAAAGTGTGAAAGTGAAAGTGCCACAAAACGATCTTAAGGTGCCAAGTACTGCTGTTTATAAAGGCAATATCTATAAAATAATTGATGGTAAAGCTAGTCGGGTTAACGCTGACGTTACTAAAACAGGGACAAGTTATATTGTTAAGTCAGGCGTCGCTAAGGATGAGAAGGTTGTCCTTAATCCAGATAGTCATTTAAAAAATGGTGAAGCAATCAATGATTAATTTATCAGCGATTAGTAAAAGTTATCGTCAAGGTAATGATGATTATCAAGTGTTACATGACATTAATTTGCGCATTCAAGCTGGTGAATTTGTGGCGATTATGGGGCCGTCTGGGTCAGGTAAATCAACTTTAATTAATATTATTGGGTTTTTGGATCAACATTTTGATGGTGGTTATACATTTAATGATGTGGTTGTGAGTGAACTAAACCGTAAGCAACATGCGCAATTGCGTAATCAATCCGTTGGGTTTATATTTCAAAATTTCAAGCTCATTACAAACCAAAGTGTTGGTGAAAACGTTGGCTTACCGCTATTGTATGCTGGTATGAAGCGTCGAGATATTGTAGCGCGTGTTAATGAAGTCTTATCACAAGTGGGATTACCTGGTAGTTATCATAAATTGCCAAAAAATCTTTCTGGTGGGCAACAGCAGCGCGTGGCGATTGCTCGCTCGATTGTGACAAAACCAAAATTTTTAGTGGCAGATGAGCCAACTGGTGCGTTGGATTCAGTTACTTCTGCAGAAATTATTGCGTTGTTTAAAGATTTGAATGATAATGGCACAACGGTTATTATGGTTACCCATGATGAACATGTTGCACGTGAAACAAATCGATTGATTAAAATATTAGATGGCCGAATACAAAGTGATGAGGAGGTGCAACATGCAAATACGTGAATTATTTGTGAGTGCTTTTCGATCACTATTATCTAACAAACGTCGTAGTATATTGACTATGATTGGCATTATTATTGGTATTGCTTCCGTGATCACCATTTTAGCACTGGGAGATGGCGCTCGTGTGGCGATGATGAAAAATTTGCAGGCTAGTAGCAGTGGTCAACAATCGACTGAAATTACTTTTGCGCCAAAAGATGAGAGCAAAGTGGCTGGTTTCAGCGATGATGATTTGAATCGCATACGTGAAAATAATAAAGTCAGTCATGTTAGTGTACAATCAGATGATCATGGCATTTTATCAACTGAAGGGTTAGTCAATGGTAAAACAATATCGCCAGTTGTTTATTTAAGTCAAAGTGCTAATAATGATCATTTAATTTCAGGTCATGGTATTAGTAAAAGAGATAGCCTGGTTAGCAATCCAGTAGCCTTAGTGAGTCAATCCATGGCCAAAAGAGGGTATCAAAGTGCAAATAATGCGTTGAATGCTGGTATTGAATTAAATGGCACGACATACACAATTGTTGGTATCATTAGTAATGATGCCATGCGTGGGAGTTATAATAACTATGATGTCGTTGTGCCACGCCAAGTGTTTGAGGCGAACAATGCCAACATTTCGGCCAACACATTGAAATTAACATTTGCTGCTGGGGTGAATGTCTCTAAAGAAACCCAGAAAATTACGGATCAATTGAATAGTACGGGTTCACAACATAACGCCGGGAATTATCAATTTTATGATATGGCTGCCATGTTGAAGGGTGTTAGTGCCGTGATTAAGGGTATCACGTACTTCATTGTTGCTGTGGCAGGAATTTCGTTGTTTATTGCTGGTATTGGTGTGATGAACATGATGTATATTGCTGTGAGTGAGCGTACTCAAGAAATTGGTATTCGTATGGCAGTGGGGGCTTCTCAGCAACAAATTTTATGGCAATTTTTGATAGAGGCAGTGATGTTAACTTTGAGTGGGGGTATGATTGGTTATCTTGCTGGTCTAGGAATTGCCATGGGCGTTTCTGCTTTCTTACCATTTAAAGCTAGCGTGTCTATATCCACATTCTTGTTAGCATTTGGCACATCAACCATTGTTGGCTTAGTGTTTGGTATATTACCAGCTAAAACAGCAAGTAATAAGAATTTGATTGATATTTTGAGATAACGACAGGTGGGCACAAAATGCTTTCTTAATTTAAAAAACGCATAACTAGCATCTGCTAGTTATGCGTTTTTTATTGATACTATTTAAATTAATTGCGAAACAAAAACATCGTATTTATGATTGATTAATGGTACGGATTTTCTGTAAGCTTTTCTTATTTATTGCAGTTATTTTTTGGTTGCTCTAATCGCGGCTTGATTTTGTTGATAAGGAGCAATTGCTTGTTTTAAATGTTCTTTTTGGTCAGCTGTCATAGGATCATTTTCGTTTAAAAGTGTAACTGTTTTGGTATCTGAATGATATATTTTAACGATTCGTTCTTTGCCATAGTAGGAAGTGAAATCCCCGCCACCACTGACATTATTGTTTCCTTCAGAAGCAATGTCAGCGGAAGATAAGTTCGATTCGTTATTTTTTGAGGTATCTGCGGATGAAGATCTTTGAGAAGGCAACATAGTTGTAGTAACAGGTTTTTTATTTCTCTGACTTTCGATTAGCAGAACAACGATCAAAGCACACACAATTAGTAGAACAAGAAAATAAATAAATTTTTTCGCCTTAATCATCGATTAACAACCTCATAATATGAGTTAGCAGCAGGATTATATGAGTAAAATGTTTTCATGGAATTGTAGTCGTAACCACTATTAAAATATTGGGATGAACCAGCAGACAGGTGGATTGCCTTGGCAGAATTGTATATCCAAGTTTGGCTTGCTTCTGATACGTTACCGACAATACTGTGTTGAAATCTGAATAGAAAACGTATCTCGCAAACCGCCAGCCTATGCCTTTTATTTTTTGCAGCACCGTCTGTTGTGCGGTTGATTTTTATCATTTTTCATATTTTTATACGCGCACGTTATACATTAGAGTTGTTTTTGCATGTTTATGTCTGTTATGTTGAATCCGCTTTTTTGATAAGTTTTATAAATTTCGAAGTCAAAGATAAACGCAGTTGATGCATTCTCATTATCAGTACCGAACCAGATATAACCGATTATTTCTGAATTTTTGAAAATTGAGTAGAAAAAAGTGTCTGGCGTTGCAAGCCCATTTGGTAATAACCGATCATAAGTTAATTGTGAATTTTTTTGAGCAGTTTCTGCTGTCCAAGTGCCAGCTGCGATCTTTTCTGTGGCGTATTCATTGACTGCAAAATCCATGTATTTTTGAAAATGATTAGGAGACATTGGCATAATTTTTAACATGAGTTTGTTCCTCTGAAAACAAGTATTTTACTAAGTATAGCATACTGATTTGAAATATTATGACATGTCATGTGACCAATAGTCATCGATAGTATGCTTCATTGTAATTGGTATCAATCAAAATTAAACATAAATCGAAATAACACGGGAATCAGCCGATTTGTATCCTTGCTTTTTTTCTTCCTGTCTTTTGATATGGTGTACTAATTGTCTAGTTAAATCAGACGCCTTTTTCTTGTAGCCTAATGAGGTATATATATTTATTGCTGTGCGAACGCGCTGTTCGCCTTTTTCAATGTGGCCTGCTTCAATGTCATACCAACCTTTATTAAACATTAATGTTATTTTTTCAGTTATATCTATATGATCTATTAAGTATTTTTCTGCAATGATTAATAATTGCTGAGCAGCTGAAAGATCTTCATATACAAGCGTCGAAAAGGATGTCCAAATGACATGCATCAATTGTGATTGAACATTTAATGCAAGTAGAGTTAGAAAAAATATTTATTTTAAAATATTTAGTATGGTCAGCCGCCTTAAATAAAATTAGTCTAAAGTACCTACTTAATGATAATAAAATATATTTGACAAACGTTAGTGAAAAATATATACTTGAAATCTATTGTTTGTCGCAATCATGCATCATTCAACGGGGATGCTCTACCAAATAGTAATGGGTATAATGTACGTTTAATCGATGGTAACGCTAAAGGACAATAAATATTTAAAAAAATGTACGCTTTCAAGCGTACTTTTTTAGTTAGTGATGAGGAAAATTATGTCGAAACGAGTTCTTTTTTATTTAATAACCATTTTTTTTGTTTTTGGAGGGATAGTCACCATAGAAACCTTGCTGGCTATTTTTGAAGCTAATACATTGCCACACAATGCTTTGAATACATCTAATACATTTTATATGCTTCAATTTGGTAATGTTTCTGAGATAGTTAGTATACTTATGTTAATCATGATACCAATTAGTGGGTCATTATTATTTACCTATATCAAGAACAATAATTATTTTTATAGTTTTATCCAAAGACATAGTTACAAAAAGTTTTTATCCAAAGCACTTATTGTGACTTTTTTAACAGCTTTTATTTTTTCACTAGTTATCCTATTGTATCAACTGCTATTAATTAGTTTGAGTATTCACCCATTGGATTGGGGAAATATTGATGCTAAGAACGTCATATCAGGGGTGGCAATGTTTGATGATGGCAACCTGAGTTCTACGGTTAAATTTATCCTACTATCGTCATTTGGTTGGGGAATATATGCTAATTTGGTGTTTTCAATAGGCCTTTTTATCAAAAAAAATGCAATCAATATTATTAGTGGTGGCATAATTGGAAGTAGTTTAATTATTGTGCCTGCTTTAGTCAGTCATCTCTTTCAAGGTACTTTATTAAAAATGGTATACATAGTATCCTTGCCAACTTTAATTGCACCTGGACAAATGAATGTCCAATATTTTGGGAACCAAAATAAGCTATATCTTTATTTTGTTTTGTCAACTATGGTATATATGAGTTTGACTTTGGGCATCGTTTATTTTTGGATTAAGAAAAAACAAAAAGAGGGCTGATGACATGAAAAAAATGTCGTTTTCCAAGATATCATGGTCATTATTTTTTACAATAGTTATGATGTCATTTTTATCTGCAAGTAATGCCTTATTACATACTTCTAAGGACAGTGATATTATACGTACGCAACTATATTCAAATTTCTCGGTCATATTCACGCAGTCAATGTTGTTACTACTAATGTCTTGGCAAGTATTAAATTTCAGAGCCATTAATTTTCTAGTAGCAATTAGAGGGCAATCTGAAAAAATTCAAAAACAAATGATCAAGACAATTATTTTTGAGGTAATCATTTATTTTAGTTTCTATTATGGATCGTTTATGTTGAGTGGCAATATATGGTTTAAAGATGGTTATGTATTAATAGGTATTATGATATTACTCATGCGTGCGTTTATAATCTTATTTTTAGGCATGATTATAACCAGTTTATATCGTGGTCAGCATATAGCTATTATTATTGTCGCTGTTCAACTTAGTAATTTTGTTTATCACTTTTTTTTGGAAACAAAGATACTATTGGTACAATATAGTCCATTATATGATCCAATATATCGCGCACTACATCATATTTATAACATATAAGTTACAATTGGAGAAAATTCATGCTTAAAGTTAATCATATTGCAAAATCATTTAAAGGCAAATCAGTATTAAATAATGTTTCTTTCGAGGTTAATGAGGGACAATTAGTACATATTTCTGGTGCCAATGGCTCTGGTAAATCTACGTTATTTAAAATAATTGCTAAAGTACTTTTACCCGATTCTGGGGCTATCACAATAATCGAATCAGCAAAAATAGGTGCACTGATTGAAAATCCTGGTTTTTTAGAATTTGAAACTGGTTTAGCTAATCTTCGATTTTTGGCTAAACTAAATCATAACTATGATGAAAAAAAAGTGTGTGAGCTAATGGAAAGGTTTGCGTTGGATCCTAATAATAGGCAGCCGGTTTCAAAATATTCGGTGGGTATGCGACAAAAATTAGGAATTATACAAGCAGTTATGGAAGATCAAAGTATTATTTTGCTTGATGAGCCTACAAGAGGTCTTGATACAGATAGTATTGACCAATTTATTGATTTATTAAAAATTTTGCAAGCTAAGAACAAACTTGTTATTGTCGCTAGTCATGATTACATTGAGGGCATCAAGTATGATACCTTGTTTACTCTAAAAAATGGCACGCTGTCTTATGGCTAGAAAACTTTATTTTTGGATTTATTTCTCTATAGTATTCATAGTAATTAGATTTGTACCAACTTATTTACCGCTAATAACGAATCATCAACAAGCAGGTTTGGTATTTGACTTTACTGCGAAGCCTTTTTATTTGTTAATGGTCAGTATATTGAATTTACTTTTTGACTATGTTTCGTTAATCATGCCAGTAATGGAATTACTATCAATTCAAATTTTTTTATTAGTTAGAAAACCAAGTCTACGTAGTCAATTTAAAGGCTATGTGCCAATTATTTTACATTATTTTGTGCCCTACGTTTTAGTCAAAGCATTTGTTCTTTCTACTGAAAGGAGTATGTCAGTTTTAGTATGGATAGGAATATCTATTGTTACTTGGGTGATACTACTGGTATTTCTGATTAATCAACGCTATAGTTACGCAAAAGTGGCCACTATAATTTTAACAACACTTATTTTCAGTCGTATTTTGGCGACTATAATGTTTTAAGCAGTTTGAAATCAAGATTTTAAATTTCAGCAGTGATATCAAGCGTTATTATGATTAATAATTCAACATAAAAAGGATTGCAAGAAATAAATCTGCAATCCTTTTTTTATTTAAGCTTTTAACACAGCAATCATAAAGTCCATAAAATCACGGACAAATCGTTTAGCGTTGACGCTAACAGCAACATTTGTTGTTGTTGGTTCAAGCAACCGTTCGCGATCGCCTATTGTGCGGCCATAATCCTTTGTATCTTTATCGTAAGTGACGCGCATATTCAGGGGAATTGTCACGACATAACTTGGATCAATGGCTACGGCAACTGCCAATGGATCATGCAAGGCGGCACCACGATGATCGATGTCTAACCGATCATAGGCTTCAATATAGAAGTCCATGAGATCAGCATAAGCAGTACCAGCTTGTGTCCCTAATTCACGCCATTGTTGTGTATCTTTTTTGGTTAACAATGTACGCAGAGTGACATCTAAGCCAACCATCGTTAAGTTTTCTTGTGTTGTGAAAACAAGGTCTGCGGCCTCGGGATCTTGATTAATATTTGCTTCAGTGAAGGGCGTCACATTACCAGGCACTGTTAACGCACCGCCCATTAATGTGGTATTACCAATCAAATGAGATATTTCAGGATCTATTTTCAAGGCTTTTGCCATGTTTGTCAAAGGACCAGTTGGGACATAAATCAATTCATCTTGATATTTATGCGCCATGTCGATTAAAAATTGAATGCCACTTGTTTGTTCGATTTTGCGTGTTGCTGTTGCTAATGAGAGATTTCCCACGCCATGCTCACCATGGATGGCTTTTGATATAGGCATCACATCAAAATGATCAGTCGTAGATGAATGTGATTCTCCTAAATAGACCGGCACATCATTTTCACCAAGTAAATGTAATAAATTGAGGGTGTTTTGTGCTGATGTTTCAACTAAAGTGTTACCATATGAGGCAATCACACCAATGAGATCAACCCGTGGGTCACATATCGCTAATGCCAAGGCTAATGCATCATCAACACCAGTATCTAAATCTAAAATCATTTTTGTGGATGCCATCTTAAATTGCTCCTTCACAATACTGGTTCATCACTGGTATTTGTTCAATGAACCATTTTTCAAATGCTTGCGTATCAATGTTAATGGCAACTTTGGCATTGATTTTACCATTAGACCAGCGATTTTGTGTATCAGCAACTGTTGCGCCAGCTGCTGGACCGTCAGTGATGACGTCAACCCAGTAATCTTTTGTGGTGTAAAATTCTGGGTTGAGTAAGTAGCAAATAGTGTTGACATCGTGCATTGGTTTGCCACCTGGTTCGCTATCACCATAGGCTGTCATTAATTTGTGAAGCATATTGCCTGCCTCACCGATATTAGCAACGGCGTCAATAGTGTCTAGAGATAATAATGCTTTTAATGTGACATCAAGACCGATCATGACAATTGGGATACCACTTTTAAAGACAACAGCAGCAGCATCAGGATCGGTAAAAATATTGAATTCTGCCACTGATGAGACATTACCACCAGATAATGAACCGCCCATCAAAACAAATTCTTTGATTTGACTGATTAATTCTGGATGATTTTGAATTAACAAGGCGATATTTGTATAAGAACCAGTAGCAACAATTGTCATTGGTTCAGGCGCTTCTGACAATACTTTTGCCATGGCACTGACAGCATCAGTGGGCAAAGCTTGTGTTGTAACGGTTGGGAATTCATAGCCAGGCATACCTGATGCGCCATGAATATATGAGGCATCAACAAACGCTTTTTTTAATGGTGCAGCAGCACCACGTGCTACAGGTACTTGTGTCTGTTTAAAAAATGTGGTGAGTTTTAAGAGATTAATTGTTGTTTTATCAACGGAAACATTACCAGCAACACTTGTCAGTAATTTGATATCGATTTCTGGGTTAGTCAGTGCAATTGATAGCGCTACTGCGTCATCAATACCTGGGTCCATATCTAAAATAATAGGTGTCATGTTCATACCTTTCTAAATTGTAATATTGCTTACCACACGAATAATCCGGCAGTTGCTGCTGACAATAATGAAACGAGAATACCTGACAATAACATGTACGGTACGCGTGCGCTAATGTAATCATTCTTTTCTTTATTGACCAATCCTTTGAAGGCGCCAATAATCATACCAATTGTACCAAAGTTGGCAAAACTTGTTAAGAAGACAGTTAAGACAATACGTGCATGTTCATTTGCAAAGAGACCTTTACTAGCCATGATTGACTTTGATACTTCACCCATGACGACGAATTCATTGGTTACTAACTTTGTACCCATGAATTGTGCGAGTTGGAAAGCATCGTGTACGTTGAAACCAAGCAACCAAGCAAATGGGAACATAATAACACCAAAGATATTTTCAAGTGTTAACCAATGCAAGCCAGTTAAGCTAAATAGTTGGTTGATGAGGGCTGCTAATGAGACAAAGGCAATAACGGTTGCAGTGATGATTAAAATCAACTTACCAGCACCCAGAATTGAATCACCTAAGAATGAGAAGAAAGGTTCTTTTTTAGTTCCTTTTTCATTAATATTAACAATGATATCATCTTCGGGGGCAACTTTGTTAGGATTTAAAATTGAAGTAATGACAATGGCACCCAAGATGTTAAGTGGGATAGCTGTCAAAACATATTTGCCGGGAACCATTTGTGTATACGCACCGATAATGGCAGAAGTAACACAGCTCATTGACATCATAGCCAATGTGAAGTTACGGCTTGCCGACATGTGATCCAATTGTGATTTAGAAACAGCTAAAACTTCAGTGTTACCAAGAAACATCATTTCAATAGAGAAAAATGCTTCAAATTTTGGTTGTCCAGTAACAAATGTTAGTGCTTTACCAATCCACTTGATTAGCCAAGGCAAGATACCAATATAGGTTAAAATATCAAATAGTGGGACAACTAGTAAAATGGGTAACAAGGCTGATGTTACGAAATTAGGGCCACCGTGATTTGATGTTAACCACTCAGGCAATGCAAAGGCAATACCTTGTGATGCAACAGAAACTAGCCAGTTAAAGCCATCAGCAGCACCTTGGACGGCAACTTGGCCGGCTTTGAACTGCGTGAAGAACCAAGCTAATACTAATTCAATGGCTAGGACGATACCAACAGATCGCCATTGAATGTTTTTCTTATCTCGGGAAAACAAAACAGCGATGGCAATGAAAACAAAAATACCAAGTACGTTAGCAAATAAGAACATAATTTTTTCCTCTCTTGAATAGAAAATTTATTAAGTAAAGCGTTTAACCAAAGGCCAGTGTAACATATTTTATTTAAAAATGGAAGCGCTTTCAGGTAGTTTTTAAGGTACAATAGATATATTAAAGTATACCATTACGATAAGGGATAGAGTTTATGCGCAAAACTTCAATTAAAGATGTTGCTAAAAAAGCAGATGTGTCTATTGCAGCAGTCTCTCAAATTTTAAACAATAAAGGGCAACGATTCTCAAAGCATACAATAGAAAAAGTATTACAGGCACGTGATGATTTGGGATATGTACCAAATAGTGCTGCGCGAAACCTAAAGGGGACACACAATCGTTTAATTGGTATTATTGTACCATCCTTTCGTATGCCATTTTTCGCAGATATTATACAAAGTATGCAAGATAACGCACCTACTGATGTGAACCTTGTTTTTCTGGGTTCAACAGATGATAACTTACAAAACGCGATTTATTCGTTAGTTGAACGTGGTGCACAGGCGCTTATTTTTGGTAAACCGATACCAAATCGTGCAGAAGTGAATGAATTTTTGAAAAAAAGACACATCCCATACCTTGTGCTTGATCAAAATGCCGATATTAATGCGCAAGACATGGTACAAACGAATGAATTTACTGGTGGGAGCTTAGTTGCTAGTCATCTATTATCATTAGGTCATCGAAAAATTGCATTAATTTTACCAAATAAATTAACTGATAATATGAGACAACGTCGTGCTGGTTTTTTGGATACGTTGTCGACAGCGAATTTATCACCCACTACTATTATAACTGCAACACTATCAAAACATGGTGGTTTAGCTTCAGTGCATCAATTAATTCAAAGTGAGTCAACGGCAGCTTTTGTCTTAAATGATGAAATGGCCATCGGGGTATTACGCGGATTAGCTTATCAAAACATTAAAGTACCAGCTGATATATCTATCGCAGGGTATGATGATACAGATTATGCTGAGTTTATGATTCCAACACTTACTACAGTGATGCAGCCGGTTCTAGAAATTGGAAAAGCGGCCTTGAATATGATATTAAGACGGTTAGATCACCCAAATTTACCTTTTCAAACAGCTTTTTTTGACGTTAAATTAATTGTTCGAGAGTCGACTGGGTCAGTTAAATTATAAAAGCATGTCGTCCATGTCATGATGTTAGCCCATAACATTGAGGGATTTGTATGTTAAAGACAGATCAGTTAGTTTTAACGGGAGAACTAACTTGATGTTTGATCAATAATAACTTGCAATATTGGGACAAAATGCCGATTTAATGAGGGTTTAGGTTTAGGGTTAATTGTAAATAATATGAGATATTAAATAAACTATCAAAATATAACTTGACAAAGTAAATAAAAGGGTCTAATTTATATATATGGAAGCGCTTACAAAATATTAATTAAAAGGCCTCTTTTTTTGAACAAAAAGTAAAACGTTTTACCAAATTTAAAAGGAGAGCTTATCATGAAAAAGATAGGTATTATGAATTCAAATATTTCTGCGAGAGTAGCTGACATGGGACACATGGATTGGTTAGCAGTGGGAGACGCAGGAACACCTGTCCCAGAAGGCGTAGATAAAATTGATTTATCTGTAAAAAGCGGGATACCGAGTTTTATGGAGGTGCTGGATGTCATATTGTTGGAGTTAGAAGTGCAAAAAATTTATTTAGCTGAAGAAATTAAAGTAAAGAATCCTGATATTTTGGAACAAATTAATAGACGATTCGATGGTGATGTCAGCATTGAATTTATTTCTCACAATGATCTAAAGAAGAATATTAAAGAAAGTAAAGCATTTATTAGAACAGGGGAAACCACGCCATATGCAAATATTATTTTGGAAAGTGGCGTTATTTTCTAAAAAGTAATGATAAATGGAAGGAGCAAACATGAAAATTGATATGGTTGGTATTTCTAAGTCATTTGGTAAAAATCATGTATTACGAGATGTTGATTTTCATATAGGGAATGCTGAAGTGCATGCCTTAATGGGAGAAAACGGTGCAGGTAAATCAACACTGATGAATATTATGACTGGGTTATTAAAAGCAGATGCTGGTCAAATAATGGTTGATGATAAGGTAGTTACGTTTAATGGTCCCAAGGATGCGGAAGAACATGGGATTAGTTTTATTCATCAAGAAATGAATAATTTCGGCGAAATGACAGTTTTAGAAAACATGTTTCTAAATAAAGAATTGAAGAAAAAGTTTGGTTTTCTAGATGAGTCAACTATGCGATCTCAAGCAAACAGTATCTTTCATACGTTACATATTAACTATGATTTGGACAGCCCTATAGGAAATTTGAGCGTTGGCGCACAGCAAATGATTGAAATTTCAAAAGCAATGATGACAGATGCGAAAGTTATCATTATGGATGAACCAACGGCAGCATTAACAACATCAGAAATACGTTCTCTCTTCGAAACCGTGAATAATTTAAAGGCTCGCGGTGTGAGTTTTATTTATATCAGCCATCGTATTGAGGAAAATATGGAGATAGCTGACAAAATAACAATTATGCGTGATGGTCATACCGTTAGCGAGTCGCGAATTTCTGATACAAGCGTTGATAAAATAGTTACTAGTATGGTTGGTCGTGATATTGGTGAATTTTATCCAGACCGTCATAAAAACTATGGGGATACTATGCTAAGTGTGTCCCATCTCACTCGTGTTGACAAATTTAAGGATATTAATTTTTCTGTCAAATCAGGTGAAATATTAGGATTTTCAGGGTTAATGGGATCAGGTCGAACCGAAATAATGCGAGCAATATTTGGGGTTGATCCAATAGACTCTGGTGATATTAAAATAGATGGTAAGATAGAAAAAATTTCGGATCCGTCAAATGCTATTAAGCAAGGAATTGGTTTTGTAACTGAAAATCGTAAAGATGAGGGGTTGATTCTTGATTTCTCTGTTGCTGAAAATATTATTATGCCAAGTCTACAGGAGTTGGTAAAAAATCATATGATAGATGAAACTACTAAAGAAAGTTTTGTGGATCTGTTGATAAAACGTTTAACTGTGAAGACAGATGGTCAAAATATTAGTGTGGGCAGTTTATCTGGTGGAAATCAACAGAAAGTAGTACTCGCCAAATGGATTGGTGCTGGCAGTAAAATATTGATTTTAGATGAACCGACACGAGGCGTGGATGTTGGTGCTAAACGAGAAATTTATGATTTAATGAATGAGTTAACTGATCGAGGGGTTGCAATTATAATGGTTTCGAGTGATCTACCAGAAGTCTTAGCTATGAGTGATCGCATTGCAGTCATGTATGAGGGCAGTCTTATGGGAATTGTCGACAATAACGAAAAGGTAACAGAATCGGACATTATGACACTTGCAACAGGAGGAAAAATATAATGGCTAGCGAAAAACGCGTAGAGAAAGTACAAGTAGTAAAAGATAATAAGAATCTGATGAGTAAGGTATCAGGGTTAGGCCCAGTCCTTGCATTAATTGTCTTAGCCTTGCTCACAACTGCAATGAATCCAAGTTTTTTAGATCCTAATAACTTATTGAACTTGTTACGACAAGTTTCGATTAATGGATTGATTGCATTTGGTATGACATTTGTCATTCTTACTGGCGGAATTGACTTATCAGTTGGTGCAATATTAGCTTTAACTTCAGCCTTGTCCGCTATGATGATTACAAGCGGCGTGCCAACATTAATTGCAATGTTAGTTGGAATTATAATTGGGGGTATCTTAGGTGGCGTGAACGGATTAATTATTACTAAAGGTGGCGCAGCACCATTTATTGCTTCACTGGCAACAATGACAATTTTCCGTGGTGCAACATATGTTTTTACAAATGGTAATCCAATTACAGGAAAAGCAATGAATAATAGCTTTGTGTTTCAATTCATTGGTCGAGGATATTTCTTCGGAATCCCGGTTCCAGTTATATTGATGATAATTGCATTTATTATTCTGTATGTTTTGCTACATAAGATGACATTTGGAAGGAAAACCTATGCTCTTGGTGGTAATGAAAAAGCAGCTTTTGTGTCTGGTATTAAAGTAAATATTACTAAAACTTGGATATATGTCATTTCGGGAATTATGAGCTCAGCAGCCGGTATGATTTTGATTTCGCGATTAAGTTCAGCTCAACCAGATGCAGGAACAGGATTTGAAATGGATGCTATTGCTGCTGTTGTTCTGGGCGGTACATCATTAGCTGGAGGACGTGGTCGGATATTTGGGACACTTATTGGTGCGCTAATTATTGGTACATTAAACAATGGTATGAACCTAATTGGTATTTCCAGTTTTTATCAGCAAATTGTTAAGGGAATTGTGATTATTATAGCAGTTCTACTTGACCGTCGGAAGAAAGCATAAAAGGAGTCGTTATCATGACTAAAAAAATTATCGGTATTATTGCTGCTATTGGCATATTGATATATGGTATTTTCTTCGTTACATCGGGTCGTCAGGTTTTTTCTATCAGCAATCCCTTTCAAAACAATGTAACAGTGCAGCATAAAAAACCAGCTGAATTGAAGATAGGCGTTTCATTATCCACATTGAACAATCCATTCTTTATTTCTATTAAAGATGGTGTGAATGAAGTTGCTAAATCATCTGGATCAAAGGTACAAGTGTACGATGGACAAAATAGCACGAACAAACAGAGCAACGATGTGGAAGATTTAATTCAAAAAAAGGTTGATGTTCTGATTATAAATCCAGTCGATTCTTCAGCAATTACGCCAGAAGTTAAGTCTGCAAATGAAGCTGGGATACCAGTTATTACAATAGACAGGTCTTCTGATGGTGGAAAAGTTCTGAGTTTAGTTGCTTCTGACTCACGAGAAGGCGGTAAAATGGCAGCTGAGTTTATGATTAAAACATTAGGACAAAATGGGAAAATTGCTGAATTACAGGGCACACCTGGCGCATCGGCAACACGCGAACGTGGTGCCGGGTTTGATAACACAGCTAAAGGAAAACTTGATACTGTCACACGACAGACAGCTAACTTTGATCGTACACAAGGGCTGAATACTGCTGAAAATATTGCCCAAGCTCATCCTGAAATAAAGGGATTGTTTGCTCAAAATGATGAAATGGCATTAGGCGCAGTGCAAGCTTTAAAGTCTAACCCAAATGTTATTATTGTCGGATTTGATGGCTCTGAGGATGGCATTAGTTCTGTAAAGAAGGGTCAAATGGCGGCAACTGTTGCACAGAAACCAAAAGAAATGGGTAAGTTGGCTGTTCAAGCAGCATATGATTATTTCCAAGGAAAGAAAGTATCAAGCAATATTAAATCACCATTGGAACTTATAGTTTCGGATAAGTACAAATAAGTTGTTAGTTATATTTAGTTCTTATTATGAATATGAAAGGCAGTAAAAATGAATAATGTTGTCGTAATTGGCAGTTTAAATATAGATTTGGTTACAAAAATTGAAAGACTTCCGCTCCAGGGGGAGACCATCTCCATTATTGATCAAACAACTAATTTTGGTGGAAAAGGTGCGAATCAAGCTGTTGCGGCCGCCAGGCAAGGAGCAAATGTAACGTTTATTGGCGCCACTGGCGACGATGATAATGGGGAACTTTTCAATGAATTATTAAAAAAAGAAAATATTAACACAGATTACATCGTGAAAAAGGACAAACCAACAGGCACTGCAACCATTTTGTTAGAAGCTAATGGTCATAATACTATACTAGTTCATGGTGGTGCTAATATGGACTTGAACAAAGCAGATGTTGAAAAAGCAACAAAAGTGTTACGAGATGCCGATGTAGTTGTCGCACAATTAGAAGTCCCTAAGGAAGCAGTTGAAGCAGCGTTTAAAATTGCCAAAGTAGGTGGCGCTATTACTGTACTCAATCCAGCACCGATTACGCATAACCTTGGAAAAGAGTTAATTAGTAACACTGACTTAATTATACCAAACGAAACAGAGGCAGCTGCGCTTGTTAATGCTTCTAAAAGTACGGATTTAAAAACAATAGAAGATACAATTTATCAACAATTGCGTGTTCAAGGACTAAAAAACGTGATTATCACTCTCGGAGATAAGGGTGTTTATTATAATATTTTAAACGAACCTGGGTTCTTACCGATTTTTACAGTAGATACAGTAGATACTACAGCTGCCGGAGATACGTTTATTGGAACAGTTGTTGCAAGCTTACGACATGACATGCTATATATGCGAGAATTATTATTACGTAGTACCATGGCCAGTTCTCTAGCTGTAAGTAAGGCTGGCGCTATATCATCTATCCCATATAAAAAAGCAGTTGACGAAAAGATTAATCAATTAGGAAACTACGAGGCATCAAGATGATTACACAAGACGAGAAGAAGAAGAGAGCTGCTGAAGTAGCGGTTAATTATATAAAGGATGGCATGGTAGTTGGTTTAGGAACAGGTTCAACGGTTATGTATTTACTAGAAGCTATTGCTCGTCAGGGATTAAAAATTTCTGGGGTGACAACTTCAAAAAAAACCTCTAAGATATGTGCCAGTTTGGGTATCAAAGTCAATGACATTGACAATGTAGATCACATCGATGTCACTATTGATGGCGCCGATGAAGTTGATGTTTATATGAATGGTATTAAAGGTGGTGGCGCAGCATTATTAATGGAAAAAATTGTAGCTAAAAACTCTAAACGTAATATCTGGATTGTCGATGATACTAAGGTGCATGATATTTTAGGGACATTTCCTCTACCCGTTGAAGTTGTTCCTTATGGAAGTGGTCGTTTATTGAAAAAATTTAACGATAAAGGTCTTAAGCCTATTCTTAGAATGGATAAAAACAAGTTGCCCATAGTAACTGATGGTGGGCATTATATTATTGATTTACATTTAAATGCGATTGATAATCCGCAAAATTTAGCCGAGTATCTTGAGCGTCAAGTTGGTGTTGTGGAGCATGGATTATTTTTAGATGTAGCAGACGTCATTATAATTGGTGGAGATAAAAATATTATTAAGGAACGCAAAAATAGAATGACAGAATAAATTTGGTCGTCTAGAAAAAAATAAAAGTCTCTGATAAAATTAGTTTTCTCTCACTTTATCAGAGACTTTTAAATTAGACAGATTATAAAAACACCTTGCATAAAAAAGGAACAGGTTATATCTTCTGGTTCATCATCTCATGACGGTACTGTCATATATTATAGTGACAATCATTCAGACAAGTTTTTCAGCAATATGTAGTGTTTGATTAATTATTGCAAGCTGCCAGATATAATTGTCTTACTTTGGTTACTTTTGTAAATTGGCTATTAATGTATTTTATTAATCAATTGACATTTTAAACTAATAATTATATAATCTATTTATTATATAACGTCGAAAAGATAAGTACTTATTAAATTGATTGCATAGAGAGCTAATGATTGGTGAAAATTAGTATCATGGGAATTTGGAAAATGGTCTTGGAGTTAAAATGATGTGAGCATAGCGTTTGTTAATGTCGTTCGGTTACACCCGTTAAAGTGTCAGAGTATCGTATTTTTATGCCGTACTTAGTAAGCGTATCATAGTGATTTGATGCGGAAACCGGGTGGTATCACGATTTAATTCGTCCCGCAACTTTGATAAAACAAAGTTGCGGTTTTTTGTTGTCGTAATGCAGTTTTTAAAAATAGAAGTGGGAGATAGACATGGGAAATAAAGTGGTGAGTGACCAAGCTATTGCAAAGCGGTTGACTAAAGAGAGGGCTGATGTAGTTGCGCTTTTTTAGTATTGTCAGATGTAAACCATAGATAATCAATTTTAATAGACGGTAGTAAGCGATTTTCATTGAAAACGGTTATCTAGTAAATAATTTTAAGGACTATTATTGCTTAGGAAAAAAATAATCATTGCAGTGATAATTGTTATAGCGGTGGCCAGTACTGCCATATTTGTGTACCAACGTCCAACAGATACGAACGCAAAATCTGAAATAACGGTTGGTGCTATTGGATCTGACGCGCAAACTTGGCAATACATTGCTAAACTATCAGAAACAAAGGAAAAAAATATTAAAATTGTCGTTAAAAACTTTACTGATGGTGTATCTTTAAACACCGCCACAGCTGAAGGTCAGATAGACGTCAATGCTTTCCAATCGTATGCTTATTATAATGCTTATAATAAAAGTAACAAAAATAATCAATTGGCAGCATTAGGGACGACATACCTGGAACCAATGGGTATCTATTCGAATAAATATAAAGACATAAGAGATATACCAAATGGTGCGACAATTGCAATTGCTAATAATGCGGCCAACACGTCACGGGGCTTACGTTTATTAGAAAAATCTGGCTTGATTACGTTGCAGTCTGATTTTGGTAGTTTATCTGGCGTAAATGCGATTAAAAATAATCCACATCATCTCAAATTTAAGGAAATAGATGATACTACTGGACCACATGTGTTTAAGGATCCCGATATTGCTGCTGCTTTAATTGGCAACACGATTGCTTTGGAAGGTAAGCTCAATGTTTTAAAGGATACTATTTTTTACGAAAGAATTAATCAGTCAACAAAAGATAATATCAACATTTTAGCAACTACGGCAAAGGAAAAAAATAATAAAAAATTTAAGCAACTAGTTCAACTGTATCATAGTCAAGCTGCTCAAAAATATATTAGTCGCAAGTTTGATAACACAAAAACTGAAGTCAACAAACCAATCAGTTATTTATCCAATTAATTAGTGTTGCGTTGGCAATTGGCAGAGAAGCTTAAAGTGGCTTTTGATACAATCATATGTTCAAAAACAACGTGAATCCTAATTAATAGGATTCACGTTGTTTTGACTGTCAATATGATATTTTATGATGGATTGTATAATATAATTGAGCGCCTATACAATAATTTAATATGAATTGACTGAAATAACCATAAAGAGTTAGCAGTTGTGTTTATTTTCTTATGAACAAGTTGTTTTTAGATGGTGTATTATGCGTATTTTTAAATTGTGAAGGGGCCATGCCAATGTATTTTCGAAAAGCTTTTGAAAAGTGAACATAACTCGTATAACCACAGGATAACGCGACGAATTTAATTGATGTATCTGACTTGATCAACATTTCTTTAGCAGCACGTAATCGCGTAGTTGTTAAATATGTTTTGGGACTGACTTGTAGATAAATCTTAAAGATTCGAAATAAGTAGGTACGATCAATACCTAGATAATTAACGACATCAGTGATTGTGATTGGTGTATCGTAATTATTTTGAATGTATTGTGTTGCTTTTAATATTAATATTTTTTGAGGATTTGAATTAGTAGACTTAGTTGCATTAAATGTTGTACGTAATGCGTTTATTAAGCTGATTAATTGTGAGGCATAATCTAAATCTTGCGTATGATCTAGATGAGACAGCTTTAAAATATTTTCAATTTCATCTTTAACAATTGGAGCTTGGGTTACTGTAAATACTGGATTTTCATCTGTTAGTGAAACAGTATCCATTAGTGATTTAACATAGTCACCCGTAAAGCGAACCCACATAGTTGTCCAAGGGTCATTATAATCAGCAATCATATTAACAAGAATGCCTGGTTGACAGTAAAACATACTACCAGCTTGCAGATGATATTTTTGGCCGTTGCTGATAAAAGTACCTTTTCCAGATAATACTAAATGAAGCATATAACCTGAACGTGCACCAGGCCCATAATGATGACCAGGTGTGGCAGGATCTACACCACCAGAGGACAGGTATAGGTATGGATTGCTGAGAGAGTTGTTGAACACATATAATTTTGTCAATTTAGCCACCTTATTCTAAATCATCTTTTTGATAACAGTATGCAACATTATGACATTGTAAAAGCGCTTACATTATAATAATATAAAGATGTAATTAATTGTAATTATAGCATATAGAATAAGGTTTGGGAGGAAAATGATATGGTAGATAAAAAGCAACAATATGACGCCTTTTCTGATGACGTTTTAAAATCTATTGGTGGTAAAGAGAATGTCATCGAGGCATTTCACTGTGCAACACGCTTGCGAATTAACTTGAAAGATACGGAGAAAGTTGATAAAGAAAGTTTAGGGGATCTGGATTTAGTTAAAGGAATCAATATTAATAGAAACCAACTACAGCTAATTATTGGACCTGGTTTAGTTGATGAGGTGACTGATGAGTTTATTTCATATACTGGGATTACAGATTTACAAGCACAAACAAACAACATAGCTCCAAATTCAGCAAAAAAAGAAAACGTTAGTTGGATATCACATTTTATTGATGATTTAACAGGTGTATTTACTGAGATACTACCAGGAATCTTAGCAGCTGGTATATTAATTGGATTAAACAATCTTATGACACAAAAGATTGTAGGAAATCAATCAATTGTTAGCGCAATCCCTGGATTAAAAGGAATCAGTACAATAGTTAGCTATGGATCTAGTGGTATTTTTGCGCTATTGCCATTATTAGTTGTTTATTCTGCTACGAAACGCTACGGTGGGCGCCCAGTTATGGGTCTTGCTATGGGAGCTGTTATGATGTCTGCTAGCCTTCCGTCTCTAAGTGATGTCAGCACTGGTGCTTCAAAAGCTGTTATTGCTGACATATTTGGATGGCAACTATCATTGTATAGTTTTGGTGGTCAAATTATTGTTGCATTAATAATGGGTTGGATTATTGCTAAAATAGATAATTATTTTCAAAAACATTTACCAGGAGTTATTCAATTTGTCTTGGCTCCTATGTTGACGATCTTAGTTTCAAGTTTTATCTTATTTATGGTCGTTGGTCCAATTGGCATGAGCCTGTCTTCATTGGTAACGAATTCACTTGTTTGGATGTCAACAACATTTGGCATTGTGGGTTACATGATTTTTGGTGGCATTCAGCAACTTATTGTTATAACTGGATTGCATAACATGTTTGGTGCAGTTGAAGCGCAATTAATTGCAACAAAAGGAACTGATTTTTTAAATCCGTTGTTTAGTGTGGCATTGATGGGTCAAGGTGGTGGCGTACTAGCCTATATGTTCTTAAATAGGCATGATGCAAAGGCCAAAGAAATAGGTCTGTCATCTTTTTTCTCAATTCTGTTTGGCATTTCTGAACCAGCATTGTTTGGTATTAATATTAAATATCGTTATCCCTTAATTGGTGGTTGTTTTGGTGGGGCTATCGGAGCCGCTTATGTGTACTTGACTAAATTAACTGCTATTAGCTTTGGGACAACGGGATTACCCGGCATTGCTATTGCCTCGCCCAATAATAATGGTTATGTTAATTATCTTATTGCTAATTTAATCGGTATGGTATCAGGACTGATAATCACGTTGTTAGTCGCAAAATTTGTTAGGAAACACCATACTACTAATGCTGTTAAACAATAAATAAAGGAGAACAAAATTGCCTAAAACAACGCAAAATAAAAAAATACAGTTTCAAAATATGGTAACTAATTTGATTGATGTCGATCCTAGTATCGTAAACCAAGAGGAAATGTTAACTTCTGAAAGTCCATATCGAGAAAAATATCATATTGAACCCCACTCAGGTATATTGAATGATCCTAATGGTTTTACCTATTTTAATAATGAATATCATTTGTTTTATCAATGGACACCACTGGCATTTACTAAAAATCCTCACATATGGCACCATGGTTGGTATCATATGGCATCAAGAGATTTAATCCATTGGCGAGACTTAGGACCTGCGATAGAAAGCGACACAAATTTAGATAGTCATGGTACTTACTCAGGAAGTGGGTTGGTAGTTGATAATGATTTGTTTTTGATATACACCGGGAACACTTGGAACGCAAAATGGCAGCGCGTGCCATATCAAGTTGGTGCAAAAATGACATCAATAGGTGAAATCACAAAATTAGGGAAACCATTCATTAGTGGACATCCGATGGGCTATACATCACATTTTCGCGATCCAAAAATTTGGCAATCAAATGGTGACTACTATGCTATATTTGGTATTCAGAGAGAAAACTTAACCGGTGCGGCAATTATATATCAATCCAAAGATTTACAAAACTGGCAGTTAAAAGGTGAAATCAAAACAAAGTATAATCATTTTGGTTATATGTGGGAATGCCCAGATTATTTTGAAATTGATAATAAAGGGGTGTTACTCATTTCACCACAAGGATTGCAAGCAGAAAATGATAAGTATCAAAATATTTATCAGACAGGATATTTTGTTGGTACGAAGTTAAATTTGGATACACTGGCATTTGATCATGATGATTTTCAAGAACTAGATTCAGGATTTGATTTTTATGCCTCTCAGACAACTCTGGCACCAGATGGTCGTCGTATTTTATCAGCTTGGCTTGGTATATCAGAATTACATTATCCTACAGAAGCTTATCATTATGCTGGTGCGTTAGTTTTTCCGAGAGAGTTAACACTTCATAATGGAAAACTTATTCAAAATCCAGTGCGTGAAATCAGTGAACTACGTCACGAGGAGCAAAATATTAATCTGGATATTACTTCTGCTCATATGATCAGTCATGGTGTTGCACAGGAAATAAAACTTGATGTTGATATGAAAAATACTGGACGTGTAAATATCTATTTATGTGCCAACAATACTAATAAACAATATACATGTTTGACTTTGGATCGTATTGAGCAACAAATAATACTTGACCGAACGCATTCAGGCATGACGCTCAATGTTGAAAATGGAAATATACGAAAAAGGCATCTAGGGATAGAAAAATCAGTACAATTAGATATTTTAATTGATCGCTCGTCAGTTGAGATATTTGTTAATAATGGCGAACTAGTGTTTACAGCCAGAATATTTCCTGATGAAGGGCAAGATAATGTTTTTATTGAGGCGGTGAGTGGTATTACTAAAATTGTTGGCAAAAAATGGTCCCTTTAATGTGAAATGACGCTTGAAATGATAATGAATAAATTTAGAAGAGGTAGTTGTTTATGTTTAGTCTTTTTAAAAAACAAGAAATTGTCATGGATAATGACTTATACAGTCCGATACAAGGGGAGTTTTTAAACCTTGAAGAAGTAAGTGATCCAGTTTTTTCAGAGAAAACTATGGGTGATGGTTTTGCAATTCAACCAGATGGGGATGAACTACTTGTCAGTCCAGTCGCTGGAAAAGTGATGATGGTAGCTGCAACAAAACATGCGATTGGTATTCATATGGCTAATGGGTTGGATGTATTGTTACATTTAGGTTTAGATACTGTTAATATGGATGGCAGTCCATTTAACATAAATATTAAAGTTGGCGATATTGTCAGTGCAAGGCAGCATCTTGGAACAATGGACTTAGAGAAAATTATTAGTGCTGGATATGACACAACGATAATGGTTGTTATTACTAATATGAACATGTTAAAAACGTTATCTACCAATGACGGTAGATATCAAGCGGGTGACAAAGTTGGGGTAGTTACAGTAAAATAATGGTGCTAAATACTTTTATCTATTGCTTGATAAGACATTAGTAAATAGACGTTGTAAATTTTTTTAGGTAATATTATTGAATAAAATGAGGCATTTAATGTAAAAAAATATGGGAAACCTTAACTAGAGGTTTCCCATATTTTTTGAAGTAAAACATTAAGCATGCCAAGATGCTATATTATGATTAACTAAGTAAGTGATGCGTGCTTGAAATTGTTCCAGTGGTTCAATTTCTGGTTGACTTAGCCAAATTGAAATAAAAGCGGTTAATATTTCGATTAAATAGGCTGTATCTAGATCGTTCTTTTTGATATCAGGGTTGTACTTTATGAGCAGTGATTGGTATTTGGTATTAATAAAGTGCATCCACACGCCTTTAATGTAAGGACGTGTGTACAGAATATGTAAGGTTTCCTTTTTATGATAAAGCAGCGGTGCCATATCATTTATAAATATCGAGAGTACATCCTCATGATCGGATAAACGCTTCTCTACTCTGATTTTAATATCTTGATCAACTTTGTTGATGAGTGTATAGACTAGGTCATCATATGACGGGAAGTGATGCTGGACACGTTCTGCTGATACACCAGATAATTGCTGAATAGTTTTCAAGTTTGGCGCTTCGTCTCGACTAGTTGCCATGCACTTTAAGAAAGATGACAAAATGAGTGTTTCCTCGTGATCTGTCGTTGCATCAATGTCCTTGGCAATAAAATAATTTAATGGTAAATCAAATGTATCAATGATAAGTAACATGATTTCAGTAGATGGATAGCCACGATGATTTTCCCAGTTAGATACAGATTGATAGGAAATATAGATTTTTGTGGCAAATTCTTGTTGTGTTAGATGATGCGCTGTACGTAAGTGTTTAATTTGATCCCCAATAGTCATAATGTTTTTCCCCTGTAAAAATTAGTTTAATAATTATATTATACATTAAATATAATAGGATTAAATATAAAATAGTGATATTATGCACAATATATAATATTGTACGCATTATAAGGTGAATCTATGTAATTACGAGACAAAATAAAAATGGCTTCATTTTAAAATAGCCATTGGTCTGACCCAACCAGCAGAGGCCTTATAAATATTAATTGGTTGGCAAATAATTGTGAAACCGTCATCGGGTAATAGATCTAGGTTGCCCATTTTTTCCATTTGATAATACGGGATTGTTGTGCCTGAATAATGACCTTCCCAAATAATAGAGGGGTCTTTTGTTTTAGCAAATTTTTCTGCTGTGAAATTAAAAGGGGCATCCCAACTCCAAGCATCAGTACCAACTACTTTGACACCACGTTCAGTTAAGTATAATGTGGCCTCACGTCCCATACCAACGCCTGAAGATAAGTAGTCATCTGCTCCATAACGGGCACCTGCAGCAGTATTGACAACAACAATATCGTCAGGTTTTAAAATATGATTAATGCGATTAAGCTCCTGCGCTACTTCACTAGCCGTAATCACATGTCCATTTTCAAAATGACGAAAGTCAAATTTTACCCCTTTACCTATAAAGTTTTCTAATGGGATCTCATCAATTGTTGGCATGGGCGAGCCATTGTCCTGTGTTGAATTAAAGTGATAAGGCGCATCCATATGAGTTCCGGAATGGCTAGTCAGTTTGAGATTTTCTGAAGCCCAGCCCTCTTCATTTTTCAAATTTTTTGTGTTAAGGCCTTTAAATACACTTGCCATTTGTTTGGCACCTGCTGTGTGGTCACTATATTCAATTTCTGGTTTGGCTTCCTTGGGATCAGACGGAATACCTGCTTTAAGACTCACAGATAAATCAATAATTTTCATAAGCATATCCTCTTCAAATTTTATTCTACAATTTACGATATCTCCATAACTTGAATGTGTTAATGATTATATCATAATCTTTTGAAGGGTATGCTCAGTTTTTCCACTACTTTGTTTAGTCTATATCACAGTAAACAATAAAAGTCACTAACATATTTTGGGACAAATGATGAGTAAATATGTGAAAAATTAGGGGTTGTAGTTTGATAAACTATAATTTGGAGGATAGTAAAGATTGATTTAAAATTCTTAAATTGAGGCCTCTTGTGCTAAACAAATCATATAAAATTTGATACAAATGATGAGTTGTTTAGCACAGGATATTTTAATTGACATGATGTGTGACGTATTGTAATAAAGTGCTATGAAAATAACGGAAAGATTATTGGTATTGGATTGATGTTTAAATAATAACGTTGTTATATATCAGTTAGTTTGTCAAATTTATCCGATCATGAGAACGTGATAGTAATTATTATATTAGGTATGCTATACTTCTTTGCATCAAAATAATTTTTACAATTTTCCAAGCATGTAACTTAGTATTGTAAAATCATGTAAATTGATCGTGAGATATGTTACAACTACTAATTATAAGTCTTCAATGAGCTGTAGTAGTCTGCTAACAGATAAGTCATTATAGTTGCAGTTCATTGAAGACTTTTAATTATGTAAATGTTGATTTAAGAGGGGATAATTATGAGAATCATTAGGGTATTTAGTATATCAATATTTTTATTGGTGGCTACTTTTATTATTCAAGGAATGACGCAATATGCATTGAAACCATTATTATTTAGTTTTTTACAAGTATTATTTGTAGCAGAAATTTTGACTATTATTTTTGCTTTTGTCGTGGGGAAATGGTTAAAAATTAACTTTTACTGGCAATTACCAAAATTTCAAAACTACCATGAATATACGGTTTTTGTTTTACCTGTGCTGCTTGTCGCCGCCATTTCCACTATTTCTATCATGACAATGCCGACTATTTCAATCTTGCAATGGTTAGAGGGCATTCTTTTAGTATTATCAGCTGCAGTAGCAGAGGAACTGATTTTAAGAGGTGTTGTGCTTAATTTATTTGTTAAGCTATTTTCTGGCACAACAAAGTATGCAGAAGTATATATGTGCATTGCCACTAGTATTGTGTTCTCTTCTGCCCACTTAATGAATTTAGTTCACCAATCTCTTTTTCAGACTTTGGATCAGATGATTGGTGTCTTCGGATTGGGTATGGTTTTAGGGATGCTATATATCCGCTCCGGAAGTTTAATACTACCAATTTTATTACATTCATTTTTTAATTTACCTGGCGTTGTTAAAGGAAATCTCATAGGCAATACTACATATGCGTCTAACATTGGCAGAACATTGAACATGTTGTATATTGCTATTGCCGCATCAATTTATGTGATATGTTATCTGAAACCGTTGAATAGGGATAAATTTAATTTGATTAAACGTGTGAAATCCCGGAATTGAAGGTGCGTGACGTATTTTTTTAACAAATAAAGAAGAATTAATCTACTGGGCGTGTATATGCTAGAAAATTCAAATAGTGGCACAACATCATAAGTTCATTTTTCTTATTTTCATTGGGTTATATCATATTATGTGTGTACGGGGAACAACAGGATTAATACTTAGTGGCAATATATGCACTTGCTAAGAGATTTACCAATCTTTATATTTGATATTTTTTAGTTAAAAAAGGGGGACAAATGAGTATACGAAATAAATAGGAATGATTATCATATGATGGATTAAAGCAGGTAACTGGATCATTCAAACAACAGCGTATGATGTGGGTCAATGTCAGCTGACATGTTTATTGATGTTTTGTCTTTCAGATGTGGTCATTGGTCGTGTAACTTATGGATTCTTTAATAATTAATGAATGTCCATCACTGATCTTTTAATATGTTAAATATAAATTTGGGATCAAATATATTGCGTAAAAGGAAACTAAAATTATGTTATTAAAAAATATTATATTATCTATTTTCAAAAAAGTAAGGCAATTCTTTGAACTCATTTTAGTCACAATATTAATTTATATGATTCTAGCCATACCAACTTTTTTTCTTTTTATAGGAAATTTAAATCAATATACTTGGATACGGTTAGTATTGAATATCATTGCAGGTGGATTAATTGCTTATTTTGGGTATCGCTATTTAGTGAAGCAAGCAGATGTTGTCTTTGAGCGTCTGAATAGTAAAAAAGTTGGCATGTCCGTCATTATATTTGTTATAACATGGCTGTTTCTAACTTTTGGGTTACCTGCGATATTTGGGCATAATCCGTTACCGGGCAGTAATCAACATGCCATTGATACTATATTCAATCATTTAACGAATTGGTGGACACAGTTATTATTTAGTTTTAATATTGTTGTGATTGCGCCGATTGTTGAAGAAGTGTATTTTCGTGGCATTATGTTTGAAGAGGCCAAACCGCTTGGGAGAGTTGTTCAAATCTTGTGGCCAACGTTGATGTTTGCATTGGTGCATTCACCATCGACATTGGAACAGTGGGCAATTTACTTAACGGCTGGTAGTGTATTGATGGTTGTTAGAGTGGTGACTAAAAAATTGCAGTATACGATCATGTTCCATAGCCTACATAATTTAGTAGCATTGTTGTCATAAATTTGCGTTTGAAAATAATTCGTTTGACGGAAAAACATTGCGAACGCAACATTTTAGATCTAATTTTTAACACAGTTAGGGAGAATCCAATGATTCAGATAATTAACTTAATATTGCAGATTATAATTGCTATAGTAACAACTGCCGTTTTTGTAGACATACTTATAAAAGGGTTGAAAGTTAACCCTTTCGGATTTAATGCAACTTATTTGTCATATTCACTGCTCTTTTTAGGTTTAGGGTTAACGTTATTGCAATTAAATTATTTTTCTGTGATGATTGCTACGCTCGCAGCCTTTGATTTGTGGTTGTCTGAGAGAAAAAAGTAGTAAAACAATGTGAACCTAAATATTAAAGGGATAAGTTTTGACTTTACAATGATTTAACGTGTCATGTTCAGAACCATATTAACCAAAATAAAAAAGCGTTTCACCTATGAAATATATAGGTTGAAGCGCTTTTTCTGTGATGATTGTTTTATATTTTAGTAAAAATAGTTGGTTTAACTATCATAAAATCGTCAATCATTGCTTATGTATCGCAATATGACTAAAATTGATAATGCCTTTTTTCGTCATTATTGATAAAAATAAAGGTATAGACTAGGAAAATGCTTAACATAAAGATTTGCATGAGTATGGTTTTGAGTGTGACAGGCGCTGTTGCAAGAGGTGACGAGCTATATAAAAATGACGGCAAATTGAGTAAGCAATGCGCTAAAAATGGTATTAATAGGCTACCTGACCGGATATACAGCATACTTACTAGACATCCAAAAGCAAAAGTATAAATCATCTGGTTAAGTGCTTGCATAGCGTTTTGATTAAACAAATTCATCGCGTGTGATAATGAAAATGTCAAGGAGGATAATAATATACTAAGCTGTACACGCCATTTATGATGCTTAAAGTAGACAAGTAGCGCTCCAAAAATTAGGCCACGGGAGAGATATTCCTCAAAAAAAACAGCTGTAATCATAGCCAATACAAGCATAAGAGAATGAGGCAAGTGGTGAACAATCATTTTCCAAATGGCAGGATCATAAAGAAGAGGGAGCAACGCGCGTACAGCATATAACATGATAGGAATAACATAAACTAATTTATCTAGCCAAGTATCATGTGCAGGAATAATAAATATTTTGACTACTTTGTATTTGCGATTAACTAAGTATAATATGCTAGTAATGGATAGGGAGTTCAGTATAATTATTGAATTATCAGGTAGATGTGTGAAATGGGCTAACAGATTTTCAAAGCCAATAGTGAGTAAATCACTGCCAATCCAGAGTGACAAAATTAGGAATAGTAATTTTTTTTTAGATTTCATATCATTAGTTTAGCATAGTTAAAGCATCTGATGAAGTGCCATTATGGCAACTAAAAATTAAGGGTGTTATGGTAATATTAACATTGTACTGACCGTATGTTCACAGTATGTCAGAAATAAAGGGTAGTGGGGAAAAATGAAAAAAATCGTAATAGATCGTAATTTTTATAAAAAACATGATATATACTTTGGTATTATAGCAGTTATATTATCAGTGCTTATACTACAAAGGCCAATAAGTGCACCACTTTTTATAGGAAGCATCATTTTCCTAGTATTGTCAATGATAAGAATCATTTTTTCAGTTGTCTCAATTAAACAGATTAATTAAATTGAAAAAAATATTTGTTAGCACGAATGACAGTGTTAACAAATATTTTTTTATATTCATGAACATGTTATCAAAGCTGTTTTTACCACAATAAACAACAAAAGTCACTAACATATTTCAGCGCAAATAATGGGTAAATATGTGAAAAATTAGGGATTGCAATTTGGTAAACTATAATTAGGGATTGATAAATGTTTATCAAAAAAATTAATGACATACCGCAAGTTGATGAACGTGATTATGAGGGCTCACATTTGAAAGGTGTTATTGATGATTATAAGAAAAACCCTAATTAGTAAAGTTGCTGTAAGAGATACAGCCATATTCGTGGCAGCGATACTGCCAAATATGGCTGTAGCCATTTCTATCCAAATGTTTCTGGTATTGGCTGGCTTTCTTTTTATTAGTGCTGTAATTTTATATATTTTAGACATGCTTTTTTTATCATATACGAGTATTGGGAAAAAACGAGTTGATAAATATACTGAAAAATTATAATAATACCCTTCTATTTTTTGAACACTGTAAAGGTAATTTTTTAAAGATTTTAAAATATGAGCTGATACACAGCTGGCATATCTTAGTGGGTATCAGCTCATCATGCTCATAATTACTTCAAACAGCAGTAAATCAGAAATAGTCGACGTTTTAAATGTTGATCCTGTGTTTTCAATTATACGTCCTGAAAACGGGTATAGGATACCAAAATGGAGGGAAAAAGTTTCTGTTATACTTAACATCACTATCATAACTTGTTTCTTTTTTGAATGTTTTATTGATAGGGTTGCTTGATCGAAGCATTAAATAGTGTGTTCATATCATTAATGATTTTACAATTCATACTAACTTTATTTTAAGTTTGTGTATCAAATAAAAAAGAAATTCAAGTTAAGGACATGTTTTTATGGGCAAGGCAGTATCTTAAATTTATCAAGTAAGAAGTAAACTAATTATTAGAAATCATAAGTTAATTTGCCTTTTAGGTAGTATGAAATAATTTTATTTATTATACAGTAACAAAAAGTCCTCTTCAGGCTGTGGTGGCAGAGTTATAATGGAGTGTAGATGCAGAAGGATTAGGGTTCCGTAGAAATGAAAGGATTGGTTCTTGATATGAAAGAAAACAATATTCTATCTGATATCAATAAGTTATTAGCAGATAATATTAGTCAGGACGAACGAGAAATTTTAAGTCATGCTAAAAAAGAACTAGAAAAAAAATCATCCTTTCCTAGGATCATTTCAGACCTCAGAGGAGAATTAACACCTTTAGCCGTAAGCCAGAAACTTTCTAAGAACGTTGGCACACTTTATCTAAAAATTAATAGTCATGAATTTCAAAGTAAAAATTTCGGAGGCGGGCTTATTATGGGTTGGGGCCAGACGTTTTAATCCTTAACACAATACAGCTTATTCAAACTAAAAAACACCAGTTTTACTGAAATTGCTGAAAGGCTTGTTTTCGACCAGTTAAGTGCTTGGTTAATTCTGACAATTTGCCATTTATAACAAGGGAAAATGTATTAATGAAAAAAGCAAAAAAAATTTACTTACCGAAATATCGTGCTACAAATATAGCGCTAATATCGTTTATTTTAATGGCAACAGCTTTTTTTAAAAATAGATCGTTAAATATTTTTTTGGCGATAATATTATCTATTTGTGTTGCTGGAATAATTTATTTTCTGTATTATATGTATTTAACTAAAACAAAAATGGGTAAACGCTATATACAAAAATTAAAAGAAAATGTCGAAAAAAAGTAGGCATTATTTTGATAAATATTAAGTTAAACTAAACCAATCATTTGGACAAATCCATGTCCAAATGATTGGTTTTTATTTTTTAATCGTTTATTTAACTAAAATAATCACTGTGTTCTTGCTTTTGATGTAGAAATTATTACAATGATGACACTTAAAATTGACCAAGTTGAAACTGCTTAATTTGTGCAATGTGAACAAATTTAACGTAATTATTGTTTATTGTGTTTATTTCGTGTATGATTATTTTTAATCTCTAGTTAATGTTGTAATTGCTTTATTGTTATTTAACCGGTTAATAGCTATATAAACATAATCAGTATAATTAGAAATGATTAGTTATTTTTCATAATATCTTCATTGATGCAGTAGGAGGCGTTTTATGAATAGTTTTTTTCAACCACACCTTATCTGGCAGTATTTTCCTGATGTACTATCTGCTTTGCCAGTGACATTACTACTAACACTGGTATCAACAATAATTGGTGTGATTGTTGGTGCCGGAATCGCATATGTCAAAATGGAGAACACGCCATTTTTGAAGCAAATTGCGGCAGTCTTTACCTCGTTTATCCGTGGCACACCAATTTTGATACAAATGTTTTTGGTTTATTACGGGTTACCGTTTTTCCTAGGTTATGTTGGTATTGATGCAGACGATGTTAACGCGCTCGTCTATCTATTTATCACCTATGGCTTAAATATGGCAGCATTTCTATCGGAAATTATTCGTGCAGCATTAGAAAGTGTTCCTGCCACACAACGTGAAGCAGCTTTAACTTCAGGCTACACCAAGAGGCAAATGTACTTTAAAATTATTTTCCCTCAAGCAGTAATTATTGCCATGCCAAGCTTTGCGACAATGGTGATATCTTTACTACAAGATACATCACTGGCGTTCACAATTGGTGTGATAGATGTTGTTGGAAAGGCTAAAGCTTTGGGTACTGCAACATTTCATACTGTAGAGGCTTACATTAGTGCCATGATTATATTTGTCATTTTAAGTTTCATTTTGGAAAGATTATTCCGTTGGATTGAGAAGCGAAGTAACTATTCTTCTCGTCAGATGCCAATTGTAGCCACTAATCCAGTCATACCTGTCATTGAAGCGCCAAAAACGAGTTAAACAGAACACACTGTAATTAAGTTTAAGAAGAGAGTTAGTATAGGGAGAATTATTATGAAAGATAAAACACGCAGTCATAAAGGATTATGGATTGGTCTAGGAGTCGTTATCATTGCTATTATTGGCGTTATGTTTTTTCGCCACACAGGAACAAGCACTCAGTCGTCTTCTAAAGTGCAAATCATTAAGGTCGGTTCAGGAAACGATGGGCAACCCTTTGCTTACTTAGATAAAGATGGTAAGCCGGCTGGTATGGATATTGCATTACTTCAGGCAATTGATAAAAAGTTACCACAGTATAAATTCAAGTTAACATTGTCTGATTTCCCAACGATGATTACTAATTTAAAGGCCGGTAAAACAACGATGGCGATGTATCAAGTTGAACAAAATGCCGAACGTAAAGAGAACTTTAAATTTGGTACAGTTGGTTATACTGTCTGGGATACCTTATTAGCTACTAAAAAATCTGCTGGTGTGCTAGATTCATTTGCCGATGCTAAAGGTAAAAAATTGTATGTGACTAATTCTACCAACCAAGCAACTTTAACAGATGCCTATTTAAAGAAAAATGCTGATGCTTATTCTGTTGTACGCGGTACCTATACGATGGAACAGGTGGCACAAGGATTAAACTCAGGTCAGTTTAATGTTTATCCTGCGCCAAAGTATTCAATTGATTTATTGAACCGTCAGTTCAAAACAAACTTGGTTTATGGTAAAGCAGTTAACCATTCTAACGCCTACCCATTGTTTAATAAGAAAGCGGATCCTAAGTTCATCAAAGCTGTTAACAAAGCAATGGCAGAATTAAAAGCGGATGGGACACTTAAAAAGTTAAGTAATCAATGGCTTAAGGGCGATTACGTACCGAAGGATTAACGGAGGTTTCAGATGAACTTTGATATAGGCTTTATATTTCAAGTTATGGGACAAATTATTCGTTATGTACCGATCACAATATACATGGCAGTAGTTAGTTTGATTATTGGTGGCATGTTGGGATTGGTGGTGGCACTAGTCAGATATTATAAAGTGCCGGGTTTGTCACAGTTATTTTCAATTGTGATTACGATTTTAAAAGGTGTTCCTCTTATTTTGGTATTTTTGGTTATCTTTTTGATCACATCTCAAAATTTCAACCATTTTGCTAAAGCAGTTGGTTGGCATGTCCGATATGGTGATTTACCAATGAGCGTTTTAGCTATTATTGGCCTATCTTTAATGGCTACAGTCGGATTGAGTGAAGCATTCCGAGGTGCATTTGAATCAGTTAAACAGGTACAATTTGATGCTGCACGTTCTTTGGGCATGACCCAATTACAAACGATTCGTCGTGTTTTGATACCTCAGACGATGCCTGTAGCATTACCGATGATCATTAATATGTTTATTAATTTGATTAAAGGGACAGCCATTGCCTCATTAGTGTCAGTTGTTGAAATTTTTTCGGCCGCCACGCAAGCTGCCAGTTCAAACTATAAGTATTTCGAAGCTTACATTGCAGCGGCGTTAATTTACTGGATGATGACTATCGTGATTGAACGCGGGGCAGTATTTCTAGAAGTGCGTATGGACAAGAAAATAAAGAGGTCTTGATCATGATTGAAGTTAAAGATGTCCACAAAAGTTTTAACGATAATGAAGTCATTAAAGGTGTCAGCCTATCACTCAATGAGGGGGAAGTAGTTACAATTTTGGGCCCTTCAGGTTCAGGAAAAACAACTTTTCTACGGTGTTTGAATTTTTTGGAAGAAGCAGATTCGGGCTCTATTACGGTTAATGATCACGAAGTGGTTTTTGGACAGGCGAGTGCAAATGATGTGTTACAGTTACGTCGAAGTATGGGGATGGTGTTTCAGAATTATGCCTTATTCTTAAACAAAACAGCAAAGCAAAATATCATGGAGCCGATGGTCATTGTACATGGTTACAGTACTCAGCAAGCCGAAGCACGTGCAGAAGAACTATTACGGGTTATTGGTTTACCAGATCATGGTGATTATTACCCTTCACAACTTTCTGGTGGTCAAAAGCAGCGAATAGGAATTGCGCGTGCCTTAGCTGTTCATCCTACAGTACTATTATTCGATGAACCAACCGCTGCGCTGGATCCGGAATTAGTCGGCGAAGTGCTTAAAGTTATGAAAGCAGTTAAAGATGCTGGTGTTGCCATGATTGTTGTGACACATGAAATGCAGTTTGCTTATGAGGTCAGTAATCGTGTTATTTTTATGGCTGATGGTGTCATTGTGGAAGAGGGTACCCCGCAACAAATATTTGAAAGCCCACAAGAAGCGCGTACGAAATCATTTTTGAACCGTTTCACTGTCAATTAATCTATTGTTTATTAGAAGGAGATTTGTTATATGTCAGAATTGCGTTATTCGTTTGCATCACGCGTGTCTAATTTAATCCCAAGCCCTCTGCGCGAACAGGCTAAGCATGTTCAAACGGCTGATGATTATATTAAATTAACCTATGGTTATCCAAGTAATCAAGCTTTTCCAATCGAAAAACTGGCCAAACTTTCTGATAAGATTTATCGTCAGCATGCAGTTGAATTTATGCAGTATGGTGAGACTGAAGGTATTCCGAAACTCCGAGAACAACTTAAGTCGCGCTTACATCAATACCAAAATTTAGATGTTGTTTCTAATGATATCCTAATCACGTCTGGATCAACTCAGGGGATGGATTTGGTATTTAAAATATTTGTTAACGAGGGGGATACAGTACTCACTGAAGAACAAACATTTATTGGTGCTGTCAATGCAATTAAGTCTTATGGTGGCCATGCACAAGGACTACCATTTGACATGACTAGCGGCTGCATTGATACTGAGGCTTTAGAAGCAACATTATCTGCTGACACGGCACATCGAATTAAGTTACTTTATTTGATTCCAACCTTTCAAAATCCAATTGGGACATCAATGTCTTTGGAGAAGCGACAAGAGGTTTACGATATTTGTCAGAAACATCAGGTCATGATTTATGAAGATGATCCATACGGTGATTTGCTTTATTCAGACATCGAATCAATTCCTAAAATCAAGTCGTTGGATACCACAGGAATTGTGATTTATGCGGGGTCTTTTTCAAAAATTTTAGCACCTGGGTCACGACTAGGCTACCTGCTGGCACCAAAGGCAGTATTTGATAAATTAGTATTGGTGAAGCAGGTGGCTGACTCGTTTGCTAATCTATACTGGCAGTATCTTGCTAGTCAGTTAATTGATGACTATGATTTTAATGAACATATTGCTTATTTGCGCCAATTATATAAGGTTAAGGCAGATGCCATGGTTGGTGCATTGCGAAAGTATGCGACAAAAGATATGACTTTTGTTGTACCTGATGGTGGTTACTTCATTTCTGTTAAACTCAATGATGATATAGATTCAAACGCTTTCTATGATGCATTAGATCAGCGCCATGTAGGTGTTATTCCTGGTAATGTTATGAGCGCAGCTGGCCAGGGCTATGAACGTTATTTTAGGTTGAATTTCACACTGCCATCGGTAGAAGAAATTGAAACGGGCATTCAACGCATTGCACAAGCAGCAGCCGTTGCTAAAGTAAAACAGTAAATGGTATTTTGAAGTAGGGAGAAATTGTATATGAAAATACTTTTCTATAATGTAGCAGATATAGAAAAAAGCTTCATTGATCAGTGGGCTAAAAGCAATAATGTCACAGTCAAAACACTATCTGTATCAATTGATTACAACAACATCGAATTAACACGTGATTATGATGCTGTTGTATTTTATCCAGGGAAAGCATTTCTAACCGATGAAAATTTGTATGTTCAGCTAGTTCAAAATGGGATGAAACAAATTTCAGTTAAATCAACGGGTTATGATAATATTAATTTTACCTTTGCTGAAAAATACCATCTTAGTATCACCAATGTCCCTAACTACTCACCTGAATCAGTGGCGCACTTTACCATTATGTCGATCGTTATGTTGCTACGTCATATACCAATATATTTATATCAACGGCAAGTAGCTCACAGAAAAGATTTTATTGGACAAGAATTGACCGATTTGACCATTGGTATATATGGTGCAGGTCGGTTAGGTAGTTTAGTTGCAAAAACGTTAAAATACATGGGAGCCCGTGTGCTGGTTCATTCACGTACGAATAAACCTGAACTTGAACAATTAGGCATTGAAAGTGTTGATTTTAAAACATTATTAACAGCCAGTGATGTGATTAGTATTCATGTGCCACTCAACGAAAAGACTCACCATCTATTTGATTTTGATAATTTGAGTTTGATGAAACAAGATGCCATGTTAGTTAATACGGCGCGTGGTAGTATCATCGATACAAATGCATTAATCGATCATCTACAGCAAGGGAAATTTAAAGGTGTGGCACTTGATGCGCTGGAAGATGAAGAATTTTTTGAAATAACAGCTAATCCATATTATCAGGCACTCATGGCATTTGATAATGTCTTGATAACGCCACACATTGCTTATTTCACACAAGCAGCCGTACGTGACATCGCAATTACTGCCTTAGAAAATGCACGTGATATTGTGATGAACGGTGAGTCAGAAAACATAGTTTTGAACTAGGAGGCTAGCCATGAGTTTTATTGAAATTAAAGACGTGCATAAATCTTTTTATCAAAAAGAAATTTTAAAAGGTATTGATCTCACGCTTCACAAGGGTGAGGTTATTGTCATTCTAGGACCATCAGGTTCGGGTAAAACAACTTTTTTAAGATGTTTAAACACCTTGGAACAGGCTGATAAAGGTCAAATTAAAATTAACGATGTGACCAAGGATTTTACGAAAAAAGATCGTCGTAACACGCGCGATTTGATTTTGAAAACAGCAATGGTTTTTCAAGGACATGCACTTTTCAATAATATGACTGTACTGCAGAATGTCATTGAGGGATTGGTCCATGTTAAAAAAACGCCTCACCAGGAAGCTGTCAAGATTGGGTTAGCAATGTTAGAAAAAGTTGGGCTATCTGATCGTGCGGATTATTATCCGGTGCAGCTGTCTGGTGGGCAACAACAGCGTGCGGGTATTGCTCGTGCCATGGCGATGAAACCAGAATTGTTATTATTTGATGAACCAACTAGTGCATTGGATCCGGAGTTAGTTGGTGAAGTGCTATCGGCTATGAAAGAATTAGCACAAGAAGGTCATACTATGATTGTTGTCACACACGAAATGCAATTTGCTTATGAAGTAGCAGACCGTGTTCTCTATATGGAAGGCGGAATAGTGGTTGAGGAAGGGACACCACAAGCTATATTTAATACGCCACAAGATGAGCGGACAAAGAAGTTTTTGGCACGTTTATCCGGTAAAAATTTTGATGATATTGAACTGGTAGAAGCATGATGCAATCTAAACAAGGATGTGTTAGTGAAACAACTGATACGGAGAAAGTGTCAGAAAATGGACAGGCAACACGCCTTTTTTCTAAGGATATGATGTTGCTAATGGTCATTAATTTTTTGGTCATGACAGCTGTGACAACGCAGATGGGTACTTTACCTTTATATGTCACACGACTAGGTGGGAATGCTGTGATGTCAGGGCTAGTTGTTGGTATTTGGGGACTAGCGGCGTTAGCTGCGCGGATACCTGTTGGCAAATTGATTGACAGTTATGGGCGTAAGCAACTAGTATTGATTGGCATAGGCATATTAGTGATTGATTTTTCAATGTTGATTTTTGTGAGCACCATTGTGAGTTTAATTATATTACGCGCGGTGCAAGGCATAGGTAATGGGACACAATCAACCGCAGTAGCGACACTAGTGGCTGATAAAATACCAAAAGAAAAATTATCGATTGGACTAGGATATTTCAGTATTTCACAAACTTTACCAGCAGCAATTGGCCCAGCAATTGGGCTGATGATTGTTGAAAATTTAGGATTTCAGTCACTTTTTTATTTTAGCTTGTTACTTGTTAGTCTAGCATTTCTACTAACCTTATTCATCAAAGATAGCTATGATGGCCATACACAAGTTCAAAAAACAAAACAAGTCAGAACTGGGTTTAAGGCACTGATTCGATTACAAAGTATCTGGGTGCCTAGTTTGTTGATTTTTATTGTTTCTTTTGCAAATGCTGCTGTAGCAGCATTTTTGATTCAATTTGGGGAACAAAAAAACTTGTCGCCAGCTGTTGTTGGTTTGAGTTTCACTGCGCAAGCCGTTATAGGTGCATTAGCCAGGATTTGGTTTGGTAGGATGTATCTGTATTTTAAATCATTTGTGTTGATTTTAGCTGGGATTGTCATGATTGCTGCAGCCTACATATGTATTGCATTTGGTGACACAATTGAATTACTATTGTTAGCGGGGGCACTAGATGGTTTGGGATTTGCCTTGTTAATGCCATTGATGAATGCCGTTGTTTTACGTGATGTGACTTCAGAACAGCGTGGCCGTGCAACAGCTATTTTTTCATCTGGGACAGACGTGGCATATGGTTTAGGTGCTTTGGTGTGGGGAATTGTTGTGAGCTTAATTGGTTTTCAGGGGATGTATCTCTGCACAACGCTAGTCGTTTTAGCTACTTTAGGACTTGTTTTGACTCATCGTCAGTTGCTGAGTTAGAGGTTGATAGGACATTAAAAAAACTCAGCACTGTTAGATAAAATATGAAATGAACCCGATAACCTGGATACTTATTCTTTCCAAGTTATCGGGTTTTAATATAGTTAAATTAAAAAATAAAAATTGTTAACAATTGGTTATTAGGAATTGATGGGCAAAATCCACTAGATGAAAAGTATCGAATAGCAAGTTGAAGAATGATTGGTGACTTGTTTAATGAATTCATTCTCAGTTTCAATAATCGTCGTATAAAAAACAACCTCAATGGTCGTTCACCGGCGCAATGCCATAGAACGACTACTGAAATTGTTGATTAATTATTTTAGCCACTTTTAATCAGTGATTATTCTAAAATTATTAATATTTACAGCTGATACTGAGTCATTCGGACAACAATGCTTTCATAGTTGATTGCTGTAAAATAGCAATTAAATCATGAATTGTGGTTAGTGGTTCAGTTTGGTTGGTTAACAACCATTCCCGCCAAATATTATAAACACCTGCGCTCACAGGTTCTGTTGCAAAGTTTTTCTGATAATCTAATTTTAGTGTACAATAGTTTAAAAAGCGATTAGGAGATAAAGAAGATGGCCCATTTTAAAGGGAAACAATTCCAAAAAGAGGTGATTTATTGTCGCTGTAGGGCTTTATCTTCGTTATCCTTTGAGTTATCGCCAATTTCAAGAGCTATTAGCTGAACGTGGTATCCATGTCAGTCACACCACGATTATGCGTTGGGTGAAAGAATATAGTCAAATTCTCTATCAAATCTGGAAGAAAAAGAATAGGAAGTCCTTCTATTCGTGGAAGATGGATGAAACCTATATTAAAATCAAAGGAAAGTGGCACTATCTCTATCGTGCGATTGATGGCAAAGGTATGAGTATGACCTTAATATCTGGTTGAGGAAACGACGAGACACTACATCCGCTTATGCCTTCTTTAAGCGTTTATACAAGCAGTTTGGCGAACCAAGAGTGATTGTGACGGATAAAGCACAAAGCACCATCCATTGGAAGTGCCTTTAAAAAGCTACAAAAAGAGGGTTATTACGCCCATACAGAACATCGGACAATCAAGTATCTTAATAATTTAATTGAACAAGATCACAGACCAATTAAACGTCGAAATAAATTGTATCAATCTCTTCGTTCTGCTTCAACCACGATTAAAGGCATGGAGACAATGCATGCACTATACAAAAAACACCGAACAGATGGGAATCTATTCGGCTTTTCTCCGTTTATGGAGATTAAAAACTTATTGGGTATGGTGGCTTAAAATCAGATCAGTCGTAAAGACTTATTTGTGTTTTTGAAACTTTGCAACACAACCAAACTCAGTAGTTACATTGCTTTCAAAGAATTTAAAATTATCTATGACCTTCTATTTTAAATATTTTAACATTTCTGCATCAAATGATTGTAAATCTCCAAGATTGTTCTCTTGAACTTTATTAACCCAGTCTGGATTTGCAATAAGACTTCTACCAAGTGCTACTAAATCAAATTCACCATCTCGAAATTTGCTTTCTAGTTTTGAAAGTGAAGTAATATCAGCCCCTTTACCAGATAACAAGCTTTCTGTGAACATACTAGTTAAGCCAACAGAACCAACTGTAATTGTAGTTTTTCCTGTCATCATTTTTACCCAGCCTGCAAGATTCAAAGGTGATCCTTCAAACTCATTTTCCCAAAATCTTCGAGTCGAGCAGTGGAACATATCCACTCCAGCTTCTGAAAGTGGAGTGACAATTTGTTTCAATTCATCAGGATTTTTTGCCAATTTTGCACTAAAATCTTGAACCTTCCATTGAGAAATCCTGAAGCCAATAGGAAAATCACTCCCAACAGCTTTTCTCACAATTTCCACAATTTCTTTAGCAAAACGAACACGATTTTTAATGCTTCCACCAAAATTATCAGTACGATAATTCGTCTTATCCCAAAGAAACTCATCAATCAAATAGCCATGTGCTCCATGTATTTCAACACCATCAAAACCAATTTCTTTTACAATTTTAGCTGTTTCGCCAAACGCATCTATGATTTCTTGAATTTCTTCTACTGTTGCATAATTATCTTCACCAGATTTAGATGGGGATACACTTCTTATTTCAGGATTAGGCGCTTTCGTTGCATCTCTATCGCAACCCATATGCCAAATTTGAGCGAAAATTTTCGCCCCCTCAATATGAACTGCTCTAACAACAGCCTTCCAGCCTTGTATTTTTTCTTCTGTTGCAAAATCTGGAGAAAATCCATCTTTATTTGCTGAAGGATGTGAAACAGCAATCGGCTCAGTGATAATTAGTCCAACCCCTCCTCGTGCTCTTGAAGCAAAATACTCTACTAACTCCTCATCAGGAATAGCCTCAGGTGTTAAATTCCGAGTCATTGGAGCCATGACAAACCTATTTTTCAAAGTAAGTTCTGCATTTATTTTTAATGGTAAAAAGAATTCTTCAAGACTCAATTGTTTTACCTTTTTCTTTACTTCCAATTATGGAGAACGCAATCCCCAACACGTAAAAAATGGTCATAATGGCAAAAGAAATTTCTGCACCAATAACCGGGCTAGAAGATTGGTAAAAAATAACTCCAAGTAGTGCGACGCCAAATAAAGAACCAATCTGCCGTGCAACATTAAAAATTGCACCTGCAAAATTGCTATACTTATCCGTTGCACTTTGCATCGCTACCATTGTCATGGCAGGGACCACTATTCCTACGCCTAGATTAGCAATCGCATAGATAAGCGCATAAACAAGGTAAGTAAAATGTAAACTGAAAGTTAGAACAAACGTACCTATAGCTGCCAATAGAAGTCCGAAGATAAGCATTTTATCTGTACCAAATTTTTTAACTGTTCGTGAAAAAATAATATTCCCAATCATAAAAACAATCATCATTGGAATGAGCTGTGCACCCGCTTCAAGTGTTGTGCTGTGGTTGGAAGACTGTAAATAGAGTCCGAAGATAAAAAGTCCTCCCATCATCGATGAATTCAATAAAACCGCTGTGAAATTTGAAAAAACAAAGGCTTTAATTTTTATCAAACCAAGCGGTATCATTGGCAACTCTGATTTTCTCTCATAAGATGTAAATAAAAATAAAGTAATCAGAAAAAGAATAAAGCTGATTATGGCTGGAGGATAGGCTATCCCGTAGGTTCCACCCTCTATCAATGTATAAGCAAAACTGGCAAGCATTATCATGCTGAGTAAGTTTGGCAAGACTGTTAATTTTAAACTTCTATCTGATTTAGGATTAATTGCGAAACAATAAGCAAGAACTAAGCCGATAATACCCAGAGGAACATTAATAAAGAAAATACTGCGCCAACCTAATCCATAAATCAGTGCTCCACCGACAAACGGACCAACTCCTGATGAAATAGAAACGACAGCTGACCAAATGCCTAACATTTTTGCTCGTTCTGTCTTGTCTTCAAAAGAAAGTACCAGTAAGCTCAATGAACTCGGCATAAAGAAAGCTGCTCCGACCCCTTGAAAAAAACGTGAACCAATTAGCCATGCACCACTTTCTGAGAAACCTCCAGAAATTGAACCAATAAGAAATAAGAACATTCCCACTAAATAGATGGGCTTACTGCCAAATTTATTAGCTAAAACGCCACCAAGTAATAAAAGACTAGCAAAAGACAATAAATAGCTGTCAATAATCCAAGTCCCGCTCGTACTGGAGAGTGAAAGCTCTTTTTGAACAGTTGCAACTGCAACATTCATGATAGAAGCATCAAGTGTTGCCATGATGAAACCAATAGCAAGGGTAATGAGTGTGAGCCAGTTAGGAACTTTTTTAGTTATCATTTTCTCTTCCTTCTTGGACAATGTCGAATTTTTCAGCTTCCTTCTTAGCCAATCTAATCGCTTCTTCCACACTCATGACAGGCTCAAGATGATAAATTTCAGTAATCTTTTCTAGACGCTCTGCAATTGTTCCCCCAACGACATAGTAAGGAATATCCAATTTCTGAATTGTCTCCAGTAGTAAATCATTTGAGCGTCTTCTAAATAACTCGGATACAGGACGATGTCCATCTGCCACTAATGGAAACTCAACTGGTAAATGAACAAAAGATTCGTAGGTATCTTTTGCGTAATCTTTTGCCACTGCACCAAAGTTTATCATTATTTCTTTGAGATATTTCAAGTCCTCTGTTAAAACAATATTCCCTTTGTCTGTTTCTTCATTAGGATTCATGCCTAGTTCTGTTCGGACCATGCCATAAGCCCATTCATGAAGTGAGGAGCCATCTGACACAAAATCTTCTAAGTGAGACTCGCGAACCGCGCGTTCCATTAGACGACGAAAACCAAGTTGAACTAGTTCAGGACCTGTAGCGTCCTCTAACCTTTTACCGGGTAAGGCTTTGGGTAAGATTTCCCGCATTGTCTTTGCATGGGTACTTAGCAAGCCAGTATAATAAGCCAATGCTAGAGTCGTCGTTGTTTTTCCTGTTGAATATGTACCTGAAATTGCAATTTTCATATTAGTTTTCCTCCAAAGTTTCTGATATTTCTTGTGCGACAGAATAAGTAAATGTCGAATTACCAAACTTAGAAATCATATCACTCGTTCTTAAAGACTTCCTTCCTAAGTACACCATTTTTGTTTTTAGTACTTCAATTTTTATTGTGTTATCATTAGGATCAACATCATACAAAAGAGTTCGTGAAAATTCGATTTTTTGCATAATCAAAGTTTTTGATTTTTCTCTTGGAATATTATCCAATCGGGCATGTAAAATTTCTGTTAATTCTGTAGTAACAATAATTTGATCTAGGATGGAAGGTAATTGATGTAACAAAAGATAGGCTGATTCCACACCAGAAAAAGTCTTGTTGTATTGAAAATCTACATTTGCCGAAATACCACTTAAATCTGGCATGATTGATACATCAGTGACTTCATTCTCTTCAGCTTCAAATGCAGAAAAATAGTAATCCTCTCCATTTGGAACAATTATCTGTTTTGAGTCATCAAACAACTTGATTGTTAATTCAACTGAAAATGAAGCTACTTTTCCTTTAAAAAATAGTTCATTATCAGAAGATAAAGCAAGATGAGCTTCCACGTTTTTAAGATTTTCAACTAAATTCTTGCCTGCTTTAACAGAGAGTTTTGAAATCAAAGCGTTATTGATTGTGTTCTCCTCAACAGCTAATTGTTCTCTAAGAAAATCTGTGACAAGTTTAACAACCAGAACGACAGAATCAAGTGTACTAAAATGTGGGGTAATTGCCATTTCTGCTACTTTTGTTGACCAATTTGTAGGATAGTGAATTTCAAAAACTTCTCTAATTTCCTCAAAACTGATTTGTTTCTCTCTTTGAAGATAATGAACTTGCTTGTAGCCCGTTCCAAAATATCTTCCATTTGCATTTCCAAGAACATCTTCAATATTCTTGAAGTAATTGATAGTTTCCATTTATGTCTCCCTCTTTGCTCATATGATATAATGAGTCTAACAGTTCTGAAAAAGTTTTCAAGAAGGGAAATAAAGTATAGTATCTATACAAAATGGAGGAATAAAATGGAACCAGGCAATGAAACGATTATTACAAAATCAATTTGTCCTGCAAGAAAAGCTCTAAATGTTTTGAAAGGAAAATTTACCCTCGAAATTTTGTCTGAAATCATTGATGGCAATTTACATTACGGTTCGCTTTTGAGAAGCATTGATGGCATGAATCCACGCATATTGGCGCAACGTTTGCATGAGTTTGAGAAGATTGGTGTATTATCAAGAAAAGTTATACCAACTAATCCCCCTCAGGTAGAATACCGTATGACAGAAAAGGGAACGTCTTTACGAAAAATAGCTAAAGAAATGAAAAGCTGGGGTGAAAAGTTTGAAGAATAAGTAAATATGGTTGTGTTGCAAAGTTTGCAACACAACCGCTGAGACTAGTAACGAAAAAGCCAAACAATTGTTGAATTGGTATCCACGTTCAGCAGCAGAATCAATCATTGCGACTGCACAAGCAATGATTGATTTGGGAATTGTTCAGATACCTGAGTAACGGATTATAGAACATCGTAAACTGGTTTATTTATTAGAGTGTTATTTGATCGACATCTCTTAAGCCTTTTGGATATTTTAATCTAGCTCTTCAATACTTTTGATTGTGCGAAGCGATTATAAATGTTGTTACCAATTAGCGCAAGAATAGTGATTGAAACGCCAGCTAATTCAAAAGCAGATATTTTATAGCCGTTTACAATGCTAATGACAAATGAAGTAATGGGCACTAAGTTCATAAACAAAATACCATTAATGGGCCCAACAATACGATTACCAAGATTCCAAGCAAATACAGCAATGACACCAGCAAATGAAATCATGTAAATTAACGCGCCGCTCACGCCGGATATTTGTTCAAAACTTGGCACGGATAACCAGCCCATCAATGTAGCGACAAACAGAATAACAATGACTGAGAGAACGCCATAAATACTAGTTAATGTTGAATAGCGTAGAATAGACCACTGCTTAAAGTCCCCACCACCGGTCGTATAAATTACCCAGCATAGTGCACCAACTAAAATGAGTACAAGTGCAAATATCGTATTATCACCTTTATATAGAACGGATAGATCACCCTTAGTAACGACCATAAATACGCCAACGGCGGCAATAATCATCGAAATTAAAGATACAATTGTAGGTTTAACACCACGATAAACCCAGCCTACTAATACGCCAAGCAATGGTTGGGTTGCCATCATCACGGAAGCAATAATAGAACCAGAAGGGCCCGCAGTTTTTTGTCCAAGGAATACTAAAAAACTAAATCCAGCAAAAGCAGATGTTCCAAATAGCCATAGTTTTAAAAAATGCCCGTCAGATTTAAAAGCTGATTTACCTTCGACAAATAGCAGAATAATAGTAAAGATAATGGCAACAATGCCATAACGAAATAGTGTAATATAAAATGGATCCATAATTTTTAGTGCGGGAACCATTACAGGGAACATACCACCCCAAGAAAATACAGCAATTAAACATAGGATAATTCCTAATAAATATTTTTTAGTCATCTCAATTCCTCTTTCTAAAACTTATGATATTTAATTCTTCCAGATAAATTAATTTACCCGCTCTGGCTTGTTTAAAATATATCATCTATATTGCTATACTGGAATTAACAGTATAAACTAGGGGGGTATAGAAATATGTTATAGGGTCATGAATTTATATGTTTAGAGGGGATAGGGCATGATTGGAAATGAAAATATAAGCTTTGACATGTTGAACGTATTTATTAAAGTCAGTGAAACAAAGAGCATCAACCAAAGTAGTAAGGTGCTGCTTCTATCGCAACCGGCCATTAGTAAAAAAATTCATCAATTAGAAAATTACGTGGGAGCACAACTGTTTAATCGTAGTGCCAAAGGGGTAGATTTAACATATGACGGTCATATGTTTTATGTTTTTGCTACACGAATGCTAAACGAATTAACGAGAACAATCGATGAAATTAATCATAAAAATTTTTCATTTAGTAATCTAACCATAGGTGTTCTCGACAGTATCTCTTCTTTTATTTTTCCAAATTTTTTTATAAATAAAGTTTACGAATTACAAAAGTTAGAGGTAACGAACAAAGGCATTGACTTAATTATGCCTTTTAACGAAGGAAGATTGGATGCCATTATTATTGATTCTGCGTTTGGTGATGACATTGTAGGACCTTATGTGCAAAAAAAACTATTTGAAGAGCCTTACTATATTGTTTATTCACAATCAAATACTAAAATGTCACCCTTGATTAAAAGTGCGACTGTTAGAGCAATAGATCTTCAAAAATTTAATTTGATATTATTACCTACTCATTGCCCCATTCACCAACAAGTGGTTAAAACTTTTAATCGTTTAAACGTTGCCCTCCCTGAAATATTTGAGAATAACTATAGTGAACTAACTATTTCCTTAGTTAGAAATTCTGATTTTATTGCGGTACTTCCTGAATCTATAGCTGTTAATAAAGTGGCACAAGATACTAATGGTTTAGGGATGAACAAATTAGAGATAGCATTTAACCGCTCGGTATCTGTCTTCGGAAGATCTGCCGATATAGTTGAAGAAATTGAAAAAGAATTGGCTTGAAAAAACAGTTAAATCTCATATGTGAATGTCAGGTGGAGTTAGCTTCGGTATTGCTAGGAAGTAGCCAAAAAGTCTGTATTTACACCTGCTTTTAAACAACAAAAAGTAGATTATAATGAATCCAAAAATGATATACTATATAATGCTTATTAAAATAGTGGGGGAATAGTTATGATCATAACAGGGAAAAAAGTAATAGGGTTTAGTAGTGTGATAATAGTCATATCAATGACTATTATCACACTACTGATGTATATTGGATTATTGCATAGATTTGACAATTATTTATTGGTTTATTTAGTGACGTTAGTTGGTTGTAGTGCGTGGTTCTTGGATTAATCGATCCAAAAAATATTGTTTCAAAAAAATTCAATTAAGTTGATATAGTGTAGGTTAATCTAATTTAAAAGTATATCAGGAAGTATCACATTTGAACGATTTTATTAGTAAAATGATAGGTCATGGGTCATGATACTAATAAAGAATTGGCTAAGCTATATGGCGATTTATCATTACTATTTATGGCACTTCTGTTAACAATTTGGTAATTAAACGATAGAGCAATTCTTATTGTGATACTAGCAATTACGTCAATATTTAGTGTTTTGGTGATCAGCAACTCAAGTAAAAAGCACGTGTACACAGTAGTTTATAGTCAAATCAAAAGGCCGCTCTGGGAAGGAGACGGTCTTTTGATTTGAGAGAGAATACTGTATTGTGAAAAAATTTAGGGCGAGCAAGGAACAGTCAAGTTATTGATTATGTCATCATAATAAGCCTATTAGATTAATTAATAGCAAACTGTTAAAAATGCTTTTTCTATATAACAAATGCAGATAGGAAATAGTCACCGCCGTGCCGTTCCTATTTTATCCACATAAAATCTGTGTTATAGTTGATTTTTAATCATGTACTGACTTGTCAAAATATTTTGACAACGATAAAAGCTGCTAATATCAATATCTTTGACAGACAAATTAATTGAATAACTTTAAAGTAGATATAACAGAGGGGGAAGAAATTGAATGGAATTAGGTAAACAAATAAAGAATTATCGCACGACTTTTAATTATTCTCAAGAACAATTGGCAGAAAAAACTTTTGTTTCGAGACAAACAATTTCAAATTGGGAAACAAATAAAAGTTATCCAGATATTCAAAGTCTGTTGTTACTTAGTTCGGTATTCGGTACTTCCTTAGATGAATTAGTCAAGGGAGATTTACAAGTTATGAAAAATGAGTTACAGAACAACAAAAGTAATCGGAGAATGACGGTATATTCCTGGATTATGGTTATTTCTTTTCTAGTGACAGCAGTATCAATGGGGCCAATACTTTTAGCGGATAAGATAATTTTATTATTCATACCATTCTTATTACTTGTCCCAGCATGTTATTTTGGCATCAAAGTAGAATCATTAAAAAAATCAGCAGATATAAAAACATATTCAGAAATATTAGCCTTTAGTCAAGGCAAGTCAGTGGATGAATTAAGAAGATATAGAAATAAAGTATCTAATTTTTTTGAGAAATTTGCTATTGTATTTCTATTTATAATTGTGTTTGTTAGTATTTGCTCAGTTTCTACATGGGTGGCGCGTATATTGATGTCATAATTTTGATCTGCTGTTTTACGTATTGACCACAAATGTATTAGAAATAAAAGGAGATAACCATGAGTGTTACCGGTATGATAGCCGACTTAATTGAAGAGGCACGTCAAGATAATGAAGATTATGCTGACGCTATGAAAGTTATTAATTCTCAAAATCGTGAGTATGTTTCAGCAGAAGAAATCAGAGCAAAATTAGGTCTATGAAATCTAGTTGGGCATTTGATAGTAACGTAGGGAAAAAGTTAGTAAGTTAAATAAACTAATTCAGCGGCGAATATCTAATTGGTTAGGTTACATATTAGTGGTATAGAAAACCCTAAAATGCTTGGTAAAGCATTTTAGGGTGAATTGAAAACATTGTGGCATTATCGAGTAGGTAAATATCGAGTAGGTAAATATCGAGTTGCAGCTGATATTGTTGATGATGAATTTGTAGTAGTTGTTTTAAAAACAAGTAAACGTGACGATGTTTACCGAAATAAATGATTAAAGATGATAAACTAAATATTTTAATTTTGGTCGGTCGTTAATTATTGCTCAGATACTAAAAAATGGACTGTTTTTATTCAATCCGCAAAATAAAGTATAGGAGTGTGTTTTTAAAATCAACTGATTTTCATATGCCATAAAGATTTTATTGCAGAAGCAATAGTTAATATACCTACCAGTAGACCAATGACATTTATCCAAAAATCCACCTCATTTGATGATACTTGAAGTAGGGACAATAGCGCAGGGATAAATAACCATAGACCGATTAAAAATGTTACAACAATACCAATCACATGCCATATTTTATTAGAATTATTTTTTCTATCATTATCCATAACTTTGTGTTACTCCACTTAAGGCATTAGAGGCGTGAGGGTGCTTAAGATTCCAGTTTGTTTTTCTACCCAGTGTGTAACCAAAAGAGTGCCACATATTTCCTAACAAAGCACCACCAGAAATATTTTGCGATGCCACATTTGACATTATTTTGTATTTGTACATAATAATTCTCCTAATAGTCAGTTAAAATTAGCCTTAATCACATTGTAAGCGTTAACAATGCATAATTCAAGTATTATTAACGCTTACAATGTGATGTCAATGCTTGGCGTATGAATAGTACCTATTTGAAATTAAGTAATAGTCCGTAGGTCTAGTTCTATTAAGCCTCTGTGTTAGATTTACGCACTTATAATACTTTAACATACCAAATCAACGCCACGATGGACATTGCATTAGTGACTATAACACTTCAAAGGGCATTATTAGTTAATAAAAGATCAACTTATTTACACACTGAATGAGAAGTCAGCCCACTCGTTTTGTCTTTGAAGGCCTTTTTCAGCACCATAATATAGTTCATTCCTATGCTAAGTTAGAGCATCCATATGACAACGTAAAAATTGAAAGTGTCCATTCACTATTCAAGCACAAAATGATCTATCAATTCTGATTTTCGTCGATTGCCCACCTGATTTTGGATGTAGCCAAATATATTAATTGGTTCAACAACGAAAGGATCAGTATTGTTAATTGAAAAATGAAAGTAGCTTAACCAATTCAGCCCTAGATACAAGATAGTCCTAACTATTGACTTACGAGCACATTCAATTCATACTATTATGATGTTACTGCTGGACTTAAACCTCTACTAGAATGGCGTGAAGTTCCGGCACAATCAGCTTTTGATGCAACCTTCAGAAACTTGATTAATGCAGGTGTATCTAGATCAGATGCTACTAATGTTGCTGAGGCAATTAAAATAGCTATTAACTTATTCGTTTGAGGTATATAAATGTTTGGAGATGTTAGATTACAAGGTAAAATATTAATGGAAATGGCAACATTTTTAGGGGATTCGTATGTAAAACCAGTATCAATAGCGCTTGTCATACAAGACCTTGGGGGCACTGAGGAAACTTTTTCTAATGTACTGGCAAAAACAAGTCAGTTGGTGAATATGAATGATATTAGCCAGTATACTCTAGCTGATTTTAAAGCATTTTATCAGAAGTTAGAGCCAGAAGTATTTGATGGCGTTAATGATGTTATTATTGTTAAGATATTGAACGGGTTATCAATCATGTATATTGATGATTTATACCCAATTGCAAAGAATATCACACTGACATATCAACTTGATAACAAGATACCTGGCATTTAATTCATAAAAGATTGTAATGCCTCTACTTAATTGTAGGGGCTTTTTTAATGCATTTTAATACCTTAGTGGTTATTATAAAGTGTGACTTAGAGAGCGTTATATAGCCCTATATGGGCATACAGAGGGCAAAGAAAAATAATTATACTTTACACATGCTATTATAGTGTGCTCTAACAATATAATGTAGATAAGTAGATTTTGATAAATGATATCAAAATTTAAAAATACTTGGTATCACAGCAATAAGAGTACAATATAGTTGTGCAATTAGTACGTAGAATCCTGAAAGGAAAAGTAGCATAATGGTTAACTGGGGAATGTATAATTTTAAAGGGAAAATAGAGAATGCATACCAAGAGTTGCTGGGTATGGGAAAAACACTCAAATCACTTGATGAACCAAAAAAAATTGCGCAAAAAATGTCTAATTTAGAGCAGGATTTGAAACAATCGCAACAGGTTAATCCTGCTGATATAGATAGAATATCTTTTGATAATTACCAAAAGCTTGTTACCAGAATAGGGTGGCTGAATACCCAACCTAAGAAGTTTGAGGATGAGCAAGAGTTAAGTTTGCTTGTTAATGCTTTTGATAAATGGATTGATAATGCCTATGATATACTAAAAGTAACCCGAAGCAATAAGAAGATATAGTATTTTACGCTGTGAATGGGGTTTAATATGAAAAAATTGTACACTTGCATTAATTGTGGTTCAGATTATCCAAAGAGTCAGATGGAAGCAGAGACACTTGATGACCAGGAGGGGTATTTATGTACTTTTTGCGCGGATCAACTAGCTGAGGATGGAAGAGATGCAGTAGATCCAGACCATAACTTTGAGTCATACGAAGACTGGGACGAAAATGGTAGATAAGGCTCTTACTTAGCTGTAAGGCTTATGGTGGGTGCTTATTTAATTTTCGGAGACGGCAAGGAAAAGTAGTATACTGGACCTGAAAAGAGGAATAATAACATGGACAATGATAAGAAAGATATTCAAACAGTAATTACCTATGAATTGGAGGCAAATTATCCGGTAGAAATAACCCTTGTTGATGGAAGAAAAATAATAGCTATTAATCCTGACGCAGGTGAATTAGCAGACAAAGGGGTTAAAGAAATAGCTATAGATGAGGTAGCTGATTACCTTACAATATATACATCTAACTTTGCATTTCTTTATATTAACAAAGACGCTATTGTTTCAGTTTCAGAAATAAGGTAAATAGTATGGAACACCTGATAATAGGTGCTTTTTAAGTCCAATATTACCCAGTTATATTACAGTAATATTACAAGTATATTACAATTGTGGGTACACTACCCCCTTTGAAAGTGCTAATTTAGGCGGAATATGCTTAAACCATTGGTATGACTACGTTTAGGGTACTTTTGGGTAGAAAATAGGAGTTCGACCAAGAGGCATACATATATAGAGCCTTTAATAATTCCTACTAAGGACCTAAGAAAGAAAAAGTGTTTAGTAGTAGGTAGCAGGAAGAGCGTAAGCGATTGACTGTTAGCAGATGTCTTGAATCTATCCAAGTTAGGTGAATTGGCGTAGTCAAGAGGGCTAACAGCCCTATAGGTGTTAAGAAAAAGGGACCTGATTATTACCTAAGTATCAATTAATAAGACCTACTAAAGGTCATTAAAGATGAAGTGAACCCAATGACTTGGACAGAATAAAAAATCTGTTCAGAAAGTTATTGGGTTCACTTCACTTCCAAGGGGGGCTTTTTACTAGCTACGACAATAGATTATATATTTGCCACAGTTATTGCTAAAATGGTGGTGAAGGAATTCTACCAATTAAAAAATTAAACGCACAAAAACTAAAAAGCACATGAAAATTTGATTGTGCTAAAAAAATTCACAAACGGTAAAACTAATGACATCAAGGTCTTACGAGTTATACCTATTAATATCATGTTCTTTTTATTAAACAGTTTATTTGTAAAATCTACTGAGTTAAATTCATATATAACCGTGTTTTTTTTAGCGCTCACTAAATTTCATAATGAGTTCTTGCAAATTTATAAAATATAGTTTGAACATTAAAAAACACGACAAAGCAATAATTCGTTGGTTGTCGTGTTTTTTGATTAAGTTAAATATCTTTATGTTTATTTAGCATGTATAATATTTTTTCTAAATAAATTCAGTGATAATAAGGCTGATTATGTTAAAATAATCCTTCTTACGATTTATTAAAAATCGTCGTATGGGTTGTATTGATGAGGGGTAGGATTGCAATCACCATTATGGCAATTTATCCAGGACCAAACCTGGCCCCAGTTACCGCCAATAGGAACCGATTCCCCAGCGATAACTTTTTGAAGCTGCTCTGCACTTAGCTCTCTAAACATAGGCATGATTAATACACTTCTTAAATATTTATTTTGTTCATATATTACGATTACTTAAAGTTAAAAAATTAGTAGTTGACTCAAGAATTTTAAGACATTTGCATATTATTTCAAATTAGCGGGGGCATTACTTTAAATCCAGCCTTGTTAATTAACTGAGATAGTTCAAAATATAGCTGCATATTTTCTTTGGAAATCGAGAAGCCATGTTCGTACAGATACATAGTAAAGTCATTCTGTAACTTCGGAAATATGAAATTGTGCGAGGTCTTGTCTGCAACTAGATCCAACTCATACTTTGTTAAAAGGTCTTTTAATTCCTTCTCATTGACAGATAAATTAGCAATCATTTTTTTAATGAGAGACACAGCCTTTAGGTTATATTCTTCATATTTTTCAGTCATGATTCGAACACCCTTTCTCGTATATTAATTTTTCTTTAACTTTAAGTAAAACCTTTGAACACCTTTAGAATAATACTTTCACTATCTTTATGCAATAAAAGTTAACGAATTGTATACATTTTTCATAAGTCTTCAAGAATTTTATATCCGGCTGTCTTTTATCATTCTCATAATGAAATAACGTAGCTGTTGTCACATTGAGCTGAATTGCAAGATCTTTTTCAGTCAAACCAACATTTTCCCGCATAGATTTCAAAGTATTTCCTAAAGTACCACCTGTAATTTGCTGTAGTTGTCTTTCAGAAAAAATAATTTTGCTAGCAATATCAATCAAACCTATCTCCTAACTTCATACTTTATAGTGACTTAATTATTCTTGATGATTTTATGATATAGAGATAAAAACCTGAGAGGGTGAACAATCTTTTGTTTAGCGTAGTTTGCGATCCTTTTAAAATTGTTTACTCTATAACATAAGATATGTATTTGTTACTAACATTTCCACTAGTTAGACTGCCTATAATAATTGTTTGTAATGTTTGTCGAAGCGTATTTCTAATCGATTGTGCAACCATTTTTTTGGAGTTGACATTGTTACTATAATATATTTATGCGATAAAATGTGTGAGTTTATACTGAGTAATGGGTTCAATGTTCCCCCACATATTTAATGTTGATCATAGTAATAATGTTAGTTCTTTATCTTTTTTCACAATAACAATATCGCTAAACATTATATTTAGCAATAGATATTTAAAAATAAGGTAGATTGCAAGAATTAACCGAACACTGCGAACTGCTGAAAAACCTTTCGTGGTGATTACCAGTTGCGTGTTTTCATTGGTCTTGCATTGATCCAATGATTGATTTGATCTAATTCTTTGTTGCTTACGGTTTCAATTTTGCGTTCTTTTGGTATAAAACGCCGTACGTATCGATTTAATATCTCATTACTACCACGTTCTTCTGGTGAGTATGGGTGTGCAAAGTAGACCGGAATGCCTAGTTTTTGCTCGATGTCGTCATATTTTGCAAATTCTCGTCCACGATCAACAGTGATTGACTTGGCATTCTTATTCTTGATCCCTTTAAAGAAACGAATTAAGACTGGTGTCACTGCCTGACTATTGCGACCACTAACGTGCCTCACAATATGTTGCCGGCTTAGTCTTTCAGTAATTGTACGAACACTTCACCACGTTTCTTACCCGATTGCATGGTATCCACTTCAAAGTGACCAAAGTTTTGTCGTGTTTGCACGCTTTTAGGTCTCGTTTCAATCGAACGACCATGAACAAATACTTGACGTCTGCCATCAGCTTGACGTTTTTTCAATGCCAACGCATGAGCAATCTCATCTTTATAGGGCGTAACTTGATGAATTTCAATCGAAACGGTTGAAGGAGAGCGATTAATAAAACGCGCTGCGGCTTTTTTATTCAAGTGTTCGGTTTAATTTTACAATCTACCTTTTATAAAAACGACTTTCAAACTAAAAGATTTTATCAACTATTGAAACAATCGTCGTATCAAAGAAAAACTCAATGATTTGTCTCCCGTCAGGCATCGGAAACTTACCACTGAGTATGTTTGTCAATTAATGCTATCTTATCCAACTTCGTTGGTTCACTTTAGCCAACACTTAAGCTTCATCATACCAAGAACAATAAACCATTTCATCAGCCGACTTGTCCATGGCCCCAAACTAACCACTTAAATAAACTTGATACAAACTGGCATATCTAAATTATTTTTAGTTTTTATATACTCTAACTTTCCATCCAACACTTTAAACATTGAAATGGAGTTTGATTTTTGATTTGCGGAAAATAGATAGTCACCACTCTTGTCGCATGAAATATCCCGCGGGAACAAGCCAAAAGAACTAATATTCTGTATCATATTTAATTTTAAATTAGAGGCTATAAATTCTAATTTAAATACAGATATTGAATTATGGCCTCTATTTGAAACATATAGAAATTTTTGATCGAAGGACAATTTTATGCCACCGCATCCATTTTCTCCCATCCATTGGTCAGGAATTGTAGACACCAATTGTTCTAGAACTAAAGAGCCTTCAACATAGCTTAAAACAGCAACTTCACTTGACAGCTCTCCTAGCACAATAATATGATGATTATCATTAGTAACGCATAGGTGCCTCGGTCCAAAACCATTGGGGAATTTGAATACATTGACACGATTTAATAGTTTACCCGACTCCGATATATCAAAAATGATAGCCTCGTCCGTTCCTAAATCCAATACTATCAACCGTTTATCTGGCATTATACCAGCAAAGTGAATGTGTGAAGTGTTTTGCTGTGGCAGTGTGCCTGTTCCGGAATTAATAAATGTGTCAGATAATTCTAAATGATTATCTGATGACAACTTATAAATATTTAAGCTCCCGCCATTATAGTTACTAGCTAATAGCAACGCGCCTTGAATATTAATGTGAACTGGTGCAGGGGAGAACGATAGATGCTTCGTAATATTATGAAGTGTCTTATTTTCTAAATCAAATACCCCAACTCCTCCCATGCTTTTTTCTGCAATTGCTGTGTAAACAGTCCCAGTACTTGATATATCAAAATATGTTGCTGAATCCACATCTGTTAGGAGAAACGGTTCAGATAAATGGCCTGAATCCGTGTCAAACTTCAACATATAGATGCCTCGTTGGTAACTACCAAAAATTATATTTTCTTTCATAAGTTTATATCCTCGATTATCACTTAAACATATATAGAGCTAATATCACATTTAACGCTGCTGACAGCCATCCATATGGCACACCTGTTATTAAAAACTTTTTAACAGGAATTTTTGAGTCCTCAACTAACCATAAATTCCACGACTGCGTAATACACGTAGATATCGCGATTGAAACAGAGGGAATTAACATTAAAGCAAAAGCAAAATATTGATTAAAAATCCCAGTACCTGCTAACACTGCAACTGTTGCTGAACCAGATCCCCACACCATGAGAGGGCCTCTAAATAAAGCTAATGGGGCTAATATTATAATAGCTATAGCTAACACAGTAGGACTATTGGGAACAATAGAATTTAATACACCGCTGAATTTAGCAGCATTTTTAACGGCAGTTGCACTGAACATTGTTAAAAACAATAGCATTATTATTAGTCCTGAAATATCAGTGATGGCAATTTTTATTGAACTATTAATAATGTTCAATGCCTGGTTATATGTTTTCAAATTCCCTGTAATTAACAAAACGATAGCTATAGCAAGCATCAATGCAGGAATTGGTTCCCATCCAAATACCAAATTCATGAAAACAGGAAAGACAGGCATAACGTATGAAATTTTTGGTGCGTTGAATTTATTTTGTGATTGAGACGCATCTTGTGCCACTTCATTTTTGTGAATTGTTCGTGAATGCAATAAAATAAACAACGTTACGACAGCGAGTTGAATAAACATAGCTGAAAAACCAAACGCCAAATACTTTGCACCATAAACAACCTTTGGAAAAAATATCTGCAGTTGTTTAATGATTACGATATTAACATACATAGCTGACCCAATAGATAGTGAAAAAGCAACTATAGCAATGTGTTTTGGTAACCCTAAAGAGGTTAATACCGGTATTAAAATGACAGCAAGCGCTATTACAGCACCTACACCATATGAACTAGTAAAAATAAGTGAGGTCACTAAACAAATTAAAATGGATGCGATGACTGGGTGTTTGTAACTCACCTTTACGGTTTCATAACTAATCGATCCTGCAATTCCTGTGTCAACTAAAATACGGCCAAACCAGGACCCAAAAATAATGACCATAATTGTTGAGCCATAATCAAGGGCTGGCTTTGAAAAGACCTCAACTATTGCCGTTTTTAAAGGAATGCCACCAATTATAGTCCAGAGGATGGCCATAACCAAAAACCCCAGCATAATATTGCCACCCTTCATCACGAAGAACACGAAACCTAGAAACGTTAAAATCAATAATATTCCAATAATTGTATTAATCATTTTTATTCCTTTCTGTGGACGCGGTTAACCGAACCAAATAAAACTATATTACAATATTCACAAATAGTCAATACATTATTTAATAAACATTGTAACCGCTTACTCTTGTTTTTTTATTTAAGTAGTATTATACTTTATTTGTTGCATATGGTTAACCGCTACCACAAAATTACTAAGTGAAAGTAGGAATAAAAGATGAATAGAAAAAACATTGTTTTAAATACTTTGCTATTAAAGGATGAATTTGAAAAGGGGAGATCGCAGTCCCAACTTGTTAATGATTTAATTAATCAGCTATCAGTTTCTAACATTGAAATTCGAAGAGAATTTAATGCAGATACTTTCTCAGAATTAGTAGCAATTCGAAAAATTCATTTAGAACAAAACACAGAATTTTTTTATTCTGTACCAGATAATTTATTATTGAACCAACATATTAATCCAAAATTGTTTCAATATGTTGGTGAATCACAGTTCATGGGTGTTAAACATCTCAAAATGACATTGGGTGACTGGCACAATAGTATGTTCAAAGAATTGTCCTATCTGTCTAAAATATTGCCTGCCAATATAGAATTAAATATTGAAAATGATCAAACGCGTGCTAATAGTGATATTGAATTATTAAATGATTTTTTTGAAACAGCAAATCAAAATAATATCAACATCGGTTTTGTCAATGACATTGGAAACTGGATTTTTACAGATCAAGATGTTTATACCTGCTCAACTTCTCTAAGCAGGTACACTAGATTTGTTCACCTGAAAAATTATAAAAAAATTCAAGATTCAGTCAATACCACACCGTTTTACGATGGTGAAATTAATTGGGAAAAAATCATTAAACTGTTTTCTAATGATTTGCCTATCGCATTGGAATATCCGTCTAGTATGGAGAATATTCTAAATGACATCAATGCTTTCAAAACGTCAAAAGTATAAAACTACGAGGAATATACAATGGAAAAAGAAGAACAGTATTTTAGTCAAAAAGTATTTGATTTAACAGAAAAAGTAGCCATCGTAACCGGAGGTGCGAGTGGTCTTGGATCTTACTACACCAAAGCGCTACTGTCTTCTGGAGCAAGCGTATTAGTGGTCTCATATGACGATAAAGGCGTGAGAGAAATGGCATCATTTGCTTCTGAATTTACTGGTAAAATCGAATTTTTACAATTAGATATTACAAAAAAAGACGCCGCTATAACTGTGGCAAACGAAGTTATCAAACGGTTTGGTAAAGTCGATATTTTAATTAACAATGCTGGCATACAAATCAGAAATGATTGGCAAGTATTTAAGGATGCGGACTGGGAAAAGGTTATTAATTTAAATTTAAACGCGGTTTATTATTTGTCACACGAAATTGCTAAAGTTATGAGTAAAGAGAACGGCGGTAAAATTATAAACATCGGTTCCATGCAATCTTTCCGTGCTGGTAAGTATATTTTCCCATATACAGCCAGTAAGCACGGCGTTATTGGTTTAACGAAATCGTACGCTGATGCGCTCGCACCTCTTAATATTCAGGTAAATGCTATTGCTCCCGGATATATTGACACACCAATGACAAAATCGCTACAAGAAGATAAAGAAAGAAATACTGAAATTCTTTCTCATATTCCTGCAGGACATTGGGCTGATCCATCAGAACTCATGGGTGCTATTATTTTCTTGTCAAGTAGTGCTTCAAACTATATTACTGGGATTACGCTGCCAGTAGATGGTGGTTATTTACTTCGTTAAAGGTGAAAGGAAAAATTTTATGAATAAAACAGTCGCTATACCAAAAGGACTAGCAGAAATTGGTAAAAAATATTTGAAAGACAACGATATTAATATTGTTGAGTTAGCATCATTTTCTGATGATGAAATTTTGAAAAAGGCAAAAGATGTGGACGGTATCATATTAATGACAGATCCATTTAATAATGCTATTGTCCAACATTTGCCAAATTTAAAAATTGTTGCGCGACATGGAGTGGGCTACGATAACGTTGATTATTCTTTTCTGGAGACCAAAGGAATTTGGGTCACAATAACGCCAAACGCTAATGCAGACACTGTTGCTGAAGTAACAATAGCCGAAATTTTTGACATGTCGAAAAATATCACAGCTATTGCCGAAAAAATGAGGCTGGGTGATTTTAACTATAAAAATAATCATTTAGGCTTCGATTTAGCTGGAAAAACGCTTGGCGTTGCAGGATATGGCCGCATTGGTAAAAAAGTGGCACAAAAAGCTGATGCTTTAGGTATGAAGGTTATTATTTACGATCCATTTGTTACCCAGACAACCGTTGGCACGTTAGTTAGTAAAGACGAACTTTTATCCGATGCAGATATTATCACATTGCATATGGCAGTTACTGATGATACAAATAACTTTATTGATAGTGTTGCTTTAAAAAGCATGAAAACATCCAGCTACCTTGTCAATCTTGGTCGTGGTGCATTAGTAGATCAAGAAGCACTAATTAATTCACTAAAAAATCATGAGATTAGTGGTGCTGCTTTAGATGTTTTTGATCAAGAACCATTACCTTTAACTAATGATTTGTACACACTAGATAATGTGTTGTTAACACCACACATAGCTTCTAATACAGTTAATGCTATGAATAGAATGGCACTTGATTCAGCAAAAGAAGTCGTCAAAGTTCTTTCTAACGAAAATCCCACTTGGCCAGTTAATCGAATCAATTAAAATTTTATGGCATCATCCATGTAAAAGGTCAGCAGCGTTAATAACGTTACTGGTCTTTTTTAGTCAAATAATTAGGATGAAACATTTATGTGATAAAATGAATATAGAAGAATGTTCAATAATATATAATCAATTATAGGTATATTTAAGTGAAAAATAATAAAACCATGCGTGATGTTGCTGATCTTGCTCAGGTGTCAAAAACAACTGTATCCAGATATATAAATGGTCATACAGAAAGAATGTCTGCTAAGACACAGCAAAAAATAGAAGAGACTATTTTGGCGATCGGATACCGTGTTAATTCTCATGCACAATCTCTTGCACAAAAAAGAACTTTTTTAATTGGCATGGTTGTAGCAGATATGACCAATATGTTTTCTTCTTTATTATTTAATGGCGCTGATGAAATAGCGCATAATAAAAACTATCAGATTATCTTAATGACCTCAAGTAATTCTATTAATAGGGAAGAACAACAAATTAATAAATTACTAGATATGCGAGTTGATGGTATTATTTTACAACCAATTAACAAGGACGCCACGCAATATAATTATCTAAAATCTAATGGTACTCACACGATCATTGTTGATAGAAGCATTAAGCCCTCAATTTGGCCAGAAGTTCTAACTGACAACTATAAGTACTCCCATATTATGACGGAATACATTTATCGAAAAGGATATAAAAAAATACTGGTCATAAGTGAGCAAGTGGACGATAATAACTCCCGAATAACTAGAATTAAGGCTGCACAGGATGTGGCATTAAAACAAAATATAGATTTTGATATTATTGAAATGCATCATGATATGAAAGATTCAGATATTTACGACCTATTAATGGAGAAAACAAATCTTCTTCAGGACAAAGTTGCCATATATGTCATAAAGGGTGATTTACTATTGAAAATTGTAAAAATATTAATCTCCTTTGACATATCTTTCCCAGAACAGCTTGGCATAGCAGCTTTTGATGATTGGGTTATTTCGGAATTAATTAACCCACCAATCACAACTATACGACAAGATGCAACCACAATGGGAAAAGTTGCCGTGTCTAATTTAATTGAAATGATAGAACATGACATTTACCCGCAACAACAAACAAATATATCTAGTGAATTAATCATTAAACGATCACTGTAGAGATTTCTTGTTCATTACAAATTGTTTTTCTCAAAATCAATATTTTAGAGCAAATTACTTTTAAATCATTTGTTCTTTTTAATGCCATGATATTACTTGGGTTGGTATAATGTCACTTAATGAAGTAAAAAATGACAGTTTATGATTATGCGCGATTTTTGTCATCAGGATAATCGTTGAATGGCTAAAGAAAAACATTAAAAAAATAGGGTGCTGACATCATTTTGAGTAAAAACTATTCAGCCAAATGATACATTGAAAATTAAGGGGAAATATGTTTAAAACAGATAAACGAAAATATTTACTAAACTTTTTAGAAGAACATCCAAATTTAAATAGTGAGGAAAAAAAGATAATATCAGATACTGTTAATAAAATGAACGAACCAAATTCGTTATGGTACAAGGAGGTAAAAACAATTACAAACGCTCTCCAAAAGTTGTCAATGTATGATAAATTATCAGATGATGGGAAAATACTATTAAAGCAGTTAAACCGTAGTGATTGGTTCTACGGTTTGTATGACAATATCAGGTTTTTTGGATAAGCATATACTCTGGTTGCCCTAATAGTAGGTTAACTTGACACGCAGAAAACATAAGGATGTAAAAAGTTATCCACAAGCCTAACAAATTAAAGGATACATTTTTTAACATCAATTGAATTGTTGTCTGATATATTCTATCCTGAATATGAATCCTTATTGAACAGATGATAGTACGATAATCGTGATTGATACAAAGGATGTGATTCTGAATTATGTTCTGGTTTAGAATCTGAGGTTTCGGAAGACAGTGTTAAAAAGATGCAAAGTATTAAGTTGCCTGACAATATACCATCGTTATCATTTATCTCTACTTTGAATGTTAATGATTATTTAAATTTTGGAAATCCATATTTTAATATGAGTAAAAATTCTGTGGCAGTTAAAATGAATGGGCATCATTTTTTACATTGGATTCATCCGCAGATTATGAGTTCGATAATGATCAATTTTATTCGTTCGACACGCATTTCTAGTGAATAATAATCTACAAAAAGCGACATAACTTTTAAGCTATGTCGCTTTTTGTAGTGTTTTTAAGATACATTTTTTATCTTATCGCTATCAGGAGAAGTTAAAAATCCTAATATAATTAATTCTATAAAAGTTATTGTAATGCCAAGTAAAGGGTAAAAATAAATGCCAGTAACAATTATTCCAACAAATAACGGAAAAAATAAAGAGTTAAGAAATCGAAAAGTTAACATTTTTTCAATTTTTTGACTTACTGTCGTATTAAGATGATCTGATGTCTTTCTAAGTGCATTTGACAGCCAACGATATGTTAGGCTCCAAAAGGTAAATATAAACAGATAAAAATATTCAGGATTAGCATTTTGTGGGAATTTTCCTACCCAGCCAGTAGCAACTGGTAATAGTGACATACTAAAGAGCCATAAATTATTAACCCAATATACTTTTTTGGTTATTCTACTAGCGAGTGTGAACATGTAATGATGATTATACCAAGCTACTCCTATAAAAACAAAACTAACGATATATGCTAAAAAATAAGGTAATTGTTTTGTTATTCCCTCCCATTGTGCAGTTTCAGGGGTCTTAAATTCTAGAACCATAATAGTCAATATTATTGCTATCACGGCATCCGTATAAGCTTCAACGCGTCCCTTGTTCATCTTTTATATCTTCCTTTAGTTATTTTTCATTAGTCAAAACTTTAATTTTTTTATTAATTTGTTCAATATAACTTTGTTGTTCTAAGATTGTTAAGTTTATTTTTTTTACCTGATTTTTTAACAATTCGATTCGTTGTTCTAATGTTTTTGCGCCTTGATATGTTGAATCAACAAAATATTTGATTTGTTCCAAGGACATACCAGTGTTTTTTAAACATTTAATCATATCAAGCCACTGTAAATCTTCTCTTGTAAAGTGACGTGTGCCATTTTGGTCGCGCATAACTTTTGGCAATAGCCCCTTCTCATCATAATATCTTAATGTGTACGTACTAATCTTTTTTAAATTGGCAACCTGTCCAATAGTAAATGTCACTACTTCATCTGGATGTGTCATTTTTAATTTTCTTTCGTTATTTTGACGTTTAATTGGCCATTGCGAGCATCATGAACCACTTTAATATTGTTGTTTTCTGCAGTAACAACAGTGCCGTTTTTTATGGCACTTTTATAGGCGTTATAGAATTTAACAGACGAACAATTTAAACTTTTCTCTAACGCTATAAAAATTTCGTCATACAATGGTGTATTTAATAGTTTAGATTTAATAGTAATAGTTTCAATATTGTTGGTAGTCACTTCTACCTCAACTGTAATAGGATCGGTTTGAATAACTAAAAATTTCCCATTTTTAGAAAGAGAATCAACCATTTGTAATTGTGTTGAAACCTCTTGGTTAAAAGAATTTTTCAAAGTTTGGTAGTTCACTAATGTCTTCGTCATTATATGTCCTCTTTTCAAGTTTATCCATAGTATACACGTTAGAGTTAACTCTAGGTCAAATAAACTTTTGTTCGTCTACTGAAAATCTGAATTATTTTATTTCTAGGGCATAATCCGAGACAATTAAGTCCAGGCGTTTTTTTATGACAGTTAAAAAGTACTCATTTGAATTTAAACGGTAGGATTATCTAAAAATGAATTGGTATTTAAAGTAAAATTTTGAACATATTCATTTCCATTATTAAATTCAAAATTGTATAGTTCAGATCCTTCGGATTGACTTTATTAACAACAATATGAAAATAATTATTGGTTAAACAAATTCATTATTGATACAATTCTGACCATGCTTTCATTGATTTTAGGATAGGTGCAAGAGTTAAACCTTTATTGGTTAAATCGTAAGTTACGGTTGGTGGATTTGTATTGAATACGGTACGATTTAGAATGCCTTTACTTTCTAAAAATTTAAGTCTAACGGCTAAAGTTCTTGTACTAATACCAGGTAATTGTTTTTTAATACTACCATAATGATTATTTTTGTTATAAATTTCCCATAAAATATATGATGTCCATTTGCCACTAAGTATATCAACTACGGGTTGAATAGGGCATTCGTTAAGAATATGATTATCCATTTTGACCTCATTGGTTTATTTTTGGAAAGTAAGTTTAAAAAAACACCCTACTTTCTTTTTTAAAGCTATACATATATTATACCTATATACGCAAAGAAAAATGTATGAACATATTATACATGTAGATAAAGATGGGGGGACATATTAATGAATACCGGAGAAAATACAATGCTTAGTTTGAAACATATTAGTAAGACCTATAGAAATGGGTCAGAAATAACACACGCGCTAAATGATGTCAGTTTTGACATTGAAGCAAACCAATTAACTGTTATATTAGGTCCTAGTGGCTCTGGAAAGAGTACAGCTTTAAATATTTTAGGTGGCATGGATCGACCTACCACAGGCACTGTTTCCTACAATAATTATGATATTAATACTGAATCAGATGCGCAACTCACACAATACCGAAAAGATATTGTTGGATTTGTGTTTCAATTCTACAACCTAATCTCTAATTTAACCGTATTTGAAAACGTTGCAATTTCAGCTCAACTTAAAGACAAAAAATACCAAGATGTAAGTGAATACTACCTAAAAAAAGTAGATCTATTAAAGAGAAAAAATAATTTTCCGGATCAATTATCTGGTGGGGAAATGCAACGTGTTTCAATTGCACGAGCGCTAGCAAAACAGCCTAAAATTTTACTTTGCGATGAACCGACAGGAGCACTAGACACTGAAACCTCCCAAAAAGTATTTAAGATTTTAAAAGACAGCACAAGTAAAGACACCGCGGTAGTCATTGTGACTCATAATCCCTTAGTAGCAAAGATTGCTGATTGCGTGATTAAAATTAAAGATGGACAAGTTGAAAAGATTACTAACAATATAAATCCATTAGAAGTTGAAGAGGTGGATTGGGGATGAGATTTTTAACTAAAAAATTAATTAGAACTGTTTTTAAAAACTGGACACAATTTTTTTCTGTCTTTTTGATGGCTTTTCTAAGTATACTTTTCTATGCTGGATTAGAGGGTACTTGGAATGGTATGCAGCAAAATATTAATAGCTACACGATAAAAACTAATTTGGCTGATACTACTTTACAAACAAGTAGTTTAACTAGCAATGAAGTAACTAAAATTAAAAATCTAAATAATATTTCTCAGTCTTCAGTTCAGACTAATATTAGTACAACTACAAATTTACAAAGTCATAAGCGATACTTATCATTGTATACACCTGGTAATCAGAATGTTTCTCAAATACACCAATTAAATGGTCAAAAAATCAATTCAAACTCAAATGGTTTATATTTGAATGAAAAATTTGCAAAAAAGAATAATTTAAACAAAGGATCTTTTATTAGTATTAATTATAATGATCGTTTAGTTAAGTTAAAAATTGTTGGCTTAATCAATTCGCCCGATAAAATGTACTACACTGGTTCAAATGATTTTATTTCACCCCAAGAACAAAATTATGGTTATGGTTTTATCAGTGAAAACACATTAACAACACAATTCCACTTGCCATTACTAAACAATGTAATCAATCTTAAAAACAGAAATAATATTCAATTAGAAAACCAAATCAGAAAAATTGTTGGTAATAAGTATATAACATTACAAACAAGACAATCAGATGTAGGAATTTCAACAGCCGTTGATCGAGTCGGACAAATCCATAATCTTTCTGTTTTGTTCTCAGTTATTTTCATTTTATTAGCTGTATTGGCAATGTATACAACAATTCGCAAGATTATTGACCAACAACAACATGACATGTCCACGTTACAATCACTAGGATATTCTAATGTTATACTATCAGTTTACTATTCAATGTATGGATTATTTGTTGGTATCATTGGGGCTATAGCAGGCATATTAAGTGCGCCATTATTGTCTAATTTTGTCATGCAGTCACAAAAACCTATGTTCTCATTACCCGATTGGAAAATTGCTTATACAATGACACCAATTTACGTGGCCTTAGGTGTCATTCTGATTTGTATTGTGTCGGCGCTGTTAGCGGCACAAGTCAATAAAGGGCTCATGCCGGCACAAGCCTTTAGTAAAGGTAGTACTGCTAAAATAGGAAAACGCGTCTGGATGGAAAATTTGCCACATGTTTGGCATAAAATTCCCTTTGGTAACCGCTGGTCTATTAGAGATAATCTAGGTAATAAAGTACAAATGATAATGGGGTTAATTGGGGTTATTGGTGGACTAGCCTTGGTAATGACAGGATTTGGTACCAAAAATGCTATGCTTAATCAAGTTAATCAGACCTACGGTAATGAATATACCTATACTAAAAAAGTTAATCTTAGTCATATGGCCAGTCAATCCGAAATTAATCAAATTACAAATCAAATTAATGGATCGAAAATTGAAGTTGTTTATACTAGTTTATCACCAAATGCGCAGTTTGATCGTCCGTTGACAATACTGAGTCCAGGGTCACAAATTAATTTAAAAACACTCACGCATCAAAAAATCGATAACGGAGGTGTTTATGTTAGTGAAGGTATTGCGAAGGCAGCTAAAATTAAACTTAATGACACAATAAAATTACGTCCATCATTCAGTAATAGAACTTTAGAGTTAAAAGTGAAGGGTATTGTAAAGTCTCATGCGCCTCAAGGAATTTATTTAACACAACAAACTTGGGAAAATCAGGGGATGCCATTTAAAGCCACGGCAATTTTAACTAATCAAACTAATCTTAGTCAATCTATAGCAAATAGTTCTACTGTAACTCAAGTTGTTAGTTTAACAGAGCAAAAACAAAATGCAGAAGCTATGGTCAGTAATCTAAATAGCATTTTCCTTATGGTTCAAGTTTTTGGCATTCTTTTGACCATTGTTATTCTATACAATTTAGGTTCTCTAAGTTTCACAGAAAGATCTCGAAGTTATGCAACACTGGAAATATTAGGTTTCTCACGTAAAAAAATAAGAAACTTAACAATTATTGAGAACCTCACCATTACGACAATTGGTTGGCTCTTAGGCATGCCATTTGGATATTGGTTCCTGTCAAAATATGTGACAACATTTAATACTAGTCAGATTATTTATTATCCATACATTACTCATACTAGTATTATATTAGCTTCTGTTATTGTTATTGCTGCATCTCTGTCAACAATAGTCATGATAGGCAAAAGATTGCAACAATTAGATATGATTTCCTCAACAAAAGGCGTTGAATAATGGCCATTACGGGAAATAAACCGCGCAAAATACTTATAAGTATTTTGCGCGGTTTATTTTAATAGTTAACTAGGATAGAAGTTGAATAGCTGTTTTAATACACATCTTTTCCAGGAATTATGATGGCTAACGCAATACCTACCTGTCAAGATCAAACCAATCGTTGTAGCAAGATGAGCTTTATAATCGAATAAATTCAGATGCAAAACAGCATTTTTTTTGTGAAGTAAGTTCAGATTAAATAAGCGACAAATGAACTCAGAGATTAATTTTTTATTTTGTTATCTGTTGCCCTATTATTACGCATTGAGCTGATCAATATCGTTTATTTAATTGTATTAAATTGTCTACAAAACGCTCACTCTTTGTAGACAATTTTAATTTAAAGTGATATAGTAATATACATCGGGAACGATTTAATAGTGTAAGATTAATATGTTGTTAAACATTAGGAGTTAGCAAATGATTGAATTTAATAATAGCAATGCAGAGTTAGAGAGACATTTATGTTTTTCAATCTATGAACTATCTAGATCTATTCAAAGAATGTATCAGCCTTTTTTAAATGAACTTAATTTGACATATCCACAATATTTAGTTTTAGTAGCATTGTATGAGCATGATAATAGTAAAGTTAGTGCACTCGGAGAAATACTAGATTTAAATTATGGTACTTTATCGCCATTATTGTCTCGTATGGAAAAGCAAAAGTTAATTCAGCGTACGCGATCACTTGATGACACACGAGTCGTTTATATTGGACTATTACCACATGGTAAAGATATAAGAGAACAAGCTTTTACCTTACCCCAACAACTTGTATCAAAAAGCGGACTGAATGATGATGAGTGGCATGAATTTTCAATGTTATCAATGAAAGTTTTCCATAATCTTTCCAAATAAAATAAGTAACAGATTGTCATATAATGTTTTTTTTAAAAGGAGAAGTACAAATGGATTTTGATGTATTATTTATTGGTAGTGGACAGGCTGCATGGAATGGTGCAGTACCAATGTCTAACAATGGGCTAAAAGTAGCTGTTGTTGAGGAAGCGCAATACGGAGGTGTTTGTTCTAACAGAGGGTGCAATGCAAAAATAATATTAGATCATCCAATCGATTTATTAGAGCAAGTCAAATCATTACAAAATCGTGGTTTGGATGGTGTACCTGCACTTAACTGGCAAGACCTTATGGCGCACAAACATGAATTAATCACTAATCAGAATTATCATAACAAAGAAAGATTAGTCGCTAATAATATTACGACAATTGATGGTTCAGCAAAATTTATTGATCGGCATACTGTGCAAGTGAATGGTAAGCAATACACATCTGAAAAAATAGTCATTGCCACAGGTCTTAGACCAAATCGCGTCAACATACCTGGTGCTGATCTATTTAACGACAGCACAAATTTCTTATCTATTAATAAAATGCCTGATCACATCACCATTTTAGGCGCTGGTTTTGTTGCGTTAGAATTTGCGGCGATTGCAAGTGCGGCAGGTGCTAAGGTAGATGTTATTGCCCGTAGTAATCGTATTTTAAAAGATTTCCCAAATAAATATGTTAATAAAATTGTGTCCATTATGAAAAAACAGGGCATCAGATTTATACAATCAACGGTAGTCGAACAAGCGACAAAAGAGAATGAGTTAATCGTTTTAAAAGGGAATAATGGTTTTTCATTGTCTACTAATTATGTCTTAGATGCCACTGGCAGAGTACCAAACGTAGAAAAACTGAATTTAGAAAAAATTGGAATAACTTATACACCACAGGGTATTGTTGTCAATGATTTGTTACAAACAAGCATTGATAACGTGTACGCTGCCGGAGATATTATTGATAAAAAAATGCCAAAATTAACACCGGTAGCAGCTTTTGAATCACGTTATCTTGCTGATCAATTTATTAAAAACACCACAGTGTCTATTGATTATCCAACAGTTAGTACAATATTATTCACGTCTCCTCGCCTTGCTCAAGTAGGTGTGAATTTGGATGAGGCGCTAGCACACCCTGATTTATTCGATGTAGAAAATTTTGATTATAATAAGGATTGGTATCGCCAAAAAAGTAATGAAAGTAATGGCGAATTAACCCTGATATTTAACAAAGAAAGACAGCTTGTTGGGGCGATTGAATTATCAGTTAATGCAGAAAACACCATTAATACGCTAGTACCCTATATTGAATTAAAATTAAATACACAACAGTTAAATCGATTGATTTATCTTTTCCCATCAATAGAATATACGACACAAAGGCGACTATCGCTTGTTTAACAAAAATAAAGTGCAACATACTTAAAAAATATGTTGCACTTTATTTTGTTAAAACAATTTTACTTTAGAAAAATTGTTGTGATGAGAACTGTCTAATACATGGGAAAAATTTATTTAGTTATGTTTGACAAAACTAAATAAAAGTCGTATCATTTGTTTTGTTATAAAAATTAAAACTAACTAAATATCAAGGAGCAATACTATGGACGATAGAGAAATATTTGAAGAACTAACAACTTTAGTTCATCAACCAGCGATTTGGTTTGTGGCGCGCAGTCTGTACGGTCAGCGCGGGAATCAGCGCCCAGACAATAGTCGGCGCTTACTTCGTGTTTTAGCGGAAACAGACAATGATTTAACAGCCGGTGTCATTGCTGATATTTTGGCTATACGACCAGCGTCGGTGACGCAAATTATTAAAAAATTAGAAAACGATGGGTATATTCAGCGTGTGAAAGACACAAATGATGCGCGTGTCGTGCGTGTCAAAATCACTTCTGAAGGACAAAAACATTTACAGCTATTAGACAACAAGCAAATTGATTTTCAAGCAGAATTGTTCGAAATTTTTGATGATGATGAACGCGAACAGTTTGGCGAAAGTTTACGTAAATTAAATCAACATGTTATGTCGGATGCATACTTGACCAACATGCGTAGCAAAATGGACAAACATTTACAACATCATTTTGACCACTTTGTTGATACAACGCGTCTACAGAAGTTTCGTAAAGATCAAACGGCATACCGTAAACGAATAGAAGAACATCAACTAAGAAGTTTTTTTAATCGTGACAAGCATGAAGATTTTTAATAAAAAATGATCGTATTGGCAATAGATAACAATGAATTGAATTGAATTGAATTTACTTTACGATCAGTATGTCGTGGGTGAATCGATTTGGATGAGATTGAAGGAGAGAAGATAATGGCGAAACGGACATTTAGTACGGCCAAGGAGAAACAGAAGCCTAAAGCAAAGATTTCTGGTCTTTGGAAAATTATTAAAATAGCACATCCACAATTTAAACTCATGATACCAGGACTTTTACTTTCAGTCATTGGTGTAGCAGCCAATTTAATGACACCAAAATATTCTGGACAACTAATTAATACATTCAGTGGTAAAGATTTACAAAATGTGCATATTGACCAAACAATTGTGGTAATTGTTTTGGCACTGTTTATTGGCGGTGCGATTGTATCTGCTATCGGGAATTTTTTGACAGGTGTCGCTGGAGAGCAATTGGTGCGCAATCTGCGTGAAATTATTTGGCAAAAATTGGTTGTTTTTAAAACACCATATTTTGATAACGTAAAATCTGGTGAAACAACTTCTCGTTTAACAAATGATACATCACAAGTGAAAACACTAGTTGCAAACACACTACCTAACTTTTTAACAAGCATGATTTCAATGGTTGGGGCAGTCATCTTAATGTTTACAACGGATTGGCATATGGCAATTTGGATATTTATTGCTGTACCAATTACAGCGCTGTTAATCACGCCAGTGATGATTTTAGGATCAAAAGTAGGTCGAGGAACGCAAGATGCAATGGCTGATTTTAGTGGGGGATCACAAGAAACGCTTGCCGAAATGCGTTTAGTAAAGTCTTCAGGTGCTGAACAGTATGTTTTGAAAAACGGAATTGCGCAAATTGAAAAATTATTTAAATTTGGTCGTCGAGAAGCGATTGTTGATGGTGTGATGGGACCCATCATGACCATGGTGATGATGGGCTTATTTGCCTTGATTTTAGTTGTTGGCTCTTTGCGTGTTGCTAAAGGTGAATCAACAATGGGTACGCTGTTTAGTTTCATTATGTATTTGTTCCAAATTATGCCAGCTTTGGCTAATATTGGTACATTTGGTTCGACATTTGCCAAGACACAAGGAGCAACGTATCGCTTGATGACATTACTTGATGAACCAATTGAAGAACTCGATAAAGGTGAGACAGTTGACATTGAAGGTTTGACTTTAAAAGTTAAGCATATTGATTTTGAGTATGAAATAGGGAAATCAATTTTGCATGATGTTTCGTTTGAAACTAAGCCTAATACGATAGTAGCGTTCGCTGGGCCTTCCGGTGGGGGCAAATCAACAATTTTTCAGCTCCTTGAGCGTTTTTACGAACCGACTGGAGGAAATATGAGTATTGGTAGTTATAACATTGAAGATATTTCATTGAATTCTTGGCGTTCACAAATTGGTTTTGTATCACAAGATTCTTCAATTATGGCTGGTACAATTCGTGATAATTTGACCTATGGATTGCCACAACAGTTTTCAGACGAACGTTTGTGGGAAGTTTTACGATTAGCTTATGCGGATAATTTTGTGGATCAACTACCGGAAAAATTAAATACGCAAGTTGGTGAGCGTGGGGTAAAAGTTTCTGGAGGTCAACGTCAACGTTTGGCTATTGCACGTGCTTTCTTGCGAGATCCAAAGATTTTGATGTTAGACGAAGCAACAGCGAGCTTGGATTCGGAATCTGAAGCAATGGTACAACGTGCACTTGAGCAATTAATGCAAGGCCGAACAACACTAGTTATCGCACATCGTTTGTCAACAATTGTTGATGCGGATAAAATTTACTTTATTGAGCATGGCGAAGTGACAGGATCTGGTACTCACCAGGAGCTGTTAGATAATCATAAATTATATGCAGAATACGTGTCTGAACAATTTGTTACCAAATAGTTTAGATCAAAATAATTGGTTATCAAAAAATATTAATGAAATGTGATTATTAATAGAAGATTAAAAATGATATACTTTATACATATAGTAATATTAAATATGAGGGGATAAAAGTATGTATAACTTATGTGAAAAAGTTGGGGAAAGAATGACTAGTAGACAGGCATTCTTTGTAAAAAAATTTGTACAGGTCTTTAGTATAATTGGTGCGATTCAGGTATTAATGAATATTATATCGCATGACTATTTGATTGTTGATTTTGATAAGGTAGTTATTTTTTCAATTGCTGTTAGCATCGTACTCATGAAAAGGAAATACGTTAGCAATACAAAAATTTGTTAGAAGAATACGTTCTCTCCGATAAGAACAAACTGATTGAAATCCATTTGAATTTCAATCAATTACATACTACTAAATAGGGGGGCAGTCATTATGGCACAGATAAAATGGTATGCTGGCGGGCAAGAACGAGGGAAAGTTGCGTTAGAACTTATAATACAGCTACTCAAGGAACTAGACGGCACGGGCACGGCATATGATGATTTAAAACACGTTCTAGCTGTGTATTTTAATGAAATTAAAACCGAATCAGGATCTATACCCTTGATATTTAGCCGAATGAATCTTGATGTCTCAAATGTTATGATAAAAAATCATATCGTGTTACCAGAAAACGCGCAACAAACGATGAAAAAATTATCTCAACTCAATCAATTAAGATATGGGTATTGAAACGATACAGGTAGAAAATATCAAATTACCCCTAACAGATTTATGAAAAAAGTCAATAATATATATTGGCCGAAAAATCAAAGAAACTTGTGTAAATTTGGTTATTTGCTTTTGCTATAATGTGTGTTAGGGGCTGCAGAAAATGAAACAAAGCTCTCTAGGGGTTGCCTATACTTAAAATCTGATGACGGCGGTTGGTAGCGTCTGAGGTGTGAGGTATAGGTTTTTTATTGCGCTAGATATTAAGTAAGGGGGAAATTATGGAAAAAGAACAGTTATTAGCTGTGTTAATGGCATTTAAAGATGGCGAAATTAATGAACAACAAATAGTTGATCACGCATGCAATAGTATTAAGAAAAATGTTAATACAAATAAAGTTCAGAAAGAAGTTGTACGCGATTTGAGAGGATTATTGATCAAGCAAACTTTATCAGAAAATGGCTTGCTACTCTGGCGTCAACTTGAAAATCCTGACATCAATATACCAAGCCGATTCTTTTTTGGTTTGTAATGTGGCGTATATCAATCAAGTAAGAGGAGAATTATGAATAGTCAGAAACAACAATTATGGGACAATATGTCTGTATTAGTAACAGATAATACACTTAGCGAAATGGAAAAGGAAATTTTAGGTATAGCTAATAAGGCATTACGTGGCGGGTTAGATGAGGAAATGATTGCTATTGATTTAAAGCACGAATTATCTTTCTTATCATCCAATCAACCGCTTTCTAAAAATATGGGACCTTTTTTAACAGAGCTATCACGCTTATACTTGGACTATGACCGTCGTGACAATATGAGTATATGAGGTATCATATCAAGATGTACGATCGAGGCAGGTATAATAAATAAACTAGCAAGAGGTGAACGTTGTGATAAATCATATTGCTTTAAACAACTTTGTGAAAAAAAGTGGGACGAATAAACCACTATCCCTTGATCCTAATGAGTTATTATCTCATCATTTAATGATTGTTGGGGCGACAGGAAATGGTAAATCAACATCATTATTATCTTTGGTTGAATCGTTACAGCAATCGCAGCAAACGAGTATTATTTTTGATGCAACAGGTGAATATAGTCAAATACCACATGCTATTACCTATACTTTGGGAGAAGATGCTAATTTAGATTTTGCAGAATTAGAAGCTAAGGATGTTGGAAACATATTAGGCATCAAAAATGCTAATTTAGTCCCAAAATTAGCTATGGCAATTGAATCACTTAAGATACAGAACAATGTCATCAAAAATAATGGTACCTATATCAAAATCAATAAAAAATTGACGACATTTGATCAGGAGCAACAAAAATTATCAGTTTTTGGACGTGATTATGATGCGACATTGTTGATGACACAAGTTATTCAAGAGTTTGCTGTACCATTTGGTGATTCAAGGGCAAATTATGATTTATTAGGCCAAGAAATTGATCATGAAGCGGTAAGATCACAATGGGGGGATCTATTAAGTGGGCAATCTCGTGTGAGACAGCCCACTTTAAATCGTGTGTTTAATATGCACCACAATCATACTGTACCTCGGGTGACACAGACAGATATATTTTACATTTTAAAGTTATTTTCTGAACGCCGAAGCCAGCAACGCACACTTGTCATTGATGTTAGTCAGTTGAAAACAGGTAGTGATGTTAGCCGATTAGTATTATCACTCCTACTCAAAAAGCTACTGGCCATCAGAATGGCTAGCACGATTCGTTTTCCAATCACAATTTTTCTTGATGAAGCACATCGCTATATGCCAGAAAACGAGCAACAACTTAATGATACTGGTTTGTTTAAAATACTGCGTGAGGGACGTAAGTATGGTATTTATTCTGTGGTTTCAACACAATCACCTTTAGATATACCTGCACAGTTAAGCGGTCAATTTGGTAGTGTATTGATTCATCAATTAAATCATCCCGATGAGTTACAACAGATTGTCAGCTTAAAAAACATAGCTGATTATCATAATTTATCCGTTGGGCAAGCTATACTTAAAATGTACCGCAACCCAAACACCATGCTAGTTGACGTCACGAAGCCAACGACTAAACATGACACAGCCTCGCCGAAGTTTAGGTAAAAAGGATGTTTATTGCAGCCTATCAATATCGCTTAACCTAGTTAGCTTTGGTTAATCCCTTCATAAAGAGTCACATCTAGCATATAAGTAGATTGTGTTGGTACATTCATCATACGGTTTTCTAAAACAGTCACGGCAGTATCTGCTAAATCATTTATAGGTTGAACGATTGTTGGCATGTTTGGTAAAACAGTGCGTATTAAATTTGTGCCATCAAATCCAATCACCAATGGCTGATTATTGGCGTTTGCATACTTTCGTTGAATTAAGGATAAAATTTGTGCAGCTTCAACGTCATTACCAGCAAATATACCATCGACATTGGGATGTTCGTCTAATAATCTAGAAAAGATAATGTCTTTTTCGCCATGGGATAGTTCAAATTCTACTTCCCAATGATGCGGTGTAAAATGATGTTTTTTTATTGTATCGATATAACCTTGATGTCTAAGACTACTAGGCATATTTGGGTAAGTGTGACCACTGGTATGGACTATGTGTTTAGCACCTTGATCAATTAAATATTGTGTGGCTAAAACACCACCATGATAGTTATCTACGGAAATAGTCGGAATTTCATCGTTTAGAATACGTTCAACTGAAACGATGGGTAACCCGCTATATTTATTATAGGTTTGTATATTAAAATTGTGTGTTCCCACGATCAAACCATCAACTTGATGAGAGAGCAACTGTCTGAGATAGTGCTCTTCTTTTTTTTCATCATACATTGAATCGCCCACAATTACTGTATATCCTTTGAGATATAACTTTTTTTCCAATAATTCCACGAGCTCACCAAAAAAAGGATGCGCAATTGCAGGGAAAAGTAATCCGATAATATGTGTTTTTTTCTTTTGTAACTGTTGGGCGGCAGCGTTTGGTTGATAATTTAATTGGGACATTGCCTGATATACATTATCAATTGTTTTTTGGCTTAAATAGCCACGATTATTTAGAACGCGTGATACAGTTGTTTTTGATACACCCGCTAATTTTGCGACATCTTCAAGTTTATAGCTCATTATTTTACATTCCATTTATAATTAATTAAAAAAATGCTTATCAACATATTGATAAGCATGTCATTTCAATTAAAGTATACTACAAAAAGTGTGGATTAAAATATTAAATCGTCTGACTATCAAGGCGATATGTTGTGAATTGACCTGATATGGTACTATTAGCATCCGAGACCAACGATATGGCAGGCGTTCCGGCGATGTAAAATCTTTCTGTAAATACTGCTTCACCTTGTTGAACAAATATTTCGATTACACTATGATCCACAAATATATTAAAATCTAGTTGATCTAGTTCATTTACAAAGGCGTATCTTGGATCATTTGGGTGATCTATGTGGTTAAGGACAAAAGTATGTGTATCTTTGTCAAAATAAAGCGAGATAATGTCATTATTTAAGACATCTTTTACATATAGGGAGACATTGCTGGTAGCTAAGGTTGCTTTAATTTCAATAGCACTGTTATGCTGAGACAACATTGTTGTGGGTGATAAGGGACCTTGACATAGTATCTCCTGTCTTAAGCTACTCGTTTCCGCGACAGGTTGCATGGTAAGATGGTCATCATTTAAAATTAATTGTCTTGGCAATGTTAATAAGCCTGTCCAACCATCAGATTTTTCATTAAACTTGCTTTCCCACATGTCGGCCCAACCAATAACAATGCGTCGTCCGTCAGGTGAAAGCAATGTTTGTGAGGCATAAAAGTCATGTCCGTGATCTAGTTCTTGAAAGTGATTTCGCTCAAATTTTTGCGTCGTATAGTCAAACTGACCAATGAAATAACCAGTTTGGTATAAATTTTTAAATTGATATGCTTGTGGTTGAATATTCATAGGTGACATTAGGAGAATTTCTTTGCCATTCAATGTGAAAAAGTCAGGACATTCCCACATATCTCCCTCAGCTGCGATAGACTGTGATTGATCTAAAACACCTAAATACTGCCATTCAAAAAGATCTGCTGATTGGTACAAAATAGCGCGTCCCAAGCCATTGTTTGACTGATTACCTAATATAATGTAATAGAAACCATTATGCTCCCATATTTTTGGATCTCGAAAATGATGTGAACTGTCGTCTGGAGCCTGTGAAATAATAGGATTATTCGCATATTTAGTAAAGTGAATACCATCATCACTGTAAGCTAGGTTTTGATTTTGCCAGAAGTGTTCTGGATCATTATCGCCATAGTAGTGATGACCTGTATAAACAAGCCATAGACGGCCGTCCTTAACGATGGCACTACCAGAAAAAACACCACCAGTATCTTCAGAATCGCCGGGCGTGAGCGCGATTGGTAAACCTTCCCAGTGTATTAAATCGCGGCTACGCTTATGACCCCAATGCATTGGTCCCCATTGTGCAGCATAAGGATAGTGTTGATAAAAAATATGATAATAGCCCTGAAAATACACGAAGCCATTGGGGTCGTTCATCCAGCCATTTGTTGGAGCAACATGATAATTTGGCCTGTAACGTGTATTAGTTATAGGAATGAAGTTTTCTTCGGTTAGTTGTTTTGTCATTTTTGTTGACTCCTTTGTATGAAAATTAATATTGGTTTTGACTATGATTATATTTTGGCTAATGGCGTACCATTAACATCTTGAGAATCTTTTTTAAGAACGAAGAAAGCATAAATACCAGCTAATAAAACCATGACTGAAATCACATGAAATGTGTTTTGATAACCAACATGATCTCGTAGTATTCCTAATGGTGTGGATAAAATAACTTGACCTATCTGAGCAGCAATTTGAAACCCAATCATATATAATGAGGCAGATAATTTTGTGTTAAAGTGTAGTGTGAAATAGCGGAAAATTGATAACGTAAACATTGGCACCTCTAATGAATGCAACATTTTAATAGCAGAAACAGTGTAGGGATTCGTATTAAAACCACAGAGACCGATACGCATAAACATAATAACTACGCCAATCATCAATGTACGTTTGACACCAATTTTTCTCATTATAATTGGAACGACACCTAGCATAATTGCTTCAAAAAATACTTGTATGCTGTTAAGGGTGCCATACGCATGTTGACCCAGAGCTGGGCTTGAGAATAACTTTGTATAGAAATCAGGGAACATTTGCGAATCAAATATCGTATAAAAAGTCCAACTGAAGATAATAAAGATGATAACTTGCCATAGTTCTGGTAACTTGAGTAAATGTAACATATCTGACAATTTTGGAATTGAATCTTCGCGTGCTAAGTCTGAGATGGCTTGTTTAGCATCACGTTCTTCTTTAGGCACCCAAAAGATAAGGTTGGCAAGCAAAAGAATGCCAAAAATAGATCCGAACCAAAAGTTCAATTGGGGGTTAATGACAAATAGAAGCCCTGCTAGTAAAGCAACAATTGCATATCCAAAAGATCCCCATGCACGTGCTTGGCCATATTCAAAAGAAAAAACACGGCTGAATCTTTCTGTAACAGCTTCTAAAATACCAACTGCTGACAAGAATCCTGTAGATAAGACAATAGCGCCAACCCACATGCCAATCACAAAGTGGTTGGTTAAAAGTGGTGCGTATACCCAGATGAAAAAAGGACCGATTAGAGTTGAGATGATAGCATTAAAGATTAGTAAGTATCTTTTTATAAACAGCCTATCTTGAATTGCACCGTATACAAACATAAGTATCAAACTGAATAAAGAATTAGCTGAAAAAATTGTACCCACTTGTGCGCCAGATAAGCCTAAACCGCCGTTGCTTGTTGGGGATGTTAACCAGAGTTGATAAAAACTCCACCAAATGCCCCAAGAGGCAAAAAACAGTAACATACTTGTAGAACTTTGAAGATAAGATGCGTTTTTGAAAGAACGCAGTCTGCTTTTAGTAGAATTCATAATGAAACCTTTCTTTATTTAGTTTTATGTAAACGCTTACATAAAATATTATAAGATTTTATGTTCAATGTGTCAACCGATTGCTATACATTTTTACCAATTGCGTGATCATTCTTGTCAAATACGCATCGCAACCAACAGTTGCAACCTTAGCAAATAAAGGGTTACAGCAATATTAGTTATAAGATTTTTAAAAATACGATTTCATGTATAATCAAATTCATAAGTGATGCAATCTAAAGATGATAGGAGAAAATAGTATATGAAAAATGTTTTTAAATCACAATTATGCTTACTGCGGCAAAAAATGAGTTTGTCGCAGGATGCTTTAGCTCAGAAATTATATGTGTCTCGGCAATCCGTGTCTAAATGGGAGCATGGTGATGCTGAACCAGATATTGATAAGTTGATTTCATTGGCAGAGATTTTAGCAGTTGACTTGAATTTTCTATTATCAGGTCAGCAGAGCAATGAAGAACTGATTATTCGGTTACAGAATATCAGTAAGAAATTCAAAAAGACAGTGCTTAAAGACATTAATTTGTCAGTGTATGGTCGTGATCGCATTGCTTTGTTAGGTGCTAATGGGTCTGGAAAGACGACAATTATTAACACAATTGTTGGTTTGGTTAAGCCTGATGGTGGACGAGTGAGACGTTTTTTTAATTCAAGTGATGACCTGAGTGTGATGTCACAAGAGAATGTATTGATTGAATCCTTAAAAGTGCGAGAACACGTGATGCTATCAGCTCAAATTCAAAGACAATATTCACCAATATTTGTGACTGAAATGATTAAAAAATTTAATCTCAATGAGCAGGCACAAGTTATTATTAGCCAATTATCTGGTGGTCAGAGAAGAAGATTGGCATTGTTAATTAGTTTACTTAAACCATCAAAACTTTTAATTTTAGATGAACCAACAGTGGGGATGGATCTGGAATCAATTGATTTCTTTTGGCACTATCTAGATCATGTTGGTGGCAGTGTGATAACGATTACGCATGATTTTAATCAAATCGATAAATATTTTACGCGTGTTATTTTGTTAAAGAATGGTGTGATTGACAAAGATGTATCAGTTGCAGCAATACATGCCAACAACCAGACAATTGAGCAGTGGTATCGTATTAGTAATCAGGAAGTTGGGTAGCATAGGATGATTATCTGGTTGGATATTAAAGAAACATCTCGTAATAAGCGTTTCCTGTTGTTTACACTGATTTTCCCTCTGGTTTGATATAGTATGATGATTAGCATGGCCAAATCATCGGGATTCTTCACGATGTCAAACGCCTATTTTTGGGTGAGTGCTGCATGTGCAATTGGCATTGCTGGAAATGCAGTGGTAACTTTTTCAAAAAAAATTAGTCACACTAGAAAATTTTATCAGCTGCAGGCCCACACATCAAACTACAGTATGCGACGTTGGTTAATGGATCAAATGGCAGTACAAATTATTTTAAACTTTGCCATTTGTGTTGTGATTATAGTGGCTGGTTTATTGATGAAGTCGTTGGCGTTCAATTTAAATATTGTTATCATGCTTGTACTGTTTTCTTTAATGGGGATTTACTTGAGTACTATTGGCTTCTTGTTAGGTATTTTTGTGGATAGTCGAACACTTGATGCGCTCAGTATGCCATTGAGTATGGTATTTGGGATGCTCATGGTACGCCTTGATACATGGTTATCTGGAAACGTTATAGTAGCAATCACGACTGTTCAAAAATTTTTCCCGGGATATTATTTGTTTGGCATCGTACAGAAAATTATTTTGAAACAGAATTTTAGTAACGAATTTTTGAAGTTTTTACTGAGTTGTTCACTCATGGTGATACCATTTATGATTGTAGTTATTGTGCAACATAAAAAGCATGTTCCTAGCTTGTCAGCAGACGAGGTGACACAATGATTAATTTGCATGCGTATATTAAAAAGCAGTATGAGTCTGGTGCGTATAGCAATTTTGGAGAGCAAATAAAGCAACAAACAAACGATTATGATTTGGGCTGTCAACAAGCTCGTCAGGACTTTATCAATCATAGGCTACGTCATTATCCTAATGCTTTGTTACGATTTGGAAATGTTATATTACATGATAAGTTAACTGAAGTAACAACATTTGTCCAAGGCTATAATGACCAAATGTGGATATTGCGTCATTGACAAGTTGTTTTAGTATGTATGACACAAAAAAACCGAGAATTTCAATTGAAGTGAACCCAATAACTTGGACAGAATAAAAATCTGTTCAGAAAGTTATTGGGTTTTTCTATGTCAAAATATTCAAATGAATTTAAATTAATGGTCGTTAAGGAATGGTTGTCTGGTCAAAATAGTTTGCCTGAATTAGTCAAAAAATATGCCATCAATAATGATCACGCGATACGCGAATGGCGAGATGAATATCTTGTGACAGACTCGATCGGCTCTAAAAACCACAAATCCTATTCACCAGAATTTAAAATGACCGTGTTGAACTACCTTGAAACTCATTCCCACTCTGAGGCAGCCCGCCACTTTGCCGTCTTTCCCAGCACAACAATTGGTAATTGGTTGAGATCATATCGCATTTTCGGTTACCAAGTAGGCACGGCAATGGGTTAAAACCTAAACCGAAAGGCAGACAACCAACTATGGGACGCAAACGCATTCATCCACTCACACCAGAACAACAAGAACTCGCTGACTTGAAGCAAGAGAATTATCAGTTAAGCATGGAAAATGCTGTGTTACTGTGGTAGGCAACGCGTACAAAAAATTAAAAGCCTTAGTGGATCAACGAACCGAGAAAAACAAACGGCAGTAACGTCACTAAGGCGGACTAAATATTTTAAATTGGCTGATTTATTAGCGCTAATTGGCTTGAAACGGAGTACGTATTATTATTTAGAAGCTCATCCGCCCAACACGTCATTAGACAACAAAATAGCGGACGTAATACGTCAGATTAAGTCACCACAATTCCAAAACGAATATGGTTATCGTCGCGTGACAACGTTGTTGCACGACCAAGGTTATTTGGTTAACCATAAGCGCGTGCTCCGCATTATGCGTCAAAACGCACTCCTCAGCACAACGTATAACACACGTAAACGCCGCTATAATTCCTATCGCGGCACAGTAGGTCGGATTGCCGAACGTGTCATTAAACGCGACTTTCAAGCTGACGCACCTTACCAAAAGATCGTCACAGACGTCACTGAAATGCAATTAAACGATCATAATAAAGCTTATTTGACGGCGTTTGTCGATTTATATGCAGGCGAAGTCCTGTCGTATCATTTAGCCAAAACACCAACCATGACGCTTGTCATGCGACCATTAAAAGCATTGTCAAAGCATCGTGGAGCTATTATTCATAGTGATCAGGGATTCCATTATCAGACACCGATGTTCATTAACACGTTGAAGGATTTTGGCATGACGCAAAGCATGAGCCGTAAATCAACACCAGTCGACAATGCACCGATTGAGAGCTTTTTCCATATTTTGAAAGCCAATATCGTGCATCATAAACAGTACGAATCATTTCATGATTTCAAAGTGGTCGTTGACGACTTTATCAATTATTACAACAATCACCGTATCAAACAAAAACTCAATGGTCTGTCGCCGGTTCAATATCGGCAACTCACCACTGAGTCTGTTAGTTAATTAATTCTATGTTGTCCAACTATTGGGGTTCACATCACAATTCTCGGTTTTTATAATACGGTTGTTTTACTAGGTTGTTCACCACGTAATGCGATGTAAAATTCGGCTTGAATAGCCAGTGTATAAGGTAAAGTAAATAAATTGGCGAGACCAAAAGTGAAAAAACCTAAGAAGTACCAGCCGATAAGACTGAGATACATCATGAATAATTGGCCTTTATAGTCGGTCATTAATTTTTGAGATTGCGCGATATAGTATTTGGTTGACTGAATATCACGCCCAGCGCGTAGGTCATCACGATACAAATACAAAGCCTGTGAGTATGAAAAACTCTTGATGATCCCGGGTATGATGAACAGTAATGTCCACAATAAGGTATAAACGGCACGTAGAAAAGCAATTTGGAATGCAGTACTAGTTAACAAGTTAAAACCAGCTTTAATTGGTGACTCAGGTGTTTTATCAGTTTCGTGCCAATCAATAAAGCCACTAACTGAACTTTCAGTAAAGAAATCACTGATGGCTGTCATCAATATGCCAATAACTATAACAATAATCAAAACAATGAGACTCACAATTGTAATGGTAAGCCAATTGTCTTGGAAAAGGTGCCCCATATTGCTTGCTGTATCGGTTACTTTTTGTGTTGTTGGATTCAAATTTTGTGAAAAAGTGACATCACGAGAATTGTGATCCGACATCACACCGAATACAGTGAATATCATCGGTACTAATGATAGTAAAAATGCTGCCTTAAAGTGTGTTGTGACACGTGACCACGCGATTTTTTTAATTTGTCTGTTATTTAGCATATTGTTTGAATTACTCCCACTAATCGTAAAACCATGGTAACAAGAAAAAGTGACATTTGCAAGTTAAACCTGTTAATAGCAGGCAAAAATGAGTAACAACTAAAAGATCAGATTTAAGATCATATAGTGTTTAGTTGGTTTGAGTTTAGGAAACGGCGGTTATATTGATATAGAGGTGTGCCAAAGTTAAGATAGATATTACTGTGATTAGATGTTAGGTTGCTTAGGGTGAAACAATTTGTGCAATGGATGGGCAAGGTGGCATGATATCATCAACGTTAAAGCGCTCAACCGCTATTATCTTACTTGAACATCATCGCTTGCTAAGCATTAATTTTTCTGGCGTTGAACGTGGTAGTTATGTCGAATTAACACCTATGAAAGATTGAGATGTTGCGAGAGAGTTAATTTTGATAAAAACTAGAGAAATTAACTCTAATTGATATTATCTGGTATAATGAAAACATCATGAGTTGCTAAAAAGGCAGATGGGTGTGTCAAAGAAAGTTAGTGGTTGCTGTAAACTAACCCGCCGCTGTCTCGAGTTACACAACGAAAAAAATATGACGTATGCCGCGATAAGGCATTTTAAGTGGTAGGTCCGATGACTTACAATTTAGGTGGTACCACGGTTAAAACCGTCCTATATTAATTTATAGGGCGGTTTTTGCTATCTATTGACCAATAAGGAGAAAAACATGAATTTTATAGAAGATCTTAAGTGGCGTGGGGCATTAAATCAAATCACAGATGAAAAGGGTTTACTGGATGCAATGGCAAGTGGCAAAATTGGGGCCTATGTTGGAACAGATCCAACGGCCGATTCATTGCATTTAGGTCATCTAATTCCATTTATGGTATTGAAGCGCTTTCAAAATGCTGGTGGTAAGGCAGTGATTATCATAGGTGGCGCGACAGGTGCGATTGGTGATCCGCGACCAACAACAGAACGTCAACTACTCACGCAAGAACAACTGGTTGAAAACGAAAAGGGTATTACAGCACAGGTTACAAAACTTTTCGGTGATAATGATACACGCATTGTTAACAATAATGACTGGCTAGGAAAGCTAACGCTAACAGATTTTCTGCGTGATTATGGTAAGCTATTCTCGATTAATGTCATGTTAAAAAAAGATGTTGTGGCTTCACGATTGGAAACAGGAATTTCTTTTACAGAATTCACTTATCAAGTACTGCAGGGCATTGATTTTCATGAGTTGTGGCGTCGAGAAGATGTGAAATTACAGATTGGTGGCTCTGACCAGTGGGGGAATATCACATCGGGTATTGATTTGATTCACTCACTTGAAGGTAATGCGGCAAAAGCCTTTGGTTTGACCATTCCTCTGATGACTGATTCAACAGGTAAAAAATTCGGAAAATCCGAAGGAAACGCAATCTGGTTGGATCCTGAAAAGACATCGCCTTATACATTCTATCAATTCTGGTTAAATCAAAACGATGCTGATGTCGTCAAATATTTGAAATATTTTACATTTTTGAACAGTGAAGAAATTGATGCATTAGCTAAAGCAATTGATACTAACCCCGGCGCACGTGAAGCACAACGTCGTTTGGCACAAGAAGTCACCAAGTTTGTTCATGGTCAAGCAGCTGTTGATGACGCTGAACAATTATCAAAAGCACTGTTTAGTGGGGATGTTGCAACATTGTCAGCGGCACAAATTGCTGACGCTTTTGGTGGTGTTCCTAGTTTTGATATTACCGCTGAAAGCAAGAACATTATTGACTTTTTGGTTGATGGTGGTGTGGATCAGTCTAAGCGACAAGCACGTGAAGATGTCAATAATGGCGCAATTACAATTAATGGTGAAAAAGTAACAGATGTGGCTACTGAAATTTCGCCATCAGCGCATTATGATGGCAAATTTGTTTTGGTACGTCGTGGCAAGAAGAGATATTTCTTAGGAAAAGTACAATAATGAGAAGCAAGATTTTAATTTAAAGTGTATGATAACGTTAGTGGCAGGATAAATAAAAGGAGCATATGATGAAAATTTTAATGTACAATAGTGTGGATAAAGAAGTACCATACGTTAATGCCTGGGCTGCTAAGACAGGACATGAAGTCGTGACGTTATTTGAACCATTATCGGTGGCTAATGTTGATAGGGCACAAGAATTTGATGCTGTCACGACACAACAAACAACTGATATGCCGGATCCTATCTATCAAAAACTTGCTAGTTATGGTATTAAGCAAATAGCCTTACGCCAAGTTGGGTATGACGTGTTTGATTTACCAGCTGCTTTTAGTAACCACATTCGTCTGTCAAATGTCGCTGCATACTCCCCCCGAGCGATTGCCGAATATACACTAACACAATTATTTAATATCCTACGTAATAACAAAAAATTTGACCGCGCGATGGCAACGGGGGATTATACTTGGGCTGCAGGTGGTCAAGCAAGAGAAATTTATCAATTAACAGTTGCAGTGATTGGTGTTGGTCGTATTGGAACAGCATTTGCACAAATTTTGCATGCGTTGGGGGCCAAAGTGCTGGCTGTGGATCCTGTTTATCATGCCCAAAATGAAGCATTCGTCGAATATACAACTTTGGATGATGCTTTATCACGTGCCAATGTGATTAGTTTTCATACGCCGTTAAATGCTGAAACGCAAGGATTGGCAGATCAAGCCTTTTTTGCGAAGGTTCAACCGGGCACGATTATGCTTAATATGGCCCGTGGTGGCATTGTCGATATGGCTGCTTTGGAAGCAGCTTTGCTATCTGGGCAACTTTATGGTGCTGCATTTGATGTGACGCCAAATGAAAATGAATTTATGGATCAAAAACAGACAGTTACGGAATTACCGGAAAATATTCAGCGTCTGATTCAATTAGATAACTTTTACTTATCACCACATATTGCATTTTATACGAATACAGCTATCAAAAATATGGTTGAAATAGCGCTAGATGATGCTGTAATCATGGCAAATGGTGGGCACACTGAAAACGAAATTTTGAGGTGACAAAATGAATATTGGTTTTATTGGAACTGGTGTCATGGGAACAGGCATTGTCAATAATTTATTACATGCTGGTCATCAAGTGACTGTTTATAATCGTACACAATCCAAGGCCGCTAATGTTATTTCTCATGGTGCTGTTTGGGCTGATACGCCAGCAAATGTTGCGCGAGTTTCAGAGATTACATTTACGATGGTTGGTTATCCAAAAGATGTTGAAGATGTTTGGATGCGAGAAGATGGTATTTTTGCTGGTGCTAAAACTGGTGCTATTTTAGTTGATATGACAACGTCCACGCCAAAATTAGCCGAAAAATTGGCTAAAAAGGGTGAGGAACTTGGCGTTCAAGTGATAGATGCGCCCGTTTCTGGTGGCGATACAGGTGCTAAAAATGGCACTTTATCCATCATGGTTGGTGGATCATCAACAACTTTTGATCAAGTTTTACCAATATTCAAAGACATTGGGCAGCAAATTGTGTTAGCAGGGTCGGCTGGCAAAGGGCAACACATGAAAATGAGTAATAATATTGGGGTTGCCGCGACAGTCATTACAATGGCAGAATCAATGGTTTACGCAAAAGCAGCTGGGTTGAACATGACGGATGCTTATAATGTGTGGCGTAGTGGTGCAGCAGGTTCATGGTCAGTCACAAATTATATGCCACGTGTGATGTCAGGTGATTTTTCTGCCGGATTTTATGTTAAACATTTGTTAAAAGACCTTAGAATCGCGCTTGATTCAGCAGCTGATATGCAACTTGATTTGCCCAGCGCACAGTTGGCAGAGCAACTTTTTGCTAAGTTAAGTCAAACACATGGAGATGAAGGCGTGCAAGCCATTGTTAAGTTGTGGTCAGAATTTCAGTAGGACTTGATGGTGTTTCACGTGAAACAAACGTCATTGTCATTGAAAATATTGGTGAAAACTAATGAAACAATGGTTCGAAGATCGTATTGGATCGGCTATCAATGGTAGTAATCCAATGGTTATGGCAGAATTAGAGGGCGGTTACGCAGTTTTTGGCGATGTACAATTTTTACCTGGTTATTCTGTTCTACTACCAAAACGCCATGTGTCATCTTTAAATGAGTTAAATATAGATGAAAGACAGTCGTTTTTACGAGATATGAGTATCTTGGGTGATGCGATATTGGACGTGTGTCATGCTGACAGAATTAACTATGATATATTAGGGAATACAGATAATTTTCTTCACGCCCATGTCTTTCCAAGATATGCAACAGAAAAACGAGAAAGATTGGAAAAGCCGGTCTGGTTATACAGTTCTGATCATTGGACTGATGTACAATATCGCTATGATCCAATGAAACATGATACATTAAGAAAGAGAATAACCGAATATCTTACTAATGATTGTCAAAAAAATCATATTGAACATATAATTTTTTGACAATCGTTTTTTGTATAAAAATTAAGTATATGAAGTTAATAAAGGAAGTTTAAATGACAGAAATAAAGCAGCGAACAACGGCCGAATATCAGGTCAACCATTTTAAAGTGCGATTAGTTATTTATTTAAGCTATATCGTACAAGGTTTTGCGTTAATCATCTTAGCACAGACTGTCCAGCAATTGAGTACATTGTGGCAGAGTTCTATTGCCAGTACAACTGCTGTTGTGTCGTCAATTGGTATTGGAAAACTCATCGCTTATCCTATCTTAGGAGAACTATCAGATCATTTAGATCGAAAAAAACTGCTTAGTATCGCAGCGATCACGTATATTTTGTTTTTTACATTATTACCATTAACACATACTATTTTTTTGGCGGTTATTGTGACAACTTTGGCAGGATTAGCGAATGCAGCCTTAGATGCAGTTGCATATCCAACATTATTAGAGATTAATCACGGTAAATCGAGTGGTAATGTCTTAATAAAAGCTATGATTTCATTGGGTGAAGGTTTGCTGCCTATCATATTAGTGACACTCATTAATCAAAAGATTTGGTTTGGTTGGTTATACTGGTTAGCAACAGCTATTTTGATTGTGAATCTGAGTACCATGTTGTCTATTAAATCTGAAAAATTTTATACCTTAAAGAATCAGACAACGTCAAAAGTCATTAAAAATAAAGTTAAATGGCAGTGGGACATCACAAAAATACTTTTCTTAATTTATGGTTTTAGTTCGATGTGGTTGATGCTTCATTTTACGCAGTGGGTCACGCGATACTTTCATGTTGTGCAGTCTTTTACAACGGTTAATTCACATTTGCTAATGACTTTTTATAGTATTGGGTCGTTAGTTGGTGTGGGATTGTTATTTTTAATTACTAATCAAAAGTGGATACGCGAAGCCAGGTTACTTGTCCTAACGGCTATTGGAACAATAGTGGGATTGGCTGTGATCGTTTCAAGCCAAGAGATGCGTCTTGCTAGTTTGGGTTGTTTTATTTTTGGTATTTCTGCGGCTGGGGGGTCATTACAATTAGGATTGAGCCAATTAATTGCACACAATTCGAAATTTTCCGGTCGATTAACAGGCCTTTATTTTTTCTTTGGTAGTGTGGCATTTTTTTTAATGCCAATCGTGACTGGGTTATTTGCGACGAAACACTTAGCAAACATGATGACGAGTCTATTCATTATTGCTGGTTTGAATTTAATTATCGTCGTATTCAATGTGTTCCACGAACGTAACAGATGATTTAGTTTGTTTGATTCAATAAATAAAACCCGATAACTCTCACATAATATGAAAGTCATCGGGTTTTATAATGTTAGAACTGTGAATAGAAATCATAGAATAAATGGCTCTTATTGGTTACTAAACACCTGTTTTGCCACGATTAACCATTCGCCTCTGACATGAGAAGAATAACTGCCAATCGTTTTATAAAATAGACAAAATTTAATGTTGTCTAAACTAACATATCATGATTATCCGCGAGTAAATGGGCCCTTTGGTGCAATTAATTCAAGATTTGTGCCATCCGGATCAGTGAAATAAGCGACGCCGGTACCCAATCCATTTTTCAATCCATCTTGTTCTTCAAAAAAGATGGGTTTACCGTCGGGATGGATACCAATGGCTTTTAAGCGAGCAACCGCAGCATCGATATCATCAACTTCAAAACACATATGCATGGCACTGATTTGTTCATTTGAATAATGCGCTTGGCTTGGTTTTGGTTCAACGTATTCTAGAATATCAATGTTGACATTACCTAAATGAAGATTGGCAAATTTAATTAATGTATTTTCCAAGCCTTGTGTCTCTGCCATCCGTTTGCCGCTAATTTCATCTTTATTGGCTATCTTTCTCCCCGTTAATGCCTCATAAAATATGATTGAATTTTCTAAATTACTAACAGTGATACCAATGTGATTTATGATTGAAAAACCTGTATCTGGTTCTGTCATGTTGAATTCTCCTTTTATATACAAATCCTCTAAAGCGTGCCATGCATGTTCAAATGCGTCATTACCCGGCCACTGAATCAGGGATAGCTCTAAATAATCTAATTTTAAATTTTGAAGACTGTGGTTGAAAGCGAGGATTCTACCAAACTTTTGAAGTAATAAAAATATCATCGCGATTTAAGCCGACACCTGGTATTTTTTCCCGTTGTTAAGTAGCACAGTATCTGTTAATGAAATCATCTCATTCCTGTTTCCTATTCCTCGTGTATATAGTTTATAATGTAAAAGTACTTATGTATAGTACATACTTTTTTGTACCATACATACTTAAATGTTATTTTTAGATATAGCAAGAGAAAGGCGACAAAAATTGGCAGACAAAATTTATAATATCGGTGTAGAAGCGACCATGGCAGTGATTGGTGGTAAGTGGAAACCGATTATACTTTGTAATTTACGTCATTCTGCGTTACGACCAAGTGAATTGCGTAGAAAAATCCCACGCATAAGTCAAAAAATGCTGACACAACAACTTCGCGAATTGGAAGAGGCTGACATTGTAGATCGAAAGTCATATAATCAAGTACCTCCGAAAGTAGAATACGCATTAAGTGAATACGGAGAGACACTGGGAGAATTACTTGATGGCTTGTGTGCCTGGGGCGAAATGCATGTGAACACTTTAAAAGTTAAAGGCGAGCATGTTGTTTTGCTAAATGAGGCATGATAAATGTGAGACGAAAGAATAATCATAATGCTGACAAAATATAAGAAAATTTTTATACTAGCAGTACTTGTATTGCTCATTTTTTTAATAGGCTATGCTCATACTAACAAAAGGGTGACTCAATCAGTTGAAAATGTCACTAAAAGTACGATTGTCCCCACGTTTTTTTTGCATGGATATGGTAGCAGCTATAAAGCTGAGCAACATATGACTCACTATTTGGTTGAGCAAGGAGACTCGAATACTATTATTCGGGCCAATGTCTCGAAAAGTGGGGCAGTAAAATTAAGTGGTGTGATTGACAAAAAAGCAAAGCATCCTTTGGTTGAAGTTAACTATGAAAACAATAAAAACACGAATTATCATCAAGATGGGCAATGGCTTAAAAATGTGATTGTTGCTTTGCAAAAGCAGTATAAAATTAAGGAATTTAATGCTGTTGGTCATTCTATGGGCAATATGTCGATTGTCTTTTATTTATTAGATCATTCGAGTGATAGTAAATTACCTAAACTAGCGAAGCAAGTTGATATTGCCGGTCATTTCAATGGCATTTTAGGAATGGATGATCAAGCGAATCAAATGGTACTAAATAGTCAAGGCAAGCCACAAAAAATGAATGCGAATTATAAAGCATTACTGAAATTAAGAACTATTTATCCTAAAAATCAAGTGAAAGTTTTAAATATTTATGGCGATAGAGATGATGGTAGTCATTCTGATGGCTCAGTCAGTAATACGTCCTCACAATCATTACGCTACTTGATTTCTGATCGTACGAAGTCCTATAAAGAGTTAAAAATAACCGGAAAAGATGCACAACACAGCAAGTTACATGAGAACAAGGTAGTTGATCAGGCACTGAACACTTTCCTTTTTGAATAGTTAGAAATATAAAAAGACTGAATTTTGATGTTCATTAGGATAGGTTAGATGTGTATGAATACATGCAAAGGTTAGAGTCATTTTCAGAGGAATTATAACGCTCGGACGATTAGTGCTTTAGCTGATTACGCAAGAGATCATTTTAGAAACTATGATGATTGAAAGGATAGTTTAAAAATGATAAACACTAGAATTAAGATGTTAAGTGTTGTCGGGTTCTTCCTGATTGGCGCTTTTTTTAATACACAATTTCAAAAATCTCAAATAAAACAAGCGACTGCCTCAGTTGCTAAATTGTCAGCAACACAGTCTCTTACTACTATTAGTGGCACATTAACTAAAGTGATTGATAATGACAATAAAATGCCAGATGATAGCCTGCCAAAAGATACTGTTAATGCATTGTTTAATGCAGGCTATGTGTCAGACAAACAAGTATTATCAAAAGTGGCTAATGATAAAGTCAGAAAGTTTGTTAAACAGTTTTTAGGGCAATTAGAGAGTGATCCAGCACAAGCTAAAAAATGGCATGTATCGGATAATCAACTGCAAGTTAGCCAACAAAAAGACAGCCTATTATTCTTTGGTGCCTTAAAGGCAACTAATGGCAGTCGCACAGTTAATTATCAATTATTGGGACAATTAATGCAAAGGGTAATGAGTTGATCTCATTGACTTTAGGCAATCTCACAAAGGGGGATCAATAATGACACGTAAAACACAAACAAGCCACTGCAAAAAGGAGTCATCAAAAAGTGAAGCAAGTGGTTGCCAAAAGTACCATTACGAAAGCTAGTGATACGAGTCAACAATTTTTCAATCTTGCTTATAATTGGTCATCTGGATTTGATTATAAAAAACGTATCAAGAAAATCAAGCAAGCTAAATTAGTGACTAATCAGGTTTTAGCCAATGATTATTTATTTCCAGAGGTTGGTGGCACGGCTGATTATATTGATAATAATGGTTTGAAATCTAGTAGTGTTGTGTAAGTAGCCTATTATCCGAAAACAATTAATGATGAGCAAACCAGTGGTGTCGTTGGTGTTGCAGTGAATACGAAACATGACAGTGATGTTGGAAATGGTGAAATACGTTATTACTATTTTGATATTGACTATCAAGCCACTAGTCTTGATTATGTTTGGCGGTTGGCTGTTAATCAAAGCACTGATTTTAATACTTTTAATCCTTATGAGTAATCATTAAGGATTTTTTATTAGTCAAAATATAGAAAGGAGATCATGTGAAAAATCAAGTTAAACAAGCAGTTGTGATGAAAATTGTTTTGTATTGTGCGCCACTGCTTGTCATTTTAATACCAGTGCTTTTGATTATTGCGCTAACAATGAACAATCCTAGTATTGTTTGTCAGACTGATACGACAACGACAAGTTCAGATAGTGGTTCCAGTAATGGATCCTTAGCCGATAAAAATTCAGATGTTGGAAAACGAGTTAGTTATATCGCTAATCGCTTTAAGCAAGCTGGTTATTTTGGGGACAATATTTCAGCAATCATTGCCATTGGTTGGCGTGAAAGTAATCTAAACCCTAAAGCGGTTAATCCTGCGGGTTCATTTAAAGGGATTTGACAATGGGGTGCTGGTGGTATCAACGGTAATCGTTATCAAAATACCGCAGATACGGTTGAAGCCCAGGTCGATTTAGCATTTAAAGAATTGGCAAGTAGTCATCATTCAACAATGCTTGGGTTGGCAGTTGCTAAAGATATTGATAGTTCAACTTTAGCCTGGGATACAGGAGTTGAGGGTGTGGGAGCAAGTGACCCACAACGTAAAGTGCCGGAAGTTAAATCATGGGCGGAAACGCTCAAAAAAACTTATGATCTTAGTTTTGAGGGATCATTAAGTAGTGGTAATAATGCAGATAGTAACAGTAATAATCAAAGTTCTTATTGTAATACTGACGATAGAATGACACCGTATTTAGTACAGGATTTATATGAACAAATTAAGCAGGTAGAACGTTTAGTAGAACTATTAACAACGTGTGACCAGGCATTAGAAAATTTAGATCAGACGATTAGTTTAATTGAACATAAGCATGATGATGAAGCTGCGATTAATGGTGCTATGAAAACTATTCGTAAACAGTATCAGGCTTTGTTAGAAAAAGTTGGATTAGACGGTAGTGTCATGGATCGTGTTAATCAAGCAATAGACAATATTCATGGTCAATATCGTCAATTGCATGTTCAAAATAAAGCTTTATTTTTTGTACAACTAGAAAATATCCATGATCAGACAATCAAGTATATTAGAAATTATATTGAAATTGCCTTTATTCAGAAACGGATTGATTATGGCTTCAACCAGTTTAATACATTTTTGCGAGTAGTAGTTGATAATGCAGTATATCGTAAAAACATTAAAGTATAGCGATGGAATTTTAACAAAATATTGGTAACGAGGACTCTACGATTTTGCCGATGTATCACACAAATTGAAGAAGTAAGCGTTTACAATAATTGTGATAAATGTAAGTAGTTCAACTAGGAGAAGAATATGCCGAATAAAAAACAACTTTTGTCATATCGAATATTCGATGAACTAGGTGATTGGTTCTATTATTTTGTGATTGTATTAATTGTGTTTAAAACATCGAACGATAATGCAATTTATCTTGGTGTATTATCGGCGTCGTATACTGTTCCCGGACTTGTTTTTAGTAGATTATTGGCAAGAACGTTAAGAAAGCACAATATACGTTCGTCTCTGTTATCCATGGCGACGATTCGTGTATTTGTTTTGGTTGCAATGTTTATTTTCGTTACCAATACTTTGTTTGTGATTATTCTTGTGTTTTTAGAACAGATGTTATCGCTCGGTTCAAAATTGGCTTTTCAAAATATGATTGTTGACATTGAGGAAGATGAGGATGTTTTAAAGAGTTTTAATCGAGATGTTACGATATGGTCGACAGCTGCTCGGTTATGCGTAATTCCAATTTATTTTTTACTAACAAAGCAGTTTTCTGACGAAATATTCGTGTTATTAGATGCTATTTTTATGGTGTTTGCTTTGATATCTATTGGATTAATTTCTAATGATACAAGTTTTTCAAAATCCATTGTTAATGTTAAGTTGGAACGTTCTCAAACGGTATTTGAGAAAAATAGATTTGATGGACTAACCATTTGGTTGATTGTACTCCTGTCTTCGATTGGTGTAGCTAACGCCTTTACTGATGCGTATGGAATATCGGCTATCAATTTTATTTCTAATAACACACAAATTCAATATGCGATTGCTGTGTTTGTCATGACAATTGCTGAACTCATATCAGGCATGACATCTAAGTTAGTAGATAACCAATTATCAGGACATAAACGAAACTACTTAATTTCCATAATGGTTTTATTAAGCGGTGTACTTATGATTGGTGCCGGATTATTTAAAACGATGATTATCTTATTGACTTCTCTCGTAATATGCAGAATATTTTTTATTTGGATTCAATTGTATGCCTTAGCTTATTTTCAACAGAAATTTAAGAATCAAATCATGTCGGTTTTGGCAGTTCAGAATATGGCATTAGATGGGGTAGCACTTGGTAATTCAATTATTGGCGGCTTTCTAATCAATCAACTCGGAATAATTTCTTATATGTTAATGATTGGGGTGAATTGTATTATCTTTGGACTGGCATTCATTTTAATGAGAAAGGGAAATTAATATGTATTCGGTTGTTCTGGGATTAGCGACTAATAGAAGTGATAATAAAATATTAAAGTGGCTACAAGAAGTCAAACAAGAAATTGAAGAATTAGATGTTGGTCAATTCAAGATAGAAGTTGTGATATATCTTAATGGGCGAACGGCCGGGGAAGAACGATGCCATAAATAAAATACTGTCCTATGCTCGAGGAAATAAAAAGGATATTATTCATTTTTTTGATGATGATATTGAATTTCTGAAGGGTTCTATTGTTAAAAATTTAAATACATTAATAGAATACCCAAGAGGTGAACATGTCTTGATTGGTTCTGATTTCAAAGTGAGGGAAAACGTTTTAAATGTTATACAAAAAATATTAAATGCACCATTTGAAATACAAAGATGCAATGATTATTAAGCCTGAGGGATCAAAAGTTTATTTTGAGTCGGTGGAGGGAGTAAGAGATTGGTTTTGGCAACAATTGAGAGTTTTTGTTGGTGTAGAAAAATCGTTTATGTTTTTTCAAAATGAATATACAAGGCTGCAAAGTTATTTTTCTTGGAGATATGCCGAAAATCCAAAATATCGTAAACATATTCGTCGTATTACGATTAAAGCACATATTAAATTACTTTTATTTAGGGTTTTTCAAAAAGCAGTATTTATTGCTGGTAAGAAAGAATTAAAAAAAAATAGAGTTGTTATGTGGAATAAATATCGGAGGGAAAAGTGAATATAATGAAGTGTTTTATAGATTTTGATGGTACATTGGCAACAGATGATGGCTTTATAAATGATGAGAATATAAAAATAATTCAAGAAAGAGGAAACGAGTTTGTACTAGTAACAGGTAGAAATGTTTCTCAAATAACTAAAATATTTCGTGAATATAAAATTAGCATTCCCGCAATTGGCGGTAATGGAGCTTTTTTACTAAAAAAAATAGGGTAACTTTGAATCAGAAAATAGAGCCCAACTTACTGAATAAGTTATTAATGGCACTTCAATCGTATGGTTTGCCGACGATTATACATACAGTCCTTGATAATTGGCTTTTTTTTGACTTTGAGAACAATGATGACGTTTATTCAAATGCAAGAATTCAAAAAATTGCCGACGAATATGCCACAAAAATACTCAAGACTAAGCATGCTTCAAAAGATATTTATGATTTATATTGGACAACTTTTTTTGAAGAATGCAAAGGTAAAGTTGGCATAAAAGAGAGTGTTGAGCTTGAAAATGTTACAGGTGTAGAAGTTTTCTTTTCTGATATTCATGAGCAATATCGGTTGAAGAAAACTTTTTCCCGAAAAGAGGGACAGTGTACTGAGTCGTATTATACAAGTATTGAATTCAACACAAACTCATCAAAAGGTATTGCAATCAATGACTACATTGAGAAAAATAATATCAAGTTCAGTTATAGTATTGGAAATGGTTTAAACGATGAATCAATGTTTTTAGTTTCCGACATCAGTTATAAAATGATTCATTCAAATCCGACACTGTCAGCTAAAGAAATCCCCTTTTCTCCAAAAGACCCTTTTTTAAAATATCTATTCTGATAATAATACTTTAACCAAATGGATTTACATTGGGGTATTTTTGAGACTTATTGATGAATTCTGTTCCATATTCATCAATAAGTGCATGAAATTCTTGCAGCTCTGATAGAGTCATTTGGTTTATTATCGATGGCTCCAGGTCACGTTTTAAAGATTGGTAACTTAAGCTTTTAAATTCAACATTTTCTAGGAATGCTACTAATTTTCTGGTATAAGAATCTGGAATAAATACAGGTCTATTAAAAACATATAATAAGATATCATCGGCTGTTTCTGGACCAATTCCTGTGACGCTAAGTAAAATATTTCTTAATTCATTGGTTGTGTGGTTTTTATTTAGATAAATAAGATTAAATTTGTGCTTACTTAAAAGAGTAAACAGTTCTTTAATGGTCTTGCTTTTGGCATTATAAAAGCCACTGGGCTTAATTGCGTCTATTAGTTTCTTTTGTGGCGTATTTAAAATCAGCGCTGGATTAAAATCTGTAATTTCCTTAAGGTTAGTAATTGATTTCTGAACATTCGTCCAACTTGTGTTTTGTACAAGAACCGCACCTATCATCATTTCCCAATCCGATTCAGCAGGCCACCATCCTTGGTGACCGTGTTTACTTAATAATTCTTGAAATGTTTCATAGTAATTAGCTTTAAATATCATTGACTTACCTATCAATTAACAAACTTTTTAAATTAAATTTAGTAATAATAACTCTTTTTTCAATAGTAACATTAAAAATGATCAAAGCATAATGAAAGCGGTTATATCTATAAGCTGTGGTGTTATTCTTAGATTAATAGGTTGAATTATTTTTTAGGGGGTTAGTATGAGTATTTCAAATGTTGAAAAAGTAAAGAACATATATGATTCACTTGCTGATACGTGGGATAGCAAAAGCAAACTGATTAAACAAATTAGAGGTGGTGAATCTAACAGATCATTGGTTTTACTAAATTCATTAATAAAACCAGATATGAAAATTGCTGATATTGGTGCGGGAACAGGTCGTGCAACAAGAAACATATTGAAAAATAGTCAAGAAGTCCAAATTAGCGCGGTTGATTTATCACCGAAAATGCTTGCTATTTTGAGAAAACTAGTGGCTAATGAGTATCCGGATGATGATAGGTTCATCACTAAAGTTGGTGATGTTGAAACAATTGTTTTGCCCGATTCTGGAAATTTTGATCTTGTCGTAATGCTTTACTTACTTCATCATGTAGAAAATGCGAAAGAGACATTATTACATGCATCAATAATGATTAAAGATAACGGACGCTCGTATACTGAAAATCCGGACTGCTTTATTTCTAGGGCATAATCCGAGATAATCAAGTATAGGAGTTTTTTATATTATGAATGCTAAGCGATACGCAACAGAATTTAAATCATCGATTGTTGCCTTGTATAACGAGGGACGTTCTGCTAATACTCTAGCCAATGAATACAATACCACTTGACTGTGCAAACCGTCACGGGTTGGGTCAAAAAAGCCCAAATCGTTGGGACTGATGTTAAGGGTCAACCAGTGACTCGTGCTGAATTTAATGCGATGCAGAAAGAAGTTGCACGTCTCAAAGAAGAAAATGAAATTTTATCACGCTTAGCCTGACAAGCAATTGCGGCCGTTTTACTAGGCGAACATCGCAAGTAACACGTAAGACCCATTTTCTTATTGTCCAGTCATTGCTAAAACAGCATTTTAAACTCATTATGTATGGTGCTTCGACTGCTCAAAATACCTAAAAGTACTTACTTCGATTAGGTTCACTATGTCGAGCCCCGCGTTTGCGATTAGCATTAGCTGATCTGAATTTTCATCATGGGACCAACCGAGTTCGTCGTTTAATGCGAGAAGCCGGCATATACTCTGTTATGAGTCGTCAGTTTAACAAACCAACGACAACCGTTGATTATTGTCAACGTCCCAACTTAATCAGGCATTTACCAGAAGCCAATGCCTGAAGCATGGACATCACTTATTTAAAGTTGAGTAATGGTCAGTGGGTTTATTTAGCGTCGACTTTAGATTTACGAACGCATCAGATATTAGCCCATCAAATCAGTGCCACGATGGATACCAAATTAGTAGTTACAACACTGCAAAGAGCGCTGTCAACCCATAAAAAACCAAATTATTGACACACTGATATGGGCAGTCAGTTCACTAGTTTTGGCTTTGAAAATTTGTTAAATCGACACAAAATTGATCATTCGTATTCAACGCTAGGGCATCCATACGATAATGCAAAAATTGAAAGTTTCCACTCACTATTAAAGCGTGATAAGTACTGCAATTTAATTTTAAAATGCGTAGCACGGTCGCAATTTTTTCTCTCCTAGATAAATTTTGTTTAATAATGGACATGACAGGCTTACGTCCTAAAACGATTAATTTTTTGCCAACAAGACTGCTGTTACTTTTAAAATACGTAGTTCTTCACGCAGACGTTTATTTTCTTTTTCAAAGGCACTTAATCTGACGTTTTCGGGCGTATATTGATCTAAATAGTTAGCTTTTTTGAGCCAGGAACGAACAGATTCAGTCCAGACCCCATATTCTGTACGAATGTCCTTAAGTGACTTACCTGAGTGGGCCATCTCAACAATGTAATTTTTAAATTCTTGAGTGTATTTTTTTTACCATAATGAATTTCTGTTAGTGTAACAAAGAATAACTTTTGTCTACTTTTACATCATAGGACCATTTATATTGATGAAATTTTCATTAATTGTTGAAAAATAATTGACTTTTTATTAAAATAAGATTATATTAAACTCACTAAAAGTTTATTTAAAAATAATAATTGTGAGGATTAAGAATTATGGGTGGGATTAATTGTAAAATGACAACGTGTTATATTGCAGAAAACGAAATTGAAAATTTGCGTTTGGCATATGCATCAATTGTTAAAAATGTTTTTCAAATTAATGCGTATTTTAGTTTTGCTAATGTTCATGTTGAAGAAATTATGTCATTCGAAAAAACAACACAATATACTCTCGCATTTGCGAAGTATGAAGATGTAAAACAAAACTTACTTACAAGTTGGAACGCTTCAGTGGCACTAGATAATAATTTAGATGATTTCTTTAAAAATTTGAATGCGGTTCAATCTGATGTTGATTTGAGTAATGATGAGGTTCTTATTCTCAAGGAAATGAGTTTGACAAATACAAAAATGTCAGATTTAATCTATGATTTATACAATGCATATGAAGTGATGCCGTACGAAAAACTTCTTATGGAAAGTCAAGTCCATGAATATTTGCGACATGGTAGTATCACAAAACTGACAGAAGACATTGTTGGATTATTATCTCAAGAGCTTGTTTTCCTTAAAAAATATAGTGTAATGACCAAAGAAGTTGAACTAATTAATAGTTAATGCTTATATTTATACAAAGAGAAGTCGGACTAGTTGCTTCTCTTTTATTTTTTTAATTTAAAATGAGGTGTTAAATGTCAGAAATAAATTTAATGAGGGTTCCTAATTTCGGAATTGAAGGTTTTGTAACATTCAAAGAAAAAAATAATATGTCATTCAGACCTTCGGCCACTCATACAACAGATAACATTGCATACTCGAATGCTTTGTCTGAATTATTGGAAGAAAGAGATATGACCAATTACGTTCCAATAGAAATGAGAGGAGAAGCAAATTCAGATTTTTATAGAAATTTAGAAATTATTGGAGATACAAATTGGTATAATTTAGAAAAACAATATGTTGAGCTTAAAAACGTTAGTGATCCATCGGATGTTGTTTTGTTTCCAAAAGAATTGGTATTATTTAAATCAAATTATGATTTGCATGAAAAAAATCAACTACATTGGTCTAGTTCTGAAGGATACTCTCATGATATCAATAAAATAACAGCTTTAAATAAAGGTAAATCTGAAATTATTGAACATCACACAAAAATGTTTTGGTGGTTTGGACGGTCTAAAATTATTGAAAAAATACGAGTGAAATCTAGTGTGTTTGATAAATTAAAAAAACAAAAAATTATAAAATCAGTTCGTGTTTTTGAAATACTGGAATCAAATCAATTTTCATATTCAACAATTATGGCGGTCTTGGAGACAACTACTTTTCCTTTTTTATCTGTCGGATTTGGCACCAATACTGATGAAAAAAATGCGATGAACCATGCTCTTTTAGAAGCTATTCACACTTTTCGCGGTGAAAATTGGTATAATTTATCGCAAGTAATGATACCTCATGGATTTAGTAAAGATTTTTGGAACCGAGTTGACAATAGTTTGCTGAATGTCCGAATTAATTCTGAGGAAATAAAGAGTAACAGTTTACAACCAACGTTTTACTATCTCACAGTTGGCAACAGTCCAAAAGGATTTACAACTCGAGTTTACTCTCCTGAGTTACAGCCTCTGATTTCAAATCAATTTGTTCCATTTTACTTTCCAGAGTTGTGTACAACCAAAAACGTTGCGTTGCGTGAAAAGTATAGGGGAACTCCTTTTATATGAATAAAAATTTTATTAAAATAATTTTAAATGACGGTGTTGTAACTGTCGCTACACAAACTTTTAATTTATTTTTAATTTGGTATTTTGCGGTAAAATTGCATCGACAAGATATGGTCGCCTTACTTGGCATGTTGCAAATTATCGAGATAGGTGGTGGACCTATTGGTGGAGCTGTTGCTGATATGGTGAACCCAGCTAAAATTTTGAAATGGGTATCTTTAATTCGTATATGTGTGACTGGCATTTTGCTTTTCTCACTGTTTCAAACGCGTATTAACGGTATAATATTGCTATTACTCATTTTTTCAACTTTAAATTCGCTAATTTCAGTTTTTTATTCATCAGCAGTAGAGGTATCAACATATAAATTTGCTAAAAATGAAAGTGAAAGAGTAAAAAACAACGCAGGATTTTCTGCTGTTTCGGGAATTTCTAGCATTCTGTCAGGATCGTTATTGGCAGTTATGATAACTTATTTAGATTTAAAATCATCAACTATATTAATTATATTTTTAATAATTTTATCTGCAATTGGAATTTTAAATATTTCAACTGCAAAAAATGTAATTCCTGATGTGATAAATGATAGTGATGTAAATTTTAAGTTTAACGAAGCAGTTAGCAGTACTTTCAAAGGACTAAGGAATATATTGCATGAGCCTATAATTCAAACGGTTATTCCATATGCATTGATAATGAATTTTTTGTATTGGACTTTTTGGTATATTCAGCCATTATACTTAAATTACAAAATACCAAATATCAAGTATGCTTTTTCCCTTCAACAAATTGTCATTTCCGTTGCTAGTGTTATAGCCACACTTGTTATTCAACGTAAGCATACTTTGGTCATGAATTACAAAGGTCACTATCGTTTGTTACTACTGATTCAGAGTGGAGCTTTATTTTTATTGTCATTGTTATATGCATTCATTAATAGTGAGAAAATATTGATTACTGGATTGATTTGTTTTTGGGCTTTGTACAGCTTGTTTAACAGTTTCACTGGCATTATTCTTATCACACTACTACAAGAAAAAATTGATAACAAAATTCTAGGAACTACTCTGGGGACAATATTTACCTTACTGATGGTGACTGCACCTCTAGCAGCAATTGTTTCAAAAACAGTGCCAATCAAATCGATTAGTTTAATTATATTAACGGGACTAATGGTTGTTAGTTTGTTGTACGCTCTAACTGACAAAAGATTCTTGGAGGTTTTACATGGTGATTGACGTAAAAAATATCTCATTTCAATTCGATCAAGGTAATATTGTATTTGACAATATAAACTTCAGGCTTTCAGAAGGTCATATCGGCATTGTTGGTGATAATGGAGTCGGTAAAACAACATTAATAAATTTAATTAGTGGTAGATTATTACCCCAAAAAGGAACGATATCATTAGAGGGCAAAGTAAAAATAGTTTCGCAATTTAATGATTGGGAAGATTACCATAGTCCTGGTGAGTTACAACTGCAACGATTAAAAGATGCTGTATTTTCTAATCCTGATATTTTATTGCTAGATGAACCAACTTCAAATTTAGATAAGAATGGCATTAAGGTGTTATCTGGATTGATTAGGCATTTTTCTGGTATAGTACTCTTGATTAGTCATGATTTCGACTTTCTAGACTCTACTACTGATAACATCTTATTGATTGAAAACCGTCGGGCTGAACTATATGAGCAAAAATTTGAGGATTTTCAGCTAGAGTACGAAAAGAAACGACATAAAGAATTTCAGATGTATGAAGTACAAAAAAAGCAAAAAAATCAACAACGGAAATCAGTTCAGCGACTCCAGGAAAAGTCTCAACGATCCAAAAAAGTAAGAGGCATATCAAATTCAGACAAAAAAGCTAAAGGTCTGGCTGGTAAATATGACAAAGTTCAGAATCGACTAGCGACTTCAGCAAAAAATATGAGACAAGCGCTCAATGATAATCATTATGATTCGAAGCCATTTACCAAAATAGGATTAAAGATACTAAATTATTATCAAAATTCCGGAAAAATATCGATGCAGTTGTCGTTTAGCAATGTCAAGGTTAATGAAAACTATTTAGTAAATTCACCATTTAAAATCAATATTAAATCTGGACATGTTTTATCTTTGCTTGGTGATAACGGCGTAGGAAAAACATCGCTACTTGATAAATTATTTCAAAAATTAGATGAAAAAAATGTACACGTGAACTATTTCCATCAAAATATAAATCAAGATTGGTGTTCGTCAATTCCTTTAATAACACAACTTATGAATAAATCAGGGATTCGCGAGGAAATTATTTTAGAAGTTGCTGGGGCTCTGGGAGTTAATCGAGAAATGTTAACTCGAAGTCCAAATAAATTAAGTGGAGGACAGTTGCTAAAAGTACAACTAATATTGTGCTTAATTTCAGCGTTTGACGTGCTAATATTAGATGAACCAACCAACTATCTTGACTATGATGGCGTAGTGGCCTTGACAACATATATTAATGACAGCAAAGCGGCGTTGGTAATTGTATCGCACGATAAACGATTTATTGAGAATGTGACAACAGATGTTGTTGTTATTGAAAACAAGAAAGTAGTGGATTATTTGACGTTACAAGATTACTTTAACTCATAGTAACTTTTATTAAAAAATTTGGATATAAAGGGATCAAGATATAGATCTGTATTTTTATCTATCTGATAATTGATGATGTGTGTCTCTTAGATAGTAAATGAAACGTTAATAGACTAATTTCTGTTGCATAAATTGGATTAAACAAACAATTTTTTAATGTATTGAACAGTCCTAGCAGAAATATTGAAAGCTTCTGATGTGGCTCTTACCGTGTGAGTTTGAGAATATTCGAAAATGGCTGTGTTATGGCTATCCTTTTTTCTTTGGGGTCGCCCTTCTTTATAGTAGCGATTATGTTGACTTTAAAAAAATTAAAACTTAATTTTACTAACAACTATTAGTAAATCATCTTTCGTAACGTTATCACTAAGTTGCATTTCAATTTGCTTTGATAAATAAGTCATCATAGTATAAGAGCAGTACCAGAAGCTCATTTACTAGTATATACATCATTATAGTCTGTGCCCCAAATTTCCATAGATTTTATGACGGGTTGAAGAGTTTTACCGAATTTAGATATTGAATACTCTGTTTTCACTGGTATTGTAGCGTATATTTTCTTGTTAATAATATTATCTTCTTCTAATTCAGCAAGTTGACGAGCCAACATTCTCTTAGTAACATAAGGTAATTTTGCTTGTAGTTCCGAAAATCTTAACACATCAAATTCAAATAAATGATATAAAATAACACTTTTCCACTTTCCGGAAATCACTTGCAATGTATTTTGAATCGGGCAACCCACATCACAATTATATAGTTCTTTCATATCTCTCCCCATGTATTACTAATTATTTTAATCTTACAATTAAATTTACCATTTTATGACATGTTTGTTAAGAGGGTGAATTTAATGTCACCTGGTGTTTTTTTTTTCACTGAGTGCCATTAAATTCACGTCTTAACATTTTTTTTTATAGTTTAACATAGAATTCATGAGTGACGAAAGGAAAAATAATGAATTCTATTAAAGCAGTTGGATTTGATCAGCATTTATCAATCGACAATCCTGACAGTTTTCAGGATATAAATATCAATGTACCAGAGGCTTATGGCCATGATTTATTGGTTCGTGTAGACGGCGTATCTGTTAATCCTGTTGATACTTTTGTCAGAAAAAGTGGCCGTAAAAACCGCTTAAATAAGCCGAAAGTTATTGGTTGGGACGCTGTAGGGATTGTCACTAGTATAGGTGATGAAGTTACTCTATTTAACAAAGGAGATAGAGTTTGGTATGCTGGTGATTTTACACGGTCAGGTAGCAATGCTCAACTACAACTAGTAGACGAACGAATTGTTGGTTTATCACCAAATAATTTAACTGATGATCAGGCAGCTGCTATTCCCCTAGTGGGGTTAACTGCTTATGAATCGCTATTCGAAAAGCTAGGGATTAATTGGACTGGAAACGAGAATAAAACAGTATTAATCATTAATGGTGCTGGGGGGGGTTGGTTCCATAGCCATTCAATTAGCAAAATTAGCTGGTTTAACAGTCATTGCAACAGCATCCCGTGATAAATCTATATCATGGGCTAAAAAAATGGGTGCTGATCAAGTGGTTAATCATCATCAAGATTTGGTCGCGCAGGTTCGACATCTCAACAAAAAATACGTGGACTATATCTTAAACTTAAATAATTTAGACGCTCATTGGAATGAAATTGCTGAATTAATTAAACCAGATGGTCAAATTGTTGCTACCACTGAAAATCATCGTTTAATTGATTTACAAAAATTAACGAAAAAGCGGGCAACATTTGCTTGGGAATGGATGTATAGTAAATCATATTTTAAGACAGTAACAATGACATCACAAAATCAAATTTTGAATCATCTTGCTAAATTGTATATGGAGAATGCCTTGTTACCAATTAATACTATCAACTATTCAATGATTAGTGCGTCTAATATGCGCAAAGCACATGCTGACGTTGAAACAGGATCAATGATTGGTAAAGTAGTTTTAACTGGTTGGGAAAAATAAAAAAATGTTCATTTAATTGAACAAAATAGAGGAATTTAATATTATGAAAAATGAAGATATTGTATTTAATAATTTAGCTAAAGTTCCATATTTAACGGTTTCAGTTAGTGGTTTAACAAATGATGGCTTTTTCCAAAAAAAGAATTATTCTGGAATGTTTGGTATCGAGGGTGGTCAAGATGTTTCACCAGAGGTTAGTTGGAATGACGTTCCTTCAGGTACAAAAAGCTTTGTAGTGACTATGTACGATCCTGACGCACCCACTGAATCAGGATTTTGGCATTGGTCAATTAAAGATATACCAGCAGATATTACAACATTATCTGAAAATGCAGGAGATATTAACAGTGGTAGTTTGCCAGAAAAGGCAGTTGCTATGCCAATGGACGCTAGAATGAATCGATATGTAGGTGCTGCACCTGCTAAAGGAGATCAACCACACCCTTATCACATAGTGGTTACTGCGTTAGACGTTGATGTTCTTGACGTTTCTCCTGATAGTACGCCTGCCTTTATGAATTTCAATATGATTGGTCATGAACTGGCACGGGGTTCAAAAATTGTTTACGCTCAATTATAGAAAAAGAAAAAGGGAGTTATCTTATGACCAATACATATTAGAAACTTCATTCACGCAACATGATTTTATCGGAAGTCTTGATATTAAAACAAATCTTGTAAAAAATTAATGAATTATATACGTATTTTAAAAAACAAAGTATTTAGACAACTGTTTACTTCAATTATATTAACCAATTTAGCAAATAGTATATCGAGTATTTCGTTAATATGGATTGCCTATAATAAATTTAACTCTCCAGTGGTTATTGCAATAGTATTAGGGGCATTGCAACTACCTAATATTATTTTAGGCCCATTTTTAGGAGGATTACTTGATAAATTCAATAAGATAAAGTTAATGACTTTTGCTAACATAGTTAATGCTTCTGTGTTCTTATTTTTAATATTCAATCCACTAGCAAGTCGTATCGACATTTCCGTGTTTATTTTATTGCTTGTATTGAGCGGATCAATGAAACCATTATTGGTCGGTGGAGACTCTATGGTTATTCAAGATATATTTGAATCTAATGGTGAAAGAATGATTGCTAATGCACTAGTGATTATGAGCTTTGATACGACGTATATATTTGGTTCACTATTATCCGGGTTAATCTTAGCATTGGGGTATGGCGTTAAAGTATATGCATTAGTGGCTATTTTATATATATTTATTGCAGTAATATTTTTTAGAATTAATATTATATTTACTCCCAAACATATTAGTTACGACAAAAATAAAGATGTTTCTTATGTAAATAATACAAAGTCAGCATTTAAAACTATTTTTAAAAATAAACAACTCATCGCCGTTTTATCAATGGATTTTTTCTGGAATATGCTACTATGGGCAGGATTAACTGTTCTTCTACCTGTTCTGGTGAAAACTGTTTTAAATTCAGGGTCAGAACAATACGGACTATTGGAATCCATGACCTCAATCGGTATTATAATTGGATCATTTTTTGTCGGTAAGATAAAATTAAAAGAGGATTGGTTAATAAAGAGTGTAGTCATCACTATTGGTATTCACGGATTATTATTCTCATTCATCGGTTTAATTAAAAATATATGGCTAATTTGTATACTATTAATACTAATTGGCTTTATTGTATCACCCGCTTTAATATATAAAACAACCTTTTATCAAAAAGCATTTGATGAAGAATCAAAGGGCGCCTTATTCACAATTGCAGGCAGTATGACTTCTTCAAGTTATCCACTTGGAATAATGGTAACAAGTATACTAGCGACATTTAGAAATGGCATTGCAATACCCTACGTATTTTTATTTTACGGATTAATAATTGTTATTCTTTCAATTATAGTATATCGAAATGTTTTATTAAAAAGTAAGTAAAAAGGATCAAAATTATAAAATTTTGGTCCTTTTTATATTTGGTAGATTGCAAAAATCATCCGAACACCACATGTTGCTGAAAGACTTTTAACTGTGTTGCGATCATTTAAATAATCTTCAAAAAAGTTTACATGTTTCATGCTAATCATTTACAAGCACTTGGTATAGTTGACGTGTTAACAAAATAAAGTGTCATCGATGCGGAACGAAAGAGGCTAGTAGGGTATGTCAATCGAATTGCAACATTTGAAAAAGACGTATGAAAATGGAGAAGAGGTACTAACAGATATTAATACGACAATTGCAGATGGGCAATTTTATATATTAGTGGGTGCATCTGGATCCGGTAAAAGCACGATTTTAAATGCAATTGCAGGGTTCATTCCGATAGATGAGGGAGTAATCACGATTAATGGGAAGGATGTTACTAGACTTCCCCCAAAAGATAGAAACTTATCGATGGTCTTTCAAAATTATGCATTAATGCCTAATCTAACAGTATCTGAAAATATAGTGTTTGGTTTAACAGCACGACATACAGCTAAAACATTGAGACAAAAAAAGTTACAGGAAGTGCTGAGCTTAGTGCATTTAGAGACATACAAGAATAAAAAACCAGGGAATCTATCCGGTGGTCAAAGACAGCGGGTATCCTTAGCCCGAGCGCTTGTATCTGATGCCAAAATTATACTGATGGATGAACCATTATCTAATTTAGATGCAAAATTACGTGCAGAAATGCGTAAAGAAATTCGATTGTTACAACAACAACTTGGTATCACGGTGATTTATGTGACACACGATCAAACCGAAGCGATGACAATGGGTGATCAAGTTATGCTACTTAATAAAGGCAAAATTGAACAGATAGGCTCACCACTTGAACTTTACAATGTGCCCGCCAATACGTTTGTAGCTGATTTCTTTGGTTCACCAGCAATTAATTTAATTGATGTCAACATTGAAAATGATATATTAAAAATGAAAAATGGTGTCACTATACCGTTCAATTGGGAGCATATTAATGGACCATTTAAACTAGGGGTACGCCCAGAAAATATTGTAATGACACAGTCTGGGGGAATGACAGGAACTATCGTTCATATTGAACCTTTAGGAGACGGAACAAACTTAGAAATTAACCTTGGTCTAGAAACTGCCTTTAGAGTTAAAGTGAGTGAACAAATTAATTTGGTTATTGGTGATACGATTAATTTTGATATTTTATTGGATAAAGTACTACTATTCACACAAGATGGGCAGTTAATCAAAGTAGGACAGTCTGAGCTAGTAGCTGTTGGCGGGTAATTGGATTGAAAAAAATGACAAAAACGAGATCGGTGCAAACATCTCATCAAAACTTATTAGCATTATTGTTACTATTGCCATCGCTTATTATTTTAGGTATCTTTATTTTCTATCCAATGATAAAAACATTTTATTTAAGCACACAATTGACAAATCTCGTAGGAAATCCGATTAAATTTATTGGTCTAAAAAATTTTGTTAATCTGATACAATCAGATAGTTTTAGTACATCATTTACAATTACTTTGATTTTTGTTTTGTTTTCTACGATACTCACATTATTTATTTCATATATCATGGCCATTGTGGCAAGCCAAAAAATGAGGGGCATTGCAATTTTTAGAACAATGTTTTCGTCAACAATGGGTGTATCGGTTACGGTGGCTTCCATTTTATGGTTGTTCATGTTTAATCCACAAATTGGTTTATTCAGTAAGATACTGACAACACTGCACTTGCCCCAAATCAATTGGTTATCTGATCCGACTTGGTCACTTGTAGCAATTATTGGCACAACAGTCTGGATGAACCTTGGTTTTGCATTTTTAGTACTTTTAGGTGCCATTCAAGCAATTCCACAAGATTTGTACCAAGTTGCAGATTTAGATGGTGCGTCATGGTGGTTGAGATTACGAAAAATAACGATGCCTGCTACGCGGTCAACTATTTTTTTCGTCACTGTTGTGACCTTGATTAATGCTTTTCAGACGTTTGGCCAAGTTGATATACTGACTTCAGGTGGCCCAGATTATCATACGAACCTACTCGTGTATGCTATTTATCAAGATGCGTTTGTTAATCACAGTGTTGGTCGTGCCAGTGCGCAATCAGTTATTTTGACGCTAATTATCATGTTGTTCACGATTATTCAATTTTATGTGAAAAACAAGAGAGAAGGTCGCAATGCAAAGTAGTCGTCTTCAAAAAAATGGCCGTTTTATAGTATTGTTGCTATTCGCAATACTATTGTTATTACCTTTATTTTTAGGTATATCATTGAGTTTGTCATCTAGCCAATCCATTGCGCAAGGCAATCTATTACCACGACACTTAGAATTTAGCAATTATATCAAGGTTTTTACCAACACGCCAATGGCTAGCTTTTTGCTGCATAGTCTGATTGTGTCAGGCATGGTGATGGTTGGTCAAATAGTACTATCTATCATGGCTGCTTATGCGTTTGTATTTTTGAATTTTAGATTTAAGAAGACGTTATTTATTTTATTTTTAAGCACGATGATGCTGCCGTTTGAAGCACAAATCATTCCTAATTTTGCAACCATGCGTGACTTAAATTTACTAAATACCTATGCTTCGATAGGCTTACCATTTTTGGCTTCAGCATTTGGTACTTTCATGATGAAAACAAGTTTTGAACAAGTACCTATTGAACTTAAACATTTAAGTGACATTGAAGGGTTGAATCACTGGCAATTTGCGACTCGCGTAGTCATTCCTTATACGAAGGTAAACATTATTACATTTGCTTTATACAGTTTTTTAACTAACTGGAATATGTATTTATGGCCACTCATTGCAACAACTAATAACAACGTCAGGACTGTACAAATTGGTTTGAGACAACTGCGATCACAAGATACTGCGAGTAACTGGGGATTAATTATGGCTGCTACGATAGTATCAGTTATACCAACCTTATTAATTATTTTCTTAGGCCAAAAATACTTTAAAAAAGGCTTAACAAACGGTGTTATTAAATAAATGATGACATATTATATAAATGGGAGAATATCACATGTTTAAAAATACAACAAAGTACATTGCACTTGCAACAATTGGTTTGGGTGCAGTGTTACCATTAACGCAAGTGCATGCTGCCGATAATCAACGTCAAAATATTGTGTTTTGGCATTCTATGACAGGTCAAAACGCACAAGCCATTGATCGTGTTGTCAACGATTATAATGCCTCACAAACGAAGTATAAAGTGATACCTGAGTTTCAGGGACAATATGTTGAAGCGCTACCAAAATTTCTTTCTGTAGGTGGTACGAGTAAAGCACCTGATTTATTTCAATCAAACGAGATTTCGACAAAACAATTATCAACATCGGGTATGATTCAACCGATGCAAACACTTATAAAGAAATATAAATTTAATACTAAGAATCTACGTAAGAACATTTTAAATTATTATACAATTAATGGCAAGTTGTATTCTATGCCATTTAACTCTAGTGCACCGGTTCTCTATTATAATAAAGATGCCTTTAAAGACGCGGGCATTGATGACTTACCCACAAGTCCAACATATGAACAAGTCACTGCGGCTGCCAAAAAATTAAAGGAAAAAAGTGGTCGTGCGAAACTGTCTATTTTGCCTTATGGATGGACCTTTGAAGAATTACTAGCCAATCAGAATCAGACTTTGGTCAATCATGGTAATGGTCGTAAAAAAACAGCGACTAAAGCCACTTTTGATAACAAAGCTGGTAAGAACATTTTAAATTGGCTTAAAACTAATGCTGACGCAGGGACATTGGTTGATTATGGAACAGGCGCTAATGCGGGAGACACAGAATTATCGGCCTTCACATCTAATCAAATTGACATGTTTATAAATTCATCGGCTTCATTAGGTAACATTAAAAAGGATGCTAAATTTAATGTTGGGGTGACTTACTTGCCTCGTCCCCAAGATGTAAAAGCTAACGGTGTTGTGATTGGTGGTGCAAGTATTTGGCTCTCTAAGGGAAAATCTACTAAAGCACAAAAGGGTTCGTTTGACTTTCTAAAATTTGCAACATCGGCCAAAGAACAAGCACAGTGGTCAATTGACACAGGTTACTTTGCTATTAATAATAAGTCTTATGATACTAAAATTTTGAAAGATGCTTTCAAAAATACGCCTATTCTTGCAGCGCCAGTAGAGCAACTTAAGGCTACGACAATTAATGCTGCTAGTGCTGGTGCATTAATTACATCAATGCCTAAAGAACGTATAAACACGCAAAATGCAATGGAAAATGTTATCAACGGCAAAAATGTTGATTCCGAACTCAGCAAAGCCGTTAAGCAAACAACTGCTGACATTAAAGATGCTAATGAGCAGTCCGGGGAATAATAAAAAATGACGACAACTATTTTTGGCCACCGTGGCATTCCTGTCAAATTCGTCGAAAATTCAAAGACCGGATTTGAGTATTTAGCGCAAAATGGTGAAGCTGTTGAGTTCGATGTTCATTTAACTAAAGATAATGTACCTGTTATCATGCATGATGAGAAGTTAGATCGCACGACTAGTAGCAATGGTTACATTAAAAATTTTAATATCAGAGACTTAAAAAACGTGCATCTCATTAATGATATTAACAGACAGCAGCAACCGGTCAGTCAATATGAGAGAATTCCGACCCTAGAAGAAGTTTTGGAAATATTTAATCATACCAATATTTTTCTAAATGTTGAATTGAAAACAGATTATTTATCATATCCTGGTATAGAAAAAATTGTATTAAAATTACTTGAAAAATATGACTTAAAGCCACAAGTTGTGTTATCGTCATTTAATATATTCACATTACAACGCTTATATCAATTAGATCACACACAAAATTTGGCATTTTTGAGTAGTAACAAAATTAGTAAACCACATCAATTTATGACGGATAATCATCTAAAAGCCCTACATTTGGATCGTAAGGCTGTATCAGAAGCACCTATTCTGCAACGTATTTGGACGGTTAATTCTGAAAATGATATGAATAAGGCATTCAAACAACAACTAGGTGGTCTATTTACAGATGATTTTGAGAAGGCTAAGCAGTTGAGAGATGGTGTAGAGTAACCATAATGAAAAAAATTAATTTGTTTTTTATTCGACATGGTGAAACATATTTTAATACTTGTCGCAAGATCCAAGGTTGGTCAGATTCATTACTAACAGAAAAAGGAGAGTTAGAAGCAACACATACTGGCCAGTGGATTGCTGACAATGTGCAGTTAGATCGTGTTTATTCGAGCGACCTAGGTCGTACAAAAGCAACAACGCGATTGATTTTATTAGAAAATAAGCAACAAAAATCGCTGCCCATAACCTATTCAGCGCAATTTCGTGAAGCGTTTTTCGGTTCTTTCGAAGGGGATAGATTAAATCAATTGGCAGGTTTGTTATGTATATCGGTATCTGCTGAAAATGATAGTGAGCTTGCGTTAGTCGTTAACGAAGATGACATGATGAACCAAGTCAAAAAATCTGATCCGACACATGATGCTGAAGATGCAACTGCTTTTTGGCGTCGCGTCAGGAAAGGATTAGCAGATATTTGGGATAATTCTAATGATGGGGATAACATTTTAGTTGTCACACATGGTGCATTGATTCGAAAACTAGCATCGCGAACCGAAAACCGTTATCATGAAAATCCTGATAACGGGTCGATATCATTATTTGAAATGACAGATGAGTTAGATTTGACCTTACAAAAGTATAACCAATGTGTATGACACCGGCTGATTATCGGTACGTTTGATATTTTGGCAGTATGATGTAATGATTATGGCGTGGATAAACTAAGGCAGCAGAAAACACAATAGTCAAGGGTGGAAAATAAACCTTTGAAGGACTATTGTGTTTTTTCTGACTGTTTTTATCAACGCCATTACAGGATACTTTGCCAGTAATTGTGTATTTTTGGCCTAATAGTAGGACAAAAATGACTCAGTTTTAGGATTGATTTAAAGTGTTTTGCGTGCGTCAAGTAGTTTAGTGGCTAGTTGTACGAGATTAGTAACGTCGTCATCGCTGTAGTCACTTAAAATACGCTCTTCCTGTATTCTAATTGTTTGATGTAATGTAAGGTGCAACATACCTAGTTCATAACCAATTTTAGTGAGACGCAAGAAAATTTCTTTTTTGTTATCAATTGGATGGTATTTTTCAATCAATGTTTGTGCCGTTAAACGGTTAACATAACGTGAAAGCATACCTTGCGATAGCGGTGACATACTTTGTAATTTTTTAAACGGTGTCGCTGTATCATTGTATGTTAATTCGCTTAAAATTTGTAGCTCTGAATGTGTGACATGTTTTTGGTTTTGAATAAATTGCCGTGTTGTTTGCGAAGGAGCATGTTTAATAAACCATTCGCGTTCGAAATCACCGTTTTCACGTGTTTTTCTAAGTTGTTGCTTTAGTTGTTCAATTTGCTTGTATTTTTCCATTTTTAATTACCTGTAATAAATATTGACTTTTTAACTTTAAGGACTTATACTGATTTTACATTACGAGTAAACAAAAAACAACTAAAGGAGTAATATAATGAAAGCAGCTGTTGTAAGAGATTTCGGTTTAGCACCACAATATGAAAATAACTATCCTAATCCACTGCCAAAAGTAGATGAGGCATTAATCCATGTGACAGCATCGGCGTTGTCCAATCGTGCACGAAGTGATGCTAATGGTTCACATTATGCATCAACAGGCAAATTACCTATGGTACCAGGTGTCGATGGTGTAGGTTTATTGCCTAATGGCAACAAAGTATTTTTTGTGAGCAATGGGAGTTTTGCGGAGCAAGTAGTGGTTGAAAAAGGCCACTGGGTAGCTATGCCAAATGACTTAAAAGATGAAAAAATTGCAGGTATGATGAATCCAGCGTTATCATCTTGGGTGGCATTGAAATATCGTGCAGATTTTAAAGAAGGTCAAAAAGTACTGATATTAGGTGCTACAGGTAGTGCTGGATCCATGGCAGTACAAATTGCTAAACGCTTAGGTGCTTCAAGTATCATTGCAGTTGGTCGTAATTCAAAGCAACTAACTGAATTGCGACATCTAGGTGCAACGCAAACAATTGTCTTGGGCGCTGATGTTAAGGCATACCAAAAAGAACTTGCACAGGCAGGGAAAGATGTTGATATTATTTTAGATTACTTATGGGGTGATGTGACAGCAAATGCGATGCAAGCAATTATCCCAAATCGTTTGCATGATGAACAAGATCTTAAATGGATTGAAATTGGTAGCTCTGCGGGCCAAACAGCACCTATTATTGGTGCCGCTTTTCGTGCTGTTAGGCTACAATTGATAGGTTCCGGACAAGGGTCGGTTGGTGTGCATGCAATTCTTCAGTCGTTTGAAGAAATTTTAAAAGCAGAAAAGAACAGGCCATTTGTATTTAATGTGCAAGTGGTTCCACTATCACAAGTTGAAAGTATATGGCACCAAAAAAGTGGGAATCGTTTGGTATTTTCACCAGATATGTGAGAAACAGACTTCAATGTGATAGTGTGTGTGATCTAGATTTGCCTTTTGTATCGTTCAATCAATTCCAAAAAAGTGCCATTCAGCAGAGAATTCTCATATAATATTTTTTAAAAAAGAAAATCTGATAAAATAACTCGAAATGTTAATTTATAATATAGTTGTTACAAAATCTCCCCCTGATTTTGTGCTCTGTACTTACAGTTAAAAGGCATAACCTTTCTCAAAGGATTATGCCTTTTTCATATGCTATAAAATGAATTAATGATATCCATTTTATAAATCACAATGGTGGTGGCTATTACTTGCTGTTATCACACTAGTCATTAGTATAGGCACTTAAGCTTTTTTAATTACCCTAACGTATGATGTGATATCACAAGAAAAGGGTAGGAAAAATGAAAAAAATAGTAACAGGATTACTAACATTAGGAATTGTTGGCGGATTGACAGTTAATACCGCTAGTGCAGCGGTATTAGGAGATGATTATCCGATAACCTTGAAAAAATCAGCTCCAGATTCCATGGTTGATAATTGGACAATGTACAATCGTGAATGTGTTTCTTTTGTGGCATGGCGGTTGCATGCACAAAACCATTTTGAATTACCAGTTGGGTTTGGCTCTGCTTGGCAGTGGGGTTCACAGGCAAAGTCAAGAGGTTACCGTGTTGATAATACACCAAGTGTCGGAAGTGTGGCATGGTTTGGTGCAGGTCATGTGGCTTGGGTTGCTGAAGTATCAGGTGATAACGTCGTAATTGAAGAATATAATTACAACTATAATCATAATTATTATCGACGTACTGTTAATACGCGTGATGTTTCCGGCTTTATTCATTTTAAGGATGTAGGTACCAAAGCAACTACTGCTAATACCACACCAAAGCAAGCATCACCAAACAAAAGGATTGCTATTGGGAGTAATGTTCGATTTTCTGGGGTTTACCAAGTAAACGTTGTGAATGTAGCTAAAAATAGTGTTGCGAGTGATAAACTATCAGGGGGTAAACCGACCACGTTGAATTTGATTGATGCCGTACCATTGGATGAAACAAATGCTAATGGCATCAAAGCAGGCAATCAAGTACTATCGGTGGGAGACTATTTTAAAGTAAATGGGACATATCGTGTACTAGCGATTGACAAGGCATCTAACGGTATGAAAGTGAAAATTGGTGCCTATGAAACTTGGTTAGATATCAATCAAGCAACAGTCGTTTAAAGTTTATGAACGACATAACAGTGCATATAAAAACGAGACCTATTGTCTCGTTTTTTGTTTTGTGCTTAAATATATTGGGTCAAATCTTGATCACTAGTTAAAGTTCGGACTTGCCCATTATATGTAATTTTTAGCGTATTTTCAGTGGGGTTCATTAGGGTTTGAAAACCGAGTTTGTGGGCTTGAACATAAGATTGTTGTAGTTGTTTTGGGATGTCTGGTAAATTTTGCGACCAAGTACTTTGACGACGCTGTGCTGAAATTTTAGCGCCCTGTTGTAATCCAAAAATCATTAGCGATTCGTTTTTAATGCTTTCACTTAGTTGTGCACCAATGGTTAGTTTTGGTTGCCGTACAGCAGAACGTGCAAAGGAGAGCGCTGATTGGAATTCATTTTTTTGTGAAATAGGTGCAGATTGTACAATTCTCTCTAATCGTAAAAATAAATCATTCGCGTATGCGATTGCAGTGTCTGATAGTTGCTCAGTTGGATGTTGTAATGCTACCACGTGATTACGTGTGCGTGCGTTGTCTAGTGTGCTTTTCCCCCATGTTGCTGGATTAATAATGGCATCTATAATGAGTAGATGTAAGAAGCTTAGCGCATTTTGAGAGATACCATTTTGTGTGAAGGGGTCAATGTCAAACATCCTAAATTCCATATATTCTGCACCATTGATCATAAGATCATTCATATTCCCAGGTGCTTTCAAACGCACGGCGCCATAAAATTCACTTTTGTCGTAAAAATCGCCATTAGCAATATGTTGCTGGATTTGATGAACATGTGTTTGAAAATCAGTGTAATCAACTGCTATTTCCGGGCGGTTAGCAAAACCAAAGTCACTTGCGCGCCAAGAACGTACAGGTTGAAGGGCATGACGACTAGTTGGTACATTATCGGCAGGGTTTTCACTAACTGGCGACGCACCAAATAAATAAGTCAGTATCCAGCGATAACCAACCACTTGTTGTGCTATTTGGAATAAAAGCTGATTTTTAGCAAATGAGTGAGAAGTGATATTATTGCGTTGACGATACCAAGCCATCACATCATCAGCAGGTGAGAAATTAACATGGACCCCGGCCATAATATGTTGGAAACTACCATAGCGATCTAGTAGCTGATCTCGATATTCTTGATACCAAGGACGATCAAAATGCGTGTTTAAAAAATGAATATCGTCGGTAGTTAAATGCGGAGGCATTGATAATGGCCATATTATTTCGTCATCAGCTAATTCCTCATTAAGCATGAGCTGTAACTCATGTAAGTGAGCAAGTGCTTTAGACGAAGACGATTTCGGCGCGGTGACAACTTCTTCTAAACTTTCAGAAAAATCGGTTTGAAAGTATGGTTGAATACGCCTATCGCCAAGAGTGCGGGGATGGGGATGACGAGATAATGTTTTGCTACTCGTCTGAACACGGTGTTCTTCAATTTCAATACCAAAACGCCCAGCATATAACGCATTGTTTAAGTTTTCTGTTGCTGTTTTTTTTTGTAGGTGTGACATGTACTTCCCTCACAGAGTTATATTTGTTATAGTTTACCTTATTTTTTAATATAATGGGTGGAATATGTTTCATAAAAGTTTATAAATAATCACGTAATTATATGGTTTAATAGTTGCTTTAATGCCTTCTTTACTTTAGTATTATTAAATATGTTAAACGTTACGCTAAAAAATTCGCCCTAGTCGATTGGATTAGAACGAATTTTTTCGTAAATAACAATGGGGGGTAATCGTGTTTCGATTTTTAAATATTTTTAACGTTATAACGTGGCCGATATTTGAAAGTATTGTGATGCTCATTTGGTTCAGTACCTTATTAGGCCATCATCATTTTTCAAAAAGAACTGTCGTGATAACTAGTATTATGTTGTACGTGATTAATATGATTGGCAATGGTTTTGAATCACCTTTATTGCGTGCCAGTTTGGCTTCAACAGTATCCATAATCTTGCTATTTTACATTGGTTGGCGACAAAATATCATTCGTAGTAAATGTATTTTGCTACTCTACGCATCTGTCAGTTCATTGTTAGCTTATTGGGTTGTAAATTTTGAAATGACGATGACATCTTTGGTAAGTGTACCAGTTTTTGTTCAAGCTAGTTTAGATTTTTTAGCTAATATTCTGGCGGTGATTTTTGCGTTGGTATTTAGGCAATTGAAATATGAATGGTTAACTGAAAATTTCTTAAAAAAACATGTTGTCCAACTACAAGTACTTTTGATGAGCAGTCTATTTTTGAGAATTATGAATGATTTTTTAGCCTATTTTTTTGCTGTAGAACAATTTACAGGTTCAATTTGGTGGGATTTTTTCTTATTAAGTATTATATTGGCGATAATTTTTGTGCCAGTAATTAGTAATCAACATGAATTATTATTAGATAAAATTAATCAACATGATGCCGAAATGGCGGCCAGTCAAAATTATACACAGCAACTTGAAACGAAATATTCGGAATTTCGATTTTTTAAACATGATTATAAAAATATATTAGCAAGTCTTGAGTATGGTATTCAGTCCGAAAATATGAGTGATATCAGAAGTACATATTATTCAGTCATTAAAAAAAGTAATGATACATTGCCCGATCCGAAAATATTAAATTTAAAGTACATAGCAGATCTGAATTTAAAAAGTCTTATCTTAGTTAAACATCAAATTGCTTTTGAGAAATCAGTTTCATTTAACGTTGAAATTAACGAATTTTTTGATGTCATAGCAATTGAAAATGATGTTAGTTTTTACCGTGTTATTGGCATTTTACTAGATAATGCCATTGAATCAGCAGAAAAAACAGTTAAAAAAACCGTAACGATGTTACTAATGAATTGTAAAGAAATAGTGATTGTCAATAGTTGCACGCAATGTACAGATCTAACAAAAACAGCGCAATTTGGTTATTCATCTAAAAAAAATCACAGTGGTTTTGGCTTATATTTTGTTCAGCAGTACATTAATCAACATGACAATATCGAGTTGACAACGATTGCTGAACAGCATCACTTTATTCAAAAAATGATGTTTACGGTGAGCTAATGAATTACTATTTATTAGAAGATAACTTGGTACAACAACGACGCATTCAACAGATCATCGAAAATTGCCAAGTATTTGATCAACCAACTTCATTGTTAGAGGCATTAAAAGCAGATAAATTAGCTAAAGTTATTTTGTTAGATCTAGAAATTCGTACGGTTGACAATGTTGGGCTAAATGTGGCAAAAATGATTAGACAATTTGATACAATGTCGCAGATAATTATTGTCACAACACACTCGGAAATGCTCGAGCAGGGGCTTAAATATCATATTAGTATGATAGACTTCATTGATAAAGCGCAATCTGAAACTTTATTCACTAAGCGATTACTATCTGCTGTGACAGAAGCAGAACAGCAAATACGACAGCAAAGTGGGACGCAATCAGAATTCATAACACTACCAAATGGTAAAAAATCTGAAAGTATTAATTTAAATGATATTATTTATATGACCTCTAGTCAGTCACAAAGTCATCGATTGACGGTTTGTTGTGAACAAAAAAATATACAGGTTCGAACGACGGTTAAATCACTACCAAAGCTGCATCAAAATTTCATGCAAATTCATGCGGCATATGTGGTCAATAAATCTAAAGTTGTAGCTTTTGATGCCCACACGAATACTGTTCAATTAAATAACGGCGTTTTATTACCTTGTGCTAGAAAATATTTAAAATCTATGCGGCAGTTGTTTTAAATATAATACATTAAGTTTTTGAAAATGTCGTTGAAAACCCTTATAATGAATACTAGTTTAAAGATAGAATAGAGGCGTTTTTTGGTGCGCGCTTTGGAGAAAAAATATATGCAAGTTGCAATTATTGGTGCTGGTCCGCGGGGACTTGCTGTTGCTGAACGTCTAATTAATTTAGCGGACGACGATACACAAATTGACGTTCAAATCTATGATCCATACGCTATCGGTGGCCGGGTGTGGGATCCAGCCATCTCGCAAAACGAACAATTTCTAATGAATACAGTCATTGATCAAATTACATTATTCAATGATGAGTCGATTGAAAATGGTGGCACACCTTATCCTGGACCAACGATGATCCAATGGTTAAAGCAAGAGGCGTCAGCGTTTTTAGCCAGTCATTCCGAGTTTACTGAACATTATTCAATTGAAGCATCACGATTAACCAAACCGGATGATTTTTCATCGCGTGGGATGATGGGTGTTTATGCAGCGTGGTTTTTTGAGTGGTTGACACGTCGTGTACGGCCAAATCAAACACTTAATTTCACTAAGCAAAGTGTGATTAATGTCGTTAAAATTGGCACAATGTTTCAATTAGAATTAGCTGATGGAGCTCAAATATTAGCTGATCATGTTGTCATGGCGCTTGGTCATTCTGATGATCATCTGACTGAAGAAGAAACGGCGTTTAAAGCATTTGCGGCACAACACCATTTGAAGTATGTTACACCTACTCATCCATCTGAAGCTGATTTGTCTGATTTTCATGAAAATGATACTGTAATTATGCGCGGTTTGGGATTGAGCTTTTTTGATTACGTTGCAGCATTATCTCTTGGAAAAGGCGGTAAGTTCACGCGAGATGGTACAGGAGAATTAGTTTATGAACCGTCAGGTCATGAACCACATGTGATAGCTGGTTCACGTGGTGGCTTTCCATTACATGCGCGAGGCGTGAACGAAAAACTATCAGGTGAACTTTATCAACCAGTATTCTTCACATTGTCGGCCTTAAACGCCTTGCGGTATGCAGGGAATGGGCACATTTCCTATAACAGTTTTGAAAACTTGATTGTCAAAGAATTAACATATAAATACTGGCTAAATCGGCTTGACTCAAAGGATACTCAGTTAACACACAAGCAAATTGAAGATTTTAAAAAAGCTTTATTAACAGGGAAGCATTTAAACGAGACAGCGAAACAATTTGGTTTGACGCATGTACCAGAATTTGATATTGAATTGATACGCAATCCGGCGCGTGATTTGCCTGAGAAGGTGGATTATGCAGCATGGTTCTTAGACTATTTATTAGCAGACATTAAGGATGCCAGATTAGGTAACAAGAACGCACCATATGCAGGTACATTTGATATTATGCGAGATATTCGTGATTTGGTACGTGATGTGATTGCACAGAATTATTTTTCAGCAGACGATTATGAAAAATTTATGACACGTTTTAAGCCGTTAGATATACTTGTGTCAGTTGGGCCGCCTTTAGAACGAGTAGAACAATTAAAAGCGCTCATTAAGGCCGGTATTTTTGAAGTGACTGCTGCAAATATTAAGGTGACAACAGTAGCCGGTAAATTTGAGGCACATGATATTCGGGGACAAAGGTTTCAGGGAAATGCACTGATTGAAGCGCGGTTAGGGTCAACAGATATGGCCATATCTAGAAACCCACTCGTTACGAATTTAAAGAATAGTGGCATGTTTGTGCAACCTTTGCGCACACGAGATGATGGATCAACTTACAAATTAGGGGCAATTAATGTCGATCCGAAAACTTTTGAAGTAATTGACGCATCCGGCGTGATTATTCCTCATTTATATGTCTACGGCATACCATTAGAGGGTTTGAAGTGGTTTGGAACAGTTATTCCAAGACCTGGAGTTAACACAGTTATTCTACGTGAAGGGGCTTGGATAGCAAAGCGCATTTTAGAACAAACATAGTTGTTAGTTCTCATGGTAAACTATAATGAGATTCAAGTTTACTGTATTAATTCAGAATAACAAATAAATGAAGGCATACTGAAAAATTAATGGCAAACATTCAGCTTATTGCAACGGACTTAGATGGCACGTTTTTATCAGATGATAAATCCTTTGATAAAGCGCTATTTCGTGTTGTGTTAGATAAACTTAAAAATAAAAATATCCAGTTGGCTATTGCAACGGGTGTTCATCAAGAACGAATTAATGTATTGTTAGCAGATTTTTTAGATGAAGGCATGGCCTATGTGACTAATAATGGCGCACGGGTTACTAATGCTGATGGGCAATTGATTTATGAACGCACAATGGCTTTGCCAATATTACTGCGTGTACAACAACTATTAATTGATTTTCCTGTTAAACCCAGTCGTGGATTAGTTTATTCAACAGATGACACAGCATATATACCGAGTGAGTATGCTCATATAACGTTACAAACACACCGTCGATATTTTAAAAAAGTGATCATATTTGATGATGTATCAGAAATTAAAGCGCCAATTTTAAAAGTCACGATGAACTGGCAAAATTTTGATGAAACACAATTTTATGATGTTGCGCGGCAAGCTCTTGGTGATTCTGTTCACATTACAGAAACTGGTACAGGGGCAATTGACATTGTAGCAGCAGGTGTTAATAAAGCAATTGGATTAAAAATGTTAGCTGATAATTTAGGAATTAGCATGGCTAATATTGCGGCTTTTGGTGATGGTGAAAATGATTTAGAAATGTTAATGGCTGTGGGTCAGCCATTTATTATGCCAGATGCTAGTATTACTGGGCCATTTAATCCTGTCAGTGCTGATAATAATCATGCGGGTGTTTTAAAAACAATATTAGATATGATCTAAAATTAAAAAATCGTAGAACGCAATGACTCATAAGTTTTGGGCAAGGTATCCTACGATTTTTTAATTTTGATTGATAAATGTTAATTTTTGAATGTGTATCGCATCGTTATTATAATCTTTTGGTCCATGAACACCATAAGGCAACCACTGTGTTTTAATATGATTGCCAACAATGGTTCGATAAGTTGCCGCCAGTTGTACACTTTGAAGATAAGGAACTACGGGATCTTTTTTTCCGGCAATAAGCATCAATGGTGGCATATTTTTTGTAAAATAAGTTGCTGGGTTAGACTGTGTGACTAAATTAGGAACGCATCTTGGTGCATGATCATGTAACATAATCCCTTCAAACGATTGTGCGGTACCTGTTTCAGAAAATTGCGGTTTGATACCTAGTGCTTCAAACTGGGTCTGGAATTGATCAACTTGATATGGACCATACATAGCGATGACACGATTTACTTTGGGAAATTTGTGGTTGATCGTTGCTTTGGAGGGCCTACCTAATGTATATTGTGCGGAAAAAGTTGCTGCTGCTAAGACTGCTAATTGCGCGCCACTGGATTCCCCGATGAGTGTGACATGAGACATATCGAGCTGGTATTTTGCTGAATTTATTGATAAATACTCTAAAGCTGATCGAATATCACTGACTTGATTTGGGAATTGGCTCTTGAATTGTGTGTTAAGGCAATAGTCAACACTTATAACAGCAAAACCATTTGCTAAAAAGCGTAGGCTTGAATTTAACTTAAAGGAGGATTTTTTACCGCGCAACAAACCACCACCGTATATATCTAAAATAATTGGGAAAGGCCCTTTCCCTGCTGGTAAGTATATATCTAGGCGTAATTGTGGTTGAGAAGTGTAGGCAACATCAAGAAATAGTTTATTTGCAAACGCTGGTATTGTGGCAGGCACAAAAGTGTCTACCTTATCCTTGAATAACATGATTAGTGCCTCCAAATAGCATATTGTTAAATCCATTATACAAAAAATGATGATAAATATAAATGTAAATTAATAATTATCATGATGTAGTTGAAACCGCTTACATTTTGTTGTATACTAAACTCATAAAGGATTGTTACCGTGCGAACGGGCAAAACCTGACAATAATTTGTTACAAGCTTTTGCGGCTTTGTACAATTTTTGTCGGGTTTTTGTTTTATAACGGTATCTAAAAATCGGGAGGTTCAGGAGGCGATGCATGTAAAAAAAACATTTAATAATAACGTTCTGCTGGCAGACAATAACGGTCATGAAGTTGTTTTAATTGGCAAAGGGATAGGTTTTCAGAAAAAAGTTGGGCAGGTTATAGATGAATCAGCGGTTGACAAAATGTATACGCCGACAGAGGATCGTTGGTTAACTTTATTCGATGAATTGATTAACGATATTTCGCCGAAATATTTTGAAATTGCATCTCAAATTATAAAAGTGGCTGAAAAAAAACTGAATACAAAATTTAATGCTTACTTATTAATTGCCATTACGGATCATATTCATTTTGCTGTTCAGAGAACCAGGGATAAAATCGTTATCCGTAATGAACTATTATGGGAAATTCAGCATTTTTATCCAACAGAATATGCAGTTGGTCAAGAGGCACTGCAGATGATTGATAAATTGTTTGGTGTACAATTAGCAGATGATGAAGCGGGATTTATTGCACTAAAATTTGTCGAAAATCGTACATCTTCGCAGTATCATACAGATAAAGGTGCGCAAATGACAAAATTGCTAAGTGACATTATCACGATTGTACAGTATCAGTTGCAAACGCACCTTGATGAAAATTCAATGAGTTATCAGCGATTTCTTGTACATTTACGATTCTTTGTTGAGCGTATTACGGGTAGTAAAAAAGTGAACATGTCAGAAGAGACGGATGATGTCTTATATGCACATGTGTTTAAAAAATATCCGCAAGCATTTAATTGTACGCAAAAAATAACCCAGTTTGTCAAAAGTACGCTAAATAAAAATATTTCTTTGAACGAACAAGTTTATGTCACTATTCATATTCAAAGAATTATAAATGAAATGAGTCAACAAAGTTGACGGGATTGTAACTATTTAATTAGGCAAAACCCAAGTTTATGATAACAAGCGCTTTTTAGCGTCTGCTATCATGAACTTGGGTTTTCTTATTCAGAGAAGGAGATAAGATGGATTATAAAGCATTGGCTGAAAATATCTTAAATGATGTTGGTGGCAAAGATAATATTGACACAGCCTGGCACTGTGCAACACGTTTACGGTTTAAGTTGAAGAACGAAAAATTAGCTGACACACAAAAAATTGAAAATTTAGATGGTGTCGTCACGGTTGTGAAGTCTGCAGGTCAATATCAAGTCGTCATTGGTAATGCTGTTGCCAAAGTATTCGATCCTTTGGCAGAAATGGCTGATTTAGAAAACACGGATAGTCAGAATGATGATAAAAAAATTGAAACGAAAGATAATCTGTTAAATCGTTTCATTAGCTTTATATCTAGCGTTTTTACACCTTTCTTGGGTGCCATGGCTGGAGCTGGTATTTTGAAAGGCCTTTTGGCATTATTTGTCGCACTAGGTTGGTTAACAACAAAAAGTGGTGCTTATCAAATTTGGTATGCGGCGGGCGACGGTTTCTTCTATTTCCTACCAATATTATTAGCCTTTACGGCAGCTAAAAAATTAAAAGTCAATCAATTCGTTGCAGTAGCATTGGCTACCACATTGGTTTATCCGACTTTGGTTGCCATTACTGCTAGCTCACAAACAATGAATTTCTTTAACATACCAGTAGTGCCTACAACGTACACATCAAGTGTTGTGCCAATATTATTGGCAGTGTGGGTTATGTCTGTTATTGAACCAATACTAGATAAAATATTTCCTGAGTCTATTCGAAATATTTTCACACCATTATTCTTATTGATCATAATGGCACCATTGACACTCATTGTTGTCGGACCGCTTGGCGCAAGTATTGGTGCAATTCTATCCTCTGGTGTATCAGCCATTTATAATTTTGCACCCGCCCTTGCTGGTGCATTACTAGGCGCATTCTGGCAAGTGTTTGTTATATTTGGTGTTCACTGGACGTTTGTACCAGTTATGATGAATAATATCAGTCGCTTAGGATACGATCCACTTTTGCCAATTTTAAGTGTCGCAGTTATTTCGCAAGCTGGCGCAGCATTAGGTGTATTTTTGAAGTCAAAAGATACGAAAATGAAATCATTAGCCGGATCTTCGGTCGCAACGGCCTTGTTAGGAATTACGGAACCCACCATTTACGGTGTGACTTTGAAACTCAAACGACCATTTATTCTTGCTTCAATTGCCGGTGCTATTGGTGGCGCTATCGCTGGTGGTGGTCAAGCACATGCCAGTTCATTTACTTTACCTAGCCTTTTGGCTTTGCCAACGTATTTGGGTAAAGGTTTCATAAGCGTTATTATTGGGTTAGTAGTTGCCTTTGTTCTTGGGACAGTACTGACATATCTTTTTGGCTTTAGCAAGTTGGAAAATAACAATACAACTACTGCTGAGCCAGTTCAAAAAGATGGCGTACAACAACTCATTACACCAGTAACTGGTACAATTATTCCATTGAAAAATGTTAAGGATGAGGTGTTTGCCTCTGAAGCTATGGGACAAGGTGTTGCCATTGTGCCCAATGACAACACGATTAAGTCACCAGTTGCAGGGACAGTGAGTGCAGTATATCCAACTGGGCATGCAATTGGGATTATTTCACAACTTGGTGCTGAGGTGTTGATCCATATTGGTATCGACACAGTTGAATTAAACGGTCAGTTTTTCAAAACATTGGTTCAACAAAATCAAAAAGTTTCAGTTGGTGATTCACTCGTAGAATTTGATCGTGAAGCAATTAGTGAGGCAGGATTTGATACAACGGTGATGTTAATTATTACGAACACGCCCAATTATAATGTCGTTGTAACCGAAAACACACTAGCAACGGCAGATGAACAGATTTTAACACTGACAAGTCGGCAGGAAGAAAATGTACCAGTATATAAAGGAGAAGTACAACATGTATAAAAAAACATATCCAAAGACGTTTCCCAAAGGATTTTTGTGGGGCGGTGCCACGGCAGCAAATCAAGTTGAAGGGGCTTGGAACATTGACGGTAAAGGGATGAGTACAGCTGAAGTTGTCCAAAAAGCTGATGATCGGCGACAAATGTCTATGAGCGATGTCACACAAGAAACCTTACAAGTTGCTTTGGCTGACACGACAGTTGAACGCTATCCTAAACGCCGAGGCATTGATTTTTATCACCATTATAAAGAAGATATTGCACTTTTTGCTGAAATGGGATTTAAGGTTTATCGATTTTCCATTGCTTGGGCAAGAATTTTTCCAAAGGGTGAAGATCAAGTGCCTAACGAAGCAGGGTTAGTATTTTATGATCATGTTTTGGCAGAATTAGCAAAATATGATATCAAACCATTAGTAACCCTGTCTCATTATGAAATGCCAATTGCACTGACGCAAAAATATAATGGTTGGGCTGGTCGTGAAACGATTACTGCATTCAATCGCTTCACGGAAACGGTGTTTAATCGCTACAAAAAGCAAGTGCCATATTGGCTAACTTTTAATGAAATTAACACGGGTACATGGGGATTTCATGAAACTGGTGCCATTGATAAAGGACTTTCTAAAAAGGAACAATTACAAATTCGTTATCAAGCGCTACATCATCAGTTTGTAGCCAGTGCAATTGCGACCAAACAATTGCATGAAATTGATTCAACAGCTAAGATAGGATCGATGTTAGCCCGTATGCAGACGTATCCGGCAACACCCAACCCGAAAGATGTTCGTGCGGCACAATTGGTAGATGAAAAGAATTTATTCTTTACCGATGTGCAAGCACGTGGCGAGTATCCTGAATATATGAACCGATTCTTTTATGAAAATGATATTGTTATTCAAATGGCAGAAAATGATCAAGCTATTTTACTTGCAAATCCAGTTGATTTTATCAGTTTTAGTTATTATATGACCAACGTGACTGCGCACGATCAAGTTGGAGATGGCGCCGGAAACATGGCTGTTGGCGGGCGTAATCCTTATTTAAAGGAATCGGATTGGGGATGGCAAATTGATCCTGTTGGTTTACGTATTAGTTTGAATACGATGTGGGATCGTTACCGTAAGCCACTATTTATTGTCGAAAATGGTTTAGGTGCTCTTGACAAGTTAGAAAATGGTCAAGTACACGATCAATATCGCATTGATTATTTACGGCAGCATATTGAACAAATGAAGGAATCAATTAAAGATGGTGTTGATCTTCTAGGATATACAATGTGGGGACCAATTGATTTGATTAGTTTTTCAACATCAGAAATGTCTAAGCGTTATGGGTTTATCTATGTGGATCAAGATGATAATGGTGAAGGCACTCTCAAAAGGATTAAAAAAGATTCATTTGAGTGGTATAAGCAAGTCATTAAAACAAATGGGGAACAATTATAAGTGATATCGCTTGGTGATGTAAGCGTTTGCAATGATAAAAGAAATAGGATACAATATAGGTGTAGATTAGGCGAAACGCTAAAAATATTTAAGCTTGTTTAAGCCATCTTCACTGGCGAGTGAATTAAGTTTTGCTCAATCCAAAATAGTTTACTCTTAATAGTATTAGAAAATGTTGTGTGCGGCCGAGAGCGTGTACAATATTTGATAACACTTAAAACAGTGTGTTGCAGGATTATTCCGGTAGCCATTGATACAGAGTAGGCTATTTTTTATGATGAGGAATAATAGTGAATTAATAGCAATTTTATCGTACAAAAAAAATCCCTGCAAAGGATTCTTTTTTTGTACTATACATTTGTTAAATGACCATTTTTATCTTTAGCAATCAAATAATAGACAGTAGCAGCAATTGCCCAAGCCCATACAATATGTCCAAAGAATTCTGAGAAATGTTCTGAAAAAGGTTGATTCCAAGGTGCAGGCACTGTACCAAACGCGGGCATCAAGATAACATGCCAAACAATCCAAAGGACAATACCATAAGCAGCACCTTGCCACAAACTAATTTTTGACCAATATTGTGAAATAAATACATATAATATTGAGAATGCAATGGCAAATGAAAAATGAAGAATCAATGTAAACCAGAATACTTTTTGATCCTGTGAATAGTATACAAACGAATGCACAAGCTTATCTGAAAAGCCAAGCTGTTCTGCCATATGTTGTGGTGGATTAGTCATATTACGAGCAATGGTACGAGGAGGTAACAGTGCCTCCCAACCAATCTTAACCATACCTGAAATCATACCAGCTATGAAGCCAAACCAAATACTCTTGACAATAATTTCTTTCAAACCAGCTTGTGGTTTTTGTAATGTAAACATAATCTCTCCCTTTCAAACTAAACAATAATACGTAATATGTTTTTTATTACAAATAGTAAGTTTAAACGTTTGTATGTGAATTGTCAAACAAATTTTTATTTTTTATAATAAATTAATACTATTTGCTAAGTTATGAAGTAATCACAATGTCGTATAAATTGTTTATAGTTGACATGTTGAAAAATATAACGTATATTAAAGCTAATTAATCAGCAGGAGTTTGTTATGGCACCCAAATATACGACATTTCATCTTAATTGCTGCAGTACAACACGTTTTCGATGTTGTACTGCTTGTTAAGCATGAACTTTTTGGGTGAGTTATGACCAAAATGGACAAATTGCTATCAAGGTAGTCCAATGATAGAAGGCGTGGAAATTCAGTCGAATTTTCACGCCTTTTTGTCTACATTTTTCAGAAAGATAAAAGGAAAATAGTATGTTAATTAAGAATATATCCGAATTAATTGGTCAAACGCCATTAATTGATTTACAACTCGATATTCCAAATCATAGCCGCATTTTCGCAAAGTTAGAGATGTTTAATCCAGGTGGCAGTATCAAGGATCGTTTAGGTCAATTTTTGATTAGCGATGGCATTGCACGTCAAGTCATTAACCAAGATACTGTGATTATTGAACCAACAGCGGGGAATACAGGAATTGGTTTGGCTTTGGCTGCACAACAACATCATTTGCGTACAATTTTGGTCGTCCCTGAAAAATTTAGCTACGAAAAGCAACAGTTGATGCAGGCATTGGGAGCTGAAATTGTGAATACACCTTCGAGTGCAGGTATTAAAGGTGCAATTGAAAAGGCCAAAACCTTAGCCACAGATATTGATAATAGTTATATACCAATGCAATTTGCCAATCCGGCTAACCCAAAAACATATTATCAAACATTAGCACCAGAATTAATTGTCGATTTAAATGGTGAAAAGATTACAGCATTTGTTGCCGGTGCTGGCAGTGGTGGCGCCTTTTCCGGTGTTGCGCAATACCTCAATGAATATGATAGCACCATACAAAATGTTGTTGTTGAACCAGAAGGATCGATTTTAAACGGTGGCCCTGCCCATGCACATCGCACAGAAGGTATTGGTGTTGAATTCATTCCGCCATTTTTCAAAAATGTCCGTATTGATCAGACACTAACAGTTAGTGATGCAGATGCTTTCCAACAAGTCCGTGATGTCGCGGCACATTTGGGATTATTTATTGGTAGTTCAAGTGGGGCTGCTTTAGCTGCTAGCTTGAAATTGGCTGAAACATTACCAGCTCAGAGTACGATTGTTACTATTTTTTCAGATAGTAGTGAACGCTATATGAGTGATAAAATTTATGAAAAATGAGGGAGATAAAATGAAATTTAATACACAATTGATCCATGGCGGGATTAGCTTTGATCAAACAACTGGTGACGTATCCGTGCCGATTCACATGGCATCTACGTTTAAACAAAATAAAATTGGTGAATCAAAATATGAGTATTCACGTTCGGGAAATCCCACACGAGAGGCAGTAGAGAAATTAATTGCTGATCTTGAAAGTGGTGTGGCCGGCTTTGCTTTTGCATCTGGGTCAGCAGCGATAAGCACAATTTTTACTCTGTTTTCCTCAGGTGATCATATTATTGTCGGTAACGACGTATATGGTGGTACATTTCGGTTGATTGATAGTGTACTTAAGCGACAAGGATTAACATTTACAATCATTGATACACGCGATTTGAACGCTGTAGAAAATGCCATTCAAAATAATACCAAAGCAATTTATTTTGAAACACCAACAAATCCGCTATTACGCATTACTGATGTACAAGCAATTTCTAATATTGCCCAAAAACATCAATTATTAAGCATTGTTGACAACACTTTTGCCTCACCATACATTCAAAAGCCAATCGTTTTGGGTGCTGATATTGTGGTGCACAGTGCTTCAAAATATTTGGGTGGACATAGTGATCTGATTGCAGGATTAGTGATTACTAAGGCCGTAGCATTGGGCGAAAAAATAGGCTATTTACAAAATGCTATTGGAGCCATTTTAGCACCACAAGAGAGTTGGTTATTACAACGAGGTATCAAGACATTAGCACTACGTATGCAACGACATCAGAGTAATGCACAAACTATTTTTGAATATCTTGATGCGCATCCGCAAGTGGCTCGTGTTTATTTTCCAGGTGATCCTAATAATTCTGATTACGCATTGGCTAAAAAGCAAATGAATGGTTTCGGTGCGATGATTTCGTTTGAGTTACAGGCTGGTTTAAATCCTGAGGTGTTTGTTGAAAATCTAGAAATTATCACGTTAGCAGAGAGTTTAGGTGCACTTGAAAGTTTGATCGAAGTACCAGCAAAAATGACACACGGTGCAATTCCAAGGAATATTCGTTTGGCTAACGGCATTCAAGATGAATTGATTCGCTTGTCAGTCGGTGTCGAAGACATTAATGATTTGATTGCTGATCTTGAACAAAGTTTTGATCAGTTAAAAGGTTAAATTGGCGGATATATGTTTGCAACTGCTAAGGCTATTCTTAAACAAGATCCGGCTGCTCATAGTTTAATGATGGTCATTTTAACTTATCCTGGATTGCATGCATTAGGGTACCATCGCTTGTCACATTGGCTTCATGTGCACAAGCACTATTTATTAGGCGCTATCATAGCGCGTTTTGCAGCTAAACGAACTGGTGTGGTAATTGCCCCTGGTGCACAAATTGGGCAACGTGTTTTCATTGATCATGGTATTGGTGTTGTTATTGGCGAAACCGCGATTATTGAAGATGACGTGACCATTTTACATGGTGTGACTGTTGGCGCACGCAACATCACTAATGGCCGGCGACACCCACATATTGAACATCACAGTTTTATCGGGGCACATGCACAAATATTGGGTCCAATAACGATTGCAAGCTATAGTAAAGTTGGTGCCAATGCAGTAGTCTTAAATGATGTGCCTGACCATGCGACAGTTGTGGGGAATCCCGCGCGAATTGTAAATTTTAAACTGAAAGCAAGTATATAATGATATTAGTTTAAAACAATTTGGCCTCATGTGTTTGCATGATATATTTTTATTTAACTTGTATTTAATATTGCCCCAGTATGATAGTTATATTGATAAGATTACTTAACTTATTAATATAACGAAACCGCGATGGATAATACAAATTTTTCATTTCATTCTCTCCCAATCTCTCTTCTCATTCTTAAAAATATTTTCTCCCCTCCGTGTTATCTAGTTAATATGGGGTTTCGTGTTGTCAATAATTAAAAACATGCTTACCAATGATATTGGTAAGCATGTTTTTAATTATTGACATTTAGTTTAATGCAGAGAATAGTTGATTGCGTAATCTTCCATTTAAAATTGGATAAATAATTAAAACAACTATCATCGTTGTCACACAATTAACGATTGTAGGTACAAGTGCCGACAAAGTTGCAACGATTGCCGGTTGCAGCGTCAAACCTCGGATTAAGCTCATTATAAAATTATGCAATGTCGTTGTGACAAATTTGGCTATAATAGCTGCCAGTATAATCAGTATTAACTTAAATGATTGTGGTTTGGCGCGATAGTTTAGTAGCTGAATAACAAGCGTTGCCAAGCCACCAACGACAAATACTTCAAAAAAGTAATATGGTGCGTCTAAGACATAATTATGAGTAACATCAAAAAGTGCCAAACCCATACCACCGGCAATTGCACCGCGTTTATAACCTAATAAAAGAACAGAAATTAGTGCAGCTGCGTTACCAAGATGCACAAATGGTTTCCCAATCAGAGCAGGCATAGGAACTTGTATACTTGTTGCTATGAAAGTGATAGCAGTAAAAAAAGCAACAAAAACAATGGTATTAATAGTTTGTTGGTTTCGCATATTTTTTCCAATCTTAGCAGGTGCAGTCAATTTGTGATCTTAATGACCATATCTTACCATATATTATAGCGAACATAACTATGCTTGTGATGATTCAAAAAATAATTAAATTAACTCATTAGAAATAGTCACCTTGACAAGATTAAGTGTACCGCGTAACATAGTACACGTGATACACGCAGTATAATCAACAAGTGTGTCTTGGGGAATAATGAAACACAGTTAATAATATAGGTTGGCTGACGAACCGAACTTATGTTAAAAAATAAAAAGGAAGTACATAAATGGCACAAATTCAGCGGAATCAGCCATTATATGAACAACTCATGTGGCGTATCAAAGCGCAAGTTGCTTCAGGCGTGCTGATAATTGGGGAAAAATTACCTTCGGTAAGAGAGATGGCTTTAATTGAGGGATTAAATCCAAATACTGTCGCTAAAGCCTATCGTGCTTTGGAAAATCAAAATGTTATCGAGACGGTAACTGGGAGAGGGACATTTATCCGTGCAAATGATGAATTTACCGCAGATGAACAAATGATCGCAAGCCTGCAAGAACAACTTGGGGAAGTTGTCATTGAAGCAAAACGCGCATCAATTTCGGTTCAAGAATTACACCAATGGCTTGATAGCTGTTATAGCGGTAAACTAGATTCACCAAGGAGGATGCATGACATTAGTCATTGAGAATATTTCTAAAAAAATTCAGGATAAGCAAGTATTAGAAAACGTTTGTTTTGAATTACATCAAGGCGAAATAGTTGGATTAGTAGGGCGAAATGGTGCTGGTAAAACGACACTATTTGGTACAATTGCTGGTGAGCTACTACCTGATTTTGGGCATATTGGGTTGGATGATCTAGATTATAATAAAACGACACGCTTGCATGACCAACTGTGTTATGTTGATATGCCTGAAAATTGGTTGCACTATTACTCGCCTAAAAAAATCAAAACTATCTTTAAATTAGCATACGAAAACTTCGATGAATCTTGGTATGATGCTGAAATTAAACGATTTGGTTTGAACAACAGTAAGCGTATTCGAACATACTCAAAGGGCATGCGTGCTTTGTTTGCTATTATTGTCAGTTTTGCTAGTCGTGCACAATATGTACTGCTTGACGAACCGCTTGATGGATTAGATGTTTTAATTCGTGATCAAGTGAAACAATTAATTGTCAACCAAGTAACACAACATAATACGACCATTTTAATTGCTTCGCATAATTTAATCGAGTTAGATACGTTAGTTGACCGTATTTTATTGTTGAAAAATCAAACGATTGATCGTACCTTTGCTATTGAAGACAATAAAAACATTAAAAAATATCAACTGGCCTTTACTGGGGAAGAATTGCCACGATTCTTACGTGAGAGTGGTACAATTATTGCGCAAACTGGTCACATTGTGACAATTGTGTTTAATGATTTTTCAGAAGAACTAGGTATTAAATTAGCTGGGCCAGAATTTAAGTTTGTGGAAGAATTACAGATTAGTAGTGAGGACGTGTTCCGGGCAAGTTTTGCCGAAGAAGCCTTTTCGTGGCAACAAGAATTAGAGGTAGACGCGTGAGACAAGCACTTAAGTTATATACGACGATTAGAAAAAACCAATTTATAATGGCAGCAGTCATTGGCATGATTTTAATTATCTTATCAGTGGGGTCGTTTATGTTGATTCCAGGCATGCCTAATCAAGATATTGTAGATGCTTTGGGCCCAGAATTGATAGTTATCTGGTTAATCATTGCTATAATCGTATTTTTAAATGATCAATCACGTCGATTGGATACTTGGCTATACACACAAAATATCTCACGTGGCCAATTATTTGTAACACGTGTGATCCTATTAGTTGTGTTACCAATTATGGTGGCAAATGTAGTTGATATAGGTTTAACTGCTGCCTTACAACCACATACCTTATTAGATGCTTTAAATGTCGACATCACAGTATCTGCTAACATTTTTTTTATGTCTAGTTTATTTGTGATTATTGCTACAATTATTGGTCCGAACTGGCTGAAAGCGGCGGGGACAATTTTCACACTGGGGTTGCTCGCTCTTGCTGGACCTACGATTAAATTGTTTTTCAAGAGCATAAGTAGTAGCATGACTTCTCATTTTGAAGGAGTCATTCAACCAATCATTACGATGGTAGTTGCATTGTTTATATTTGCTGTAGGTCATTATCTAGCGCAAAATATTAGTGATGATACAGTTGACGAGGCAGTACGAGTTCATTATCTTAAATGGCCAATTGTTATTTTTGTGTTTATTGCAACGCTAATGAAAACAATGTCTAGCCCTGGTCGAAGTAGCTTCGACGGTTTCCTATTAGGGCTTGTCTTACCTATTATTTTGGCAATTGTGACATTTATATTTGTATTTAAACCAACCTTTAAAGTGACGTGGGATAAATAATTTGTTTAACAAGTCACAACGCTATGATGCGGTGTGACGAATAGAAACTATATGGGGGAATAAAAATGGCTTTATTAGAAGTAAAAAATATTGATAAAAATTTTGGTAAAAAGAAGGCAATGACAAATGTCAGTTTCAATGTTGAGGCAGGACATATTGTTGGACTTATCGGTCCAAATGGTGCTGGTAAATCAACAACCATGCGTGCTATTACTGGTTTGATGAGTTATTCAAGTGGTACAATTTTGTTTGATGACAAGCCGATTACTTTCAGTGATCATCAAGCACTTGATAAAGTTGGCAATTTGATTGAATATCCTGCTATTTATCCTAATATGACTGCATTAGAACACTTAAATTTGTATGCAATGGATACACAAGATTCAGCTGATTTTAAAGATTTGATGCATAAAACACAAATTGATGGTGATAATTTTGGCAAAAGAAAAGCTAAAAATTTTTCACTAGGGATGAAGCAGCGTCTGGGAATTGCTATTGCTTTAATTCGTAATCCGAAGTTAGTTATCTTGGATGAACCAATGAACGGGTTAGATCCACAATCGGTCCATGATTTACGTGAATTAATTCGTGATTTAGCAGATCAAGGGGTTGCATTCTTGATTTCAAGTCATTTATTAGATGAATTACAAAAATTAGTTGATGATGTGGTTATTATTAACCATGGCAAAATCATTGAAACAGCGACCATGACAGAATTTTTCAGTCATGATAAGGTGCGTTGGGTAATGGATACGTCTGATAACGATGCAACAGTTCAATTAGCACAAGACAATAAATGGACAGTAACAGTTGACGAGGGTCATGTGCAAATTTCAGGGGCGGATAATTTGCAAAATGTTATTACGGCAATGAATCACGCTGACATACAAATTCAAACGTTGAATACAGTAACTGGTAATCTGGAAAAATCATTACTTGATATGTTAGCCAATGATGATAAGGGGGAATAATAGATGTTAACTTTAATGAAGCAAGAGTATTATAAAACTTTCAAGCAAAATCGTTTGTACATTTGGCTAGGGTTAAGTGTAATTTTCCCACTAGCGATTATGGGTATTTTTAAATCTCAGCGCGGTGCTGGATCGATAACTGATCTAGGACATGCAACATTTTATGTTTATCTAGTCGGTATTATTATTACGGCACTAAGCGTATCACAAGAATTTAGTTTTGGAACAATTCGGCCTTTGTTATCACGTCGGTTTAGTCGTGGCATGATATTTACGAGCAAGTTGCTCCTGAATCTTAGCATTTATATAACACTGTTTATTGGTGCATTCATTGGCACGATGATTGGACAATTGATTTTTGCACCTAAGTTTGATTTCTCAGAGCGCGTCAGTTACGCAGGGAATGGTTGGCAGACAATGGGAATCACAGTTATAGACACATTGTTCCAAATGATTTTCGTAGCTGCGCTTGTATTATTAATTACAAATCTAGTTAAAAGTTCTGGTGCGGCCATTGGTTTAGGTGTTGTTATGATTGTTGGTACACCAATTTTAAGTAGTATTTCAATGCTGTTAATTAATATGGCTCCGATATTAAAGTGGAATCCGTTTAACATATTTATTGGTATGGCTGCGTACGGACAAGCAAGTCCTAGTATGATTAAAAGTATGGTGCATATGTCACAAGGTACAGTGGTGATTGCTTATCTTGTTTACATCTTGGCTATGTATGTGATTGCTTATTTAATTTTCAAGAAACGTTCAGTTTAACTGTATTAAAAAAGCGATTGTTTCACGTGAAACAATCGCTTTTTTGTGCTCAGAATGATACTTGATCAGCATTGGTATGCAATTCACCAACAGCTTGTAACTTATCTAGAGATGCAATATCGTCGCCTGTTAATACGAAATCGAACACATCTGCGTTAGCTTTAATATATGATTCATGAGTTGATTTAGGCAAGGGCAAAAATCCTTTATCTAATGACCATCGAATTAAAATTTGAGGGATAGATTTGTTGTATTTTTCCGCTAAAGAACTGACCTGTGGCAGGTCGATTAGCTTTCCAGTACCTAATGGTGAGTAAGCCTCATTTAGAATGTTGTGTGCATTATTGTAAGCAACAAGTTCTACTTGTTGATCAGAAGGATTAAGGAAGTTTTGATTAACCATAGGGGCTATGGTTTGTGTCTTAGTTAATGCCTCTAGATGATGAATTTGGAAATTAGAAACACCAATGGCTTTAGTTTTACCAGCTGTATAGGCATCTTCGAAAGCATGCCAGGTTTCAGCATTGGCAGACTGCCAAGCGTTTTCACCCTTAATTTGCACACCTGCGGGATTAGGCCAATGAATTAAATATAAGTCCAAGTAATCAAGGCCTAATTTATCGAGTGATACGTCCAGTGCGTTTGTTACTGTTTCATAGGTTCGTGCATCATTCCAAAGTTTAGATGTCACAAACAAGGATTCTCGTGGTATACCTGAATCTTTGATCGCCCGGCCAACTGATGCTTCATTGCCATAAATTGCGGCTGTATCAATGTGTCGATAGCCAGCATCGAGCGCCCATTTGACTGATTGGTAAGCAATATCACCATCGGCGGATTGCCAAGTACCAAAACCAAGGACGGGTATTTTAGTACCGTTTGCTAGTGTGTAAGTGTCCGTAAGAGACATGAATATTACCTCCATCATAAATTACTAATCGATTGTCTTTTTAGGTATCAGAAAAGTCTGATACTTTTCAAGAGTAGTATAGCATATTTAAAATGATTAATGGTGTGGTAAGATTATTGTGTTATTTTTTGAATTTGTTTCAACTCTGCAACTTTCCAGCTGACATAATGTTCATTACGTGGAATGGTTTCAGTAACATTAATAACAGGTACGTTATTGTCCTTTGCAAGATTAACAATAGTTGAAACAGTTGAACTTGTCGTTTGCTTATTATTTACTAAAAAGGCAATTTTGTGGTTTGTAATCGCTGCACGGAGGTTTGTTAGTGTCGCAGGTGAAGGATCGTTGCCTTCTTCAATGGCTTCAGAAAAGTCAGTGTCCATTACTTTGTATCCTAAAGCTGTTAACATATATTCAAAGACAGGTTCAGTTTGGGCGACAGATTGGTTATTAGCATGTTTTTTCAGTTGACTAACTAAATCTGTCACGGGTTTCAAACTGGTGATATATTTTTGAGCATTAGCTTGATACTCTTTTTTATGTGAGGGATCTTGCTTTGATAATTTATCAGCTAAATATTGTGCTGTTTTTATCATTGTTTCTGGATTGTTCCAAAGATGGGGATTAACACCTGACTTTTCTTTTAAAACATTTTCACCAATGCGGATTAGCTGTGTATGTTTAGACGTTTGGGCCAACTTGTCAAGCCAGGAATCGTATCCCAAACCGTTAGCAAGCGCGATGTCAGCACCACTCACTTTTTTAGCTACTGCTGTGGTTGGTTCGTAATCTTCAGGTGATACATTAGGATTGTTAATAATTGCCGTGGCAGTGCCATGATTACCAACAACTGTTTGGGCAAGTTCAGCATAGAAATCAGTTGATGCAACAATATTAATTTTGGCTGTATTTTGTTTTGGTGAATTGCCTTTAAATGCGGCAAAACCTACGATGACAATGATGATAACTGCCATAATGGCGATTATTTTTTTCATGAGTGATTATCCTTTAAATGATTAATGTGTTTAAGAAATGTCATAATTGTTGCTTGTTGTTCGGATGTGAAATCTGAAACGGTCGCACTAATATCGTGATGCAAGTTCTGATGTAATTGCTCATGCTGCAAAGCAAGTTTAACACCTTCAGGGGTTAAAGAATAATGGATACTACGTTTATCGGTGGCATCTTTGCTTGATGTTACGTAGCCATGCGTGGTCAAATTCTTAATGGCCTTGGTAATTGCTGGTTTTGTGAGCTTCATTGTGTCAGCAAGCACGGTATTGGTGGCGCTTTGTGATTGTAATAGCATCAGTAAATGTGCTTGTGTGGCATTAATTTGCTGTGTTGTAGCTGTGCGAATAACCTCAGAATTTGCCGCGTACGTTTGGACAAATGTGTTGAGTTCTTGAATAATATTGTCGGATTCTGACATGGGTAACCTCGATAGTTTACTAGTTAATTAACCAGTAAACTATAACAAAAATAGGAATCGTTTGTCAAGTTGAATGTTAAAAAACAATCTGACAATTTTGTCAGATTATATCACGAGGTGTAAGTGAACACGGCATCAAATTGTTAGATAATGAGTATATGAATTGGAGGAAGTATGATGCTATTAGAAGTTAATCATCTTGAAAAAATATTTAAAACGCGGTTTTCAAAAGAAACAACGGCGGCATTGCGCGACATTGATTTTAGTGTTGAGAAAGGTGAGTATATTGCTATTATGGGTGAGTCAGGCAGTGGTAAAACAACACTCCTCAATATTTTAGCGACACTAGAACACCCAACAAATGGTACGGTAGCATTGAATGGTAACAACATTACAAATATTAAAGCCAATGATTTAGCCAAATTTCGTCGTGAACATCTGGGATTTGTATTTCAGGACTTTAATTTGTTAGATACATTAAATGTGCGAGATAACATTTACTTGCCACTCGTGTTAAACCGAAAGCCAGTACAAATGATGAAAGAACGTATTGGTACATTAGCACCGTTGCTTAACATTTCAGAATTATTAAATAAGCAACCTTTTGAATTATCTGGTGGACAAAAACAACGTGTGGCTATTGCGAGAGCTTTGATGACGCAACCTGACTTGATTTTAGGGGATGAACCAACCGCGGCATTAGACTCCAAAAATTCAGATCGCTTGTTAAATTTATTTGAACAGATCAACGATGAAGGCCAAACTATTTTAATGGTGACACATTCAAGTGTTGTTGCCAGTCACGCTAAACGTGTGTTGTTTATTAAAGATGGTATGATTTATCACCAATTATACCGTGCTGAGCGTAGTACATCAGATTTTAACAAGGAAATTAACTTAGCCATGGGCAGTGTTTTAGGAGGTAATTGATATGTTTTATCTGAAATTAGCGCAACGTAATATTCGAAAATCATTCAAAAATTTTGCACCATTTTTACTGGCAACAATGATGATGTTTGTTTTGAATTTTATTTTAGCATCAATTGCTCTTTCACCACAGTTAGATAAGTTAGGGATTAAGTCAGTATCTGTCGTTCTAATTATTGGTCAAATCATACTCATTCCTTTTTCAATTGGTATTGAAATTTATGCTTACCGTTTTTTGTTAAAGAAAAGATCACGAGAGTTTGGCTTGTATGATATTTTGGGGCTTGGTAAAGCTCAAATTATAGTTGTTGCATTACTTGAACTGTTATTCTTGTTGCTAGCAACAGTAACACTTGGTACAATTTCCGGCGTTATTTTATCAAAGTTTTTATTTTTAGTTTTTATCGCTTTAATTGGTGGTAATTATTTCAATTTAACGTTTTCGACATTAAGTTTTACTATACCAATCATAGTTGCTTTAGTTGCTTTTATCTTGTTAGCGGTTATTGGTACTTGGACGATTCATCATCATTCTAGTTTGTCGTTACTGCATTCGGAAAGTCAAGGTGAACGTGAACCAAAATCACGAGGATTCTTAGCATTTTTAGGCGTTTTATTATTAGTTGTTGGTTACTATATGGCAATAACAGTTAAGATAGGACCAATGATTGTGACTACATTTGCTGTCGCGGTTTTATTCGTTATTGTTGGGACTTATCTGTTTTATGTGGCGTTTACCATTTGGTATTTAAAACGCCAAAAGCGTGGTCGACGTTACTATCAACCAGAAAAATTTATAACAACAAATGCCTTACTGTATCGCATGAAACAAAATGCAATCGGATTGGGAAACATTACGATCTTAGTTACAATGGCAATTGTAACGTTAGTGACAACGGTTATGTTACAAACTGGATTAAAGCAAAACATGATGGTAAACATGCCATTTACGACTGAGCTTAGCGCTATGAATACAGGAGATACTCATGTTGGCAATGTGTCGGAGGAACAATTTAAAAGTATTTTGTCCCAGACTGAAAAAAGTCACAAGTTAGTTTGAAAAACGGTGTTCAATATGTTGATTATGGCACATCAATGATGATATTACCCAGCGGTAAACATGTCACTATTAATCATTTGACAGATAATTATAATAAGGCTGGAATAGCAGTGGTACAGGTTGTTTCTCGTGATACATTAATTAAGTTGGGCAACAAACTACCAAAATTAGCACCAAATGATGTATTAATTCATAATTATTCTGGTCATTTTAATGCAGAGACAATCAATTGGTTTGGTCAATTATTGCGCGTTAAAGGGCAAACAACAGACGTCAAAAACTACCCAACGCAAAGTAGTATCGGGAACAGTATGATGATTGTGGCCCAAAATGATGCACAAGCCGAGCGGTTATATCAGCGTATTAAGTTTGATGCGAATAGTTACACGATTCCACGACGTACCTTAATAATCAATTTGAGCAAAAGAGACAGCAAGCAGGTTGCTAAGGCATTTAAAGCAGAAGGTAAAAGTAACGTATCGCCAATATCAACATTTGCCGTTGATCGATTTGCGCGATTGCATGAGGCACAGGCGTATACAGGTGGTTTCTTATTTATCGGTTTCACACTGGGACTCACATTTATAATCGGTGCGGCGCTAATCATTTATTATAAACAAATTGCTGAAGGTGAACAGGATAAGGAAGCGTTCCGTATACTACAGGAAGTCGGTTTATCTAAAAAAGAAGTATCGCAAACAATTAATAGTCAAATCCGTTTGTTATTTTTCATGCCAATTGTGGTGGCTATCGTTCACTTTGCAGGTGCTTATATGATGGTTTCTAAAATTATTAATGCCTTTGGTATTACGAATAAAACATTGATGCTATCTGTTAGTGGTGGCGTTATTCTATTGATTGCAGTATTGTACTATATTATTTATAAAATGACTTCACGTAGTTATGTTAACATCGTGCAACGTCACGTATAATAAAGTTATGCAAAAAATATTTATTGTCGAAGATGATACAAGTATCGTAGACAGCTTAAAAAAAGTATTATCATCAGAATTCAGCGTTGTTTCAACGCTGAATTTTCGTGCTGTCGTTCAAGAAATTACTGAAGTGCATGCAGACCTTGTACTGATGGACATTACCTTACCTTACTTCAATGGTTTTTATTGGACAACAGAGCTACGTAAAATTAGCAAAGTACCAATTATTTTTATTTCAAGCGCTAATGATGAGATGAACCAAGTCATGGCACTGAGCATGGGGGCTGATGATTTTGTTGCTAAACCATTTAATTTGATGGTCTTGAGAGCAAAAGTGCAAGCATTGTTACGACGTAGCTATAATTTCAGTGCATCTGAATTAACGTTTGAGGAATACCAGTTGGTAGATAATCAATTAATAGGTAACGCAGGAAAAGTTGAGTTAACCAGTACAGAAACTAAAATATTACAAATACTATTTGAATATGGCACAACTGTCGTGCCAAAAGACCTTTTGTTGACTAAATTGTGGGAAAATAACGATTTTATTGACGCGAATACCCTACATGTTAACATGACGCGATTGAGAAAAAAAGTAGGCATAATTAATTTTGATAAAATTCACACAGTACGAGGTGTTGGTTATGTTTTGGGATAAGTATTTAAAGCGGCGAGCTGGTTTGTTTTTGACGATTATTATCGGTTTCACTTTATTTTTATTGACTTTTTCTCTGTGGCAGTTACCGATGATTCCATTGCTTAATGCGAGTTTATTATTTTTATTAATATTTAGTGTTTACACGATAATTGACTATCAAAAATTTTATAAATATCAGCAACAATTATCCAATTTAAAGATAGATAATGCGCAGTTAACAGCAAAACTATCAGCGCAATTACAGCGTGATAAAGATTTTATGGATATCATGCGTGTATGGACCCATCAAATGAAAGTGCCATTGGCTAGTATAGATTTGGTTGCGCAGACACAATTACCAGAACTTCAAAAACAAACATTTGCGCTCGAAAATTATTTGACTATTTTACTCGAGTATCTTCGTGTTCAAAATACTGCTACCGACTTTCGTTTTGATGTTGTGAATGTGCGCGAGTTAGTTAATACGATTATTAAGAAATATGCACCCCAATTTATTCATAAAGAATTGCAGGTAACAATTGTTGGTGAAGCGAGTATTAAAACAGATCCTAAATGGTTAACTGTAGCTATTGAACAAATTATTAATAACGCCGTGAAATATACAGAAATAGGTGGTGTGACGATTCACATAACAGACCAACAATTAATGATTGTGGATAGTGGTATAGGAATTTTGGCATCAGATTTACCGCGTTTATTTTCACATGGTTTTACTGGATACAATGGTCGTTTAGATAAGAAATCAAGTGGATTAGGGTTGTATTTAACAAAGTTAGTTTTGGACAAATTATCATTTGATATTTTAATAACATCCGAAATAGGGACTGGTACCACGGTAATAATTCATTTTTAAATCTTTAATAGGCAGGCTGTAATCATATGATTATTGTGTTATGATTATAAAAATGATGTTTTTATAATCGTTGATTTACAAATTGAATATATTGGGGAGAATGATATGAACGAGATAAAAGCATTATGCAAAGTCTATCTAGTCAACACGTTGAGTAATAAATTTGTTTTTTTATTTAATTTAGTATTACCAACTATCTATTTTTTATATAAAAACATCAAATATTTGTCTCAGCCAAAGGTAGCGTTTTCTCATCAAACCATGATGGTAATTAGTTATTTTTGGGCTTACATTATTATGGTCACATTATTAAATAATGTCATTGTTGCAATTATTTCACAACGGGAAAATGGCTTTTATAAACAGCTATTTTTTATAGTGGGTTCAAAGTGGAAAATATTAATAGCTAATTTTTTGGTACAATTAGTCATTTTAAATGGTGAACTGTTAATATTTAATTTGGTGGTCATTGGTGTTACTCATAATGTACATATCAGTTTGCTAATTGCAGGAATGATTGCGACCCTATCGGTTGCGGTACCGGTTACTTTTATTAGCAGTTTACTATTTCTTTTGAAAGTTAAAATTGAATCGATTAACGTTTTAGTATCGATTTTATTATTTGTTTTATTCATAACAATGAATTTACCTAAAAGTTATGCGATGGGGGATTTATTGACCTTGCTGAATCCAATAACTTATATTGTTGACACATCGTATCAATTATTATCGTTCTTTTTCAATCACGTGATTCAAGGTGCAGTGACAGCCAGATTGGGAATTGTGACCATAATTTACTTAGTAATTGGTTGGTTTGCTATTTCAAAATTAACTGTCCATTCAATTGTTGATCGTGTTTAATTGCGAGGGTTAGAGGATGCAAATAAAAAAATATTCTTTATGTTATGGTGACCGTGTTTTAGCACAAGATTTTGAGGTGGATTTTTTTAATCATGTGGTTAATGTACTCACGGGTGCCAATGGTGCGGGGAAAACGACTTTATTAGATTTCATTGCAGGCGTGGGTCCTAAACAGGCCAAAGGACAAAAAATAAACGTTCCAAAGCAGCAAAATATTGCCTATCAGTTACAGCATATTCACTTTTTTCCGACACTGAGCGTCGGCCAAACGATAAATATGTACCGCCAAATTGGCAATCGTAGCCTAGAAAAGAGTGGATCAACTTTCCAAACGATTAAACGACAAGCTTTAGACAAGATATGGTCCGTTAAAATGGGACAATTATCTGGTGGTGAAAGGCAGATGGTGCTGACTTACGGACAATGTCTGTTGGAAAAAGAACTGTATATTTTTGATGAACCAACCAGTGGGGTTGATGTTACAAATTCAAAAGTGATTCTAAAAATGATTGCATCTTTGGTTCAAGAGCGTGAAAAATTGGTCATCATGACGTCACATAATATAGAACAACTGGCTGATTTACCGGTTAAAATGATTAATATAGGCTAGACACAACATATCTTAGGGTGCGTTATTATGATTTATTAAAAAAGCATGTTTTAAAATTGTTTACGGGTAACAAAGAATTAGGTGGACTGTCTCTTAATTGTCATATATAATCAAATTTAGGAGAATGTTAATGCAGTATATTCGCTTAAAGATTAAAGATTCTGTTGAATTTCTATGGCATAGTAAAAGTTATCTAAAGAGCGTGTTTGCTATACACGCTTTGTTTATTTTTATATTGTTACCAATATTGGGGGAATCGAGTCAATTTATTTTAAAGATAAGTCAGATTAACTACTTATCGTTAAATAATTTAGGCACAATGATGCGGCAACAACCCCTCGTATTTCTGGCTTTGATTAGTATTGTTATTTTATCCATTTTATTATCATTTTTTGAATTTGCTTTTTTGTTGATCAGTGTTTACTTTATTCAAACTAGACAACCTGTTAGCGTGCGTCAACTATTAGTGATTACCTTGAGACAACTTCGAAAAGTTGGCATCAGTACTGGTTTGTTTTTCTTGTTTTATCTTGTACTCATATTACCGTTAGGTGGGGTGAGTTATAGTTCGAATCTGCTATCAAAAGTAAAAATCCCGGCATTCCTTATGGATTACATTTTTGATCATCGCTTCATTGTTGTTGGCGCGTTTATTTTAGTATACATTTTACTAACTTATATTGGTGTACGACTAATATTCGTATTACCAAACCTTATATTAAATGATTTGTCGATAGGCGAGGCAATTAAAAGTAGTTTGACGATCACACGTAGAAAATTTGTGACGATACTTCTGAAATTGGCAGCTATTGGGTTTGGGATGCTCCTATTTTCTTCAGTAAGTATTGCTGGCTTAATTGGTATTCAAAAACTAGTGGAACAATATAGTCATTCATATACGGTAGTTAGTGCTGCAGTTATTATGACGCTATTACAAATCATAATTTTGATTAACATAGCAATAACAACTGTGGGGATGTTTCTTGTTATTATTGATTTCATGTCAAAGAACAATGTTTTGTCCGCTATCAAAAAACCTGATAGTTTGTTCAGTAGTGCGTACCGCAAAAATTTTGCAAACCGTTTAAGTGCACCACTTTATATTGTTTTGGGTATCATGAGTGCAGTGATTGTCGGTGGCTATAACTTTGATTATTTGAAATCAGTTGATATTTCTAAGCCAATAAGTGTGTCACATCGAGGTGTTTCTGAGAAAAATGGCGTCCAAAACAGCATTTCTGCAATGAATAGGACGGCACAATATCATCCCGATTACGTGGAGATGGATGTTCAATTAACCAAGGACAATCAGTTTGTCGTTTTCCATGATTTTAATTTAAAACAATTAACTAGTGTGAATAATACACCAGAGAATATGAACTTAAACGCGTTAACCAAACTTAAGGTGCATGAAAATAATCAGGTACAACCCATTGAGTCATTCGATGATTACTTAAAAGCTGCAAAAGCAATCCATCAAAAGCTCTTAATTGAGTTGAAAACGCCAAATAAAGATAATACGCAACTAGTTGCAAGATTCATGCGGAAATATCAAAAAGATATTCAAGAAAATGATTATATGATTCAGTCATTAAATTTTGAGTTAATAGAAGATGTTAAAAAAATTGCACCAACTGTTAAGGCAGGGTATATTTTACCGTTCAACCTCATTGGTCCGCCAATTTCACATTCGGATTTTTATACGGTCGAATTTAGTACTGTGAACAAGCATTTTATTCAAACAGCGCACAATGAAAGAAAAAAAGTATTTGTTTGGACACCAAATGATAAAAAATCAATTTTACGTATGATGTATTTTGGTGCAGACGGCGTTATAACTGACAATATGCCGGCTGTGGGGCGAGCAATGACAGATGCTAACCATATCACATATTCTGATAAGTTACTTTATTATGTTGCAGGTTTAGGATGAAGCCGTATAGATAAGTTGGGCATGAATAGACGATTTTAGTTTCTGAAGCTGCGAGTTCTTTAGAATTTACATTATAATATAGTTGTCAAAGGGGTTGATTCCATATTTCAAAGGAATCAACCCCTTTTTCACATCGTATATATTATTTTTTTACAATATAATTTGAAATATTAAAAACAAATGATATAATTTTATAATATAAGAAAAGAAGGTTATAAAATGGATGGTAAATTATTAGAGGCTGAGAATGTATCTGTCGATTTTAGAATAGATGGACAATATCAGACAGCGATTCATAAAATAAACATTTCAATTAAACACGGTGAAGTTGTAGCTTTAGTTGGAGAATCTGGTTCTGGTAAATCAACGTTTGCAATGAGCGTGATGGGATTACATAATTCAGATCAAACGCGAGTAACCGGATCCATTAAGTTGAACGATAATGAGTTGATTGGTTTGAGTGAAAGGCAATTTGATGCATATCGTGGTGTCTCTGTGGGCATGATTTTTCAAGATCCATTATCTAGTTTAAATCCTTTGATGAAAATTGGGGATCAAATAGCTGAAGCCATTACTGTTCATGATAAACAGTCAAAAAAGGTGAAACAACGTGTACAAAAATTAATTTCAGATGTTGGTATTGTTGATGTCCAGCGTGTTTCCCAACAATATCCACATGAGCTTTCAGGCGGTATGCGACAACGTGTTATGATTGCAATTGCGTTAGCTAATGAACCAGATTTGATTATTGCTGATGAACCAACAACCGCCTTGGATGCGACAATTCAAGCGCAAATATTAGATCTAATCAAAGAGATTCAACAAAAAAAGAACGCAGGAATCTTATTAATTACACATGATTTAGGGGTTGTTGCTGAAATGGCTGATACGGTTACCGTCATGTATGCGGGGCAAATTGTTGAGCAGGCTCGCGTGGCAGATCTTTTCAATCATCCAAAACATCCGTACACGCGGTCCTTATTGCGTGCAGATCCATCAGAAGTGAATTCTGGGGACGAATTATATGCTATTCCTGGTACCGTTCCAGCTTTAAAAGATATGGATCATAGTAAAGACTTGTTTTTGAAGCGTATACCTTGGTTAGACAAAGCGGAAGTCGAGGCAACTGTTGATGAAAAATTACAAAAAGTCAGCGATGAACATTATGTACGTGGCAATGCGTGGCAAAATTTTGAATTTTTGGAAGATCTTTAAGAAGAGGGTGCGGCAATGAGTGAGTTAGTCCGAATAGAAAATTTAAAAGTGTATTATCCAATACGAACAGGTTTTTTTAACCGTGTAACAGACAATATCAAAGCAGTAGATAATATTTCATTCACAATTGAATCAGGTCAGACTTATGGTCTTGTTGGTGAATCTGGTTCTGGTAAAACAACTATTGGAAAATCGCTAGTTGGACTTGAAGACCCTACTAGTGGAAAAATTTTATTCGAAGGTCATGAAGTGACAACGAATAGACAAAAAAAGGCTATAAATTATAACAAAGACGTACAGATGGTTTTCCAAGATAGTCAGTCAAGTTTGAATCCAAGAAAAACAATTGGTGAAATCATTGCTGAACCACTTAAAAATTTTGGCGTGCCCAATGTTATTGGCGCAGGCTATGATGGGGAAAGGTCATTTGATCAAACAAAAATTAATGAACGTGTTTTAGCGCTATTAAAAATTGTTGGGTTACCTGCTCAGACAGTAGCACAATATCCATTTCAGTTTTCGGGTGGGCAGCGACAACGTATAGGCGTTGCTCGTGCATTGGCAACAAATCCGCGGTTAATTGTTGCTGATGAACCTGTATCAGCATTAGATTTATCAGTTCAAGCACAAGTATTGAATTTTATGAAAAAAATCCAACGAGAATATGGCATTAGTTTCTTATTTATTTCTCATGATTTAGGTGTGGTGAAGTACATGACTGATAACATTGCAATTATGCATAATGGTCGTTTTGTCGAAATGGGCACGACAAATGACATTTTTAATGATGCGCAGCATATTTATACCAAACGATTATTATCTGCGATACCAAGTTTAGATGTCAGTAAACGTGACGAAAAGCGAGCTTATCGTAAACGAATTGAGTCTGAATTTACACAAAATAAAGGTGCTTATTACCAACAAGATGGTCTGAGAGATCGTGCATATGATTTAGAACCGATTACAAAAACTCACTACGTGGCACTTAAGAAAGAGGGAGCATAATTATGTGGCGAACAATTTTAAGGCGTGTGTTAATTATGATTCCACAGTTAATTTTGGTTTCTATTTTAATTTTTATGTTAGCGCAATTAATGCCTGGGGATCCATTTTATGGGAGCTTAAATCCCAATTCTGATCCCGCAACAATTGCAAGAATGCGTCACGCTGCTGGTCTGGATTTGCCATGGTATCAGCAATATGTTAAATGGGTTGGTAATGTACTACATGGGGATTTAGGCACTTCATATGTTGTTAATAAAGGTTGGACGGTGACACGTATTATTGGTCAACGCATATGGCCAACTCTGTCAATGGGAATCATTGCAGCCGTGTTAACTTATGTTTTGTCAATTTCGCAAGCGTTATTAGCTGCACGTAATGAAAATAAAATCATCGATCGTATTCTAATTGTATGGAACACGATGACATCGGCTGTCCCATCGTTTGTTTTTTATTTTGTTATGATGGTTTTGTTTGTTTACATTATTCCAATATTTCCAAGTTCTGGGACAGGTATTGACGATACACAAAGTTTTACCACGAATTTTTTTAGTAATTTAAGATATGCCTTTTTGCCAGCTTTGACGATTGCGTTGTTTAGTACAAATAGCATTTTCCAATATTTACGTTCAAATTTATTGGATCAACAAGCGCAAGATTATGTGCGAACAGCGCGTGCTAAGGGTGTCCAAATAAAAGACGTCTTTAGAAAACACATCTTACGAAACGCTTTTTTGCCAATTGCTTCAGCCATTGGATACTCAATAACTGGTATTTTAGGTGGCGCAATTTTTGCTGAAACTGTTTTTGGTTATCCTGGATTAGGTGCATTGTTTGTTCAAGCGTTGAGTGGTCGTGATTATACTGTCATTACAGCGTTAATGTTACTTCAAGGTGTATTAGCATTATTAGGTGGCCTATTGTCGGATATTATCTCAGCGTGGGTTGATCCTCGCGTTCGAGTGAAGTAGGGGGACATGGACATGGAAATTAAGAAACAGCGATTTGGATCGAAATTTATTAAAAATTTTTGGCGTGAACTAGAGAAAGATAATTTAGCCTTATTAGCCACAATACTATTGATTGTGCTTTTTCTGTTTATTATTATTGGTCAAATTTTTGTACCAACTGATATTGGCACGATGAGTAATATTTTAAGTGCTAACTTACCACCATTAACTAATGGTCATATTCTTGGGACTACGAATTCGGGCGCTGACTTTGTTTTGACGTTGATTGCTTCAGCTAGCAATTCACTCATTATCGGCTTTGGCGTAGCAATCCTGATTACAATTATTTCAGTTACTTTTGGTATGATTATTGGATATTTTGGTGGTTGGATTGATTGGATTGCTATGCGGCTGATTGATTTTTGGTTGGTCATGCCGCTACTGATGATTTTGGCTATTATTTTTTCTACGGCAAAGGGCTTGTCAATTTGGAGTTTGATTTTAATTCTAGCGGTACTGAGTTGGCCACCAAATGTACGATTAATTCGTACGTTAACGTTATCTGAGGTCAATAGAGATTATGTTCAGGCAGCTAAAATTTCTGGCACACCTTGGTATAAAATTCTATTTACTGGTATTTTCCCAAATATCTCATCAACAGTTATTTCTGATTTTGCGTTAACCTTGGCAGGTTCAATTGGTATTGAGACTAGTTTGACGTATTTAGGATTTGGATTGAAGCACGGCACAAGTTCATTGGGTACAATGTTAACAGTTTTGAGTGGTAGTTCGGCATCATCAGTTTATACACAATGGTGGTTATGGATTCCGGTCACATTAGTATTAATTATTTTGACTTTTGGTATTGTAGTTCTTGGACAAGTTGCTCGTCGCGCAATAGATCAGAGACAATCTGTGTCTTGAATTTAAAACATTAGATTAAGATTAAAATTTAATGTTGACAAATAATTTTATAATGATATATTTATAATAGTTTATTTTTGAGAACTAGATTGATTGTATGTTTAATTTCATGATATATGAGGAGGCGTTTTTACATGGTTAGTACGGGAAAGAAAATAGGCTTTGGTGTTGGTGGCCTAGTCATAGTCGCTGGAGCTACTTGGGCATTAGTTGCGACAACATCAAATCACACATCAACAACTAAAGCAGTTGATGTTGGATCGTTTAAAGGAGACTATAAAAACTCAAAATCAGCTATCAAAAATGGTAGTTTAACGGTTAGTTATCCTGGTAATGCATCTGATCCCGTGTCTTTTGCTGGTTATTCGGAATTGGCACAGTGGTCAGCTGCACAAGAGCAACTTGATCCTGCAGGGAAAAACACGCTTTTCTATGTTGATAAAGATGGTAAGCTGACAAACGATGGTCCAGCTAAAGTTACAGTTGATAAAGATGCAAAAACGGTGACAATTAAACTTCGTGATGATTTAAAATGGTCAGATGGTAAAGACGTTACAGCACAAGACGTATTGTTTTCATTGCAGACACTGGCAACAAATAAAGTCGCTTCTGGTAATTTTACACAAGCTTATACAGCTATTAAAGGTTTAAGTGATTATCAAAATGGTAAGGCAAAAGACATTTCTGGTGTGAAGTTGGACGATGGTAAAGCGGGTAAGCAATTAACTGTCTCATATACAACGCTACCAGCCGCAGTCGATTGGGGTGATGGGGTACCTGCTTATGCCTTACCATATCATGATTTGAAAGATGTCAAGTCTAAGGACTTGGCTACTTCTGAAAAAGTGACAAAGAATCCACTATCCTTTGGACCATTCAAAGTGGCATCAGTCTCGTCAGATTCAACAGTTAAATATGTTAAAAATTCTGACTATTGGGGTAAGAAACCTAAACTAAATACGATAACGTATTATGTGAACCAAGATCAAACAAAGCTTGAGAACGACTTATCAAAGCAGAAATTCGATATTGTGACAAAAGCGCCGGCTTCCCTTTGGAAAGATGGGACTAATAATCCTGTATTATCGAAATACAATAATGATAAAGGTTACGCGTCAACAGGATATTATGATAGCGGTTATTGGGAACTTTACTTTAATTTGGGACATCTTAACTCAAAAACTAGTGAAAACGTACAGGATCGCCAAACACCTTTGCAAGATGTTAATGTTCGTAAAGCCGTTGGTTATGCAGAGAATGTTGGAGATGTGGTTAAAAAATATGGGAATGGTTTGAGTGTAACCGCTGATACTCTCGTTTCAAAGAATGAATCTAAAAAGATGTTCTATAATAACAATGTTCAAGGATATCAGCAAAAATCATCTGGTGATATCAAGAAAGCTGGTGGCTTACTTGAAAAATCAGGTTATAAAAAAGATTCAGCTGGGTATTATGCTAAAGATGGTAAGCGCCTAAGTCTAGTTTACTTAGCACGTTCAGGGAACACAACATCTGAAGCCTCAACTAAAGCTTACATCGAAGCATGGAAAAAAGCAGGTATTGAAGTTAAATTGTACCAAGATAAATTGGTAGATCCCTCTACTTGGCAATCAATTGTAGTAGATGGCAATAATAACAATTGGGATATTACTGATGGTGGTTGGTCAGAGGGAACTGTGCCAACATTTGATCAGTTATGGAGCAAGTCTGCACCTTATAACTTCGGTCATGTTGTTTCAAAGGAGTTAACTCAGAATTTATCTGATACACAAACAGCCACATCAGAGGCAAGTCTTGTTAAGAATATCAAGCAATTCCAGAAGTTAGTTGTTGACGAACAGGCTTACACGATTCCAACAACTACTAATATTAAGGTACAATTAGTGAATGGACGCGTTACTGGATGGACAACTAACTTTGCAGCGCAACAAAATGACTTATACGCGCAGTTGGGTGTATCACAAAGTAAGCCTGTTACATCAGGGAACCCACGTAAGTAAATAATATGCTCATCGTGCAATTGGCGTATTGATACAATAATAACTATCCTCCCAGATAAAGAAACTTGTATGAGACGGCCATTGCACAAAAAACGCTTAAAGAGTTGTTCAACTCTTTAAGCGTTTTTCTTATCTGATTAATGATGAAATTAACCCTTAAATACCCAAGTATCACCGTTATCGGCTAGCAACTTATCAGATGCTTCTGGTCCCATTGAACCTGACTTATACGTTTCAAGAGGTGCTTTGTCAGCAGTATAAACTGCTGAAATAGCATCAACGAATTTCCAGGCAATAGCTACGCCATTCCAGTCGGCAAAGTTTGATCCATCACCATTCATTGTGTCATGAATCATACGTTCATATGGTTCAGGTGTATTTTGCTTATCTTCATCTGAGATTGTCCAACCAAGATCAATTGTACGTGTGTTGAATGAATCTTCAACAGACTTTGAATTAATCTTAAATTCTATGCCACCCTTAGGATCAATTAGAATTGACAAAACAGATTCTTGCGCTTCTTGTGCTGTACCAAAGTCAAATGTTCCAGCTTTGAAGACGATATCAACACGTGTTTGTTTAGCAGCCAAACGCTTACCTGAACGAACATAGAAAGGTACACCTTCCCAACGAGGTAGGTCAAATTGTAATTCGCCGGCAATAAACGTGTTGTTCTTTGAATCAGCAGGGACATCAAGTTCTTCAAGATATGGTTTGAAATCAGATGAATCACCGGCACCGTATTGTGCGCGAACGAAGTATTTGTTAACTTCTTCTTCATCATAAATTTTCAAGGCATTGAAAGCAGCATTTTTAGCAGCGCGAATGTCCTTGTCATTAAATGAATCAGGCTTCTCCATAGCTAACCAACCAACAATTTGCATAGTATGGTTTTGAATCATGTCTAGCAATGCACCAGTAGTATCGTAGTAACCAGCGCGTTCTTCAACACCCAAAACTTCGGCTAGTGTCACTTGCACATTTTTAATATAGTCTTTGTTCCAAGCAGCATCAAAGATTGGGTTACCAAAACGTAACGCAGCAATGTTTTGTACCATTTCTTTACCGAGATAGTGGTCGATACGGAATAGCTGGTCGTCTGAAAAAGCATTTTCTAAATCATTTTGCAATTCTTCGGCTGTGGTATATGATGTACCAAAGGGCTTTTCAATCATCAAACGATTGTAACCTGTTGGTGCCAACAATGCTTCAGACTTCAAGTATTTGGCAATTGTGCCAAAGAAGCGAGGGGCAACTGACATGTAGAAAATACGGTTGCCATCAATATCAAATTTAGTAGCAGCTTCTTCAATGGCTTCTTTTAAGATAGCATATGAAGCAGCATCTGTGACATCATGTGCACGGTATGAGAAATGGGCAATAAATGCCTCGGCTTGATCTTGATCTTCTGTAAAGTCCGCAATAGACTCGCGAACTAGTTGTTTAAATTCTTCGTCTGTTAGGTCTTGACGTGCCGTGCCAACAATGGCAAAGTGTTCTTGTAGGTAACCTTTCTTATAAAGGTTGAAAACTGATGGGTAAAGTTTGCGCTTTGCCAAATCACCAGTACCGCCAAAAAATGTTACCAATGTCTTGATTTCTGAAACCATAATGTTCCCCTTAATATTAGAATTGAATTCAACTATTATTATAACGCAAAATTGGTTAGAAAGTACGCGTTTTCACAATCATATCAATCGCTTAGCGAGGAAAAAATGTTAATTAACGATTTTAACCCAAAACAACAACAAATTTTACGACAATTAGACATTGGTCAGTATGCTGGTCAAACGCTGATTGCTCACGCACCAACTAAAAAAGATAGTAAAAATTATTATGTGATTCATGTTGACTTAAAAACCAATCATTGGCGTTACCAACCTGATGAGCCAATTAAACCAGTTGAAGTAGCCGAATTGTTAAAAGCAGGTGGTTTAAGGACGACAACTGTCCGGCATCAATATGTTTTGAATTCTGCTGTCTTTAGCAAGCCAATAAGGCGCTTGTTTAAAAAACTTTTAGTAGATAAAAACATTTGAGAAAATAATTTTTGAATCGTATTATTTTTTAAAACCAGCTTAAAATGACGTATTTTAAGCTGGTTTTTGTGCTACAATAAACCTACTAATTGGAGGATTTATGCAAACTAATTTAGCTGATAAACCACGACAGCTCAATGAAAAATGGCTACTTTTGGGAACTTTGCTATCCAGCACGGGGAATTCTATGATTTGGCCTGTTATGACCCTATATATCACAGGTGTGTTAAATCAGAGTTTTACAACGGCTGGTGTTGTCTTGATGATTGGCGCAATGGTAAGTTTATTTGGCTCATTTGTTGGCGGTAAATTATTTGATCATTGGCGACCATATGTCGCCATGGTTATGACAAGTATTATTATTTTAGCAGCTGTAGCAAGCCTTATTTTCTTTAATAAATGGCCAGTATTTGCTATTTTAATCTGGATAGCGAACTTTGGCATGGGTGTTGAGCAGACATTAGTGAACTCATTTGCAACAACTGTACCTGGTCAAAAAACGCGTGTTATATTTAATAATATGTACATCGTTTTAAATATTGGTGTTGTGTTGGGAACATTGGCTGTTGGTTATTTGTTCGATTATGGGTTTAGCTTGTTGATGATGATTTCGACTGCCATTTATTTTGGATTAACGTTGATTATTATTACTAAATTTAATGTGTCGTTGGATACTGATAATTTAATCGATGTGAGAGCTAATGATAAAGAAGAACAGTTTAACAAGCCAGAAGTGACAAGAAAAAAATTCAAATTAACGCCGGTTCTAATTGCTATTGGGGCACTTTTATTTATTACTTATCTGTCTTATATGCTCTGGGAAACAGTGATGGCACCGCATATGAAAACATTGGGGATGCCAACGCGTAACTATGCCGACTTGTGGATGATTAATGGGATCACAATTATTGTATTGCAGAAATTTGTCTCTAATTGGGCCAATAAGCATCCGTATCATGTGTCCGTTATTTTAGGCAGTGTCATTTTCGCTTTAAGTTTCTTTTTTTTGATTTTTGTGAATACATTTTGGCAAATTGTACTAGTTTTTGAACTACTAACGCTTGGTGAAATGCTACAAAGTCCGCAAGTACCAGCATGGGTTGCTCAAATTACCCCTAAAGAAGTTGCTGGACAAGCGCAAGGATTTGTCTCAATGATGATTAGTTCAGGTCGTGTTGTTGGCCCAATATATTCAGGTGTTATGATGGATCATGGATGGACAAACATGTTATTTTTATCTGTATTTATTGTTATGATAATAATCACTGGTTTACTAGCGTTGACAATGTCACGACGTATTGACAAAAATCCAGTGGCATAGTAGACTAAAGCTACTTGAAATTAGCAATTATTGAGTAGAATAAACATTCGGCGTTAAGAGAAGCAGTGGTTGGTGAAAACTGCACAGGTGTTGATATTCGAAATACAGCTATCGATTTAAGCATGGCAGCACCATGTTATCAAATGTCAAAGTGATGTGCTTTTTAGCGCGTAAGCTGGGTGGTACCACGGATTTTTAAATGTCAATTCGTCCCTGTTGTCAATGTGACAGCAGGGACTTTTTTATTGTTGTTATAAAAAATTGGCAGGAGAACTAGGATGAACAATAAATTAAGCACAGGAACTTCAGTGTTACTAGTAGTGGCTACGATCACTATTTTGGCAATCGGTGTAATTGGTTTTGGTCTAGCACCAATTGCGCCCATTTTACTCGCGATTGGTATGATTATGATTGTTGCACGTTTTAGTGGTGTTTCTTGGCAAGATAGCCAAAAAGCACTAATTAAAGGTGTTGAATCAGGTTTGACACCTTTATTTTTATTTTTATTAATTGGGTCACTCATTGCATTGTGGTTAGCTACTGGTGTGATTCCAACGATGATTTGGGTTGGTTTTAAAGTATTAACGCCTGCTTTTTTCTTGCCAACAGCCTTCGTAACAACGTCAATTATTGGTACGCTAATCGGTAGTGCATTTACAACGATTTCGACAGTTGGCGTTGCGCTGATGGGCGTTGGAACGTTAATGGGTATCAACCCTGCTTTGGTTGCTGGTATTATTTTATCAGGTGCAATTTTTGGCGATAAAAATTCGCCATTATCAGATTCAACTAATCTAGCAAGTGCTATTTCTGAAACTGATTTATTTGCACATATTAAAAATCTGATGTGGACTACTGTACCAGCTTGGATTTTGACATTTATCGTGACAATTTTATTGGGCTTTGGTCATCATGTTGACGCAGCAGCCACACATCAAATTACGGCTTTGTTACCGCAGTTGGAACCAACATGGTGGACAATTGTACCACTTGGTCTATTAGTTGTGACAGCATGGTTTAAAATGCCTGCTATTCCGGCACTTATGATCAATGTATTAGTATCAAGTGTCATGTTCTTAACGCAACATGCTATTACAACTTGGGCGAAACTATTAGTTGATGGCTTTCAGACGACAAGTACGAATCCAACACTGATGGCATTACTTAATCGCGGAGGGATGTCTGCGATGATGACAACTATTATGATGGTTATGTTAGCGTTAGCTTTAGGTGGTTTACTCAGTGGCTTAGGTATTTTAAACCGCGTCATGGCACCAATTGTTAGCCATTTACGAACCCAGCGTTCGATTGTTTTGGCAACGTTAGTAACTGGAATTGGTGCTAATTTTTTGGTTGGTGAACAGTATTTGGCAACAATTTTACCAGGTCAGTTGTTTAAAGAAAGTTTTAAAAAAGCTAAATTGTCACCATTAGCACTTGGTCGAACGATTGAAGATTCAGGCACAGTGATCAATTATTTGGTGCCTTGGGGTGTGGCAGGTAGTTTTGCTGCGCAAACATTAGGCGTGCCAGTCCTTGAATTTGCACCATTTACGTTGTTTGCTTTATTGTCACCAATCATGTCATTTTTGTCAGCAATGACAGGTATTGGTTTGAAACAAGATAACCCTGACGTGTAAACTGAGTAGTGATATAATATTTTAGAAATAGATACTAGGTTTTACGTAGACATCTGATATGGAGCAAAAATGTTAATTAGAGATATGGTGCGGGCAAAACCGGTTAGTTGGTTATTGTTTATTATTGGATCAGATATTATGATGACTTATGGCTTACTACTTTATCACGGTGTGTCGCATTTTTCTCCCGCGCGTGATTATTTATCGATCGTGAAGTTTGTGTCGTTTGACTTGATTAGTTTTGTATTCATCATGTTATTTTTTGATTGGGTACATGTTAAATTCCTAAGTGACGGTCCAGAAAACGTGATTGATAAAATATTACGAATTGGGGGGAACACAATGGCGGCCTATTTCGGTTGGTTCACACTTGGTTTTATTATTTTACAGATGACAACTAATTTTCAGCGACAACAATTCTGGTTGTTAACTATTGTCACGGGCATTGTTGCCATCTTGAATTGGTTACTACGTCATAAGTCACCAATTAAATTCCAGCTCAATCCCTTAATAAAATAATCGTTACTATATCAAAAATCGATGGTCGAAACTGTACCATCGATTTTTGAACGTCATGACTCATGATATAATAGAAAGTATGCAGAATTTGACACCTCAAACAATTTTAAAAGAAAAATTTGGCTATGATAATTTTCGTACAGGACAATTAGATGTGATTGAAAAAGTGTTAGCGCATAAGCATGCGTTAGCTATTATGCCAACTGGTGGTGGTAAATCGATTACCTATCAACTACCAGCTATGTTATTTGATGGCATTACGCTAGTGATTTCGCCACTTATATCGTTGATGAAAGATCAAGTCGATGGGCTTGATGCGATGGGAATTGATGCAACGTTTCTTAATTCAACATTGAGTGGCCAAGTACAAGCACAGCGTATGTCGGATTTACGATCAGGCTATTATAAAATGCTATATGTATCGCCCGAACGTCTAGAGATTTCAAGTTTTTTTGATTTTATACAACAATTACCCATTGAATTGGTGGCTATTGATGAGGCGCATGTCATGTCACAGTGGGGACATGATTTTCGTCCAAGTTATCTTAATATTTTACCTTTGCTGGCTAAAATCCCTGGAAATCCTGCCGTTTTAGGATTAACAGCAACAGCTACTGATCGTGTACGTCAAAACTTACAGCAACTACTTGGTGTGTCAGATGAAGACACGATTTTAACTGGTTTTGCGCGTGATAATTTGGCGCTGAAAATTGCCCACAATGTTGATAAGCGACAGTATGTGCAAGAGTATTTACGTGAGAATAAGGACCAAAGTGGGATTATTTATGCAGCCACACGTAAACAAGTTGATGAATTATATGAATTTTTAAATAAAAAAGGTGTTAAAGCAGGCCATTATCATGCTGGTTTGCCTGAACGTGAACGACAAACGATGCAAGAAGCTTTTTTGTTTGATGAAGTACAAGTTATGGTAGCCACGAATGCTTTTGGAATGGGGATTAACAAACCTAATGTGCGGTTTGTTATTCACTACTCAGTACCGGGAAACATTGAGGCGTATTATCAAGAGATTGGTCGAGCTGGCCGTGACGGCTTGCCGGCAGAAGCAGTATTATTATATGCACCACAAGATATTCATTTACAAGAGTTTTTTGTACAAAAGTCAGAAGGTACAGAAGAACATAAGCAAAATGAATATAACAAAATTCGCGAGATGAACGCATTTGCAAATACGCAAAGTTGTTTGCCACGTTACTTACTAGGTTATTTTGGTGAAATTGTTGATCATGATTGTGGCCATTGTTCAAATTGTTTAGATGCTCGTGAAATGGTTGACGTTACTACTGATTCACAACGTGTTTTGGCCAATGTTGTGCGTATGAACCAAAGCTTTGGGAAGACAATGGTCGCTAAGGTTTTGAAAGGTTCACAAGATGCAACTGTGAAGAAGTATGACTATTTGATGAAGTTACCCACATACGGTTTGATGAAAGATCGGACACTTAAAGATTTAAGTAGTTTTATTGATTACTTAACGGCGGATGGCTACCTCAGAATTGAAGGGGGCGAGTTTCCAGTATTAAAAGTTACTGAGACTGGTGCACGGGTTCTAAAAGGAAAATTAGTTGTGGAAAAACGCGTCAACCGACGTGTGATTGCGCAACAAAAAGTCACATCAGCAGCTAAAGGGCTTAAATTGTCCGAGAGTGATAATAAATTATTTGCTGAATTAAAATCTAAGCGCTTAGATTTAGCGCGCGAAGCAGGTATTCCGCCATTCTTGATTTTCTCAGATAAAACATTAATGAATATGGCTATTCTACGCCCACAAACTGATGAAGAATTCTTAGCAATATCAGGTGTTGGTGAGAAAAAATTCGATATTTATCATAAAGATTTCGCTAGTGTCATTGTTAATCAACATTAATTAGTGAGATATGTTAAAAGATAGCGTAAGCTATCTTTTTTGTAGTCCATAAATATTATGATAGCCAATGATTAAAAAACGTAGCTAGCAAATTTGTATGTGAAAAATATGGTGATAGTAACGTTTTCATTTTAATAAATAAAAATAGTTAAAAAAATATACATGAGTTGGTTGCTCGAACAAACTAACTGTGATATAGTAGTCTTTGTAAAAAGAAATGTTACCGCTTTCAATGCGTTGGAAGACGTTCCAGTGACTTGCAAAGTGGCAACAAGTAAACCTAATGATCTGTTAAAACCAGAAGGAGAATAATTATGGACGTAAGAGTTCAGAAGAATGATGAGTTTGCTAAGCTCTCAACATGGGATCGTGTGAGTTATGGCCTCGGCGATTTTGCTCAAAACTTAGTATTTGGAACTGTTGGTGGATTTTTGCTATTCTATCTAACAAATATTAATGGTATTTCAGCTGGTGTTGGGGCAACAATATTTCTTGTTGTACGTTGGATTAATGTTATCTGGGACCCATGGGTTGGAACAGTTGTTGATAAAGCTAAAATCACAAAAAATGGCAAATATCGGCCATTCTTGATTAATTTTGGGATTCCATTGGTCATTTTAGCAGCATTGTTGTTTTTACCAGTAGCTAAAGTACTTGGCGCTGGTACACTTGCAACAACGATTTATGCGACTGTATCCTACATGGCAACAGCTTTAGTTTATTCATTTGTCAATATTCCTTATGGTTCATTAAATGCTTCATTGACCCGTGATGAAACAGAAATTGGCAAGTTAACGTCAACACGAATGATGCTTGCAAACATTGGTAACTTGTTGGTATATACACTATTCCCATTATTTGTACAATTAGCCTCTCCAAACGCTAAGTTAACTGACACAGGTTTGTTTGGTTTGAAACTGAAATTAGGTAATTATGCAGCCCCATCAGCTGCCGGTGCGTGGTTTAAAGTTTATGGCGTGTACATGATATTAGGCGCAGTATTGCTGTTTTTGACATATCGTAATACCAAAGAGCGCGTACTTGCTTCAGAAGAGGCAACAGACCAAGTAAAATATACGGATTTGTTTGCTGAATTAAAGCGGAATAAAGCCTTACAAATTCTCGGATTGTTCTTTTTAGTAGGTTTTACACTTATGTTCTTTGGTAATACAGTGTGGCCATACTTTATGCAATATAACTTTGGTGTTGAAGGTGGAAAATCAGCCTTGATGGCATCCATTGGTTTGATCGGTTCAATTCCTGGTATTTTCTTGGTCGTCATTTGGCCAAGATTACGTGCAACTTTAGGTAAAAAAGGTTTCTTCTACACATTCCTCGGCATTTTTGTTGTTGGTCAATTGTTGCTTTTGGCTTGGTCAAAGAATCCATCAGCTGATTGGCTTGGCTTTACTGGACGCTTCTTACAACAATGGGGATTAACTTCGGCTACAGGATTTATGTGGGCATTAGTACCTGAAGTTGTATCAAATGGTGAGTATATTTCAGGCAAGCGTGTGGCGGGTATTATCAATGCGATTATGGGTCTTTTCTTCAAAATTGGCTTGGCTTTAGGTGGTATCATTCCTGGTTATTTATTACAATTCATGAATTTTAAGTCTGGTGCATTGACACAATCTGCATCTGCACAAACAGGTATTGAGTGGTCAATGATTTGGTTGCCAATGATTATGGCATTCTTAGCAATGTTTGTTATTAGTCGCTATCCTTTGTCTGATGCATACGTTGATAAAATGAATCACACGTTAAAAGAAAAAAATAGTTAATTTTGCATAAATTTAAATTGATAGGAGAAAAATAATGCAAATTCAAAACCCTGTATTACCTGGTTTCAATTCAGATCCCTCAATCATCCGTGTTGAGGACACGTATTATATTGCGACATCAACATTTGAATGGTTTCCTGGTGTGCGTATCCATGCGTCAAAAGATTTGGTTCATTGGAATCTTGTTAAAAATGTGTTGGATACCACGGCAATGCTTGATATGAAAGGTAATCCATCATCTGGTGGTATTTGGGCGCCGGATCTATCATATGCTGATGGTAAATTCTGGCTAATTTTCACAGATGTTAAGATTACTGATGGTAACTTCAAAGATATGAAGAACTACTTGACGACTGCTGAAACAATCGAAGGCCCTTGGTCGGAGCCTGTATTTGTAAACGGTGTTGGTTTTGATGCGTCATTGTTCCACGATGAAGATGGGCGTAAGTATCTCGTGCAACAAACTTGGGATCACCGTGAATATCATCACCCATTTGATGGCATTACTTTGACAGAATTTGACACCAATACCATGAAGTTGAAGCCTGAAACTGCCCGCACAATTTTTTCAGGTACGGCTGTAAAGTTAGTTGAAGGGCCACACCTATACAAAATTAACGGCGAATATTTCTTGTTTGCGGCTGAAGGTGGTACAATATTTACTCACCAAGAGGTGGTGGCGCGCTCAAAGTCATTGAATAGCATGTCATTTGTCGTTGAACCTGACGGTCCATTTATCACAAATTTTGACACACCAAACTCATACCTGCAAAAGCAAGGACACGGTGCTTTGGTTTCAACACCGGGTGGCGAATGGTACTATGCTTCATTAACAGCTCGGCCATGGAACCACGATAATGAAAGTGCGACTGATCCACGTGGTTGGTCAACTTTGGGTCGTGAAACATCAATCCAAAAAGTTGAATGGGATGATGCTGGTTGGCCACGCGTTGTTGGCGGCCATGGCGGACAAACATTCGTCGAAGCACCTCAGGATGCCATTTTAACAGATGCGCCTGTTGACCACTCACAACACGATGAATTTAACGATACCATATTAGACATTAACTGGAATACATTACGTGTACCATTTACTGAAAAGATGGGTTCAACTGGTACTGGCAAACTGACTTTAGTTGGTCAAGGGTCATTATCAAACACATTTGATTTGTCATTGATCGCCCGTCGTTGGCAAGCATTCTACTTCGATGCTGAGACAAAGGTTAAGTTCAACCCTTATTCATACCAATCAATGGCTGGTCTAACAAATTATTACAACCACTCACACTGGTCATGGATTTTCATCACAAAGAATGATGATGGTCAAAACGTTATTGAAGTGGGTGAAAATAAGGGTGGTTTGCGGAATGGTTCTTATACATCATATTTGCGTGACAATGCGCCTGTGATTCCAGAAGGCATCGAATATGTTTACTTCAAATCAGAAAATCGTAAGGAATCATACACCTATTACTACTCATTTGACAGTGAAAACTGGCTTTCAACTGGTGTGACATTAGATGCTGCAATTTTGTCAGATGACTATGTTGTTCGCGAATATGGTGGCTTCTTCACTGGTGCCTATGTTGGTTTGGCAGCGGTTGACTATTCAGGTTATGATTCAACAGCTGAATTTGATTACTTCGATTATAAGGAATTGGGTGATCATAAAGACATTAATGGGACAATATCATGGCAGAAATCAGAATCACGTTTTTACTAAATCAATAGAAAATAATAAGCGAGTCTTTGATTAGGACTCGTTTATTATGTTAATAACGAGATAAAGAGACACATCTTGAAATCAATCGTTATAGCATTTTATCAATAGGCTAGATAAACCCGATTAATATCCTAAAAAATCAGCATAGAACGCGTTTAAACGTGTTCTATGCTGATTTTTGGCATTAACATGTGAAAAATTTAATCGCTAACTTGAAGGATACGGTTAGTTCGCGTACAATAGAAATAATGTCGAACAAAAATTGACTTGTTGTTCTGACAGTTAAGTCAATGACGCTAGACATGCCAAATAATAGGTGGCAGTGGTTTTAGAACTACAAAATTTACCAAACAGTGACATTATACCTGATTTTTTGGATGTGACACTAAAAGCCAACAAGACACGTCAGAAAGTTATTACCTATCAATATCATCAGTCATTCAAATTGGAGCGTCGATAAAAAGAAAAAATGAATAAATCAGATCAAATCACAATGAGAGACCATAATCAGCGGTTAGTGTTACAAGCGCTATTTAACGCGAAAGAAACATCGCGAGCGAAGTTAGCTGTTGATTTAAATCTACATAAATCTACTATTAGTTCAATTTACCGTGACTTAGATAAATTAGAATTTATTGAAGATTTGGGTGAAGGCGTGACCACAGAAACTGGCGGCCGTAAAGCTAAAATGATTCGTTTTAACCGTAATTATGGTTACGTCATGAGTTTTGATATGGGACGGCATCATTTGCGAGTGGCATTAGTACGCTTGAGCGGTGAGGTCATACTTGAAAGTTCGGAAGCTGTTGATGACATGTCTGTTGCAGATGTTATTGCATTAATGGGTCAACATATTAAAGACAATAAGCACAAAAAACATGGGACAAAAGAAGGTCTCATGGGTATTGCTGTTGGTATTCATGGCGTTGTGGATAACAATCACGTTGTCTACTCACCATTTTTTGATTATAGCCAAGTTGATGTGGCTGAAAAGCTTGAAGAATTGAGTGGCGTACATGTGATGTTGGAAAACGAAGCCAATTCGGCTGCTGTGTATATTCGAGACTATCACGATTACTTAAGCACTGATCAATATGATAGTTTAGTTGCCTTAAATATCCATTATGGTATAGGTGCTGGAATTATTATTCAGGGCCAACTTTATCGTGGCATGCAAGGGCGTGCTGGCGAAGTTGGCCGAAGTATTGTAGCCATGGCAGATCAAGAGCCTGTTCGTGTTGAAGATTTATATTCTGAGGATGCAATGCTTGAACGACTAGCGGCACTAACTGGTCAACCAGTTGCCAATCGTGACGCGTTTGTAACATTTGCGAATCAAAAAAGCGCAGTTGTCACGCAATTATTAGATGACTGGGTGATGGGAGTTGCGCAAGTGGCCTATAATATCATCCAAACAGCAGCACCACAAGTACTTTTTATTCATTCGCGCTTTATAGCTGAAATGCCAGAATTATTGGGCCGCGTTGTGGTAGCATATCAACAAATGAATCCAACAAATGAGAGCGAAATTTTATTTGCTAATCGTTCGGTTTATGAAGCAACATTACTTGGTGGCGCTGCCAGCGTTACACGTCGCATTCTTGATTTAGACAATTTAGATTTGAAATTCACACACTAAAAAGAATCCATTATGAAGTGAACCCAATAACTTGGACAGAATAAAAAATCTGTTCAGAAAGTTATTGGGTTCACTTCAATTAGGGTTCTTTTTTAGTGTCATGGTTTTATCACGATTTAAAATGATACATTTTTGTTCAAAAGGGGTTGCACTATTTAATGAAACCGTATACAATAATAAATGTAAGTTGGTTGTTCAAACCAACCAACACAAATAAAACGTAAGTAGGACGCAAAAGTCCAGAAGGAGTATCTAACATGTCTGAATTATTCTCATTTCCAAAAGTGGCATTCGTAGGGAATCAATCCTTGCAAGCTGGTGATGGGTATCATTACTATAATGCTGATGAAGTTGTTGCAGGCAAGAAAATGAGCGAATGGCTCAAGTTCTCAGTGGCTTATTGGCATACAATGGATCAACGTTTGACGGATCCATTTGGTGAAGGAACAGCTACGCGTCCATGGGATATAGAAGGCGATCCTAACACAATGGCAGCAGCTTTGGCCAAGGTAGATTACTTATTTGAATTTTTGGACAAAACAGGTGTTGAATACTTCGCTTTCCACGATCGTGATTTGGCACCAGAAGGCAAGACATTAGCCGAAACAAATGCTAACTTAGATCAAGTCATTGATAAAATTGAACAAAAGATGCAAGAAACTGGTAAGAAGTTGTTGTGGAATACTTCATCATTGTTCACCAACAGACGTTTCTTAGCTGGTGGCGCAACGACACCATTTGCGGAAGTTTTTGCTTATGTTGCAGGCCAAATCAAGCACTCACTTGACATTGCTAAGCGTTTGGGTTCAGAATCATATGTGTTCTGGGGTGGACGTGAAGGATATGACTTCTTGGTAAACACAGATACAAAACGTGAACTAGATCACATTGCGGCCTTCTTTAAATTAGCGAAAAATTATGCTGATGAAATTGGTTACACGGGTCAATTCTTGATTGAACCAAAGCCAAAGGAACCAACACAACATCAGTATGACTTTGATGCACAAACAACCATTGCTTTCTTGAAGACATATAGTTTGGAAGACACATTCAAGTTGAACTTGGAAGGTAACCATGCCTATTTGGGTGGTCACACATATGAACATGAGGTGCGTTTCGCTCGCGAAGCTGGTTTGTTGGGATCATTGGATGCTAACATGGGTGACAAGTTGACGGGTTGGGATATTGATGAATTCCCTAATGACGTCTACGAAGCAACTTTGGTCATGTACGAATTTTTGAAAAATGGTGGTTTACCAACTGGTGGCTTGAACTTTGATTCAAAGCCACGCCGTCAAAGTTTCGAATTTGAAGATTTGTTCTATGCTCACATTGCTGGAATGGACACTTATGCTGCTGGTTTGAAGGTAGCAAGTAAGTTGATTGAAGATCAAGTGATTGAAAATATCTTGAAGAATCGTTACGCATCATTTGATTCAGGTATCGGTGCTGATTTTGAAGCTGGCAAAGTGACTTTGAAAGACTTAGCTGCTTATGCAGAAAATAAGACAGATGATGAAATTAACGCCACCTTACAGTCAGGACGTCAAGAGCAAATTAAGTCAACTCTGAATAATTATATTTTCTCAGTGCTAGGCCGCTAATATTTCAATGCTAATAGTCATCAACCAATCCTCTGAAACTTAATATCATATATCATTTAATCTATGCCGTGTTTTACCCCTCCCTCTAAAAATGACACGGCAAAAAGGGCCGCTACAATTGATGTGCCGGCCCTTTGTACATAGCACACTCGCAACATCTGCCATGTGTGCAAATATTTTATCAAACCACATTGGAGAAAAAGCATGACACAAGTTGTATTGGGTGTCGATTTAGGCACATCATCTGTTAAAGTTTCTGCTGTTGATCGTCAGGGACAAATTGTTGCACAACAAAGTTTCGACTATCCATTGACGCAACCACATCCTGGTTGGTCAGAACAAAACCCTGAAGATTGGGTGAATGGGACAACTGTTGCAATTGTTAACTTAATTTTGAAAGATGGCTTAAATCCTGCAGACATCGCTGGCATATCGTATTCTGGTCAAATGCATGGTTTAGTGTTATTGGATGATAACAATCAAGTATTGCGCCCAGCAATTTTGTGGAATGATACGCGAACGACATCACAGACACAAGAAATCGCTGAAAAAATGTCAGAAGAGTTTGTGGCAATTACGCGAAATCTTGCATTGGAAGGCTTCACCTTACCTAAAATTCTGTGGGTGAAAGAAAATGAACCAGAAATTTTCAAGCAAGCCAAAATGTTCTTGTTGCCAAAGGATTATTTGCGCTACCGAATGACAGGCAATTTAGCCATGGATTATTCAGACGCGGCAGGCACTGTGGCATTGGATGTGGTACATAAAGTTTGGTCAAAAGCAGTGCAAAAAACTTTTGATTTACCTGCATCATTTTTCCCAGAATTAATCGAATCAACTGATTTTGCAGGGTATATTTCAGAGTCGTATGCAACATTTTCCGGGTTGCACACATCAACAAAAGTCTTTGGAGGTGCTGCAGATAACGCAGCGGGTGCTGTGGGTGCTGGTCTGCTCAACGCTAATATGGTGATGTCTTCAATTGGAACATCGGGTGTTGTAGCCAAATTTGAAGATCGTGCGGACGTTGACTACAAGGGTGATATTCATTTTTTTAATCATGCGATACCGAATAAATTTTATTCAATGGGCGTCACTTTAGCTGCTGGGGACGCCAATGCTTGGTTTAAGTCAGTCTTTGGAGAAGATATACCTTTTGGAGATTGGGTAAACGAAGCTGCGCAGTCGTTAGTCGGCGCCAATGGTTTGATTTTCACACCATATATTTCTGGTGAACGCACACCTTATCCAGATGCGGATATTCGCGCTAGTTTTACTGGAATTGATCGGACACATCAGCGCGCTGACTTTATTCGCGCCGTTTTGGAAGGTATTATTTTTAGTTTTAAGGATATTATGATGATTTATGATCGTGAAGGCGCTAATTTTGACACAGTCGTGGCCATCGGTGGTGGAGCTAAAAGTTCGCTTTGGTTGCAAATTCAAGCAGATATTTTTAATAAAAAAGTGACCACTTTGGTTAACGAACAAGGTCCAGGGCTTGGTGCGGCGATGTTAGCTGCCACTGGGTTGGGTTGGTATGACAGTGTTCAAGATGCAGCAAATAAAATTATTAAATTTGGTACAACCTATTATCCTAATCCTGAAGCAGTTGCTAATTATGATCAAGTTTATGCGATCTATCAAACTATTTATGCAGCAACTAAAGAAATTTCACATGAATTGTTGACCTATCGCCGGCAATTAAAACATTAATCGCATTAACGCGCCAATCTTTTGCTTTGTACGAACCAAACACACGAAAATGCTTGCTACTATTGTTTATAGCTGGTATAATAATATCTGTTATGGAGAAGTACTCAAGTGGCTGAAGAGGCGCCCTTGCTAAGGGTGTAGACGTGTTAAAGCGTGCGAGGGTTCGAATCCCTTCTTCTCCACTAAGCATTTCATGGCGTTGCATAAGGTTGCAAAAACCTTGATGTAGCGCTTTTTTTGTTCGAAAACGTTGCACTGTATTTCATAGCATTTCACAAAAAATGGGAAACTTTTAGGGAAACATTTTAAATACGTAAGTAAGCTGTTTTTGATTTGCACAAAAGGGAAACATTAAGCACGTCAACAAGAATGTGGTACATAATCAAGATATATACGAATTAAAATGGATGTGGCAGATTGTAAAATTCAACGGCACATCTTGCACAAAAAAACTGTAGAGACTTTAATGTTAATAGTCATAGTTAGTAGTTTAGTTGTTATTACAAAGTTTTCTGATTCATATATTGATGTCAGGCTTAGGTACCAATGTGGCAAATGCAGTTGGTACTGGTATGATTACCAGAAGTGAGATAGGTCTTGCTATTATTAAATAGGTATATATTCCCATATTCTTGAAAAAATGACCATGTGCTTGTTAATTAATTTGTAATCAGTTAATATTACGTCAAGCTAATAATTTTTAGATAAAATTTTGAAAGGAACGATTATGAAAATTTATTTTTTGTGTACAGGCAACTCGTGTCGCAGTCAGATTGCTGAAGGATTTGCCAAAGACATAATGCCTGATGATTGGATAATCAAAAGCGCGGGTACTGAACAGCATGGATTAAACCCGCTAGCTGTCGATACAATGGATGAAATTGGTATTGATATATCCAATCATACATCTGATTTAATTGATGAAAATTTTTTATTTAGTTGTGATTATGCTATCACACTTTGTGGTGACGCTAATGATAAATGTCCAGTTACTCCAGCCAGTATTACTAGATTGCATTGGCCATTGGTTGATCCAGCTGGCATTATTGGCACAAAAGAGGTTGTGAAAAATCAATTTAGAAAAACACGCGATCAGATTAAGTCTTTAGTATATGAATTAAAGAGTGACATCGTATGATAGTTAGTAAGCAATCCAATAATAAGCTATGGATTGCTTTTACTTTATCCACAATTAGAGGTGAACTATCACTTTTTTTAATTATAAAAATAAGAGCAATAATCCAATCAATACAAAAATAGATAAAAATAAAATATTCAGAAATGTAAATATTTTAAAAAATGTAAAATTTGTGTGATTTTGAGAATATGCAGAATACTGTCTTAGGGCTAACAAATTTGCGAGAGAAGCTATTAATGTCCCAAGCCCACCAACAGATACGCCTAAAAATAAGGGATAGACGTTATCAGTAAACTTAGATAGTAATACGGCAGTAGGAACGTTACTTATGAATTGACTCGTTATACATGCTGAAATAAAAGTTGCTATTGAATTTTGAGTGGTAATGGTAGCTAAGTGATGAACCAAAGCGATTTTGCTAACAGCCCCAACAATTATAAAAAAATTAACGAATGTTAGTATAATTGCATAATCAACGTGTAAAAATACTTTTTTACTTAAGAATAGCCCGCTTAAGATACTTATTATTAATGAAAATAATATAGGAATAACTGACAATACACCTAGTAAAACAACTAGACTTGAAACAATCAATAGGGTAGTTTTTTTTCGATCTATGACTTGATTATTGTCGAAATTTGTAGTCACTTCTTCATTATCTATAAATAAACAACTTATAAAAAGCGCCACGAGAGCTATTGAACCGATAATAAGTGACATGCCTAAAAATTGAGAAATACTGAGTTTATAAAATGAAACGATATAAATATTTTGAGGATTACCAAAAGGTGTGATAGAACTACCAAGATTTGCGTATATCGCTAATAAGCTGATAGTAGCTATACTAGGTAAATTGATATATTTTTTAATATTAAAAAATATAGGAACGAGAGTTAAAATAGCGACGTCATTTGTAAATAGCATTGATCCGACAAACGAACATAATAATAGTACTAAAAATACACTACGAGAAGAATGGCATTTTGAAACAATATAATTGGCGATATGTTTTAGAATGCCTAAATCTTGATAAATTGCCACTATAATTAGTAAGGAAGCTAACGAATAGATTGTTTTGAAATCAATATCTGTTATCCTGACATTACCAGCCACTAAGGAAATAATAGATAAAATGAAAGTTACTAAAAATGTTTTGTCGACCAGAATTTTTTTTATTAAGTTTGGCATATGATTTATATACTTTCTATAGCACTATATATTTGAAGCGCCTATTTATTTTTTAAGTCTAGCTTTTTGATCAATCTATTATAGCTCCAAAAATTAGTATAACAAAAACGATTAAGGACATATAGGTGTTTTGCATCATATCAAGAAATGATACAAAATAAATTTTACTTAAAGATGGGTACAATCTCATCTAGTAATGGTAAACTAAGAAATAATAGTCTAAAGGAGAGAAACCATGATGGATAAAGATACCTTTTCTGATTTTGAACGTGAGGCAATGAGAGAGCGAGCAGAGGAACTTAGAAAAACCAAAAACACAGAAGCTGACGTGCTAGACAAAATTTCAGAGATGACAGATAGTGAAGCACAAATTGCCATTGAGATTCATCATCTTGTTAAAAAAATAGCATCAGAATTAAAACCAAAAACTTGGTATTCAATGCCAGCTTATGCTAACAGAAATGGTAAAGTTGTTCTATTTTTCCAACCTGCGACCAAATTCAAAGCAAGATATTCAACTTTAGGGTTCAATGATGCTGCAACATTGGATGAAGGAGATTTTTGGCCAGTAACCTTTGCAATAAAGCAAATCACACCGACTATTCGTCAGCAGATTAGTCTTTTAATTGAGAAAAGTATTCAAAAATAAAAGTACCTTCTATTTGATATGGGATAATAAATAATGGTATGATTGTTACAGTTAAATAAATTACGGTTGGGCGAGAGCTTCAAGAAATTAATTGGTCGGGGAACCAATGTGTTTTTGAAGCTTTTTCTGTTGAGGAGATAAACTATGTCATATATAATTATTGCATTATTGATTGTTGTTACTATTATTTTTGGAAAAATAGCACCAAAACTTGGATTTTCAGAGGTTGTGGGACAACTTCTATCAGGTATAATACTCGGATCTAGTGTATTAAACATTGTGCATCCGACTAGTTTGATTCATTTATTATCAGAGATTGGTATTTTTATACTTATGTTAAATTCCGGTATGGAATCTGATATTAAAGAGATGAGAAAATATATAAAAGCATCTACGTTAATTGCAATTATGGGCGTTATTGTGCCTGCCGTATCATTTCCAATTGCTTTCATGTTACTAGGTTATACACTAAAAGTGTCATTATTTGCTGGTGTTGTCTTTTCAGCCACATCTATATCCATTACTTTGGCTGTATTAGCAGAACAAAAGAAATTAGCAACGCCTATGGGTGCTATCATTTTATCTGCGGCCGTGCTTGATGATATTATCGCATTAATTGCAGTGACACTATTTTCTGTATTTATTGGTGGTGGCGCGCTAGGTGTTGGTAGTCTGTTACCTTTAATTGCTTTTGCAATGGGCATTTTGTTAAGAAAAGTATCATTTTCTGAGCAACTAGCACAAGGACTTAACTGGATGGGCAGTTGGTTGTTTTATCCTATCTTTTTTGGATCCATTGGTTTAGGCATAGCACTTCAAGATCTGAATAATAAGTTATTGCCAATTATGCTATTTAGCATTTTAGCCATCATTACTAAGTTTTTCGGATCACTCATTGGTGCAAAGTTATCAGGCTTAAATAAAACTGTTGCTCAAGCAATTGGTGCTGGCATGATTTCAAGAGGTGAAATGGCGTTAGTGATCACACAAATCGGAATTTCCTCTCATCTTATAGGTGATGCGGCATCAGCGGAGTTTATTGTTGCTATCATTATTTCAACTATTGTTGCGCCGATATTGATGAAACCTCTATTTAGTAAAGTGAATTAAATAGATGATTTTCAGATTAAAAACCGGTTGTTTGGACAGCTTAATTTGTCCGAACAACCGGTTTTTTAATCATTAGCGTTTGGCGGATAGAAATAAGGAATTATCAATAGCCGTTAACATTGTTTGTAACTCTTGGGGATTAAAAACATTACGTATAACAATGCATTTCTTGTTTGGCACAATAATATCAAAAGTATCTGTCAAAATAATATCCGCTGTATTGATATTATCTACTGTCTTGACTGCGAGTGGCGTATAAATAGTTTTAAGTTTAGTTTTTAGAAATTCTCGGACACTATAATCAGCAAAATGCATGTAGATAGTGACTTGCTGTTGTTTGTATGTTTGAGTAGAGAAGAAAAACAAATTGGAAAAATAATCTATAGCAAAATCTTGAGGTAAGTCACGGCAAGGATTGTTATGACCTATTGTTGGTAAAGTAGTGGTCAAAAAAGATCTGATGTCATGCATGGCGGCGGTGTTTATTGTGCGCTTGTCATTTAAAAATGTGGCATCAGATTTTAAAATTTCAATAATATTAAGGTGAATGTGAAAAGCTAACACGTAAAAAATCAAACAAAAATATTTTACTTTGGCTAGGTCATCAGAGGCTAAATCTAAATTGAATCTTTCTTGCCACTTAGCCGTTAGTTTGTTGACAAAGATATCAGCGCTTAAGTGAGAATGCGAAATAATGGTACCTAAAGAAATTGCATGGTTTTCTTCAATGAGATTAGGTAATAGTAAATGAGCAAAAAAATTCAAGTAAAAAAATTCTACTTTGATAATATTATTATCTGTCATTTTTTTTTGAAAAAATAAGCTTTTAAAAGTATTGTAATCAGAGACAACGAATTTTTGTAGCAATGTTTGAACGTATTCGGACATTGGTTCTGCAAAATAACTTTTAGATAGCCTGATTTTCATGACGGCAAGTAATAAAGTGATTTCTTCTGCGAATGATGGCGCAAGTTTGTTATTAGGACTTAATAGATTAAAGTCGGAAATTGTTTCAGCACGAGAAATTGTTGGGAAAGGCCAGTTTGTGCGTGGAAAACAATATTTGACGAACGAGAATATAAAAACTCTAATGTTGATTTCATTGCCAGTAAATACTGGGACTGTATGTTGATCAATTGTAATAACAATATTGAATTGATCTAAAATACTATTGAGTTGTTTTAACACCCTATAGCAATGAGAAGTACTGATAGCAAGTTTATCGCACAGATTGTTGAATGGCAAATGTCGATGTGTAATGATTTCAGAACAGATTTGAAAAGTCAATGAATCGTTGAGGTAATGAAATTCAAGCTGTTGATATAGATGTATATCATCAATATTAACCGTGTAGTTATGTTTATTAGAAGTATCCACTAATTTTTGGTGTGCTATGGTCTGAACTGTTTTGTTAATATCTTCAATATCATGCGTGAGTTGAACTTCTGTTATATCAAATTCTTTTACTAAATAAGGAAACCCATTAGTCGTATTGGTGAAAAGTGACTGTAAAATAGCCAGCTGACGCTGTTTCTTTTTTGATAGAAAGTTAATTAACATGTAAACCTCCAAAATTTTTTTAAAATGAAAATAATCTTAATATTATCTGTGTTATGAAAAAAATCAAGAAACCATGAGACATATTTTTTCTATTAAGATAATTCAGGGGAATTAGTAATAAAAAATACACTTCAGGTGCAAAGTTGTAGTTCAAAGCATTTAATAAACATACACCCCTATGATAACTTGCACAGCGAATTATGTTATTGCTTTTTTAAGGCACGATGGCATTTTTTTGAGAAGTGCTAAAACATTAACCATTTAGAGGGTTATCATGTATTATCTATTTTTTAAAAAAATCCGATAATCTAACTGTTAGTTTTAACTTATAATACTATAAGTAGTTTAACTAATCAATCCTAGAATCAACCAAACTATGGGTTTGAGAGTAATTTAAATTGCTTACGAACTTAAAATCGTAACACATTAACTGAAGGAGTTAATCATCATGAAACCATCTACCATCATTAAGTTTGTCACTGCGGCGGCCGGTACATTTGCCATTGCCGGGGTCGCTTCTGTATCAGCTGATACGATTACAGTTAAAGCGGGAGACACACTTAATACGATTGCCGCAGCAAATAGCACAACAGTTGCTGAGTTAGCCAAAGCAAACAATATTCAAAATACGAATCTAATTTTTGTTGGGCAACAATTAGTGACCTCTGGTTCAACTAATCCGAACCAAACAGATACTACTGGTACGTACACGGTTGAAGCAGGTGATACTTTGTATCGTATTGCTGCAGCACATGATATATCAGTTACTGATTTAGCCAATGCTAATAACATAAAAAATGTGAATTATATTGCGGTTGGTCAAGTATTAACATTAGTAGCATCTGATAACAACAGTAATAATGATGACAACAACACTCCCAATCAAAATACTTCTAATTGGCATGATTTAGCCATGAGTTTAGTGGGAACACCCTACGTTTGGGGTGGTAAAACACCTGCTGGATTCGATTGTTCAGGATTTGTTGCCTATGTATTAAATAATTCTGGTCGCACATCAAATTTCCCCAGCTACACTGTTTACCAAGAGGCACTTGTACAACAGAAATCAGTATCAGCGGCGCAAGCTGGTGATTTGCTGTTTTGGGGTGGTCACGGAGAAACATATCATGTTGGTATTTATTTAGGGAATAATCAATTTATTGCCGCACCACAACCAGGAGATGTGGTGCGTGTGCAAACATTGTATTCTGGATGGATGCCTAGTTTTGCGGGATCTGTTGATTAATTGAATGGTTTATAAGTGTTACGAAATGGGATTGTTTTGTTAGCCACCAGTATTATACTGGTGTCAGTCATGTGACACAAGAGAATACGACCGATTCAGACCTTTTATCAGGACAACGCGTGTTGCAGCGATTATTATATAATTTAGCATATCGTAATTAATATGTATTTTAGAAAGTTCACTTCAAGTGGGCTTTTTATATTGCATTTTTAATAGAAATTGGGCTATATAACAAAAATATGGTAAACTAAAAGGAATGATTGATACCTTATTCACATGATAGGTATGGTAGTCCTTCACTGATCACTATCTAAAATTTGAATAAGGTTACAATTATGAGGGGCGTGCGGACAGCACGCCAGAATAACTGGGGGAAATTAAATATGAAGGTTAGTAGTAGGATAATAAGTATCAGGTACTTTTTTGGGAGAGTACAAACAAATGGGGCTTTTTTAAAAACAATGGGTGTCATATTTTTAGCAACATTTATGATTAATTTTAATCATATAACAGCGCATGCCGATACAATATCACAACCACCTTTAAACGTTAAAGATGGTGTGTTATATGGTTTTTCAGATGATCAAACACAACATATAGGTGCGACTGTTGTCGTTCCAAACAATGTGACAAGCATTGCAAATACAGCTTTTTATAATCAAGGTATTGGCCGAGTTGATTTTAGTGCGGCGACTAAATTAAAATCTATTGGTGATTTTGCTTTTGCTAAAAACCATTTAAGCACCGTTAATTATCCTAATCTTAACGATAATAATTTAGGGTGGTATATATTTTACGATAATGATATTAATGTGGTGACATTTGCTGACGGCGTGACCCATATTAATGATGGTGCTTTTGCTAAAAATCCTAATCTAACAGCAGTTAACCTACCATCAACCATCACGGCAATAGGCGATTGGTCTTTTGCTGGTGATCGTTTAAGTACAATTGACTTAACAACGATTAAGCATACTAATGATTTAAATGTTGGATCGGGTGCATTTTATGGTAATCAAGCATCACGTGTTGCCGTGTTACCAAATAACGAATTGAATAACAGTGGCAATCGTCCGATTCGTTGGTATGGCTATGAAACATTTGGTCAAAATACTGGTCAAGCCAACCGCATCGCCAGTCAATATGCCTTAAAGCACCAGAACTATAGTACTGGAACAACCGGTAACATCAATACAGCAGATAGTTTTACCTATGATTCTCAGAATTTATCAACGATTACAGGTGTCAAATCAGGGATTACAACACTTGGTAAAACTATTGTTATACCAGATAATGTCACGAAAATTGCCGACAATGCATTTAAATCATTAGGTATCGTAGCAGTTGATTTTTCAAAAGCAGTGGGGCTCAAGCAAATTGGGAATTTTGCGTTCTATGATAATCAAATTTCAAATACATTAACACTTCCTAATTGTTTAAACACTGATATATCAAGTATTGGCTGGTATGCTTTTGCTTCAAACAATATTTCAAAGATAAATTGGCCGAATAATGGTATAACAGCGTTAAACGATTTTGCTTTTTCTAGTAATCAGCTAACAGACATTAATTTACCAAATACTTTACAGTCAATTGGGGATGGCACCTTTTTAGATAATCATATTAAAGACGTGGAACTCCCATCCAGTTTGCAACGCGTAGGTTCTGGTTGTTTTGCCAGTAATTCATTTGATCAGCAAAGATCGATCGTATTAACTAATGCTGTTAATCAAATGGATTCAGAAAAGAATTTGTCTGCTGTTTTGTATCCTTTTGGTGTCACGATAGCTCAGTCAAATAGTCAAATCAAGAATCGATTTATGGAAATGCCAAACGGTGAATGGCAGTACTTGGACAGTAGTGGTCTACCTTTAACAGGTCAACAGATCATTGATGGTCATAAGTATTACTTTAATACAGATGGGACACAAGTTAAAGGTTATTCAGTCACTTTTAAGGATGGCAGTGTGCATCAGTTTGATATCAACAGTGGTGATGAATTAAACTAAAACACCGTAGCCATTGTGTTGAGGGAAAAAGGAGGCCAATAAGGTGAGATATTATCTCACCTTATTGGCCTCCTTTTCTTTGTTTAAAATAATTAATTAAATAGGAAATGAATTAAAATAACTGCTAGAATGACCTGCACAGCACCAGTCACTAATCCGTAAGTTAAGAATTTGCCACCAGATTTTTTAATTGTGGCAAATTTAAGATTTAAACCAATTCCTGCCAAGTTAACGACACCAGTAAAACTAGAAATTGTTTTTGCACTATTATTAATGAGGTGAGGTAACGAAATGAAGCTGTTCACGCAGAGTAAGATAACAAAGGCAATAATGAACCAAGGAATCTTAACGCCCTTACTAGGGGTTGTAATTTGATTATTCGTATCGTCTTTTTGAGCCATCTTTGCAAATATTAACACAACGACAGTAAGTAAAATGATGCGTAACATTTTAAATAAAGTAGCATAAGTGACAACGGTTGGATTAATTAAAGCAGCAGTACCAACAACTTGGCCAACTGACTGTACGACACCACCAACTAATGCACCGAGCAACAAATTATTGTTACCAACTAAGTAAGGGCCAATGACAGGTATAACAAGAAGTAGTACCACACCAGTTAGACTAACAGTTGCCACAGTAGTTCGGCGTTGATCATCAGTTGCGCCAATTGCAGGTGACACGGATGCAATAGCACTTGACCCACAAACAGCGTTACCAGCACCCATTAACATGGCAGACTGTTTTGATACCTTAAATATACGGCCACCCAACCAGAGAACAATAACAATTGTTAGGGTCATTTGAATTAAGATAAATAATAGACCATTAATACCCAATTTTTCTATGGTTCGTAATGTAACTGTTAGACCCATCAAGGCAATGCCAATTTCGATGGGAAACTTTTCGGCCCATTTTATTCCTGGTGCCCATGTTGCACCGGCTAGAACGGTGTTTCCAAGTAATATGCCGAGTAACATGGCAATGGCTTCAGCACCTAAAAACGGTAACCATATCGCTAAAACTTTAGCAATGATTGATAAAATGACGGTAGCAATGATACCGTTTAACATGTTAGCTTTTATTCTCACAACTATTCTCCTAAACTACCCAATATGTTTTTTGTTAATTCTCATGCTACGCGTTTATTTGCTATTTGTAAAATAAATGTTTATAATATATTCAATTAATAAACGTAATGGATAGGGCGATGATGCTTAAACTAATAAAAACATTTATTGCTGTCTATGAAACAAGATCTTTTTCAAAAGCAGCAGATCAACTTTTTATCTCGCAACCAACAGTTAGCGTGCATATTAAGCAACTAGAAGAACAATTAAATGTTAAATTATTTGACCGTAATGGGCGTATGTTTTTATCACCAACATTAAATGCGCGTCGGTTTTATCAACATGCGACGCAATTACTCGATGACTGGCAAGAGGCAACAGCGAGTTTAGATTTGACAACAGAAAATACGCGTACAAGCATTAGTATTGGTGCTTCACAAACGACGGCAACTGTTTTGTTGCCAAAAATCATAGCACAATTATCAAAATCAACGCTTAATAGTATGAATTTAAAAGTCGAAATGCATAATTCTGAAGAAATTTTGGCTGGGGTATTGAATAAGCAATTCGATTTAGGTTTCATTGAAAAGCCTATCACGAATGATTTTATTGTACGCCACACGTTGGCTAAAGATCAGTTGGTATTAGCAGGAAATCTTGCCTCCGATATGTGGCTGGTGAGAGAAAAAGGATCAGGTGTTTATCATTATATGCAACAATATTTCAAACAACAAAATATTGTACCAGAACATTTTTTAACTATTACGAATAATGATATTATTGTCAAAATGCTGTCAGAAAATATTGGTAAATCGATCGTTAGTAGTCAGACACTGCCAAAAAATATGTCCTTTATAAAATTGCCAGATAGTTTTAATCGTGATTTTTATTTAATTAATCATCAACATAACAATCGTCCTGAGATTCAGGATTTTATTGTGATGGTAGAAAAAATCGCTAAAACCTTATTGTGAGGGCTGTTCACTGATACCAAAATTAATGATGATGACAGCAATAAGCAATAGTGCAACAAACAGGCTAAAGATAAAGGCAATACCTGTTTTCATATCTAACAACCAACCAACCAGAAAAGGCCCGATGGTAGCACCAAATCTACCAATAGATTGAGCTGTTCCCATAGCTGTACCACGAATATTTGTTTGAAATAAACTGGGGGTAAGAGCAATCAAAATTCCCCATGCACCAAGATCAAAGAAAGATAGAAAGGCTCCAGAGAGCAAGACCATTGGTAAACTAGTTGACAGAATGAAAACTAAACTTGAGGCAATGGTACCCAGAAGATAGGTGATTAATAATTTTTTGGGATTAATCTTTGATAAAAGATGAGCTGCTAAATAGTAACCAGGTAATTGCGCGATACTCATGATCAAGGTATAGCCTATTGAGTTGACAATTGGAAAACCACGTAAAACTAACACGCTGGGAAGCCAAAGAAATATGCCATAATAGGTTAGCATGACAATCAACCAAACAATACTGATCATGATGAATGGTCGTTTGTTTTTAGGGAATAGTAGTTCTTGAAATGGCTGTGTTGTGGGCTTGTTTTTGACTGAGGGATCTGGTGGTAAATGTTTTCTTAACACGAGTGCATAGCTAGCAAAAATGACAGTTAGCATGACAGCGATACGCCAACCAAAATGGGGAATGACAAAAAACGCGATTAATGATGCTAGAATCCAACCATAAGCCCAAAAACTGTCACTCAACACTAACATTTGTGAACGCTTTTTACCGGTATAGCGGTCGGCAATAATGGTTGCTGCAACAGGTAATTCGCCGCCAAGACCAATGCCTGTGATAAAACGAATGATTATAAACCAAGTGACATTTGGGGCAAAAACAAGTGCTAAATTACTGAGCGAAAATAATATGAGCGTCCCTATTAATACTTTTTTACGGCCAAACACATCGGAAAGTCTACCACACAAGAGGGCACCGACCATCATACCAGCAGAAGTAATAGCCGCAACAACACCTAATTGGGTTGCATTGAGTGCCCACTCTGTTTTTAATAAGGGCATAATAAACGATAATAGTGCCACATCGAGGGCATCAATCATCCAAGCTGTACCAATAATTAATAAGAAACGTTTAGAGTTATCCATCATAAATTCTCCTAATGTTAATAAAAGTTTTTTTAACTTTTATTTATTAAAGAGAATTGTACATGAAATCTAATTAATAAGCAACCGATATTGTTTTGCAGGACGTCCAGGTTTATTCTGAATGCTTGCACCAAGAGGTTGTAACAGGTCTTGGTGGTTTCGTAAGAAATTTGAGTTGTCAGGTTCAGTTTTTCCAAAAACGCCAAATACATGACGGGCCATTTTTAAAGTGAAAGATGGTCCGAGAATTAAGAGAATAGTCGGTTGATAATTCAATTTGTTCATAATTCTTTTGGTGGCAACAGTTAAAATCCAATTGTGATCAAAAGCTAAATGTTTGTCAGCCATTTGATTTTTGTGATTAATGTAATCGTCATCGGCTAACGTCGTAAAAACAAAATCAAGGTTTTTGAAACGAAAAAGACCTGATTTTTGTTTTTGAAGTGTGAACCATTGTGCGTCTGTTGCACCAGGACCGGGGTTCAGCAACGGTTGCTGTGGCAAAAAGGTCATATAACTTAAAGATAGCGCACGTTCTTCTGGTGAACGTGATGGATCTGTAAAAGTTGCTAACTGTTCGGCATGAACATCTGGTAAGTCTAGACCGAGTTTTTCTTTAACTAGTCGCAAAGTCGCGTCATGAGCACTTTCATTGATGCGTAGCCAAGTTTCAGGCAAAGCCCAAAAATCTTTAAAAGGGCTGTCAGAACGTTTAATTAACAAAAGTTTAATATCATGTGTTTGAGCATCAAAACTCCAAATGACATTGGTAATTGTGATGAGAGGTTTTTCTAATAAATTGTGTGTCATGTTTATCCGCCTTGAAACGTCATTATTGATCGTCTTATATGTCATTATTTTAACATGTTTACTATTTTTGTATTGTTCGGATAGAAAGATGCTACAATGGGTGAGTCAATATGACAAATAAAAAAAGGGGTAGATATCTGCGCGTTAAGTGTGAGGGAGACGGAATGTGAGCCTTCAACGAAATAAAAAATATCATGTGGGAAAACCACGTTTTAGTTTTTTGTGCGATGCAGATATCACATTCACCAATATATGTTTTGCGGTGAGCGCTCCACTCGGAGGTTCAGAACTATGGCAGTTCAAAACACAACGCCTGTTAAAGGCACTTGGTCACTACCCAAATTAGACGTGAGTCAATTTGTGGTACTGGCTTTACTGGTAGGACTTGATATAGTCTTAGGCAAATTAACTGTTGGTACAAACGTTCTCAAAATTAGTTTTGTGTTTGTGGCAATGTCGTTAATTGCTAAATGGTATGGTCCAGTATGGACCATGATGATTGCAACTATCTTAGATGTTGTTGGTGCAACAATTATTAATCCAAGCGGTACATTTTTTCTGGGATTTACATTATCAGCGATTACTGCTGGGCTAATATATGCCTTGTTTTATTACAATCAAGTGCATGTCAGTTGGCTTAGAATTTTAGGGGCAGTTGGCTTAGTAACGTTTGTTGTTAATGCTGGTATGAATACATTATGGTTGTTCATCATGTACTCTCAAGTGCATACATGGGATTCGTTTGTCACGTTACTCATACCACGCTTGATTAAGTCGATTATGATGTATCCGATACAAGTTATTGTGACATATGCTTTTTTGAATAATGCTGCGGTCAAGCAGGCAACGAAAAAAATTTTTAATAAGTAATGCTTAAACAGCCTCGGCTGTTTTTTATTGCCATTAAAAGGAGATAATGGTAAACTTGAAAAAATAATAATAGGGGATGTTTTTATGACAGCTTGGGGCGCATTAACAGATTTTTTTAAACAATATAAGCGATTTATTGGCACAAGCTCAAGAAGTGCATTTAACTGGATGACTTGGTTTTGGAGTATTATCTACTGGATAATTGCCATATTGATAGTTTGTGTTGCTGGTCTAGGTGCTTTTTTTGGTAAGCATGGGGCGTCTATGACTGATGAAACACCATTGTTTGGGACAATAATGTTAGTTGCTGTTATTTCTGTCATATTATCAATCATTATTATTGTCCCTAATTTAGCTTTATATGCTCGACGGTTACATGACATGGGTCATTCAGGTTGGTGGCAGCTTATAGTAATTATTGTTAATACTATACTGATAGGTGGTGCTGTGTTTTTCGGCATAAATGAGAATATACTGTATGGCATTCAAACTGTCATTAGTTTAGGATTCAATCTCTGGTTATCATTTGGTCAAACAAAATTCAATAATAAATACAGTTAAAAAGTGCTGATAATTCTTAACATAGGATTATCAGCACTTTTTAATTACCTCTCACATCGCCATGGACAAGATGCTTGAAAATATGTTTATCTGACCAAGCAATATTTCGGCCTTGAAAGAAAAAGGACAAGACTGTACCAATACCTAATGCGACAAATTGATGGCTAAAAATAAAAGCAAATATCGACAGACCAATTGCAGCAGCAAAGTTACTCATTTGTGCTGTTGAGGCATTGCCATGAAAATAGTCGAAACGTAAAATATTTGTGAGATCATCTAAGGGGTGTAAAATCCAATTGACACGTTGGTAAATAGAAATTGCGACACCAATAGTCCAGATACCAAAGAAATCAATCGGTATACGTAACCACCAAGCAAGTGAGTGGATACCAATACTGACAAAATAATTAGCGAAAAAACTCACCAAGAAGCTAAAGGACAGACCAAAAATAATGTTGCCAATGAGACGGGGCCAGTTGAAGTTCATGGCAAGAAACATATTTAAAAAGGCTACTGTGATGGCGACTACTGCTAAAAAAATGCCAATTGGTAAACCGCTAGCATTGGATAAATTTGCAGCGCTAGCTGTCCATGGAGCTGAACCCATACTAGATGCCACACTTAAACCATTACCAAATGAATTAACAATGAGTGAAATAACGAAAAAACTAATTTTTTGTTTTAAACCAAGTTGATAAAATTGACCATCGATGTAGTACATGCAATTCTCCCAAGAACCATAATATTGTTATTATAACAAGACCAGCTCGTGATAACCATTTTTTATAAAATTGATTAAATTAATTAGTTTACTTATTCACAAACTAGGTGTATATTATGAACTATAAACTATGAAGGCAGATAACTAAGAAAGGAATTTAATCATGAGTAAAGTAGCATTAGTAACAGGCGCAGGTCAGGGAATTGGCGAGGCAATTGCACATCGTTTAGTGAAAGACGGATTCCAAGTGTCCCTAATTGGCCGACATTTGGAAAAAGTGCAAAGAGTAGCAAATGACATTAACGCCAATGGTGGAGAAGCCATTGCGATTCGTGCTGATGTTGCTAAACGTGATGAGGTTTTTGAAGCAGTCAAAGCCACAAAAGAAGCCTTTGGTGATCTGAATGTTATTGTTAACAATGCCGGAGTTGCACCAACGACACCAATAATGGCTGTTACAGAAGATGACATGAATTGGACATGGGGTATTAATGTTAATGGTGTTGTGTGGGGAACTCAGGCCGCAACAGAAGCGTTTAAGGAATTGGGGCATGGCGGTAAAATCATTAATGCTACGTCACAAGCTGGTGTTGAGGGTAATGAAAACTTAACCGTATACGGGTCGACAAAATTTGCTATTCGCGGTATCACACAAACAACAGCCAAGGAATTAGCACAATTTGGAATTACAGTTAATGCGTTTGCACCAGGGATTGTTAAAACGCCTATGATGTGGGATATAGCACACGAAGTCGGTCAAAATGCTGGAAAAGATGATGAATGGGGCATGGCGCAATTCTCAGATGGCATTGCTCTAGGCCGTTTGAGTGAACCTGAAGAAATTGCTAGTGTTGTTAGTTTCTTATCTAGTGATGATTCAAATTATGTGACAGGTCAAACAATTATTGTTGATGGTGGCATGGTTTTCCATTGATTACTTGACTAACATACTATATTTATGTTGTAATAAAGAGAATTATTTTCATTAGCGTCATAATCGGGATGAACATTAATGTTCGTTCCGTTTTTTTAATTAGAAAAGCATTTAAAGGGCATATGGCAGAACGTTATTTAAAATCCGAGAAAATAAAATACCTGTTTTGGGGCGTCATTACGACACTGGTTTATTTTTTGGTGCGATTTTTAACAATGGCGCTATTAAATCAGGCAATGTTGCCTGTATTGATTGCACAAGTTGTGACGGTTTTGTTTGCTTTCGTGGTGAATAAGTTTTTTGTGTTTGCGGATAATCAAAGTCGGCATGTTGTCGTGCAGTTGATAAGATTTAGCGTTGGTAGGTTATTTGTTGCCGGAATTGATTTTTTATTAACATATATTATGATTGAACGCTATAGTGACCTATTTATTCGTTTGTTACGACTGAAGACAATTAATTTTCAAACGTTTCCCTTTGAATTATCTTGGTCGTGGCTACACGGGTGGGTGTATGATAGTATATCATTCAATGCTGTCATTGCAGTTTTTGTAATCCAAGTGATTGCAATTGTGGTTAATTATTTCATTTCTAAATTTATGATTTTTGACTGATCTCTAGACTTGAATTAAAAACATAGCAAAGTAGTCTAAGCACTTCAAGTTATTATAACGTCAAAAAAACGCCCAATAGGTTTATCTAACCTATTGGGCGTTTTTTTGACGTTATTTTAATGTATGTTCATTCAAAATTCTATAAGCCATTGCTTCACTGAGAATGATGTCAGTAATTAATTGGCCACGGAGTGCACCAATGACAGCTTGGTATTTTGATTTACCACGAACTAAACAAATTCGTTTTGGAACTTGTAATATTTGTGAAACGGGCAGTCCAACAATTTTATCATCACCTTGATTTAAAAAGCGGCCATTAATATCATATGGCCGGCCAAAGATCATGCCTACCACGCTTTTAACGTTTATTGAAGGGAAAATACCATTTAAATTATTGTGCCAAATTGGAATCGAGTCTAGCGATCGAATTGTTCCTACGCCTGTAATAAGAAAATCCATATGACTTGCCAGCGCTAAGGTATTTTGTAGAGATGGTTCAGAGTATAAGCCACCACGCACAATATCATTAAGAATGTAAAGTGGAGCCGGTAACGTTAAAAATTCACCAGAAACTTTTTTTGCAGCGCGTTCTACCATCCGTATTGATCCAGCGGTAGAATTATATTTCATATTTTCACCTAAAAATTGTGTAAATTTAACACGTTCTAGTGGCGTACTTTTCAAGCTGTCTATCATACTATATATTGTTTCGCCCCATGTGAGACCAACAACTTTATTATTAGTTTGCAATAATTCACCAACGAATTCAGCAGCAAAATTGGATAAATGAGTTGATGTGGTGATGTTGTTAATGTCGTCTTGCACCACATAAAAATTAACATTAGAAAACTTATCTTGTAATATATGTTCTAGCTGTGAATTACGGTGAGAGTTTTCGGTAATTTCAATCTTGACAATACCATTTTTAACAGCTTCATTGAGATATTTATTGATTAAATAACGACTAATATTATATTTTTTTGAGATATCCCCGAACGGTAATTTGTTGAGGTAATAATCTTGAGAAATTTGAGAAAGTAATGCACGATCGGTCATGAGATCCTCCACATAAATATATTTTACTAGTATTTCATTAATTAAACAATCGTTTAATTAATTGAATGAATTTTAAAAATACGAATTTAAAAAAATCAACTTATTTTAAATATTTAAAAAATTAAACGTTTTATGGTTTTTATTTCAAAATTTAAGACAAAAAGTATTGACTTGGTTTTAAGCAATTACTAGAATGAGACTTGTTAACAACTGTACATGAGTACATGCAAACTTGACCTAAATTAGAAAAGAGGGACATTTTGGTAGATATGAAAGAAGTGCTGTCAATTCATGAGGCACATACTGGGGTTTTGGATATAGAGTCGCAATTTGACATTAAAACACCATCAGCACTGAGTGAGGCATACACGCCAGGAGTTGCAGGGTTAGCAAAATTAATTGCTAACGATGAATCGAAAAAAAACATTTATACCATGAGTGGCAAATTAATTCCAGTGATCACCGATGGTTCAGCTGTATTAGGATTAGGCAATATTGGTCCTGCGGCTGGTTTACCAATTGTTGAAGGGAAGGCGCTTATTTATAAAAACTTTGCTAATGTGAATGCTTTGCCAATGGCGTTAAATCAAGTAAGTGTTGATGAATTTGTCAATGCAATAAAAGCAATGGCCCCCTCATTTGCTGGTATTCATTTAGAAGATATTGGTGCGCCACGCGTATTTGAAATTGAACGACGCTTGAGTGAGGAACTCGATATTCCTGTCTATCATGATGATCAGACAGGTACGGCAATTGTCGTTCTTGCAGGCCTTATTAATGCTGCAAAAGTTGTTGGAAAAAATTTACAACAATTAAAAGTATTAGTTAATGGTATTGGTGCGGCAGGTGTCGCAACAACTAAAATTTTATTGGCAGTTGGTTTAAAAAACATCACATTAGTTGATATTGATGGTGTTGTGCGATCAGATAATCAGAAATATAACAGTTATCAACGTGAATTGACGACTCAAGTAAATCAAAGCGTTGGGGCAACTCTCGATGAAGTTATTGTAAATCAAGATGTTTTTGTTGGTTTGTCAGATGCAAATGTGCTAACTGATAGTCAAGTGAGACGTATGGCCAAGAAGCCAATTATCTTTGCATTAGCTAATCCTGTGCCGGAAATATCACCAGAAGAAGCGATAAATGCCGGCGCAGCGGTTGTGGCAACGGGATCATCGCAATGGCCTAACCAAGTGAATAACGTTTTGGTATTTCCTGGATTATTTAAAGGGTTACTATCAAGTGGTCTGAAGCATGTTGATATGCCATTACAGATACGTGTGGCACATGCACTGGCTGATATGATTGAAAATCCTGATGCCACACACGTTGTTCCTGGTGTTTTTGGTAAAGGCAATGTGCATGCAGTGGAACAATCAATTTTAGATTATGCAAAACAATTAAGTGGAAATTAAGTTCATGACAAGCACAGTTCAAGACATTTATATGTCAAATGCCACTCAAAAAAAGAATTGGCAAGCATTTCTGATTAAACTTGGTATTACCCAATTTGATGATCAAGAGTTAGATGTGATTGAGCAAACAATAGGTATTTATGATGGCGATCAACTAGTTGCAACGGGATCCATCGCAGGAAACATTATAAAATATGTCGGCACTTGCGTCATTGGCGAAATGATCAAGGGCGCAAGGTTTAATCAATTGATGACAGTTTTAGAAAATCGCATGGCTTTGTTAGGACGATTTCATCAATTTGTATATACAAAACCATTATATGTACAAAGTTTTGAACATATTGGCTTTAAATTGCTAGCTAATTCAAATGAAGGTGCTCTTCTTGAGAAGGGGGCACCGGATGTCCAAGATTTTTTAAATACTATTCCAAAAGCACCACAAGGTGTTCAAAAAATAGGGAGTGTTGTTGTTAATGCGAATCCATTTACGATAGGGCACCGATACTTAATTGAAAAAGCAGCAAGTGAAAATAATTTAGTATATGTATTTGTTGTTAACCAAGATGTTTCTTTATTCCATACAGATGAACGTTTTGAATTAGTCAAGCAGGGGGTCAAAGATTTAAAAAATGTTGTTGTTGTTGCAGGTGGTGACTATATCATTAGTTATTTAACTTTTCCGTCGTATTTTATAACCAATACACAACAAGTTATTGATTACCAAACAACAATAGATGCGCGTATTTTTAAGAACATTATTGCCCTATCATTGTCAATTCAAACGAGATATGTCGGTAGTGAACCGCTATCTTATACAACTTCTTTATATAATCAAACATTAGTACGTGAATTAAAACCAGAGATAAACGTAATAATCGTACCCAGAATAGCACAATATAATCAAACAGAAATAATATCAGCTCGTAAAGTTCGGCAAGCGATTGCGGATGATGATTTTGAAACGTGGTCTGAGATAGTGCCTGAGACCACAAAAAAATTTATTAGCCAACATTTAGCTGAACTGCAAATGCGCATTAGAAAGGGACAAAAGATTAATGGAAATTAAGAAAACCGCAATAGCGGGAACATTGGAGTCATCTGATGTTCAAATTATGTTAACTCCGGGAACGGATGGCATTGTATTTGACCTCGTATCAGATGTTGCTAAACAATTTGATGAGGCAATTAAGGAAACGATTAATCAAGTTCTGTCAGAGTATGACGTTCAAAACGCCATTGTAAAAGTGGTAGATAAAGGCGCCTTGGATATGGTTATTAAAGCGCGAACTGTTGCAGTAGTACAACGAGCTCTCGATATTATAGATGAACCTAAGTGGGAGGTGCTGTAATGGCTATAGAAGAAAAATTACGTCGTACCATGATGTTTGTGCCAGGAAATAATCCAGCAATGGTTAAAGACGCAGGTATTTTTGGGGCTGATTCTATTATGTTTGATCTTGAAGATGCTGTATCGCTTTCAGAAAAAGATGCTGCGCGATACTTGGTATATGAGGCGTTGAAAACAGTTGATTATGGTCGCTCCGAACTAGTTGTGCGCATTAATGGGCTGGATACACCCTTCTATCGTAATGATATTAAGGCGATGGTTAAGGCGGGAATTGATGTGATTCGTTTGCCTAAAGTTGAAACGGCAGATATGATACGAGATCTTGAAGGCCTAGTAGCTGAAGCTGAAATAGAATTCGGACGTGAGATTGGGACAACACATTTAATGGCTGCGATTGAGTCTGCACGTGGCGTTGTCAACGCCAATGAAATTGCACGATCTTCCGAACGAATGATTGGTATTGCGTTATCAGCTGAAGATTATACAACAGATATGAAAACACATCGTTATCCTGATGGACAAGAGTTATTGTATGCACGAAATGTTATTTTACATGCAGCTAGAGCTGCTGGTATTGCTGCCTTTGATACTGTATTCACTGATTTGAACGATGAAGCAGGATTTAAACGTGAAACTGAGTTAATCCATCAACTTGGTTTTGATGGTAAGTCATTAATTAATCCGCGACAAATTGACATGGTTAATCAGGTATATCAGCCATTGAAAAAAGAAATTATAGTTGCTCAAAATGTCATCGCTGCTATTGAGAACGCCAAACAAAAAGGCTCGGGTGTTATTTCTATGAATGGACAAATGGTTGACAGACCAGTCGTATTACGTGCTGAACGTGTCATGCGTTTAGCTAAAGCTAATAATTTAGTTGATGAGGAGGGAAACTACATTGAAAAATAAAGTAGAACGTGATATACCTGACGATATTTTAAAACAATCAGACAGTCAAATATTTAGGGGCGTTGATTATGGTCAGCCAACAATTCAACGCGTTGCGCCTAAAGTCAAGGCAACAACTGGTCAGAATAAAATTTTAGACTCAGTAGATGAAGTTGTCACACAAACTGTTAGAGATGGTATGACAATTTCGTTTCATCATCATTTTCGTGAAGGAGACTATGTCTTTAACAAAATCATGCGCAGTATTATCGATCATGGTTATAAAAATCTGACGTTGGCGCCATCATCTTTGACAAATGTGATGAATGATATTGTTGTTGAAGCCATTCAAAAGGGTGTCGTAACTGATATTACCTCCTCAGGTATGCGTGGTAGTTTAGGTGATGCTGTGTCACATGGTATTTTGAAAAATCCTGTTATATTCAGATCTCATGGTAACCGTGCTCGTGCCATAGAGAGTGGTGATATCAAAATTGACGTTGCCTTTCTGGGTGTACCAAACACTGACGATATGGGAAACGCCAATGGTATGAATGGTGTAGCAGCTTTTGGTTCATTAGGGTATGCGCTAATTGATGCTCAATATGCGCATACGTTGGTTTTGATTACAGATAATATTAAGCCGTATCCTAATACACCAGCTTCTATTAAGCAAACTCAAGTTGATTATATTGTTCAAGTAGATGAAGTTGGGAACCCAGATAAAATTGGCTCAGGTGCAACACGATTTACTAAAGATCCTAAGGAACTTAAAATTGCTAAAACGGTTAACGATGTCATTGTTAATTCCGAGTACTTTAAAAATGGCTTTTCATTTCAAACGGGTTCAGGTGGTGCGGCGCTGGCTGTTACAAGGTTTTTACGTACAGCAATGATTGAAAAAAATATTAAGGCAGCTTTTGCATTGGGTGGTATTACTAAACCAACGGTTGATTTGTTAAATGAAGGACTAGTTGCCAAAGTAATGGATGTTCAAGATTTTGACAAAGGTGCGGCTGAATCAATGAAGGATAATCCATACCAACAAGAAATTGATGCTTCTTGGTATGCTGATCCAGCTAATAAAGGCGCTATGGTTGACAAATTAGATGTTGCCATTTTATCTGCTTTAGAAATTGACACGAAGTTTAACGTTAACGTCATGTCCGGATCAGATGGCATTATTCGTGGTGCTATTGGCGGTCATCAAGATGCGGCAATGGCTAAATTAACCATCATTTCAGCGCCACTTGTTCGAGGACGCATTGCAACAATTGTGCCTGAAGTTACCACAGTTATCACACCAGGTGACTCAATAGATGTGATTGTGACAGAAGTTGGGATCGCTATTAATCCAAAACGACAAGACTTAATGGCTCAATTAAAGAATGTCCCTGGGCTACCTCTTTACACAATTGAAGCATTGCAAGAAAAAGCGGCAAAAATTGTTGGGACACCAAAACCATTGCAGTTTACAGATCGTGTTGTTGCAGTTGCTGAATACCGAGATGGGACATTAATTGACGTGATTAAACAAGTGAAATAATGAGTTTAAACAACGAACCTGAAGGTTCGTGTACATAGATTTAAGAATGGAAAGAGGCAACTGAATGAACGTCTTTGAAAATGGCCGATCAATTGACTTGATGTCTGTATTAGACAATAAGGAATGGCGTAGTCATTACCAAGAAAGATTAAAAATAAAGTATCCAACAGCAATTATTGTCAGCATTAAGTTAAATATACCCGGACCAATTAAAAGTAGTCCACTACTTAAGGATAGCTATAATTTTGGTTTGCGCGACATCAAGCAATATTTAAAGCAATTTAAAATTGTTTACGAACGATTTTTTATTGAAAATACAACTGGTCCTGAAGGCTTTTTGGCCGTTTTAGGAGATTTGAAAGCAGTTAAATTGGCGACGATTTCATTTGAAGAAACAAGCCCCATTGGTCGCTTGTTTGACATAGATATTATGGCTGAACAAAATGAGCAGCAATTGTCGCGGCGTAGTTTAGGGTATCGGGCCCGTACTTGCTTCATTTGCGATAAAGACGCGAAAACATGTATTAAACAAGGGGTTCATACGCTTGAATCTGGTTATGACGCAATTAATAAAATTTGTACGATATATATGAAAAAACAGATAACAATTTCAAAACAATCACAAGATCAAATTGTACGTGCCGCCATGACAGCATTATTGTATGAAGTATCACTAAATCCAAAACCAGGGTTGGTAGATCCTGTGAGTAATGGCGCACATAGTGATATGACAGTTTTCACATTTATCGATAGCAGTCTGTCATTACAACAATACTTTAACGAAGCTTATGCCATATCACATGATTTTTCAGGAGATGATTTGACAGTAATGTTTGAAACATTAAGGCAATTGGGCGTAAGAGCTGAAGCAAAAATGTGTGGTGCAACACATGGCGTTAATACGCATAAAGGGGCAATATTTTCGTTAGGCATTTTAATTTCTGCAATTGCTTATGGTACAAAAATTGGTGGTGTCACTGTAAATGATTTGCAAAAAATTATAACCAAAATGACAGTTAACTTGGTACAGCATGACTTTAAAAATCTATATAAAAAGAAACAAAAATTAACTGCTGGTGAACAGCAATATCAACAATACCGATTGCCAGGAATTCGTGGCGAGGCTGCAGCGGGTTTTCCCATAGTTATGGATATGGCGTTGCCGTTCTTATTAAAATCTGTAGGATCAACGAGTCAGCGTCTATTAGATACATTGATGAAAATTGCGAGTTCTATTGTTGATACTAACTTAATTAAGCGTGCAGGTAGTCCTGATATTTTAACAGAACTCAAGCAATGGTCAGCGACGTATTTTGAATTAGGTGGCAGTCAAACATCTGCGGGGATAACTTATTTAAAAAAATTAGATGTTGAATTTGTGCAACGTCATTTAAGTATAGGTGGCACCGCGGATAATTTAATTTCAACGGTTTTCCTTGCAAGGTTGGTTGGTGGTATATGACGAGTTTTATAACAAGTGACAAAGTTAAGCTGTCTTATACAGATCAAGGCGATGGTCAAGCGGTAATTTTGTTAACTGGATATGCTGGTGTGAAAGAAGAGTGGTATTATCAATCAGCCTGTTTACTCGAACTTGGTTTTCGGGTGATTGCCTTGGATTGGCGCTGTCATGGTGCCTCGACACATACGGCAAAAAATTTAAAAATTATGCGATTGGCTGCAGATTTACATGAGTTAATTTTAAATTTGAAGTTGAGAGGTGTTAGATTGATAGGACATTCCATGGGTGGCAGTGTGATATGGGCCTATACAGTACTCTTTGGTTATCAAAACATTGATTGCATCATCATAATAGATGAATCGCCAAAATTGTTTAACGATGAGGGATGGTCGGGTGGTTTAGTTAATTTAAAATGGGACAATCTTTTGATGATTTCTGAGCAAATACCTTTCTTAAAAATGAATAAACAACCAATAGATAATGAGTTACGAGTAATACTAAATGGCGTTAAAAAATTAAATCCTTTTGATTTTGATTTAGGTCATGAATTGCTGATTGACCATTTATTGCAAGATTGGTGTCAAGTAGTTAGAGACATTAAAGTACCACAGTTATTTGTTAAAGGCGCATGTACATCAATATGGGGAAAGGGTTATCTTGATTATTGTGAACAATTAAACAATGAGTTCACAACATTGGTAACGCTTAATAATGTCGGACATATGCCACAGGTAGAAGACTATAAATCCTTTAATAGTAATATTATAAGCTTTATAAAGGGATAGAGAAATAAAAAATAACTAAGAAGGTGATTACTATAAAGTGATGATTATGTCTATTTTTACAACATTTTGTGAATTTTATAACTAATGGATGATGGAGAATTTAAATAATGCTAGATAATAATGATAGTAAAAATACGATGCATAACTGGCGCAGCCGACTTGCTAAAATGGATGCAATTCAAATAAGTGGTATTGGCTTGGTTGCTTATATTTTAATGGCAATTTTGCTGGTAGTAGCGATACAGACACACACCTTACCGAATACAATGATCGGTGCTATTTTAGTTTTAGTTTTGATGGGACATATTTTTTATTACTTAGGGGCGCATCTACCTATTTTTAAGTCGTATCTAGGTGGCGGATCCGTGTTTACTATTTTGGCGACAGCTATATTGGTCACAACAGGTATTATGCCACAATCAGTTGTTCATACTGCCTCAGGATTTATTAACGGTATGGATTTCCTGGGATTATATATTGTATCCTTAATTGGCTCATCAATTTTTAAGATGAATCGTAAAATGTTGTTAAGTGCGGCTATAAGATTCTTACCTGTTGCATTTATCTCAATGGCAATCACATTTTTTGGTGTTGGCTTAATGGGAATGCTAATTGGTGAGGGGTTTGCTCACGCAGTGTTGTACATCAGTTTACCAATTATGGCAGGTGGCGTTGGTGCTGGTATCGTCCCTTTGTCAGGCATATATGCGCATGCGTTTGGACGTCCAGCTGCAGCAATATTATCTCAGTTATTTCCAGCAGTTATTTTTGGTAATTTATTGGCTATTATTAGTGCCGGTTTGGTTTCTAAAATATTTATGACGAGTAAATACAATGGACACGGAGAGTTGTTACATAGTAAAAATAGCAGTGAAAAAGTTGCAAAGGAATTGAAGCCAGACTATATTCAGATGGGTGTGGGTCTTGTCATTTCGGTATCATTCTTTGTATTTGGCACAATGTTGAGTGCCCTTTTCCCAAATATTAACGCTTATGCTTTTATTATTTTAACAATTGTATTAATTAAGGCACTCGGGTTGTTACCCGTTTATTATGAAGAATCAGTGATTATGTTCGGACAACTGGTCGTAAAGAATATGACACATGCTTTACTTGCCGGTGTTGGATTATCATTGTTGAATATTAAGTTATTATTGAGTGCACTATCTTGGCAGTTTGTTGTTTTGTGTGTAACTAGTATCATCATTATATCATTAGCAAGTGCTTTCTTAGGAAAGATGTTTGGACTTTATCCAGTTGAATCAGTTATCACAGCAGGATTGGCTAATAATAGCATGGGAGGAACTGGAAACGTTGCAGTTTTGGCCGCATCAAATCGTATGCATTTGATTGCTTTTGCACAGATGGGAAATCGAATTGGTGGTGCACTCGTTTTGGTTATTGCAGGAATTTTAGTATCATTTATGAGATGAAATATAGTCATATCTGACAGATAAGTTATTTATAACTTATCTTTTTTCTGTAATGGTGTATTATAAATTTAGGGAATAAGATGTATTTCATAGATATATTGTAAATTAATACACAATCTATAAAAATAATAGAAAGCGCTTACAAATCCTATTATAACAGTAGATTAAAAACTTTTATAAAAATACTTGCTTTTTATAAACGGGTGTTATATACTTATATTGTTAAGTAATGAGCAAACAATAAAAGGAGCACATCATTATGGCAGATACAATTGTAAAAAAGCCCGTAAAAAAGGTTTTGACACCTGAAGAAAAAGCAGAACTACAAATACAAGCTGAAGCAATGACAGCAGCATTAGTTGAAAAATCAAAAATAGCATTAGCAACGTTTTCGACCTATACACAGAAACAAGTCGATAAAATCGTAGCAGCGATGGCATTAGCAGGTTCAGAAAATTCTTTAGTATTAGCTCATGCAGCCTATGATGAAACTGGTCGAGGTGTTGTTGAAGATAAAGATACAAAAAATCGTTTTGCATCAGAATCTGTTTATAACGCAATCAAGTTTGATAAGACAGTTGGTGTCATCAGCGAAGATAAAATTCAAGGGAAAGTTGAATTGGCTGCACCGTTAGGCGTCTTGGCTGGTATCGTGCCCACAACTAACCCAACATCGACAACGATTTTCAAGTCAATGCTAACAGCTAAGACACGAAACACAATCATCTTTGCATTTCATCCACAAGCACAAAAATCATCGGCACTTGCTGCCAAAATTGTTTATGATGCAGCTGTTAAAGCTGGTGCACCTGAAAACTTTATTCAGTGGATTGAAAAGCCATCACTTTATGGTACTAGTGCGTTAATTCAAAATCATAGCATAGCATCTATTCTAGCTACTGGTGGGCCTGCAATGGTTAATGCAGCCTTGAAGTCGGGAAATCCTTCGATGGGTGTTGGTGCTGGAAACGGGGCTATTTACCTAGATGCAACAGTTGATACTGATCGTGCGGTATCTGATTTGTTATTGTCAAAGCGTTTTGATAATGGTATGATCTGTGCTACTGAGAATTCAGCAGTCATTCAAGCCCCAATTTATGATGAAGTGCTTCAAAAGATGCAGGATCAAGGTGCTTATTTAGTACCTAAAAAAGACTACAAAAAAATTGCTGATTATGTGTTTAAGCCAAATGCCGAAGGCTTTGGCATTGCTGGTCCAGTTGCTGGTATGTCAGGCCGTTGGATTGCTGAACAAGCTGGTGTGAAAATTCCTGAAGGCAAAGATGTCTTACTGTTTGAATTGGATCAAAAGAATATTGGTGAAGCTTTGTCTTCAGAAAAGTTGTCACCGTTACTTTCAATTTATAAGGTTGAAAAGCGCGAAGAAGCTATTAAAACAGTACAATCATTGCTGAACTATCAAGGTGCCGGACACAATGCTGCTATTCAAATTGGTTCACAAGATGATCCATTTATTAAAGAATATGCGGATGCAATTGGTGCATCACGTATCTTGGTTAACCAACCGGATTCAATCGGTGGTGTTGGCGATATCTATACAGATGCTATGCGGCCATCATTGACGCTTGGTACCGGATCATGGGGGAAGAATTCATTGTCTCACAACTTATCAACATATGACTTGCTTAATATTAAAACAGTGGCTCGCAGACGTAACCGACCACAGTGGATTCGTTTACCTAAAGAAGTCTACTATGAAGCAAATGCAATCACTTACCTGCAAGAATTGCCATCAATTAAGCGAGCATTCATTGTTGCTGATCCTGGTATGGTTCAGTTCGGATTTGTTGGTAAAGTATTGAGCCAACTTGAATTACGTCAAGAACAGGTAGAAACAAACATTTATGGTTCAGTTAAACCTGACCCAACCTTATCACAAGCCGTTGATATTGCCCGCCAAATGGCTGCATTTAAGCCAGATACTGTCATTTTACTTGGTGGTGGTTCAGCGCTTGATGCAGGAAAAATTGCGCGCTTCTTGTACGAATATTCAACACGTCACGAAGGCATTTTAGAAGACGAAGACGGTATCAAAGAGTTGTTCATGGAATTGCAACAAAAATTCATGGATATTCGTAAGCGTATCGTTAAGTTCTATCATGCGCGTTTGACGCAAATGGTTGCTATTCCAACAACATCTGGTACTGGTTCAGAAGTGACACCATTCGCGGTAATAACTGATGATCAAACACATGTTAAGTACCCATTGGCTGATTATGAATTGACACCCGAGGTGGCGATTGTCGATCCAGAGTTTGTTATGACCGTGCCAAAGCGCACAGTAGCATTCTCAGGCTTAGATGCTTTGTCACATGCATTTGAATCATATGTGTCAGTTATGGCATCAGAATTTACACGCCCTTGGGCTTTACAAGCTATCAAGTTGATTTTTGACAATTTGACAACATCGTACCAATACGATCCAAAAAATCCGACAAAAGAAGGCCAAAATGCACGCACAAAGATGCACTATGCCTCAACTTTAGCTGGTATGTCGTTTGCCAATGCGTTCTTAGGAATTAACCATTCGCTAGCCCACAAAACTGGTGGTGAATTCGGTTTGCCTCATGGCTTGGCAATTGCAATTGCAATGCCTCATGTGATCAAATTTAATGCGGTGACTGGTAACGTTAAGCGTACCCCTTATCCACGCTATGAAACTTACACAGCGCAAAAAGATTATGCAGATATTGCCCGTTACCTTGGATTAAAGGGTAATACGGATGCTGAGATGGTTGATGCTTTGATTGCTGCTGTAAAAACGTTAGCTAAGTCGGTTGAAGTTGACCAAACTTTGACAGGCAATGGCGTTAAGAAAGCGGATTTAGAAAGCAACATTGATCAGTTGACAGACCTTGTTTACAATGATCAGTGCACACCAGGTAATCCACGCCAACCTAGTTTAGAAGAAATCAAACAATTGTTGAGAGATCAACTTTAATTAATAAGAGAAAACATCAAATAATAATAGATTGATGTTTTTTTGTTTGCAAAATACCTTAACCGTGTATATAATATATCCATAGACATTTAAAGTACACGAAAAAGAAGGTTTGGCACATGAAGTTTTGGAAAAGCGCAGAATGGCAACGCATTGGTAAATTACGTGGTTTAAAATTACTATTGATAGGCATTACTTTAATTCCAAGTATTTATGCGGTGATATTTTTGTCATCTCTGTGGGATGCTTATGGGAATGTTAGTCATTTACCTGTAGCTGTGGTTAATCAGGATAAAGCAGCTAAGATTAACGGCAAGACTCAGCATCTGGGATCTGATTTATCAGATAAATTAATAAAAGATCAACCTTTAAAAATAAGTGAAGTATCATATAAAAAAGCTCAAGATGGTTTAAAGCAAGGTAAATATTATATGACGATCACTATTCCAAGTGACTTTACAAGTAATGCCGGCACACTACTAAGTGGCAAACCAAATGCTTCTAAAATAACCATTGCACATAATGCAGGACAAAGTTTTATTGCTGAAAAAATGACGAGTTCAGCAGCAGCTAAAATTCAAACGAGTGTCACAAAATCGTTACAAAAAGTTTATAACGAAACAATTTTGTCAGCTACAAAATCGTCACAAAAAGGCTTGCAAGCAGGTGCTAATGGTGCAAATCAATTAAATAACGGCTTAGGTCAACTTGCCGATGGCACAAAAAAATTAAATGATGGTGCATCGTCATTAACATCTGGTTCATCAACATTGGCAGGTGGTTTGAATCAGTATACGAATGGTGTATCGCAAGCTAACAATGGATCCAATCAACTTACTAGTGGTGCTAATTCTGCTGCTAATGGGGCTAACCAATTGGCTTCTGGAACATCTCAGTTAGCAAAAAACGCACCACAACTAGAAGCCGGGAGTCAACAACTGGCAACTGGGGCACAAGAATTATCAAAAAAGTTGCAAGAAGTTAGTGATAGTATTACAAAGGGGCAACAAGATAAACAAACGGTTGACAAATTAAACCAACTAGAAAATCTAATGACAGAGCTCACGACGGCAGTGAATAAAATTCAAATTCCTAATAGTACTATTGATACTGATGCGATGACACAAGCTGGTACCGATTTACAATCTGGTGTTCAAGGTGCAGGAATTGATGCACAAAAAATAAATGATTTAGCTAAAAATCCTAAATTTCAAGCCTTTATGGCAACTAATCCAGATATTGCCCAGCAGTTTGGGCAAACAGCTAGCGATTTAAAAGGCAATCTTGAAAAAAGTGGTCAAGCGGCCACGACATTGCAGGGACAATTGGGACAAATAAGAGATTTGTTGCCACAATTAACACGACTGCAATCGGTGTTGCCGAATCTCAAAGCAGGTTTAGCGGCTGCACAGACAGGCAACAAGCAAGCGATTGATCAATTAAATGGCAGTTTGACTCAGATTAGTCAGTTACTTGCACAACAATTCGTACCAGCTGCCAATCAACTTGCCTCAGGTGCAGCCACTTTAAATGCTGGTCAAAAACAAGTAACAGTTGCATCGTCACAACTTAATAACGGTGCCAGTCAATTAGCTAGTGGCAATTCACAACTAGCGATTGGTGCCAATCAATTAAATAACGGACTGGGTCAATTGCATAACAAAAGCGGTGCATTAAATAGTGGCGCTAGCCAGTTGAATAGCGGGGCTCAACAGTTAACAACGGGTACGTCACAGGCCATGTCGGCATTAGGTCAAGCACAAAATGGCGCACAGACATTGGCATCTAAAATGGCTGATGGTGCTGTTAAACTTGAAGCAGTACATGGTAATAAAGATAATGTTAATGCATTAACAAATCCTGTTAAAAGCGCACAAACGAATTTATCAACGGTACAAAATAATGGGACAGGTATGGCACCTTACATGATGTCTGTTGGTCTGTTCGTTGGTATGATTACACTAAGCACAATCTACGACTTTATGACTGTAGCCAAGAAACCACGTAGTGGTATCGCATGGTGGGCAGATAAACAAACTGTTAACTTTCCAGTGTGGATAGGTCAAGCGCTCGTGATGACAACGTTGTTAGTGTTAATAGACGGCCTAAATGCAGCGCGACCTGTGATGGTCTTTGTTGTAGCCTTGGTAGCAGCATTCTCATTTAATCAATTAGTGTTGTTTTTCAATGTGTTATTTGGCAAACTTGGATCAGGTATTATGCTAGTTCTGATGGTACTTCAATTGAGTGCTAGTGCTGGATCGTATCCGATAGAACTATCAAATGAATTCTTTAGAACAATACATCCATGGGTACCAATGACATATTCAGTTCATGCATTTCGTGAAACAATTTCTATTGGTGGCAGTGTTGCCAACGACTTAACTATTTTATTAATCATTGGTCTTGTATCAATGGTGTTAACTTGGGGTGTTTATCATTGGAAATTACGCCATAATCAAATGATTTGGTCGGCCTAGGATAATTAGATTGCAATGTTTGGAGGAAATTATGAAAATGTCACATGCAGTGGAACAAAGCTTAGTCGTCTTAGTGATGCTAGCTTTGCAAAAAGATGACTTACCGGTTAAAAGTTATTTATTGAGCGATCGACTAGAAGTTTCTGAATCATATTTAAAAAAGACGATGCGAAAGCTAGTTGTAGCTGGTATTGTTCAGGCAATTGCTAGCAAAGAAGGCGGATTCAGATTGGCACGACCAATTTCTAAAATTACATTGTTGGATGTTTATCAAGCAATTGAGGGCATAGGTAGTTTCATTCATTCAACACAACTCGCTGACCGAATTTTTTTAAGCCAACAATCAAACAAGCGTATAGAAGATGTGCAACAAGCGCTAGAAGTTGCTACAAACGATGTGTTGACAGTTTTTAACGAGGCGGAGCAGGATTTTAAAAATAGACTACAAAATTATACAATTGCTAAACTTTTAGGACATATTAATGTTGATGGTTTTGATAAAATTGATTGGCGACAAGTTCACTTCACTGTTAATTAACGACTGTATGGTCGTTTTTTTTATTTGGTAGCAAATTTTTAGAGTGTTAGATTGACAGTTATAATGACATGATCATTTTTCAGCATAATAGTTTACAAAGTGTGTCGTATACGATATACTTTTGGTATAGAAAAATGTCAGGAGCTAACATGGTGCAAGAAGAACTACTATATGATGAGTTGTGTTTATCAGTTTATAACACAAATCGTTATTTCCACCGATTGTATGATCGCGTTTTGGATCAATATGACTTGTCGTATTTACAATATATGAGCTTACTGATTATTCACCAGCGCGACGCATTAAAAATGATGGATATTGGTACGGTATTAGAACTATCAAGTAATACACTCACTCCGGTTATTGATAAGCTTGTCCAAAAAGGTTGGGTTTTAAAAGTTCAAAGTGTAACGGATAAACGCGTCAAAGTTTTGGCAATGGCCGATGATAAACAACAATTATTTCAAAAAATTCTTGGAGAAATTGATGACATACGCGATGCGTTACTGCAACGTAGTGGTCGGCCGTTAGCTGACGTGCTCCGAGAAAACCAAGCGCTCAACCACGTTTTAGAAAGTATGTTAGCAGAAAAGGAAGAAAAATAGATGATGTATGATGTAATTTTTATTGGTAGTGGACATGCTGCTTGGCATGGTGCGCAGACACTGGCACGTGCTGGTAAAAAAGTGGCACTCGTTGAAGAAAATAAAGTTGCTGGTACATGCACAAATTTTGGTTGCAATGCCAAAATTTTGCTTGATGGGCCAGCTGAAATGATTCATCACTTGAATCATTATCATGGTATTGGAATTAACGAGACACCAGATATTGTTTGGCCAGAATTGATGGCATACAAGCATGAAGTCATTGATCCATTATCAGACGGATTAGCACACATGTTGTCAGTGGATGGGATCGATATTATTTCCGGTCATGCAAAATTTGTCGATGCCAATACTGTGAAAGTTACTGGCGAATCATATACAGCTGAGCAATTTGTTATTGCAACTGGGCAACGTCCGGCTAAGCTACCAATTACTGGTGCTGAATTAACACATGACAGCACGGATTTCTTAGACTTGCCCGACATGCCAAAATCAATGGTGTTCATTGGTGCGGGTTACATTGCCATGGAATTTGCGTCAATTGCGCATGCTGCTGGTAGCAAAGTGACGTTGATTGAATATGGGAACCGCGCATTAAATGGTTTTGATGCTGATTATGCGCAGACCGTCGTGGCTGACATGACTGAGAAGGGTATCACTTTTGCCTTTAATCATGCGGTATCTGAGGTATCACAACTTGAAAACGGACAGTATCTTGTGACAACAGCACAAGGCGACACCTACCAAGTTGATTATGTGATGGATACGACCGGTCGCGTGGCGAACATATCAGATCTTGGTTTGAATGAAATTGGTGTTGATTCTGATCGTCAAGGTGTCTTAGTTGATAACCACTTACAAACAACCGTAGCTAATATTTATGCGAGTGGCGACGTGATTTCCAAGTCAATTGCACGTTTAACACCGACAGCAACTTTTGAATCACATTATATTGCGCGGGTCTTGCTGGGAGATCAGACGCCAATTACTTATCCGGTTGTCCCAACAGTTGCCTTCACATTACCACGTGTGGCACAGGTCGGCGTGACAACTGCTGAAGCGGACAAACGACCAGATTTAACAATTATTGAAATTCCTTATGGTCAAATGATGCGTTTTCAGACACTAAATGATGTGCACGCAGCGATAAAAATTGTCATAAACCAAGACAAACAATTAGTTGGGGCGGCGTTAATAGGTGATTTTGCACCTGAAGTCATCAATGCATTGGTTCCAGTGATTAACAAACAATATACGAGTGACGACATCAAATCTCAAGTTTTTGCTTTTCCAACGCACACAGGAGTTGTGTTGCCGATGATTGCAAATTATTTATCTTAAACGTGAGGAAAAACGCATATGAAAGCAGCAGTGATTCATCAATATGGTGATAGTAGCCAGTTAGAAGTCAGTGATATAGCAGTTCCAGCAATTAAGGCAGATGAAGTCTTAGTTGAAAACATGGCAACTAGTATTAATCCAATCGACTATAAAGCGCGCCAAGGGTTGTTACAAGGTATGTTTCAATGGCAATTTCCAGTTGTGTTAGGCTGGGATATTGCCGGTAGAATTATTGCAGTTGGTGATGATGTCCATGATTTTCATGTTGGGGATGCCATTTTTGCACGACCTGATATTGACCCGATAGGAAAAAATGGCACGTATGCCGAATATACTGCGGTTAAGGCAGATAAGTTAGCGCGTAAACCGGACAATATTAGTTTTGAAGCAGCTGCAGCTGTCCCATTGGCTGGTTTAACAGCATTACAAATATTACGTCAATTACAAGTTAAGGCTGGTCAAAAAGTTCTCATCCAAGCTGGTGCAGGCGGTGTGGGTATTTATGCCATTCAACTCGCTAAAAAGCTAGGTGCGTATGTTGCCACGACAGCAAGCCAAAGCAATCGTGATTTTGTCACTAGTTTAGGTGCTGATCGTGTGATTGACTACCATCAAGGAACTATAGCAGAGGTATTATCAGATTATGATGCCGTATTTGATATGGTTGGTGATATTGATAATGGCATTGCTATTTTGAAACCCGGCGGTCATTTTGTGACAATTTCAGCAACACTTACTGAGGCCCAAAAGCAAACCGCTAATAAGACAGTTTCAGAAGGTTGGCTTGAGACAAACGGCCAGGATTTAGCTATCTTAGCTGATGCGATTACTGATGGCACTTTAGAAATTGTGGTGGATTCAGTATACCCACTGACAACAGACGGAATACGAGCAGCACATGAACGTAGCGAAACACATCATGCGCGTGGTAAAATTGTTGTTAAGGTTAAAGTAACTGAACTAGAGGGAGAATAAATGTTTGCATATATTATTACAGGATTGGTCGCAATAGAGGCAATTGTTATTATGGTTGTTGAAATGTTTGGTTCATCAAAACAACAAGCGGAAGCTTTTGAATTGGAAGAATCTTTTGTGAAAATACCAGAAGTGAAGTCATTATTGGGAAATCAAGGTGTCTATAATGGGCTGTTTGGTGCTTTGATTTTTGCCACAATGTTCCTATTAACTGGACCACAACAAATTTTGATGTTGCAATTAGAAATGCTATTTATTTTGATTGCAGCGATTTATGGTAGTTTAACTGCTGCTCGTAAAATTATTTTAGTTCAAGGTTTACCAGCTGCAATTGCTTTGCTTGTGTTGTACTTGAAGTAAAAGTTTAACTTTTTCAGAGGGATATGTGGAAAGAATAAAGTCAGTTAATGTTTTGATTAAAAATGTAGAATCTGCTGACTAGCTTAGTGAAAAATTATCTAGTATATATGATTATGGAACCTGTTGTGTTGTCACAAAATTTTTCATAGTTAAGAAATTATTAATATGCTATATAATGTTGAGAACTAAACGATGAGAATGCGATAGTTTGTTCGTTGTTTGTATTAATTTAATACAAATAACGATTTTTTAATTCAATCAATAGTATCTAATTTGTATGTCATTTACGAAAGGAGAATAAGGACAAAGAACTAAATTTTAAATAGGAAAATGATATTGTCTTCTTGGTATTTGCTGTGTTTTTTGGGCAAAAATTTAATATTTTTAGGGTATTTGGACAACGGCTATAGTATTCTTTTTGTTTAGCACGATAGCAACTTATTAAATGATTTTTGGTTATGATTTAGTTAAAAAGTGACAAAATACATAGTTTTAAGTGGTTGAACCGTATTTTTAATTAGAACTATTCATTCTACGATACTGGAACATATTAATAGTAGTATATCAAATAAGTTTTTTCGTTAGCATTGCTGGAATATGATAATGCACTTTATTAGCTGTCCTAACATTTATCATTAGTATTGTTAGAAGAATTGAGAAATTGTTTTTTAGACAGCAGAATTATTGCTAAAATCATACCCACAATCTGTTATTTTTGGTGTTGTAATAACGTAGATTAGCTTATTTTTACTTGTATTAACATCATTATTGTTGTTTTAATTCATCTGGAAATGGCGTGATAGTGCTCATGCAAATCACAAATTATTACTTAGGCGATACATTCTTAACTATAGTGTGTATTATAAGTTTTTGAACTATGATTATTAGATTAATAGCGTTGTGCGCATAAAATATTCATTTTATTGTTTATGGTTTCAAATTTTAATTTAGATGCAATTCTTAGCCGAAGGTTACCAATTTTAATGATTTTATATACAATACGTATACTATTCAATAATATACGTATTGTATATGTGTTTACTCATGGTATTAAAACATATTACGATTATTTTAGATGGTATAAAATCTCTGCTAATTCACATTTACGATAGTGAAAATATGGGGTATATTTTATATAGGATTAGAAGGCACAGACTGATAGTACATATTAATAGTGAAAAATTAAAATATGAATTTTTTTTTCACCTTTATGGTGCCTAACTAGTAAGTTAAGTTAGTTTATAAACTAAAAATTTATTATGAATATGGCAAAAAAGTGGTGAACACAATAATAATGTTGAAAATGGGAATAATATTTCAGTAATGTGGGGTTATTGATGTTAAAATATAAAAAGTACAATATCACAATAATTTTAAATTTAGGTTTAGATAAATGTAAATAGGAGAGAAATGATGAAAGAAAATATTTCACGAAAAAAGTTATATAAGTCCGGTAAGGTGTGGGTGACAGCTGCCACTGTATCTGCGATAATAGGCATGGTAGGTGGGGCAACGACTAAAGTTAGTGCTGATACAGTTGCTGCAAAAGTGGATAATAACGTAAAAATTGTTACGAAAATGGAACCGATTACAAAAAATTCTGTAAAAGCAGGAGAAACAGACAAAGCAGTTGCTGACACAACAAAAGCAGGAGAAACAGACAAAGCAGTTGCTGACACAACAAAAGCAGGAGAAACAGACAAAGCAGTTGCTGATACAACAAAAGCAGGAGAAACAGACAAAGCAGTTGCTGACACAACAAAAGCAGGAGAAACAGACAAAGCAGTTGCTGACACAACAAAAGCAGGAGAAACAGACAAAGCAGTTGTTAATACAACAAAGGCAGCAGAAACAGACAAAATAGCAGATGAATTAAATATAAAATCTCAGAAATCTAAGTTGACTGATCTGGGAAACAAATTATTATTAGATGCAGCAATTGATAATCAAACACTTCAAAATTTAACCGACCAACAAATAACTGCTTTAAACGCTGCCGCTCTTAAATATTATGATAATCCCAATAAAAAAGCTGACATAAATGCCATCACATATAAACATTTTGATGATTTAATTAATCAGCTCAATGAGCAGCCAGTGTCATTGGCAGTGCCCAAATTTAATTCTGGAAATATAAAAAATTTACCTGCAGTTACTACAAAAAGTGCACAAACGGGAGAAGTAGCGAATCTTGATATTTGGGATTCATGGATGGTTCAGGATGCTAAAACTCAACGAGTGGCTGAGATTAAAGGTTCTCAAGTGATGTTTGCATTAGCAGGATTACCAAGCAATCCAAGTGATACTCATTTATACATGTTATCTGCACCATATAAAGCGACTGCGCTAAGTGATTGGAAAATGATAGGCCCTGTATTTGGTTATGAAGCAGTGCCTTGGAATCAAGAATGGTCGGGATCTGCGACGTTAAATGATAATGAAAGTATTCAGTTATTTTATACACGTGTGCAATGGAATAATGATCTCAGGCAAAACATGCAAAAGCTTCATACGGTGAACATTATTGTGAAGGAAGATAAGAATAAGACTTTATATATTGAAGGTATTAAAAATGATCATTTGATTTTTGAAGGTGATGGGACCAATTATCAACAAATAGAACAAACATTTAATGTTGATAGAGACAATTTCACATTACGCGATCCACATGTCATTGAAGGTGATGGGACACGATACTTAGCATTTGAAAGCAACACGGGTACTGATAAAAATTCAGGTTATGATAACATAACAGATTTATCTAATTATGGTGGATCATTAAACTATAATGTTATCAAGTTACTAGAGGTATCAGGTAACGAGGAGACGTCTAGAGTTGCTTCATTGGCTAATGGAGCCTTGGGATTAGTAAGGTTGACAAATGTACAAGATAACCCAACAGTGGATCATGTATATAGTCCTCTGATAACTAGTAATATAGTTACTGATGAAATTGAACGTGCAAATATAGTTCCGATGAATGGCAAATATTATTTATTTACAGATACAAGAGTATCAAAATCTAGTTTAGAATCTAGTGGAAGAAGAACTAATGTCTCTGATATTGCCATGTTAGGTTATGTCAGCGATACAATATTTGGATCGTATAAGCCTCTGAATGGTAACGGCGCTGTATTATTAGGAAATACTGATTATGGAGATAGAACCGACACATATTCTTATTACGCTGTTCCAGTAAATGGCTATAGCGATCGTTTATTGGTTACTAGTTATATGTCAAATAGAAATTATGCAGCTGGTAAAAATTTAAATGCAACTACAGCACCATCATTCATTATTAAAATTAATGACAACGATACAACATCGGTAGAACAGACTATAACCACGCAAAATGATTGGGTTGATCCATATAATGCGATAGACTCAGCCATGTATGGATTTCCAGGACAAAATGTTAATTTTAAGAAATATATAAATAGTTCATTTAGAAAAGATGGTATGTATTTAAATGCACCTTATGGGGCTAACGTAACAAATGAACAAGGCTATAATTTAAATCCAATTAACGTGGGAAATACTACGCAATATAATGGTGAAAATGTAATAATTACAAAGCAATATGTAACCAGTGACACTGTAACATGGTATCTTACAAGTTTAAATAATCAATCTGTTTGGATTGACAGTCGAGCATTTACATCAGTGCCTTTGAAAGTAACAGATATGATGAGCTTTGTTACCTATGATGGTCGTAAAGACGGTATGTACATTAATGCACCATATGGTATGGAAAATGCCCAATATGTTGGTCAGATTAATAATTATAATGGTACAGCTTTTGTAATTAAGGCACAGTACAATACACGAGGCGTGACTTGGAATTTACTGCAAGTTAACGGGCAAGAAGTATGGATAGATAATCGGTCATTTGCAACAAACTTTACACGTGAAGTCAATAATAGAATGTTTGTCAACAGTGCAAACAGAACAGATGGTTTGTATATTAACGGTACTTATGGTCAGGGTAACGCGCTTTGGGTTGGCAACACTAAAAAGTATAATAGTCAGATTGCCACAGTTACTAAGCAGTATTATGATGATAAAGGTATTGTCTGGAATCAGGTTATGCTTGGTGGGCAAACAGTGTGGGTGGATAATCGTGCTTTTACACAACTCCAAACACAAGATATTAAGCAACAGCTATATATTAATAGTAATCAGCGTACGGACAGTTTGTATGCAAACATGCCATACCGTGGTGATGGTTCACGTTGGGTAGATCGCACAACATCATTTAATGGGCAACGTGTTGATGCAATTAAGCAGGGGAAAGATGCCTATGGTGTGACTTGGAATTTGATCAAGTTGAATGGTCAAGAACTGTGGGTTGATAAGAATGCGCTCACTACAACATATACGCAAAACTTAAATATGAATATGTATGTTAATAGTTCACAAAGAACAGACGGTCTCTATATTTCAGCACCTTATGGTGTTAAAAATGCTAAATGGATTGGTAATACAAAGTCGGTTAACGGACAATATGTTAAAATATCACAACAATATGCCAATGAATTTGGGATTACTTTCTATTTAGTTAATTTACATGGACAAAATACTTGGATTGATAATCGTGCATTTAGTGCAACCTTTGATCAAATTGTAGCGCTAAACGCTACAATTAATACACGCCAACGAGCAGACGGAATGTATTTGAATTCATCATATGGGGAAACAAATTCAAAATATACTGGGAATGTAAGCCAGTATAATAATCAAAAGGTTACTGTAACTAAAGAACATTCAGATACTAAAGGAGTTGTCTGGTATCTTGCTAATGTTAATAATCAGCAAGTATGGATTGATAAACGTTCGTTTTCTCCAATTGTAACAAGGTCAGTTGCATACAGTGCAACGATTACATTACGTGCAAGTTCAGATGGCATGTATTTGAATGCGCCATATGGGGAAACAAATTCGAAATTTTTCGATAAAACCAGTAACAATAGATATAAGAATACTAAAGTTCAAGTAACAGAAGAATACACAAATTTAAAGGGTGTAGTATGGAATTTGATCAAGTTAAATGGGAATGACGGACAACAAGTATGGATTGACCAACGTGCTTTGAAAGTTTAACTTTCCAAAAAATAACCAAATTATTTTGATTATAGGGCGTAGCTTAGTAAGTGGTTGTTAACAATGATTCTCAAACATTGTTAACAACCACTTTTTATCGCCAACGATAACAATTAAATTATAATTAAAAAAAGATCGAATTAAAATCATCCTTGCGGTAGAATATAATGGTTGGTAAATTGAAAAAATAGGTGTTTAAATATGGCGTTTAACCAGTACAAAGAAAATATAGTTTTAGCAGTGTCAACCGTAGTGCTAGGCGTGATTGTCGGATTGAGTTCCCTATTATTATCCCTCTTTTTAGAAGTTATTGAGCATTTCTTTTTACATTATGAAGAAACGGCAAAATTTCCGGCACCAGTCGGTGCAACACCAATTGATCGGCTACTTTCTGTTGCTGTTGGTGGTGTGATTGCGGCTGTAATTTGGTGGTTTTTACGCACCAAAACAACGCCGACTATCAGCATTAAAAGGGCATTAGCTGGTGAACGCATGCCTTTTTGGCAAACAGTGGTTCATGTTGTGACACAAATATTTTACGTTGGCACTGGTGGATCTGTTGGGCGTGAATTAGCACCACGAGAAGCTGGGGCGCTTTTGGCGCAAAAATGGGAAGATTTATGCGACAGATACCATGTCCCTAAGTTAACAGCAGAAGATAAACGCTTATTGATTACAGCAGCTGCTGGCGCCGGCTTTGCCGGGATTTATATTGCGCCAATTACTGGGATGTTTTTTTCGGTTGAAGTATTATTTAAAAAATTAACTCTGCGAACAGTTGGCGTTAGTTTAACGATGTCAATAATTGCCATGTTTGTTGGATCGTTAGTTAAAGGCTTCAAGCCGTACTATATACTTACAGATGTTAAGTTTTCATTGGTGAGTTTTGTGTTTGTGCTGATTTTAGCACCATTAAGTGGTTTAGCAGGTAGTTGGTTTAGAAAGTTTTTTCAATGGGCCGAAAAACATCAAACAAAAGATAATCACATTCTATGGCAATTGCCAGTGGCAGCTATCTTAACTGGTATTGTGGCATACTTTTTTCCTGAAATTATGGGGAATGGCCGTTCATTAGCACAACTCGCCATTAATAGTCATCAATTAACGATGTTGGTTATTCTAGTCGTAGGGGCTTTATTAAAAGTCGTTGTGACGGTCTTAACCATTCGTGCAGGCGCTTCAGGTGGCACATTGACGCCTTCTATTGCTGTTGGTGGGGCATTAGGTGCTGTGTTAAGTCTTATCTTAGCTATTTGGATTCCAGGTATGTCAATTGGACAAGGCGCTATTTTAGGGGCAGGCACACTATTAGCAGCATCTCAGCAAGCACCTTTTATGGCAATGTTCATGTTGATTGAAATATGTCATTTAGAGTCGTCTGCTTTACTACCAATGGGATTTGGGATTTTAATAGCGACTGCTGTTTCAAAAAAAATATTGTCTGATTAGACAATATTTTTGTCGAACATAAATGGTTGCTTAATGATGCAATCTGATGAAAGTTGGTATGATAGGTTTTTGGTGAATGGAAATTTGTTATTAGCAATCTATCCGTGCGCAATTAAGGATTGCTAATTGCGGTTTTTAGTCGTTTAATTGCTATACTTTATGTCCCTCATGCAGCATAATTAGGGGAGTTAAATAACTAGAAATGAGGATTGATGTGATGGCTAATGTATTACCGAATCAGCTCAAAAAGTATCGCTCTGATTTAAACATGTCACAAGAGGATGTAGCTGATAAATTGTTTGTTTCACGACAAGCTGTATCACGCTGGGAATCTGGAGACGCGACACCAGACTTAACAAACCTAATTAAATTAACCGAAATATTTAAGTGCTCCCTTGATAGTTTGGTACTAGGAATTGAAGAGACACCTTCTAAGTCGGGAACGCCTGAAATTGACAGTAGTGAGTTTACATTTGACCCACGTCGTGGGGAGTATGTTCGCCGTCGTAAAAATATGAATTTTTGGGATTTTGCAGCCAGCTATTGGTGGCTTATTTTCCCTGTCGGCGGCTTTTTAAGCTGGATTATCCCGGAGATCGTTGGTGTTTTTAGATAATTAGTACTCAAAAGGGCCAAACATTTTTGTTTGGCCCTTTTAAATTTATTTATTTGCTTCTAATATAATGGTATTGCCCTCTGAATCGTTTATTTGGAAAGCAATTTTATTCCCAAAGCGTTCCTCGGGATTGCCAACAATAGTAATAAAGTTATTACGTAGGTGCTTGAGCAACTCTTCTTGATGATCTCTTACCAGTATTTCAAGTGTATCCGTGGGCTTACCATTAACAAAAGTAATGTCCTCACCATCTAACACCAAATGTCGACCACTTTCATGACCTGATTGGGGCAAATCAAAAACATCACGCCAAAAACGATAGGCACGATTGATGTCAGTTGCTGGAATTATTTTAATATTAAGTTTGCGTGGTTTCATAATACTATAAGTATAGCTGAATTTAGTCAATTTTCAACATATTTATTGATAATAAGATTTTCAGCCACATATCAATCTAAAATATGTTACACTTATAGCTATGGCATTATTAGAAATCAGTGGGCTTTCAATGGCCTACGCAGAAAAAACTTTATATGAAGACGCAGCATTCGAATTACAACAAGGCGAACACATGGGAATTGTCGGCCAAAACGGTGCAGGTAAGTCAACGCTTATCAAGATCGTTACGGGTCAGGAATTACCTTTGTCTGGTAAAATTGAGTGGCAAAAAGGCCTTAAAATTGGCTATTTGGACCAGTATGCAGAGATTCCAGATGGCATGAATTTGATTGCCTTTTTGCATACTGCCTATCAAGACCTATATGATAAACAAGATCGTATAACAGATCTTTATAATGAATACGCGGAATCAATGAACGATAAATTGTTGGAACGCGCTGGACGTATGCAAGAGGAACTTGATGCGGCCGGATTTTATGATGTTGACACAAAAATTGAACGTGTGATTTCTGGACTTGGTTTAGAAGCTATTGGACGTGATCGTGAGTTGGATCAAATGTCTGGTGGACAACGCGCTAAAGTCATTTTAGCAAAGCTATTGCTTGAAAATGATGATGTCATTATTTTAGATGAACCAACCAACTATTTGGATGTGGCACATATTGAATGGCTAGAGGATTTTTTGCAAAATTATGAAGGGTCAGCCATGATTATTTCTCATGATTTTGACTTTTTAGATAAAGTAACTAATGCCATCATTGATCTATCATTTGGAAAAATTACTAAGTTCCGTGGCTCATTCAAAAAAGCTATGCGACAAAAAGATGAACGTTCAGAGCAACAGTTACGTCAATATGAAAAGCAGCAAGGTGAGATTGAAAAAGCGCAAAAGTTTATTGCCAAAAACAAAGCACGTGCTTCAACATCTAAACAAGCCAAATCACGTGAAAAAATGTTGGCGCGCATGGATAAAGTTGATCCGCCATCTGAAGCACTTCAAGCAAAGTTCAATTTCCCCTATGTGAATTCACAGTCTGCTAATGCTTTGGCGGTAAACAATTTATCAGTGGGATATGTTACACCAGTTTTGGAGCCAGTCACATTTTCAATTACGACAGGACAAAAGCTTGTCTTTAAAGGATTTAATGGTGCTGGTAAATCAACATTGATTAAATCTATTCTAGGTGTTATTCCAGCACTTCATGGTGAAGCTGAGTTTTCTCCGTCTGCCGTTGTCAATTATTTTGACCAAGATTTAGAATGGGATGACGATACCAAAACGCCGCTAAGAGAGATGCAAGATCGGTTCCCAAAGTTAGAGCCCAAAGCATTACGGACACGTTTAGCGGCAGCTGGTATTAACGCTGAAAATGCACAGAAACAAATGCAATTGCTTTCTGGTGGTGAACAAACTAAGGTTAAATTGGCGATTATGGAAATGAAGCCAAGTAATTTTCTGATTTTAGACGAACCAACTAACCATTTGGATGAAGGTACAAAAAATGCCCTTCGTTCAGCAATCGATAAGTTTCCAGGGAATGTCATTATTGTTTCCCACGAAGTTAGCTTTACTAAGGGTCTTGGCGACCGTGAGCTAAACGTCGCTGCTTTGTCATTTAAGAAAGAATCAGAATAAGGGTTGCTAAAAACGCTTTCGAGCGTTTTTTTATATGGGTTGACATTTAGAGTATAGTAAACCATAATTATATAATAAGTTTACTTTGAAATGACCTTTTTGAATATTATAAAAATGACCTGAGGAAAAAATATGAAAACAGATGAACGTATACTACATTTTTTTGCTGAACATGAAGGGGAATATTTAAGTGGGGAAACATTAGCTAAAAATTTAGATATTAGCCGTGCAGCCGTATGGAAAGTCATTAAAAAATTAACAGAACAAGGACACACAATCGATAGTCAGCACCATGTTGGGTATCGCTATCAAAGTGGAAAAGTTTTGAGTGTACCTATGATTAGACAATTGGCGCACAGTGACTGGCAGATAAAACTGTTTGATGTCATTGATTCGACAAATACTTATGCAAAAGAAGCATTAACACGCGGTGATATAACAAAACCGACAATGATTATTGCTAATCAACAAATTGGTGGCCGTGGCCGTTTAGGCCGTACTTTTGTATCACCAGCTGATACGGGTTTGTATATCTCATTTGCTTTACCGCTACCTGTTGGAACATCGGTAGTACCTGGATTACTAACAACTGGCACAGCCGTGGCGGTTTCGCGGGCTATAAAGAAAACGATTGGTATTGAATTAGACTTTAAATGGGTTAATGACTTATTATTCAAAAACCGCAAAGTCGGTGGCATTTTAACTGAAGCGGTGATGGATTTTGAAAGTCAACAAGTGTCAGCAATTGTTGTAGGTATTGGTTTGAACTTACAACAGCCTCAAAATTTGGATGCCACGTTAACAAATAAAGTGGGTGGTATGGTTGAACACCTCACTGTATCACGTAATGTGATTGTTGCTACGTTGTTTGATGAATTTGTTAAATTGTATGCTGAATACACCGATGGCTCATTTTTAAAGGCTTATCGTCAACGAAACATTGTCATAAATCAGACCGTCACAGTGAAATATGGGAAAGAACTCGTAACTGGTATAGCAAAAGCGATTGATGAACAAGGGCAATTGCTTGTAGATACGGGTGATGTTATCAGAACGATTAATTCTGGGGAAGTATTGAAAGTACAATTGCCAAATAATAGTTATCACGGTTAATTGTCAACGGGTAAAAATTGGAGAAAAAATGAATTCAAATACACAACGTATTGTCATCACAGCAGTACTAACAGCATTATTAATTGCTGTTGGACCATTAGCAGTTAATATTGGACCAATTCCAATGACCTTACAAACACTCATTATTGCCTTAGTAGCTTCGGTGTCATCAACGCGTGTGAGTTTAACAGCTATTGGATTGTATCTATTACTGGGTGCTTTTGGCTTACCAGTATTTGCTGGTTTCAAAGGTGGTTTTGTGCTATTAGCCGGACCAACCGCTGGTTATTTATGGTCATTTCTGCTGTTCGCACCAATTATTGGTCTATCTTTTAAAAGATGGAACAATGTTTGGGGATTGATTGTGACAAATATTTTAGCTTCAGTGGTTAACTTAACGATTGGGACAATTTGGCTAATCATTAGTATGCAATTACCAGTTGAAGCAGGTATTGCTGCTGGGATCACACCGTTTATTCTATCGAGCACTTTGAAAATTACTGTTGTTGTGATTGTTGCTTTGGCAATTAGACAAGTACAGGCACGGACAGCACTAGCGTTTTAAAAATGATCATTTGATATCGACGGAGCAACGTTGTTGTTCTCATTTTGAGAAAGTTATACTAAAGATATCTAAAGTCATCGGCTGGTCAGTGACCCTGGCTCACGGAACTGTGGGTTGTTTGGCATCTGATCATTTATTAGGTCCGATCAATGCGATACTATGTGTTGCTGGTGGTATGGGGATGAGCATGTTGATAGGGAATCAACATTGGACGTGATTTTTTGGTATACTAATAAAAAAATGAGGTTGAAGTATGTTACGTTCTGTTTTGATTTTCCCACAGTTGAATGACATGTTTACTATTAATCGGATACGTCAACGTTATGATGATTTATACGAACATATTGCGCCACATATATCACTTGTTTTTCCATTTGATAATGAGTTGACAGATGAAACAATCATTCAAGTCGTTGCTGATATCATTAAAAAACAGCAACAATTTAAATTGCGACTAACAGCGACAATCACAGAAGTAGCCATCGAACACATATTAGAAAACAGTGATTCAGCTGTCTTTACCACTATTTGTTTAGGTGAAAGAGATGAAAATTAGAATTATTGGGCCAGTGGGCAGTGGGAAAACAACTTTTGCACATAAAATAGCCAGGATTAAGCCTTATCCAGTGACATCATTAGATGATTTAAACTGGGTACGACAAGCAACAGGAGACAGACATCGCACGCCATCCGAAAGACAAGCCTTATTACAAGTGATTATCCAGCAAAATGACTGGATAATTGAGGGAGCACAGTTCCGTGAAGGACAAGATTGTTTTGCGTTGGCTGATGTGATTTATGTTTTGGACCTGCCTTATTACAAAAATGTATATTATATCTTGAAAAGGTGGTTCAACAATCGCTTACACGGTGGGTCAAAACAGTACCGAAACTTATGGTTATTTTTAAAATGGCAAAATAAATGGCGTACAAATAATCGTGATGACGTATATCGGCTATTAAAACCTTATCATAAAAAAGTAATAATTATACGAAAAAACAAAGTTTGACAAAATAGAAAAATTAGAATAAAATAAAAACAATGAGAAAATCATAGAGGTTGCTGTAACCATGAGTCACTCGCGGAGTATTGATAGATACTGTGAAACGAGTTAAAGGGGTTGTGGCCGAAGCACTGATACTGTCATGTCAGTAAGCTGGGGCATTAGTTAATAGCTAATGGACTGTCGCAATTGCGGGGTGCTATGACAGAAACGATTGTTTTATTGCGATCCGTAACTGCCACACTTGGCAGAGGCGGATTTTTATTTTAGATGAAAAGAGTACAAACATGGTAGAAGCAATTACGCGACCAACGCAAATAGAAATTTCTAAAAAAGCTTTAAAGCATAATGTCGCTGTTGTCAAACAAACATCTGGCGCCGACAAAATATTTTTGGCTGTTAAATCAAACGCATATGGTTTGGGTTTGGTGCCAACATCTAAGGCAGCTGTTGCAGGTGGCGTTTATGGCTTGGCTGTGGCCGTCATTGATGAGGCGTTAGCACTGCGACATGAACGTATTACTGAACCAATTTTAGTATTGGGTATTTCACAAGCAAAATATGCTGAACTGATGGCAGTACAACACATTATGGCAACCGTTGTATCATTATCATGGTTAAAAGAAGCGGCGCAATCTCTTACTGGTGAACAACGCCTACAAGTCTCGTTAGGTGTTGACACAGGCATGGGGCGAATCGGATTTCGTACTCGAGAGTCTTTGGCGCAAGCTATTACTTACTTGCAGGCACACAAGGATATTTTTGATTATGTTGGCTTAGCAACACACTTTGCTGAATCAGATTCAGTGCAGACGGACTACTTTTATATGCAACTTAAACGGTGGCACGATATAACAGATGGTTTACCAGAACCTAAATACTATCATGTGGCTAATTCAGGTGCAGCAATGTATCACGCCGATGAAGTGCCCCATGAGGTGATCCGTGTTGGGACTGTGTTATATGGCGTTGAACCTTCTCGTGGTGAGTTGGCAGATGGCAAAAATTTGCAACCTGTCATGTCATTACGTAGTGAGATGAATTTTGTCAAACAATTACCAGCTGGAGAAGGCATTAGTTATTCACATAAATATACAACGAGCAGTGATGAGTGGATAGGAACAGTACCCATTGGATACGGTGATGGTTGGCTACGTAAGATGTCTGGCTTTAGCGTCATTGTTGACGGACAATATGCACCAATAGTTGGTCAAGTTGCAATGGATCAATTGATGATTAAGTTGCCACATGAGTATCCTGTTGGGACAAAAGTGACACTCATAGGTAAGGATGGCGATCTTGAGAATACGCTCGAGGATGTTGCACAACACGCTAATTTAGCACCATGGGAGATTATGACGGGAATGCAAGATCGGGTACATCGTATCCTTGTTGATTAATATAATTAGCTAACTCAAGGGAATATTGAAAAATTGAGGAGAGAAAATAAACATGACAGAACGTACATATAACATTGCAATACTTGGCGCAACCGGAGCAGTTGGTACAAGATTAATGTCCCAACTAGAAGAATCAACGATACCAGTTAATAGTTTGAAATTACTTGCTTCATCACGTTCAGCTGGTAAAAAACTCACTTTCAAAGGACAAGAATTAACTGTCGAAGAAGCGACAGCAGACAGTTTTAGTGGCGTTGATTTGGTATTGGCCTCTGGAGGTGGTTCTGTATCGCAGCGTTTTGCACCGGAAGCAGTTAAACGTGGTGCTGTTGTGGTGGATAATTCAAGTTATTGGCGTATGAACGATAATGTCCCGCTTGTCGTGCCTGAAGTTAACGAAGCAGATTTACAAGGTCATAATGGTATTATTGCTAACCCGAATTGTTCAACGACTCAAATGGTCGTAGCTTTGGAGCCGATACGTCGCGCTTTTGGGTTACGTCGCGTCATTGTGTCGACCTATCAGGCAGCATCTGGGGCCGGTCAAACAGCATGGGATGAGCTAGTAGCCCAGACAGAAGCTCATAATGCTGGTGAGAAAATGGTTGCTAATATTTTGCCTGTCAAGGGATCCGATAAACATTACCCATTAGCTTATAATTTGTTACCACAAATTGATGTGTTTGAAGATGATGGCTATACACATGAAGAATGGAAAATGATTCATGAAACAAAGAAAATTATGTTCGGAGACAAAAATTCTAAGTCAGTTAAAGTAACAGGTACAGCAGTTCGAGTACCTGTTCCAGTAGGACATGGTGAAACAGTTTATTTTGAAACAGAGTCAAACACTGGTGCTACGTCTGCTGGCATTCAACAAGCATTAAGTCAAGCACCCGGCGTTATTTTAGAAGATAATCCTAAAAAACAGCTGTATCCACAACCAATTAATGCTGAGGGAAAACGAGAAACTTTTGTTGGTCGTGTCCGTCCAGATTTAGAAAACGATGATTCTTTTCATATGTGGGTGGTATCTGATAATTTATTAAAAGGTGCTGCTTGGAATACAGTTCAAATCGCTGAACGGCTCGTCGAGTTGGATCTAGTTCGTGTGCCAGTAGGTGCTGCAGGTAAATTTGAAGCCTAACAGCATGTTACAATAAGCTTATGGAAATCTTTTTATTTTTAACGATAATTGTATTAGGAATTTTGCTGTACTACCAAGTGCAACAAAATCCTGCGACGATGAGAATTGGTACGCTTGGTGTTTTCATTGTCATTGGTGTCGTTATTTTTATGTACCATTTTTTAAATGTCACACCAAAAGTTTTAAAATTGACTGTTCATATTGGTTATAGTATGGCTGTTTTTTTTGGTATTTTGTTGTTATTAAGTATGGTACGGCATAGTTGGAAAAAGTCACATCAGTGGGGATTACCGCTGTTAGTTGGTGTTTATCTGATGTGTCTATTATTGTTTAGTCAGTGGTCATTATGGTGGTTGAGCGCACCATGGTTGATGTTATATTTTGTATGGCAATTTTGTCGATTTATAGTGAGCAGCGTAATCTACGGTTATCAAAGCAAAGCACCAACTCGCGGGCCATTGGTAGTGCTTGGTGGCGGCTTGGCAGAAGGATATAGAGTCGGGAACATAGTCGATAAACGTATTCAAGCAGCAGTAACAGACGCCAATAAAATGTCGGAATATCCGATGATTGTTTTTTCTGGTGGACAGGGAGAAGATCAGTTAATTAGTGAAGCTGAAGCGATGCGCGACTGGTCTGTATCACGTTATGATGTACCATTTGAAAAAACACAACTAGAAAAACGTTCACGAAATACCTATCAAAATTTAAAATATACGTCACAATTGCTTTCTCAGCAACCATTTACATTTTATACAAGTGGTTATCATGTTTTTAGGGGTGTTTTGCTAGCTAAAAAACAAAATATTGATGCGCAAGGACGTGGGGGATTTGTGCCCTTATTTTATCGTATACCGGCTTTTTTTAGAGAATTTGCTGGTGTAATGAGTATGAATATAAGACGTCAAATATTGTGGGCGTTAGTTTGGGGTATCATTGCATTTGTGATTAATCAAATAATGACATACTAATTGTATGTTACATTTTTTATCTTGCTTTGAGAGATATTTGAGTTTTGATGCGCATTATTTTGTTATAAATTTTAAATATAAAATTGGAGATGTGTATGAATATTTTTGGAAAATTAATGTGGTTTTTCCGTCAAAATAAGCGACTTTACATTGTAGGACTGTTTTTTTTGTTTTTGACGGAAATTTCTCAAATGGTGTCACCAGCCTTAATTGGCCGTTTTACAGATCAAGTTGTATCACGGACGCTAACAGTAGAAAACTTAGTGTTTTATGCTGGTGGCATTTTTTTATTTGCGCTATTGATGTATGTTTTTAGATATGCTTGGATTACACATATCTTTCAAGGATCTGCTTTACTTGAAAAAACATTGCGTCAGCAATTGTTTGATCATTATATGAAGATGGATACCACTTTTTATCAACGACATCGAACAGGCGACTTGATGGCACATGCTACAAATGATTTGTCAGCTATACAACGCGTTGCATCTGGTGGCATTTTAATGTTAGTTGATTCAGTTGTTGTGATAATTTTTACCGTCATTTCAATGGTGATTGTTGTTGATTGGCGATTGACCCTAATAGGTGTCTTACCTTTACCACTTTTAGTTTTAGGTGTGCGATATTTGTCACCAAAAATGCGTCAGGCATTTACATCAGCACAAGAAGCTTTTTCACGTTTATCAAACAAGTCTCAAGAATCAATTGCTGGTGTTAAAGCTATTAAAACTTTAGGACAAGAAATGGCCGATGTTGCCGTTTTTGAATCTCAAGTTAAAGATACAATTCAAATCAATAAAAGGGTGGCATTAATCGATTCATTATTTGGACCAATGGCTACCGTTATAATGACAATTAGCTTTGTTATTATGATGACATACGGTGGGTCGCTTGTCCTTAACGATCAAATTACAATTGGTCAGCTGGTATCATTTTCGACATACTTGGGTTTGCTCGTTTGGCCAATGTTTGGATTAGGTCAACTGTTCAATGTTTTGGAACGTGGCAACGCATCATATATACGTGTGCAAAATATTTTGTCAGAAAAATCAGCCATTATTGAAGATGAAGAAGGTGTTGTTGAACAGGCTAAAGGTGATTTAAATATTAATATTAATCAGTTTACTTATCCAGATGGGGATCCTACAAAGCCTGCGTTACATAATGTTGAAATCACGGTTAAGGCAGGGGAGACACTGGGCATTGTTGGTCGTGTTGGTGCTGGTAAAACAACTTTAATTAAGCTACTATTACGTCAATTTGATGGCTACACAGGTGATATTCGAGTTGGTGATGTGAATATTAAAGCGTATACATTTAACGCTTATTTAAAATCAATTGGCTACGTAGCACAAGAGAACTTTTTGTTCTCAACAACGGTTCGAGATAATATTCGATTTTCTGATATTAATAAAAATCAACGTGATGTGATGTTAGCTGCTAAAAAAGCTGATTTTAATGAAGATGTCTGGTCATTGCCAGATGGATATGATACTGAAGTTGGTGAGCAGGGAGTTAGCCTGTCTGGTGGTCAAAAACAGCGATTAGCTATTGCTCGCGCATTGATTACTGATCCAGAAATATTGATTTTGGATGATGCACTTTCAGCTGTTGATGCATTGACAGAAAAACATATTTTGGGGACTTTAAAGTCTGAACGTCGCGAAAAAACAACTATTATTGCTGCGCATCGTATTAGCTCGGTCATGAACGCAGATGAAATTATTGTGTTTGACCATGGTGAAATTAAGGAACGTGGAACGCATGCGTCTTTAATTGCGCGAAATGGTTGGTATGCAGAAATGTATCACCAACAGCAATTAGCGACGGAACTTGAAGATAAATTAAGTGGAAAGGGGGTCAGCGATGTCTGAAAAAAATAGTTCTGTGTGGGCAAAAAGTATCCCAATTAAAGAACAGATAAGAGTTATTGTGACATTGGTTAGAATGGCTAAACCCTTTCGAAAAATGTTTTTTGGCGCATTAGCCATTGGCGCTGCATTTGCCCTACTGCAAGCAGCAGCACCTCGTATTATTGCTTATTATATGACGACGTATTTGCAACAGCGTGACAACGTTACTTTACAAGTTATGATTAGTTTCGCGGTTTTAGTAGCAGTCGTTCGAGTCAGTCAAGCTGTGACAGATGCATTAAACGCCTATTATTTTACAGTAGCTGCTGAATATGCGCTAGAAGATATACGAGTGCAAGTATTTCGTAAGCTACATACTTTAGGTATGAGATTTTTTGATCAAGTACCAGCTGGTTCGTTAGTCACTCGTGTTAACAATGATACAGCTTCGCTTGCTGATTTTTGGCGTTTTTTCATGCAATTAACATTTGTTATTATGAGCATGATTGGTGCCTACATTGGTATGTTGACAGTGAGTGTAAAAGCCACTTTGCTAATGCTTATTGTTGTACCGTTTATTGTCGGATCAGTGATTTTATATCAACGTTTTTCATCTAGCTTGTTTCGACATATGCGTGAACGTCTATCACATTTAAATGCTAAAATTGCTGAAAGCATCACAGGTATTGATGTGATTCAGGAATTTTATCAAGAAGATCGTTTTAAAAAATCATTTGCTAAAGTCAATGGTGAATATTTTAATGCGCGTTTTCGTATGGTAAAAGCAGATGCTTTGCTACTGGAGCCAATGGTCGATATGTTACTGGGTGCAGCTATGGTGCTTGTATTTTGGTACTTTGGTACGCTGTCCATGTCAACTGCTGTCTCTGCGGGTGTCATTTATGCTTTTACAACGTATTTAAACAACATATTTAGTCCGTTAGAAAGCGTTATGAACTTGTTTAGCCCGTTTCAAGAAGGGCTTGTGTCAGGTTATCGCATTTTAGGTATTTTAGCTGATGATACTTATGCGCCAGCACAAAATGTGGCTGCCAAGCAAGATATTACAGCAGGAAAAATTGCGTTCCAACACGTTGATTTTAGTTATGATGGGCAACATCAAATATTAAAAGATCTCAATTTTATAGCTAACCCGGGTGATACGGTGGCACTTGTTGGTCACACTGGATCTGGCAAATCTTCAACAATCAATGCACTGATGAGATTCTATGAGTTTCAATCTGGAAATATTTTAATTGATGATCATGATATTCGAGACATTGCTTTAAAAAATATTCGTCAAAAAATGGGATTGGTTTTGCAAGATCCGTTCATGTTTTTTGGTGATATTTCATCTAATATTCGTATGTATGATGATACGATTACAGATGAACAAGTTAAGGCAGCTGCTGAGTTTGTTGGGGCTGATAAGTTTATATCTGCATTACCAGGTAATTATCATGCAAAAGTGCAAGAAGGCGGATCGGGATTTTCTGCTGGGGAAAAACAATTAATTAGTTTTGCACGGGCAATTGTTAGAGATCCCAAAATTTTAATATTGGATGAAGCAACAGCAAATGTTGATACTGAGACGGAGGCTTTGATTCAAAAATCACTATTAAAAATGCGTCAAAATCGTACGACTATTGCTATCGCACATCGTTTATCAACAATTAAAGATGCTGACTTGATTTTAGTGTTAGATAAAGGTGAAGTTGTTGAACATGGGACACATGAAGAATTATTGCAATTACAGGGGCAATATTATGACTTATATCGCTTACAAGGTATAAATAATGATAGTAACTGAAAATAAAGTAATGTGTGTAAAATGTTAAATAGTTCACATTTATATGTTATGTTTTCTGCCATGAACATGGTGACAAAGAGTTAAAACAGGTACAATAGAAATAGAACATAATTAGGTGAACAGACTTAAAATACGAAAAAGTACTTTAATTGTCATCTTTTTACAGTTAATATATGTGTGCGGTATGCTGAATACGCATGAATAAGGAGAGATTTACGTATGTCAATGATTGAGTTTAAAAATGTAGAAAAGTACTATGGTAACTTCCACGCACTAAAAAACGTTAATTTGACAATTGATGAAGGTGAAACAGTTGTTTTGATTGGCCCTTCTGGGTCAGGAAAGTCAACATTGATTCGTACTGTTAATGGTTTGGAAGAAATCGAAGAAGGACAGTTATTAGTTAACGGATTTGACCTACACGACCCAAAGACAGATATGAATCGTATTCGTAAAAATGTTGGTATGGTGTTTCAACACTTCAATTTGTATGATAATAAAACAACCTTAGAAAATGTGATGTTAGCACCACGTTTGGTTTTGAAGCGGGATGAAGCTGAAAATAAGAAATTAGCGATGGAATTATTGGAAAAAGTTGGTTTGGCTGATAAAGCAGCTAACATGCCATCAGAACTATCTGGTGGTCAAAAACAACGCGCAGCAATTGCGCGTTCATTAGCTATGCAACCTAAAGCATTGTTATTTGACGAGCCAACCTCCGCTTTAGATCCTGAAATGGTTGGGGATGTATTAGATGTTATGCGAGACATTGCTAAAGATTCGTCAATGACCATGCTTGTTGTCACACACGAAATGAGTTTTGCAAAGGCCGTTGCAGATCGTGTTATTTTTATGGCTGAGGGTGAAATTTTAGAAGACAGCACAACGAAGGAATTCTTTGAAAAACCCAAGGAAGTTCGTGCACAAAAGTTTTTGAGTCAGGTTGAACATCACTAAAATAGGGAGGAATTGCGTTTACTGAGACTCATGGCTTGATGGGGTATACAATCAAGCCATGAGCTAGATGTGTGACGTATATATATTATGGAAAAAGCTAAAAAGCGACAGTTTGGCATTATAGCCACAATTGTCTTAGTTGCCGTTATTGTCCTTGGTTTAATGTGGGCAACAGCAACAGCCAATAGAAATGCAGAACATCAAGATACGCTCGCTCGTGTGGAAAAATTAGGTCGAATTGTGTGGGGTGTGAAAGCTGATACGCGTTTATTTGGACTGATGGATACAAAAACGGGTATATCTCAAGGATTTGATATTGACATTGCTAGAGCATTGACAGTTCAAATTTCAAAGCAAACTGGCGTACCAATGTCTGCTGAGTTCGTGCCGGTTTCAACAGCATCAAAGATGCAACTGTTGAAAAACACAAATATTGATGGTTCTGTATCAACAATGACAATTACGCCAGAACGTGAAAAGATTATTGACTTTACAAATCAGTATTTTGATGCTGGCCAGTCAATCTTAGTTAAAAAAGATTCTGGCATTAATTCAATAAAAGATATGAACAGTTCTAAATATACGATCATTGTAGTTGTGGGGACAACAGCAGCCACTGAAACCGCAAAATTTGCACCAAAAGCAAAACTATTAGCTGTTCAGGACTATGCGACAGGGATGCAAGCTCTAAAAAGTGGTCAAGGGCAAGCAATGTCAACGGATAATGCCATTTTGTATGGCTTTGCCACGGAAAATCCTGATTATCATATTGCTGGTGGGACATTCACACATGGCCCTTATGGTATTGCTTTTGATAATAATCAAAAGCCAATGATTAAAGAAACAAATGCAGCCTTGGCTACGATTAAACAAAATGGTATTTATAATCAGCTTATTAAGAAGTGGTTTAGTAACGTTCCAGGTCTTGACTGGCACAGTTTGGAGGCGAAATAATGGCATTATTACAAAATAATTTCCCAACATTCTTGCAAGGATTTGGTTATACATTACTATCTAGTATCATTGCATTGATTGGATCAATGATTCTTGGCACAGGGTTTGCAATTATGCAGATTGTTCCACAAAAATGGGCGCAAGTAATAGGAAATGTTTATGTCCAGGTCTTTCGAAATATTCCCTTGTTAATTATTACCTTTTTCTTTTTTCTAGTCGTTTCAAAGTATGTTAAGATGAGTGGCTTCACATCTGGAACGGTTGCTTTAATGTTGTACACGTCAGCATTTATTGCCGAAACAGTTAGAGCGGGTATTTTATCAGTGAATGGTGGGCAAATGGAGGGTGCACGCGCTAATGGATTGTCGTTTGCGCAAGCGATGCAATACATTATATTGCCTCAAGCATTTCGAATTGCTTTACCTTCATTAGGGAACCAATTCATTAATTTGGTAAAAAATTCATCTATCCTAGCGTTTGTTGGTGGATTAGACTTGATGTATCAAGGAAATATGGTTGCAGCAAACACATTTGATACGTTCAGTACGTATATTATTGTGGCAATCTTCTACTTAATTCTCACATTACCGTTAAGCTACTATATACAACACCTTGAGCGTAAGCTTAAGCGCGCATTGTAAGGAGGAATTATGGTTACATTAGGAATATTTAGCGCCTTCACACCACAAAACGTCCTTTATCTGTTGGGTGGTTTGGGTATTACTGTGGGTGTATCAGTTATATCAGTAATTTTGAGTTTGATTTTTGGTTCTATTGTCGGCATTATTCAATTTGAACGTTTGCCTTATTTTTCTAAATTCGTTGGTACAATTAACAATATCATTCGCAATTTACCATTGTTATTAATTATATTTTTTGTTTATTTTGCGCTACCAAAAATTGGCATTCACTTACCAATCTTTTGGGCCACAGTTATTGCAATGAGTACATTTGAGTCAGCCATGCTAGCAGAAATTGTGCGTGGCGGTCTAGAATCAGTTGATAATGGTCAATTTGAAGGTGCACGTGCCAATGGATTGAGTAATATGCAAACAATGATTTATATTGTTCTGCCACAAGCCTACAAAAAAATGATACCACCAATTATTTCTCAATTAATTTCATTGGTGAAAGATACCAGCTTGGCATTGGGAATTGTGTTATCTGAAATGACTTATCGTGGTCAAATTGTTTATGCGCAAAATTCAACATATATTGTCCCTGTACTAATTGCAATTACGTTGGTTTATTTCTTGCTAAACTATGGCTTGTCATTATTAGCAAAATGGGCTGATCATAAATTGGCTTAGATACAAGAAGACTACTAAGATTAGTTATCGCTCTCTGTTAACTATATAATTAATCTATTTTAAAATAATGTTGTGAAATATAACTATTAAATATTAGTTGTATATGAGAATATTAAGTGATATACTAATTTCATTAATGTGTATTTAAAAAATAACTGACATATCTCGGGAGGATATTAGCATGGACACATGGAAAAAAGTGGCTATCGGCGCAGCAGCTGTTGTGGTTGTTGGTGGCGGTACACGCGCAGCAGGTCTCTGGGGCGGAAGCTCATCAGAAAATAGTAAGAATTTGTCATTTCAGTTGCCAACACCTATTCAAACGTTGGATATTTCTAAGAATACGGATACGTATTCTGGAACAATCATTGGTAATTCAGGCGCAAACTTGATGCGTGTTGATTCTAAAGGTAAAGCACAGTTAGAGTTAGCTAAGTCAGTGAAAGTCTCTGATGATGGTTTGAAATATACAGTTGTTTTGAAAAATGGTTTAAAGTGGTCTGACGGGTCAAAGTTAACAGCACAGGATTTCGTTTATTCATGGCAACGAATTGTTGATCCTAAGACAGCTTCTCAATATGCCTATCTTGCGTCAGGTGTAAAAAATGCTGACAAAATTGCAGCAGGCAAAGCCGATGTTGACACACTTGGTGTAACAGCTAAGGGCAACACAATTACCTTTGACTTAGAACGACCATTGCCACAATTTGAATATCTATTAACATTCTCTAACTTTATGCCACAAAAACAAAATTTTGTGACTAAAGAAGGTAAAAAATATGCAACAACTGCAGCAACATCACTTTATTCAGGCCCTTATAAAGTTGAAGGCTGGAATGGGACTAACAATAGTTTTAAGTTAATTAAGAATGATAACTATTGGGATGCCAAAAATATTAAGACAAAACAAATTGATGTGCAAGTCGTTCAAAAGCCGGAAACAGCAGTTCAGCTTTATAAGCAGGGTAAGATTGATCGTGTACTTATCTCTAACACACCTGAACTATACAAAGCTAACAAGAATGATAAAAATGTATCAAAGGCACCAGAAGCAACCACAGCTTACTTGCAATATAATCAAACAGGTAAGAACAAATTCTTAGCCAATGCTAAGATTCGTGAAGCTTTAAACTTAGCAACTAATCGTAAAGAATTAACAGATCAAGTGACTGCAGGAATCTCAACGCCAGCAACTGGTTTGGCACCAGAAGGTTTGGCTAAGACAGATTCTGGTGAAGATTTAGCTAAGTTTGTTGCGCCTGGTTATAAGTTTGACCCTAAGAAGGCCGCTACTTTGTTCCAAGAGGGATTGAAAGAAGTTGGCGAGAGTCAGGCAACATTTACTGTTACCTCAGATGCAGACTCACCAGCAGCTAAGACAACTTTGGATTATTTACAAGGATCATGGGAAAAGGCTTTGCCAGGTTTGAAGATCAACCAAAAGTTCGTACCATTTTCACAACGTATTAAAGATTCACAAACACAAAACTTTGACATTGTTGTGTCATTGTGGGGTGGCGATTACCCAGAGGGATCAACATACTACGATATCTTTAAAACAGGTGCCTCAAATAATAATGGCCAGTTCAAGAATGAAGTTTATGACGCTGCAGTTAATAAGGCTGAATCAACTGATGCATTGAAGGCATCAGCTCGTGATAACGACTATAAAATGGCTGAGGAAGCCTTGTTAAAGGATAGCAACTTCAACCCATTATATTTCCGTGCAGGTTATGCATTACAAAATCCTAAGGTGACCGGTATTGTTCTTAATTCAACTGGATTGAATCAAGATTGGAAATTAGCAGTTAAGAAATAAATATTGTGTAGTAACAAATCAGTTTGAATGAGTAGATTAAGAATTGACGTTAGTTGATTCTTATTTTATTTAAAAGTGATCTCACAAGATATAATGATTGATTATTAGTTGTATATGAGAATATTAAATGATATAGTATTATTTATTAATGTGTATTTAAAAAATGACTGACATATGTTGAGAGGATATTAGTATGGATACATGGAAAAAAGTGGCTATCGGCGCAGTCGCTGTTGTTGTTGTTGTCGGTGGTGGTACACGTGCTGCAGGTCTCTGGGGTGGTAAAAAAGCCGCTGAAAAAGGGACATTAAATTATTCACTACCAACAGATATTCAAACGTTAGATATTTCAAAAAATACAGATCAGTATTCTAACCAGATTATTGGTAATTCAGGATCTAACTTGTTGCGAGTTGATGCGAAAGGCAAGGCGATCCCTGATTTAGCTAAATCTATTAAAGTGTCAAGTGATGGGCTAACGTATACTGCTCAATTACGTAGTGGTTTAAAATGGTCTGATGGCTCAAAGTTAACAGCACAGGATTTTGTTTATTCATGGCAACGAATTGTCGACCCTAAGACAGCTTCACAATATGCTTATCTTGCATCAGGTGTTAAAAACGCAGATGAAATTGTAGCAGGTAAAGAAAAAGTAAGTCAATTGGGTGTTACCTCTAAAGGAAACACAGTGACCTTTAATTTAGCACATCCAATGCCACATTTTGAGTACTTATTGACTTTTTCAAATTTCATGCCTCAAAAGGAATCGTTTGTTGCTAAGCAAGGTAAGTCCTATGGCACAACATCCGAAAAACAATTGTATTCAGGCCCTTATACTTTTAAGGGTTGGAATGGTACTAATGGTAAATTCGAACTTGTAAAGAACAAAAACTATTGGGATGCTAAAAATGTTAAAACACAAACATTAACATATCAAGTTGTCAAAAAGCCTGAAACGGCAGTGGAACTTTATAAACAAGGTAAATTAGATGAAGCGCCCTTAACGACAACAGATCTTTATAGTGCCAATAAGGGCAGTAAAGACAGTGTTAAGGTACCAGAAGCACGAACGGATTATATTGAGTACAACCAAACAGGAACAAATAAATTTTTGGCAAATACTAAAATTCGAGAGGCTTTGAATTTGGCTACAAACCGTGATGAACTTGTTAAAGAAGTCACTGGCGGTGTATCTACAGCTGGGACAGCGTTGGTACCAACAGGATTAGCTAAGACAGCAAGTGGTGAAGACTTAGCTAAGTATGTTGCACCTGGATATACGTATGATAAAAATAAAGCAGCCAAATTATTTGCTGAAGGATTGAAAGAAATTGGCGAAACAAAAGCAACTTTGACAATCGAAGCAGCTTCGGATCAACCGGCTAACAAAGTCGTTGTTGACTATTTGCAAGGTTCTTGGCAGAAAGCTTTGCCAGGTTTGACAATCAATCAAAAATTTGTACCATTTAAGCAACGATTACAAGATGCTCAGACTCAAAACTTTGAGATATTGTTAACTGCATGGGGTGGTGATTATCCTGAAGGTTCAACTTTCTATGATTTGTTTAAAAATAATGGTTCTTACAATGATGGCAAGTTTATAAATGACGCATACACTGATGCCGTTAATAAGGCTGAAACAAAAGATGCATTAGACCAGTCGAGTCGTGATATGGATTATAAAAATGCAGAAGCAGCTTTGTTTAAAAATGCGAATTATAGTCCATTGATGTTCAGGGCACATTACGCTTTGCAGAATCCTGATGTCAAAGGCGTTGTGGCAAACACAACAGGTTTGCTTCAAGACTTCAAGTACGCATATCGCAAGTAATGATAGATCGTAAGAAAATATTTAATTTCAAATAAGAATTCGTTCTTATTTGTTTAGGAAGATGATATTATGTGGAAATATATTTTAAAACGACTGCTGTTACTTATCTTTACGCTTTTCTTAGTGGTTACTGCGACATTCTTCTTGATGCAAATCATGCCTGGAACGCCGTTTACTAACCCTAAATTAACACCGGAAGCAATAGCACAGTTGAAATCAACGTACGGTTTAGATTTACCGCTTTGGCAACAATACTTGAATTACTTAATTGGTGCGGCTCATGGTAATTTTGGCATATCATTCCAATATCAAAATCAGCCAGTTAGCATGTTAATTGGTCAGCGTTTGCCTATCTCAGCGCAGTTGGGTGCACAAGCATTGGTAGTTGGCGTTATTGCAGGACTATTTATGGGTGCTGCATCTGCACGTAATAAAAACAATAAAATTGATGGTACATTAGGTATTATCTCAACACTTGGGATCTCAATACCAAGCTTTATCTTAGGCATTATTTTGGTTTATTTGTTTGGATTTAAATGGCCACTCTTCCCAGTTTCAGGATGGGGTGATTCATTTTCACAAACTGTTTTACCAACGCTTGCTTTAGCTATGAGTCCAGCAGCTATTACGACACGGTTTGTTCGTTCAGAAATGATTGAATCGTTAAGTTCAGATTATGTACAGTTGGCTAAAGCTAAAGGATTGAGTGCTAAAGAGGTAGTTAACCAACATGCTTATCGTAATTCTATGATTCCAGTTTTGACACTGATTGGGCCAATGGCTGCAGGTTTATTGACGGGATCAACATTAATCGAGCAAATTTTCTCAATACCTGGTATTGGTCAACAATTTGTTTTGTCAATTCCTTCAAAGGATTTTCCAGTTATTATGGGAACTACGATCGTCTATTCAGCTATGTTGATGGTTATGATTTTGATCACGGATATTTTGACAGCAATTATTGATCCGCGTGTTCGTTTGCAATAAGGAGGCTTATGATGGCAGCAAATACTGAAGATTTTGTCATCGTTGGCGCACAAAATTCTAAAGCCAACGAACATATCTCAAAGCCGGCCTTGTCATTTTGGCAAGATGCCTGGCGTCGACTCAAGCTTAATAAGCTTGCGGTTATCTCATTGTGGTTCTTAATATTTATTTTGGCTTTTGCGGTCTTATCAAATATATTTGTACCACAAAAAAATGCTAACGCATTCAATTCTGATAAAGTTGGCGTATATAAGAACTTACCGCCTAATTCTGGCTTACCAATTCCTGGTTGGAATGGGAAAATAAAGGCACCTGGCGATACAACAGCGACTAATGTATATGAATCGCAAGGTGTGCCTGAAAATAAAAAGTTTATTTTGGGAACGGACAATATCGGTCGTTCAGTCGCCAAGCGTGTGACAGTTGGTTTACGTATTTCATTATTGGTTGCGATTGTTGCAACTTTGATTGATTTACTTATTGGTGTCGCCTATGGTGTATTTTCCGGATGGAAGGGCGGTTGGATTGATAATGTGATGCAACGTATTATTGAAATATTATCATCCATTCCGAATTTGATTATTGTCACTATGCTTGGTCTACTACTTGGTGGCGGTGTGTTGTCAATTATCTTAGCTATTGCTATGACAGGTTGGCTTGGCATGGCACGTCAGGTACGTAATATGACGTTAACACTGAAAGAACGTGATTATGTTTTGGCAGCAAAATCGTTAGGTGAAAGCTCACTTAAGATTGCAATCAAACATTTAATTCCAAATATGGCTGGTACGATTATTGTTCAAATTATGATGACAGTACCAAATGCAATTATGTTTGAAGCAGTATTGTCAGCAATTAACTTGGGGGTCAAACCACCAACTGCGTCTTTGGGATCATTGATTTCTGATGCACAAGCTATGTTGCAGTTCTATCCTTATCAAATATTAATTCCATCAGCAGTGTTGGTCTTAGTATCATTAGCTTTCATTCTTTTAGGTGATGGCTTACGTGATGCTTTTGATCCACGTGCGAGTGAAGACTAAGAGGTGTGCAGATTATGAGTAATCCAATTTTAAAAGTTGAAAATTTGCACGTAAACTTCAACACGTATGCAGGAACTGTGCAAGCAATTCGAGACGTGTCTTTTGATCTCAACAAAGGCGAGACTTTGGCCATTGTTGGTGAATCTGGTTCTGGTAAGTCGGTCACGACAAAAACATTGATGGGCTTAAATGCAAAAAACGCTTTAATTCCAGATAATTCACGATTAATATTTAAAGATCGTAACTTACTTGATTTGAAGGAAGAAGAATGGCAGTCTGTTCGTGGTAACGAAATTGCTATGATTTTCCAAGATCCCATGACTAGCCTAGATCCAACGATGAGGATTGGCATGCAAATTGCTGAACCTTTGATGAAACATCGCAAAATGAAAAAAGTAGCAGCTTTGGCACGTGCATTAGAGTTAATGAAAGGCGTTGGCATTCCCAATGCTGAAGAACATATTAATGATTATCCACACCAATGGTCTGGTGGTATGCGACAGCGTGCGGTGATTGCCATTGCCTTAGCAGTAGATCCTGAGATATTGATTGCTGATGAACCAACAACCGCATTGGATGTGACCATCCAAGCACAAATTTTGAAATTAATGAAAGAATTACAAAAAGATACTGGCAGCTCAATTATTTTTATTACACATGATTTGGGTGTTGTTGCTGGTATGGCTAACCGTGTTGCAGTTATGTATGCTGGTAAAATTGTTGAGTATGGTACAGTTGACGAAATTTTCTTTAACCCACAGCATCCTTACACTTGGGGGTTGTTAAATTCAATGCCAACAACAGATACTAAAGTGGGTTCTTTGGTAGCGATTCCTGGCACGCCACCAGATTTGTTAGAACCACCAACTGGCGATGCCTTTGCCTCACGTAATGAATATGCTTTAGCTATTGATTTAAAGGAAGAGCCCCCATTCTTTCGGGTGAGTGATACACATTATGCAGCAACCTGGTTGCTTGATGAGCGTGCTCCCAAAGTGACGCCGCCTGAACAAATTCAAAAGCGTTGGGAAAGATGGCGAGAAATTCAAGGACAGGAGGCTCAATCATGACGGAAGAGACACCGAAGAAGTTAGTTGAGCTTAAAGATTTGCAACTTTATTTTAATAAAGGGAAGGCTAATGAAGTTCGCGCCATTGACCATGTCACTTTTGATATTTACGAAGGTGAAATATTTGGTTTAGTTGGCGAATCAGGTTCTGGTAAGACAACAATTGGTCGGACAATTTTAAAATTGCATGAACCAACTGCTGGTAAAATACTGTTTAATGGTGAAGATGTCACTCACTTGAAAGGCAAAGCATTATTAGAATTTCGTAAAAATGCGCAAATGATTTTTCAAGATCCACAAGCAAGTTTAAATGGACGTATGAAAGTACGTGACATCATTGCTGAAGGTATTGATATCAATAAACTGGCTAAAGATAGAACAGATCGCGATAATAAAGTACAACAATTATTAAAATTGGTTGGCTTAAATGAAGACCATGCAACGCGTTATCCACATGAATTTTCAGGGGGTCAAAGGCAACGAATCGGGATTGCACGGGCATTAGCAGTCGATCCTCAATTCATTATAGCTGATGAACCCATTTCAGCGCTGGATGTTTCTATCCAAGCTCAAGTTGTTAATTTAATGAAAGAGTTACAGAAGAGACATTCATTAACTTATCTCTTCATTGCCCATGATTTATCAATGGTAAAGTATATTTCTGATCGTATTGGCGTTATGCATTGGGGTAAATTATTAGAGATTGGAACGGCTGACGCTGTATACAATCATCCACTGCATCCGTATACTAAGAGTTTATTATCAGCGATTCCTGTACCAGATCCAGAAGTCGAGAGTCTCAGGCAACACGTTGAGTATGATACAACAGTTGAAACAGATGGTAAAGAACGGCATATGATTGAAGCAAATCCAGGCCATTTTGTTTTGGCAACAGATGAAGAAGTTGCTTTATATAAATTACAACAAAATAAATAAATCATTAAAAGCTGTCATGAATTTTTACATCTATGACAGCTTTTATATTGCACAACATCATGAAATTAAAATGAAAAATGTGTATAATTAGTGTGAGTTATTAATGAGAAAGTAGGGTAATATGGTACGATTACAAGATGATTTTTTCGAAGCAATTAATGGTGATTGGGAGAAGACAGCAGTTATTCCTAATGATAAACCACGAACAGGTGGTTTTAGCGACTTGTCTGATGAAATTGAACAATGGTTGATGACAACGACAGCAAAATGGCAAAATGGTGATATGATACCAGAATCGCCGATTTTGAAAAATTTTGTTGCGTATCATCGTTTAACTATTGATACCAAGACACGGGATGAATTAGGGACATCACCTGTGCAACCATTGATTAAAAAGTATCAAAGCTATACCTCGTTTGCGGATTTTGCAAGTCATATTGTTGAACTAGAAAAGTCAGGGTTTCCTAATGCCTTACCGTTAGGTGTTGAACCGGATTTCAAAGATGCGCAAACAAATGTTTTATGGGCTGGGGCTTTAAGCATTCTTTTGCCAGATACAACCTACTATGAAAAGGATCATGCACAAGGCAAAATATTGTTGGCTAAGTTTCGTGAGGAACAAGAAAGTCTGTTACCACATTTTGGTTTCTCAAAATCTGAAACAACTGAATTAATTGATCAGTATCTAGCACTTGATGCACGTGCTGCCAATGTGGTGTTGAGCCAAGAAGAAAATCATGAGTACGCTAAGTTATACCATCCATATGACTGGCAGCAATTTACCAATTTGGCACCAGAATTACCACTCAATGATATTCTAACTGAACTAATTGGACAAAAACCAGATAAAATTATTGTACCAGAAGAACGTTTTTGGGCTGCAGCTGATCAATTTTATTCAGAAAAAGCTTGGCCATTATTGAAGGCGTATCTCATTGTAACGGTCGCTAATCAATTTACCAGTTATTTATCTGACGAATTGCGTGTGCTAGGTGGTCAATATCAACGTGAATTGACCGGATTGCCAGAAGCCATGGCTTCTCAAAAGGCGGCTGTATATCTGGCCGCACAGCCATTTAACCAAGCAATTGGCGTTTATTATGCACAAGATAATTTTTCACCAGCAGCTAAAATAGATGTTGAACATAAAGTGGCAACAATGATTGATGTTTTCAAACAACGTTTGCAATCTAATCAGTGGCTGGATGATGCAACACGTCAAAAAGCCATTATCAAACTTAATACAATCGTACCTCACATTGGCTATCCAGAGAAACTGCCAGAGCGTTTGTACAAAAAAATAGTGCACCCTGGCATGACTTTATTTGACACAGCGACACAATTTAGACAAATTGAAATTGCACATACATGGGCACAGTGGCATCAACCAGTTGACCGTAGCGAATGGCATATGCCAGCACATTTAGTCAATGCGTATTATGATCCACAACAAAATCAAATTGTTTTTCCAGCGGCTATTTTACAAGCACCATTTTACAGTTTGAAACAATCATCATCAGCTAACTATGGTGGTATCGGCGCGGTGATTGCACATGAAATTTCTCATGCATTTGATACGAACGGGGCATCATTTGATGAATATGGTAGTTTAAATAATTGGTGGACAACGGCTGATTTTTCAGCGTTTAAATTGCGTACAGATAAAATCGTCAAACAATTCGATGGTCTAGATTCATATGGTGCCAAAGTGAATGGCAAGCTAACTGTATCTGAAAATGTTGCGGATTTGGGTGGCTTAGCTGCAGCATTAGCAGCTGCTAAATTAGATTCAGATTTCTCGGCAACAGCCTTTTTTGAGAGTTGGGCAACAATTTGGCGTATGAAAGCACGTCCAGAATATATGCGTTTATTGGCTGCGTCTGACCCCCATGGGCCAGCAGCACTACGTGTTAATGTACAAGTGAAAAATTTTGATGAATTCTTTGATGCATTTGATGTGAGACCTGATGACAAAATGTGGCTAGCTTCAAATGATCGCGTGCAGATTTGGTAAGGCCATTTGCTATAGGTCATATAATTTTGAATGATTTTGTCCATAAAAATCAGTAGATTCATTGTTATAGTCCTATATCGTGTATAATAGTAGTTTATTATACTTTTTAGGGGAAAAAGAATGCGTTGGATAAAAAAAATAACTTGGTGGCAATTACTGCTTATATTCTTAATTTTGGCCATTGCAAGCATGGGACCACAAATTGTTAAACAGACAATGTATATGAATTCATGGGATGTGCCTTTTCACTTATCTCGGATGTATGAATTAACGAAGGGGTTCGAGAACGGAAAATGGCTACCTGACATTTCAGCATACACCTTTGGTCAAAATGGTTATGGCGTGAATTTATTTTATGGCTATTCCTTCACATATCTCGTAGCATTGATTTATTTTTGGACACATCAGGCGATAACCGCTGTACTTGCTGGGTATATCATATTATTAACTACTGCTATGGGGTTAAACTATTATGCTGGGTCATTATTTTTCACGGGTGGTCGTTCAAAGTTAAAGTCTTTTGCTTTTAGTACATTATATGTACTAGCACCTGTCACATTTGGTCAAATAAAGGTACGAGGATTGCCTGGCGAACTTATTGGTATTTTACTATTTCCAGCTGTATTAGCTGCCTTTTACGCCATCATGTTTACGGCGCGGAAAAGTTGGGTTTTTGCCAGTATCGTAAGTACAATAACCGTGACTAATCATGTGTTGTCTGCACTTTTACTTCTCATTGTGCTGACAATAATGTTTATTGTATTTTTGTATAAAAAACAAGCGACAACAGGGAAATTATGGCAGTTAGTTAAAGCTGGTATACTAACACTGTTACTGTCTGCTTTTTATGTTATGCCGTTTATTCAACAGATTTTATCAGACAAAATTGCCGGCGCGAACGTTTTTTTTCAGGCAACCAGTGTTTGGGATTCGATTTCATCGTCAATTAGTAATCAAGCAACGTTAAATTGGACCGCAATACCTGTTGGTGTTTTTGTATTCGTGATGAGCATTGTGGTTGTATTAGGGTTATTATACACGCGATCATTTTCTAATCACGTTCAGATAATTGGTGGTTGGTTAGCAATTAGCCTGATTGCAATTTTTTACACACCAATAGAAATTTTAACTAAAACACCATTGCATGTCTTTCAAATGATGGGACGTTTTTATCCAATTATTATGTTGTTAGGACTGTTGTTTGTTATTGAGGGACTGGAAAAATTTAGTGAGATAGGCCTATTAAAACAGAAAACTGTTGGTTGGTTATTTGTGACAGGGATTGTATTGGCGATATTTAGCGCTTGGAAAATGCAAGTAACAACTTATTATAATGGCGGTTCAGCAAATATTGCTAATTATCAAGTTGGCAAAAAGCAATTACCAAAAACAGTTTCTAATGCTGATTTTGACTACCAAATTCAGCATTATTATCAATTGCCTTTGGGTAGTAAAGATTATTTAGGGCAAGGACGTGTTAAATTTGTCAACAATTATCAAGTAGGAAGTTGGGGAGATAATAGAGATGCCAAACGCATTTACATTGACGGGAAACTAAGTTCTTTGCAATTGACACATAAGGGCTATGTCTTTACAGTGGCGAATGTGCCGACATCAGCTAAGCAAGTGCTGTTACCGATGACAAATTATAAGGGTTGGCAAGTTATTGGGGCTAATAATAAAATATTGCCTATAACAACGATTAAAGGCAAAATGGCAGTTGATCCGAAAGGAAACCGTACACTTCACCTCACATATCATAAAACATTGCTCCATCGTGTCGCTATTATGGTATCCGCAATCAGTGTTGTTGTATTGTTAGTTGTCGGATTGATGACATACTTTAAAAGACGTTAACAAAAAAATTTAGACCGTTTTAAAAAGTACTGCATTTAATGAGATACTTAAACAAAATAAATGTTCAATGCGCTGTGTTTATTTTGTTGTATCAATCTTGTGGTGCTTTTTTATGTTTTTTATAGTCTTTTTGTCGATGTAATCTGATAGAATGAATATAAAATTTCGAAAATGCTTGCTAACTCTTGAGAAATTTGGTATTATTATATAGTTGTTTGAGATATGGGAGTGTAGCGAAGTCTGGCTAAACGCGACGGACTGTAACTCCGTTCCTTCGGGTTCGTAGGTTCGAATCCTACCGCTCCCATAGCCGATTTAATAGTTAACGGCTAAAAAGATTAACTATTGCCCCTTCGCCAAGTGGTAAGGCAGTGGTTTTTGGTACCGCTATGCGCTGGTTCGAATCCAGCAGGGGCAATATAAATTAAAAAGAAATCCAATTTGGATTTCTTTTTTTGTATGATATATTTGTGATCAAAAGATTGCTCTGAAAAGAGATGACATAAGCGTTTGACATGCTTAGTCTAAGCATCTTATTGACAAAAATTAATCCGACGCCGCAAATGCTTTCCGAACATAAAGTGGTAAATTTTCATACACAAGTTTATAGGAATGCGTAATCATTTTTTCAATTTCTTGATCTGATAATTCTGATGTTGAGAGTTTTATTGTGTTCCAATGTTTTTTATTTGCATAATAACCTGCAGTAATATCAGAATATATCTCACGAAGCGCAACATTAGACTCTGGATCACCTTTTAGTGTAATAATCGATGTTTCAGATGCAGTAGGAGACAGCAATCCAAACATTTTCCCAGATAGATCAAAATAAATTATTTTCCAATCATCACGAAAATATGCTTTGGCATGGGCTAAACTATTTCCAAAGTCTTGAAAGTGTTTTATCCGTTTAGTGACTGTTTGATTAACCATAAGTGAGTGTCCTTTGACCGCTAGTTTATGTTTATTATATCAAATTAAAAAATGAATAAATGTTGAAAATTTAAAATCTAGGCCAGCAAAAATAGTGTCATTTATCATCACCATTCAGTTTTATAGTTCTGAGTATGCTACTAATAAAAGTAGGTAAATCATAATAGAAAAAGTGTTCAAAAATAATAAAATTGTTAATTAATTTGACCAGAATCATAAGGTATTATAACAAGTTTTAGAATGCGATAAAACATTTTGGCAATGGATGAATCTCAAAAATGATCAATTTAATTAAAAGTGCTAAAAAAATTTGACATAATAATGTTTTTCTATTAGAATCAATATATATCATATAAAAAATAGAAGAAAATAAAATGAAAATAACAATAAAAAAATCAAATAATTTTGCCATCGTTAACCTACTGCTCATCTGTTGATTAGTAGGCTAATTTTTGTGACTGTCTACTAAAATTTTTCAATTTAGTGGACAGTTGGTAATGTAGTTAAAAAGTGCAGACCAACTGTGAAAACAGTTGGTCTGCACTTTTTAAATAGAAAAATATAAGCTATTAAAGAGGTCAAAATGATTAATGTAGAAAAATTTATTCATACACGCAAACGTTTGAAAATGTCACAAATGTCACTTTGCATCAATATTTGCACGCAGGCTACTTTGTCTAAATTTGAAAAACATAGACAAGTGCCAGCGGTTGATATTATGATCTTACTATGTGAACGCTTAGGATTAACGCTCAACGATATTTTTCCAATTCATGTGACACTAAAAACAACATCTAATGAACAGGTTCTAGCACTTGCCATGAAAGCGCTGTTTTATCAAAATCTAGTAAAATATCATCAGCTGATGACACAAGTTGACATCGATAACCTACTGGATTCAGAGCAAAGCACTTATCAATTGTTACAATATTTTTCATTAGTTTTTTTTCAGAAAAATGATGTAAAAGCAACAAAATTACTCAAAAAAATTGATGTTTCACAATTTAGTCAACTACAACAATTATTATTTTATGCGATAACTATCCATTATTATTACCAACAAGGCTTTTTTAATGAAGCAGAAAAAATATTTGATGATGTCTGGCGGCATCAGAAAAACCTAATGGTAGCAGATAGATCGGGTTTTCAAGCAGCAATAATCTATTTATTAGCACAGTATCAAATGTCGCTTAAAAACTATAAATATGCTATGATGTTGGCAACTTATGGAATTAATTTCACAAATGATAGTGATAGCACTTATTTTTTAGAAAATTTATTTTGGTTACTGATAGAAGCTGGCGACATATGGCATAATCAACATTTTATTGTCAATGAAATGATTAATAATGTCCGTATGATTGCAAAATTTCATAAAAATGAAAGTATGCTGAATAAAATTAATCAGCGAAAAAAGGATATATAATATGACAACATTAAAAGTAGATAATTTACATGTTTCGGTGGCAGGTAAAGAAATTTTAAAAGGCCTTGATTTAATTGTTAATACAGGTGAAATACATGCAATTATGGGTCCCAATGGTACCGGAAAATCAACGTTATCGCAAACAATTATGGGACATCCCGCATACCAAGTGACCCAAGGCAATATTTACATTGACGGTCAAAATTTAGCTGAAATGTCAGTTGACGCACGCGCACGCGCGGGATTATTTTTGGCTATGCAGTACCCCTCAGAAATTCAAGGTGTCACTAATACTGAATTTATGCGTGCGGCAATTAATGCGCGACGCCCTGAAGATGATCAAATTAGTGTGATGTCATTTATTGAAAAGCTAGATGAAAAACGTGAATTTTTGGCTATGACTGAAGAAATGGCGGAACGTTATCTAAATGAGGGATTTTCTGGTGGCGAAAAAAAGCGAAATGAAATTTTACAGATGATGATGATTCAACCACAAATTGCTATTTTGGATGAAATTGATTCTGGATTAGATATTGATGCCTTAAAAGTTGTTTCACGTGGTGTTAATAGTATGCGTTCTAATGAATTCGGGGCACTGATGATTACACACTATCAACGTTTGCTTGACTACATTGTACCTGATTTTGTTCATGTGATGATGGACGGTAAAATTGTAAAAACAGGCGATGCCAACTTAGCCAAAAAATTGGAGGCTGAGGGGTACGCAGGATTGCGAGATGAACTTGGTTTGGATGTTCACCTGACAGACGAAGAAACAAATTCGTATTTTGTGGAGGGTTAATATGGTTGATAATATTGCAATAGCATCTCTACCATTGCCAGAGTTCGCTAAAGTTCGATATAGTGGTTGGCAACTTGATGAGCTGACACCGGCTACAGAAAATACTAAAACAACTTACTTTCTGAAGAATACTATCAGTGGCATCGAAGTGAGTGGGCAATCCACTACGTATCAACATTTGTCGGAAAATATGATAGCACAAGGTGTCATTGTAATGGGCATGAAACAAGCACAGATGGTGTATGGGCCCTTAGTTAATAAACTCATTGGAAGTGTTATTTCAAAACGCGCTGATCGTTTATCTGCTCAAAACTATGAACAATTTAATACTGGTATATTTGTATATATTCCAGACCAAGTAAAATTTGATGATGTTTTGCATCTCGCATTGAATCATTTGGCTATGTCAGGTCAAGATTTTGTGGCTCGAATTTTTGTTTGTGTTGGCGCGCATGCGAAAGTTACTATTCTGCAAGAAATGCATACGATTGGTTCTGAAAAAACAAAGGCCTCTGTGGTAATAGAAGTACTGGCTAATGTTGGTGCACAAGTGACTTACGCTAATATTGATTCTTTAGGGGAACAGACAACTGCATTCATTAACCGAGAGGTTCTAGTTAAAGACCATGCTACTGTTGATTGGCAAAATGCGGAATTTAATGATGGCAATGTCGTGATGCGAGTAGCTAGTCAACTAAATGGTGAAGGCGCCACATCGCATGCTAATGTCATTGGATTAACGATAAAAAAACAAACGCAAGGCCTAGTTACAACTGTTCTAAATAAAGGCCGACATACTGTTGGCCATATTTTTCAACGTGGTGTAATTTTAAATCGCTCAACATTGGTGTTTAATGGTATTGGTCAAATAATTAAAGGCGCCAAGGGATCAGATGCGCAACAAGAATCACGCGTATTGATGTTATCTCGTCGAGCGAGAGGGGATGCTAATCCGTTATTGCTTATTGATGAAAATGATGTCACAGCAGGGCATGCTGCTTCTGTGGGCCGTGTGGATGACGAGCAAATGTATTATTTAATGAGTCGTGGCATTAGTGAACGCGTGGCTCGTAAGTTAGTTATTCGTGGCTTTATGGGAGAGGTTTTAATGAAAATGCCGACTCGGGCAGCCCAACAAAAAGTGATGTCAGAAATAGAAAGAAAGTTACAATATGAAGACGATTAGATCTGATTTTCCGATTTTAAATCAAAAAATTAATGGTCAACAAATGATTTATTTGGATAGTGCAGCGACGTCACAAAAACCACAAGTTATGATGGATGCCTTGGTTGATTATTATCAAAATAATAATTCTAATGTGCATCGTGGTATTTACGAACTCTCACAACGTGCAACTGAGCAATATGAACAAGTTCGTGATAAAGTACAAATGTTTATTCATGCAAAAAAAAGAACTGAAATTTTATTTACGCGCGGGACAACTGAATCATTGAATTGGTTGGCAAGCACATATGGTGTTGATCAACTCAAACCAGGTGATGAAATCCTGTTATCATATATGGAACACCATTCAAATATCGTACCATGGCAACAACTAGCACAACGTGTTGGAGCTAGGTTGAAATACATTACCCTCAATAATGATGGCACGTTAAATTTAACTGATGCTAAACAAAAAATGACTAACAAAACTAAAATAGTTACCCTGACACATGTTTCTAATGTTTTAGGTGTTGTTAATCCTATTAAATTGCTCGCCCAAATGGCTCATGAACATGGCGCTATTATGATTGTAGATGGTGCACAATCAGTGCCCCATATGGCAGTCGATGTACAAGATATGGCTGTTGATTTTTTGGTTTTTTCAGGACATAAAATGTTGGGGCCAACAGGCATTGGTGTCTTATACGGTAAAAGTGAACTACTAGAAAAAATGACCCCAGCACAATATGGTGGTGAAATGATTGAACGCGTAAATTTACAGGAAGCCACGTTTCAACCAATACCTTGGCGTTTTGAAGCGGGGACACCAAATATTGCCGGTGCTATTGGACTAGGTGCAGCTATTGATTATTTAACTCATATTGGTATGGCTGACGTGACAAAACATGAACATGAATTAGTAGGTTATGCACTATCACAACTGACTAAGATGCCGAGAATTACAATTTATGGGCCACAAAATAGCGAGCATCATACAGGTGTGATTGCGTTTAATATGGCTGGCGTGCACGCTCATGATTTAGCAACAGCGCTGGATCAATTAGGCATAGAAGTACGAGCAGGGCATCATTGTGCGCAGCCTCTTATGAATTACTTAGGTGTTGCAGCAACAGTGCGTGTGAGTTTCTATCTGTACAATACGCGTGAAGAAATTGACCGATTGATAGATGCGCTTAAAAAAATTAAGGAGTATTTTAACCGTGAGTTTGCACAATTTAGATAATTTATATCGCCAAACAATCATGTCATATGCGCAGTATCCGCATCATTTTCGACCAATGTTGGGACAAGAAACGTATCATATACAAAAATATAATCCAACTTGTGGCGATATAATTGATTTGGCGTTTGATATTGTCGATGATAAAGTAACTGATATTCATTTTTATGGTGATGGTTGTGTGATATCGAAAGCATCAGCATCTATGATGAGTGATTTGGTATCTGGGAAAACGCGCGCACAAGCCACATTTTTAGTGACAGAATTTTCTAAAATGATGCGTGGTGAGGCAGCCGATGTTAAGTCTCTTGGTGAACCGCAAATTTTAGCTGGTGTGACAAAGTTTCCAGCGCGTATCAAATGTGCAACACTAGCATGGCATGCTTTAGATGAATTATTAGTCATAAAAGATGACAGGAGGTGCGATGATGGAAATAGATAGACAAGAAGCGATTGATAAAACGCGTGCAGCGATTGCAGTTGATAAAGCTAAAGCGTTAGGTTTTCAAGATGATTATAAGGCAGTATTTTCGACAGGTAAAGGATTAGACGAGGGCATTATTCGTCAAATATCTGCTAAGAAAAACGAGCCAGAATGGATGCTAAATTATCGGTTACAAGCGTATCAAACATATCTTAATATGCCAATGCATAGTTGGGGACCAGATTTGAGTGACATTCGGTTTGAAGATATTTATTATTATAATAAACCAACAAACGATAAGTATCGTGATTGGAATGATGTGCCAATTGAACTAAAAGAAACATTTGAAAGATTAGGTGTACCCGAAGCAGAACGAAAATGGTTGGCTGGATCTTCCGCACAGTATGAATCAGAAGTGGTGTATCATCGTATGAAAGATGAATTTGCTAAAACAGGGATTATTTTTACTGATACAGATACGGCAGTGCAAGAGTATCCAGAATTGATGAAAGAATATTTTGGCTCTTTGGTGAAACCAACCAATAATAAACTAGCTGCTTTAAATGCAGCGGTTTGGTCTGGTGGCACATTTATTTATGTTCCAAAGGGCGTGCACGTTAATACGCCGATTCAATCCTATTTTCGAATAAATACAGAAAATGAAGGACAATTTGAACGCACGCTGATTATTGTTGATGAGGGTGCACATGTTGACTATGTTGAAGGTTGCTCAGCACCAATGTATTCTGGAGATGCTTTACATGCTGCCGTTGTTGAAGTTATTGTCAAAAAAGATGGTTATTGCCGGTACACAACGATCCAAAATTGGTCAAATAATGTGTATTCGTTGGAAACAAAGCGTGCATCTGCTCATGAAAATGCGACCATGGAGTGGGTCGATGGTAATTTCGGATCGAAAACGACGATGAAATATCCATCAGTTTATTTGAATGGTGAGGGCGCAAAGGGCACTATGTTGTCAATTGCGGTTGCTGGAGAAGGTGTTAATTTGGATTCTGGTGCACAAATGATCCATAATGCTAAAAATACGTCATCATCTATCATTTCAAAATCAATTGCCCACGATGGTGGGAAAACAGATTATCGTGGGACGGTCAAGTTTGGCCGTGAATCTGATGGGTCATTTGCCCATGTCGAATGTGACACAATTCTGGTTGATGATCAATCATCAGCAGACACAATTCCCTACAACACAATTTTAAACGGCAATGTATCAATGGAACACGAAGCAAAAGTTTCACGTGTTTCTGAAGAACAACTATATTATTTGATGACACGTGGTATTTCTGCAGAAAAAGCCACAGAAATGATTATCATGGGATTTATTGAACCTTTCACAAAAGAATTACCAATGGAATATGCCGTGGAATTAAATCGCTTAATGAAATTTGAAATGATTGGATCGGTGGGGTAAATATGCCAGAAAAAATAGAGAATGACATTATGGCTATTTTAGAGACAGTGATTGATCCAGAATTAAGAATTGATATTGTTAATCTAGGATTAATTAACTGTGTTGATATCAATGATACTGGTGATGTGATAATAAATATGACACTGACTACAATGGGTTGTCCGTTAAGTAGTGTGCTAGAAGAAATGATTGATGCAGCATTAACTATCTTACCAGAAGTTAAAACAACCAAAGTAGTGCTCACATGGGAACCGGCTTGGAAAATTGATAGAATGTCTAGATACGCCAAAATGGCATTAGGGTTATAAAAGTATCTTAATTATATAAAATAGGAATAAAAATAAACTTTTGTTTGACGCTGAACTTGTCATTAGTTATGATTATCATATTAAATCAAAAGGAAATCTTTCACATGAGAAATCAGGCTTCAGTACAAATGAATAAAACAAATTCAGCCCTTCTCCTCAACTTGCTCAGACAAACCCTAGCAAGTTGAGCTTTTAAGCTGGCTGTTAGGTATTTACCTAATGGCTAGTGAATTAAAGGATGTGCATGCATAATCCCGGACTAGTCAATCTGACTAGTCCGGGATTTTTAATTTCAGGAGGAAATTATGACAAATAAAGTAACTTTTTATGATACAACAATGCGTGATGGTGAACAAACGATTGGCGTCAACTTTTCAGTTGAAGAAAAAATTGCTATAGCAAAGGGTTTGGATGACTATGGCGTATCAGCAATTGAAGCGGGATTTCCTGCAGCTTCTCAGAAAGATTTTGAAGCAGTGAAAAGTATTGCAGAAGTTGTGAACAAAGCAAAAGTTGTAGGTTTGGCACGATTGGTTAGAAATGACATTAATGCGGTAATTGAAGCAACAAAGGGTGCAAAACATCCAATGATTCATGTGTTTATTGCTACATCACCGATTCATCGTGAATTCAAGCTGCATTTGACCAAAGAAGAAATTTTAGACAAAATCAAAGCAGATGTCGCTTTTACTAAGCAATATATTCAAGACATTGTGTTCTCACCTGAGGATGCGACACGCACTGAACCTGATTTTTTGGTCGCAAGTGTGCAAACAGCTATTGATGCTGGTGCAACAATGATTAATATTCCAGACACTGTTGGTTATGATACGCCAGAAGAATACGGTGAAGTTTTTGAAAATTTGCGTCGAAATATTGTTGGTTTTGACACTGTTGGTTGGTCAACACATACGCATAACGATTTGGGAATGGCTACGGCAAATGCCTTGGCAGGCATTGCGCATGGTGCAACGGAAATTCAAGGCACAATTAACGGAATCGGCGAACGTGCTGGTAACGTTGACATGATTGAAGCAGCAGCGGCTATATATGTTCGTCATGAGAAATTCAATGTTGAAACAGATATTGTCTTGTCACATTCAAAGGCCATTTCCGATATTGTTGCACGCGCAACACAGATGCCAGTTGCCAGTAATAAACCAATTATGGGACGAAATGCGTTTGCTCATGAATCTGGTATTCATCAAGATGGGTACTTAAAAAATCCAGAAACATATGAAATTTTGAAGCCGGGAATGGTTGGTGCAACGGCATCCCTGCCTTTGGGTAAACTATCAGGCTCACATGCAGTTATGTCAAAACTAAATAGTCTAGGATATGATGTGACACGTGATGATATGAAAAATATTTTTCCGATTTTTAAATCAGTTGCAGAAGAGTCGAATTTGGTTACGAATGAACAATTAAAAATCATTATGCAAGTTGTTGAAGAAAAAGAAATGGTGAGTTATCAATGATGACATCAGTAAAAAAAATAGTTGTATTAAGAGGCGACTATATCGGTCCTGAAATCATGACGGCCGGTTTAGCAGTCTTAGAGGCAGCGACAAGGAATGAAGCATTTGCATATAAACTCATAGACGCACCTTTTGGTGGGGATGGTATTGATCGTGCGGGAGATCCATTACCACAGTCAACTATTAATATTGCAAAACAAGCTGATGCGGTGTTACTTAGTGCTATTGGTGGACCTAAATGGGATAACATGTCACGTCGTCCGGAACAGGGACTACTAGAAATCAGATCACAACTTAATTTATTTGCTAATATACGACCAACAAAAGTGACATCAGCACAAATTGATCGGTCACCATTAAAACCAGAATATGTTAAAAATACGGATTTTGTAATTGTTCGTGAATTGACTTCAGGCGCCTATTTTGGAAAACCACGCAAGCTTGAAGAACATCAAGCTATTGATACGATTTATTACAATGAAGAAGAAGTGACGCGAATTATGCATCAAGGCTTTAAAATGGCTCAAAAGCGGAAGAAACATGTCACCATTGTGGACAAATCAAACGTATTAGCTACGTCAAAATTCTGGCGAAAAATTGCAAATGAAGTGGGCAAAAATTATCCAGATGTTGCAATTGATTACTATTATGTTGACGCAATGACAATGGCTATTATGTCAAAACCTGCAATATTCGATGTTGTGATTATGCCTAATTTGTTTGGGGATATTTTAAGTGATGAAGCAGCACAAATCACAGGTTCAATCGGTCAAATACCTTCTATGTCAATTGGCGAAAACGGTCCTAATTTGTATGAACCAATTCATGGCTCAGCACCAGACATTGCGGGTCAAGGCATAGCGAATCCAATTTCAATGGTAAATACAATAGCTATGATGTTGACAGAAAGTTTTGATGAAAAAAGCATTGCAGATAAAATGACTGCAGCAGTGAATTATATTATTGAAAATCACTATGTAACACCAGATATGGGTGGCGTGATGACGACCAATGAAGTCACACAAAAAATGGTTGATTACATAAAAAAACATGAACTGGCGGCCACAAAATGAGCAAAACGTTATTTGATAAAATTTGGGAAAAACATGTCATTACAGGGGAGATTGGTGAAGCGCAACTGATATATGTGGATTTACATTTAATACATGAGGTCACCTCACCTCAGCCTTTTGATGGATTAAGAAATACGAATCGCCGTGTGAGACGACCAGATCTGACTTTTGCAACGATGGATCATAACGTCTCAACGAAAGATATATTTAATGTACAAGATCACATGTCACGATTACAGATGGATACGTTAGTTAAAAATACAAAAGAATTTGGTGTGCCATTGGCATCAATTGGGGATGATAAGCAGGGGATTGTCCATGTTGTGGGACCAGAAAGAGGGCTGACACAACCTGCTAAATTGATTGTTTGTGGTGATTCACATACGGCAACTCATGGTGCGTTTGGCGCAATTGCCTTTGGCATTGGTACTTCTGAAGTTGAACATGTATTAGCAACTCAAACGATTTGGCAAGTTAAACCAAAGACAATGGGAATCAAAGTCACTGGAAAATTGCTCAAAAATACTTATGCAAAAGACATTATTATGGGTATCATTGCTAAATATGGGGTGTCATTTGGGGTCGGTTATGCGATTGAATTTTACGGAGAAACTGTTGAGAACCTTTCAATGGAGGCCCGTATGACGATGTGTAATATGTCAATTGAAGCTGGTTCAAGAACTGGTATGGTGCAACCAGATCAAACGACATTTGATTACATTGAAGGCCGTGAACAAGCACCAAAAGACTTTGAAGCTGCTAAAAATTATTGGTTACAATTCTACACAGATGATGAAAGTGATTTTGATGAGACGCTAACTTTTGACGTATCAAATTTGAAACCGATGGTAACATGGGGAACAAATCCAGGCATGGCAACACCTGTTGATCAATCGTTACCAGCAATCAAAGATGATAATGATGCCAATGCCAATGCCTATGAATATATTGGATTGCATCCCCATATGAAGGCAACTGACATTAATTTGGATTACATCTTCATCGGTTCCTGTACGAATAGTCGTTACGAAGATCTAGAAATTGCTGCAAACATGATGAAAGGGCATCACTTAGCGCCTAATGTTACCGCTTGGATAGTGCCCGGCAGTCGGGCAATTCGAAATCGAGCAATTAAATCGGGAATTGCCAAAATATTTGAAGACGCAGGGTGTGAGTGGCGTGAACCAGGATGTTCAGCATGCTTAGCTATGAATCCAGATAAAATTCCAGCGGGAAAGCATGTTGCTTCAACATCAAACAGGAATTTCATTGGCCGGCAAGGTGCAGGGTCCAGAACACACTTAGCCTCTCCAGCTATGGTTGCTGCAGCAGGCATAGCTGGCTATTTCGTTGATATTACAGTAGATGAATTTGTATAGGGGAATAATAGTATGGAAGCTTTTGTAAGAGAGACAGGTCGGGCGGTTGTTATTCCAAATGATAACATCAATACTGACATTATCTTGCCTAAACAATTTTTAAAAAATATTTTAAAAACAGGATTTGGGAAAGATTTATTTTACGATTGGCGTTACAATGCCGACGGTTCGTTGAATGAAGCATTTGAACTGAATAAGCCAGAGCATAAGTGTGCCTCAATTCTAGTTACAGGAAATGATTTTGGATCCGGATCATCACGAGAACATGCGGTATGGGCGTTGACAGATTATGGTTTTAGAGCAGTAATTGGCGGCGGATTTTCAGATATCTTTTACATGAATGCAACCAAAAACGGCTTGTTACCAATTGTTTTACCAGAAGAAAATCGTCGAATATTACGTAGCATTCAGGCCGATGAATATATTCAAATTGATTTGCCTAAGCAAACTGTAACTTATAACGATGATATTTTCCATTTTAATATCAATTCACAATGGAAAGAAAAATTTATTAATGGTGAAGATGATATTGATAATACGATGAAGTATGAAAAATTAATTACTGCCTTTGAAAAGCAACGGTCAATTTTTTTATAGGTAGTAGTTAATGAAACAAGCAATGAGTATGTACTAACGTATAAATATAACTAAAGAAAAAGCAAAATTTAAAAAGGATGGTATTTTACAATGACAGAAGCAACAACGACAAAGATTCACTGGAATGGCGGCATTCAAAGCGAGGCCATTAGCATTTTGAAAGAAGACGGCGGCATGATTGTTAGCCCAACTAAAGTTGGTTATATTATCATGACTTCAGATGACAAAGGTTTGGAACGTAAATTTGCAGCTAAAAATCGTAAACGCAACAAGCCCGGTGTGGTGTTATGTGGTTCAATAGAACAAGTAAAAGAATTAGCTCAGATGACACCGGAAATTGAACAGATGTATCAGAAACATTGGGATGAGGATATCTTGTTAGGTTGCATCTTGCCATGGAAAGAAGAGGCTAAAAGTAAGCTACCAAATGATGGGACAAAAGATTTAATGATGGATAAACGCGAAACCAGTTGCTTTGTTATCAAATTTGGCACACCAAGTGAAAACATTGCCAAAGAAATGTGGGGAAAATATGGCAAGTTCTCATTTGCTAGTTCGGCTAATCCTTCTGGTAAGGGAAATCGAGGTGTGGTTGCTGGTATTGGTGATCAAATTGAAAATGCTGCTGATCTAATCATTGAAGCAAATGACTACGTAGCATCAATTCAATCTGATAAGAATTCGGATACACGCTATGATCAAGGCGTGATGGTGTCAATGGTTGATGAATCAGGTCAGCTCATTCCAGAACAGAATGGTATTGTTGGTGTGCAACCAGCACCAATCTTGATTCGAAAGGGATTAGATGTTGATAAAATCATGAAAATCATGAGTGACATTTTCCCATCATGGGACTATCGACACGGATTTTACTACTGATTCAAAAGTTAAAATTCTCTCGTAAGACTGATATAGTCAACAGTAACAATCAGTTCAATTATTAAAGCTTGGAAAATTTTTTTGACGATATTTTATGATCTAAAAAAGATGTAAAAGGACATTTTTTGTACGTTAAGGACATGTTTTGTTCAAAAAATGTCTATCACGTCACGAACATGATAATCTACTATTAGACAATACGAGGAGAAAATTTATGATGTTGATGACAAAAAAACACGCGACAATTCAGGCCGATGCTTTACGCTATGGGAGCGTTATTCTGATTTTTTTAATAGCTGGCATACTTTTATTGCTGACTCGTGCAGCACAGTATCCTGAAATGATTGCGATGGCTTATTTGTCGTTTACAATGGGTTTACATCATGCGTTTGACGTTGATCATATTGCAGCTATTGATAATATGACACGTAAAATGCTTAATGATGGTAAAAATACAAGGGGTGTGGGTTTCAGTTTTTCATTTGGACATTCAATGGTTGTGGTGTTAATGGCCTTGTTAACGGTAGTATTTGTTGAATGGGCTAAGGATACTATGCCCGTTTTTGAGCAAATCGGTGGGGCCATCGGTACGTTGATTGCAGGAATTATGTTACTCATATTGGCTAGTGTTAATAGTGTTATTTTACATGATATCTGGTTGAAATTTAAGCAGATGAGCCATCAACATCCCGAACACATTGAAATTGATAAACAGATAGTGACATCTAAAATCTATCGCTTATTTTTAAAATTATTAGGAATGATTAAACATAATTGGCAAGTAGCTTTTGTTGGCTTTTTATTTGGCTTGGGATTTGATACGGCAACACAAATTGCAGTGTTGGCAACATCGGCTACCGCAGCAAATGCAGGTGTACCGTGGTATGCAACAATGGCTTTTCCGTTGTTATTTACTGCTGGTATGTGTTTAATGGATACGGTAGACGGCTTTTTTATGAGTACCACCTATAATTGGGTATTTTCATCACCCTATCGTAAAGTTTATTATAATTTAACGATTACCGGCATTTCTATATTAGCAGCTGGCTTTATTGGCTTTATTGATTTGGTGCAGTCATTTAGCGCTATGTTTGATTGGCACAATGTATTGACACACTGGGTAGCAGCTTTAGACTTTAATAAAATGGGGTTAATCTTGGTCATGATGTTTGTAGTGACTTGGATAATTGCTATCACATTTTGGCACATTTTTAAATTAGCTGATAAAGAGGATGTGGGCATCATAACTGAAAATCGGGGCAAATAATGACGCGAAGTATTGTTAGCAATTAATTGGCATGAGCGCGCATAAAATTTTTGAATGTTAGAAGCACGGATAGGCGATTTGATGTCGTAAACTATATTTTGTATGAATACATGAGAATATGTTAAGATGAAAGTGTCTTGAAAAATATACAAAATAAATGATGGGTTTTGTGCGGATAATTGTTAGAAATGACAGTTCTGCACGAATAATGTTACTATGGCAAATAAATATGAAATTATTAAAAAAAGTATTCTAGATAAAATATTGCGTGGTACGTATCAAAAAGATCAACAATTGCCTACTGAAAGTGACATGATGTCTGACTTTTCAGTAAGTCGATATACAGTGCGCCGTGCTATTTCTGACTTGGAAAATGAAAAATTTGTTTACCGGGTACAAGGTGGCGGCTCTTTTGTAGCCGATTGGTCGGTTACAAAAAAATTTGAAGATGCGCCAAAAGTCATTGGTATTTTATCTACACATGTGGCATCATATATTTTCCCAGCTATTATTGATGGTGCAGATCAAGTTTTATCTGAAAATGGATTTTCTCTCGTTTTAGCTAATACACATAACGATCCCGTGCGAGAACGTACAGCACTCACAAATCTTATGGGTCAAAATTTAGGTGGATTAATCATAGAGCCAACTCAAAGTGCATTAGACACAACTAATATTGATCTGTATCAAAAACTTGACCAAATGAATATTCCGATGGTATTTATCAACGCGGCCTATAACAATTTTGAGGGGACCAAACTAGTTAGTGATGACAAGTTAGCTTTTGACCGCGCGACAAATTATCTGATTAAAAGAGGACATAAAAAAATTGTCGGTGTTTTTCAGGTTTCTGATAGTCAAGGTGTTCATCGTATGGCGGGTTATCTAAAAGCCTATCAAGATCATCCCAATATTTTACCGTACTGTACCCCAATTATGTACAAGTCTGATGAAGTAAACGATGCTTTACGTGCTATTAGTGAGTTATTAGCAAAGAAACCTGAGCAAAGACCAACCGCAATTATTGCTTACAATGATCAATTAGCGATAAGAACAATTGATTTAATACATGATGTTGGGTTAAAAGTGCCAGAAGATATATCTGTGATAGGCTTTGATGATTTCCAATTGTCACAGTATCTGTCTCCAAGACTTACGACCATGACGCATGCAAAGGAAGATATGGGGAAAGATGCGGCCCAATTGTTGTTGCAAAAAATAAAACATCATAAAACTAATTCTGTCGTGTACAGCTCTAAATTAATAGAACGAGAGTCTGTAAGAGATATAGGCTAATTTTTTGACAGATGAAGTAATTTTAAAACGGTTACGATGACTATACGAAGTCTTATTCATAAATAATGATGCGGGAGGTTGGCATGATGTCTGAATTCAACAATGGCTTAAGTTGTTTAGTTGATGGTGCGAGTAAAAGTATTACAGAAGGTGTTTTATTACAGGAACTGGATTTAGATTTGCAAAATACCATTTATCATGATTATCCTAATAGCACAGAGAATGATTTTATTTGTTTAGATCATTTGCTTAAATATCGTTTAGCTAAGATTGATAAAATGATAGTACTGAAGCATAGAGAAAGTATGCATGTTAATAACAGGTTAACGCATATATTAACAGATAAAAATTTCAAAATTGTCAATGTCAATAAGCATCAAAAGGAATCCTACACTTTTGGCCAAAAAGTTGCGGATAAAGTTGCACATTTTGGTGGTAGCTGGCGGTTTATCATTATATCTATTTGTGCAATGGTTGTGTGGATTACCATTAATGTTTTTCATTTGTTTAACATGCATTTTGATTCGTATCCATTTATATTATTAAACCTGTTTTTGAGTATGGTTGCTGCGCTACAAGCACCATTAATATTGATGAGTCAAAATAGATCATCAGATTATGATCGTTTGCATGCGGATAATGATTTTCATATTAATTTAAAAACAGAAGAAGAGATGCGCGTTTTGCATGCAAAAATTGATCGTATTATCCAAAAGGATAATCCTGATTTATTTGAAGTTCAAAAATTGCAAACAAAAATGCTAGGTGAATTACAGCAACAAATGAGTGCGTTGGCGCGGAAAAATAAGTGATATACACCGCTAAATAAAAAAACAGTTGTGTTTAGGTCTATTCCTAAATACAACTGTTTTTTTGATAGCGTTATTAGTATGTTGCTTTTCCTATGCTACCAAATATGGACATACGCTCAGTTAATGATTTTTCTATCGCTACGACACCAGGGGCCAGAAATTTTCGAGGATCGTAATTTTTTCCTTGCAAGTCCTGCCCTGATAAAACAAAGTCGCGCACTGCCTGATGAAATGCTAATTGTGCCTCAGTGTTAACGTTAATCTTAGCGACACCTAAAGCAATAGCTTTCAGAATTTGGTCATCAGGTACACCGGAACCACCATGTAAAACAATAGGGACATTGTATCCCGCAACATCGTTAACAGCAGCTGTTAATTTTTGCAAATGGCCAAGGTTTAGGCCTTGCCAATTATCTGGATAGGCACCATGGATGTTGCCAATACCAGCGGCTAAAAAGTCGATTTTAGTGTTCACCATAGCAATTGCGTCGGCAATTGGTGCAATTTCACCGTTACCGATAATACCGTCTTCTTCACCACCAATGCTACCAATTTCTGCTTCGACTGAGATACCTTTTTCATGCGCAATTTGCACAATTTCACGCGTTCGAGCTAAATTTTCGTTTAGTGGTAAATGAGAGCCATCAAACATAATGGATGTGAATCCAGCGTCAATGGCTGCTAGAGATGCATCATAGTCACCGTGATCGAGGTGAATAGCAATTGGAACTGATACATCGAGTGCGTCGTCTAGATCTTGAATTAAATGAGCCACTGTTTTGTAACCACCCATATACTTAATGGCGCCCATAGAAGCTGCTACAAATGTCGGCGCTTTTTGAGTGGCAGCCATATGCAAAATAGCTTTAGTCCATTCCAGATTGTTAGTGTTAAAGGCGCCTACTGCGTAATGGTTAGTCCGCGCCTGTTGAATAATTTCTTTTCCTGAAACGATTGTCATTTAGTGATACCATCCTTTTTTGTTAGTTTAATGCTTTAATCAAAAAGACACCAGATGACTATACCAATTTTAAATTGACAGTTTTTTAGTAGTTAGTTCATGCTGATAGCTTCATATAGAAGGTTATAGGAACAAAGCACATTAATATCTTACCTATATATAGAAGATATAGGCATAATAATAGTGATGACTAAGTAGCGCAATCTCTATGTAAGCGTTTACTTTTTGAGTATACGTGAAATTATACAACTTTAAAATTTAAAAAGCAACATCTTTTATAATGTGTACCAATTAAAGTGTTTTACTATAATCACGAGAAGATAATTGCATAGGAAGATTAAATTTAATTCATCAGATAAAATAAAATATATTTGACTTATACGTATAAATATTGTAAACTTTGTTTGTAAGCGTTTACAACGAACTTATTAATTCTAGATAAATGTAATTTTGCTGTACATGATTATAAATAATCCAGTAAAAAGAGGAATTTAAAGTGGCTGATATAAAAGATTATAAGTTTTGGTTTGTGACAGGATCTCAATTTTTGTACGGACCAGAGGTATTGACACAAGTCGAAGAAGACTCAAAAAAACTGATTAACAAATTAAATGAATCAGGTAAATTACCTTATCCGATTGAATTTAAGACGGTCGGTGTCACTGCTGAAAACATTACAAAAACAATGATGGAAGCAAACTATGATGATTCTGTGGCCGGTATTATTACTTGGGCGCACACATTTTCGCCAGCAAAAAATTGGATTCGTGGTACGCAACTATTAAATAAACCCCTTATGCATTTAGCAACACAAATGTTGAATACGATTCCTTATGACACAATTGACTTTGATTATATGAATTTAAACCAATCTGCTCATGGCGATCGTGAATATGCATTTATTAATGCCCGCTTACGTTTGAACAACAAAATTATTTTTGGGCACTGGGCCGATGATGATATTCAAACGCAAATTGGTAAATGGATGGATGTCGCTGTTGCCTACAATGAGAGTTTTAAAATTAAAATCGTTACATTTGCGGATAAAATGCGTAACGTGGCGGTGACAGATGGTGATAAAATTGAAGCACAAATCAAGTTGGGCTGGACAGTAGATTATTGGGGTGTAGGTGACTTAGTTGCTTATGTCAATGCCGTCAATGATGATGATATTGATCAGCTATATGAAGACTTACAATCGAAATATGATTTTATTGAAGGAAAAAATACGCCTGAAAAATTTGAGCACAATGTTAAATATCAGTTACGTGAATATATTGCGCTTAAAAAGTTTATGACTGACAAAGGTTATTCAGGATTTACGACTAACTTTGAAGACTTGGTTGGCTTGGAACAATTGCCTGGTTTGGCTGTTCAACTGTTGATGGCTGATGGTTATGGATTTGCCGGTGAGGGTGATTGGAAAACAGCAGCCCTAACACGTTTGCTAAAAATTGTTTCTCATAACCAGGCAACAGCCTTTATGGAAGACTACACACTAGATCTGCGTAAGGGGCATGAAGCAATTTTGGGATCACATATGTTAGAGGTTGATCCAACAATTGCCTCAGATAAGCCACGTATTGAAGTGCATCCACTAGATATTGGTGGTAAAGAAGATCCTGCACGTTTGGTATTTACTGGACGCCCAGGTGATGCGATTGATGTCACGTTAGCTGACTTTGGCGATGAATTTAAATTGATTAGTTATGAAGTTACCGGTAATAAACCTGAATCTGAAACTCCATTTTTGCCTGTTGCTAAGCAACTTTGGACACCAAAATCAGGGCTTAAAGCTGGTGCAGAAGGCTGGTTAACAGTTGGTGGTGGCCATCATACAACGTTGAGTTTTGCAGTGGATACTGAACAATTGACTGATTTAGCGAAGTTATTTGATCTGACATTCGTAGATATTAAGTAATGGTGTAAACATGGAAAATAGAGCTACAAAAAAAATAGGAAGTGCTTTCATTTATTTCTTCGGTGCTTTTGGTGGCATTTTATTTGGTTATGACATCGGCGTTATGACAGGTGCTTTGCCGTTTTTACAAAGAGATTGGCATTTAACTGATGCTGGTACAATTGGTTGGATAACATCAACACTCATGTTAGGAGCAATTGTTGGTGGCGCATTGGCAGGTCAATTATCTGATAAATTAGGCCGTCGTCGCATGATTCTTGCATCATCATTTGTATTTGCCATTGGTGCCATAATGGCAGGATTTTCGCCAAATAATGGTGTTGCTTGGTTGTTGTGTGCACGTGTGTTACTTGGTTTGGCAGTAGGAGCCGCTTCGGCTTTAGTACCATCCTATATGTCTGAAATGGCTCCTGCTAAAACGCGTGGTCGCTTATCAGGATTAAACCAGCTGATGATTGTGTCTGGTATGCTTTTATCCTATATTGTTGACTATTTATTGCAAGGATTACCTCACACAATTGCGTGGCGCCTAATGTTAGGGTTAGCAGCAGTGCCCGCCATTATACTCTTCTTTGGTGTTTTACGGTTACCTGAATCACCTCGATTTTTGGTCAAAACTAATAAATTAAAAGAAGCACGTCAAGTTTTAACTTATATTCGTCCAGATAGAGAAGTTGATCCAGAATTAAAGGATATTCAAAAAACTGTCGCGCTTGAAGCAGGTGCTCAAAAAAATATTACCTTGGGAACGTTGTTTTCAAGTAAGTATCGTTATCTTGTAACAGCTGGGATTGGTGTAGCAGCTTTTCAACAGTTTATGGGAGCAAACGCTATCTTCTACTATATTCCTTTGATTGTTGAAAGAGCCAGTGGACAAGCGGCTTCTAGCGCACTATTGTGGCCTATTATTCAAGGTGTCATTCTTGTTCTTGGTGCACTACTTTACATTGTCATCGCGGATAGATTCAAGCGTCGTACATTGCTGATGCTTGGGGGAACAATTATGGCATTGTCCTTCTTGATGCCTGCTGCGTTAAATGCACTTCTTGGTGCAGATAAGTTTCCACCTATGTTGATAGTTGTGTTCTTATCTATATTTGTGGCGTTTTATTCATTTACTTGGGCACCACTTACTTGGGTATTAGTAGGAGAAGTATTTCCGTTAGCTATTCGCGGACGTGCTAGTGGTTTAGCGTCATCATTTAACTGGCTTGGATCATTTGCTGTAGGTCTTTTGTTTCCAATTATGACTGCGGCAATGCCACAAGCATCAGTATTTGCAATTTTTGGTGTTATCTCAATCATTGCCGTGCTCTTTATTAAATTTGCCGTACCAGAAACCTACGGTAAAACACTTGAAGAAATTGAGGCACAAGGGACAAACCATTAAAGCACGATAAAATTCAAATGGTTTATCTGAATCAAAACAAAAACGCTAGTCAGATGAACACGAACTGATTAGCGTTTTTCACTTAGGAGAATGTTTATGATGACACATGAAGAAACAATGCAAGCAATTAAAGCAGGCAACATTGCCTTGGGCGTGGAATTTGGATCGACCACGGTTAAAGCTGTATTAACAACAGAAGACTTTAAAACAATTGCTTCAGGTAGTTACGAATGGGACAATAATTTTCAAGATGGGCTTTGGACTTATGCGGTTGCTGACATTTGGCTAGGTCTACAGACGGCATATGCCAATTTACAAAAGCAAATTCATGATAACTACAGCGTGGCAATAACCAGCATTAAAACAATGGGATTTTCTGCTATGATGCATGGTTATTTGGCATTTGACAAAAATAATCAATTATTAGTACCTTTTCGGACTTGGCGTAACGCCATTACGGGTGAATCTGCTTCAGAATTAACCAAATTATTTAATTTTAATATTCCGCAACGTTGGAGTGTTGCACATCTTTATCAAGCCATTTTAAATCAAGAAACACATGTTAAAAATATTGATTTTTTGACCACATTAGCTGGGTACGTACATTGGCAGTTAACAGATGAGAAGGTAATTGGTATTGGTGATGCATCTGGTATGTTTCCGATTGATGAAAAAACGGGAGCTTATAATCAGTTAATGCTGGATCAATTTAATTCACTTAAATCAGTTCAACAATACAATTGGCAAATAGACAATATTTTACCAAAACCATTAAAAGCTGGTGGCAATGCAGGTCACCTGACAGAAAAAGGCGCAAAGCTATTAGATCCAACGGGTCACTTAACAGCTGGGGCAATTATTGCGCCTCCTGAAGGGGATGCCGGGACTGGTATGGTAGCCACCAACAGTGTCAAAAAGAGGACAGGTAATATTTCGGTTGGCACTTCAATTTTTTCAATGATTGTTTTGGAAAAAAATCTTGAACATGTTTACAGTAATATTGACATTGTCACAACACCCACCGGATTACCTGTAGCAATGGTACATGCTAACAATTCTGCATCCGATTTAAATGCATGGTCGAAACTTTTTGCGCAATTTGCAAAGTTAATTGGTTGTGACATTTCAACAAGTCAACTCTATCAAACATTGTTTGATGCTGCATTAAATGATGCTGAACCGGATGCAGGTGGACTTTCTGGCTATGGGTATTATTCAGGAGAAAATATTACTGCCATTCCTGAGGGGAGACCATTACTTGTTAGGCAACCTGACTCTAATTTCACAATTGGTAATTTGATGCGTATGCATTTGTTTACAGCTTTTGGTGCAATTAAGATTGGTATGCGTATATTAGAAGATGAACAAGTACTGACTGATAATATTGTGGCACAAGGTGGCGTATTTAAAACACCCATTGTTGCTCAAAAGTTGTTATCTGCAGCCTTAAATACCGACATTACTGTGATGAAAACTGCAGGTGAAGGTGGCCCTTGGGGCATGGCAATTTTGTCACTATATGTTGCAAATAAACGTACTGATGAAACATTAGATGACTTTTTAAGTCAAGTTGTTTTCGCTAATGAAAAATCTGAAACTTTATCACCAGATCCAATTGATGTTGCTGGATTTGAGTCATTTATGACACGATATGTTGCTGGATTAGATATTGAATTGGCGGCTATTAAAACATTGCCATCACAAAAAAGAAAGGAATAAATGTTATGCTAGAAAATTTAAAGAAAATAGTTTATGAAGCTAATATGGCCTTGCCAGCCAATAATTTGGTGACACTCACATGGGGCAATGTCTCACAAATTGACCGTGAGAAGGGTTTGTTTGTCATCAAGCCAAGTGGTGTAGATTATAAAACGCTCCGGCCTGAAGATATGGTTGTGGTTGATTTAGATGGTCACGTTGTTGAAGGTGATATGAATCCGTCAAGTGATACGCCAACGCACGCTTTTTTGTATCGACACTGGCATGATTTAGGTGGCATTGTGCATACACATTCAAAATGGGCAGTAGCATTTGCACAAGCGGGTATTCCAGTTCCAGCCGCAGGTACCACACATGCTGACACGTTTTATGGCGATGTACCGGTAGCCGATCGATTGACACAGGCTGAAGTTACGGATGACTATGAATTGAATACAGGAAAATCAATCGTTCGGGTATTTGAACGAGAAAACCTAGATCCAATGGCAATTCCAGGCGTGTTAACTAATGATCATGGTCCCTTCACATGGGGAAAAGATGCCATGGATGCTGTACACAATGCGATTGTTTTAGATGTTGTAGCAGACATGGATTATCACACGATGCAACTTAATCCAGCACAAGATATTCATGTGCCACAGTATTTATTAGACAAACATTATTATCGTAAACATGGTGTTAATGCTTATTATGGGCAGAGTAAAGACTAAAATTAAAAATATTTGAGTCAGTTATTTTGTAAATTGATTATGATATATGTTTTCATTTAAAAACCAACATACCTTCTTTGAAGTGAAGATATGTTGGTTTTTTGTGAAAAATGATGAAAGACAGTTCTATGGTTTGTGACGAGATCCTTTACTGTGTTGGTGCATGTAAAACTAACCCGTGTTCAGGTGTTCTTGCGTTAATGACGATATCTTCAATTTTGAATATATGAGTCAATTGATCAGGTGTAAAGCATGATTTTTTCTCGGCAAGTTGACGCAATGACTTACCTGTTCTGATAGATTCTTTGGCCAACTTTGCGGCCTCTTGATAACCGATAATTGGGGTCATGGCAGTAGCGAAGCTAACAGATAAATCAATATCCTGTGCAAGTCGTGATTTGTTACTTGTGATGCCATCAATTGCGTTTAGTCGTAAGGTAGTCATTGCTGATGTCAGATGCTCAATACCTGCAAATAACGAGCGGAATATAATTGGTTCAAAAGCGTTGAGTTCTAATTGTCCAGCTTCTGCAGCTGCGGTAATTGTTGCGTCAAAGCCAAACATTTCAAAAGCGACTTGGTTCACAACTTCTGGAATGACTGGGTTAACTTTGCCAGGCATAATTGATGAGCCAGCTTGTTTTGCCGGTAAATTGATTTCAAGAAGGCCAGATCGCGGTCCGGAGCTTAGTAAACGTAGGTCATTGGAAATTTTTGAAAGACTCATGGCTAGTGTTTTTAAAGTACCAGATAAAGCGACCAAGCCATCAAGATTTTGTGTGGCATCAAACAGATCGTGAGCTTGTGTTAATGGTAATTTGGTGATACCTGCAAGGTTTGGCACAATATGCACTTGATAATGGTAGCTCACATTAATGCCTGAACCGATTGCTGAACCACCTAAGTTCAACATGTAAAGTGCGTCGCGTGCGGTCTTGATACGTAAATCATCTCGTAGTAACGGTTTTAACCAAGCGTGAAAACTGTTACCTAAAGTCATTGGGACGGCATCTTGCAATTGTGTACGACCCATTTTATAGGTCGTTGAGAATTCATCAGCCTTGTTGCCTAAAGCATCAATTAAATTTTGTAGTTCCAAAAGCAGTGGATCGAGTAAACGTAATAAAGCTATTTTTCCAGCACTAGGATAGGTATCATTGGTACTTTGAGCCATGTTAACATCGTCATTTGGATTAATATAAGCATAATCACCGCGCGCACGACCAGTTTGTTCCAAGGCGACATTAGCAATGACTTCATTAACATTCATGTTAGCTGATGTACCGGCGCCACCTTGAATATCACTGATTGGAAACATCGATAAATCAATTGGATTATTGAGGAGTGTTTTAGTGGCACTGACGATATGTTTGGCTACAGACCGGTCAAGATTACCAGAGGTAGCATTAGTTTTTGCAGCCGCTTGCTTTATTTCTAAAAAAGCACGAATCAATTCAGGATGTGTTGGTTGTGAAGAGATGGGAAAATTATGTAATGCACGTTGTGTATGAATACCATAATAAGCTGTCTTTGGGATGTTGAGTTGGCCGAGTGAATCAGATTCAGTGCGCATGAGGATCTCCTTAGTAAATTCCTATAGGACTATTTTATCTCTTTTATCAACTATACCAATTAAATATGTCACCTATATTGACATGCGTTTTTTCTTTGTGAATAAAGCGTTTAAACAATAAATTTATGCATGTATGAGTTAAAACCAAATTAAAACAGCACATGCATGATGTGCTGTTTACTATTATTTTACTGACACAACTTTGGCTGTATGGTCGTCTTCGCCAATAACAACACGATTGACAACATCTGTAAACAATCCGTGTTCGACAACACCAACCATTCTAATTAGCTCATCGCCAAGTTCGCGAGGATTTTCAATGATTGGTAGGTGCAAATCGATTAAAAAGTTTGCTGAGTCGGTGCGTACAGGATTACCATTTTGATCTAATCGCCATGACGGATGAAATCCGTCAGCTTGAAAACGTTTAAATAATTGATTTGATCCGTAGGGAATAACTTCCACTGGTAAATATTGATTTAATTTTGAGACGCGTTTTGTTGCATCGACGACCCAAATATTTTCACGTGAATTGAAAGCCACAATCTTTTCCCAAAGCAAAGCAGCACCGCCGCCTTTAATCGCTGAAAAATCATCCGCAATTTGATCAGCACCATCAATGGTGAGGTCAATTTTGTCAACATCATCAACATTATACATGGGGATACCTAATTGGGCAGCATGGCGGCGTGTTCTTTCAGAAGTTGCTACGCCAACAATCTTTAAGTTTTCCTGGGCTACACGCTCTCCGAGAGAATCAATGACGTGGGCTATTGTTGACCCAGATCCGATACCTACAACCATATCATTTTGAACAAACTCAGTGGCACGGCGACCAGCAATAATTTTTTGTAAATCTGTACTCATGGTTTATACTCAATTTTCTGATATTTAGCTGGATTATTTGCAAAAGCTTTTTGGACGTAAGGACAAACGGCTTTAATTGATATGTGTTTATCATGTGCTTCAGCAACTACGGTATCAAGTAATTTTGCGGCAATACCTTGCCCACGTAAAGAAGGGTCAACGTTTGTGGCATTAATAGCATATGTTTGCCCATTATTGATGGTTGTGTAAGTGATTTCAGCCACTGTTTTGTCATTTTGTTGTAAAAAATAACGTCCAGGTTCATGTTGAAAGTCCATAATTTTTCTCCATTCTGTTTTCAATGCGTAAGATAGCAAGGTAGTTGTTTCTTTAATTATACCGCATGACTTGGGGCAATTGTGTTGTTAATTTCCAATGTATGAATTTTGAAGTAGCGCATTTTAAAAACAGGGATTATGTATGAATTCATGTCAGCTAAATGGTGTCTTAAAGATCATTATCACGATTGAATCAATGATATCTAGTCCTAGTACAGCTATTGATGTATCAGTTAGCTACTTTGAGTGAAAACACTTAACATAACAAAAATTATCTATTATTTGATGAATTAGGGATCTTAGCGTATGCTAGTGCCAAACCATAAATGATGCCTTCAATAAATGTAATGAAGAAGCTGACTGGCCAGTTGGTTATGTAGCTGAGATAGAGACCCATCCATGTCCCAAATAAAGCAAATACGAACGACAAAAGCATCATGCTATGAACCGAATGAGCTAAGTATTTAGCGGAGGATGCAGGAATAGTCAATAAAGAAAAAATAAGTAAAGAGCCAACAATTTGTGCAGTCACGCTGACGGTACAAGCGACTAAAATTAAAAAAAGAGATGAGATCCAAGCAGTATTTTTTGCATTATATTGAGCACCGATGGTATCAAAAGAAATATATTTAAGTTTTCGAAACATGATGCCCGTAATACATAAAATAGTTGCAATTAAAAGGAGTAATTCAGTCACATTTGCGCGGCTTATTCCCACAATACTACCAAATAAAATATTGGTTGCATAGCTTGACTGCTTGTTTGATAGTGACAAGAAAAGGACGCCAAGACCTATAAAAATAGCCGAAAAAACACTCACTGATGATTCTCGTTGGTTCATATTTCGACCCGTCAATGATACAAAAATTGAGCTAGTAATTGTAAATAATAACATGCCAGTTATTGGTGAAATACCTGCAAATATCGCGAAACTGGCGCCTGAAAAACTTATTTCAGAAAGTGTATGTGTATAAAATGCAGTTTTTCGAGCAACTACAAATACGCCCATGATTGCGCAGATAATAGAAATAAAAAAACTGGCAATAAACGCATATTGCATAAATGAATAGGTAAACATACTGATCTTTCCTCTCTGCTACCGTAGTTTAGTCATGACACCATGACGATTGCTGATATGTAACTCAACGTCACCAAATAACTTAACTAGTTCGGGATCGTGAGTGATAAATATGACGGCAATATTCTCCTGATTAATAATCGTCTTGACTAAATGTAATAAATTGATTCTTGATTCACGATCTAAGTTGGATGTGCTTTCATCTAATATGAGTAGTTTTGGGTGAGCTATAAGTGCCTGAGCCAAGTAAGCACGTTGCTTTTCGCCGCCAGAAGCTTCCCCAAGTGGTCGATTTTTGATGGCAGTCAGATTGACTAAAGATAGAATTTTGCTTAATTTTTCTTTTTCAAGAGCGGTTAACCAAGGGCGCCACTGTTTGATCAAATTCAGTGTGACAAAATTTTGAATACTCAATGGATAGTCATCATCAATATTTCTAAACTGTGGGATGACTTGAATCGCTTCAAAAGATGTATTGAAATTAATGTGTGATTGGTGTTCTTGTGTAGATTTAGCAGCTTTTAACAGATGATTTATTAAAGTTGTTTTACCAACCCCGTTGTCACCGGTGATACACAGTAGTGTATTGGTATAAATAGTAAAAGAAAGCCTCTCAATTAGTGGCTTTCCCGCAACTTGAATATTTAATTCTGCTACTTCTAAAATTTTACTTAACATAGTATCACTTTTCTGTTTGTTGGATTTTTTCTAATTGATTGTACTGTGAAATCATCCATTGCTCGTATGTTTTACCTTTGGGCATTGTTTCAGTTACTTTCAAGACAGGAACTGAATATTTGTTTGCTAGTGTCACTAATTCAGTCACAGTTTTGTCTGTCGCTTGTGTGTTTTGTACGAAAAACGATATTTTTTTACTTTTAATATCATCTTGCATAGTTTTGATATCTTTTGGTGAGGGATCAGTACCATCTTCGACGGATTTTGCGAAATGCGTGTTATTTTCCGTATAACCAAGTTCCTCTAAAGCGTAATCAAATACAGGTTCACTAACATCTACAGTTTTATTGTCTGAATTTTTCTTTAAAGCGGTGATTTTAGTTTGAATAGGTTGTAATTGTGCAATGTACTTTTCAGCATTCGCTTTGAACTCTGATTTGTGCTTTGGATCTATTTTGGAAAATTTAGTTGCTAAGTAATTTACAAGTTTCGGCATTGTTTGACTTTGATACCACAAATGAGGGTTATCGCCGTCCTTTTTACCTAAGACATCTTCGCCAACTCGAACTGATTTCACATTAGCGTTTTTGGCTAACTTAGTCATCCAAGAATCATAGCCAATGCCGTTATAAACGACTAAATTGGCATTGGCTACCTCTTTGGCTATTTTGGCACTTGGTTCATAGTCATGTGGATCAATGTTTGGGTTTGTGATAACGGATTGTACGCTACCGTAATTTCCCAAAACTTTTTGAGCAGCTTCACCGTAAAAATCAACAGACGACACAACCTTGATGCCCTTATCACTGTTTGCACTGCTTGTTTGACTATGATGCGTGCCAATAAATATAAGGACAATTGCTGCTAATATAACAATGACTATAGTGCCTATTGTATAACGACGTTTCATGTTTTTTATTCCCATCTTTCTTCATTGAACTTAAGCGTTTTTAACAATCAAATAACTTAGGGACCTATAATGTTGTGTTTATTTTCTATGTTCATGTTTTTACTCCTTCTTGTTTGATGAGCCAGTCGTCGTTTTCTGGAACAAACTAATACTTATTATAGTAATCATTATCATTAATGTCAACAATGAGTAGCGATTACTTTTAATGAGTTATCAAACTTAAAATTATTAAATATATTAGAAATGACTAGTTTAAAATATGTTTATTCAAAATCATCTTAAAAATAATCGTATTTTACCGTATAATAGTAAAGAAACATCAACTAATAATGGAGGAAACGTATGGCGTGTGTAACTATATAGTTACATCGTTGTACTTTAATAATATGCGTGGATTTGAAATTGTTTCAACGAAAGCCAATGATGGCCTTAATTTACCAAAACGCAGCACACAAGCGGCAGCTGGATATGACTTCGAAGCTTCAGAAGATATTATCATTCCTAGTGCTTTAAGTAATCAATTTTTTAAGGGATTGAGCATTTTGTCATTAGGCAAATTAAAGGGTGTGCGTGATAATGCAGATCTCCAAAATATACTAAAGCCAATTTTAATACCTACTGGTATCAAGGCTTACATGGCCGATGGTGAGTATTTGCAACTTGTTTCGCGTTCAAGTGGGCCAATTAAAAAACGTATTATGATGCCCAATGGTGTCGGCATTGTGGATGCAGATTATTATAATAATTCTTCAAATGAAGGCGAGATTTTCTTCCAATTCATTAATTTTGGCATTAATGATGTTAAAATAAAAAAAGGCGAACGGATTGGACAAGGGATTTTCTTACCATATTTATTGGCAGATGGGGATGATAAAGTCGCCAAGGCTTCACGTCAAGGTGGTTTTGGGTCGACTGGACAAAACTAATCAGTTACCAGCATACCGTATTGTTATCGCAAACGGCGTTAGAAAAACTATCAACTTAAACAACGCAGTTAGTTAATATGGACAAAGGAGAATAACCATCGCCAAAGTAAAAACACAATTTATTTGTTCCAACTGTGGCTTCACATCAGCGCGTTATCTCGGGCGGTGTTCAAACTGCGGTGAATGGGGCACGCTTGTTGAAGAAAAAATTGCGCCTGAAGTAAATGATCGTAAAAGTCGTGTGAGTCTTGATGGACGTGCGGCAAAAGTAGAAAAAATTAATGAAATTACTTCTGAAGAGACACCACGTGTGGCAACTAATTTAAAAGAGCTCAATCGTGTATTAGGTGGCGGTGTTGTTCCTGGGTCAATGGTATTAATTGGTGGTGATCCGGGTATTGGAAAATCAACACTTTTGTTGCAAGTTTCTGGACAATTGGCACATGAGGGACGTGTTTTGTACGTTACCGGTGAAGAATCTGCGACACAAGTCAAGTTACGTGCCGATCGTTTGGGTGTTGGCAATGATGAATTTTATTTGTATCCAGAAACTGATATGACAGCCATTAAAAAACAAATTGATGAATTACAACCGGATTTTGTGGTGATTGATTCCGTTCAAACCATGCAAGAACCAGATGTGACATCAGCAATAGGATCAGTATCACAAATTCGAGAGGTCACTGCTGATCTCTTACAAATTGCCAAAACAAATAATATATCTATCTTCATTGTTGGTCATGTTACCAAAGATGGCGCGATTGCAGGGCCTAAAATTTTGGAACATATGGTCGATACAGTACTTTATTTTGAAGGTGATAGTAATTATAAATATCGTATCCTACGTGCGGTAAAAAATCGATTCGGTGCAACCAATGAGTTGGGTATTTTTGAAATGCGTGATGGTGGTTTAATTGAAGTGGCTAATCCTTCGGAAATCTTCTTAGAAGAGCGTTTAACTGGAGCAACAGGTTCAGCAATTGTTGTCGCACTTGAAGGATCGAGACCAATCTTGGTGGAATTGCAAGCTTTGGTCACACCAACAGTGTTTGGCAATGCACAACGGACCGCCTCAGGATTAGATCGAAGCCGTGTGTCATTGATTATGGCAGTGTTAGAAAAACGAGCCAACCTGTTGTTACAGAATCAGGATGCTTATTTGAAAGCAGCAGGCGGTGTCAAGTTGGATGAACCAGCGATTGATTTGGCTATTGCAGTAGCGATAGCTAGCTCATACCACGATAAAGAATCTCGGCCGAGTGATGTTTTTGTCGGTGAAATAGGGCTAACGGGCGAAGTGCGTAGTGTTGCTGATATTGAAGGACGATTAAAAGAAGCGCGTAAACTTGGCTTTAAACGGGCAATTGTTCCTAAGAACAATTTGAATGGTATCGTGTTTCCAGATGGTATACAAGTTATTGGTGTAACGACATTGAGTGAGGCTTTAAAATTAGCTTTGGATTAAATTCAAATTAGTGAGGGAAATGAGTAGCTGAGAATTTTTGGTGGCGCCTATTATATTAATTAACGAAACAAAGAAATGTGACTGACCATCTGGTTACTAAACCAACTACTTAGAAATTATTTCAACAAAAATAATTATCAAACAAAAAAGCTAACTACCGCTGTTTATTCGATAATTAGCTTTTTAAGTGTCAATTATGTCGCATTTAATTTTTTTCTGGTGTTTCTTTGTAACTTAGGCAGGCTTAATGATGGCAGATTTGTTTTTCTGACAGGCGACAATAATCAGATGAAGTGCTACTGCAACAAGTCCAATTGTCAAAAGTTTCAGCAATAATATTTGCGTATGATTACCACCATAGAGAATGTTAAAATCAGATTGAATCGTGTAGAAACTAGGCGAGATATAGCTCATTATTTTAAAGAATTTCGGTAGCAAGCACTGTGGAATCATTCCAGCGCCTGAAATAACTTGTACAAGCATGAATGGCATATTGATCATGATGCCGAGCTGACCTAAAATCAAGGAAAAAATTAAGTTAATGTTTAATGCGCTAAATAGTTCAATGCTATGTGTTAGCCAAAGTTGCCAGTAAATGTTAGTATTGAAATTCAACATATATTTACTTAAACCAATGATTACTAGTGGGGCAAATACTGATAGTACCCCGATTGTTATTTCAGTATATAGATAGGCACGCCAGCGACCAATTAAGGGTGAAAATGATTTATAACTTGTCACTATTAACATTGCAGCGATCATTGAGCCAATATAAAATGATAATGTTAGAAAAAAGGGTGCCATACTGTGATGCATACCTGAGGGTACTTGATTGACTTTAATAATATGATAGTCATATGTCTTAGCAATGTTCTGATATGTTTTTTTAATTTGCTGTGTTGCATCATTTTTTGTCGTAGTGGCTTGTTTTAAAATGATGTCTCGTTGCTTAGGATTAGCTGCGATAGCTGTTGTGACCTGTTTTTGTAATTGGTTAAGTTCAGCTATTGTTAAAATACTTTGACCTTGCTTTAACAAGACGCTTTTTTGAATTTGGCTACCCAGAGCCTTGGATGCACTTTCCATGGTTGTTGTAACAGTAGTTGGATTAGAGTAATTAATGTAGAACTTAAGGGTAGCAGTACTGCTATGGGTGATATCTTTAATGTCGTCATTGAAATTTTTTGGGACATTAATAATTAAATAAACTTTACGATCTTGTAGCTGATTTTTTGCTTCAGTAAATGTAAGATTTGTTTTAATATGTTTGAATGGTAACTTATTTTTGAGCTGATTTGCTAAGGGGCGACTTGCATTATCTTGATTGACGATAGCGACGGGTAGCTGGTTAATTTTGCTCGGAATAGCTTTATACCCAGAAAAATAAACACCGACCATGAGTAGGCCATAGAACAATATAATAATGAGTGACCCGACGACACCCTTACTCTGTAAAAATTTTTTAAAATACATGGTGTGTCTCCTTTTGTTTTATGAACATAGCTTAGCATAACTATTAAATGCATGCAAGTGGTTGCATGCATTTAATAGTTGGTGATGTGCACCTGCTATCGGAACAATATTATGTTAATATAGCTAGAAAGAGGTGTCGATATGTCCAAGGAAAATGAAGATTCGAACTATGAACTAATTTTAAATGCTTTTATTTCTCTGCTTATTCGTGTTGGTTATCAGGCGACAACAATTAATAAAATAGCTGAAACAGCTAATGTTAATCCAAGTACCGTTTTTAGAAAATTCAAAGATAAAGAGGGTCTGTTGAATGTAGTGATTGATCGGCACTTACAAGATTTATCAACTATTTTTGATGATTTTACTGCCACGGGGAATATTGAAAATGATTTGGTAACCATGTCAAAAATATATCAAGAGTTTCAAATCAGTCACCAACAAATTGTCGTTGTTGGTTTTCAAGAATCATTTAAAAGACCAGATATTGCAAAAGCTGTGGAAGATATACCAATTAAGTTTAGAGCTATTTTGTTGGCCTATTTTGATGACATGAAGCGTCAAGAAAAAATAGCATCAACAATTGATACAGACTCTGCCACAATGAATTTTGTGCTATTAAATTTTGGTTATTTTATATCAACTATCCGGTTTAACAATCCAAAGTTAGTGGTGACATCTAATGACTTTTATAATAAACAAATTCGGTTTTTTGCTAAAAGTTTGCAATAGCATTGTTTCAACTGTGTGTATTGGAAATTAGACTAATGAATGTTGTATACTAGTACCTAGACGAAACATGACAAAACAACATTTAGGAGAACGACATAACATGACTGAAGAAATTCGTGTGCGCTATGCACCATCACCAACGGGCCACTTACATATTGGTAATGCGCGTACAGCAATTTTTAATTGGCTTTTTGCGCGCCATTATAATGGCAAGTTTATTATCCGTATTGAAGATACCGATACAGCGCGTAATATTGCGGACGGTGAAAAATCGCAATTAGATAATTTAGCTTGGCTTGGGTTAGATTGGGATGAATCGCCAGAAAATCCTGGTGAGTATGGCCCTTATCGTCAATCAGAACGTAATGAACAAGGCTTATACCAACCATTTATTGACGAATTATTGGCTAAGGGACTGGCTTATAAGTCATATAAAACAACGGAAACAATTGCAGCTGAGCGTGAAGCACAACAAGCAGCGAAGCAAGCACCGCATTATGTTTACGAGTATGAAGGGCTAACGTCTGAAGAACGTGAAGCCAAATATGCTGAATTTGAAGCGCAGGGATTGAAAGCTGTCGTTCGTTTCCGTGTCCCTGAAGAAAAAGTTTACGCATGGGATGATATTGTTAAAGGTCATATTGAAATTGGCGCCAAAGAAGTTGGTGGTGATTGGGTTATTCAAAAAACTGATGGCATGCCAACTTACAATTTTGCAGTGGTTGTGGATGATCATTTGATGAAGATCTCTCACGTATTACGTGGCGATGATCATGTATCAAACACACCAAAACAAATTATGATTTTTGAAGCCTTAGGTTGGAATGTGCCAAAGTTTGGTCATATGGCATTGATTATTAACGGTGAAACAGGTAAAAAGTTATCAAAGCGTGATGAGAATCTGTTGCAATTCGTAGAACAATATCACGAATTGGGTTATCAACCACAAGCAATGGTCAACTTTATTGGTTTACTTGGTTGGTCGCCAAAGGGTGAAGACGAGATTTTTTCACTTGAATCATTTAAACAAATGTTTGACGAAACACGTTTGTCAAAGGCTAATGCTAAATTTGACCAAAAGAAGTTGGAATGGATTAACAACCAGTGGATGCGTCGTGATTTAGATCAAGTGATGCCACAATTAATTCAAGAATTAGTCAACGCTAATTTAGTTTCCGAGGCTGACGCAGAAACCAAAAAAGATTGGCTTGCTGAGGTCATCAAAGTAGCTGGTGTGGAAGGCATTTCTTACACACGCGAAGTTGTTGCGTTAGTGCGTCAACCATTCTTTGAATTAGGAGACATGACTGATGAGATGGTTGATTACTTGACGTCAGATGATGGCCGCAAAGTATTTTCTGCCTGGGAATCAGCTTATACAGCGTTACCGGAATCAGCAACTGCAGAAGATTATATGAATACTATTCGTTCGATTCAAAATACACTTGAAATCAAGGGCCGGAATTTATGGAACCCAATTCGTATTGCGACAACGCATGAAATTCAAGGTCCTAACCTACCAGAAATGTTAGTTGTTATGGATAAGAAAACAATTTTAAGTACAATGGCTGATATTAAAGCGACATATTTGAATTAAGTAGTGACACAATTAAGTACTATCTCATGATCGTTTATATTAGACGCTAATGGAGATGGTACTTTTTATGTTAAGCAAAGTTTACGACATGACTAGTAGTTTGCAATATAATAAGGTTATAAATCTAAAAATGATGTAGAAAGCGTGATAAAATGTATGCCATTGAAATGATTGATTATGGGGATGTTGATGTATTGGTTGCAACGAAAACAGCTGTGCAGCCGATTATCAAACCAACTCAAGTTTTAGTTAAACAGCACGCAACAGCAATTGATCCTTATGATGTGAAATTTAGACAAGGATTAATGGGTCAAGAAAAGACAGTACCTTTAATTCCAGGGTCATCTGTGGCTGGTGAAATAATTGCACTAGGCGAAGAAGTCACTGGTTTTACTATTGGAGATCGAGTAGCTGCTTCACCACATTTGAATAGTTATGCTGAATTTGTCGCTTTAGGTCGCAAAACTGTGGCTAAAATACCAGATAATGTGAGTTATGCACAGGCAGCAGCTTTAGCATTGGGTGCACAAACAGGTTATCAAATAATCACTGAAGACTTGAATGTCCAGGCAGACGAGTCTGTATTAATATTAGGGGGTGCTGGTTCAGTTGGTTTGACTGCGTTACAAATGGCTAAATTACGTGGGGTAAATGAGATTTTCACGACAGCGGTTGGTGAAGGTATCAGCTTCCTAAAACAATTTGATTCGAATTTACATGTGATTGATGCACGTGCAGATCAATTGGTTAAAATAATACCAGAAGGTGTTGATGTCATTTTGGATACAATAGGTCATGATACGCTTAAACAGGCGTTGTCTGTATTAAAGCCAACAGGCCGTTTAGTGTCACTTGTTGGAGATGATAGTGATGTACGCGTTACACATGGTTACTTAAAATCAAATGGGGAACAATTAAGAGATCTCCTTCAGTTGGTATCAGAGGATAAGATCAAGGTAATTATTTCAGACATTAAGCCGTTTAATGTTGAAAATTTGAAGACATTTCAAACTCTAAAACATGTAATAGGCAAATTAGTGTTAACTTTTGAATAATGTGTTGGTAGTACGTGATGTGTCACGTACTTTTATTTTGTCAGTGAAAGTGAATCAAATCACTTTCGCTGACAAAATAAATAATAAAAAGAGCTGTAATCTTTACAAATAATAAAAAAGCGCGTACAATTAATTTGTAAATTAGTTCACATGGAAAAAGGGGTATTATTATGAAAGCAGCAGTTGTACGTGAAACACCAAATGGATACGTTGATTTAATTGATGATTGGACACCAAGGCCATTAACATTTGGTGAAGCTTTAGTAGATATGGAATATGTTGGTTTGTGCCACACAGACTTGCATGTTGCCGGTGCTGATTTTGGCAATCCAAATGAAATAGGTCAACGAAATGGTCAGTTCCGTCGTGTTATTGGTCATGAAGGTGTTGGACGTGTATCAAAGCTTGCGGAAGGTGCGGGCGATTACTTGAAAATTGGTGATCGTGTGTCAGTTGCTTGGTTCTATGACGCTTGTGGTGTATGCGATTATTGTGTTTCAGGGAATGAAACATTTTGCCGTAAAGTCCGTAACTCAGGTTATACAGTTGATGGTGCAATGTCACAACAGACTGTTGTCAATGCAAAGTATGCTGTTAAAGTACCAGAAGGATTAGATCCAGTTGAAGCCACATCAATTACGTGTGCAGGTGTGACTATGTATAAGTCACTTAAAGTTGGTGAAACAAAGCCTGGACAATGGGTTTCCGTTCATGGTGCTGGTGGTTTAGGCAATCTAGCTGTGCAGTATGCTCATAATGTTTTCGGTGCACATGTTGCTGTTATTGATGGCAATGATGACAAGCTTGCTGCTGCCAAGGCAAACGGTGCTGAGGTTTTGATTAATCGTAAGAAAGTAGCCGATGTTGCTGCTGAAGTGCAAAAGGCAACAGGTGGTGTTCATAACGCACAAGTAACGGCCGTTAATGCAGCAGCATTTGACCAAGCTGTCAGCTCATTACGCCCAATGGGTAAATTGGTCGCAGTTGCCTTACCACAAGGTGATATGGCTCTAAACATTGCAAAAACTGTATTAGATGGTATCGAAGTCCGTGGTTCATTGGTTGGTACACGTGCAGATTTGAAGGAAGCCTTTCAATTTGGTGCCGAAGGTAAAGTTAAGCCCATTGTAGAAAAAGTTAACTTTAACGATATGAACGAAGTAATTGATGAGATGAAAGCCGGAAGTATTACAGGTCGTAAAGTATTTGATTTAACAGCACTATAATGTTAATGAATGTTCAGAGCGGTAGTTGTTCTGGACGTTTTTTGTTAGATAAATAATAGTAAAACTAGTTGTGGTCATAGCGGTTAGGTCGTGCTTGTGTTAAAATTGGGTAACAGATGTATTGGAGGAAATGTATAAAAGATTGTTGACATATTAGTTAACAGCAGGTATACACTGACAGATCATGCCATATTTTACACAACAACTTTTTAATGGACAACGCGATCGCATTTTACGTGTTGTTGATGAGGCTAACGAAGGACAGGAAACGGCTGGATTCATTCATATTTTTGATGAGCGGCGTGTATTCGATTTTGATTATGCATTAGAATTGACTGATGGTAACATCACACAGGAAGCTTTCGATGAAGAAGGCGAAGCTAACAATACATTTAGTGTCAATTTTATGCCTTTGACTCAGAGTGATCAGGAAGAGGTTCCTAATGAAGTTTTTGAAGCATGGTCAGCATTAATTGGCCGCGATTATGCTTTGATGCCTCATGTACATATTAATATGTACCAGCAACCTTTGAAGCAAGAAATTGAACAGATTGATAAAGACTCATTTGAAGAACGTTTGCTAGAACTAGTCACGCGTATTTTAGGATCTTCAGTGGTTGGCTTTGAAGAAAAGGCTTTGACGTTATTTCCAAGCTATCTTGTTCAGGAACAACAAGAAATTCAAACGCAACAAGGACCTTCAACACAAATTATCTTACCAGACTGATAAAAATAATAAATAAATTGACAAAAATTAAGAATTGACTTAAACTTATCATATCTTAATAAATCAATGAAGCGAAGAGTAGGCATTACGTGTCAAAGAAGCGAGTCGGAATAGTGAGAGCCGATATGTCATAAAATGTTGAATATGAGCGTGGAGATGACAAGTAGTGTCAGCTATTTGTCCGGTTAGTACCGTTATCACTATAAGGATTATTAACCAAAGCTTAGGTAGTTAATAGTTAAATTTGGGTGGTACCACGTTTATTGCGTCCCAGTTAATCATTATGATTAACTGGGACTTTTTTATTAACTTAAAATTGGAAACAATTATGCCCATGATTGTTAAAGATATGTTGGTAAAATAAAGAATCATGATGAATAACCATCTCGCGTTACAAGTTGATCATGTTTTGATGTTTAACCAAATTAGATAGTGTTGTTAACCAAAGAAAGCTTAATTTAGCTTTAGAAAAAGGAGTACAATAAATGAATACTAAGAAAAAATCTGAGGGCTTTTCAGTCCGTTCCGTTGTGGCAACAGGTATTGGGGCAGCAGTCTTCTTTGTGCTAATGAAATTTATTGCCATTCCAACAGGTGTACCAAACACCACTATTAATGTGGCAGAAGGTTGGTTGGCTTTAATTGCTGGCTTGTTTGGTCCAGTAGTTGGTTTGTTAGTTGGCTTTATTGGTCATACACTAAATGATGCTGTCACTTATGGATCACCTTGGTGGTCTTGGGTAATTGCTGATGGTATTTTTGGCTTTTTACTTGGTCTCGGGAAAAAATATTTAGCCTTGGAATATGGTAACTTATCAAACAAAAAATTAATACAATTTAATATTTGGCAAGTAGTTTCGAATATTATTGCGTGGTTCATTATCGCACCAATCGGTGATATTTTGATTTACAAAGAGGCTGCGCAAAAAGTCTTTCTACAAGGCGCTGTTACAGCAGTAGTGAATTCATTGTCTGTTGCGATTATCGGATCATTGCTTTTGGTGGCCTATGTTAAATCACGACCAAAGAAAAATAGTTTACGAAACGAATAATGATTACTAAGCAAGCAAATGCTTGCGTACATAAATAAATTCAAGGGAATATTATGCCAGCACCAATAATTGATTTTCAACATGTTACATTTAAATATCATGCACAGGCTGAACCAACACTTCACGATGTGAGTTTCCAAATTTATCCAGGAGAAAAAGTACTCATTGCTGGCGCATCTGGTTCTGGAAAAACGACGCTTCTTCGTTTGCTTAATGGGCTCATTCCACAGGCTTATGCTGGTGATATTACGGGTAAGTTAACGTTAAATGGTGAAAATATTATTGAACAAACGCTCTTTGATTTGTCTTTGCAAGCGGGGACAGTATTGCAAGATTCCGATGCTCAGTTTGTCGGGTTGACAGTGGCAGAAGATATTGCTTTTGCGCTTGAAAACGACAATCAGCCCGTGTCTCATATTAAGGCAGAGGTGAGTAAGTGGGCCAATCGATTTGGTTTGGGAGAACGTTTAGGTTTAGCACCGCAAGCACTTTCCGGTGGTCAAAAGCAACGCACAGCGATGGCGGGTGTTTTGGTTGATGATGGTAAATTGTTGTTGTTTGATGAACCCTTGGCAAGTTTAGATCCAGCTGCTGGTGTGGTCGCAATGGAAATGATTGACAAGTTACAAACGGAGCGTGAGTTAACCGTTGTCATCATAGAACATCGCATTGAAGAAGTACTTAGCGCACATGTTGATCGTGTGATTGTTATGGCAGATGGTCGAATTGTAGCCAATGGCACCCCGACAGAAATGATTCAATCGGGTATCTTGCCAGAAAATGGCTTAGATGAGCCTTTATATGTTAAATTATTGCGTCGTGCAAATGTTGACGTTGCGTCCCTAGCAAATGTGGCAGATGTTCAGCGGGTCGTTGTAGATGAAAATAAGTTGGCTATTGAGAAACTGAAGATACCGGTAAAAAAAGGATTACATCACACGCCAAAGTTAGTGATTAAAAATATCGATTTCAGTTATGATAAAAATCAGCAGTTATTTAAACAATTTAACACGGTTATTCATCAAGGTGAAGTTTTGGGTATTGTTGGTAAAAATGGGTCAGGAAAAACAACATTATCGCATTTATTGACAGGATTTTTGATGCCTGATGCAGGTGATATTTTATTAGATGGCGAATCAGTCTTACAACAATCAATTAAAGAACGTGCAGATAATATCGGCTACGTACTTCAGAATCCAAACCATATGATAACTAAGGCAACTGTTTTTGAGGAAGTAGCTAGTGGATTAATATTACGCCATGTACCAACTGACGATGTCGAAGCACGTACACGTGCTGTTCTAAAATTAATTGACCTTGATAATATGCGGCATTGGCCAATATCGGCGCTTAGTTTTGGTCAAAAAAAGCGTCTAACAATTGCTGCTGTGTTAGTATTAGCACCTCAAATTTTAATTTTAGATGAACCAACTGCTGGACAAGATGCGACACATACAGGAGATCTATTAAATTTCTTAGCGACAATTAATCAGCAAGAAAAAACAACGATTGTCATCATTACACACGACATGCATTTATTAGCTAATTTTGTAGAACGTGCCTTGGTAGTTGTTGATGGTCAGTTGTTGGCAGATACGACACCTGCTGAGCTACTAGCAAATGAAAAGTTAGTAACGGCAGCTAGCTTGCGCACAACAAGTATTTATCAATTAGCGAATCGGTTGGGTATTTCAAATCCCGAAGAGTTAAATGCGGCGATTGTCCATGGACAAGTGTAGTTTGAATATTTTGGAAGGAAAAACGTGCTGACTAATGTGTGTGAATATTTTATTGACACAAAAATGATATTTTTTTGGCATAATGACTATGAATAATTTATTTGGATACAAAGAACGGGATACTTGGCTTAATCACACAACTGGTACAGCAAAACTAGTTGGTTTTTTGGCAATAAGTACAATGGGCATGATTTCTTATGATACACGTTTCCTGTTAGCACTAGGCATTTTAGCGATTATTTTAATGAAAATGGCGCAAATAAAATATCATGAATATGCACTTATGTTGAAATTGGTACTTTTCTTTGCAGTGATCAACTTAGTGATGGTGACTGTGCTTGCGCCACAATATGGCGCGCAGTTGTATGGCACGCATCATGCTTTGTTTGGTAGTGGTTATTGGACAATTACAGAAGAGCAAGTGTTTTATGAATTTAACTTGTTGTTAAAGTATTTATTCTCACTGCCGTTGGCAATTATTTTGCTGTTCACGACCAATCCAAGTGAGTTTGCTGCAGGTTTGAATAAAATTGGTGTACCTTATAAAATAGCCTATTCTTTTGCCATTACCTTGCGCTATATTCCTGATGTTCAAAGTGACTATCACACAATTAGCTTGGCGCAACAAGCACGTGGGTATGAAATATCTAAAAAAGAGTCACTATTAGCAAGATCAAAGGGTGCTGTACAAATTATTATACCTTTGATATTTACAAGTTTGGATCGCATTGAAACAATTAGTCAGGCCATGGAACTACGGCGTTTTGGTAGAGGGAAAAAACGATCTTGGTACCAAGAACAAGCCTTTTCAAAACGTGATATGCTAGTTTTTATTGGTTCAATTGTCGTTATTGTTACTGGTATAGGACTTTTAATCAGCAATGGTGGTCGTTTATATAATCCATTTCAGAATAGGTAAGATTGGTTAATTATATGCAAAAAACAGCACGGGAGTGGCAAGAAGAAGCAAAAAAGTACCAACCATCATTGCAACAAGATTTGTTGCAATTTTTGGCGATTCCGTCAGTTTTAGATACAACAACAGCGACGTTTCAACAGCCATTTGGAATTGGTATCGAGACTGCGCTGCAATTTTTGTTCGATTTAGCGACTCGTGACGGTTTTACAGTAACCCGTGTGGCTGATAACATGGTCGTTGTCGTTGATTATGGACCAAATGATGCGGATGAGACGGTTGGCGTTTTGTCACATGTGGACGTTGTCCCAGGTAACGCGTCTGCTTGGCGAATGACCCTACCGTTTAGTCCCAAAATTGTTGGTAATCGTCTTTATGGACGCGGCACACATGATATGAAAGCTGACTTAATTGCCAGTTATTATGCTTTACTACAATTAAAGAACAATGGTTTTTTACCAAAACGCAGTATCCGTTTGATATTTGGTAGTGATGAAGAATCTGATTGGCGTGATATGAAGACGTATTTGGCACAAGTTGGGGAACCAACGTTGGGATTCTCGCCAGACGGGGCATTTCCAGTAGTACCAGGGGAAAAAGGTGTCCAAACAATTACAATTAAATTTCAGGGGGAGACACGCCTCGATTCTGACTGGCAGTTACTTAAGTTTGAGGCTGGTGAACGAGATAATGTTGTGCCTGGTGTCGCAAAAGCGATAGTTAGTTTGCCAAATAATTTTGACATCAATCAATTTTTAGCCATCTATGAACAGTATCTAACACAAACACCTTTAATCACCGGTATTGGTCAGTACGATGATGGCCACATTTTATTGACTTTGTATGGGAAAGCAGTACACGGGGCCTATCCAGAGGATGGGTTAAACGCAGGAACGTATTTGGCACATTTTTTGAACCGATTTGCATTTGAAGGACAAGCACACGCTTTTTTAGAATTTTTGGGTGATGATAATCATCAGAATGTGTTTGGTGAAAAAGTGGGTCTTGTATTTCATGATGCTATTATGGGCGATCTCACGATGAATATCGGTAAAATGACTTATCGACAAGCACAACCTAGTCAGATACGAATTCAATTTCGTTTTCCAATTGGTATAACTGAAACAGCGATTTTAACACAAGTTCAGCGACATATTGGTGATCTCAATGCTAAAATTTTCAAGGAAACGCAATTTGGTAATCAACCACATATGGTTAATCTTGATGATCCGATTGTACAAACGCTAGAATCAGTTTATGCGCAGCACACAAACACGGCAAAAACTTATAAAATATCAAATGGTGGTTCGTATGCACGCCTGTTAAAACGTGGTGTTGCATTCGGGGGGCAATTTCCAAATGTGGAAGTGATGAGCCATCAACCAGATGAGTATGTATTGTTAGAAAATATACCCAGAGCGCAAGCTATATTTGCTCAGGCATTATATGAATTGTCAAAATAAGTGAGATTTTTTGGAATAAAATCAACGCTACAGCAATTAGGGAGAAAAAATGCAGTTACCAGAATTTAGAAAAGCGTTAGAACAAGCATTATCCACACAAATTGTTGATAATGTCTTAATGAAAGCCTACGTTTTTCAAGAAACAAAAAACAATGCGCGCAAAGAACGGGCACAATACGGCACTGTGAAATTGGAACGTAATGCCGATGCCATGTGGGAAAATATTGTAGCCAATTTGCTTGTCAGTATGCAGGGCAAAAAAGATGAGGCTATTTTAAAGCAATTAGAAGATTCTGATTTCATTGATACGATTACGGATATGCTAGAAGAAGTTGAATTTAACAATGAATCATAAGCGCTAAGAAGTTTTTTCACGTATCATTTGTTGACCAGATGGAAAATTCTGCGAAACACTTGAAATGTTAGGTCGTTTTGTAGTATCATTAATAATTGTGAGTATACAAAAGTATATCCACTCCTTGCAGCCAAGGCTGCCGGAGACCAAAAGGAGGAAATAAAACATGGCTACATCATACGAAATGACTTATATCGTTCGTCCTGACTTAGAATCAGATGCAAAGAAAGCGCTTGTTGAGCGTTTTGACAGCATCTTGACTGATAACGGTGCAACAATTACAAAGTCAGCTGACTGGGCAACTCGTCGATTTGCATATGAAATTGCTGGATACCGCGAAGGCGTTTACCACATTATCAATTTCACTGCAGAAGACGATGCTGCTATCAACGAATTTGATCGTTTGGCTAAGATTTCGCAAGATATCTTACGTCACATGATTATTAAGCGCGACGCAGAATAATTCTGAAATTCCACTGGTGAAGGAGCTTTTATTATGATTAATCGAGTAGTATTGATTGGGCGATTGACCCGTGATGTGGAATTACGCTATACCCAATCGGGTACGGCTGTCGGTACGTTTAGTTTGGCGGTTAACCGCCAGTTTACTAATCAAGCTGGTGAACGTGAAGCTGACTTTATTAATGCCGTTATTTGGCGTAAAGCAGCTGAAAATTTTGCAAACTTTACTGGAAAAGGCGCTTTAGTTGCCGTTGAAGGTCGTTTGCAGACAAGAAATTATGAAAACAACCAAGGACAACGTGTTTACGTTACTGAAGTTGTTGTTGATAATTTTTCATTACTTGAATCACGTGCTGAAAGTGATAAGCGACGTGCCCAAAATGGCACGTCGGAACCATCTAATAATGGTGGTGGCTTCAGTGCACCAAGTGATAACTCATTTAGTGGTGTTGATCCATTTGCTAGTGCGAACCAAAATTCAAACACGCAATCAACTGCAACGAATGAAGCAGCTAACCCATTTGCGGCTAGTGGCAAAACAGAAATTGATATATCAGATGATGATCTACCATTTTAAAAATATAAATAAAACGATATGAAAGGAGCTTTTAATCATGCCAGAACAAAACTCTCGTCCACAAAACTCAGAACGTCCACAACGCTCACGTCGCCCACAAGGCGGTCCACGTCGTCGTCGTAAGGTTGACTTCATTGCAGCTAACCATATTGAGCATATTGACTATAAAAACACAGAATTGTTGGAACGCTTTATCTCAGAACGTGGTAAGATTTTGCCACGCCGTGTTACAGGCACTTCAGCAAAAAATCAACGTAAAGTTACGATCGCTATCAAGCGTGCTCGTATTATGGCTTTATTGCCATTCGTTACAGAAGATTAATATTATTGTCTTCAAAAACTCAGGTAACTACCTGAGTTTTTTGTTTATTTAGAAAAACTTCAATTGTGGTAAAATAGAACGTATGATACATTGTTAAGTGGCGACACTAAAATGTTAATGATATATAAAGACACTGAGGTTACTTGTGAAAAAACTATTTAATTTTAAAACATTACCTATTTTTTTTCAAAATTCAAAATTAGGCACGGTGACATTATTGTTACTTTTCGTGAGTGTCATGAGTGGTATTTTTGCATTGATGAATAATTTGGTATTTGGTTTAATTTGGGTTATTGTTGTTGTTGTTGGTCTGGTTTATTCGACACAAGCGTTAAAAGAAGTTAATGAAAACGCACAGGAATATCTTTCTGGTTTGGGTTATCGTATTTCTCGTAGTGAACAGGAAGCATTGATTCGTATGCCTATAGGTATTATTTTACTAAATGATACTGAAAAAATTGATTGGATCAATCCTTATATGCAAGCATATCTGGATAAGCGTGATGTTTTAGGTATGACTCTTGCTGACTTGGATCAAAGTTTAGCTACTGATGTTAAAAACTATTCGGATGCGAAAGAAACGAATACAATTACATGGCAAAATAAACAATTTTCACTTTATGTACAGCAGAATTTACGTGTTATTTACATGATGGACATTAGTGAATATGCTGCTATTGCAACTGAATATGAAGATCATCAATTGTTTAGTGGTTTAATTTCAGTGGATAATTATGAAGAAGTTACTGAAGGTATGGGTGAATCGGAAACGTCAACATTACGTACTTATGTCACTGGTGCTTTGGGTGATTGGGCAGCAAAACATCATATTTATTTACGACGTTTGAATACGCTCCATTATGTCATGTTTGGTTATCAAACATCATTGTCGGCCGCTGAAAAAGATAAATTTTCAATTTTGAAGGCCATTCGTGAAGCAACAGCGCAACAGAATTCCCCCGTAACATTGTCCATGGGAATTGCTTATGGGGAGCAAGACATCATTAGTCTAGCTAAAATGGCGCAAACTAATTTAGATCTGGCCTTAGGACGTGGTGGTGATCAAGTCGTTGTCAATTCCAATCAGACAGCTGCACGTTTTTACGGTGGCGCAACGAACCCAATGGAAAAGCGGACACGGGTGCGGGCAAGGATGATTTCTCAAACCGTTGCTGAGTTAATGGAACAATCTGATAATGTTATGATTGTTGGACATGCAACACCAGATTTGGATGCTATTGGTGCAGGCCTTGGTATTTGGCGTATGGCACAAACTAAAAATAAAGCTGCATTTTTAATTATCGACGAAAAAACAGTTTATAGTGATATCACATCACTTTTGGCAGAAATTCGTAAAAATCCGCCAGATATTGTAGCACCAGGATCAAACATTAATGATTCCATTGTTGACGAGTCGCGTGCCTTAAAGTTGGTAAGAGACAATACGTTACTAATTTTGGTTGATCATGCAAGCGCAGCTATTACAAGTGCACCACATTTGTTGGAAAAAATGGCGAATCGGGTTGTTGCTATTGATCATCATCGTTTGGCTGAAAAGGGATTGGCTGAAAAACCTTTGTTAAGTTATGTTGAACCGTATGCTTCGTCAACATCTGAATTAGTTGTTGAAATGTTACAATATCAAGATCAAAGTCATGCGCCCATAACTAAATTAGAGGCTACTGCGATGCTTGGTGGTATTCAAATTGATACAAAAAACTTCACCTTGCGAACAGGGACGAGAACATTTGATGCTGCGAGCTACTTACGTGCGAATGGTGCAGATAGTAATTTGATTCAATCCTTTATGAAGGAAAAGTTTACAGACTTTAAGGCAAGAACTCACCTCATTAATTTAGCAGTGATCCATACAGGTAGTGCTATTGTGACAGGTGAAAATAATATGACTTATTCTGGTCTGATTACAGCGCAAGCTGCTGATGAACTTTTGCAAATAAGTGGTGTGGAAGCGTCATATGTCATTACAAAACGTGTAGATGGTCGAGTAGGTATTTCGGCACGTTCCACAGGTCAACACAATGTGCAACGTGTTATGGAATCTATGGGTGGTGGTGGACACTTGTCTAACGCCGCGACACAAATTTCAGACATGACTACAGAAGAAGTAACAGAACAATTGCAGCATATTTTAACAGAAAATATTGAGGAACAATAGTTTATTTAATAGGTTAAGTTTGCAAATGTATTGATGTTGACTGAAATAAATTTGGAGGATAAGTATATGAAAGTTGTATTTTTAGAAGATGTTAAGGGCCGTGGTAAGAAAGGCGAAATTAAAGAAGTACCTGATGGTTACGCGAATAATTTTTTGATTAAAAATAAAAAAGCGGAACCGGCTACGGGAAAGAATTTAGGCGCTGTGAAAGGGCGCCAAAAAGCCGAAGATAAAGCTGCAGCAGAATCACTAGCTGAGGCACAAACACTAAAATCAAAAATTGAAGATGAAAAGTTTGTTGTTGAATTAAAAGGTAAATCAGGCACTGATGGCCGTTTATTTGGTGCAGTATCAACAAAACAAATTGTGACAGCATTGGCAGATCAAAAACAGCTCAAAGTAGATAAGCGAAAACTAGTATTAAATCAACCTATTCACTCGCTAGGATATACAGATGTACCGCTAAAATTGCACCGTGAAGTGACAGCAAACTTACGTGTTCACGTCAGTGAGGGGTAAATATGGACAATCCGGGCTCATACGAATATAGGCAAGTACCACAAGATGTTGATGCGGAACGTGCGGTGCTCGGTGCTATTTTTTTCGATGTTAAGTCAGACAATGCCATGGTTGAGGCGAACGCAATTATAGAATCGGATGATTTTTATAGACAAGCGAACCAAACCATTTTTAAAGCTATGCAACAATTAATTGATGAACAGCGGCCAATTGATATGTTGACATTGCAAGACAAGTTAAATAGCATGCAACAACTTGATAATGTTGGTGGCATGGCGTATTTAGCAGAAATATCTGAATCATCTGCTTCTTCTGCCAACCTTAAACATTATGCTAACATTGTGCGTGAAAAAGCGATCTTGCGTCGTATGATTGATACATTAACAAGAAGTATGTCATTAGCATACGATGCGTCAGAACCAAGTGAAGATATTTTAGATGCACTTAATCGTAACTTAGACGGCCTAGCTGAAAATCGTGGGGATGACGATTTTCAAAAAATCAAAGATGTTTTGCAAGAATTTCAAGCTAATTTAGATAATGCCGTTGAAAATGATAACGATGTGGTTGGATTAGCAACGGGTTATCCAGAACTTGATAAACTAACACATGGCTTTAGAGAAGATCAGATGGTTGTGCTTGGCGCTCGGCCTGCTGTTGGTAAAACGGCATTTGTTTTGAATATTGCAAAAAATGTTGCTAAATCTGAACAAGTACCGGTAGTCGTGTTTAGTTTAGAAATGGGCGCTGTAGACTTGGTGACGCGTTTAGTAGCTGCGGAAGGTGCCATTGATTCTAACCATTTAACAACAGGTAAAATGACACAAGAAGATTGGCAATCATTGACGTTGGCAATGCAATCTTTAGCTAATATGCAAATTTATCTTGACGATACACCGGGTATTAAAATTAATCAAATTAGTGCCAAATTACGTAAATTGGAAAAAGATATCGTTAATGATATGACATCAGATCAACGCGTTAATAATCCACATCCAATAGGCATGGTTATTATTGATTATCTTGGTTTGATTGAATCTAATAACAAAGAAAGTCGGCAACAGGCCGTTTCGGAAGTTTCACGATCAATTAAAAAGCTTGCAAAAGAATTACATACACCTATTTTGGCTTTAGCACAGTTGAGTCGTGGCGTTGAACAGCGAACCGATAAACGACCAGTGTTGTCTGATTTACGTGAGTCTGGTTCAATTGAACAAGATGCTGATATCGTTGCCTTCTTATATCGAGATGATTATTATCGTAATGAGGGTGGCGAAGATGAAGGTAACAGTGATCCGAGAGATGAAGAAGAAGCTGTACCCATTGAAATAATTTTAGAAAAAAACCGTGCGGGAGCACGTGGTACAGCAACGTTAATGTTTAATAAACCAACATTTAAATTTAGTCCAATGGCACCATTGTTTCGAGATGATCCTAATGCTGGACCTAATGGCAGTACTGGCTGGTAATAAAAAAAGTGAGATATTTTCTCACTTTTTTTGTATCGTAGTCAATAGTATATTAAAAAAGAATAGGTATATTTTTGATTGCAAATTCAATTGCTGAAACTATAATAATGCTGATGAGATAGAAAGGCACACCGTACCAAAAATTGAGCCAGTCAGCTTTAGAAAGATTGAATCCTAAAATAAAACTGGGTAGAAAAAACATGATACCAAAAATGGACCAAAATGAGTCATAAGTCAATTGAGTTAGAATGAAAAAAATAATGGTCAAAACAAATATAGGTGCTAAACCTATAAAAACGTTACCTAAACGTTGATAAAAGCTTTGAGTATTATAGGTATGGTTAACATAACCCAAGACACCATCATCAGTTATTTGCCATAATTTAAAGTGAGTAATTTTATGGTGAAAAATCAGGGCAACGAGTAAATGACTTAATTCATGAATAACGACGCCCCAAAAGCCAATAATTGCAACCAACTTATAAGAGGTGTGACGTATTGCTAAATTTGTGAAGAATGAAGATACTAGACTCATCAGGTAGGCGCTCATAACAGGGACAATAAACCACCAGATGATATGAGAAATTAAAATATTAATCATGTTCTAATAAGTCTACAAAAGGTGCATTGATTAATTCTGCAATGTCATTTGGGTTAATTTTATCTGAACGATCGAGTTCACCGCCACTAACTAAAAAGTACTCAGCGTTCTTAGCCGTGGTGTCAATATAGATCGGAAAGTGCTTATTCTGCCAGATACCTATTGGATTGTTAGCACCATGAACATAACCAGTTGTTTTTTGTAGATCTTTAAGTGATAACATGGTTACTTTTTTATTACCAGATACTGCGGCTAGTTTTTTCATTGATAAATGTTTTGTAATTGGCAAAACTGCTATTAGCGGACCAGTTCTATCACCTGAAGCGGCCAAAGTTTTGTAAATATCATCGTGTTTGACATTGTAAGTGTTGAGTATTGTGTCGCGTTCTTTTTCAGACTTATCCAAAATATTGAGTGTTAATGGTTCATAAGTCACGCCATGTTTATCCATTATTTGTTCGGGAAGTGTTTTTTTTATTTTTTTCTTTGCCATAATAATGCTATTTTACCATAAATTGGCACCACCAATATAATTACTGGTCAGACCAGTATATGGTATACTATTTTACATGATGTCAGAAGCAATTTATGTAACCGTGCAAGCGGATTTAAAACAAAAAATTTACCAAGGTGAATTTCCAAATCTAAAATTACCAGATGAACGTTCATTGGCTGAGCAATATGGTGTATCGCGCTCATCCATTAAGCGTGCGCTGAATGTTTTGGTACAACAAGGGGTTATTTTTAAAAAACGTGGCAGTGGCACATTTGTCAATCCACTTTATTTGAAGAATAATGCTATTTTTCAACATGAAGGTTCAAATCTCGGAGTAACGGATTCTTTTCGTGTGGATGGACAAGCACCAAGTATTGAATTGCTCGACTTTCAAGTTGTAGCCGCGACACCGGAGCAACAACAAGCATTATTTTTAAATGATGGCGATTTTGTTTATGAAATCAAGCGATTACGTCGATTAGCAGGTGAACCATTTATGATTGAACGTGGTTATGTACCAATTGCCGTTGTGCCAGGTTTGAATAGAGAAATTGTTTCAGGATCAGTGTATGAGTACATTGAAAAAACTAAACATCGCACAGTAACAAAATCATTCATGACAATTATGGCTGAACCATCAACCTCGGAAGATCGAGAACTACTGGAACTTAAAGTGAATGAACCGGTAGGGATTATGGAAGGCATTTTCTTCATGGATGATGGCACGCCCTTAGAGTTTTCTACTATGCGTTTGCATTATAAATATTTACGCTATAATGCGTTTGTTAGCCTTGATGCTGAATAAAAATTATAACCTGCAAGAGTTAATCTTTTAAGGCGTGGCGAGAGCCATGTCTTTTTTATGTGTTAGATTTTTGATCTCATTTTTTGGAGTCACTAGGACTAGGACAAACTTGGATATTTTTTAATAGTATAAATAATAAGATTACGTTATAATTGGACCGCACCAATATTTATATATAACCAACCAAAAATAAAACAAGCCGCAACCAATACAAGCTTTTTACTTGAACAAAAAATGATAATCAGTTATACTTGAAGAGTAAATGACGGAGAAAAGTTCGCGGTTTACGATTCTCTCAAAAAATAAGGAGTATTAAATCTCATGGTAGATTTTAATTCAAAAGAGTACTTAGGACTCGTTGATAAGTGGTGGCGTGCTACCAACTATTTGTCAGCAGGGATGATCTTCTTGAAGAGCAACCCTTTGTTCTCAGTTACTAACACACCAATTGAAGCAGAAGACGTTAAAGTTAAGCCAATTGGTCACTGGGGAACAATTTCAGGACAAACATTCTTGTATGCTCATGCAAATCGTTTGATCAACAAGTATGATTTGAACATGTTCTATATTGGTGGTCCAGGTCATGGTGGCCAAGTGATGGTTACTAACGCCTATTTGGACGGTGAATATACTGAAGATTACCCTGAAATCACACAAGATTTAGAAGGTATGAGTCGCTTGTTCAAACGTTTCTCATTCCCTGGTGGAATCGGATCGCACATGACAGCTCAAACACCTGGTTCATTGCACGAAGGTGGCGAATTAGGTTATTCATTATCACACGCATTCGGTGCAGTTTTGGATAATCCAAAACAAATCGCATTTGCTGTTGTTGGTGATGGAGAAGCTGAAACTGGTCCATCAATGACTTCATGGCACTCAACAAAGTTCTTATCAGCTAAGAACGATGGTGCTGTATTGCCAATTTTGGATTTGAACGGATTTAAAATATCAAACCCTACTATTTTTTCACGTATGAGTCATGAAGAAATTACAAAGTTCTTTGAAGGCTTAGGATATTCACCACGCTTCATTGAAAATGATGATATTCATGATTATGCAGCATATCACGAATTAGCTGCTAATGTCTTTGACCAAGCTATTGAAGATATACAAGCTATCCAAAAAGATGCGCGTGAAAATGGTAAGTATGAAGATGGTACAATCCCAGCATGGCCTGTAATTATTGCACGCTTGCCAAAGGGTTGGGGTGGACCAACGCATGATCAAAAGGGTAACCCAATTGAAAATTCATTCCGTGCACATCAAGTACCATTGAGTTTGGAACAAAATGACTTGTCAACATTGAAGCAATTCGAAGACTGGATGAACTCATATAAGCCTGAAGAGTTGTTCAATGCTGATGGTTCACTAAAGGATGAGTTGAAGGCTATCGCGCCTAAGGGCGACAAGCGTATGTCTGCTAACCCTATCGCTAATGGTGGCCGTGCACGCGGTGCTAAGGCACAAGATTTGACTTTGCCTGACTGGCGTCAATTCACCAACGAAATTACTAACGAAAACCGTGGACATGAGTTTGCAGCAGTGACTCAAAACATGGATATGACAACACTTTCAAACTATTTGGAAGAAGTTATGAAGTTAAATCCAACTTCATTCCGTGTCTTTGGTCCTGATGAAACAATGTCAAACCGTTTGTGGAGCCTCTTTAACACAACTAACCGTCAATGGATGGAAGAAGTTAAGGAACCAAACGATCAATATGTTGGTCCTGAAGGTCGTATTATTGATTCGCAATTGTCAGAACACCAAGCAGAAGGTTGGTTAGAAGGTTATACACTAACTGGTCGTGTTGGTATCTTTGCTTCATACGAATCATTCTTGCGTGTTGTGGACACTATGATTACACAACACTTCAAGTGGTTGCGTCACGCGTCAGAACAATCATGGCGTAATGATTATCCATCATTGAACTTGATTGCAACATCAACTGCATTCCAACAAGATCATAATGGTTATACACACCAAGATCCAGGTATGTTAACACATTTGGCTGAAAAGAAGTCTAACTTCATTCGCGAATACTTGCCAGCCGATGGTAACTCATTGTTGGCTGTTCAAGATCGTGCGTTCTCAGAACGTCATAAAGTTAACTTGATCATTGCTTCAAAGCAACCACGTCAACAATGGTTTACTGCTGATGAAGCTGATGTATTGGCCAACGAAGGTTTGAAGATCATTGATTGGGCTTCTACTGCACCTTCTGGTGATGTTGATATTACATTTGCATCTGCTGGTACAGAACCAACAATCGAAACATTAGCTGCTTTGTGGTTGATTAACCAAGCTTTCCCAGAAGTTAAGTTCCGCTATGTTAACGTTGTTGAATTGCTACGTTTGCAAAAGAAGTCAGAACCTAACATGAACGATGAGCGTGAATTGTCAGCTGAAGAGTTCAACAAGTACTTCCAAGCTGATAAGCCAGTTATCTTTGGCTTCCATGCTTATGAAAACTTAGTAGAATCATTCTTCTTCGAACGTAAGTTCAAGGGTGATGTTTATGTTCATGGTTATCGTGAAGACGGTGATATCACGACAACTTATGACATGCGTGTGTATTCACAATTGGATCGTTTCCATCAAGCTAAAGAAGCTGCCGAAATTTTGTCAGCTAACGGTGCGATTAATCAAGCAGCCGCTGATACTTTCATTGCTAAGATGGATGAAACATTGGCAAAGCACTTCGAAGTTACTCGTAACGAAGGTCGCGATATTGCAGAATTTACTGATTGGAACTGGTCAGCTTTGAAGTAATTTAATGCTAATTAGTTATTAATCATTGTATGAATTCATGTATTAGTAAATAAAGCGGACTAAGCATTTGCTTAGTTCGCTTTTTATGTCCTTAAGCTTAATACTGTGAAAGGAGTAAGAAATTTGCTGAATAAGGATAAGCGGGCCGATAAATTAGGAGAATTATGGGATATTTATGACGAAAAAAATGAATTAACAGGCCGTACACATCATCGAGGAGAAAAATTAAACGTTGGTGATTATCATCTAGTAGTTAATGCTTTAATCTTTAATATACAAGGAAATGTATTGCTACAACAGCGCTCGTTTCAAAAAATAACTGATCCAGGTATGTGGACAATAGCAACGGGAGGATCGGCATTAACCGGTGAAACAAGTGAATCGGCAGTGATTCGTGAGTTACATGAAGAATTAAACCTAATTGTGACGAAGAACCAACTTCAATTTTTAAAGAAGTGTCGGTATGTTGTATGTATTGATGAATCTTTAGATAATATGACACGTCAAATATCTGAAGTAGAAGCGATAAAATGGGCAACACTATCTGAAGTCTTTCAAATAAGTCGTAGTAATGATTTTAATGATGATCATATCCTTATTCAAGCAAAAACAAAATTGCTTGATACTGACAACGGCCAGTTTTATACTTGATATTTTAAAACATGTATAAATATTATGTTTTGAAATCGTGTTCTTTGTTATAATATAATTATGTTCTGTAATAAGTTAGATGTCATAGGTAATTAATTTTGTAGTGAAGGGAAATATAATTGTCCATCAAGTTTATTTTTTAAAATAAACACAAATGACATTATAAAAGATACGTTAAATTATGTCGAAAATTAAAATTGTTTCTATTGATATTGATGGTACATTGCTCAATGATCAACGAGAAATAACATCAGAAGTAAAATCGAGTATCCAACAAGCCTTAGCAAATGATGTTAAAATAGTTATTACAACAGGTCGACCCTTACCAGGTGTTCGTGACATTTTATCAGAATTAGGTATTGAAGGTAATAACCAATATGTCATTACTTATAATGGCGGGCTTGTGCAAACAGCAAGCGGTGAAAAAACTTTGTTTCGTCAGCCTTTATCAGTAAAGGAATTTCAAAAGATTAACGCATTTATGTTGATTCAAAACACTTATGTGCAAGTTGAAACACAAGATGCAGCTTATACGACGAATCACAGAATTCATCATTGGGCCAGCTTTGAAAATAGTTTGGTGAATTTACCACTATTTGTTTTAGACACTGAATCGGCTTTAGAGAAAGTTGAATTCATTAAAGCTATTGCCAATGCTGAAAGTGATGAACTAGATACAATTCAAGCTATAGTACCTGCTGATATAGCCGATAATGTTAACGTTATTCGTTCTACGGCTAATAATTTAGAGTTTATTGACCGCCATGCATCCAAAGGTCATGCGTTACTAGCATTGGCTGAGAAATTAGGTATTGAACAAGCTGAGACAATGGCCATTGGTGATCAGGCTAATGATTATTCGATGATTGAGCAAGCTGGCATTGGTGTAGCCATGGGCAATGCCATTGCAGATATCAAACATATTGCAAATGCGCAAACAGCAACAAATAATGAATCAGGTGTCGCACAAGCAATTGAGAAATTTGTCTTAAGCAAGTAAATAAATAGTTTATTTACTATGAATAATGATGTTATTAAAAAATGCGGAGGTCGCAAAATGAATGTATTATTATCTGGAGAAGTGACAGAATTAGTTGGTGAACCATTAAAAATTGGTGACACATTGCCACACTTTAAGTTAGAAGATGAAAATGGTGATAAGGTTAAGACGGCTGATTTAGTTGGGAAGTTAACTTTAATCTCTGTTGTACCTGATTTAAATACAGGCACTTGTTCATTACAAACACGTCACTTTAATCAAGCCGTTGGTCAATTTCAAGATGTGCAATTCTTAACAGTTTCAACAAATTCGGTTTCAGAGCAACGTGACTGGTGTGCAGCGGAAGGGGTACACAATTTGCGTATGTTGTCAGATGAGCAAGAGTCATTTGGCTATGCCACAAAGCTCTACATTCCTTCTCAAGGTTTTGACACACGTTCAGTTTATATTATAGATGCGCAAGGTGTTGTGCGGTATGCACAAATTGTACCAGAAGTGTCAGAGGAACCAGATTATGATGACGCATTAAAAGCGTTGCAAACACTCTCAGCTTAAGTGCTTATTGGTTATTTGAAATTTCAAAAAAATATGAATGCTTTTAAAATGAACTTGGATGAACATAAAATGCTTGGAGCCAGACATGCCAGAACCTAAATTGAAACTTTTTTCTTTAAGCTCAAATGAGCCACTTGCAAAAAAAATTGCTGAATCAGTTGGCGTACCATTGAGTGAGATATCTGTGAAGCGATTTGCGGATGGTGAAGTACAGATTAACATTGAAGAAAGCATTCGTGGTGATAATGTTTTCGTTATTCAATCGACTTCTGCGCCAGTTAATGATAATCTGATGGAACTGTTGATTATGATTGATGCTTTACGTCGTGCGTCTGCTAATCAAATTAATGTTGTGTTGCCATATTACGGTTATGCGCGTCAAGATCGCAAGGCGCGTTCACGCGAGCCAATTACTGCAAAGCTTGTAGCGAATATGTTAGAACGTGCAGGGACAACGCGAGTCTTAGCTTTAGATTTACATGCTGCACAAATACAAGGATTCTTTGATATTCCAATGGATCATTTGCAGGCAGCGCCGTTGTTAGCTGATTATTTAATTGAATCAGGTATTGCTGATAAACAAAATGCTGTAATTGTTTCTCCTGATCATGGTGGTATGACGCGTGCACGTAATCTGAACAATATGCTAGCGTTGGAATCTCCAGTTGCTGTTATTGATAAGCGCCGTCCAAAGCCCAATGTAGCTGAAATTGGTAGTATTGTTGGTGATGTACAGGGTAAAACAGCAATTATGATTGATGACATGATTGATACAGCCGGTACAATTACGCAAGGGGCACAATTAATTATGGCACATGGTGCTAAAGAAGTTTATGTCGTTGCTTCACATGCCGTCTTTTCTGGGCCAGCTATTGAGCGTCTACAAAATTCTGTTTTCACAAAAGTTATTTTAACTGATTCTATTGATTTGCCAGATGAGAAAAAGTTTGACAAATTAGAGATTGTATCCGTTGGTGAGTTGATTGGCGAAGCGATTCGTCGCGTGAATAATAATGAAGCAATTTCATCATTATTTAAAAATCGTTTTCATCGTCGATCACATTAATCATGAATGTGTTAGTAAGTTAATAAGGTTTCATATAAAACTGATTAAATTCAGTTTTTTTGTGTTAAATATTACAGAATGGTAAAAAAATGATATACTTAGAGATAGACAAACTAGTAGAAACATATGAGGAGAACGTCCATGAGTAAAATTTTGGTTGTGGATGATGAGAAACCAATCTCAGATATCATTAAATTTAATTTAACCAAAGAAGGATACGAAGTGGTAACAGCAGCTGATGGTCAGGAAGCGTTGACAGTGTTCAATGAAGAAAAGCCTGACCTTGTTTTGCTTGACCAAATGTTGCCTGAGATTGATGGTGTTGAAGTGTTGCGCCAAATTCGTTCAAAATCAGAAACACCTGTTATTATGGTAACAGCTAAAGATTCTGAAATTGACAAAGTACTAGGTTTAGAAATGGGTGCTGACGACTATGTCACAAAACCATTCTCAAATCGTGAATTAGTTGCACGTGTCAAAGCTAATTTACGTAGCCGTAAAGCGGTTGCACAACATATTGATGAGTCTGTTGTGAATACCGACGACATCGAGCTAGGCGATTTGACAATACATCCGCAAGCATATATGGTGTCAAAGGCTGGACAAGATATTGAATTAACACATCGAGAATTCGAACTGCTTTATTATTTAGCACAACACATTAGTCAAGTGATGACACGTGAACATTTGTTGCAACAAGTTTGGGGCTATGACTATTTTGGAGATGTCCGAACGGTAGATGTTACTGTGCGTCGCTTGCGTGAAAAAATTGAAGATAATCCAAGTCATCCTAATTGGTTGGCAACGCGTCGTGGGGTAGGATATTATTTGCGTCCTGACGCAGAGTAAGTAAATGTCTTCATTACCGGTAAAGCAAACATTTTTTACTTATTAGTACAACAAAGATACTTTCTCTGTTATACGCCAAGGAGACAGACGCTAGGCGTCAGCAATTATGAACATTAAGACTAACTTTTTTAAATCTATACGTTTTCGCATCACACTTGTTTTTGTGTTGTTAATGATTATCGCACTCGAACTGTTGGGTGCGTTTTTTGTACGTCAAATAGAACAACAAAATTTAGCGACTTTTCAACAACAAATGACCTTACCAAAATATGTGACAGATCAAATTACGACTGCATTGAGAAATAGGGACGTTGATGCTGGGAACCATGCAATTCAAGATGTGTTAATTGGGTTAAATAACACTAACCTTCAAGAAGCACAGGTAATCGATAAAACAGGTACAATTCGTGGTACTTTATCAGTTTCTGGACAACAAACAATCGGTCAAAAAACAACTGATTTGAATGCCCAAAGAGCTGTTGCGGGAGAACAATCTTTTTTAACATCACGCACAATCAGTGAAGGTGGTGAGCGAAAAGAACTCATGACGACAACTCTTGGCGTCACAACAGGGCGTGTGCGAGATATAATTGGCGTCGTTGTTGTTAAAGCTAGCTTGTTACCTGTATATCGCAACGTTAACAGTGTGATGCGCCTATTTGTCATTGCTAGCTTAGTAGCTTTATTTGTCAGTATCGCATTAGCATTATTTCTTGCGCGTACATTAACACGGCCAATTGCCCAAATTGATGAACAAACGACTAAAATTGCTGGTGGCGATTATTCAATGGTTAATCATATCTATGGCTCTGATGAATTAGGACACTTAGCACAATCGGTAAACGAATTATCAACACGTGTTGAAGAATCAACAGAAACAGTCAACGCTGAGCGAAACCGATTAGATTCTGTTTTGACTCATATGGCCGATGGTGTTTTAGCGGCTAATCGTCGTGGTGAAATTACCATTATCAATCAAGCGGCAGCAAACTTTGTTGGTGTTGATCGTGAAGCAGCTATTGGCCAAAATGTGATTGATTTGTTACGTTTACAAGGCAAACGAACATTACGTGATATGTTAGAAAATCTTGATGATTTTCGAGTTGATTTATCAGATGATAGTACTGATATTTTATTGCAAGCTTATGTATCGCTAATTAAGCGACAATCAGGATTTATTTCTGGTTTGGTAGTGGTCTTACATAATATTACTGAACAGCAACGCATTGATTCTGAACGGCGCATGTTTGTGTCAAATGTATCACATGAATTAAGAACACCATTAACTTCAGTGCGATCGTATGTCGATGCTTTAGCAGAGGGCGCAATTGACGATCCTGAAATGGCGCAAAATTTTTTGGGTGTTGTGCAAGATGAAACTCAGCGTATGATTCGTATGATTAATGACTTGTTAGCCTTATCAAGGCTGGATCAAGGAACGATGGATGTCAGACTTGAAGTCGTTAATTTGAATAGTTTGTTTAATTTTGTGTTAAACCGCTTTGACATGATTATTGAAAGTGATGCTAAAAATACTGATACGCCAAATAAAAATTATAATATACAACGCGAATTTACAAATGAGGATGTGTGGGTCGAAGTCGACCCAGATAAGTTTACGCAGGTTCTTGATAATATTATGAATAATGCTGTCAAGTATTCACCTGATGGTGGCACAATTACAGCACGTTTAATAAAAACTAAAACACGGGCTATTTTAAGCATTTCCGACCAAGGATTAGGTATTCCACGTAAAGATTTAGATAGTATATTTAATCGTTTCTTCCGTGTGGATAAATCACGGTCACGTGCACAAGGTGGTACGGGCTTAGGATTAGCAATTTCTAAAGAAGTTGTCGAACGCTTTAATGGTCGTATTTGGGTCGACTCTGTTGAAAATAGGGGCTCAACTTTTTATATTTCACTTGCCTATGTAGATGATGATGTCATTGAGGAGGGCGATTGGGATGCGGAATAAACAAAAGTTTTTACAAAACGTGTTATTGAATGGGTTACTCGTTCTATCGCTAGTTATCTCGGTTGTTTTAACAGCATTTATTTTCAGTTCATTTGGTAAAAATGAAGCACCTGACCAGTCAACGGCGCAACAACCAGAAAAACAACTGCTTGAAATATTTCGTCCGACGCAATATATTGTTAACCAAACTGATGGCTCGCAACAGTTGGTTATGAATGCAACTGATGCTAAATTAAAAAAAATGCGTCATGCGTTGACAGACGCGCAATTAACAGACGCTCAGACAAAAACTGTTAATATTGCTGGAATAAAAAAAGTTTTAGCGACAAAAAAAGCGCAAATTTTTCATTATTCCGATGTCGTACCAATTTCCTACTTTAATATACGTTACGATCAGCGTGTTTCAACTCGAAAAAATCTTAATTTTGACTATTTTGTATTGGCATTAGATCGTTCAAATAATGGTTATTTTGTGAATACTAAAACAAATCAAATAACAACTGTAAAAGTTAACAAATTAAATCATCATGATGCTTGGCAACTAGCACAACAGTTACCTAAAAGTCTGAATATTAATTTTCAAAATTATCATAATCGTGTAGGACTTAATTATCTTCAAAAAATTAAATTGCCAGTATATTCTTACTTAGTTAATAATCGTGATCCTAAAACGTATGTTTCTGCTCTTCTAGGAACAATTAATCAACTTAATGTCACACAGGACGGTGATAAAACAGTTTACTCAAACAAACTCAATAATCAAACAATAGTTTATGATCCAAACTGGGCAACAGTGACATTTGAAGATCATAATAAAAAAAATAAATTACCTGAATTTTATGTGGATCGTTTAAATACAGGACTCTCTCAAATTAATTTATTGCAGTCAGACTTTACTGACACACGCTTTTATGAAAGTCAGCAAAATGGTCAAAAAATTACTTTTCGAACATATGTTGAAGGCTTTCCAGTTTATTTTCAGTCTGAAATTGGCGCTATTCATATGACAATGGATAAACACGGAAATTTGACTAGTACGTACTCCCTTAATGAAATTGGCGTACCTGTACCAAATAATCAACCTGATGTGGTTCTGCCATCAACAAGAGAGATTATTAAGCAGTTGTCTGATGCTGGCGTACAGGAGAAAGACTACAATTTCATTGCTCCGGGATATCAGTGGTTGCTTGATCAAGGTAGTCAAGCGGCTGTAAATATGGAACCAACGTGGATGATTGAAACAGCCAGTGGCTGGCAAAGTGTGTCATCGTTTTTAAAAACACGTTAAACTAGGATTATTGATAAAATCAAGGAGTAAGATATGCAATTTAAACGAATTAAAATATTAATGTTAATTTTGTTTTTTTTGTTAGATATATTTTTGCTCAATTGGTGGCGTTCTGGAGAGGTATCACAAGAACGTGTAACAGATGCTAATACAGATATCATTTCAGAAATGAAAAAGCAAAAAATTAAATTACCTAAATTTGGCACTTCTCTGCATTACAGTAGCTATGTTGCTGCGCAATATGGTGACAGACGTGAGATGTCTTTGCCTGCTGGCCTAGATGTTTCTACTGGGGCAAAAACAAACACCGTGTTTGCCAAATTTAAGCGAGATTTATTCAAAAAAAATGGCACGGGTTCAGACGAATCAGTTCTGTCCACATACAGTGCTGGTTATCAATTTAATCCAGTATTGACGGCGAATAAAACGAACCGCGATCGTGTTTATTCACAACGTGTTGAGGGACTACCGGTTATTGCTGACAGTGGCATTATGACTTTTCAGTACAATAAAAGCGGTAAACCTGTAGGCTTTACCAAACGACAATTAGTTAACATTGAACGACTTCGGGATGATCGTGCAACAATCACAGAAGAAGAGGCTATTATTTCATTATATCGGTACAATGAGATTGATAGTGGTGATAGTTTGTCTAAAGGTTATCTGTCTTATGATAGAACCTTGACGGTTAATGGATACGATATTTTTTTACCAGTATGGGCATTTGAAGCATATAGTGGTAATGAAAAATACGTTTTGAAAATTAATGCCTTTACTGGTGATAATTTATCGGAATAATTTAATCTAGTATTAATTTTTAACATGTAGAATAAACATAATTCAATTAATGGGTGGCTAAAATGGCGCAACAATCTGTAACAAAAATTATATTAACAGGTGCAATCGCTGGTATTATTGGTGGTGGTGCAATTTTATATGGGCAGCGTGGCGTTGAAAATCTACAAGCTACGACGCAAAAAGTTAATACCAAAGCTACAAAAACAACGACCATATCTCAAAATGCAACCGCAACATCAGCTTACGGTAAAATTTCAGATGCCGTTGTTTCGGTATTGAATTTTTCAAAATCAGGTATTAATAGTTATCAAGAATCATCTGAAGGATCAGGTGTTATCTATAAAAAAGCTGGGGATGCTGCTTATGTGGTAACAAATAACCATGTTATTCATGGTGCGGCCCAGATTCAGGTTATGCTGCACGATGGAAAAAAGGTGACGGCAACACTGGTAGGTAAGGATGCTATGACTGATTTAGCTGTACTGAAAATAGATCCTAGTGTTGTGACAACGACAGCAGATTTTGGCGATTCTAGTAAAATCCAAGTTGGTCAAAAGGTATTGGCAATTGGATCACCATTAGGATCTGAGTATGCTTCTTCAGTGACTGAAGGCATTATATCCGCTAAGAAACGATTAGTAGCATCCACCTCTGAGAATGGCCAAAATTATGGCGGTTCGACAGTCATTCAAACAGATGCGGCAATTAATCCAGGTAACTCAGGGGGACCCTTAGTTAACTTCCAAGGGCAGGTAGTCGGTATTAATTCGATGAAGCTTTCATCGTCAGCATCTGGTACCAGTGTTGAGGGAATGGGCTTTGCAATTCCTTCTGATCAAGTCGTTGATGTTGTGAATAAACTTGTTAGAGACGGCAAAATAACACGTCCTGCCATTGGTATTGGCCTTGTCGAACTATCTGCAGTTACAGTCGATGATCAAAAGACGCTCTTGAAAATTCCAACGTCTGTTAATGGTGGGGTTGTTGTGATGAGCACAACTCAAAATGGGCCGGCAGATAAAGCTGGTTTGAAAAAATATGATGTGATCACTGCAATTGATGGCAAAGAAGTGACAGGTCAAGCAGATTTGCGTGAAGAATTGTATAAACATAATTTAAATGATACTGTGACAATTACTTATTATCATCAAGAAGATAAGAAAACGGTTAAAGTAAAGTTAACGCAAAAATTAGAAAGCTAACGCCTGGTGTTAGCTTTTTCTTTACCATTTGTTGACAAAAGTATAGAAATAAGCGTTTTCATAAAATGTTGAAAACTAACTGAAAATGTTGATAAAATTTTACAAGAGTCAATGAAATGTGGATAAAGGGAATTATATTGTGGACAAATAGATTAAAAATATAAAAAACTATTAAATAGTACTATTTAACTGAAAAAATCGATATTTTTTTAATGAAAAGTCGATAATTACGCTATTGTACGTATTTAGTTATAAAAATGACGACAAAACACATTGATAATGTTCGAATTAAGTGAAATACTAACGTTTATATTTAAAATAACATGAATTGTCAAGGGAACATATGTGCTTATCCACAGTTGTGGATAAAAAAGTGGAAAACTGTGGATAAGTCATAATGAGATAGACATTTCTGACATAAATAGCCTCAAACGGCGTTGCAAAAGTTATCCACAATTTATGTTAATATCGTTTAAAATTGTGGATAAAAAACCATACGAACATTTTAATGGTTGATATAATAAGGATATGATACTTTTATTGGTTGCTTGTTCGTGTGGATAATTGTGGAAAACTTTTAAATACAAATGTTTGCATGATACATCATAATGTTAAGAAAGTTTAAAAATAGAGGATAATATGAACATTAAATTGATCACAGTTGGTAAATTAAAAGAAAAATATCTTAAGGATGGCATTGCAGAATATACAAAGCGGTTATCACGTTTTGCTAAAATGGAAATCATTGAATTAATTGATGAAAAAACACCTGAAAAGGCTAGTATTGCACAAAATAATCAAATTATAGCCAAAGAAGGGGGGCGCATTGCTGAAAAAATTGGGCCACGTGATTTTGTTATTGTATTAGCAATTGAAGGCAAGCAATTAGCTTCAGAAGCGTTTTCTAAAAAACTTGCTGATGTAACAGTTTCTGGATATTCGGACATCACTTTTGTTATTGGTGGTTCATTAGGGATTGATCCATTAATTAAACAACGCGCTAATATGAAAATGAGTTTTGGTTTGCTAACCTTGCCTCATCAACTTATGCGGCTTGTTTTGATCGAACAAATTTACCGTGCTTTTATGATTCAACAGGGATCACCTTATCACAAATAAAAATTTGCGATTAATGTGATAAATAAAGCGCGAATAATATAGCAAATAAACAATAGTTGACATATAATATAGTAAATCATAATTATCTATAAAGGGTGTGTTGACATGAATGAATTTCCACAAGTTTTGACGATTGCTGGGTCTGATTCAGATGGATCGGCGGGTATGCAAGCTGATTTACATACATTTTTTATTCGAAAAACATATGGCATGAGCGTGTTGGTTGCTGCAGTGGCAGGCAATTCATTTGGCATTCATGCTGCTGAAACATTACCGTTGCCTTTTATTGAAAAACAATTTGAAGTTTTAGCTGATGATTTTCAAATACGAGCAAGTAAAACAGGTATGCTTTCAGATGCGAATTTAATTGCAACAGTTGTTACTGCCTATAAAACTTATAATTTTGGGCCATTGGTTGTTGATCCTGTGATCACAACGAAACATGGTGCGCAGCTTTTAGCTGATAGTGCTTTTCAGGCATTGAAAACCCAGCTATTACCATTGGCTGAAGTGGCTACACCTAATTTTTTTGAAGCACAATTACTTACCGGACGAACTATTAATTCAGAGGCTGAGCAACGTGAAGCCGCACGTGATATTCAAAAATTTGGCGTGAAAAATGTCGTCATTAAAGGTTGGCATAATCAAGAAAATCAATCTGAGGTTGCCGATTATGTATTATTAGCAAATGGTAGCGATTTTTGGTTACGTCATAGCTATTTTGATACAACACATATTAATGGGACAGGTGACACCTTGAGTGCTACAATTGCTGCAGAAATAGCTAAAGGCACAGATGTAGCAACAGCTATTAAAATAGGGCATGATGTGACAACAGCAGCCATTGAACATGAAATTGCTGTTGGGCATCAGTTTGGGCCAATTAATCATTGGGCTGCAGCAGATATTTAAATTAAATATAGAAAAGCGATGGTAGTAAATTAGATATATCTAATTTACTACCATCGCTTTTCTTGAGTTTAATGCATGCAATGAGAGCTGTTTTTTATATAAAGTCTCTTGGTGCCTTGTTTTTAAAGAGTAGGGTGAGTGCAGCACCAACAAGCATTAATGCTGCAGCGGTTAGGAATGTTATTTTTATACCATGCAACTGAATAAGTACATCGAGTGTGCTGGCATGTGTTTTACCATAGCTAAGAGATGATCTTGTCATGATAGTAACTAGTGCTGCTGTACCAAATGATGCTGCAATTTGACGGACTGTCGTGAACATTGCCGATCCATCAGGCATTAGTGCCAAAGGTAAGGCATTAAATGCTTCAGTCTGAATAGGCATGAGCACTAAGACTAAGCCAAGTTGACGGATAAATTGACCAATAACTGCAAACCATAATGGGGTGGTTAGTGTCAGTGAGGCCAAAACAATTGTGCCAGCGGCTGTAATTAAGATACCGATTAATGTGAGATATTTGACGCCATATTGGTCATATAAACGACCACTCCATGGCGATAAAAACGCAGTAACTAAGGCACCAGGAAATAGTACAAGCCCTGATATAAACGCTGACGCGCCACGAATGGTCTGCATATAAAGTGGTAACATAAGAGCGCCACCATACATAGCAATCATTAGGACAATGTTAATTAACATGGCGATGACAAACTCACGTTGTTTTAAAACCGCCATGTTAAGTAATGGTGTTTTTGTTGAAAACTGTCGCCAAATAAATAAAGCAGTCACAATTAATCCAATAACAATAAAGCCCCAGACGGTAAATTCAGACCATGGTGTTGCGCCAGCATTTGAGAAACCATAAAGTAACGAACCAAGGCCAATACTCGACAATACGACCCCAATAAAGTCAAATTTAAGCATCTTTTGTTCGCCAATATTTTGTAATAAGAAGTAAGCAAGTATAAAGTCGGCAATAATTAAGGGTGCTACGATGAAAAATAGAAATCGCCAAGATAGGTTTGTCACAATAAAACCGGATAATGTTGGGCCAAGTGTAGGGGCAAAGTTTAGCGCTAAGCCAATTAACCCCATTGCGCCACCACGTTTATCAGGTGCAAAGAGATTCATTACAATGACGTTCATTAGTGGGCCAAAAACGCCAGCACCCATCGCTTGAATCATTCTTCCAGTAATTAAAACGGTGAAATTTGGCGCGAATCCGGCTATAAGTGTACCAATTGCGAATAAGCCAACAGCCGTAAGATAAAGTCTACGTGTGGTTAGACGTTGAATTAAGAATGCAGTCAGAGGAACCATGACACCGTTAACTAACATGTAACCGTTTGTGATCCATTGTCCTAATCCTGGACCAATATTAAATTCATGCATAATATTAGGTAAGGCAACATTCATTAGTGTTTGATTTAAAAAACCTAGAAATGTGCCGATGACAAGGATGATAAGAACTGATTTTTGCTTTTTTGATATATTCAAGTGCTACCCAACCTTTCTTTTTAAATAATTATAACATGTGTTTAATGATAATATAATGATAAAGATGTAAACAAAAAACCAGTAAAAATACTGGTTTTTGTTATGTCAAATTAAATTACTTTGTTACAGGCAATTCTTCTGACTTACCTTTTGCCCATTGTTGCAATTTTGCAATAGCAGTTTGGCGTTGTTTCTTAGCTGAGTTGTGTCCGACCTTGCGAGCACGGGCGAATGAATTAAGCGGCTTCTTTAATGCCATGATGGGTACTCCTTTTTCAAATGTTTTTACATACAAGATCTTATTATACGTTAGATGGGTTTAAAAATCAATCTTTTAAACAAATAAGTGTTTCTAAAATATCATAAAATTAAGGTACAATAGATATATGGAAATATGGTCTGAACAAACAATTAAAGATTTTCGTCGTACATTACTTGATTGGTACAATCAAGAGGGGCGTGCAAATTTACCCTGGCGTGTCAATCATGAACCTTATCGCGTGCTTGTATCTGAAATTATGTTGCAGCAAACACAAGTGGATACGGTTTTACCATACTATGAGCGATTTATGTCTGATTTGCCAACCGTCCAGGATTTAGCCTACGCACCCGAAGCGCAAGTGTTAAAACTATGGGAGGGACTCGGGTATTATTCGCGCGCGCGTAATTTGCAAAAAGCAGCCAAGTTCATTGTAGAAGAGTTACATGGCCATTGGCCTGAGAGTTCAGATGATTTGCAGGAACTACCGGGTGTGGGTCCTTATACGTCAGCGGCTATTGCATCTATTAGTTTTGATGAGGTCGTGCCAGCTGTTGATGGTAATGCTTATCGCGTATTTAGTCGATTACTTAAAATTGATGCTGATATTGCGAATACAAAATCACGTCATATTTTTTATGATGCTATTTTACCGATTGTTGACCCGGTACATCCTGGAGATTTTAATCAAGCGATTATGGATCTTGGATCAAGTTATATGACTGCTAAAAATCCAGATAGTTCCCACTCACCAGTTCGATCGTTTAATGCGGCTTTTCGTGACAATGTGGAGGCTAACTTTCCTGTTAAAACTAAAAAACAGAAACCAATAAAACAGCAATATATTGCAATTATTTCTGAAAAAAATGGTCAATTATTATTTGAACAAAGACCAGACACTGGTTTACTTGCTGGTTTTTGGACGTTCCCATTAATGCCAATTAATAGTATTGATGATATTGAAGGGCAACAACTCAATATTAAACCAATTATTCATGTATTTACACATCGTCGTTGGGAAATATGGTTGGTGAAACAAAAGGTTGATCACATGCCAAATCAAAAATATCTATCACCAAATGATTGGCAAACACTATCTTTGCCTACTGTACAACATAAACTACTTAAAGCACTGGAGGATTTAAAATAATGTTTCCTAATATGAAATTAAAAAAACTATTTTTTTGGACACTAGAGTTACTGGCAGGAGCTGTATTAATTCTAATTGTATCTGGGTTTGATTTTTTGATGCGACCTATTTCAGTTTTTATTTCAACAGTGTTTGTGCCACTACTTGTGGCAGGTTTTCTTTATTATGTATTAAAACCCATTTTAAAATTGGTAACAAAAATAAAAATTTTTGGGAAATCAATACCTCACCAATTTGCGGTCATTATCACTTTTGTTTTATTTTTGGCTGTTATTGCTACAGCGTTAATTGTTCTTGTGCCAACTTTGATTCGTGAAATAACGAATTTGATCACCGCAATGCCAAGTTTCGCACAAGATATGCAACGATTTGCAACAGAAACTATCAATAGTCGCTGGTTTGAAAATTTACATTTATCTGTTAATGCGGACCAAATTAGGTCTGCTGTGGGTCAGTATGCCGCATCATTTTTAAACATTACAGCAGGAACTTTGGGAACGGTTGTCTCTACAGTCACATCTGTTACGATTAATCTTGTTACCATTCCAGTTGTGTTATTTTACATGTTAAGTGATGGTGATCGTTTGGTACCTGCCATCAAAAAAGCTTTTCCAGATCGGCACGCGCAGAAAATTTCTGAATTAACTACAAAAATGGATAACACCATAGAAAAGTATATTTCGGGACAGGCCATTGAAATGTTGTTTGTTGGTGTCACAATGGCTATTGGTTATTTGATTATTGGACAACCTTATGCTTGGTTACTTGCTGTTGTGGCTGGTATAACAAATATTGTCCCATATATTGGCCCTTGGATTGGTGTAATACCAGCTTTAATTGTCGCCAGTACGCAATCTTGGAAACAGATGATTTTTGTCTTTATAGTAATGACAGTTGTGCAACAACTTGATGGAAATTTTATTTATCCTAATGTTATTGGTAAATCATTAGCGATTCATCCGTTGACCATTATGCTACTATTAATGGTAGCTGGTAACTTATGGGGTATTGTTGGTATGATCGTGATCGTACCCGTATACGCGGTTCTACGAGTGATTATTTCTTTTGTACTGGAGCTTTTTGCGTTGACAAAAAGTCAAGATATATTGCGAGAATAATGAGTTTTATTTTTTTATTTAATAAAAATTTTCTTGAAATGATTAATTAGTATTCCTGTGAGCGTGTATAATATTGTAAAAAATATAAATTGAGCACGCAACAAACGTTGATGTGTAAAGCTATGGTGTTTAATGTATTATGTCAATTCAAAAGTAATATGAAATTAGGTGTTGACGTATGAGCGTTTTTCAAGTAAACTAATATAGTTGCGTAATCAACAATGCGGGTGTGGCGGAACTGGCAGACGCGCTGGATTTAGGTTCCAGTGCCGCAAGGCGTGCAGGTTCGATTCCTGTCACCCGTATAAGAGAATTAGTATTCTCTGGGGTATCTAGTATGATTTAGGCATACTTGAGTACTTGGAGTTGCCGACTTAGCTCAGTTGGTAGAGCATCTCACTAGTAATGAGGGGGTCAACGGTTCGAATCCGCTAGTCGGCATTATAGCAAAGCAGTGATATGAAAGTATATCACTGCTTTTTTGTTGTGCCTTAATAACTTAACTAATTGGCTTTACAAACTAGTTGTTATCATTTATACTACTAGTATGTTTAATAGACTAGTAGAAGGGAAAGAATATGAAACCAAACATTTCAAGTCAGATGCTCAAGGGTATTTTACAAGGTGTGATGCTCATGATTTTGGTTAAGAAACCAGATTATGGTTATGGTATTAGTAAACAGATTAATCAATATGGTTTAGATGATATTCCTAAAGGAACGATTTATCCGTTACTGACTATGATGGAAAAGCGTGGTTTGGTTGAAGGGAAAATTCAACCATCTGCGGCAGGACCAGATCGAAAATATTATTTTATTACGTCAGATGGCATAGTAGCTAAGCAGCAATTTATTAAAGAGTGGCAATTTTTAGAAAGTGCAGTGAATCAACTAATAGATGAAGGAACAAATGATGAAAACAAAAGAAATGATTGAAATGAATAATGAGTTACGAAAAAATTTGAACGACGAGAATAAAATATTTTATGAAAATTTATTATTGTATCTCAGAATAGAGGGATTTTCTCGAGATGAAAATAAAATAGAAACACATTTATTAATGATATTACAAGATATTTTAGAAGCACAAAATGATGGCATCACAGCAGAAACGTATTTTGGAAAAAATCCAAAAACGATTGCTGATGAATTACTGGCTGAAATGCCACGCAGTCCCTTGGAAGTCATTAAGACAGGTTTATATGCTGTGATGGGCTATATGGGCGTTAGCTTTTTGCCAGATTTGATGACGGCTGGCAAACCTGTTGATATTGGTGCCCTAGGGTTATCTGGTTTGTATCTATTTGGTATCGTATTAATTTTGTTTAAATACATTGGTCGAACAATTTATAATGTGAATATCATGATACAAAACAAAATTTTAAAATTTTTGGCTGCTTTCGTAGCGGTAAGTATTGGTATAGCACCTGTGACCTTAATTGAAATTCTTGTAAAAACACCAGTTCGCTTTCAGCTGGATGGTTGGTTTGGTATTATTGTGATTATACTTGGTTTACTGATTGGTGCATTTTTCTTTATACGTCAAAAAGATAAGACTTTCGGTTGGCCGTTTGTCATATACTTATGTGGTGCTGGGGTATTAGGTATTATGACACGTTTACCAAAAATAGGCCATTTCTTGATGGCTACACAAAATGGACGGTATATCGTTGTTGGCATTATCATTGTTTTGTTAATGGTCTTTTGGCTGTGGAATGTTATTATAGCCAAAAAATTAAAAAAACTTGATGAAAGCAAATAAAATAGGTAGCAATAGTTTATACTATTGCTACCTGTTTTTTTATTAATCTCGGCGTGTTAATTTCACAACGCCTTCCCAACGTGCAGTTTGTGGGAACATATCAATGCTTTGAATGTAATCGACTTTATAGGCTTTTGTTAAATCAACTAAATCACGAGCCAATGTTGATGCGTTACATGAGATGTAAACGAATTTTTCAGGTTTTGTACGCAAAATTTCACGACGTAAAGCAGTATCTAGTCCAGTTCGTGGTGGGTCGACGACCAATGCGTCTGCTAACCAGCCTTCTGACTGCCATTTTGGAAATAGCTCTTCTGCTGTTCCTACTTCGTACTGAGCGTTTTCAATGTGGTTTATTTTGGCATTAATGTTAGCATCATCAACTGCTTCAGGGATAATTTCCATACCGCGAACTTCGCCAACTTTATCAGCTAAACTTAAACCAATTGTACCAACACCAGCATAGGCATCGACTAGTTTATCAGCGTGTGTTAAGTCAAGCGCTAATAGTGCTTCCTTATAAACTACTGCCATTTGTGTATAATTGAGTTGCATGAAGGCGCGAGGAGAGAGTTGGAAAGTTTTTCCCATAACTGTTTCTTCAATGTAGTCTTTACCCCATAATTTGATTGTTTCATCACCCCAGACAAGACTTGTGCGACCAGGATTGAAATTTTGGAAAATACCTGTAACTTCTGGTAAGGCTTGATTAATAGCCGTAATCAACGCTGTATCTCCAGGGAACCCATCGGTATTGGTCACAAAAGTTAATTGTACTTCACCAGTTGTATGTGATACACGAACGACAATGGTTTTAACTGTGCCATGATTTTTATCTTCATTGTAGATTGAAACTGACAGCTTATCAAGTAATTCACGAATCGTTCGTAAAACTTTCATTGTAATAGGGTCTTGTGTATGGACAACAGGCAAATCGACAAGATCGTGACTACCACGTTTGTACATACCGATACTGAGCTTTTTACCTATTTTACGAACTGGAAATTGTGCTTTGTTACGGTATTCGTATGGGTTTTCCATGCCAATTGTGTCGCGCAAATCATAATCGGACCAACCGCGTGGTTGAAATTTTTCTAATGACTGTACAAGGACGTCTTTTTTAAATGCTAATTGTGCGGGATAAGTCATGTGCTCGAGTTCAAAGCCACCAACTTCAGTAGCAAATTCATCCATGGGTTTAACACGGTTTGGTGATTTTTCACGAATTTTTAACACGCGAGCCGCAATATATTTAGGTTCAACTTCAGTGACTCTAACAACAGCCACTTCATCTGGTAAAGCACCGGGAACGAAAACAATTTTACGTTTAAAGTAACCAATTCCTTCACCATTGATACCTAGGCGTTTGATTGTTAGTGGGAAGTTTTGATCGACATGTACATCCACACCATCGAAATGGGTATCTTGTCTTTGACCTGACTTGCGTGGATCAAATTTTTTGCCGTAAAAGGGCTTTTTACCACTTGAATTACTGTTTTTTTGTGCGTAGGCACGTTTTTTTGGTGAATTTTCTGTCATGATGTTTATGTTTTAGCTTGTCGCTAGACATTTTGTATTGAATAAGCGCTAAAACATTTCCTTTCTGCATTGCAATGCCATGGTAACTTTGCTATCCATCAAGTATAACAGCTAATCTTATATAAAACAGGTGATAAATTTATTTATAACACACTTGTGTTATATCACTCATGTGTTATAATTAAATTGTAAAGGAGATGTGGAAAAATGATAAGAAGCAACAACTTTATTAACCGCAATCACGATCGTGTACGCGGACAAACTTTAAATTGGAGTGATGATTATGAGATTTGATATTAAGGCGTATTTGGATGATAATTCACTCACGATTTATCGAGTAGCGAAAGATTCTGGATATGGTTATACAACAATCCATAAATCATTTAACAAAACGCAATCAGATGCAACTAGTTTGAATATGAGAGACCTTGATGCGCTTGCTAAAGCGCAACATCAAGCAATGTGGGAAGTGCTAAGAGATCTTGAGAAATTATATTTTAATTCAGACGAGCGTTGATGTAGCTTCTACTAGTAAGCATCTGATATAAATGAATAAAAAGGGGAATTTTAAATGGCTAATGACAATTTTTTAAATGATCCATTCGGATCAGATATGAACAATATTTTTAACAATATGATGGGTAACATGAACGGTTATAATTCTGAAAACCGGCGTTATCTTATCAATGGACAAGAAGTGACACCTGAGCAATTTGCACAATACCGTCAAAGCGGACAGTTGCCACAGGGTCAACAGGCGATAATTAATGGGGATAGTACTGGTCGACAGGGAGCTCAGTCACAAGGACAACCTCAGCCGGAAGGTATATTAGCTAAGTTGGGCCGTAATTTGACGCAAGAAGCACGTGATGGTTTGCTTGATCCAGTGATCGGGCGTAACAAGGAAATTCAAGAGACTGCAGAAATTTTGGGCCGTCGTACGAAGAATAATCCAGTGTTAGTTGGCGATGCGGGTGTTGGTAAAACAGCTGTCGTTGAAGGTCTGGCGCAAGCAATTGTGACAGGGGATGTACCTGCCGCCATCAAAGATAAAGAAATTTATTCGATTGATATCTCAAGTTTAGAGGCAGGGACACAATTCCGTGGTGCCTTTGAAGAAAATATTCAAAATTTGATGAAAGAGGTTAAGTCAGCAGGAAATGTGATCTTATTCTTTGATGAAATTCATCAAATTTTAGGTGCTGGTTCTACTGGTGGTGAAGATGGTGGCAAAGGTTTGGCTGATATTATCAAACCAGCCTTGAGTCGAGGTGAAATTTCCGTCATTGGTGCGACAACGCAAGATGAATATCGTAACACTATTATGAAAAATGCTGCTTTGGCACGCCGATTTAATGAAGTGACTGTTAATGCCCCATCTGCCAAAGATACACTGCAAATTTTAAAGGGTATTGCTGCATTGTATGAAACGCATCATCATGTTTCCTTACCAGAAGATGTGTTGAAGGCTGCTGTTGATTACGCGGTACAATATATTCCACAACGGTCATTGCCCGATAAGGCCATAGATTTGTTGGATATGACAGCAGCTCATTTGAGTGCTAAAAACCCAGTAACAGACAAAGTCAGTTTAGAAAAACAATTGCATGACACTAAGGCAAAGCAGGAAAAAGCTGTTGCAGACGAAGATTTTGAGGCAGCATTAAAACATAAGAATACAATTGCTGAGTTGGAAAAGAAAATTGCTGGGGCAGATGAAGCAACAAAAGTTGTTGCAACTGCTAATGATGTGGCAGAGTCTGTTGAACGTTTGACAGGTATTCCAGTCGCACAAATGGGTGCTTCTGATATTGAACGTTTGAAGACAATTGGTGATCGCCTGGCTGGTAAAGTTATCGGACAAGAAGACGCAGTCAATATGGTTGCACGTGCTATTCGTCGTAATCGTGCGGGATTTGACGAAGGCAATCGACCAATTGGTAGTTTCTTATTTGTTGGTCCAACAGGTGTTGGAAAGACAGAGTTAGCTAAGCAACTAGCGTTAGATATGTTTGGTAGTAAAGATAACATTGTACGATTAGATATGTCAGAGTATTCAGACTTGACAGCAGTTTCAAAGTTAATTGGTACTACTGCTGGTTATGTTGGGTATGATGATAATAGCAACACGTTGACAGAAAAAGTTCGTCGTAATCCTTATTCCATTGTCTTACTTGATGAAATTGAAAAGGCAAATCCGCAAATCTTAACATTATTACTACAAGTAATGGATGATGGTCGGCTCACTGATGGTCAAGGTAATGTTGTTAACTTCAAAAATACAGTGATTATTGCAACTTCAAATGCCGGCTTTTCAGATAAAAGTGATGGGGAGCTTATGTCGCGTTTGGCACCATACTTCCGTCCGGAATTCTTAAACCGTTTTAACGGCGTGATTGAATTTTCAACTTTGAGTAAAGATGATCTTAAGCAAATTGTTGATTTAATGCTAGCTGATGTGAATCAGACATTAGCTAAGAAAGAGTTAACTTTGCAGGTTTCTGACGATGTCAAGAATCATTTAATTGAAGATGGTTATGACGAAGCGATGGGTGCACGACCACTCCGTCGGGTGATTGAACAACAAATTCGTGATCAAGTCACTGACTTTTATCTTGATAATCCTGGCGAGAAAAAACTTAGTGCAGATTTAGTTGATGGTCAAGTTGTCATTTCGGCTATTATTCAAAAATAATATTGTGTCAAAAAGATCGGTTAGTAGAGATTACTAGCCGTTTTTTAGTGGCTAACTCGTTTTATTTTTAAGTAGCGCTTTAATAGCGATTAAATCCAAAAAATCTTGTCTAGACTAGTAAGTCTATGCTACGGTACCAGCAGCTTAACTTGTCTATACATTTGGGTTAAAATATGAATTTAATTATTGTAAGCGCTTACAAATAATGTTATATTTAATTTGTAAGTAGCGATAGAGGAGAATTTGTGATGAATAAATATCAGATCATCCATGATGAATTGCTAAAAAAAATTAATGATGGGAAATATCCGGAAGATGCAAAATTACCCAGTGATTTTGCCCTAATGAATCGCTATCATGTTGCTCGCGAGACGTCGCGAAAGGCTGTTGCGATGTTAGTTGATGAAGGATATGTCATGCGAATTAAGGGACGTGGGACATTTGTTATTAATCAAAATCGTTATTCGTTTCCGATTTCGCATGTTGAAAGTTATCGTGAATTAGCGGCACGTCTAAATCTCAATGAGCGAACACAACTGGATGCTATTTCAGACAAAGATGTCCCATTAGTTTTTGATTATGGTGAGCAAGTCCCCTTACCGGCAACAGAAATCGTACGTATTCGATATTTGGATAATGAACCTGTTATCATTGACCGGGATTATGTTTTAAAAGATGTGGTCCCAGAAATTAAAAGTTTGTCGGCGTCACTATCATTATTTGAATTATTTGAGCAAAAGTTAGGCTTAGTAATTAGTTATGCAAAAAAGACAATTACAATTGAAACCGCCAATACATTAGACAGGCAGTTAATGTCATTGACGGAACCAATGTCAATTGTCGTGATTCGTTCAGAAACCTTTCTTAATGATGGCAGAATTATCTCATTTACTGAATCCCGTCATCGTGGTGATCGCTTCAAGAGCGTTGAATTTTCTAGACGCCATTGAAATGATGTTAGGAATAGTTACACATAGGAGAAAAGAAATGACAAATACAAAAATTTTGGCGCCGCTTGCCGGCAAACTCATCCCATTAATAGAAGTCGATGATCCAATTTTTAGCAAGAAGACGATGGGTGAGGGATTTGGGCTGATACCAGCAGGTCATGATATTGTTGCACCAGTAAGTGGTGAAGTTATTGCCCTACAAGGACATGCGTTTGGTGTGCATACTTCAGATGGCCTAGATATATTGACACACATTGGTCTTGAAACCGTCAGTCTTGATGGCAAACCATTTTCATGGACGATTAAAAAGGGTGATCATGTAAATGCTGGTGATGAAGTTGGATCTGTTGGTTTAGCCCAAATTACGGCAGCTAATCTATCTACAACAACGATGGTGGTCGTGACGAACACAGCTGAGCGGGTAGATAGTTTGAAAGTTATTGACTATAAAACGGTGACAGCTGGTGAAGTGGTTGCTGATGTAGCTATTAAACAAGAAATAACAGAGACAGCTAAAATGAGTCGTTCAGTAAAAGGATCTGGTAATCAGTATGAAGGACTGGCAGCTGACATTATTGCTGGTGTTGGTGGTGCACAAAATGTGGATAAAGTGATTCACTGTATTACGCGATTGCGTTTTTATTTGAAAGATCACAACATTGCTGATAATCAGGCCATTGAAAGTTTAGATGGTATAGCAGGTGTGAATTACGCTGATTCATTAGGACAGTATCAAGTTGTCATTGGTCCAGCGGTTACCGATGTCTATGATGAAGTGATTACACAATTAGGCGATAGTGTAGTTGACAGTGATGCAACAGATCAAGCAGTGGCTGAAACAAAAGGCAGTAATGGTTCTAAAAATCCAATTGTGCACGCATTTCAGGCGATAATTGGCACTATTACTGGTTCAATGATGCCAATCATTGGGCTACTTGCTGCTGGTGGTATGTTAAATGGTTTCTTGAGTTTAGTGTCGAATCAAGCATCATTTTCGGCTATCTATTTTATTGATCCATCCTCAAGTACGTTTACGATCCTACAATCTATGGCGATGGCACCGTTTTATTTTCTACCAATTCTAGTTGGCTTTTCAGCTGCCCAACAACTGAAAAGTGATCCATTTGTTGTTGCAGTTATTGGTGCATTTCTTGTTAAACCAGAATTTATCAACTTAACAAATGCGCATGTTGTCAATAATGCGATTGTTCAACCTGGTAAAATTATGGGTACGTTATTTGGTGTTAGTTTGAATTCGAGTTTTTTCGGATTGCCAATTAACATTCCGAGTTATGCCTATTCAATTTTCCCAATTATATTTGCTGCATGGCTAGCACGACCAGTTGGAAACTGGCTTAAAAAGAAGTTACCATTGGTATTACGTTCAATTTTCCAGCCATTATTAACATTAGTTGTTGTGGCTTCTGTGGTACTAATTCTTGTTGGTCCCGCAATCACGTTAACATCGCAAGGCATTTCTACAGTAATTAACTGGTTACTACATTTGAACTATCCATTGTCTGGTTTAATTATTGGTGGCTTGTATCAGGCACTTGTTATATTTGGATTACATTGGATGGTGGTACCGTTGATTGCCAATGAAATTGCACAAACAGGACATTCGACATTGAATGCCATTGTGAACTTTACAATGATTGCTCAAGGTGCTGGTGCACTGGCTGTGTGGGCAAAAACGAAAATTCCTTCCCTTAAAGGACTTGCCGGTGCTGGCTTCCTGTCAGCAATGGCTGGCATTACCGAACCTGCTATGTATGGTATTAATTTAAAGTATGGTCGTGTATTCTGGATGGCCAATATTGGTGGTGCCGTTGGTGGCTTTATTGCAGGATTGTTTAACTTAAATATGTATGGTTTCACCGGTTCGTTAATTGGTTTCCCATCGTTTGCTGTACCAAAAGGTCAGGTGGGCGCTGGTAATAATATGTTGATTTTCTGGATTGCTTCGGCCGCAACAATTATTGTTTCGTTTGCAATGGTTTACTTCTTCGGATTTAAAGATTCTGACGCAAGTGAAATAAAAACAGTTGAGAAGAAAAACGCCTTTAAAGATGCTGTTGGTAAGTAATAAGTTGACAATTTAAGGAGGAAACATGGCAGAAAATACTTGGTCATTAACTTATGATGATATTGTAGATGGTGTGAAAAATTATGGTCGTGAAAGCTTACTAAGCCTTGGAAATGGTTTTCTTGGTTGGCGTGGGGCACTTGTTACAAATACTTATGATGATGATTTTTATCCCGGATTATACGTAGCAGGTGTTTTTAATCAAACATCAACACCGGTTGCCGGACGCGATGTCATTAATGAAGATTTAGTTAATTTACCGAATGTTCAACTGATGACTGTGTCAATTGCTGGACAACCCTTAGTGATTAATAATGATACGATGACCAACTTGACACGACGACTTGATTTTAAAACAGGGGAATTAATTGATCGTTATCGTGTTTTGGTAGATGATAACCGAGAACATTTTGTTGATATTGAAACTATCAAAATTGTTGATCCTATAAATTGGCATTGTTTAGCTTTAAAATTCAAAGTCACACCTAGTTATGATGTTGATTTGACGGTTGAGGCCAAAATTGATGGTAGCGTTGAAAATAAAAACGTTGCGCGTTACCGAGATTTTGATTCGAAAGAATTTGTGATTCAATCAATAACTGACACAACGATGACAACTTGTACACGAACAACTCATGTGACAGTGGCTTTGGCATCGCAATCAAGTGGCGAAAATGTGCAATCAAAAACAACTCAAATAACAGGTGACAGTATCATTGATCAATATGCTGCTCATGGGCGTACTGGGCAAGCAGTGGTTATCACGCGCGTGATGGCGCTAGCAAGTGATTTGGAAACGAAAACAGATCCTACAGTGTTCGTTCAAAATGCAGTTGATCAAACAACATTTTCAGAAATTCAACAAAACAGTCATGATTATTGGGATGAATTATGGCAGACAAAAGATGTTCAAATTACTGGCGATGATGCCATGCAAAAATTAATCAGAATGGGTATCTTTCATTTAAACCAAATGGGAAATCATCATGCCAATCCGAATTTAGACGTGTCTGTTGGTTCTCGTGGATTAACTGGTGAAGGTTATCGTGGTCATATTTTCTGGGATGAACTATTTGCTTTACCCTATTATTCAGCAAATGAACCGACTGTGGCACGATCAATTTTGAAATATCGTACGAACCGTTTGTCAGTGGCTGAAAAAAATGCCCTGTCTGAAAATGAAACTGGTGCGATGTATCCTTGGCAATCAGGCATGTATGGGGATGAGCAAAGCCAGTTGATTCATTTAAATACAGTTGATAATACTTGGATTCCCGATAATTCTCGTCTGCAACGGCATGTGTCTTTGGCGATAGCCTACAACATGTGGGTGTACCAGAAAATGACAGGCAAATTAGATCATCTGAATGATAATGGGTTAGAAATGCTCATGCAAATTGCCCGTTTTTGGATTAACAAGGCACAATCCACAGGTGATAGATTTATTATTGCTGGTGTGATGGGACCAAATGAGTTTCACGAAGAAATTCCTGGAGCGCATAAGGGTGGCCTACTTAATAATGCCTATACAAATATTATGCTAGTGTGGTTATTGAACTATTTGCATGAATTATCACAAAATCCGGCTATCAATTTTAGTCAAGTGGCAAAACAGGTTGGCTATACTGATGTCGAACAAGAAAAAGCAGAAATGATCCGACATCTCTTGAAGTTATCAATTAATAGTGATGGCATTGTTGAACAATATGAAGGATTTTTCCAGTTGAAACAGTTAGATTTTCCTGCTTATCAAGCTAAATACGGTGATATCCATCGTATTGATCGACTTTTAAAATCTGAAGGAAAAGCACCAGACGATTACCAAGTTATTAAACAAGCTGATTTCTTGATGTTAATTTATAATCTGGGTGCTGCGCATACACATGAGTTAATTACGCAATTAGGTTATCAATTACCAGATGATTGGTTAGCTAAAAATACAGCCTATTATTTAAAACGAACAACACATGGTTCAACAACATCACGACCTGTATTTGCGGGTATTTATGTTGAACTTGCACGACATGGTAATACAACGCTTGAAGCACAAGCTTATGATTTTTTAACTGATGCAATTGGTTCAGATTATTATGATATACAAGGTGGTACAACAGCTGAGGGAGTCCACATGGGCGTGATGGGTGAAACATTAGCTGTCATTCAAAATGACTATGCAGGTGTGGACATGCTACATGATATGTTTGTATTAAATCCACGTTTGCCAAAACAATGGTCGAAATTATGTTTCACGCAATTTTATCAAGGCGTGCAATTAGACATTGAGATAACAACTAAAGAGGTAAAAATTACCAGCAATCGCGATATCAGTATTATGGTAGTTGATCAAATAGTTGCGCTTATTGCACAGAAAGAGAGAAAGGTAGTTTACAATGGTTGAATTTTCAGACATTAAGGGTTTTACTTTTGATTTAGATGGTGTCATTACTGACACGGCTAAGTTCCATGAGCAGGCATGGCATGATTTAGCTCTGCAAATAGGTGTTAATTGGTCTGATGAATTAGGAAATCAATTAAAAGGTATTAGCCGCATGGATTCTTTAAATATGATCTTGTCAGCTGCAGGACAGCAAGACAAGTATAGTGATGAAGAAAAAGAAGCTTTTACGATACAAAAAAATACCCACTATGTTGAACTCATTCAAGGTATTACACCAAAAGATATTTTACCAGGCATGACTGCATTTTTATCAGAAATTAAGTCTGGTGGCTACGTTGCTAGTATTGCAAGTGCTTCTAAAAATGCGCCTAAAATTCTTGAAAAATTGGGGATTATTGATGATTTTGTTGGAATCGTTGACCCAGCAACATTATCACATGGTAAACCTGATCCTGAAATATTTACTAAAGCCGGCGACATTTTAAAATTAAAGCCAAGTCAAATTATAGGGTTGGAGGATGCTAGTGCGGGGGTAGAAGCCATTACAGCTGCTGGTCAGACAGCATTAGGTATAGGTTTAGCGGCTAAATCTGCATCACCAAAATTATGGGTAGCTAGTACAGCAGACATTTCTTTGGCAAATATTGCTGCTGGCATGCAAAATTCAAATTAATTTATAAATACAATGTCATTCTTAGAAAATAAATAACACAAAAAAACTAAACGTTAGTATATGACGTTTAGTTTTTTTGTGTTATTTTTTGAGAAATAAACAATACGTTAAAAAGGGCAATGGGAATTACATGTACGGTTAAAATTAAAAAGTTGTAGTGACATAAGTTACATAAGTTACTTTACTTTCTTTTTGTTAACTAATTCACATAATGAAGTTATTATAGTTATTGAAAAGTACAATAAATTTATTGGAGGTTTTAAAAATGGACTTTTTCAATGCATTGGAGAGGACGTTCACTAATGCTAGTATTGTGAGCGCCATCACATCTACAGTATTTATCATTTTAATTGGCTATGCTATGCGGAAGCGAGAAGTCTTTACAGATATGTTTGCTAAAACGTTGACGAAAGTTGTATTAAGCGTTGCATTACCTGCATTGGCGTTTACATCCTTCATGCAACCAATTGATCCTAAAACGCTGAGTCAAAGTACTAATGTTTTAATCTGGGGAATTGTTATGTATGTTGTGTTAATTTTTGTAATGAACCCATTTTTTGCAATGTACAAGACACAGGGTGATAGACAAATGACTCTAAAAGTATTATCTATTTTTGGATCAACAACTTTTTTCGGATTGCCTATCGTTGGCGCTGTATGGGGAGCTAAAGGAATTCTATATGGTTCAATATTTAACATTGGATATCGTATTTTTCTTTATTCATATGCTTATATTAAGATGTCCGGACTAAAAATGGAGACAGCAAATATTAAAAAAATGTTTCTTAATCCTATAGTGATCGCAACCTTTGCTGGTCTTATATTGTGGTTAGTGCAAGGTTTTATGCCAACTATTACGGTAACTGATTTAACTGGTAAAATGCAAAATGTTGCTTTTTATAGAATTGATTTAACAGCATTGTGGTTAATGAAGCCGTTAACTTATCTATCTGGTTTGGCTTCACCATTAGCTTGGCTGGCAATCGGATCAACATTAGGATCAATTTCATTTACAAAGGCTTTTTCAGATAAGACATCTTGGTATTACACATTTATTAAAATTGTTGTGGTGCCTATCATTAATATTATTTTACTTATGATTCTATCAATGACGCACATTTTGCCAGTTGATCAAACAGCGCTGTCCGTTATTGTGATTATGATGGCAACACCACCAGCTACAGTCGCAGTTTCTTATGCCATTAGTTTTGATCGAGAAGCATTACTTGCATCAAACACATCTTTGTTGGCAACCTTGGGCGCTGTTGTAATGACACCAATTTGGATTGTTGTGCTGAATATTATTGCGCATATTGGATTGTTTAATTAGTTAAAAGGAGATAAATATGTTTAGAATAACAGCCTATGGTGTTCGAAAAAACGAAATTGATTATTTTAAAAAATTAAATATCTTTGACTATGAATTAAACTTAGTTACTGATAATTTAAAAAAATCAAATATTATTACTGCAAAAGGTTCTGATGGCGTCTTACTGCGTGCCAATAATGACGGTTCTGAACCAATATTACGGCAGTTACGTGCTTGGGGCATTAAGTACGTGTTTACACGAACGGTTGGTTATGATCATATTGACTTAAAAGCAGCACAAACATTAGGAATTACTGTAGCACGCGTTCCTTCATATTCACCATATGCGGTAGCAGATTTGGCAATGAATTTGGGGATTACACTTGTGAGACGTACTGCTATTGCAACTTCACGTGCAGCAGTAGCAGATTTTAAAGTTGAGCCTGATTTGTTTGGTCGAGAAATTCATGATTTAACAGTCGGCATCATAGGAACTGGTCGTATTGGATTAGCTGAGGCGAAACTATATAAAGGTATGGGTGCTAAAATTATAGGATATGACATTTATGAATCGGATACTGCTAAATCAATATTGAAATTTGTTTCACAAGAAGAATTATTATCTATGTCAGATGTGGTTAGTTTACATGTGCCACATTTTCCGGGAAAGAATGATCATTTCTTTGATACTAAGTTAATTAACCAAATGAAACGAGGTGCTATTTTAATTAATACATCTCGCGCAGAAATAACAGATCAATTAGCAATTATAACTGCAATAAAAACTGGTCAACTTGGTGGATTTGGTGCTGATGTTATTTTGCATGAAAAAGAGATATTTGGTCAGCAGTTTGATGATAGTCATCTTTTAAATGACAAGGAAGTGACATCATTAATTGATCTATATCCTAAAGTGCTATTAACGCCACATATTGGATCATATACTGAAGAAGCATTGACTGATATGATAAACACTAGTTATCAAAATTTTAATGACATGCTAGTCAAAGGGTCAACAACTAATGATGTCGTCACAACACTATAACTAATGAGTGTACAAAAGATTCAGGAACGTCTGAATCTTTTTTGTGATATATTCAAGATGATGTATAAACGTGGGGAGTTTGGTGTGAAACAAATCAAAAATATACCATTATATGTAATAATTATCGGGATTGTTGTTATGGCAACGGTAATTTCGTTAGGAACAACAGGTATATTATTACAACAAGTTATTGAAAAAAATGAGCGAGAAAACATTAATTTACGGTTAAAAAGTACTGCTCAAATAGCCGCTTCAGATCCGATAATTATTCGTGGTTTGTCATTGAATGCTTCTAAAAGCGACAAAAGTTCTGTACAAATATATGCGCAACGATTGGCAAACACAGCTAATATTGATTTTGTCGTTGTAGTCAACGATGACTTGTATCGGTTGTCTCATCCAAATGACAAGCAAATTGGCAAAAAATTTAGTTCGCCACAGGATGCACGTCAAACATTACAAGGAAAAGCACATTTTTCGACTAAAGTTGGTGTGCTGGGATTGGGTTATCGTTATTTCGATCCTGTATATGATGCAAATCATGATATTATTGGTCTTGTTAGTGTGGGTTTGACAGAAGATACTATTGCACGATCTATAAAAACGGCAAGGCGTCCAATATTTGTTGGATTAACTGTAGGGTTGTTAATTGGTATCGTAGGGGCAATTTTTTTGGCTAAATGGATAAAAAAAATACTATTAGATATGGAACCATATGTTATTGCAAAAAAATTAGTTGAAAAAAATACGATTGAAAATAGCATGATGGAGGGCTTACTGGCGATAGATGATCAACAAACTATTATTGCAAAAAATATGGCAGCCGATCAATTATTACCAGGGATAGGAAATATTGGTGATCATTTACCAGTTGAGATTTTTCAAACATTTTTTGTGGTGCCAGAAAAAAATAGTGACACTCACCCTAACCGTGTATTATTTAAAACACGTGCATATCTATACTCTGTGGCACAATTGGTTAGCCCAGCAGTCGGATCACTTTTATTATTTCGTGATATTACAGATTTTAAAGAAATTGTGGCGGAATTAGATGGTACAAAACAGTACGCACAGGCACTAAGAGCGCAGACACATGAATTTATGAATAAATTACAAGCTATTACAGGTCTGATTGAATTAAAAAAATATGATGAAGTGAACAAATTGATACCACAATTAACGAGTGATTATCAACAGAATATAGGGTATATTATGGCGCGTGTTAAAATGCCTGTTATTGCCGGTTTTTTAATTGGCAAAGTAAATTACGCACATGAACATGAAATTATCTTAAATATAGGTGAATCGTCTTGTTTACCTAAGCTGGATATTTTGAGAAGAGAAGTAACAAATATTATTAAGATATTAGGGAATATTATTGATAATGCAGTTGACGCATTATCTGATAGTGATATTGCTCAGAAAAAAATCGATTTATTGTTACGATATGATGATGAGGGAGAGACGCTTGTTATTACTATTGAGGATAACGGTGCTGGTATAGCATCTGATCAATTTTCAAACATTTTAACTATTGGTTTTTCTACTAAAGGTCATGGACGAGGGTTTGGGTTAACTACTGTTAATGCAATTATTACGGATCATCAGGGCGTTTTTGATATTCAATCAACATTGAACATTGGAACTAAAGTTTATATTGAATATCCACTAAGAAGTAGGAGGTCTATGTAAATGTCGTATAGTGTTTTAATAGTTGAAGATGATCCTATGGTAGCAGATATTATTAGTCAATTTTTAAATCGATTATCTGATGTTTTATTTGAACCGATAATAGTTGTAGGATGTATAGAAGATGCTCAGGTAAAAATGAATATGGTAATAATCGATTTATTACTGGTAGACGTATATTTACCTGATGGTAAGGGAACAGACTTTTTAACTGAACAACGAAAAAAGCATAACTCAGTGGCTACGATTATGATTACAGCTGCAGATGACCGGGAAACTGTTAGACAGGCAATGATCAATGGCGTTGTAGATTATTTGATTAAGCCATTTCAAATGGAGCGGTTTAATCAAGCAATTCAAAAATTTCTGATGTTAGAAGATATGGCTTTGGGGAAAGAAAAATTATCACAACAAGATATTAATGAGTACTTCCAGGGGGAGTCACGATTAGAACACTTGGATATGAGATTACCAAAAGGTATTTCTGACGCGACACTTAAATTAATTATTACGACAATTTATACCCTTTCTGATGCTTTTTCTAATCGTATGCTATCACAAAGCGTTGCCTTATCACGAGTAACAACTAAAAAATATTTAGATTATTTGGTAGAGAATGATTTGCTGCAAGTAAAAATAACGTATCTTGAAGTGGGTAGACCATTAACGCAGTATACGGTAAATAATTTAAAAAGTGACAAATTACATCATTTAATGCAATGATTTATTTGGATTTTGTATAAAAATGACGCATGATGACATGATATAATAAGAACATTAAATTTAGAGGGTAAACTATTAATGATTATTCAACATGCCATTTTGCATATTCTTGACACAAACACTGGTAACTTGATCGCTTCTCAAGGTGAAATGCCAGTAACTGACATAGGGGTACATGATTATATTGAAAAGCTTGTTAATAAAATATATGCTGGTGATGTTAAGACGGGCACAATAACTGGAAATGATTATTTACAAACCATATTGGCAGAGAAAGATTTTCCAAAAATGACCACGGAATTAGCGATGAAGTTATTTGAAGTGGTGACAGGTAGTGACAATATTCAAGCAGGAGATTTACTAAGTTTTCAGGCAACGACTGATGATGGCCCAATTTTTGGTATGATAAAATTAAATTTTTCTCCGCGGTATGCACATGCGGTTGCGTATGTTTCGGAAAAAATGGTCAATAACTTGGTATTGAATCAAGCTGTTTTACCTGCGGCAACACAAACCGTAGATGAAGCTATTTTAATTAATATGACGACGAGTAAGTATCATTTAATTGAAAAAAAGCATCTTATTGATGGCCATCGGGTGGCATACTTTTCAGAGAAGTTTTTGGACATTATACCGGATGTTTCAATTAAAGAAAATTTGCAAACTATTAAACGAACAATCAAAAATGTTGCTGAAAAGTATGATGATTTGCCAGAGCATGAAGCATTTGCTACAACGCAGACAGCAATTTATGAAGCGCTAGAATCGGGTAGCATTAACACTGAGATGATTGCTGAAAAGGTTTTTTATGATAATGAGTCAGCAAAATCACTATATAGAGAACAAATTTCAAAAAAAATTGCGGATAAAGAGATACCTGTAGAGAACACACAAAAATATGAGAAAAAATATCGTGTTCAAAAATTCAAGTTAGATTCAGGTATTGAAATTTCTATTCCGATGGCTATTTATCAAGATAAAACTAAAGTTGAGTTTGTCAACCAGCCGAATGGGACGACATCGTTAATCATAAAAGATATTGAAACGGTATTGAATAAGTTTACGATTTAATCGTTTAATTGATATAATTAAAGATAATAACATGATGAAAGGAATATATCGAGAATATGCCATATAAAGATTCTTATGTTGCTAAAATACGTAAAATTATTGGCCATGATTTTGAACTCGTTATGCCAACAACTGATGTTGTGATTGAAAATAAAAAAGGCGAGTTATTGATGATATATAATCGTGATTTTGCCGGATGGGCTTTTCCAGGTGGGTATATTGAACCTGAGATGTCATGGCAAGAAAATGCAGCGCGTGAGGTGCTGGAAGAAGCTGGTATACACGCTGATCCTGATAAACTTAAGTTAATGGGGGCAATATCTGGTCGCAATTTTGTTGCGCGTTATCCAAATGGTGACACTGCTAAACTGTATACGAATGTTTTTCTACTAAATGACTGGCTTTCTGAAGACAATAACGTGGATGAAACAGAAATAGATGCTAAAAAATGGGTTTCACCGCAAACAATTGATCATATGCATCTCACTTTTTCTGGTCAAGCAGTTTATCGTATATATCGCCAGTATAAAAAAACAAATAGTGTGCAGGTATTGACGCTAAATAGTGAGTTACAAAGATTTATAGATGCTCAAAATGGTGAAATAGTTGGTGTTAGCAGTTATGAAGATGCAGTAATTGAACTTGAAAATGGTCAGAAAAAAACACATTGGATGTGGTTTGTTGTGCCACAACTCAGTGGTTTGGGACGTAGCGAACGGGCAATTTATTATGGCATTCATGATCAAAAAGAGGCATATGCATATTTGAATGATGCAATATTAAAAAAACGTTTAGAAAAAATTATTACTATAACACTTACCTTAGAAACAAACGATCCGGTATTGGTATTTGGCGCAGTTGATGCTGAAAAATTCCAAGCGAGTTTGACGTTGTTTAGTCAAATTAGCAGTTCAATGCTTTATAAACAGGCGTTAGATAAATATTTTAATGGTCAAAAACATGTCAAAACGCTAGCATTATTGCAGTAAAAAGAGCATGCCACAATATGGCATGCTCTTTTTACTACGCACCAGTATAATCAGGTGCTAGTTTATTTACAGGTGGTGTGAACTTACGCATAGATTCAGCAAGATGTACAAAGTTTGTCACCAAATGATGGTTTGGTGCTTGGGTCCCATTTTCATCTGCCAGATTAGCAATCCAACCATTGATATAATCAACTTCTGTGGGCCGACCCTTAACAAAATCTTGATACATGGAAGGAAAGTGAAGGGGGTTTGATACATTTGATACATAATCAACTTGATCAACCATATCATCACGTGTTTCAATCAATTCAATACCAGCAGCTTCAGCAGCATCATAAGCTTCATTAATAAGGGGACGTGCAATGCCTTCTAAAAAGCCATCATAAGCCATGAGCTGCCCCATACGTGATTGGAACATGGTGGCAATAGAATTTTCAACGGCATTGAAGAAAACTTTAGTCAATAAAGTCCCCATGAAATTTTCTGTATAAGATGGATTTAAATGGGCAGCTTTAAAGTCAGTTTGTAGTGCAGTCATTGTTTCTGAGGGTTTCTCAGTAAGATTAGCATAGACAGACGAACCAGCTCCCTCATCACCCATAAAATCAACGTCGCCAAAATCATTTAGTATTGTAGCAATCATGGCTGTGCCACCAATAATGTGGTCATCATCAAAATATTTCTGTAATTTCTCGATGTGACCCATCCCATTCATTGCTCCTAGGGCGGTTTGACCAGACTTGAATTTTGTTGCTAAACGATCTAAAGTATCTTGTAATTGCATTTGTTTCATAAAGAATATCCAAACATCTGGCGTACCTTCATATGATTCTGGTGAGAAAATGTTAATTTTTATTTCATGGCGTTCTTTGTGATCACGCGATTTCCATACTTTATTACCTTGAGCAATTATTTTATCAAGGCTAGCCTGTGTTGGTTCAATAAAATCTACTTGAACATCTGCATTTTCTTGAAGTAATATACCATATCGCAACCCCATAGCACCCGCGCCAACTACTGCATATTTCATATATTAAATTCTCCTTTTTGGTTATTAATGGTATAATTCTAATCTTTTACACATCATAAGTCAACCTGAATCTAATTTTTTTAACTAGGAAGTTATTCTGATATATCGTATAATATATTTTATAAGTTGCAAGTAAAGGAAGTTTGATATGTCTAAAGAAATTTATTTAACAGGTGACCGCCCAACAGGTAAGTTACATATTGGTCATTATATTGGATCATTAAAAAATCGTGTACAAATGCAAAATTCAGGTCAATTCGATCCATTTGTGATGATTGCGGATACGCAGGCTTTTACAGATAATGCGCGAAACCCAGAAAAAATTCATCAAGCGTTAACCGAAGTTGCTTTAGATTATTTGGCTGTTGGCATCGATCCGAAAAAAACAACCATATTTGTTCAATCGCAAATTAAAGGTTTGTTTGAATTGACAGAGTATTTTATGAATTTAGTTTCTGTTGCTAGATTACAGCGGAATCCAACGGTAAAATCTGAAATTTCACAAAAAGGGTTTGGGGAAGGCATTCCAGCAGGATTTTTAACTTATCCTGTGTCACAGGCAGCTGACATTGCTATTTTCCGTGCAACTAAAGTGCCGGTTGGAGATGATCAAGAACCAATGCTGGAACAGACACGTGAGTTAGTACGTTCGTTTAATCATGCGTACCATTCTGATGTTTTGGTTGAACCTGTTGGTGTGTTTCCACCTAAAGGTCAGGGACGTTTACCAGGTATTGACGGCAATGCAAAAATGTCTAAATCATTAGGAAATGGTATTTATATTTCAGATGATACGGATACAATGGCAAAAAAAGTGAAAGCTATGTATACAGATCCACTGCATATTAACATTTCCGATCCAGGGCATGTTGAAGGTAATATTGTTTTTACTTATTTAGACATCTTTGACACTGATAAGCAACATGTGCAGGATTTAAAAGATCAGTACACAGCTGGCGGTTTAGGGGACATGAAACTTAAAAAGTATCTCATTGAAGTTATGGAAGCTGAAATGGCACCAATTAGAGTTCGTCGTCAAGAGTATGCGCAAGATATACCTGCTGTTTTGCGTATGTTACAAGAGGGTTCTAACCGTGCTAATGTTATTGCAGAAGAAACGATGAAAGATGTTCGCCATGCAATGGGGATAGACTATTTTGGATAGTAATTAATTAAAAAACTAGCACGCAACTGAATTGCCGTTGCATGCTAGTTTTTTAATTGATTCATGATTATTATTTTGTGCGAAATCGTATACCTGTGTCACTTGTCACTAGTACTTGTTGCAGTACTGTTGTCTCCAACTGGACGTAAAGATGTGGCAGTTGTTGATAATCCAGCAGGTATCTCCCCACCATATGGTAGGCCAGTTTGTTCATATTTTAAGCCCAAAGCTTCACGTATTAAGTTAGTTGCACGTTGTTTTTCTTTTTGAGGGATAACTTCATAAGACACGTTATTGCCTTCAGAATCAGGGTAACTTGTGCTTACACCCTGCATATGTTCAGTAATAATATCATTTTTAGCATCGATGTACTTGCTAGCCATTGTTGTCATATCACCAAAAGTTAAATCTGTGCGAACGTTGCTTGAAATAGTGGACATAAATTCTTTGTTTAACAACGTTGAGACATTGGCAGATTTTTTTATTAAACCTTCTAAGACGATACGTTGACGTTTTTGACGGCCATAGTCGCCCTCAGGATCATCATAACGCATGCGAGAGAAAGCTAACGCAGCGTCACCGTTCATCTTTGTTTTTGACTTAGACCAAGTTTTACCATTATCATCAGAATGTTCATATTTGTCACTGTTCTTATGGAATCTGTAAAGATTAGGACCATAATCGTGGGCAGTTTCTTGACTATACGTGAAATCGAGTGGTGAATCAACTGAAATACCACCAACCTGATTTACCATGTTGGCTAAGCCGCCCATGTTGACCAAAGCATAAAAATCAATTGGAATGTTTAGAAATGCTTCTACGGTTTTAATTGATGTTGCTGTTGAGCCATAGGCATAAGCTGCGTTAAGTTTTTGAGGAAATGTATCTTCATATCCGACAATAGAAACCATTGCGTCACGAGGTAATGAAACCATGGTTGTCTGTTTTGTTTTTGGGTTGATCAAGAGCAACATCATCGAATCCGTACGGCCACGATATGTGCGTCCTAGTTCACCAGTGTCTGTACCATACAATAAGATTGAAATAGGACGGCCACTTTTAATAACATTAGAGACATTACGAGATTTAGTTAAACCAGCGCCAGCATAAGATTTGTCAACAACACCTTTTGTGCTACTGATTGTTCGCCATATAAAGAAGCTAACAACGATTAATAGTATTGCCATTAAAAAAAGAATACTATTACGCAATTTGTGACTGGGACTTTGATGACGATTTAAACGTGAGTTTGGTTTAGGTTCCATGATGGAAGCTCTCCTGATAGTTAGTATTGCGCAATTAGTGCATGATAATTAAAAATCACATATTTTCATGATACTAGGCAGAGATAAAGACAATATTAAATTATAACAAAAATTAACAATTTAAAAGACAACATTGTATATAATGGTACAATTATCGTGGTAAATAAACAAGAGAGTTAATAGAATGTTAATACAGCCTGATAAACTAAGAAAATTACTAATACTTGTCTTTAGTGCATTGTTTCTATTTTTGGCAATTCAAATCAGATTTGATATGTTATTTATGCATGTTATTGATAATGGGGCATCTTTGGTCATCCAAAATTTAATCCCACATGGCGTACAAAATTGGATAAATTTTGGTGGCTTATTTGCTCACTATTGGATTTTGGTGCCCGCTATGGTGCTTGTATCTAGTTTACTTTATTTTATGAATTATAAAATTGCTATGTGGTGGTTTATTATCACACAAGTGCTGTCAATGCTGCTAGCGTTGACAATATCATTTATTCTGCAAATCCACTGGTTATCAGGTCCCAAGCTTGGGCCAGCCATACCTAATATACTATTATTATGGTGGTTACAATTATTAGCAACTATAGCCGTGATTATTATGCCAAATCTTGTTAAGAATCGCCGGATGCGTCAGGGATTGACAATGGTTACTATTTTTCTTTGGTGGCTAATGTTAATGGCCTGTATACAACGTAACGACATGCCATTTTCAAGCGGTTTAGGATCATTATTTTTTGGTTATTTCTGGTGGCAATTGAGTGAATATCAATATCGAAAACGTGCCAAACATTGGCGACATGTATTAGAAATTGACACTTTAATTTAAAAATGATATGATATTCAAGTTATCAAAGAGGTTGCAACCAACATGAGTCACGTGAATGAGTCCGCCAAGGATGTTGAATTGACGTAAAAGGGACGGTTGCCGAAGTGTTATTCTTGGCAGAATAATACTGGGCTAACAATTAATAGTTGTTAGACTGTCACGCAACGTGATGTGCTTTGAAAAGTTGATTAAACAATGACTTTTTGAACCTCTTTCTATGTATTTAGAAAGGGGCTTTTTATTTGCCCCGACTAGGGAGATTTTTTTATGAGCGAGCAACAAGATGGTATGAAACGTAATTTGAAAACACGCCATGTATCTATGATAGCTTTAGGAGGGTCAATTGGGACGGGACTTTTTGTTGCTTCTGGTGCTACAGTGGCTCAGGCAGGGCCTTTTGGTGCAATTGTGGCCTATCTGGCTATCGGTGTCATGGTTTACTTTTTAATGACAAGTTTGGGTGAAATGGCAACTTACGCGCCGACTTCAGGTTCCTTTTCTGATTATGCTGGCAAATATGTTGATCCGGCATTGGGTTTTGCTATGGGGTGGAATTACTGGTTTAACTGGGCAATTACATTAGCTGTCGATATTGTAGCGGTTGGCTTGGTATCGAAATTTTGGTTTCCTGATGTACCAGGTTGGATTTTTTCAGCCGTTGCCTTAGTATTCATTTTTTTAATTAATCTATTTTCAGTCGGCGCGTTTGGTGAAGCAGAATTTTGGCTATCAATGATTAAAGTAATCACAATTATTGCCTTTCTTATTGTTGGATTGGCCACGATTTTTGGTGTTATACATTCTGATGTGAATGTTATGAAAAACTTATCTGTTGGTAACCATGGCTTTGTTGGCGGACCACAAGCTATTTTGTCAGTTTTTGTTGTTGCTGGTTTTTCATTTCAAGGAACAGAATTAATTGGTATTACTGCCGGTGAGGCAGAAAATCCTGATAAATCAGTGCCAAAAGCAATTAATCAAGTATTTTGGCGTATTCTATTGTTCTATATTTTAGCAATTTTTGTTATCTCAGCCTTGGTATATTACCGTGATCCACGCTTGCTAAGTTCTTCTACAGAAAATATTGCTGTATCACCATTTACAATTGTTTTTAAAAATGCAGGAATTGCGTTTGCTGCAAGTTTAATGAACGCAGTTATTTTAACATCAATTGTGTCGTCAGCAAATTCTGGTTCTTACGCGTCAACCCGTATGCTGTATGCTATGGCACGTAAAGGCGAAGCGCCTAAAATATTTGCTAAGCTATCAAAGCGTGGGGTGCCGGTTGCAGCGTTAATTCTAACAACTATTATTGGCTTGTTAGCTTTTATTTCTAACACTAAAGGTGGATCGGTAGCCTATACGTGGTTAGTGAATGCTTCAGGTTTGACAGGTTTTATCGCTTGGGTTGGAATTGCAATTTCGCATTATCGTTTCCGACGAGCATATATTGCTCAAGGTAAACAATTAAGTGATCTAAAATATAAAGCTAAATGGTTTCCTTTTGGCCCAATATTTGCTTTGATTATTTCGATGGGTGTTATTATTGGTCAAGATCCTGCAAGCTTCACGAATTTAAATTGGGAAAAAATAGCTGTGACGTATTTATCAGTTCCACTATTTATTATTTTGTTTGTGACCTATAAAATTCGTTATAAGACAAAAAAAATTAAATTGGAAGATGTTGATTTGACAAAACATCGATAAAGAAGGCGTATGAGTTAAAAAAGCTTATAGGCTTTTTTATTAGCAATTGCGTAAAATTTTACTGGATAAGTTACAAAAAGCACGAACTTATTGATATAATAAAACCACGACATTATCTAAATACAGGCGTTTTAAAAGTTAAGCTGAAAGAATTTGATAATAATCAAGAAAGACCGATAATACTATGAGTCCAATATTTATGTTGAGTATTAACATACTTGCTGTCTATTTTGTTTTTTGGTTAATAAGACCAATAAATTTTGCAAAATTTATGCCATATACGCCCACGCAAGCGATGTTTTTGAAGATTGTTATGGCAATTGTGGTTGGTTATTTGTTAGCAAGTTTTTTTATCTCCCTGACTAACTGGATACTAGCAATGCCAAGCGCAGTGTTTGGAAAGTAGTCCAAAAGCACCTCATAATTATGGTATAATTGATTAGATTATATAGACAAGTCGGTACGTATGTACTCATTTATTAAAATACTAAATTTGGAGATTAAACATGGCAAAAGATATTGGCATTGATTTGGGAACAGCCAACGTTCTCATTTATGTAGAAGGCAAGGGCATTGTATTAAATGAGCCATCAGTGGTGGCAGTTGATGACAAGACCGATCGCGTGTTGGCAGTTGGTTCAGAAGCTTATCGTATGGTAGGCCGGACACCAGGAAATATTCGTGCCGTGCGGCCGCTAAAAGATGGTGTTATTTCGGACTTTGATGTGACGGAAGCGATGCTAACGTATTTTGTGGACAAACTTAACGTGAAGGGATTCATGTCGAAGCCAAATATTATGATTTGTGCACCAACTAATATTACTGAAATTGAGCGTAAAGCTATTATTCAAGCTGCTGAAAAAGCTGGTGGCGCCAAAGTATATTTAGAATATGAACCAAAAGTTGCAGCAGTTGGTGCAGGATTAGATATTTTTAAGCCAATTGGATCCATGGTTATTGATATGGGTGGTGGTACGTCGGATATTGCTGTACTGTCATTGGGGGATATCGTTGTTTCTGAGTCAATTCGTGTGGCTGGTGATAAAATGAACTTTGATATCGTTGCTTACTTAAAAAAACACCATAACTTAATTGTTGGTGAACGGACAGCAGAAACAATTAAAATTCAAATTGGTTCTGCATTGCCTGTTGATGAACCTTTGACTATGGAAGTTCGTGGTCGTGATAATTTCGAAGGTATGCCAAAGACGATTACAATTCACTCTAACGAGGTAGAAGAAGCGTTACATGACACACTACAACAGATTGTTCGCGCAGCACATTCAGTTTTGTCAAAACTCCCCCCAGAATTGGCAGCAGATATTATTGATCGTGGGATTATGCTAACAGGTGGTGGGGCACTTCTTCATGGCATGGATCAATTACTGGCTGATGCATTAGAAGTGCCAGTCGTTGTTTCTGATTCACCACTTGACAATGTTGCCAAGGGAGCAGGCGCTTTGCTTGAACACATGAAATCAAATCGTAAAGGGTTATAAAATGCGGAAAAAGAATCAAAATTTTAGTGTAGACCTTGTAGTTGTGACAGACCAAACGCAAGTGATGATTGATAATAAACAAGTTGGTTATATCGAAAAAGCAGACCGCGGTTTTGTGGGGTATTTTGGACAACAAGCAGTTATTAATCAAGCTAAGACACAGGATGACGCTTTACAGGCTATTCTAGCTAGTTTTAATTTATATCAATAATATAATGACAGAAGCCCTTATCATATTTATGATGAGGGCTTGTACATAGACGAGGAACACCAACATGCAGCGTACACCATCACGACAAATGAGTAGCCGTACATCCGGTTCAGAACTAGACTGGGGTATTATTTTAGCGCTATTATTATTTATGATTATTGGATTGAGTTCTATTTTTCAAGCAGCACTCCATTCTCAGTATGGAACGATGCAAATGGCTTTAAGAACGACCATTGTGCAAGGTGTTTTTTGGATAATTGGCACATTGATTATTATATTCCTATTACGTTTTGATGCCTCTCAACTTTGGCGTTTGGCACCGATAGCTTATGGGTTAGGTATCTTTTTATTAGTTGCTGTTTTAGTTCTGTATGACAGGCAGATGGCAAATTTAACAGGAGCTAAATCCTGGTTTGTTCTAGGGCCTATTTCATTTCAACCATCTGAAGTTGTTAAACCAGCATTTATTTTAATGTTGAGTCGAGTTGTTGCACAGCATAATAGATTATACGAACATCATACAACGCGATCGGACGGACTTTTGTTAGGAAAAATGGCACTTTGGTTTTTGCCAATTGCTGTGCTAATTGCCTTGCAAAACGATTTGGGAACATTGTTAGTATTTATTGCTATATTTGGAGGTGTTGCTTTGGTCTCTGGCATTACGTGGCGAATTTTAGCACCTGTGATTGGTATCGTAGCAACGATAGGTGTGACATTACTAGCACTTGTGACCTCAGCTACTGGCAAAATAATTCTGGATGCATTGGGATTTAAATTATATCAATTTGATCGTATTCAAACTTGGTTGCATCCGGATCAAGATACATCAGCTTCAGGATACCAAACATTTCAGAGTTTAAAGGCAATTGGATCTGGACAACTAACTGGTAATGGGTTTGGCAATTTAAAAGTCTATGTGCCAGTTCGAGAATCTGATATGATTTTTTCAGTTATTGGCGAAAGTTTTGGCTTTATTGGTGGGGCAATATTAATTGCCTTGTATTTTGGCCTGATTTATAGACTGATACGAGCAACATTTAAAGCACAAAACGCTTTTTATGCTTATATTGCAACGGGTGTTGTCATGATGGTTTTGTTTCATGTTTTTGAAAATATTGGTATGAGTATTGGGTTGCTACCATTAACTGGTATCCCATTACCATTTATATCTCAAGGTGGTTCCTCGTTACTTGGTAACTTAATTGGCGTGGGTTTAATTCTAACAATTGGTTATCAGCAACAAAATGACACTTTTAAAGAAGCAACAGGATTTTCAATTTAATGGATGAACTAAAAGAAATCAAAAAAAAATTTAGTGTTTTACGTCAAAAAACGCGCAAGGGTGATATATTTCAATCATTAGGTCCACTAATGTCAGACAATTTGATGACGTTGCCATCTCAAGGCACTACGCCAGTTGTGTTACCTAAAAATGGCGAACATGCTTTGGAGCGATTTCAAACATACGATCATCAGTTAGATATACGCACTGAGGGGATGTTAGATAATATAAAAGTAACGACAATTTCTGATGAAGATATACAGTTAGCGATCACACAACTAGCCAACCCGTTACCAAAATATCGTGATACAGGTGCTTTTTTGTTTCTAAGTGATATAATACAAAATGAGTTGATTTCTGAAGATCAACTTCGTTTATTAACGCAACGTCTTGTGTCAGATGAACAATTATTTTCACATATTTTAGAACCAGAAAATGATGGGATTTATGGCCGATCGTTCAGCATATTAGTGCTATCGTTATTGCTCTTTACACAACGAACTAAAATACACTTTATGTCTGCAGATCAAATGGATCTTGTTATTAACCAAGTAGCTTTATATGTGGCTCTTGAACGTGATACACGAGGGTTTATTGGTACAAACGGTTGGGCACACGCATTTACGCATATTGGAAATGTATTGGCTGAACTTTTTATGATGCCACAACTAATGCGTGCGGATAAATTATTTTTGTTGGCAAGTATGTTAGCTGGTTATCGTGAATTGAAACAACCGTTAATGATGGGTGAAACTGAGCGATTAGTTGAAGTTGTTATATATGCGGCTAATGCTCATGAACTGTATGCTGATTATATCCTATTAACATTGAAATTATGGCGAAAAGATCTTGTCACGCAGCGTGATTTGAAAACAGAAGCACAATGGCATCAATTATATAATAGGTCACGTTTTTTTCACGAAATTATTTTGCGTGGATCACAAAACGTACCAAAAAAATTGTATGATTATGCTGAACAAACAAAAGATTACTTAACTTAAAAAGGTATGTTGAGCAATATTACCTCATTTTTGATATAATAAAATTCGGAGTGAAATATAATGACTAAAAAACATGTTGCTTTATTATTTGGTGGTAATTCATCAGAACACGATGTATCAAAACGTTCGGCTCAAAATTTTTATGATGCAATTAAAGCAACCGGGAAATACGAAATAACGGTTTTTGCAATTGCACAAAATGGCTACTTTTTAGATCCAGAAAGTTCAAACCGTGTGCTAGCATTAGAAGATGAACAACCAATTGTTGATGCCTACATGGCAAAAATTGATACGACTGATCCATTGGCTCGCATTAGTGCATTAAGCGAAGGTGGCGATTTCGATATATTTTTCCCAGTTGTACATGGTAATTTGGGTGAGGATGGTACACTACAAGGATTGTTTAAATTATTGAACAAACCTTATGTTGGTGCACCATTACGCGGTCATGCAGTGAGTTTTGATAAGGCGATGACCAAAGAGTTATTGACAGTCAATGGTATTCGTAATACAAAATATGTAGTTCTCGATCCTAAGACTGCTAAAGAATGGACGTGGGAAAAAGTTGTCGCAGCACTCGGTGATATTGTTTTTGTCAAAGCAGCTAACCAAGGTTCCTCTGTTGGTATTTCTCGTGCTAAAAATGCAGTTGAATTTGAAGCAGCTCTGTCAGATTCATTTCAATATGACTATAAAGTTTTAGTTGAACAAGCTGTCAAAGGATCACGAGAACTGGAAGTTGGTGTGATTGGTAACGAAGAGCCAATTGTATCGGAAATTGGGGCGCATACATTACCAAATCAAGGTTCTGGTGATGCATGGTATGATTACAATAATAAGTTTGTCGATAATTCAGATGTGCTTTTTGAAATTCCTGCGAAGTTACCAGAATCTGTAACAAATGAAGTAAAAGATATGGCTATACAAGCTTATAAAGTTCTGAATTTACGAGGTGAGGCAAGGATGGATTTCTTGTTAGATGAGAACAATGTACCATATCTAGGGGAACCAAATACATTGCCTGGTTTTACAAATATGTCGTTGTTTAAACGACTGTGGGATTATTCAGATATTGATAATGTAAAGCTTGTAGATATGTTAATAACATATGGTTTTGCAGAATTTGAAAAAAATGCGCAATTAAGTTATCAATTTGTTACTTTGGGTGAAGAAAAGATAGGGAAGTTTAATTAATGGTAAAAAATAGTAGAAAAGACAGTTTTGATGGTAAAGCCATCCGTACTGCACGTAAAAAAATGCGTTTGTCGCAAGTTGAATTAGCAGAAGGTATCACAACACAAGCCACAATTTCTTTAGTTGAAAACCAAAATCGTGTGCCTAATGCTGATGTATTATTGGCTATATTAGACCGCTTGAATTTGGAAATTTCAGAATTTGTATCCGGTGATTTTTTAACGCAAAAAGCTAAAGAATTATTGGGAAAAGTTGTATTGCAAATGAAGCATGATGCTTTAGCTGAGTTCTCAGAATTTGAAAAAGCCTTGAGCCAAAATTCACCTACAATTCAAGCTTATTATATTTTAAAAGCGACTGATGAATGCTACAATAAAAAGGATTTTGCGAAAGTAATTTATTACGCTAACTTAGCAGTAGATAAAAAAACACCATCTTTGGGAGATTTTTATTCGTTTTATGCTTATCGTCAAATGGGAACAAACTATTACTTACAAGGTGATATTGAAACTGCTAAGGAAAAGTTTAGCCTGGCCTATGAACTGGAGCCTAATTTATTGACGGCAAACGAATTAGAATTTCACGGGGCACTGCAAGGCCGTCAGTACTATGCCGAGTTTTTGATTGAGCAAAATGAATTAGATAAGGCAGCGCAAATACTAGAAGAAGGTTTATTAGCATTGCGCAAACGTGTTGATCTGTTCTGGGTTCCGGATTTGAGTGAGATGTTGGCTAATGTCGAGAAAAAGCGAGGTAACGATCTTTCTGCTAAACGTTACTTACACGATGCTAGAATGGCAGCTTTCTTATCAAATCGTAAAACAACAGAGGAACGTTTGTCAGCGTTAGATACTGTTGCGTTTTAATTAAAACTATCATATATTAAAAAGTCGCCAACTCTGTATGCAGAGTTGGCGACTTTTTAATATACTTTAATAATATTTGTAAAAGATGTATGTGTCAAAATTAATAGTGTTAAAGATCAACCGCGAACAACTAATACATCAATATTGGCTGTTCTTGTCACAAACTCAGTAACAGAACCGATAACTAAGCGCTCTACAGCGTTTAAACCAGTAGCACCAATAACGATGATGTCGGCATTAACTTCATTTGGGACGTCCTTAGCAATCAATGCTTTTGGTGAACCATATTCAATGAGATAGTCAACGTTTTTAACACCTGCATCAATGGCTTGTTGCTTGTATTTATCAAGTGTTTTACGCGTTTCATCAGAGACAGCTTCGACCATTGTATCATCAAAGCTGGCTACATTTTGAAAAGCACGTGTATCAATGACGTTCAAAATTGATAAAATACCATTGTCACCAGCATCATTTGTTAACTCAATGGCGCGAACAAGTGCGGCTTCTGATTCTTTTGAACCATCCATTGGCACTAAAATGTTGTTATAGTTTGCTGTCATAAGAATTCTCCTTTAATATTGTTTATACTTTAAGTATACCGCTTACATTGATAAATTACTATTAATTTGAGAATATTTGTTGCCAAATTTTTTGTACAAAAAAGCGTCCACAATTGTGGACGCACGGGACATGCCCGAGACACTCATGATACCGTTAATCGTTACGCAGGTTTTCCTCGAGATTGTCGAGGTGGATCGTTCATAACGCTTGTTAGATTGCCGAATGAAAGGGCTTATCTGTCAAGTCGAAAATCCCAATCCGAGAAATAAAAGTTGTAAGGAAAAAGCTGATGATGTAACAATGCGTATATCTGAGGAATCTATACTTTATTATAACGCGAAAAAATGTCAACAACCAGTCTTGACATTTTGAAACTAGTGATTGTATTATTAGTTTCAAAATAATGCTCATTGTAAGCCTTTTTTTTGTTGTAATTTTAAAGAATGGTATACATCATAGAATGACTGTTCAATTTTCGAGTTGCCCTTAGGTTGAAAATATGAGACATCACGGATACTGTCTGGTAAATATTGTTGTGGGACCCAGTCATTATCGAAATCGTGGGGATAAATATACGATGTACCATGATCTAAATCAGCCGCACCTTGATAATGTGAATCTTTTAAATGGTTGGGAATATCTGACACCTTACCTGAATGAATATCATTAATCGCCATATCCAGTGCTTGGTAGGCTGCATTCGACTTTGGAGAAAGTGCGAGTTCAATTATTGCATTTGCCAAAGGAATTCGTGCTTCCGGAAATCCAAGTGTTTGAGCAGCTTGAATGGCTATTACAGCATGTTGAACAGCGGATGGATTAGCTAAACCGATGTCTTCATAGGCAATAACTGTCAAGCGCCGTGTCAAAATTGGTAAGTCACCGGATTCTACGATTCGTGCAGCATAATGTAAGGCAGCATCAACATCGGAACCACGAATAGATTTTTGAAGAGCTGAAATGACGTCGTAATGTGCATCGCCATCTTTATCAGCTGACATTGCTTTGCGTTGTACAGTTTCTTCAATAATTGGCAAAGTTATATTAATGATATTGTCTTTTTTATTAGGAGGTGTTGATAAAACAGCTAATTCTAAACCGTTTAGTGCGCTGCGTAGATCACCATTTGTCGCCCGAGATAGTTGTACCATCGCATTATCATCGAGCATAACGTTATAATTGCCAAGGCCTTTTTCTTTATCTTCAAGTGCACGTTTAACGGCGATTTTGATGTCGTTTTCGGTCAGTGGCATGACTTGAAAAATTTGAGTTCGCGATCGAATGGCGGGCGTTACGTTAATGTAAGGATTCTCAGTTGTAGCGCCGATTAAAATAATTGCGCCAGATTCTAAATGAGGTAATAAAAAATCCTGTTTTATTTTATTTAAACGATGAATTTCATCAAGTAGCAAAACGACAGTACCAGACATTTTAGCTTCTTCAGCGACAATTTGAAGGTCTTTTTGGCTATCTGTCGCAGCATTTAACATACGAAATGCATATTTCGAAGATCCAGCAATAGCTGATGCGATTGAAGTTTTTCCAGTACCTGGTGGACCATATAAAATCATGGAACTAAGACGTTTAGCGTCAACCATTCGTCGAATAATTTTACCGCTACCTACGAGATGAGGTTGTCCAACGATTTCTTCAATTTGAGTTGGGCGCATACGATACGCGAGAGGTTGCTGCATAATATTAAACCTTGGTGATTCCTTTTTATAGTATAGTAATAGCTTATTAATTTAAATATATGTTGTCAATATTGACAGCAGTATCTGCGGCTAATAAAACAGCAATTGGATCGTTTTGATGTATAGACTCTGTTGTATGAGAGAGTAGTGTGAATGGGTGTTTTGTACGCGTTGCTATAGCAACATAGGGGGCAAAGTTATCTCCAGCAATATTTTGATCAATTAAAACTTTACCCATACTGTGTGATTTTAAAGTGGTTTCAAATTGTGATTGAACATCTAAACTTCTTAGTTGTGAATATTTAACAGCAACCACGACGCGTTCTCGAAATGTGCCAAGGTAATGTTTTTGTTCATCAGGGTTTATTTGAGATTGACCACCAAGTTGTTCTTTTTGTAAGCGCTCATTGATATCCATGTTTTATTCTCCGATACGTTGTAGTATGTCTATTATACGTTATATTTAAATCACAACACAAACAAAAGAAAAAACGCCACCAAAACGGTGACGTTTTCAACCAAATGAATTAAGTTATTAACCCAAACGGTTGTAATATTCGACAATTAATGATTCATTAATGTCGGCATCTAGTTCTTCACGTTCTGGCAAGCGAACTAATGAACCTTCAAGCTTTTCAGCATCGAATGAAACGAATTGTGGATGACCCACAACTGATTCAACGGCTACTTGAATAGGAACAATAGTTTTTGACTTGTCGCGAACTGAAATAACTTGACCAGGTGTTACGCTGAATGAAGGGATATCAACACGTTTGCTATCGACCATAATATGGCCATGATTAACTAATTGACGTGCTTGTTGGCGTGTTGTGGCCAAACCAAGACGGTAAACAAGTGAATCCAAACGTTGTTCCAACAAAATCATGAAGTTAGTACCATGTGTACCCTTACGGATCTTACCAGCTTTGTTAAACAAAGAATGGAATTGACGTTCTGTCAAACCGTAAGTGAAACGCAACTTTTGCTTTTCACGCAATTGTGTACCATATTCAGAAATTTTAGCGCGGCGACCTGCACCGTGATCACCAGGTGCGTATGCACGACGTGATAATTCTTTACCAGTACCAGACAATGAAACACCTAAGCGACGCGAAATGCGCCACTTTGGACCTGTATAACGTGACATATATAATGTCCTCCAAAATGTAGTTTGTCGTACATTTGAGGGGTAAGCACCAGATGCGTGCAGCGCCGAACTTGACGTTTCTCAGAACCAGTAGCTATGGCCTTACTAACGATTTGGGGCGTTGTTGACGCGCTTCTTTACTTACTGCTACTCAATTAACAACTTCTTTTAATAGTAACAGAAATGATTATGATAAGCAAGTTATTAAGAAAGGTGTAAACGATTTGAGATTTAGCAAAATACATTGCGATACTCAGCATTACATCTAATCGCGTGATAGAATGGGATTATCAATTAAAAATGGGATAAAAACACATGAATCTGACTATATTAGCAATTATTTTAGGTATCGTTGTCATCGCATATTTAGCAATATTTATCATGCAGCGTACCACAGTAAAAAGAGTGAGCGCGTACCAAACTAAAAAGGAACAACTAGCATCGTTAAAGGTTCGTGACGAATTGGTTGAAGGACGTAAATTGGCATTAACAGGACAATCTTTAAAACAGTATCAAAGTTTGGAAGGTAGTTTTAATGATGTTAAAAATAATAAATTTTTGAAAATTGATCAACAAGCCAACCTTGTTTTATTTGAAGCACGGGGCATTAATTTTATTAAAACGCGGCACGAATTGTCACGTTTAGAAGCTATGGTTGATGATACAGAGAGTACAATTAACACTGTTCGTAGTGGTTTAACAGAATTAAAAAAGATTGACGAAGCACATCGCGAAGCCATTAACGATTTAAAAAAGAAATATGATGACTTACGTAAACGTTTGCTGGCAGAAAACTTTAAATTTGGCCCAGCAAATAAAGGTCTAGATAATTTTTTGAAGCAACTTGAGGGTGATTATGACGAATTTACACGTTTAACGGAAAATGGTGATCACGCAACTGCTTCTGATATTTATGAACAATTAGCCATGGAAACAACACAAATGGAAAACATGATGGCTGACATTCCGGCGTTGTTTGAAAAATTAGACACAGTGTATGTTGAGCAATTGAATGAATTGGTGCAGGGACACACGGATCTCATTGCCCAAGGTTATGTTTTCCCAAATGACACATTGGTGGAGGAACTTGAAGCAATCGATGCACAACGCCAACAGGTTCTTCAATTACTGGGTGAGCTTAAGTTAAAAGAAGTGTCAGAACAAAATGGCTATATTGATCGACGCATTGATACATTATATGACATGATGGAAACAGAAGTGACGGCTAGAAAAGAAGTTACTAAAAATGCCGATCAGTTGTCATCAGACTTATTACGGTTGCGCGAACAAAATAGTCAATTATCGATGACGTTAGATCGCTTAGGCCAAAGGTTTCAGTTCAATCATAAAGAATTAGAAACACGACGTACATTGTTGGAACAAATCAATGCTACCGAGGAACAAGTTAATCATAACGATGATTTGCTCGAGGCTTCCGAAATGTCTTTTAGTGAGTTACGCGCCAAACAAGACAGTCAGTTAAAACGTTTCTCGGAAATTGAGAGTCAACAAGTTGAAATCTGGGAGAAAATTTCAGGACTTGAAAAAGCGCAACATTCAGCACGACAATTTGGTGGCCAATATCAACAAGAAATTGAAAATATTAAACAAGCTGTTGAACGCATGAATTTACCCGGATTACCAGCAAGTTACTTAGAGTATTTTTTTGCAGTATCTAATGAGTTGAATAGACTAGCTAAATCGCTGCAAGCACATCTAATCGATATGGATGAGGTGCAAAGACAACTTAACATTGTTTCGGCTGATATTGATACGTTAAAAGAGAAAACAGAAACACTTGTTGACCAAGCATCTTTAACGGAACAATTATTACAGTATGCTAATCGTTATCGTACGAGCAGCGATCGTGTTGCAGCCGCTAGTGAACAAGCTCGTATGTTCTATGAGCGGGATTACAGCTTTGATAAAGCGATGGATGTTTTGGGACCAGCCTTAGATAGTGTGGAGCCTGGAGTCTATGAAAAGTTAGTTGATTCGTATATGAAACGTAAGACACCACTACTATAAACTAGAAAAAGCCAGCTGATGCTGGCTTTTTTCATGAAAATGGGTAGAATAATGAAAACTATTGATGATTATAATGAAATATTAACAGATAGGTTATTGTTACGGCGTGTTTTATTAACAGATGCGTCACAAATGTATCAATGGTTGAGTGATGAAAATACCGTTCAGTGGTTATCTGGGACTTTGAACACTAGCATTGAGAATGTTGAAAATCAGGCGATCAAATCTTATTTTTGGCAAGATGTTGTCAACACAAAAAAATATGGCATTGCATTAAAAGAAACAAATGAACTAATTGGGAGTATTGATTTTCGACAAAATATATTAAAAAACAATGCTGAAATTGGCTATGTATTGACACCCTTGCAGAGAGGGAAAGGATTTATGCACGAAGCCGTCAGTAATTTGCTGAAAATTGGATTTACTGAACTTAATTTAGTTGATATTTGGATTAGCCATGACATTGAAAATATCAGTAGTCGTCACATACCTGAGCGTTTAGGATTTGAACAAGCCAAAATTAGTGATACATCAGATCATATTGTTTGGCATATGTCATCTGAACAATATCGTGGAAAATCTCAAATGGATTTTTGATTTGAAAAAATGTTGTAAAAGTCATAAAAATTTATAAAGATACCCCAAAATATAAATTTTATCGTTATGCTAGTAAAGTATATCGTAATTAATAGAAGAGGTTTATATGTTAAGTTGGCAATATTTATTAAAAAATAAGCGACAATTAGCTAAGTGGCTAGTTGCTGCTACGATACCTGTGGTATTTGTCGCAGGTTTCTTAGGCACAATGGGCCATGCAACACAACAAGCTAGTAGATTAAAGGTTGCCGTGGTGAATCTAGATGATGGTGGTCAGTATCATGATAAGCAGCAAAATATTGGGGCAGATTTTTCGCGTCGCCTACGCAACGAAAAAGCATTCGCGGCCGTAAGTTACACAACGGAAAAACAAGCAAAATTGGCCCTACGTGATGGTAAAATTAGTGCCGTTGTGGTTATGCCGTCAGCACTGACAAGCCAGTTATCAGATTTTCAAAAATCTGGTAAAACAATTAATTTGCAGCAAATAATTGCTAGTGGACAAAGTCAGTTTGCTTCGCAATATATACAACGTCAATTAACGCAAGCATTGAATCATGAAAATGCGCTTTTGATGATTGGTAAGGCTAATAGCTCAATGTTAAAAAATCTTGCAAATCAAAGTCAAAATTTATCGCAAGAAGCAAATGACTTACAGACTAATTTGCAAGCAGTTGGGAATGGTATTGACGCCCAAACAGCAAGTGATCTGCAAGAAACAGCACAAGAAGAAACAGCAAAATTAGCAAACTATTCCTCACGACTTAATGATGCAATTAGCGCAGGAGATACTTCTAAGATCAGCGAGATGGCTTCAGCGATTAATGATGTATCGTATACAATGCAAACTTCTATAGTCGGGGGTATTAGTAATATGGCGGCTAATTTAAACAGTACAAAAGCGTTGAGTGATGAATCGGGTATTATTCAATCCAGTGCAAAAAAAATTCAACAAGGGCAGTCTAGCATCGCTGGTAAATTGAAAGATACGCTAGGGGAACAAGAATCAAGTAAAAATGTATCACCTTTATCACAGATGATGGCTTTTGATATGACAGATATTCAACCTATTAAGCAAGATGGCCAATTTATTTTGCCGAATTTATTGGTCATTGGCGTGACACTGTTGTCTATTTTGTTTGGTTTAGTATTACCAATAAAATCAACAAAGCAAGAAATGCTTGCATTGGAACAGTGGTGGCTTAATTTTCAAGTAGGTGGGGCATTGAGCATTGTGACTGTATTGTTGATGACAATTAGTGCGTTATTTTGGCAAATATCAGTAAAACAATTCTTCGCTATTACAGTGGTGACTTTGTTGGCTTCTTGGGCGATGATGAGTATTGTTTGGTACTTAAAACAAGTATTAGGTCAGAGTGGCTGGTGGTTATCAATAGTTCTAATGATACTGCAGGTAATTTTCACAATCACGTCAGTACCTAGTAGCATGTCAACTACTGCATTTAATATCATCCGTAATATGTTTCCGTTGGCTGCCTTAAATCGTGCGATTAGTCAGCTAATATTTGGCGGTAATGTACAACAAAATGTCGTCATAATAGTACTTTGGCTGCTTATTTCTACTATTTTATTAGTGACATACTACCGCATAAAGCAACGTCAAAATCTTGAAGAGATATTAATTGATTGAACCTTTTCTACTATTACTGATTAGAAAAAGTTAGTTTAAATTTACAGCGTGATCAAAGTTATACTATTTTTTGATAAAAAAGGGTGTAAAATAATGATATGATAACAAAGAAAAGTACAAGTGAAGTCACACGTGAACGCATCTTGCTAGCAGCAACGGAATTATTTTTAGCAAAAGGATATGAGCAAACAACGACGCGCGAAATTACTAAAGTACTCAACATCACACAACCAGCACTGTATCATTATTTTGGAGATAAAGAGGCACTGTTTGTTGAAGTTATCAAACGAGTAGGTAAACAAGTATCAGACAGCATGCATTTTATTTTAAGCCAAACATATGAACAGCCTATTGATCAGCTTGCCGCTATGACACAAGTCATTGTTACCCGTCATCCGCGTGATGTTTTCACTTTGATACATGGTAGTTTTAATGTATTATCATTAGAAAATCAACGAGAATTGGGCATTGTTTTTGGCCGTGACTATGTGAGACCAATTGCAAAATTTTTTGATCAAGAAGCATTAAAGCTTCGCCAAAATGTTGACTCTCGAGTAGCCAGTTCGTTTTACATTACGAGTTTGGCACCATTATTCAGTGATTTTCATCGTCTTAATGGTACATTGGATATGACAGAGAGAATACAACAATTGCTTGATCTCATTCTCTATGGTGTCTCAGAACGTTGAGTTTTGTACAGGTAGATGGTATGATGTAGTGAGAATTTAACGGAGACAACACACATGGCTAGTCAAAAAGTATCACTCGCGTGCACAATTTGTGGTTCGCGTAATTACACGGTAGCATTATCAAAAGACCGCACAGAGCGCCTGGCAGTTAAAAAGTTTTGCGCTTTTTGCGGAAAGCATACATTACACCAACAAACAAAGTAAAGGTTATAAACATGTTGAAGTATTTTAGAAACGTTGCAGCAGAGATGAAGCGAGTAACTTGGTTATCACAAGAACAAGCATCAAAAGAAACGGTGACAGTCATCACTGTCTCAGTTGTTTTTGCGTTATTTTTAGGTGGAGTGGATTGGCTTTTACAAAGCGGTTTTAATTTCATTCTAAATTAATAGCGAAATGATCAGAAATATAGTATACTAGTAATATCAGCAAGGACTTCTTTATGAGGTCCTTTTTTATAGCAAAAAAGGAGAAGCCTTAGAAAACGTTGATATGTTACCATATTTAAAAGTAATGATAAACGAAGTGGGCACATGAAATTATGTCAGAAAATAACGAATTACCACAAGAAAACAAAAACGAAGCAATTACTAATAACGATAATATTGAAAAATCGTGGTTTGTTGTGCATACCTATTCCGGATATGAACACAAAGTGAAGGCTAATTTAGAGTCTCGTACACAAACAATGGGTATGTCAGAACAAATTTTCCGAATTTTAGTGCCAGAACAAGAAGTGACAACTATTCAAGATGGTGAAGCAAAAACTTCTGTTGAAAACGATTTTCCGGGCTATGTTTTAGTTGAAATGGCAACACCACATGACTACAATATGACTGATGAAGCTTGGTATGTTGTGCGTAACACGCCTGGTGTCACAGGATTCTTGGGATCTCACGGCGCTGGATCAAAACCTAATTCACTAATGCCTGAAGAAGTTGATCTTTTGATGAAACGTATGGGTATGGTAACGCGTGAAGTAGTTGATTTGGCAGTTGAAGTTGGACAAACAGTTAAAATCATTACTGGTCCTTTTTCTGGTATGGAAGCCACTGTTACAATGGTTGATGTTGAGAAACAAACATTGGAAGCCACAGTTGAAGTGTTTGGACGTGAAACACCAACAGAATTAGACTTTGCTGATGTAGATACTGTTTTAGATGAAGCTTAAATAAGTGTCAATTTAAATAAATACTTGCGAAAAAATACATTATCTTATATAATTAATGGGTATGCCATAGGCATGCGTGGGAGCAGCACTTAAGCTGCGTCTACCACAACACGAGGAGGAAAAAATCGTGGCTAAAAAAGTTACAACAGTAGTTAAACTACAAATTGCCGCTGCTAAAGCAACGCCAGCACCACCAGTTGGTCCTGCGTTGGGACAAGCCGGTATTAATATTGCGCAATTCACAAAAGAATTTAACGCGCGTACTGCAGAACAAGCGGGTTCAATCATTCCGGTTGAAATCTCTGTTTTCGATGACCGTTCATTCGAATTCGTTACGAAGACACCACCTGCTGCTGACCAATTACGTAAAATTGTTGGTAAGGGTTCAGGAGAACCTAACACTAAGAAGGTCGGAAACGTTACTTTGGATCAAATTCGTGCAATTGCTGAAAACAAAATGGCTGATTTAAATGCTAATGATGTGACGGCAGCTATGCGTATGATCGAAGGTACAGCACGTTCAATGGGTGTTACTGTTGAAGGTGTTGACTTGACTGTTGACGGTACAGCAATCAAGGAGGACGCAGAATAATGACTCAAAAACATGGTAAGAAGTATACTGCAGCATTAGCAAAGGTAGAAGCTGAAAAGAACTACAATTTGAATGAAGCAGTAGCACTAGTTAAAGAAATTGATTACGCTAACTATGACGCTTCTGTTGAAGTCGTCTTCAAGTTAAATGTTGACACACGTCAAGCAGATCAACAATTACGTGGTGCTGTTGTTTTGCCAAATGGAACAGGTAAAGACAAGAAAGTTATTGTCTTTGCACAAGGCGACAAAGCTAAAGAAGCAGAAGCTGCTGGAGCCGATGTTGTTGGAGCTGCTGACTTAGTTGCACAAATCCAGGGTGGCTGGATGGATTTTGATACAGCCATTGCTACACCGGATATGATGGCTCAAGTTGGTCGTGTTGCACGTATTTTGGGTCCTAAGGGATTGATGCCTAACCCAAAGACTGGTACAGTTACAATGGATGTTACTAAGGCTGTTTCAGATGCTAAGGGCGGACAAGTAACATATCGTACAGACCGTGACGGAAACGTTGCTGTTCCTGTTGGTCGTGTGTCATTTGATGAAGCTAAATTAGCTGAAAATATCAAAATGATTGCTGATACTGTATTGAAGTCTCGTCCAGCAGCCGTTAAGGGTGCATATGTAGAGCACGTGTCAATTTCATCAACAGTTAGTCCAGCTGTTACTTTGGATGTTAACGCATTGTAAAGTTTGACGATATCAACTTCGTTTGATATACTTATTTAAGTAAATTAAATCATTTTGCCTAAGACTCAGGTGGTACTTGTACCTTAATATCCTGCCGAGGAAGTTTAAAAAACTTTTCCCGTGTGTCTTTTGGTACACGGGATTTCTTTTGCAAAATAATATTATGAAAGGAGAATATATATCATGAGTGAAAAAGCTATTGCAGTAAAAGCACAAAAAGTTGAAGAAATTGCTGATCAATTCAAGAATGCTGCTTCAGCAGTTGTTGTTGATGCTCGTGGATTGACAGTTGCTCAATCTACAGATTTGCGTCATCAATTGCGCCAAGAAGGTGTAGTACTTGAAGTTATCAAGAACAAGATTTTGACACGTGCCGCTGAAAAGGCTGGATTTGCTGAATTGAACGACATTTTTGCCGGTCCTTCAGCCGTCGCTTTCTCAAATGATGATGCTATTGCACCATCACGTATTTTGAAGAAATTTGCTGACGCCAACGAAAAGTTGGAAATCAAAGGTGGTGTTGTCGATGGCAACATTGCTAACTTGGACGACATTAACAAATATGCATCTTTGCCATCACGCGAAGGCTTGTTTGGACAATTGTTGGCCGAATTCCAATTCCCAATCCGTTCGTTTGCATATGTTGTTAAGGCGTTGCAAGAAAAGTTGGAAGAGAAAAATGGTGGCGAAGCCACTACTACCGAAGAAACACCTGTTGCTGAAACAGCAACAGATGCTGAATAATTTAAAAAATAACATACAAAAAATTGGAGGATTTAATCATGGCTTTTGATAAAGACGCGATTATCGCATCATTGAAGGATGCAACAATCTTGGATTTGGCTGATTTGGTTTCAGCAATCGAAGAAGAATTTGACGTTTCAGCAGCAGCACCCGTAGCAGCAGCTGGCGCAGCTGACGGCGGCGCAGCTGAAAAGACAGACTTTGACGTAGAATTAACTTCAGCAGGTACTGCTAAAGTTAAGGTTATCAAGGCAGTTCGTGAAGCAACTGGTCTTGGATTGAAGGAAGCTAAGGACTTAGTTGACAACGCACCTTCAATCGTTAAAGAAGGCCTTGATGAGGCTGCTGCTAACGAATTGAAAGAAACTTTGGAAGCAACTGGCGCATCAGTAGCATTGAAGTAATTTCTTTTTTCGAAATTATGAATGAGGCAGTGTGAGTTAAGATTTTCTGATTTGAAATCATAACTCATTTGCTATATTAAAAGAGGTGCTTCGGTACTTCTTTTTTTGTACATAAACTTAAGGAGCTATTAATGGATACATCTAAAGAAAAAATTGCTGGAGAAATGTATTTTACAGCTAATCCTAATTCAGAACATCATTATCAAGATTTTGATTTTGATTTATTAGGTAATCATCTACGTTTTACAACAGATAGTGGGGTTTTTTCTAAATCAACTGTCGATTTTGGCACTAGGACAATGCTGAATGCATTAAACAAAACAACTATTATTTCAGGAAAAATATTAGATCTTGGAACTGGCTACGGGCCAGTTGGTGTGGCGGTGGCAAAATATTTACAGCAGCCAGTTGATATGACAGATGTTAATGAGCGTGCTCTGGCCTTAGCACGTAAAAATGCAGAGCAAAATGGTGTGATAGGTTTAGTTAATGTTTTTCAATCAGATATCTATGCTAACGTATCTGATAAGTATGCGTTAATCTTGGCGAATCCCCCTATTCGCGCTGGGAAGAGTGTCGTTACGGCAATGTTACAAGAAAGCATTCACTATTTGCTGCCAGGTGGTAAACTAATTGCAGTGTTACAAAAGAAGCAAGGGGCACCTTCAGCACAAAAAAACATGGCCACAGTTTTCGGAAATGTGAAAGTTATTCACAAAGATAAAGGTTATTATATCTTGGAGAGCACATATGATCCAACAACCAACGTTTAGTAGTGAACAAATTGATTATTTTATGCAGGTTGCGTTAAACGAAGCGAAATTTGCTGAAAATGATGGAGAAGTGCCGATTGGAGCAGTTATTGTAAAGGATAATGTCATTATTGCTCGTGCGCACAATCATCGAGAGGCAGAGCAAATGGCAACAGCACATGCAGAGTTACTGGCTATAGAGTCTGCAAATCGTCTATTAAGCTCGTGGCGTTTGGAAGACACAGCTTTGTTTGTGACACTTGAACCTTGTATTATGTGTGCGGGAGCAATCATTAATGCACGTATTCCCTCAGTTTATTATGGCGCAGAAGATAGCAAAGGTGGGGGAACAAGATCTTTATATCAGTTACTAGAAGATGACCGTTTAAACCATCGTGCTGATGTACATACCAATATTCGGGGTGATGAAGGCGGTGCCTTATTACAGCACTTTTTTAAAAAAATTCGGTTACAGCGTAAACTTGGAAAAAAATAAATGCAAATTGTTACACAATTATTTGGTTTAGTATTATAATATAAGCAGACTTATCAAATGAGGAAAATTATACATGCAAAATCCGAATGCTTGGCGGAATGACCAAGAGTATTTAAATATCGTAGATGACTTATTACAACACGATGAAGTACAACAACTAGCACAATATACACAGCATCATTTTTCAAATCGTTTGCGTCATTCTATTTCGGTATCATACCGTTCCTACTTGATTGCCAAAAGAATTGGTGCAGATGAAGTAGCTACTGCACGTGCAGGGCTGTTACATGACATGTTTTATTACGACTGGCGTGTGACAAAGTTTGAAGAAGGGTCACATGCTTATGTGCACCCGCGTATTGCATTAAAAAATGCGCAAAAAATAACTCATATTAATTCAAAAGAAGCAGATATTATTTTGAAACATATGTTTGGTGCAACGATTGCATTACCAAAATATCGTGAAAGTTGGATTGTGTCAATTGTGGATGATTTCGCTGCAGTTAATGAGTACCTCATACCAAAGACATACTTAACATATTTCAAATGGCATACAAAATGGACCAAAAAAATTGCAGAAGTATTTGCGTAAACTTTAAAAATTAGATATAATGATAAGGCAGGCAAGTGTTGGCTCTCGAACTGGGTCAGGACAGGAATGTAGCAGCTCTAAGGTTGTTCAATACTGTGCTTGTGTACATATTTGACCGCATTGCGGTCTTTTTTTGTAAATAACTTGTGGTCTGTAGTGAAACAAATGCAATTACCAAGTTGTTACGACATAGCAATAAACTAGTAATGGAGGTGGTGACATTGGCATATCAGGCATTATATCGGGTCTACCGACCACGAACGTTTGATGATATGGTTGGGCAAGAGGTGATCACACAGACACTGAGAAATGCCATTGAAACACATCAAACAGGTCATGCCTATTTATTTTCTGGTCCGCGTGGCACAGGGAAAACGTCGGCAGCTAAAATATTTGCACGTGAAATAAATGGTATTGATCCTACAACAGATGATTCACAAATACCAGATATTGTTGAATTTGATGCTGCATCAAATAGCCGTGTTGAAGACATGCGTGATATTTTGTCAAATGTTGATTATGCACCAATTGAAGCTGAATTTAAAGTGTACATCATCGATGAAGTGCATATGCTTTCAAATAGTGCCTTCAACGCACTACTTAAAACATTAGAAGAGCCGCCAGCTAATGTAAAATTCATTTTGGCAACAACTGAACCGCAAAAGGTGCCTGTAACTATTTTGTCCCGAACCCAACGATTTGAGTTTAAACGTATTGATAGTTTAATCATCAAAGCGCGTTTAGTAGATGTCTTGAATAAGCAACAGATAGCGTATGAAGATGACGCACTTCGCATTATTGCAAATGTTGCTGAAGGTGGTATGCGTGATGCTTTGTCTATATTAGACCAAGTTATTGCGTTTGGTACGGATAATGTGACGGTTGATAATGCATTACAAGTTACGGGATCAACGACAACAACAGAATTGTTATCGTATGTAGAAGCCGTAAGTGCTGGCGATACACCTAAAAGTTTACGAGTGTTACATGATATTCTTATGGCAGGCAAAGATGCCCAACGGTTTGTTGTCGATGTTCTTGGCCTACTACGAGATATTATGCTTGTTGATGTTGCAGAAGAATTAATTAAGTCAACAATTCAATTTTCAGAGTTACAGTTATTGTCAAAAAAACTGGGGATAACCCGTATTGAAAAAATGATGCTGGCATTAGATGATATTCAAAAACAGTTGATGCAAACGATGCAAAGTGATGTATATTTAGAGCTATTAACAGTGAAATTGAGTATGATTGTCGAACCCAAAGCGACAGCACCAAAAACACCATCGGTAAGTGATGAATCACGTATGTCTTCAGTAGCAATAAATGAGGCTGATATAAAAGATCAAACAATAAATGTCACACCCCTAGTTACTGAAAAATCTCAAAATGTCACACCTATTGTTTCAGAGCAAGAACAAGTAATTAATCCAGCGTCATCCGAGCAAATAAATCAAAATACTGATACTAATACGATAGTTTGGACTGGACAACAAGCAGTGTTTGCTGTATTACAAATGGCAAAACGTGAAGCGCTCAGTCGGGTAAAAAATAATTGGTCAACACTTATTACCCAATTTGATGTTGCACAACAAGCAATGCTTACAATCGCTGAACCTGTTGCTGCAAGTGATGAGGCTATTGTACTAGCATTTGATTATCCAGCATTGCTTGAGCAAGCTTTAAATGATGCTCAAATGCAAAATAGTTTGGAAGCAGCACTACGAGAGCAACATTTACCATTATCAATGGTGTTGATTTCACAAGATGATTGGCATCAAGAACGCGCAGCATATGTCACAAAACTCAAATCGGGTGAGACAAACCGAATTGTTTTAACTGATTTGCCTCGCGTGAGTAGTCAAAAGGCATTAACAAACAAAGAAGAACCAAAAACTGTGGTAAAGGCAACGGAGCCAGCTGTTGTTATGGCAGCAAAAAAAATGTTTGGTAGTGATATTGTAACTGTTATTGATTAATAATAAAAGAAAGGATTGGCTCATGTAGCCTTTTAATCTATGGATTATCCAGAACCTATTGCAAAATTAATAGATAGTTATACAAAATTACCCGGTATTGGTTCTAAAACTGCCACACGCTTGGCTTTTTATACGCTTGGCATGGACGAAAAAGATGTATTAGATTTTTCAAAATCACTTGTTTCTGCCAAAAAAGATCTGACATTTTGTTCGGTATGTGGTAATATAACGGAAAATAGTATTAACCCTTGTGTGATATGTCGAGATGTCACGCGTGATCAAGATACTGTGTTTGTTGTCGAAAATTCTCGTGATGTCATGGCTATGGAAAACACGAGGGACTATCATGGGCTTTATCATGTTTTGAATGGTGTAATTTCACCCAGTGCGGGAACAGGGCCAGAAGATATTAATTTGCCTAGTTTAATTCGACGCTTATCAGAACATCAAGAAATTGATGAGGTTATTGTTGGTACCAATGTTACTGCTGAAGGGGAAGCAACAGCCATGTATCTTGCAAGGTTACTCAAACCTGCAGGGATCAAGGTGACACGTTTAGCACATGGTTTGGCAGTTGGGTCAGATATTGATTATGCAGATCAGTTAACACTGATTAAAGCCGTACAAGGACGAACAGAATTATGATTTTTGGAAAAAAAAAGCGTGACCTACGTCATGAATATGATCAAGCCCTTGTTTTTCAAGTTGATAAGGCGAAAATAGATTGGGACATGGCGAAAAATTCTGAGGAAGCGCTATTAGATGGCCAAGTAAATGTCCGGCTAATACAATCTCAAACAGCATTAAATAAAGCAAAATTTAATTACCTTTATCGTGAGGCAAGACGACGGAAAACGGTTGGACACATGCAAACGCATGTTTTAAAAACTGATCGTAATCAGTTTTGATGATGTGGTGAACATTAAAAGGTCACTATTTTTCTGGATTAACTGTATGAAACTAAGAAACAGGATACCAATATCATGACAAAGCCATTATTTATCACGTTTGAAGGGCCAGAGGGCGCTGGTAAGACCAGTGTTTTAGAAATTTTAATTTCTGAATTAAAGCCTTTACTTGGGGATGAATTAATTACGACACGTGAGCCGGGAGGAAATCCGATATCTGAAGCAATCCGTGCCATTTTACAACCTGCAGAAGATAATGGTATGGATGAACGGACAGAAGCATTGCTTTATACAGCTGCGCGTCGCCAACATCTAGTAGAAATTATCTTACCGGCCTTGAAGTCCGGTAAAGTAGTTATTTCTGATCGTTATATTGACAGTTCCTTAGCTTATCAAGGTGGCGGTCGAGGATTAGGTGTTGACAATATATGGCAAATTAATCAGTTTGCCACAGAAGGTTTAATGCCAGATCTAACAATTTATTTTGATGTACCACCAGAACTTGGATTGGCGCGTGTTAAAGCAAATCGTCAAGGCAAAATCGATCGACTTGACAAAGAAAATTTATCATTTCATCAGACAGTGCGTCAAACATATTTACAACTACAACATGACTTTTCTGATAGAATTAAAATAATTGATGCTGCACAGTCATTAGATCAAGTAGTGGCTGATACGCGTGAATTATTGTTAAAAACGCTTAAAACTCGAAAGGGGTAATTTTTATGAAACTTGTTACAGCTATTGTTCAAGATAAAGATACAACAAAGTTGAGTAATGCATTTGTAAAAGCAAATGTACGTGCTACACGTTTAACGACGTCGGGTGGTTTTTTACGCTCAGGAAATACAACATTTTTAATTGCTATTGAAGATGAACGTGTCCAAGCAGTACTTGATATAATTCAATCTGTTTCACAAAAAAGGAAACAATATATGGTACCGCCAGTGAGTTTAGATGCCGGTGGTGCTCATGTTGGCGCATATCCTGTTGAAGTTGAAGTTGGCGGTGCAACAGTTTATACACAAAGCATTGAATCATTCCATCAGTTCTAATGAAATCAAATTTTGCAACAATAACACAAATGGTCTATCCGACACAAACTTCGCATTTTGTGAGTTTAATAAGCAAAAGTCAGTTAAGCCATTTTTATTTATTTATTGGACCAAGTCAGCCAGAAAAGCTGGCTTTTTCTCAGTATCTAGCATGGCAAATTGTTGGTGCAACAGAGCGCAATCTCGTCAGAGTGATGGAAAATGATCATCCAGATGTTAAAATTGTCAGACCAAGTTTGCCAAAGAGTGGCACAGGCACAAATAGGACTTGGAAGGTTGACCAAATTAGAGCTTTGAAACCTGAATTTGTGACGGTTGCTCAAGAAAGTACACGTAAAGTTTTTGTTTTTGACGCTGTAGAAACGCTTCATGCTGAATCAGGTAATGCCTTATTAAAATTTATTGAGGAACCTACAGGTCCACAATTAATTGTGATGTTAGCAGAAAATATCAATGAAGTGATGACAACGATTCAATCACGCGCTCAAATTGTTCATTTACTACCTGAAACGACAATAGCAGCAGATGATTCAGTTGATGATGAGTGGCGTCAAGCAACACAAACAATTTTATTTAAATGGTTTGAATTAATGATGCAACGTCGTATTGAAGCTTTTGTATACGTACAAACACAGCTTGTTAATCAATTAAAAGATAGTCAACAGCAGCAATTATTTTTTAATTGGTTACATCAATTGTCACGTGATACAGTTGTCTTTGGGCAGATTTCAGACGATAAGTTAGTATTTCCAAGGTTAGTTGGTTTATATAAAACATTGATACAGCACTATACAAAAAAGCAATTGCTAAGAGCAAGTGATGCGGTACTTATTGATGATCGGATACGTCAAAATAATGTGTCGTTACAAACACGTCTTGAAAAAATTGTGCTTGATGTGACGATTGCCTTAGGAGAATAACATGCAACAACAAAAAAGTTTTGAGAAAAAACAAACAGGCACATTATTTTTAGTGCCAACCCCGATAGGTAATTTACAAGATATGACACCGCGCGCTATTGATACATTAAAAAACGTTGATTTAATAGCAGCCGAAGATACACGTCATACACAACATCTACTCAATCATTTTGATATTGGTACAAAACAGACAAGTTTTCATGAACATAATTGGCAAATGAAAATTCCTGGCCTTATTTTGGATCTACAAAGCGGTAAAAATGTGGCTCAAGTGAGCGATGCTGGAATGCCATCTATTTCAGATCCAGGTAAAGAACTCGTTGCCGCCGCAATTGAAAATAATGTTACTGTTGTACCGATTCCAGGTGCAACGGCTGGTATTACGGCCTTAATTGCTAGTGGACTGGTCCCGCAACCCTTTTATTTTTATGGCTTTTTACAACGAAAAAACAATGAACAGTTGGCAGAGTTACAACAATTATCTAGCATAAGAGATACTATTATTTTTTATGAATCACCACATCGTATAAAAAAAACATTAGAAAATATACAAAAAGTTATGGGTGATGACCGACGTGTGGTTCTTGCTCGTGAACTAACTAAACGTTACGAGGAATTTTTGCGGGGCACAACACAAGAATTAGTTGAATGGGCAAAAGACAATGAAATTCGTGGTGAGTTTGTAGTCATGATTGCTGGTTATCAAGGTGTAGTAGAAGAACAAAAAAAATCTGATGACCGCGATTTATCTGTTCATGATGCTGTTGAGACCTTGATCAGTAGGGGATTAAAACCTAACGCAGCAATTAAGCAGATCGCAAAATCACGTGATCTTGATAGACAAGCAGTTTATTCTGATTATCACGGTATTGACTAACAATTTATTGTGAGAAAAACTGTTACATATAAAGGAACTACTATTATGCATACATTTGAAATTAAACGACATGTCGAATATTATGAAGCTGACACGACTGGGAAGTTAACATTACCAATGATTTTAAATTGGGCAGTGTTGGCTTCAAAGAAACAGAGTGACGCATTAGGTGTTGGGCAAAAAATATATTTGGGTCGTGGTTTAGGTTGGATTATTTTGCAGTATGAGGTACATATCACACGTCGTCCAAAAATCAACGAAGAAATTACGATTAAGACATATGCCGCAAAATATAATCCTTTTTTTGTCAGTCGGCCATTTGTTTTTTTTGACACTAATGGCAACGAAATTATCCGTGTTGATTCAATTTGGGCAATGATTGATATTGAAAATAGACGCATGGCACGTTTACCGCAAGACATTATTGATAAGTATCAAGCAGAGCGTGTTAAACAAATACCACGCATTGCAAAACCTGCGCAATTTGGTATTGATGACGTGTTTGAAGAAAATGATTATCATGTACGGTATCTTGATATTGATGCCAATAAGCATGTCAATAACTCAAAATATTTTGAGTGGATGCAAGACGTTATCACACCAGAATTCTTAGCGACTCATGAAGTAACTGATATTAATTTGAAATTTGAGAATGAAGTTCGCTTAGGACATACGATTCAATCGCAAGTGATTTTACAAGAACATACGAGTAAACATCGTATTATGCTGGGTGATGTTGTTAGTGCAGAAGCTGAGTTTCAGTGGCGTGATGTGTCCTTTTAGTGTAAACTGAAGATATAATTCTAAAATAGAGAGGTCTATTATGTCAGTATTAGTATTAGGTGGGGCGGGTTACATTGGCTCACATATGGTAAAAACACTTGTTGAGAGTGGACGTGATGTTGTTGTTGTAGATGCACTTTTTACGGGGCACCGTGATGCAGTCAATCCAGCGGCTAAATTTTATCAAGTTGATATTCGTAACAAAACTGCGCTATCAGACGTTTTTGATAAAGAAAATATTGAACAAGTTGTGCATTTTGCAGCTTTTTCAATTGTGCCTGAATCAGTCGCAAATCCATTGAAATACTTCGATAATAATACAAGTGGTATGATCACATTACTTGAAGTGATGAAAGATCATGATGTGAAGCAAATTGTCTTTTCATCGACTGCTGCCACATATGGTAATCCAGTAAATATTCCAATTAAAGAAACTGATCCACAAAATCCTATTAATCCTTATGGTGAATCAAAGCTCATGATGGAAAAAATCATGGCTTGGTCAGACAAATCTGATGGCGTAAAATGGGTTGCTTTGCGCTACTTTAACGTTGCCGGAGCTGCTGAAGATGGCTCAATTGGTGAAGATCACACACCTGAAACACATCTTGTACCAATTATTTTACAGGCTGGTTTAGGACAGCGTGAGTATATTGAAATGTTTGGTGATGATTACAAGACGCCAGACGGGTTCAATGTCCGAGATTATGTACATGTGCTTGATTTAGCTGATGCGCATATACGTGCTTTGAAATATTTAGCTGATGGGCACGAGTCAAATCAATTCAATTTGGGTTCTGCAACTGGCTTTTCTGTTAAAGAAATGGTTGAGGCAGCACGTGAAGCGACAGGCGTTGATATACCATCAAAAATTGGGCCACGTCGAGCTGGCGATCCAGATATTTTGATTGCTAATTCTGATAAGGCACGTGATGTTTTAGGTTGGGCACCAAAGTATGATAATGTACAAGATATTATTAAAACAGCTTGGCATTGGCATCAAAATCATCCAACTGGTTATGATGATAAATAAATTTTCAAAAAGTGGTCCTACAACTTGTAGGATCATTTTTTGCTCAAAATTATTAAAAGAAATGATGTGATTAATAGATGGGGAATAGGCAAAATGTCAAAACTGGTTGCGTAAGCACTAAATTTATGATATACTAATTTTTGTTGTGAAAGTGACAAATGGACAGCTAGCTCAGTTGGTAGAGCAACGGACTCTTAATCCGTGGGTCCAGGGTTCGAGCCCCTGGCTGTCCACTAAATAAATGCCAATACAGAGATGTATTGGTATTTTTGTATTATAATCAAAATAAGCGTTGTTCACTTTGTGTACCAAGTCGTAATGATTAATAAATGGGGGAATTTGTTGTATGAAAGTACATTCGAAAAAATTTGGTGGTTTAATATTGGGATTAGTTATCATTATTTTTGTGATAATTTCTGTAATCTGTTACGTTAATCATAGTAACGGATTGATTAAAAAACAGCAAGAGATGCAAAAATCACCTGTCAAAAGCTTACGATACACATTACCAAAGCATACGAAAGTGTCAGATTGGCAATTAATTTTGGTCAATAAACAGCATCCACGTACATCTGAAATCCAGTTTAATAAAGTGACAGTTGATGGCAAACAAATGGATCAGAGAATTGAAAAACCTTTAAACGATTTTCGTGCCGGTGCTAAGATAGCAGGATACGATACAACTCTTGTATCAGCATATCGGTCGATTGCTGATCAATCTGAAGTTTATCAAAATTCTCTGAGACAAAATGAAGCAAACGGAATGGATGAAAAAGCTGCAACAAAGTTGACGCAAAGTGTTATTCAAACACCTGGTTCATCTGAACATCAAACAGGTTTGGCAGTTGATGTAGCGGGGAACGATGCCTTAGCAAAATATCCTGCATTAATGGCACAAATGGATGAATTTAAATCACAAAGATGGTTAATTAAACATGCGTCTGATTATGGTTTTGTTTTACGATATTTAAATGATTCTAAATCAATTTCACAAACCGGCATCGATTATGAATCATGGCATTTTCGTTATGTTGGTATTGCCAACGCACGATACATGGTACAACATCATCTTACTTTAGAAGCCTATAGAAATATGCTTAGAAAGGCAGCTCAAAATTAGCTCTGAAAAGCATGTTAATTTTTGATATACTAGGTATGTATTAAATTGACTGAAATTAGGAGAATTGGCATGATTGTATTATCAGGCACTATTGGTGCCGGCAAAACAAGTTTAACGGAGATGTTAGCGAACCATTTAGATTCAAAGGCATTTTACGAAAGCGTTGATGACAATCCAATTCTGCCGTTATTCTATGAAAACCCAAAAAAATATGGTTTTTTATTGCAAATTTATTTTTTGAATAAACGTCTAGCACAGATAAAAGTGGCACAAACTACTGGAAAAAATAATATTGTAGATCGTTCGATCTATGAAGACGCACTCTTGTTCCAATTAACAGCAGATCTGAATCGTGCAACTCAAACTGAAGTAGATATTTATAAATCACTTGTTGACAATATGATGGCTGATATCACTGGTGTTGATGATATTAAAAATCCGGATTTACTGATTCATGTGCGGGTTAGTTTTGAAACTATGCTTGAACGCATTGAAAAGCGCGGACGTTCATTTGAACAAATTGCTGCAAATCCCGATTTATATGAATATTACAAAGAATTAAATAAACGCTATGACGCTTGGTTTGAATCATATGATCGATCACCAAAAGTGCAAATAGATGGTGATCGCTTTGATTTTGTCATGAACGATGAGGCGCGTTACAAAGTCCTAGATATGATTGATACAAAATTATCAGAAGTTGACACAAAATAAAAAGCGATGGGTTATTTAAGACTCATCGCTTTTTATAAAATATCATAAAAATAACCACGAATTCAGAATAAAATTTGGAGGATAGAAATGATTAAATATGGTTTTATTGGTACAGGAAATATGGCCCAAGCAATGATTAAGGGTTTACTAGGTAAAGGTGTTTCAGCAAACAATATTGCAGTAAGTTCACCACGTTCTGCTGCTAAACTAACTGAAAAATGGGGCGTAATATCCTTATCTGCGCAAAAGCTTATTGATGAAAGTTCTCTAATTGTGCTGGCATTTCTACCAAACCAATTAGAAAATGTTACAGCTAAATTAGATTTCCAGGATAAACTTGTTGTATCTGTTTTGGCAGGAATAACACTTGAACAACTAATATCTGCGACACATACCACACAAATAGTTCGAACATTGCCTAATGTCAACGTGGCCATTAATCAAGGTGTGACAGCTTTTTCTAAAACTGAGTTAACAACAACTAACAGCACAACATTTAAGATTTTTTCAGATTACCTGGGTAGTAGCGTTGTCCTAGCAGAATCGCAATTTGCTATATTTTCTGCCGTTGCCGGTTCGGGACCAGCGTACGTATTTAAATATATTGATGCATTAGCACAAGCAGGCATTGCTAATGGATTGGAAGCTAAATTAGCAACTGATATTGCCACACAAACAGTACTTGGATCTGCTAAAACATTAGCATTATCAACACAAACGGCCAAAGAGTTACAAAATGCGGTTACCTCACCGGGAGGTTCAACACGTGCGGGGTTAGACGATTTTGACACACACAATTTTGATGATGTGATAGCACATGCAATTAAAGCGACGGTAGAACATAAACATTTATAAAAAGGGAGATGATACCCTCATGCTTCGGAATGTTAATTTAGTATATTTAATGAGCGGTTTACTGATAAATTTTGTATAATGGATATTATGACGAATAACGCTGGAAAAACAAAACAAATTAGAACAAAAAAAACGCTAACATCAATGACTTGGGTCTTGATCGTTGGTGGATTGATTGCAACTCTGGCAGTGTGGCTATTTGCCAAGCCAATTGTATTAACGACAAACACGATACCGACTGGTTTTTCAGTGCAGGGGGTGGCAATTAACCAAGCATCAGGTTACGTGGATTATAGTAATTTAGCATCAAATGGCGTTGATTACGTTTATTTACGTGCCACTACAGGAACATCTTTTGTGGATGATAGTTATCAATCAAGTTATAATCGTGCACGGTCTGCACAATTAAAAGTTGGTAGTATTCAAGTTTACGATGCAAGTGTTGATGCGCTAACACAAGCACAATATTTTATTGATAATGTTGGTAATCGTGTTGGACAGCTACCTATTGCATTTTATGTGACAGATAATCAAATTGACACACAAGCTAGCATTGATAGATTAGCCAAATTAATACAAATTTTAAACACACACTATAACAAATCAACTGTAATTTATACAACACCGAGTGTGAAGAGTAAGTTATCATCGACTATTTCTGAAGCTAAATATTGGTTGATCGACACAGATACAACTAATAAATCGCATGTAAACCAGTTCATTCAATACAGTGAGGACCATACGATTGGTAGTGGATTGAAAGCAATCAAAATGCCAACAAGCGTGTTTAACGGTACAGAAAAAGAATTTGAGGGTATAAAATGATTAAATTTGGTGTTATTGGCACAAATTGGATTACCAAAATGTTCATTGCAGCAGCAATTGAAACTGGCGAGTATGAATTGTCAAAAATTTATTCTCGAACACAAGAACGTGGGGAATCCTTTTTAAGGACACTTACAGTTGACGATGTAGATATTGTCACGACATTAAGTGACTTATATACAGGAATTGATTTGGTCTATATTGCTTCACCAAACTCACTTCATTTTGAACAATCAAAAGTGGCAATTGAAGCAGGTGTGCATGTGATCGTTGAAAAACCAACAACGAGCAATCCAGCAGAGTTTTCAGAGATAGAAAAGTTATTGACATTGTATCCAGAAGTGCGTTATTTTGAAGCAGCGCGTCATGTTCATCAGCCTAATTTTAAAGTGATTCAGCAGACAATGGGTGAACTAACGCAATTACAGGGTGCGACTTTAGTTTATCAAAAATATTCATCACGTTATGATGCCTACTTAGCTGGTGAGGAACCAAATGTCTTATCGCGTAATTTTAGCGCAGGTGCTTTGTATGACTTAGGTGTTTATCCCATTTATGCAGCTATTGCTTTATTTGGTGCACCACGTGCAGTGCAATATTTACCAATCTTATTAACTAATGGTGCAGATGGCAAAGGCACAGCCAGTTTGTTTTATGATGACTTCAATGTGACGCTATTATTCGGCAAGACTGCGAATTCTTATCTATCAAGTGAGATATATGGTTTAAAAGAAACAATTGCAATATCAAATATTGCTGAACTTGATACAATAACATACCATGATGGTGACGGCCATGCTGACAATATTGGACAAAAAACAGATGATAATCCCATGATACATGAAGCACAAGATTTTGCAGATATTATTAATGATCCTGTTGAAAATCACACCAAATATAATCAGTGGTTTCAACTTGCCAAACAAGTGAACCAAACATTGTTTGACTTACGTTCGTCTGCTGACATCGAATTTCTAGCAGACAAGAAAGAATACTAATTTAATGGCAATTAAACCAGAGTTACAAGATAAATTTAATAACCAATTTGAACAACCAACCCCGATACAAGACGCTGTTTGGGAACGTTTTTCAACAGGCGAAAATATTTTTGGTTTAGCACCAACTGGTACTGGTAAAACATTGGCTTTTATTTTGCCGATGTTATCGCGTATTGATGTTAAAGTAAAGCGAACACAGGTGTTAATTTTAGCACCGAGTCAAGAGTTGGCGATGCAAACAACAGCCGTTGCTCGTGAGTGGGGTGCACTAGTTGGTGTCTCCGTAGCTAGTCTAATTGGCGGGGCAAATGGGCGACGCCAATCAGATAAATTAAAAAAAGAAAAGCCGCACATCGTTATTGGTACATTAGGCCGCGTATTGACGATGGTCGATGGTGGTGCCTTAAAATTAAATGGTATTCAAACTGTTATCTTTGATGAAGCTGATGCCATGTTAACGGAAGAGCGCCATGATAGTTTGCAAGAATTGGCAGATCAATTACCTGAAACTGTTCAACTTGGGTTATTTTCAGCGACATCTGGTGTTGATTTGAAGTATGTCGCTGATACATTTCATCAAGAAGTGCGCCCAATTTCAGTTGGTACAGATGCGCCAGCATCTATTAGACATGAATTTCAGTATGTTGATCAAAAAGCACGGGCTAACATGCTGATTCAATTGGCAAGACATGATAAACAGGCACTTGTTTTTTTTAACACAATTAGTGGTTTGGTTAATATGCAGGCGACATTACGTCATGCACATGTGAGTGTCATGAGCATTGGTAGTAATGACAAGCGCCAGGTGCAACGTGCTGATGCGTTACGCTTGTTCAAAAAAGGCGAGGTAACTTTGTTATTAGTGACTGATGTTGCTGCCCGCGGATTAGATATTGAAGACTTGCCTTTAGTTGTGAATGCGCAACTACCACAAAGTAAAAAAATTTATGTTCATCGTACAGGTCGTACAGGTCGCATGGGTAAACCTGGTCGTGTATTAAATCTTGGTAATGATCATGATATACGGGACTTGAAACGCGAATTAGGGGATGATTTCGAATTGATTAAGGCAGCTAATGCGTTTGCTGATAAAAAGGACGCGCTGACTAAAAATAAACCATCCGAACGTGAGCGTTCAAATGGAAATGATCGTGAGAAAACAGATACAACACTTTCAGTAACACAAAATACTCAAAATGTGACACCTAAAATGAAGCAAAAATCAACGTCTGAAATAATTGACAAGCCAAAAAAGAAAAAACGCTTGAAAGTATCTAAGGATAAAGGTAAGCCAAAGTGGGCTAACAAACGTGAAAACTAAGTTACTTTCGTTATGTAAAAGTGTCATTTTATGAATGATACTTTTTTGTTTGAAATGGTATGACAACTCACGTCCAGTGTACACAGCATTGGAGACGATTGAATTACTAAATATAATCTTAATTTGAAGAGTTATCACTTTATATGAGAGAGGTATTGTAGTCATGGACAAATTTAATCTCCTATTAATCATAAAGTAGTACACTGAAGTCAATAAAACAGTACAATGGAGATATGAAAATGGCAAAAGCAATTAGAATATTATTAATAGAAGACGATGTGAATTTAGCAGATAATATTGTCGGCTTTTTAGAGGATTTTGCGGACGTCAATGTTGTTAATAATGGTCTTGATGGTGAGTTTGAAGGTCAGGAGTCACCTTATGACTTAATTATCTCTGATTTAATGTTGCCGGGAGAAAATGGTTTTGAGGTGATTAAATATTTGCGAAAAAACGGTATTGAAACACCAGTTTTGATTTTGACAGCTAAAAGTTCACTTGATGATAAAATTGAAGGTTTTAATGTTGGCGCAGATGATTATCTTACAAAGCCATTCTATCGTGAGGAATTATTGGTACGTGTCAAAGCACTACTTCGGCGCGCAGGTGTTTACTCCGAGGATAATATGATTGCTGTAGGTGATGTATTAATTAACTTAGAAAACCGTGGGGTGCAAGTCCATGGGCAACAAATTAAGTTAGTCGGAAAAGAATTTGATATTCTGACATATTTAGCGCAAAATAAAAATATTATTGTCACACGTGATCAGATTTTTGATCGCGTCTGGGGCATTGATTCTGATACAACAATTAACGTTGTTAATATTTATCTCAACAATTTGCGTCGAAAATTAGAATCTGTTGGGCAAAATGATTTAATTAAAACTTTGCGTAACATTGGTTTTATTCTAGAGGTTAAAGATGCCTAATGTGATTAACAAACAACAGCAAATTCGCGGGTTCTTGCTGTTAATTGCGAGTTTTTTTGTTATATTTTCAGTTCTTGGAAGTGTTATTTATTGGTCCTATACGCGGACAATATTTCAGAATTCAGATACAGCTATTACACAACAAATTAAGCAATATGATTTGGCAGGTGCGCTTCAAAATTCGGCCGATGCGAATAGAAAATCACCGTTGTTGCTACAATCAAATATGTTAGCAGATGTCTGGGTGTATGATAAAGATAAGAAGTTGGTTGTTGATGATCGTATACCAGAACCAATGCAATCTACTTATAAAAAGAAATTTAAATATACGTCCAAATTTATTTTATCCAGACCTAAAACTGTACAGATAGGGAACGATTACTATCGCGGTGTCAAAGTGAACTTTATCAATGGTGCGAAAAATAATGATGGTAAATCTGTTAAATATGGCGTTATAACCGTCAACGTCACAGATACAATTTTTAATCTTAACCAATTCAAAAAGGTTATTTTGTGGTCATTTGGTACATTTGGACTACTTGCCTTGATGGTTTCTTACTGGATTAGTTTAAAAAATATGAAACCTATTCTCAAGGCTTGGCAACAACAACAAGATTTCGTTAATAATGCAGCGCATGAATTACGTACGCCAATGGCTGTTATTCAGGGTAAATTAGAGAATATGCTCACGCGGCCAGAGTCAACTGTTCGAGAGCAATCTGATGCGATTATACTGTCTTTATCTGAAGTTCGGCGATTGACATCCTTGACTAATAATATGCTTACTTTAGCAAAATCAGGCTCTAACATGACACGAATTGAAAAAGAATCAACTGATATTGCTGAATTTTTGTCACGAATTGTGGCACCTTATCAAGAAATGGCTGAGTTTGAAGGTAAACAAGTACTACTATCCACACAAGTTAATCAGCCAGTGTTTATTGACCAAAAACGTATTCATCAGTTACTTGTTTTGTTAGTAGATAATGCGATGAAGTATTCAGAGTCGGGCGCAACAGTATCAATTTCGGCAATGATTGAGAAACGGAAATTTGTGTTGAGTGTTGCTGATACGGGGCGAGGAATTAGTGATAAAGCTAAAAAGCATGTTTTTGATCGCTTTTATCGCGAAGATAAAACAGGGAGCCGACAAACTGGTGGCACTGGTCTCGGGTTATCGATTGCGGAATGGATAGTCCATGCACATGGTGGTAAGATTATTGTATTAGACAATCAACCGAAGGGAACGATAATTAAAGTGACACTGCCACTTTAATTATCATTAAATGTTGTGACGTTATATTATATGTTATAAGAGGAGGATTATATTATGAAACATTCCCTGATTACTGTGGCTGTCGTAGCGGCTGTTGTGGGTGGTGGTGTCGTCTATTCTGGTACGCAAACCAATTCTTGGTTTCAACAGCAAGCAGCTACCAAAAAAGTGGCTCATATATCTGGCCAAACATCGATCGCACAAACTGCCTATACAAGTAATGATAGCGCCACGACAGCATATAATAAGGTAAAAAATGCAGTGGTAACGGTTCAGAATTTAAAAAATAATTCGGCACAGCAAAGCGATGGTTTTGCAGGGCTATTTGGACAAGCACAACAAGAAGGTGGTCAAAGTTCACCAAAAATCGAAACAGCTTCTGAAGGTTCTGGTGTGATTTATAAGATTACCAATGGCACTGCTTATATCATTACTAATAATCATGTAGTAGCTAATTCTGATGCCTTACAAGTGATTACAGCAGGTGGTACTAAAATAAAGGCAACTGTGGTAGGTACGGATGTTGAAAAAGATCTTGCATTGATTAAAGTTCAAACGACTGTTATTAAGTCAGCTGCATCATTTGGTAAAATTGATGGTTTACAATCAGGGCAGCAAGTATTAGCCATTGGCTCACCATTAGGATCTGATTATGCAACATCAGTAACAAGTGGTATTATTTCGGCGCCACGACGTGAATTATCAAGTCAGCAAACTGGTTTTAGTACGGCTAAAGTGATTCAAACGGATGCTGCAATTAATCCTGGAAATTCTGGTGGGCCACTTATTAATTTAGCCGGTGAAGTTATTGGTATTAATTCTTCAAAAATTGCATCATCAAATGATGGTGTCAGCGTTGAGGGAATGGGTTTTGCAATTCCAGCAGACATCGTGCAAAGTTTTATTGCTAAGACTGAAAAATAGTCAAAAAATGAAGGTATCTTCCTAATTAGGAAGATACCTTCATTTTTTATAAGCTAGAGTATCGATGTCTTACAAAGTTTTTTGATACCAGTCGAGTACTTGGTCGGGCGTTAAACGTTCACCGTGACCAATACGAGATATTTCTGTGCCATTTTCAAACAAAACAAATGAAGGGATACCACGCATATTGTATTTTGTGGCAACATCAAGGTTTTCATCACGATCAGCATCGAACCAATTAGCAGTTTTACTAATGGTATCTTTAATATTTTGGACGAAAGGCTTGATAGCACGGCAGTCGCCACACCAATCAGCAGATAAAAACATGACATTACGACCAGAATGTTGAATATTTTCTTCGACGACAGTATTGGTATTGTGTGTTGGTTGATACATCATTTACTCCTTTGATTACATTATAAAGAGTATACCATAATATTGTTAAAGTTTTTAATTTTATGAAATGAGAAAAATAAAAATATAATTTGAAAAAAGTGTTGACATCTCACAAAATGAAAGTTATAGTAAAGACAACATAAACGTTGAAAAGATAAGTACAATTTTAGGTCTTAACAAGAGAGCTCGTGGTTGGTGAAAGCGAGTAAGATATGTCGTTGGAAAATGGTCTTGGAGTTTCATGGATACGAGCCAGCGCGTACTCATATGTACGGCGCAGTGAGTTGAAATCGGTAGTGCTCGTTAACGCACAACGTATAACCTGGAAGTTTTCACAGATGTTCTCGACGATTTCTAACGGGCGTACGTTAAGGTGTGGGCGCGAGAGCCCTGCATGAACACCGGGTGGTACCACGTTATTGAAGCGTCCCGTAATCTACATTATAGATTACGGGACGCTTTTTATTTTATAATTTGTCATATTATTAAGTGAAAAATTAGGGAAGGCGATAAAAAATGAGTGTGATATTACAAAACGGTTTGTTGAAACGTGAACGATTGACATTTGGTGTCCGTATGGCACATGTCAGTCGGTATGCTCAAAAAATTGCTGAGTATCTTTCAGCACACATCAAAGTAACACGGGTCTTATATCCTGCGTTAGTCAATCATGACGGGCATGATATTCAAATGAAACAGGCCAATTCAGGTGATGCAATATTAAGCTTTGACGTAAATTCTGCGGCTCATGCGAGACCGGTTGTGCAATTTTTTAAATTGCCAGTGTTTTCTGTTTGTTTAGGTGCAGTGGACATAATTATTAGTTTTCTATCGAAGATGAGTCATGCGGCGTTAAACGCGAAGCTATTAGCAAATGTGGGTATTTCACCAGGATTACTTCGTTTCTCAGTCGGTTTGGAAGATACGGATGATTTAATTGCCGATCTAGAACAATCACTTGTACAAATTTAAAAAAGGAAAAAAGGCTGTTAATAACTCAGAAACAGCGTGGGTAAAAATTTATGATAACAACTACAACTAAATTGCATTATCGTTTTGATCAGGTTGGCTCTTATTTACGTCCTGATCGATTAAAAAAAGCCCGTGAGCAATTTGCTAACGGTCAGATTGATAAACAAGCATTATTGATCATACAACATGAAGAAATAAAAAAAGTTGTTGATGAGCAGGTAAAGGTTGGTTTATCGGCGGTGACTGATGGTGAATTTAATCGCTCATGGTGGCATTTAGATTTTTTAGGGCAACTCGGAGGTTTTGAATTTTATGAACAAGAAAATTCGTATAAATTCCATGGTGCTAATACACGGACTACTAATGTACGTTTGAATGGTAAGGTTCACGCGAACTTTGCACATCCTTTTTTTGAGGATTTTACTTATCTGCAATCAATTGTACCAGCTGGGATTGAAGTGAAACAGACGATACCATCACCGACCTTAGTCATTAAACGTGATCATCGATCCGATTTGTGGTCAAACTATTACGCGACTTGGACAGGATTTTTGGATGATGTCGCACAGGCGTATCATGATACTTTGCAACATTTTTATGATTTAGGTGCACGTTATATTCAGTTAGATGATACAACTTGGGCATATTTAATTACACAATTGAATGCAAATCGTGATAACCTAAAAGAGCGGGAAAAGTATGAACAACTTGCTGAAGATAATGTTTACGTGATTAATAAAGCGTTGTCAAATTTACCAGATGATTTGAAATTATCGACACATATTTGTCGTGGCAATTTTAAATCAACTTATTTGTTCGAGGGTGGGTATGAACCTGTTGCAAAATACTTGGGGCAATTAAATTATGATGGCTTTTTCTTAGAATATGATGATGCACGTTCAGGCGATTTCAAGCCGCTATCTGATATTTGGCATAATCGACAAAATGTCGAAATTGTTCTTGGGTTATTAACCTCCAAGTCAGCTGATCTAGAGGATGAAAAAACCATTATATCTCGCATTATTGCGGCACAAAAATATGTACCAAAAAGTAATCTTGCATTATCTACACAGTGTGGCTTTTCTTCAACCGAGGAAGGTAATGTACTAACAATTCCTGATCAATGGCAAAAATTAGCTTTAGTTAAAAAAATAGCTGACGAACAATTAAGTTAAAAATTTTCGTGCAGATTAATGAACTGGGAGAATGTGATAAACTAAACTGATATTATAGAGTAAAATAAGAGATGAAACACAAGAAGATATGCTTAAAGGAGAAAAATAATGGCAGAAACAGTTGTTGAAAGTTTTACATTAGATCACACAAAGGTTAAGGCACCTTATGTACGCGTTATTGAGTCACAAAATGGTCCACAGGGTGGACACATCACAAACTATGATTTACGTTTGACACAACCTAATGAAACAGCTATTGAAACTGGTGGATTGCATACGTTAGAACATCTATTTGCAGGGCTTGTGCGTGATGAAATTGATGGGATTATTGATATGTCGCCATTTGGTTGCCGCACAGGATTTCACGTTATTTCTTGGGTAGATTATGATGCTGAAACACTGGCGAAAGTATTCAAAAAAGTACTTGAAAAAATTGTTAGTGATGAAATAACGGAAGTACCAGCTGCTGAAATTGAGAGCTGCGGTAATTTTAAAGATCACAGTTTACATTCAGCAAAAGAATGGGCTAAAATTATTTTGGCACAAGGCATTTCAAGTGATGCATTTGAACGCAAAGTTGTCTGAATACAGCATTACAATCAATTGCTAATATGACACTAGCAACAAAGAAGAGCAAAGTATAGATGAATCATTAAACAGAGAGCTTCATACAAAGGGTAACATTAGGAAAATGGTTTCGGGGTTATCGTCATTGTGAGTGTGTTGTTATAAACACAAACAATTATCGGATAGTGACACGAAATGTCGTCGCGCAGTCTTATATAAGGCTGCGTTTTTTTATATGTTATATTGAAAATGCTGATGATTTGATTTTGGCACTTGAATAAGCTGTAAAGAATGTTTAATACGAGACAATGTCAGTAGTTGTAACAGCACTGATTGGTAAATATGTGTTAATCTTAAATATAATCGATTACATAATCAAGGGGAATTGAGAGATGAACAACAAAATTATCATTGGACTTGTGGCTACAGGTGTGATTATTGGTGGCATTGTCGTAGCTACAAAATCGCAACAATCAACGGATGGAAAAGTCTTACGTATTGCAACACAAAATAACATATCAACACTTGATCCTAATTACGCTGATGAAATAGGTGCTAATTGGGCGGAGGTACAAACGCTAGAAGGCCTCTATACCACTGGAAAAAATGGTGAAATCGTGGCCGGCGTGGCTCAAAAGGTTGTAAAACCAACAGAAAATAATACAATATATACACTACATTTGCGGAAAAATGCAAAATGGTCAGACGGTACGAGAGTAACAGCGCAAGATTTTGTTTCCTCAGTCAAACGACAAGTGGATCCAAAAACAAAGTCAACGCGTGCCAATCATTTTAAGGATATTGCTGGATACGATGCTGTTTATAATCATCATGCAAATTTGGATCAGTTAGGTATTCAGGCTGTTGATCAATATACAGTTAAAATTCAATTATCACATCCTGTCCCTTACTTTGATTTTATTTTAGCTAACCAACTGTATCCTATTAATCGCGCTAAGGTGAAAGAATACGGTAAAAAATATGGGCAAACTGCGGCGACAACAGTTTCCAATGGTGCGTACACGATTAAAAAATGGAATCAAGCATCAACAACATGGGAATTTGCAAAAAACAAGTACTATAGTGATAGTAAAGATGTGCACTATGACACCATTAAAGCGACTCAAGTAACAGACACAACGTTAGCAGCAAAACAATTTCAAACGAAAAAAGTAGATGAAGCAACTGTTTCAGGTAGTGTATTGTCTAATTTGAAAAAGACCAATGCCGATGACATTAAAGCAACTGCTGCAGGACGTGTTGCCTTTATTGTTTGGAATGCTAATGATAAAGTTGCTAGTAACTCTAATTTAAAAAAGGCTGTGAGTTTAGCAATCAATCGTCAAACCTTGGCTGACGAAGCATTGGGTGATGGCTCTAAACCAGCAAAATCAATTATACCTAGTGGTGAAATTAAAATTGCTGGTAAAGATTTAAATGATGGTTTATCACTACCTTATAATAAAATCCAAGCACAACAATACCTTAAAAAAGCGCAGTTAGAATTAGGTCAGAAAAAAATTGATATGACGCTTAATACAGCAGATACGGACGCTTACAAAGCAGTGGGTGTTTTCTTGAAGCAAAGTATTGAATCTGCATTGCCTGATGTCACGATTAATTTGAACCGATTACCTTTAAATGCTGAAATTTCAGCTTTTAATAATCACAATTTCCAAGCGGGCACACTTTCGTGGTCAACGGACTATGATGATCCAATTGACTTTTTGGATATTGCTTATTCAAAGGGTGCTATTAACTTTACAAAATGGAAAAATGATGCCTATGATAAAGTTTATGAACAAATTAATAGTCAAAATACTGCTAATGATGCACGTTATCAATTAGAACGAGAAGCAGCCAAGATTAATAATGAAGAAAATGGTGTTACGCCACTGTACCAGACATCAAATGTGCATTTACAAAGTAAGACCGTTAAAAATCTAAATTATCCATTAGTTGGTTATCAAAACTATAAATATGCTAAATAATGTGTTAATTAACTGATGAATAATGGTTACGTCGTCAATAGCTTTCAATTTGGAGAAATAAAATGATTAAAAAAATAGGAATTCCGTCTAATAATGTATTACATGCCAATCCGAGATTTGGTACGAATTATGTTGACTATGTTCAAAAAAATTATATTGATGGATTGACAAACGCCGGTGCATTACCTGTGATATTACCCATTGCCCAACCGGAATTAGCAAAAGCGTATGTTGATATCGTCGATGCGTTAGTTTTTGTGGGTGGACAGGATGTGTCACCTGAATATTTTGGGGAAGAACCACACTTAAAATTAGCTGAAATAGATCGCGGACGAGATGCTTTTGAAATAGCATTAGTGGCAGAGGCAATTAGACAAGAAAAACCTATTTTTGGTATTTGTCGTGGATTACAGATTATTAATGTTGCCCTAGGTGGCACATTATATCAAGATTTACCAAGTCAGTATCATACACTAACGGTGAAACATGATCAATATCCAACCAAATGGTATATGCCTACGCATCATTTAGTTGTAAAAAGCGATAGCTGGTTGAATGGTGTTATTAATGAAAACACGCTGGTTAATTCATTCCATCATCAAGCAGCTAAAAACTTAGCCGCGGGTCTAACGCTAGACGCAACTAGCACTGATGGTGTAGTTGAAGCATTTTCTGATGAGAATCGCCGAATTTATGCAGTCCAGTGGCATCCTGAAATGTTATTGATGGGCCAAGTGCCAGAAGCCCAAGCACTATTTAATGCTTTTGTTGGTAAGATTTAAATTAAAGTAAGCAGTACAAGCGTTAATCAGCTAAAAAATCAAGTGTCACCCTATGTTGAACATAAATCTAACTTAGGGATTTTTTTATTTGTTAAAAGAGCGTACAATATGTTGAGTAATAAATAACTGTATTGAGAGAAATAATATGTTTCAAAATATGAAACGCATTTTAATTGGGAAACCTCTAAAAACACTAGATGAGGGCGGTCAACAATTATCAAAGACAAAAGCATTAGCATTATTATCGTCAGATGCTTTATCATCAGTTGCTTATGGTACTGAATCAATCACAACAGCCCTATTGGCTGCTGGTGCTGTCGCATTATGGTTGCAGCTACCGATTGCTTTATTGGTATTAATATTGCTGGCAGCGATTGTCATGAGTTACCGGCAAATTATTCATGCATACCCTTCTGGTGGTGGCGCTTACGCTGTTGCAAGTGAGAACTGGGGACCAAAAGCCGGCTTAATTGCCGGCGGCTCGCTATTGGTTGACTATATGTTAACGGTGGCGGTTTCGGCTTCGGCCGCTGCTGATGCGATTACAGCTGCTGTGCCAGCGGTGTTACCTTTTGCAGTGCCACTAGCGATTATAGTTGTTATTTTACTCACTGGTATGAATTTGCGTGGATTACGTGAAAGTGCTAATTTTTTGATGTTTCCAGTTTATTTTTTTGTGGCTGTCATAGCGTTAATGATTATTTGGGGCCTTTTTCAGGCAATAACAGGTCAATTACCTTATCATGCTGCCGCAAAGGTTGGCACAAGTTTTTCTGGCTTATCATTTGTTTTATTTATGCGCGCGTTTTCAAGTGGTTCATCATCATTAACAGGTGTCGAGGCAATTTCAAATGCTGTGCCAAACTTTAAAGTGCCCAAAGAACGACATGCTGCCGCAACATTAACAACAATGGCTCTTATTTTGGCTACATTCTTTGGTGGTATTACATTTTTGAGCTACTGGTATGGTATTAGACCAGATGCACATTCAACCGTATTATCACAAATTGCGGCTATGACATTTGGCGGTCATGGTGTTGGTTTTTATGTGGTGCAATTAGCAACGGCTATGATATTGGCAGTTGCTGCCAATACTGGTTTCTCAGCTTTTCCGATGCTTGCTTTGAATTTGGCTCGCGATAAATATTTGCCACATCTTTACATGGATAAGGGTGATCGTTTAGGATATTCTAATGGTATTTTATCACTTGCTTTTGGTGCAGTGGTGTTGTTGTTGATTTTTCATGGCTCAACGGACGCATTAATCCCATTATATGCCGTTGGTGTTTTCGTCCCATTCACCTTATCGCAATCAGGCATGATTATTCACTGGTGGCGTAAGCGACCAAAAAACTGGCTGATTAAAGCAATCATTAACTTTATTGGTGCTTTTATTTCGGCCGTATTAGTTATAACATTGTTTGCGACGCGTATTGAACATGTATGGCCTTACTTATTAATTATGCCTATTGTCATGTACATGTTCTTGAAAATTAAGGGTCATTATACGAGTATTGCAAGGCAATTAAGATTAGCATATGCTAAAAATGACCATGCGGTGCGCCACCACTATGATGGATCAACAGTCATTGTATTAATATCAAATGTCACAAAGGTGACGACTGAAGCAGTTGATTATGCTTTATCAATCGGTGACAACGTTGTGGCCATGCATGTGAGTTTTGATGTGAATCCCAAAAAAGAATTAGAAACATCCAACCAATTTAAAGTTGATTTTCCAGATGTCCGTTATGTGGATATCCATTCTTCTTATCGATCAATTATTAAACCAGCAGTGAGTTTTGTAGACGCGGTAGTTAAGCAGGCAGAAAAGCGCAATCATTCGGTGACGGTGTTGGTACCACAGTTTGTACCTAAAAAGCCTTGGCAAAATATTTTGCACAATCAAAATTCGTTACGTTTGCGAACAGCCTTTGCTTTACGAAAAGATATCTCAGTATCAACTTATTATTACCATTTATCAGAGTAAAGAAAACAAATAAACATGAAAGGTGATAGCGTGGGATAGTGTTAAATAGTTCTCACGCTACTGATAGTCTTATGTCGCAAGATACAAAATTAATGCTATTTTTTATTTGGGTAGTGATTGCCATGTTGATCTCGACAATTGGCTTAATTATAATTATGCGTTGGTATCATCGTGAGGTGAATAAGGTCAAACAAGCTAAACGTGATGAAAAAATGAAACAGCATGATAATGAATAGTTGAAAAAACACCAACAGTGAAAGATGCCAAGTGGATTAGATGTTATCTAACTTTCTTTTAGTCTTTTACTGTTGGTGTTATTTTTTTAATAAGTTATTGTCGCTTTTTAACAACGAGCTTTAAAATAGTGTTTATTTCATTAAAATGTTTCTGTTTCAATTTGGTCTAATTTCTCAGTCCAATCAACTTCAGGATACTTACGAGACAAGGCCGTTGCTAAAACACGCTTTGCTAAATTACCATTACGGGTAAAAATCGGGCCATGAAAATATGATCCGTAGACATTACGGTAAATCACGCCTTCAGTTTGATCCATCCCGTTGTTACCATTACCTGAAATAACAGTCCCTAAGGCGCGTTCATTTTTACCTAAGAAAGTACGACCTTGGTGGTTTTCAAAGCCATGATAAGTTTCATCCGTATCATTATTTTTAATCACAATATTGCCAGTAAGTCGTTTATTATTTAACGTCGTTAATTTAGGCTCATGCATGTTAATTGTGTAATGATCCATGACGCCGATACCATCAACTCTAGTGCCATCAGCCATGACCATATAATGGCCAAGAAGTTGAAAACCACCGCAAACAGCCAATAAAGGGCCATCGTTTTCAATATAATGGCGCAGTTGGTCGGCCTTATTTTTCAAATCTTTGGCAACAATTGTTTCTTCATAATCTTGCCCGCCACCAAACAAAGCAAAATCAAAGCTATCAGCATCAAAATCATCTCCAAGTGATACCAGATGATAATTAACAGCAACACCAATTTGTTTGGCATAATATGTTAATGCAATAATATTGCCGTAATCACCGTATGTATTCATCAAATTACCATAAAGGTGCGCAACAGAAATCTCGAAATTTGCCATTAAAATCCTCCTTTGATATAGCCGGCTGCGCCAAGTTGTTCACGTAACTGCAGCATAGCTGTATAAGTTGCTGCGATATACACTTTATCGGTTGGTAGTGATTTAATTGCAGTCACAATTTGAGTTAAATCTTCATAGACAGCTTGATCCGGAAAACCGGCCATTTTCAAACGGACACGCAAATCTTTATAGCGTTCACCACCAGTAGCAACTGCTTTGATGTTGGTATCATGTAGTTTTTCAAATTCTGCATCCCAAATCCAACTGGTATCGATGCCATCCGCGTAATTGGCATTTAGCAAAGCTAACAATGAAAAATCATCTTTTTCAGTGACCATCATGTCGATAACAGAATTTGTGCCAACGGGATTTTTAATCAAAACAATGATGACGTCTTTACCATCAACATGAAGCGCTTCTTGACGACCAAATATTTGCGCATTGGATTCAAAGGCTGTTTTTATTTTTTCGGGATCGACATTAAACTCACGGCCAACTGCAAAAGCAGTCAGTGCGTTGTAAATATTGTACAACCCACCAATTTCAATGCGCAGTGGCGTGTTATCAATGCTAAAAGTTGAATATTTGGGTGTTAAGTCAGTGATACTAGTGACTTGATAGTTTAATTTTGGACGTACAAAGCTGTCTGTTGTACTGAAATACTTACCTAAATTAGCGTAAGTTATAAAATCATAGTTTAAAACAGAATGATCTGTAGGGGATAAGATGCCGTCGGTATTGATTGGTGCAACAGTTGGGTTATAATCAGCTGGTTGTATATGATTAAAGCCAAAGTATTTGCGTTCATTGGTGAAATCACCACGTGTAAAAATTGGTGAATCACCATTAGCTAGAACAATAGCCTCGGGCGCATGCTTAATACCAGCAATAATTTTATCGTATGTCGTATAAATTTCACCATAACGATCAAGTTGATCACGGAAAATATTGGTCAGCACAAACATTTTTGGCTTTATTGCTGCAGCAATCTTTTCAACGTTTGCCTCATCTACTTCAAGTACAGCAACTGGCTTTTGGCCATTTGGTGAGGGTTTAACTTTTGCTGTGACAAGCGTGCCTGTGATGCCTTGAATCATGTTTGAACCAGAAGGATTAGTAATGACAGTATAACCACCTGCCTGCAAGACACGTGTGATAAGGGCAGTTGTTAGTGTTTTACCATTTGTACCAGTCACGATGATTAACTCAAAATCCTGTTGGATTTTTGTTAAAATATTGGGATCGATTGATACCGCGAGTTTACCTGGTAAGCTTGTGCCACCACGATGTAAAATGTCATGCAAAAGCCAATAAGAACTTTTTGCAGTGATGCGTGCTAGTGTGCTTTTAAGTGTCATAATTTCCCCGCTTTCATGATTATAATTTTACCACGAGCAAGCGTGTGGTGGGAATATTTACTTAAAAGTTAAGTCATATCTAGCAATATTATGATCAAGCTGTTTTAATATTCATGAAAGCTGAAAGTGTTAGTATTAAAAGAGAGATATAAAGCAACTGCGTTTGAAGGAGTTATATGGGGATGTTACCGAATAAAAAAAGAAAAAACCAGCGCTTGTGGTTAAATATAACGATTGTTGGCGGTCTGACGGGTGTTTTATTGATAGCCAATGTCAGTAACTTATCTCAATTGATTGAACCTGTTCAAGCGATGGCAATTAATGCATTACCAACTCAAACAACTGCAACTGGTCAAAAAGTAACTTTCACAAGAACATTCACTAAGCGATATTTAGTGGCAAATGCAACGCAAAAAAGATTAGTGGGATTTCAAACAATTGGCTCAAAGACATATTATTTTGAACCAAAAACAGGTGAAATGGTCTATGGCTTAAAAACGATTGCCGGAAACAGTTACTATTTTGATGAAAATGGCGTGAGTAACACACAATTAGCATATAAAAAAACAGTTGCATCAGTTGATGGTAACAATAAAATTGTCGAAAAAGCGATTGCAGATGGTATGAAACTTGTTGGAAAAAGTCCTTATGTTTATGGTGGTGGTAGAACATCAAAATCTATTGCCAATAATGAATTTGATTGTTCATCTTTTATCGCTTGGTTATATCGTCAGGCAGGACAACCGTTAGTTGTCCAGTCAGCCGCATCTACAACCATATTGAATCAAATTGGAACAACAGTGGCGTGGTCTGATATGAGACGTGGTGATATACTGGTGACCCCTGATACGTATACAGAAGAGCGACTTCATACTGCTATTTATTTAGGTAATGGTTTCATATTACATGACTCTGCACCGACTCATGGTGTCGCAATTAGTCGATTAGTTGACCTAGTAAATTCTAAAACGTCGCAAACATTGACATGGTCGGGATTATTTAAACCTGGAGCGGTGCGACAAGTTGTTGATAATTAATTTTAAGATATCACTTCAAATCATGGTTTTTTGTTGTGTTAAAAATTGCTATAATAGTAAGAGACTGTTTTTGTTTGAACAACTTAACTGAGATGTTCAACATAAATTTTATTTAATAAGTCAGGGGGTAAGTGTTGATAAACGATGGGGTTATTAAGGTTATGAAATCACATCGTCAACACGTTAAAGATATGGCACAACTATTCTTTGAATACGGCGCAATGAGTTCAGGTAAATCGATTGAAATTTTAAAAGTAGCGCACAATTACGAATCACAAGGTCGACAGGTACTTTTGATGACGCCAATTACTGATACACGTGCAGGTATTGGGGTTGTCGCAAGTCGTATCGGGTTATCCCGTGAGGCTTTAGCAGTCAAACCAGCAGACGATTTATATGTTTTGATTAAAAGTATGGCAGCTAATGATTTGGCCGTTGTTTTAGTGGATGAGGCACAGTTTTTAACACCAGAACAGGTAGATCAACTAGCCTATACAGTAGATAACTTACATATTCCAGTGATGGCGTTTGGCTTAAAACAAGATGCTTTCAACAATTTATTTGCTGGATCAAAACGATTGATCGAATTAGCGGATAAACTAGAAGAAATGAAAACCATTTGTTCATTTTGTGGCAAAAAAGCAACAACCCAACTGAGAATAGTCAATGGTAAACCGCAACGGCAAGGCGCACAAGTATTCATTGGGGGTGACGAAGCTTACATTCCAACGTGCCGCCGTCATTGGTTCAATCCTGATCTAGACAAAATTGCGACAATGTTTCCATATGAAGCAACTGAACATGCCAAATAAACAGGTAATAAGAATTAACAGGTAGTTAATTCGTACATAACATAAATACGTGAACTGTAACATGTAGCAATCAGTTCACATCTTGGAGAATAATAGATGGACCCAATATTTCAATCATTACAAACAGTTGTTGATCGCTATGATGAGCTAAATGAGCAGTTGGCTGATCCAGATGTTGCTGGTGATGGCCAACAATATATGGCGTTGTTAAAAGAAGCAGGCGAAATGCGAGAAACTGTTGAAGTGTATACCCACTATCAACAAGTGATGCAAGGTATTTCGGATGCTGAAGACATGCTTGATGATGCCGAAATGGCACCACTTGCCAAAGAAGATTTGAACACGTTAAAACCTGAAAAAATTGTATTAGAAGATCAACTTAAAATTTTGATGTTACCAAAAGATCCAAATGATGATAAAAACATCATCATGGAAATACGTGGCGCAGCGGGTGGCGACGAGTCATCGCTATTTGCTGCAGATTTACTTGATATGTACCGCCGTTATGCAGAAAAGCAACGTTGGGTTGTGAGCATTATTGATGAAACAATCACTGAAGTTGGTGGCTATAAAGAAGTAGCTATTATGATTACTGGTGATAATGTCTATTCGAAGCTAAAATTTGAATCTGGTGCACATCGTGTTCAGCGTGTACCGTCAACAGAAACACAAGGTCGTGTACATACGTCGACTGCGACTGTTGGGGTGATGCCCGAATTTGAGGAAATTGATTTCGAATTGGCTGAATCTGATTTGGAAGAGGAATTTTTCCGATCAGGGGGTGCTGGTGGACAAAACGTCAACAAGGTGTCAACAGCTGTACGCTTAGTGCACAAACCAACTGGTATTATGGTTAAAATGCAAGAAGAACGTACGCAAATCAAAAACCGTGATAAAGCACGTAAATTACTTGCTAGCCGTGTATATGATTTTTATGCACAACAAAACGAAGCCGAATATGCAGAGAAACGTAAATCTGCTGTTGGTACTGGTGATCGTTCTGAACGTATCCGGACCTATAATTATCCGCAAAATCGTGTCACGGATCATCGTATTGGCTTGACGCTCAATAAACTTGACCGTATTATGAATGGTGAACTGGGTGAAATTGTGGATGCACTTGTTATTGCAGATCAAACAGCTAAGTTAGCTGAATTAAACCAAGCCTGAAAATGACTGAAAAACAATTTGAAACACCAAAACAATTTAAGCAGGTTGGTAATTATGAACCTACACGTCAAATAATGCCAGATAAATTGACCGCACCAAAATGGTATGACTGGGACGATATTAAGAAACCTACAAAGCCAAGCCAAGTTAAAATTTCGTTACTTGAGGGCCGTAAGTGGGCAATTGCAGAATTGACAAGTGTTGGCATGCCAAAAGAAGATGCCCAAGACAACGTCGATTTTTTATTGAGTGGTGCATTAAATATTAATTATGCCTACTTACGTGCAAACATAACACGCACGATGCCGTCTGATTTAGCAGCTATTTGGCCAAAATGGCTGGCCAAGTTGATGAATAATGAACCTGTGCAATATATTTTAGGCCATGCACCTTTTTATGGTCGTGAGTTTATGGTTGATTCCAGGGTTTTGATACCACGCCCTGAAACGGAACAATTAGTTGAATGGATCTTAAAAGATGCTGGTAGTAAAAATGGCAAACCAGTTTCAGTGTTAGATATTGGGACAGGAACTGGCGCGATTATTGAGACTTTGATGTTAGAAAATCCTCGTGTACGCGGATTTGCGGCAGATATTTCATCAGGTGCTTTAGCAGTTGCAGAAATGAATGCGCAGCGTTTTGGTTTAAATTATCTACATCTGGTACAAAGTGATGTCTATAGCGCTGTAGAAGGACTCGAATTTGATATTATTGTTAGTAATCCACCCTACATTGCAACAACTGATGAAGATGAGATGGCTGACAATGTGCTTGAATATGAACCGCACACTGCATTATTTGCCGATCATGATGGTTTAGCAATTTATGAAAAAATAGCAGCGGATTTAGCACTTTATTTATCTGATAACGGCCGTGCGTATTTTGAAATTGGCTATAAACAAGGACAGCAGGTTGTGTCAATGATGCAGCATGCCCTGCCACAGGCAGAAGTGACACTGAAAAAAGATTTCTCAGGCCTAGATAGAATGGTCAGAGTAGTGAAAGGATAGTCGCGTAAGCTTATTATTAAGCATTGACGCATATGGTTATAATGAAGACTGAATTATTAACAAGTAACGATATAAAACGAGCCGGTGAATTACTTAGGGCCGGTGAAGTAGTTGCTTTTCCGACGGAAACCGTTTATGGATTAGGCGCCGATGCAACGAATGAAACAGCTGTCAAAAAAGTCTTTACAGCTAAGGGACGACCAGCAGATAATCCGTTAATTATGACTATTGCTGATGAAAAGCAATTGGATGAGTTTGTTTTGATTTCACAAGCAGCACGACAATTAATGACAGCCTTTTGGCCGGGATCTCTGACAATTATTTTACCTATTAAACCAAAAAAAGTAGCAATGATCGTAACTGGTGGCTTACAAACAGTAGCATTTCGTTTGCCTGATAATGATGTGGCTCGTGTGGTGATTCGTGACGCAGGTGTGCCAATTGTCGGGCCAAGTGCAAATACTTCTGGTAAACCGTCGCCAACAACTGCGCAACACGTTTGGCATGATATGAATGGTAAAATTGCTGCCATTGTTGATGATGGTCCAACACAAATTGGTGTGGAGTCGACAGTTATTGATATGTCTGCTAACGTGCCAACTATTTTACGACCTGGCGCTGTCACGCAGCAACAGCTGCAAGATGTATTAGGTGTCACAGTGATTGATGCGACAAGCACGACATCAGTGGCGAGTGACGTGACACCTAAAGCACCGGGGATGAAATATCGGCATTATGCACCGGATAAAAAAGTTGTTATGTTTGATAGGCTAGATGCGATAGATCTAATGCATAGTTTACAAACACATGATGTTGTCATGGCACAGGATACAACAATTGAAGTGATGCAGTTATCGTTAGAACAATCATGGTCGCTTGGTGAAACACTTGAAACTGCCACGGAGCAATTATTTGCAGGTCTACGTTTTTATGATGATGAGGCACAAGTGGCGACGATTTATGTTGAAAAAATGTCACCAATTGGCATTGGTAAAGCATTCAATAATCGTTTAGCAAAGGCAGCGGGTAATCAGGAATTTAATCTGTGAGTAAAAGAGGAGAATCCCTCTTTTTTATTTACAGAAAACGATTTGTGGTTCATATGTAAACGTTTACATATGAAACGCCGTCAGATGGGCATTCTAGATGATTTTGCCTGATATAACAAGGATTTACCCGACAATTCACTTGATATTTTGTAAGCGCTTTGATAAACTAATAACAGAGGCTGTTTAACAGCTAAAAAGGAGAAATTAATTATGACACAATCAAAAGACTTTCATATCGTAGCAGAAACAGGGATCCATGCACGTCCAGCAACTTTGTTGGTACAAGCAGCATCAAAATTCACTTCAGATGTGACATTGTCATACCAAGGTAAAGATGTTAACTTGAAGTCAATCATGGGTGTGATGTCATTGGGTGTTGGTCAAGGTGCTGATGTGACAATCAAAACAGACGGTGACGATGAGGAAGCTGCTATGGCAGCCATCGTTGAAGCAATGGAAACAGAAGGACTTGCAGAATAACAATGTCTAATAACTTCAAAGGAATCGCGGCAAGTAATGGGATAGCAATTGCTAAAGCTTATTTGTTAGTTGATCCAGATTTGTCTTTTACAAAGACAACAATTACAGATGTGACGGCTGAACAGGCACGTGTCGACGATGCTTTGAAGGCTGCTAGTGCTGATGTTGAGATCATTAAATCTCGCGCTGAAAAAAACTTAGGTGCTGATGAAGCACAGGTATTCGAGGCGCATTTAATGGTTCTGTCAGATCCAGAAATGTCTGGCGCATTCAAACAGAAGATTGCTGATGATAAAGTGAATGCTGAACAAGCAGTCAAAGAAGTGACAGACATGTATATTGGCATGTTTGAAGCTATGACTGATAATGCTTATATGCAAGAGCGTGCAGCAGATATTCGTGATGTGACTAAACGTATTTTGTCACATCTTTTGAATGTGGCATTGCCTAACCCGGCTCTAATTGATGAAGAAGTCGTTCTAGTATCAAAAGATTTAACGCCTTCTGATACTTCTCAACTTGATCGTCAATTCGTTAAGGGCATTTTAACTGATTTGGGTGGTCGCACAGCACATGCTTCAATTATGGCACGTACATTAGAAATTCCTGCAGTGGTAGGTTCTGAAGTAGCTACGCAAAAAATCACGGCAGGTGTGACAGTGATTGTCGATGGATTAACTGGTGACGTGATTGTTGATCCAGATTCAGAGACGTTGGCAACTTACCAACAAAAAGCCGCTAATTATTTGGCTCAGCGTGCAGAATGGGCCTTATTAAAAGACCAACAATCTGTTAGTGCGGACGGTAAGAACTTTGTGTTGGGTGCTAATATTGGCTCACCTAAGGATATGGATGCTGTATTAGAAAATGGTTCGGAAGGCGTTGGTTTATATCGTACTGAATTCTTATATATGGAATCAGATCACTTACCAACCGAAGACGAGCAATTTGTTGCCTATAAAGCAGTTGTCGAAAAGATGGCGGGTAAGCCAGTTACTGTGCGTACCATGGATATTGGCGGTGACAAAAACTTAAGTTATTGGAAATTACCAAAAGAGGAAAATCCTTTCTTAGGTTATCGTGCCATTCGTATTTCTTTGGATCAAACAGAAATTTTCCGGACACAGTTACGCGCGTTGCTACGTGCATCTGCTTATGGTAATTTATGGATTATGTTCCCAATGATTGCTACGTTAGGTGAATTCCGTGCGGCTAAAAAAGTCTACTTAGAAGAACGCGCTAAGCTTGAAGAAGCTGGCGTGTCAATGGGTGAGATCAAGCTAGGAATTATGATTGAAATTCCAGCAGCAGCCGTTTTGGCAGATAAATTTGCCAAAGAAGTTGATTTCTTCTCAATCGGTACAAATGATTTGATTGGTTATACAATGGCCGCTGATCGTGGTAATGATAAAGTTGCCTATTTGTATCAACCTTATAACCCATCTATTTTACGTTTAATTAGTAACGTCATTACAGCAGCTCACAATGAAGGCAAATTCGTTGCGATGTGTGGCGAAATGGCTGGTGACCCGATTGCTGTACCTGTTTTGATGGGTATGGGATTAGATGAATTTTCAATGAGCGCGCCATCTGTTTTGCAGACACGTTCGTTGATGAAAAAGCTGAATACTGTTGACATGAAGTTGTTAGCTGAGAAAGCCTTAGACGCGGAAACCAATGATGACGTTATTGCATTGGTTGAAGCAGCGACAAAATAATGTGTTACAATTTTAAACTAAATTAATATAAATCAGAACAACTGCAAATATGACTTGAATGTTGAAGTCGAGTTTGCAGTTGTTTTTATTTGTGTTTTTTTGTAACCATTTGCCATTTTGTTCGTTATATCTATGAAAGGGGGGAATATGAAAATTAATCACTATGAAAAAGAACTTATCAATATTGCAAATGAAATCATTGGCTTTTTGATTAATAATGGCGCTAAAAAAAATGATGCGCAAGACATCATGCAGGATGTCTTTGTAAAATTACTTCAAGCAGATATTCTATTGGCACCAGATAAACTAAGACCATGGCTATATCGCGTTGCGTTATCGCGTTTTTACGACATTTATCGTCGACAAAAACGTTATCGTGATATTTTGCTAGAACAATATGCACAATATTCTGAAGTTGAACCAATACTGGCAGATTATAGTGGTTTACAACGCGCATTGGAAAAATTAAATGATTACCAAAGCGCGTTGATTGTATTATATTATGATGATCGAAAACACATCAACGATATCGCTATGATATATGATGTCAGTTCATCTAAAATTAAAGTCGATTTATATCGAACGAGACAGCAACTAAAAGACATAATGATGGGGTATGAAAATGAGTGACAATGTTAATTTTGAAAAGATTATTAAAACAGAGAAACGCAAAAAATGGTTAAAAACAATAGCTGTTTCTGGTGCAGCAACAGTGATAATTGGAGGTAGTGTATTCTATGCTATTCATAAACAAGTAGGCATACAAATGGCAAAACAAGCATCAAAACAACAACGGCAATTTAATATTGATGATCTTATATCTTCGCCAAACATTATATCGACTTCACAATATTTTTCAATGACAAAAACAACACAGAGCACATTGAAAAGTGATCGTGAAAAAAATATTGATGGTTACCGTGTTGCCTACCCAGAAAAAAATGTGACATTTAACACGCATGGTGTTGAAAGTGCTTCTGCACAAACACCAAATATTTATAATAAAAATCCAGCAACTAAAGAAATCATTGCCACTAACCGGCAGTCACAACAAAAAGAACCACTATTTTTCAATGTGAAGTATGAACATGCATACCAATCTGAAAAAGATAAAAAAGAATTGTTAGCGTCAAGTATACCAACGCATGAGGCCGAAACATTAAGTCAGTTATCAAATACTTTAGGTGAAGTGGCAATTACTTTTGATAAACGCTATTCCTATGATGACATTCGACAAATGATGCCCGAAAATGTCATGATTAATTATTATTGGTTAGGGATTCATAGTGATAAATTGGATACAATGAGTGCGGCAGGGTCTTACATTGGTTTAAATGCTAGTGATGATGGTACTGGAAAGTTGACTGAGGGAGCTGAAGTAAAAGCAGGAAAAAATGATTTTTCTGGTTATCAAGGACTAAAAAGTGCGTTAGAGCAACAATCTGGGCAACGAACGGTTAATGATATTGATATTGCAAAAGACGGTCAAAGGCAAATGTCAAAGAACCTCAAAACAGCAAAGTTTGCTGGTGTAATTGTGACTGGTCGGACACAGAATTTAGCTAAATTGGATAATCAAAAGTATACATTTGCGACAAATGTTGGTGTTACAACACCAATTATGCCATATCAAGCCCCTATCAAATAACTTCTATCACAACCACCGTTTGGTGGTTGTTTTTGTGTTAAAATATAACTTATGAAGATTCTAGCATTTGATACAAGTAACCAACCACTGACAGTGAGTTTGGCGGAAGATAATCAGGTAAAACGTGTTTTTTCAACCAATGAGGCGCGTAACCATTCGATTCAACTTTTACCTGCAATTCAGGAAACAATTGCAGCTCAAAATTGGACGCTGACAGATATTGATCGCATCGTAGTTGCGCAAGGTCCAGGCTCATTCACTGGCTTGCGAATTGGTATTACTGTGGCTAAAGTATTAGCTGATACTTTAAAAATAGATCTTGTTGGTGTCTCTAGTCTCGCTGTGTTAGCAGAACAAGTAACGACACAAGGGCTGATTGTGCCCTTGTTTAATGCGCGTAATGAGAATGTTTTTGCCGGTGTTTATCGCGAAGGCAACAATATTTTAGCTGACGCACATCAGCCAATTGCTAATTTATTTAACTGGTTGCAGACTTTTGATGAACCAATTATTTTTTTAGGTGATACTGATGTTTTTTCTGCGCTTATTATTGAGACATTTGGCACGCGGGCTCATATGTTAACGCCAAGTGAGAGCTTACCAGATGGCCACGGTATTGTATCGTTAGGCATACAGGCAAGCCCAGTCACCAGTATTGCTGACTTTAACCCACAATATTTGCGTAAAACACAAGCAGAGTTGAACTGGCTTGCCGCACATCCTGGTGAGGATAACCCTGAAAATTATGTTTTTGAAGTTTAATCGCAATAATAAATTACCAAAGATACTCTTTAAATTTGAACAAAAATCTGTTGATTCAAAAGGCTATTCATTTACGCTACGACGAGCTAATGTTGAAGATATTGATATTCTTGTGCATATTGAAGAGGCTGTGTATGCTGGCACTGCGCCTTGGCTACTGCGCGATTTTTTGAGTGAACTGTCACGACCAAATGTACGTTTATATTTGGTTATGGAACGTAAGGGGCAAGTGATTGGTTTTGCCGGTGTTGCCTATCAGCGTGATCAACGTGATATGCACATCACAAACATTGCAATTGTGCCAGTTTGGCAAAATAAAGGGTTAGGCACCCTGATGATCAATGAACTACTTGATTTCTCAAGAAAGCTAGGTGTTGACTCTATGAGTCTAGAAGCACGTGCTTCAAATCGTAGTGCCATTATGTTGTACTCACGATTAGGTTTTGAACAAAGTGGCATCAAAAAAAGCTATTATATCGGTGATCACGAAGATGCAATTTCAATGGTAAATAATCTTGATAGTAAAACGCGCAACAATTGAAGATAGTAATCGCATATTTAATCTCGCAAATGCTGCGTTTGTGCCATCACCTTGGCCTAAATCAGTGTTTGAACATGAATTAAAAAGTCCGCGAAGCCAGTATTTTATACTTGATGGTGGATTTTTAGGTATGACGCAGATTTTAGATGAAGTTGAAATTAATAGCCTTGCTGTTCATCCCGACAATCAGAATCAAGGCATTGCGCAACAATTATTGACAACTGTTCTTGCTTTACCAAATGTCACACGTTTTTTGTTAGAGGTAGACGAATCAAATGTAGCAGCTATTTGTCTATATGAAAAAATGGGATTCAGTGTCTACTATCATCGTGAAAAATACTATAAAAATGGCCATGCTGCTATTATGATGGAAAGGAAAGTGTCCGTAACGAATTAATTCGTTAGGTGCACGAAACATATTATGACTAAAATTATATCGTTTGAGTCAAGTGCAGATGAAACCAGCGTGGCAATTGTTGAAGATGGCTGTACAATATTAAGTAATGCGGTTGCGACACAAATTAATTCACATCAACGATTTGGCGGTATTGTGCCCGAAGTGGCTAGTCGTCATCACATTGAGTGGATAACACGTGTGTTAGATGATGCACTGCAGACAGCTCATGTTAAACCAACAGAACTGGATGCTGTGGCTGTTACCTATGGCCCAGGTTTGGTAGGGTCATTACTTGTTGGTTTGATGGGAGCAAAGACTTTTGCTTTAGCACATAACTTACCAATTATACCGGTTAATCATTTAGCAGGACATATTGCTGCTGCCAATTTTAATACACCAATTATATATCCAGCACTAGCATTAATGGTTTCTGGTGGACATACAGAGTTGGTTTTAATGCGCGAAGAAAATAGTTTCTTAGTTCTCGGAGAAACACGAGATGATGCTGCCGGAGAAAGTTTTGATAAGGTCGGGCGTTTACTTAAACTTCCCTATCCAGCAGGTAAAACAATTGACGATATGGCCCACCTTGGTCAAGCAACGATTAAATTTCCAACGGCTATGGCGCATGAGGATAATTATGATTTTAGTTTTTCTGGCCTAAAAAGCGCTGTGATTAATTATGTTCACCACGCAGAACAAAAAGGTGAAACGATTAATCGCAATGACTTGGCTACTAGTTTTCAAAATGCGGTTGTGGATGCCTTATTAGGTCGTACGCGTCGTGCGTTACAAGATTTTCCAGTGAAAAGTTTTGTTTTGGCAGGCGGGGTGGCAGCGAATTCACAATTACGCCAAACATTGTCAGAACTGTTAGAACAATTTCCAAATACACAATTTATACCTGTACCGCGACAATATACTGGAGATAATGCTGCGATGATTGGGGCAGCCGGTTATTGGAATTATAAAGAGAAAAAGTTCGCTGGATTAGACCTTAATACAAACCCTGGATTAGATTTTGAGTTACTTGAATCATAACAAGTTTGTGAATAACTCACTATCTTTTGATAAAGAGCCTGTTTTTATGGTATAATTGTTATGCAAAAGTTCACAAAGTGAATAAAACATGCAACATGAATATATGTCCGGATCTGTTAGAATTTTCTGATGAATCTGGCACACAATAAACTGGAGAAACTTATGACACAACAACCTAAAATTCCACGTGCAACAGCAAAACGATTACCTATTTATTACCGCTATTTGACGTTTTTACATGATGCTGGCACAAATCGCATTTCGTCAGCTGAACTGAGTGATGCCATTAAATTTGATGCAGCGACGATTCGTCGAGATTTCTCTTATTTTGGTGCCTTGGGTAAACGAGGTTATGGATATGACGTTAAAGCATTGCTTGATTTTTTTGCAAATGTGCTTGACCAAGATAGTTTAATTAACGTTGCTTTAATTGGTGCCGGCAACTTAGGGCAAGCTTTGATGAACTTTAACTTTCACCAATCATCAAACATGCGTATTTCTGCTGCATTTGATGTTGATGAATCACGTGCTGGTACGATTTTGGCTGGTGTACCAATATATGCCATGACTGATTTAAAAGAACAGATGACGGCACAGCGTATTAATATCGCGATTTTAACCGTTCCACAAGAAGTTGCACAAGATATCACAAATCAACTTGTTGATGCTGGTGTTAAGGGTATTTTGAACTTTACACCATTACGTGTAACTGTACCAACGGGTGTTCGTGTGCAAAACGTTGATTTAACAAACGAGTTACAAACATTGGTTTATTTTATTGATAACTACGGTTCAATTACGACAGGATTATAAATCGCATGACCATTTTAAATTTAAACGATACAGAAAAAGTTAACGCATATCAAAGTTTCGTACGTGAAGATCCACGTGGTCAAGTAACTCAAGACCCCTTGTGGGGAGAATTAAAAGCTAATTGGGGGCATGTCTATGTTTATCATGAAACAGATGGGCAAATAGATGCCGTCTTAACTGTGCTAACTGTTGAGGCTGTTCCAGGCAAACTATTGGGATACGCAGGTCGAGGCCCCATTGGAGACGTGACAAATATTGCGCTCATAAAATCGTTGCTTGAAGAAGCACTTGCGGCATTACCAGAAAATGTATTTTTAATCCGTTTAGATCCTGAAGTAGCGTACAGTGACATATTGAATGATGCTTACCAAGCAGCTGGATTTGTGACACGTAATCGCGATATTAAAAATATGCATGGTAATATACAACCTCGGAAAAATGTTGTTTTGTACTATGATGGTCGCGGAGAGGGTGCTGTACCAATTACCAATGATACTGAATTAATGACGCATTTTAAAAGAGACTATCGTAATCAAATCCGTCGTGCTGCAAAAGATGGCGTCACGGTGACGAGTGGTGATACACAAGATGATGTACGCGCATTTTTTGATACGTATGTGATGATGGCTGCTGCACAAAATATTACGCATAGACCAATAGATTACTTTCTACATATGCAAAAATTGTGGCAAAATACAGGATTGTTTAAAGTATTTTTAGCACATTTTGAAGGTCAAGTCATTGCTAGTGGTATTGGTTTTAGTTATGGAGATGAAATTTGGTATATGTATGCTGGATCTAATCGACAATACGCAAAACACTATGGCCCTTATGCGGTACAATGGGAAATGTTGAAGTGGGGATTATCACTTGGCAAAGTTGAATATGACTTTGGTGGGGTTGGTGATTTTGTACCCGAAGATGGTCTTTATAAATTCAAACATGGTTTTGCGTATCATGACCCACACGCTGAATATATTGGTGAATTAGACTGGGTAGTTGATGAAATGGGCTATCAAGAGTATCTCAAGCAATTTGATTAAGTCTGTCAGCAGTTGACGGCTTTTTTTTATGGCATATGATATAATTAATAGATTATATTGGAGCAGTTATGTTGAATTTAAAAAATATTTTTATTAAGTATCAGTCGTTTTTGTTATACGTTATATTTGGTGTATTAACAACAATTGTTAATATCATTGTTTTCTTTATATTATACAATATGCTCCATACTGGTCATAATATAGCCTATGTTGTTGCTTGGTTTTGGGCAGTTTTATTTGCTTATCTCACAAATCGAGTCTGGGTATTTCATTCGACAAGTACGACGACCGCAAGCATTATAAAAGAAGTTTGGCAGTTTTATTTAGCGCGTGTTTTGACGGGGATTATTGGTTATTTTATATTGACATTTGGCGTAGATTTGCTGCGTCAAGATGCAAATATTTGGAACATTATTCAAAATATATTTGTAATTGTTTCTAACTTTGTATTGAGTAAATTAATTATTTTTAAAAAGGACAATGAACATGACAATTAAAATGATTGCATCTGATATGGATGGCACGTTTTTGACAGCCAATGATACATACAGTCAGGGGCGGTTTGAACGCATATTGGATAACTTAAAGGCACGTGATATGAGATTTATTGCTGCGTCAGGACGTCAAGTTAAAAATTTACAAGAACTTTTTGAACCAACAATTTCGAAGGGCTATGAAATTGATTATGTTGGATCAAATGGTGCGATGGTTGCAACGCATGAAGAACAACTTTATTCAGTACATTTGTCGCCAGAACAACTGCATAAAGTCATTGATTGGAACGCTAAAAATCCAGATTCGGCCGAAAATATTATTATTATGACTGGTGATAAGGCAACCTATGTCTCAAATCATGCTACCGGACCTGTCGCAAAAATGGTATTTCAATTTTATCCAAATGTGAAACAAGTTGAAAAACTGATGACAGTTGATGATCATATTTTGGAAATCACCTTTGTATGGCCAAATGATGAAGTACAACAACATGTGTCAGAATTACGAGAGATATTTGGTGACGAGTTACATGCTACTGGTTCTGGTTTTGGCTCAGTTGATGTTTTAGGTAAAGGTGTTGATAAAGCTGCTGGTCTACAAGTATTGCAAGATTATTATAATGTGCTTGATCGTGAGGTCATGACTTTTGGTGATAACGGAAATGACCTAGAAATGCTACAGAAGTATGAGCATGGGTATGTTATGCCCAATGCAGACAACTTTATGCTTGAAGTGATACAAAAAAAAGCCCTTAACACGAACGTCAACGATGGCGTGTTAGAGACAATTGAAAACTATTTGAGTATTTGAAAGCGCACAAGCGTTTTTTTTATCGTTTTGGTTTTGGAGATGCAAATCGATTAACACCAATTGATACAAGGACACCAATAAATGTATCAATGATACGATCAATCACATAAAGTACAGTGGCACCTGCCGGAATATTTAGTGAAATCATTAGCAGAGCTGCAAGTGCACCAATGACACCACTATTGAAATTAAAGCCATCCAAAAAGACAATTGCAATAATAACAAGTAATGGCAGAAAAATCATTGATACCCACGTTGCATTATGTGTTTGTGCGTGTACTAAGAAATAAATTAAGGCGAGTAAACCACCAACTGTATTTGAAACCAGACGAATTTTTGCAAAACTCAGTGTTTTGTCCCAACTTTCACGTAACGCAAAGACAGATGCCAATGCAGCAATAAAAGGGGGCCGATGGAAAAAATAAAAAGCCGTGATAATAATCATAACGGCCAACGCTGTTTTTAAAGTACGTAGTCCTATTCGAAATCGACCAAACTGCATAACTACCTCCACTAATATTCTTGTTATTTTAGCATAAAAAAATGGTAAAATCTATGTATCATAATGGAAAGGAATTGTGACAGTCGCTATGTTCATTAGTATAACTTGTCACAAATTAAAATAATGTCAAATATAACAATAGATTTACTCAATAATCATAAGTCAATTCGCGCATTCACAGATCAACCAGTGTCTGATGAAATAGTTAAAACAATTTTGACAGCAGCGAGTGCAGGACCAAATATTAATAATTATCAACCCGTAACATTTGTTGAAATTACAGATCAAGCGCTAAAAGCTGAGATAACTACCCAAGTTGGTATGGCATACATTGAAAGTGCTATGCGTTATTTTGTCGTGACAGTAGATTTTAATAAAGATTTGATTGGTTTGACACCAGAGATACGCAAACAGGCTGAAGAGGTGTTGTCAAGTTATGCTATGCTTGAAGGCGGTATTATTTCTGCCGGGATCGCACTTGGTCGTGCACAAGTTGCAGCGGAATCACTCGGACTAGGTAGTGTGACAATGGCTGGTGCCTTACGTGCTTTTGAACTGTACGAAGAAAAGTTGCAATTACCAAAATTAGTTAAAGCCGTCATGGGATTTTCGATTGGTTATCCGGCACAGGAGCCAGGGATCAAACCTAAACTACCACTAGCTGGTACGTGGATGAAAAGTCAATACAGTCAGAAACAAATGGTAGATGCTGTTACGATTTATGATAAGACGATGATAAAATATTACGCAGCTCGTGGTATAGATAGTTCTTGGACACAAAATAATGCTAAAATGTTGACACGTAAGCAAGATTTTTCACAACTTGGAAAATATCCTAAGCGTAAAGGATTCACATTAAATTAAAAATAGTGTATGACAATTTGTCATACACTATTTTTAATTGGGTTTAATATTTTTTCAACTAAGTGCGTTAATGGCCCCAGTCCAAATGTTGAAATAAATTGAAAGCGATAGTTCCAGCGTAGTTTACCTGAAGCTATTTCTGAAAAATAAAAATTAATTAATAATTGAATGCCATCAATATTTGCTTGTTTTTCAATATCATTTTTTGTCAGTAAGCTTAAATTATAATTCTCAGATGATGTTGTGCATAAAAGGTGGGCAAGTTCGTGAGCAATACGAAATTCATAGCTAAAGTTAGATTGATAATTATTGTTAATGATAATAGCTTTTTTTTGTATATTCACGACGTCCGGATCGTATGTTGTGCCAGAAAGATGAATAATTGTAATATGGTTTAAATCTATAATATTTTCTAAATATTCACGACTAGCATTACTTTTAAAATCATATGACATGGTTAATCATTTTTTGCGTCAGGCAGTGTCTTTAAAACTGAAAGTATAGCCTGTCGGTATTTCGGAGAAAGATCTTTACCCTCAAATGATAAAAGAATATCAGTATTTTCTAGTTGTTCGCCAAGATCAATATGTGCTGATGGTGTTTCGGCAGATTTATTTTTTGTAATGCCAGCTAAATTTAAAATATCATCATTTGAAATTCGAAGGCCACTTGCAATTTTGTATAGCGTTTCTACCTTTGGAATGTTTTTATTACCATTTTCTATTTGTGATAAATAAGCAGGAGAAATATGACCTTGCATAGCGGTTTGACGCACTGTAAAACCTTTTATTTCACGTATTTTTTTAAGTTGCGAACCAAACGTTTCTTTAGTTACCATAATTTCATAAGTATCCTAATCGTATTATTGTATACAATTATAAAGGAAACATAATACAAATGTAAAACAAACACTAGGAAAAGTGTTTGACAATGTGATACACAATTTGTATAATAACAGTATCATAATAATTTTAAGAGGGTAAAGTATATGGCATTCACACTTAAGTTTCGTGATCCAGTCAATGTTAAAGGAAAAATTGCCATGAAAGGTGAAAGTGTAGCAGGATTTGCACGACGAATTGAAGTAAACTATTCACTAATGATTGAGTATCTCAATTGTAAAAAATATCCATCGCCACCTACAGCTAAAAAAATAGCCGAAGGTTTAGGATGTGAAATTGAAGACATTTTTTTCATTTGAACGTTTACTAATGTGATATATACTATTGTAATTAATATTATTATTGTGTTATAGTTGTACTTTAATTGTCAAACGTCTGCTAGGATTGTTGAAAGCAGATGTTAAGAATTTTTGTTAGGGGTAGGGGACACTAAATGGAAAAATCAAAAAAGCACTATAAGTTATACAAATCGGGGAAACTATGGATTACAGCTGCTATAGCAGTCGGTATGTTTAGCGTGACTTCTGTGACAGCACAGGCAAGTAGCAGTGCCAACGCAATGACTGCTGGTCAACCAACACAACGGGTAGTGCCAACACAGCAAGTAGATACAAAATCGCAACTTATTGATAACAAGCCGGCTGAAAATGTTAACACGAGTGATCAATCAGTTGATGATACTAAGTTAAATCAATCAGTTGATGAGGCTAAAAAAGCAAATGTAGCAGTTACCGAGGATAATAAGGCAGCAAAAACAACAGAAATCCAAGGAACTGAATCTGCTGACGCTAGTGCACAAGTGACTGCAGCACAAGCATCAGATAAAGCTGATTATGCACAACAAATTACTGATCTGAATGTAGCTAAGGAAAAAGAAGTTGCGTACGAAAAGGCCGTAAATACTGGTAAGAAGGACAATATTGATGGGAAAACACAAATTGCAACTTCTAGTAATACTCAGGCGCTGAAGTTAGATAAAAGTAAACCAGTTGATGAGAGCACCCCTACTGGGAATATCCAGCCAACCAATGTCTATTCTGGTTCAGATGAAAAAGCTTCACCTAATATGGCTAGTAGTACTAAGGTATGGGAATACTCCGGTAACCAAGTGATCGGTGCTACGATTACCAAAAATTGGGCGAAAGCTGGGACAATTGCTATTAGAGATTCGAGTGGCCAAATTGTAGAAAAATCAGTTGATTTGAATGAAACATTTCATGATTTTCAAGTTCAAAACGGGAACTGGTCAGATACATCTGATTATCATGATCAAGGGATTCCCAAAGTAACTATCAGTAGTAATGCAGTTGATAATGTTGAAATGTGGAATGTCAATTGGCAAACAACATTTTGGTTTACTTATAGTGGGACAAAGCAAATCGTCCCTATTTCCAAATTGACGGGTAGCAATGACGATCCTAAATTTTATTTTTTGAGTGCTTCTATAAGTGGTTCATTATATACTGGAGCGAAAAATCCAACACAATGGGAAGACGGTAACTGGCAACCTAATGAGCGTGAATATGTTCAGACAAATGATGCTAGTACGGTAGTTATTCAACCAAATTCTACAGTCGGGTTGGAGACGTTGGCTCAAAATGGTGTGGTGACAAATCTGCCTCATGGCATGGGATATACACAAACTGGTGCAGTATATCCAAAGACTGATGATGATGATCCCGATGTCTACGCATTACAAGAAGGCGTATCATTTGCGGACTTTAATACTGATAAACCGACACTCTATTTGGGTGCTGTACCAATTGAGAAAAGTGCACGTTGGTGGCACAGTAACCATAATATGAATTCGGATGAACTAGCCTTTGTTCAAAAACCAAAAGCGACATACCATAAAGCTAAGATTTCTCATACACAAGTACCAATAGTCACAATAAATGAAAAAATTAATTATGTAGACGAGTTTGAGAATCCTATTCATACTGTTTACGATACGAATAACGCAACGAATAAAAAATTTGTTACGATAACAAGAACAACAGCTGATGGCAACCAATATCAGGAGATGTGGGTTGCAACTGGTGAAGTAGCTAATCCTAATATCGTTAGAACAACGACTAAAGACGTTAATACTGGAAAAGATGTCATTGATGAGGTAATAACAAATACTGGTTGGACAATTGCTGATGCAGGTGTGTTTCCTGCAGTTAGAAATCCAATAATTACAGGTTACCACGTTATAAAAACGACAGATGCTGCTCAAGATTTAAATGAGACGACAAATCAAACAGTAACAAATACCGAGCCCAATCAATTACGTGAAATCACAGTTATTTATGTTCATAATAACGAAAAAGCAATAGTATCGTATATCGATGATAATACTGGTAAAACATTAGAAACAAAAGAATTAATTGGTAAATATGGTACGACAGATCAATATCGTACAGCAGGCACGATTAAAAACTATGAAGATAAAGGCTATGTTTTAAACACTGATAATCCTACAGCTGCAGATAATTATCCTCGAGATGGTATTACATATGATCAGGATGGTGTGATTCAAAGTTTTGAGGTTCACTTAAAGCATACGAGTGAAACGATCAGCCCAAGTCATCCAAAGACACCAGGGGACGCGATTAATCCGAACGATCCAGCGAGTCCAAGTTGGCCAAAGGAAACAGGTGACGTTGAACGCGCCGGCAGTCAAACGGTGAGTTATAGTGGGGCCGGTGACAAGACACCGGGCGCAGTGGTGACCACAGACGCGCATGCGTTCCAACGCGAAGTGACGGTCGATAAAGTGACTGGCGCAGTGACGCAGACGAGTGATTGGACAACGCAGACCTTTAAGAGCGTTTTGACACCAACGGTTGAAGGCTATCATGCGGATAAGGGCGTCGCCGGTGGGTTAACAGCAACCGTCGACCAGCCAGATGTGAAGGAAGCGGTGGTTTATACAGCGAATGGGAAGCTCGTGCCAGTCGATCAAGATGGGCAAGAGATTCCAGGCGCAGACCAACCCATCTATCCAACCGATCCAACGGATCCAACCAAGGTGGTACCAAATGAAGCGGTACCAGGCGTTGAAAACTACACCCCAGATGCGACCACACCGGTAACGCCAAGTGATCCGAGTGCAGATACGACAGTACCGTATCACAAGAATGGTCAAATCACGGTTACTGATAACACTAAGAACAATAATGATGTTAAACCGAACAACAAACACACTATAAACAAATCGTCTACTGTTAATCAGCAGACAAAAACGTCGAATAAAGCAAGAAATGATGAACATACAGGTAATGTCTCGTTACCAAAAACAGCAGTCGCAGAACACTCTAACAATGGTGTTCTAGGAATGATGAGTTTGGGACTTATTGGTATGATGTCGGTAATTGTTAAAAAGCGTCGTAAATAATATAATGAATAATGAAAAAGATTGTTTTTTAAATGGGTCAATATTTGAAAACAGTCTTTTTTATATGTTAAAATGAAAGCGCATACAATTTTAATAACATATTATGTCAGCATATGTAGCAAATAAGCTATTATATGAAAAGGAGAATTAGACAATGACAGTGTTGATTTTACAACCAGAACTTCATAATAAGATTTGGGGTGGTACAAATCTGAAACAATTCAATTATGATTTAGCATCTGATCATGTTGGCGAGGCGTGGGTTATTGCAGCGCATAATAATGGTGTTTCAACCGTTATTAATGGCCAATATAAGGGTAAAACATTAACCGAAATATGGAATGAACAGCCGGATTTGTTTGGTGGCCATGATGAAAATCAAGAGTTTCCATTGTTAGTTAAAATACTTGATGCACATGAAAACTTATCAATTCAAGTGCATCCAAATGATAAGCAATCCTCAGAAAATTTTGGGAAAACTGAAAGTTGGTATATCTTAGATTCAACACCCGATGCCAAATTATATTATGGTCATTATGCCACTGATCAAGCTGATCTTAAAAATCTAGTAGCAGAAAAAGCATGGGATAAACTATTACGAACAATTCCTGTTCAAAAAGGTGACTTTTTTTATGTCCCTGCTGGTACATTTCACGCGTTAGGTGCAGGTGTATTAGCTTTGGAAATTCAACAGAGTTCTGATACGACCTATCGTTTTTATGATTTTGATAGAGTAGATTTGACAACAAACAAGTTACGTCCACTGCAGATTGAAGAAGCTATCGCAGTGACAAAAGTACCGCACGTTGATCCGATTTTAAATCAACGGACCCGTATCCAAGGCAGTACAATTTTAACACGGCTTTTAACATCTCCTAAATTTACAATTGATAAATTATCAGTTCGTGGTTTAAGTAACTTCAATCAGCACCATTCTTATGAACTTTTTAATGTTATTGCCGGAGAAGTGACATTAACTGACAATGAAACAACATATTATCTCAAAAAAGGTGATAATTTTATTATGTTAAAAGACACTGGTAATTATACATTAGATGGTCATGGGGACATCATGGTTAGCTTTGTAACACCGGATAGTTATAGTAATCAAGAACTAGCCTATTTAGATAATTAAAGAATCTTGTAAATTTTCAGAAAGCTGCGTGTAATTTTTACGATTAAAGCGTGTAAAGTGTAATGAAAGCGTTTACTTTCTTTCATAACTAGCGTATACTAGTAAATGTAAATGATAGTACAATATATTATCATGAAAGCGTTTACAATTTGAGAGTACTCCGTTATAATCAATAGGTAAACAATTTATGTAGAAGGAGATTATCGATGGTTAATCTTATTGTTGCCAGTCATGGTGACTTTGCAAAAGGCATTTTAATGTCAGGTTCAATGATTTTCGGAGAACAAAAAAACGTCGAAGTCGTCACGTTTCAACCCACAGAGGGACCAGACGATTTAGATAAGCATTATCAAGAAGCATTAGCAAAGTTTGATAATGATGATGACACATTGTTTTTGGTCGATTTATGGGGAGGATCACCGTTCAACCGAGCTAGCTTAATTCAAAAGCAAGATGCAGAACATAAAGCAATTGTTGCTGGTTTGAATTTGCCCATGCTTATTGAAGCATATGGTGGTCGACTTGGGATGAACACAGCGGCCGATTTGGCCAAGTATTTAGTACCAGTTGCCAAAGATGGTGTTCGTTCTGTTCCAGAAGCGGAAGAAGAGAAGCCAAAGGCGGTTGTAAAAGCTGACGCAACAGCTGGCTTAAAAGCAGGTCACATCAATATAAAATTAGTACGGTTAGACACACGACTGTTACACGGTCAGGTTGCAACTGCTTGGACACCAGATTCAAAAGCAAACCGTATTATTGTTGTTTCCGATGCAGTTGCTCACGACGAATTGCGTAAGAGTTTGATTCAACAAGCTGCACCTAACGGAGTTCAAGCTAATATCGTACCAATTAGTAAAATGGTAGAGGTTGCTTCTGATGACCGCTTAGGTGGTGTTGATGCGTTCTTATTGTTTGAAACAGTGGAGGATGTGCTAAGAGCCGTAGAAGGTGGTGTGCCAATTAAATCGCTGAACGTTGGTTCTATGGCACATTCAGAAGGCAAAACGATGGTTAACAAAGTGTTGTCAATGGATAAAACAGATGTTGCAGCCTTTGAGAAGTTGCGTGACATGGGCGTTGTGTTCGATGTTCGTAAGGTACCAAGTGATAACAGTGCGAACTTGTTTGATTTAATTAAGAAAGCTAACGTTAAGTAATTTAAAAAACGTTTATTAGGAAAGGTGTTTAAACTATGTCTATAATCGCAATGGTTTTAGTCGTAATCATTGCCTTCTTTGCAGGTATGGAAGGTATTTTGGATGAATTTCAAATTCATCAACCATTGGTTTCGGCAACATTAATTGGATTGGTTACTGGTCATTTAACAGCAGGAATTATGCTAGGTGGTTCATTACAAATGATCGCCCTTGGTTGGGCCAACATTGGTGCCGCTGTGGCACCAGATATTGCGCTAGCCTCAGTTGCTTCGTCAATTATCATGGTTAAAGGTGGTAACTTTACGTCAACTGGTATTGGTGTTGCCGTTGCTTCAGCTATTCCATTGGCTGTTGCTGGTTTGTTCCTAACCATGATTGTTCGTACAATCGCTGTTGGTTTGACCCATGGCGCTGATGCGGCAGCCAAGGAGGGTAAGTATCAGACCATTGAACGCTTACATTTGGTTGGTATCTTGCTACAAGGTTTGCGTATTGCTATTCCGGCTGGTTTGTTAATTGCTATTCCAGCTTCTGCAGTGCAAGCGGCACTAACTGCAATGCCTGCTTGGCTTACCGGTGGTATGACAATCGGTGGTGGTATGGTTGTTGCGGTTGGTTATGCAATGGTTATTAATATGATGGCAACACGTGAAGTATGGCCATTCTTTGCTATTGGCTTTGCCTTGGCTGCTGTTAGTCAGTTAACATTAATTGCTCTTGGTGCCATTGGTGTTTCACTTGCTTTGATTTACATCAATCTATCAAAGATGGGTGGCAATAATGGCGGTGGTTCAAATGGCGGTAATTCGGGTGATCCGGTTGGCGACATTTTGAACCAGTATTAGAAGGGAGCGATACGATGACTGAAAAGATTGAACTAACACGTAATGATCGTTTGTCTGTCGCATGGCGTTCACAATTTTTACAGGGTTCATGGAACTACGAACGTATGCAAAACGTCGGCTGGGCGTATACTTTAATTCCAGCTATTAAAAAGTTATACACAACAAAAGAAGACCGTACAGCCGCTTTGAAGCGACACTTGGAATTCTTTAATACTCATCCATATGTTGCTTCACCTATTATTGGTGTGACGTTGGCTTTGGAAGAAGAACGTGCCAACGGTGCTGCAATTGATGATACTGCGATTCAAGGTGTTAAAATTGGTATGATGGGTCCTTTGGCCGGTATTGGCGATCCAGTCTTCTGGTTCACCGTTCGTCCTATATTAGGGGCACTGGGTGCTTCATTAGCACTTTCAGGAAACATATTGGGTCCAATCTTGTTCTTTGTTTTGTGGAACCTGATCCGTATGTCATTTATCTGGTATACACAAGAATTTGGTTACCGCGCTGGATCTGCTATTACACAGGATCTTTCAGGTGGCTTGTTGAAGGATATTACTAAGGGAGCGTCAATTCTTGGTATGTTTATCCTAGCAGTCTTAGTGGAACGTTGGGTTTCGATTAAATTTGCTGTTTCATTGCCAGCTAAGAAACTAGCCGAAGGTGCTTACATTAACTTCCCTAATGGTTCAGTTACTGGTGGTAAATTACAACAAATATTGGCCGATCAAGCTTCTGGATTGTCTCTGACAAAGATGGCACCCAATACGTTGCAAGCTAACTTAGATAGCTTGATTCCTGGATTGATGGGCTTGTTGTTAACATTCTTGGCTATGTGGTTGCTTAAGAAAAAAGTTTCACCAATTGTTATGATTATAGGCATCTTTATCTTTGGTATCTTGATGCGTGTACTTCACATTATGTAATTTAATAATTGAATTAATAAAGTGCGCTCGCCAATTTGACGAGCGCCTTTGTACATATTGCTTGTTTAAATAATTGTTGTCATGATACAAACAAGCATAGAAAAAAGGGGGACAAATAAATGGTACAATCTCTGAATAAAAAGGTAGAAATCACTGCGCAAGGCATCTCCTTTTTGGGTATTGGCGCACAATATGGTAAGTTCTTAATTGGTGACAAAGCTTTTGAATTTTTCAATGACAATAATGTTGATGATTTTATTCAAATTCCCTGGGATAACATCACAGCCGTGTACACCAGTGTATCTTCAAATAATAAAGTGAGTCGGCGTTTTCGAATAGAAACTGATAAAGGCAAGTTTGATTTTTCGTCAGCAGAATCTGGTCGATTATTAAAAACAGCACGTGGGCATATTGGAAATGATAAAATACTAAAAAATCCAACAGTTCTAAAGCGATTATCGATGATGTTTAAGAAGAAAAACAAGAAGGGCGTTTAATGAAATTATTGCAGAAATTTCAAGTTGTACGTTATTTAACAATTGTTATTGCCTTAGAAATTGTCGCGGTGAGTATTAATTTTTTCTATGTACCAGCGAAAGTTGCTGCAGGCGGTGCGACAGGTTTTGCCATCTTGATGTATGAGTTAGTTGGTTTTGACAGAGCAATCACAGTTTTGGTTGTCAATTTACTGATGATTATCTTGGCGGCGATCTTTTTAGATCGTGGCACAACTGCTCGTATTACGTTTGGTAGTTTAGTATTACCAATATTATTAAAATTAACACCAAGTTTTCAAATATTGACAGATCGGACTTTTGCAGTATTAGTTGGTGGGACCATTTTTGCCATAGGCGTTGCAATGCTTTATCGTGTTGATGCTTCTAGTGGTGGAACAGCCGTGCCACCTATGATTTTAAAAAAATACTTTAGAATTGCGCCGGCATTATCACTATTAGTTATTGATACCGTTGTGTCTCTTGGCAACTTATTAACAGAGGGACTCGGGGCATTAATATTGGCAATGTTTTCTTTGATCATTACAGCAGCCGTAATGAACTACATAGAAACAGGATTAGATCGTCGCAAGATGATTTATATTACGAGTAATGCACGCATCGAAGATGTGAAAGTCTATTTAACTGAAAATGAAACTAGTTATACGGTGATGGGTGTACATGGTGGCTATACAGGCGATGCGCGTGAAATGTTGATGGTTATCTTAGATAACCATGAATATAATCATTTAGTGCGCGGCCTGCATGCAGTAGATCCGCAAGCGTTCATAATTGCATATGACATAAGCGAAGCACATGGTGGGACATTTGTGTAATTAAAAGTATCACTATAAATGTGATAAAAAGCGCTTCAAATTAGTGAGATAAAACCTAACCAATTTGAGACGCTTTTTATTGACAATAAATGCCAAAGTGATATACTTAAAGTTGTATTTAGCACTCAATTAAAAAGAGTGCTAAAACTAAAAATCGGAGGTGTTTTCTCATGTTAAAGCCATTAGGTGATCGCGTGATTATTGAAGTAACAGAAGCTGCAGAACAAACGGTTGGTGGCATTGTGTTAGCAAATAATGCTAAGGATAAGCCAGTAACTGGTAAGATTGTTGCTGCAGGCACAGGATATGTATTAAATGATGGGTCTGTTCGTGAATTAGCAGTTAAAATTAACGACGAAGTATTGTTTGACAAGTATGCAGGACAAGAAGTATCCTTTGAGGGTACAGATTACCTCGCACTCCATGAAAAAGATATTGTTGCAATTGTAGAATAAATAACACAAATAATCGACGTCAAAAATTAGTATTAAATAAAAAATTCTAAAGAGGTATTTTAATAATGGCTAAAGAATTAAAGTTTTCAGAAGATGCACGTTCAAAGATGAAGGCTGGCGTTGATAAGCTAGCTGACACAGTTAAGACGACAATTGGGCCTAAGGGACGTAATGTTGTTTTGGAACAGTCATATGGCGCACCAACCATTACAAATGATGGTGTCACAATTGCCAAAGCGATCGAACTTGAAGATCACTTTGAAAATATGGGTGCAAAGCTGGTGGCTGAAGTTGCTTCAAAAACAAATGATATTGCTGGTGACGGCACAACAACGGCTACTGTTTTAACACAAGCAATTGTGGCTGAAGGTTTAAAGAACGTGACTGCTGGCGCTAATCCAGTTGGCATACGTACCGGAATTGAAAAGGCTACTGCTGCAGCTGTTAAAAAGTTGCATGAAATGTCACATACGGTTAGCACAAAAGCAGAAATTGCACAAATTGCATCAATTTCTGCTTCTAATGAAGAAGTTGGCGAATTGATTGCTGAAGCCATGGATAAAGTTGGCAATGATGGTGTGATCACAATCGAAGAATCAAAGGGTATCGAAACAACCTTAGATGTTGTTGAGGGTATGCAATTTGATCGTGGTTATATGTCACAGTACATGGTGACCGATAACGATAAAATGGAAGCCAACTTGGATAACCCATATATCTTGATCACAGATAAAAAGATTAGCAATATTCAAGATGTTTTGCCAGTATTGCAGAGTGTTGTTGAACAAGGCCGTGCATTGTTGATTATTGCTGATGATATTACTGGTGAGGCTTTGCCAACACTCGTTTTGAACAAGATGCGTGGCACATTCAGCGTTGTTGCAGTTAAGGCGCCAGGCTTTGGTGATCGTCGTAAAGCCCAATTAGAAGATATCGCAGTTTTGACTGGTGGTACTGTCATTACTGAAGATCTTGGTTTGAACTTGAAAGATGTTACTATTGATCAACTTGGACAAGCAAGTAAGGTTAATGTTTCAAAGGATAACACAACAATTGTTGAAGGTTCGGGTGACAAAAATGCGGTTGCCACACGTGTAGACATTATCAAGCAACAAATTGCTGAAACAACTTCTGACTTTGATCGTGAAAAGTTACAAGAACGTTTGGCAAAGTTGGCTGGTGGTGTTGCGGTTATCAACGTGGGTGCTGCAACTGAAACTGAATTAAAAGAACGCAAGTATCGTATTGAAGATGCTTTGAATGCCACACGTGCCGCTGTTGAAGAAGGTTTCGTTTCTGGTGGTGGTACAGCGCTAGTTAACGCTATTTCAGCTGTGACTGCTTTGTCAGAAGAAGGTGATGTTCAAACTGGTATTAATACTGTTATTAAGGCCTTAGAAGCGCCAGTTCGTCAAATTGTTGAAAATGCTGGTTTTGAAGGATCAGTGATTGTTAATAAGTTGAAAGAACAAGTTGAAGGCTTTGGTTACAATGCCGCAACAAACGAATGGGTAGATATGATTGCAGCTGGTATTGTTGATCCAACTAAAGTAACGCGTTCAGCTTTGCAAAATGCTGCATCAGTGTCAGCTTTGTTGCTAACAACAGAAGCCGTTGTAGCTGAGTTACCAAGTGATGATTCTGTACCAGCCATGCCACAAGGTGGTATGCCAGGTATGATGTAATTTAATTTTAGTTTTATTGTTGTCATTAATTATAAATATTTTAAAAACGGGTGCTAGGTTATGATACGTAGCACCCGTTTTTTGTATATAGCAGATTATGCCATATATTAAATTTGATATTATTTTCACAATAAACTATAATACTATCAATGACTTTACTATAAGATATTTACGGGAGAAATGATGATTATTTATTATTCTTTAACTGGGCATACTAAAAAAGTAGCGCTAGAAATTGCCAAAAAAACTGAAGATGAGCTTTACGAAATACAACTTGATAAACCATATAAAAGTAACCCCCTTGTTTTGGCGCGGTTTACAAGAGAAAAAGCAAAGGGTGTTATCCCAACTGCTCATAAAATTGATATAGACGACGATGTGATCTATTTAGGTTATCCTATGTGGGGAGGGGATATGTCTTTAGCGATGCAAGGATTTTTAATGGCAAATGATTTATCAGGTAAACATATTAAACCGTTCATTACAAGTGGAAAAAGTACGCTGGAAATGAGTTTAAAGACACTAAAAAAGTTAGCACCTGATGCAATGATTGATGCTAACTTTAACCCTGACATGTTATAACCACAGAATTATTTATGCTAAGGCACCCATGGGATCCCATGGTGCTAATAGTTTTGGTGTGGCATTATCGTAGATATTGACTAATTCTGGACCAAGATATTCTTTTTTGACAACAACTTGATAGGCGTATTCGCTCATCCATTCATCTGACATTGTGAAGTAACCATTTTTACCAGCTTCTTCACCCCATGAGTTTTCAACTTGCCATTTTATTGGGTGACCGTTCTCATCCAAATCAACACCCGTCAAAACCATGGCATGTGTCATTAAGCTATCACCATAGGCTAAACGTTGTGCTTTTGTCATATCTGAATGAACTTGGAATAAGTCATCTGTGGCAAAAATACCGTCAGCCATGAGACCGTTTGCACGATCGACTTGTGGACCCATGTCAACACCGAACCAGACGGATTTGCCATCTTTTAGTTGCGCGATAGCAAATGATTTCATTGTTTCAATAGGCACATTTAAATGTTTCACTTGACGTCCACCAATAACATTACCTAACATGTCAACATTGTACGTTGCATTGAAAGGCTTATCTGCGGTTGGCGCGTTAATAATTGATATATATTCTGACAAGTCCCAGTTAACAAATTTTTCAAAGTAAGTTTGTGGTGTTAACTGTCGTTCAATTTGAAATTGCTTTTCAGTATCACGGTATTCAAAATCAAAAGTGACTGGTGGTTCACCAAATGTAATCGATAGGACACGATAAATATGAGATAACATATTTTTACGAGTGCTGTCTATATCATGCTGTGATGATTTTTGAGACACAAGGTCACGTAAGATAATCGCATCATGGCGTAATAAAGTGTTAAATGTTATGTTAAACTCATGAGAATCTGATGATGCCGCTGACTCTGGGTAAACAGATTGAGGTACGACACCGTATTTTTCGATTAGTGAGACAATCATATCCCACTGACCACCATCTTGTTGTGGCGTTGCCATTAAAAAAGAAACTTGGCGTGAGTCAAGAGGAGAATTAGCAGTGTTTAGCACATTTTCGTAAAAGTAATTCGCCTTTTCAAATTTATCCCAAAAAAAAGTGTAGCTTTGAGACAATTGAAAATCACCATCTAAATGAAATAAATCTTTAATATCATGACGCATCGTATTAAGTGCGGCAAACATCCAGCAACGGCCAGATTTTTTCTGATTAGCTACTTTACCTGTGTTCAAATCAATTGAAAAAGTCGGTACATTTGCATTAACAATTTCTTGATTAAAACTTGCATTGTGAATCCCGTTTTTTGTGGTAGCACGACGAGCGATTGTCGTTAACGGTGATTGTGCTGATTGTTTAAATTCAGTGAGTTGTTGTTTTGTTATTTCTGAAGACATTATGAGCTCCTTTTTCATATAAATACAATATAACGCGATTAAGTATAAAGAACAAGTACTTGTGAAATAAAACTAATCAGGAGACACACAATGATTAAACTTGCTTTACAGCCTCGTGTTATAAGAGCTATAACTTGCAAATTTTGTAATAAGGTGCATAGTTAAGGTAGACTGTGCAAGTTGTCTGACATGGTCAAAAACTGAAAATAAGGATCATGATAATGAAAAAACACGGCTTAACTGAAAAAGAACAAGGCGAAGCATTGACTGCTGCCGCCGAAATTATTAATATTCCCTACACATTTGAAAGCCAAGCACCTTTTCGCGTATGGATTGATAAAGATGAAAACATTTACGTTGATATTAAATCAGCTGCTGTAGGCTTTCGTGCAGAGCTAAATTATGGTGATATTGGCGTTGCAACACTCAAAAATAATGTTGATGTGCCAACTTCTGATGACTTGATGTCCTTGGTGGAACAATTAATTGATGATGATGTGCAGGACTTTTTGTTAGGATTTGCTATGGACGCACCAGTGCGTGACAATGGCGAGTATGCTAGTAGTTTGCGTGAAGCTTTCCAAGCCTTCACTACTAAATAATTTGTAGTCTGTTATAAAAATTAAGATGCGAGAAACCGTTTGGGGTTGTTTTCTGGTAAAATGTTTTATTAGAGGTTTAAATTAAGAATGACACCAAAACAGTTTTTAGATTTAGTTGAAATTCGCGTGGTAATTCCTAGCGTTGCACCTTTGATGGTTGGCTTGGCGTATAGTCAATGGCAGTATGCTCGCGTTAATTGGTTGAATGCAATATTATTAATTATTGCGACCATCAGTGTACATCTGGCAGTTAATACATTTAACCGATATGAAGATGCCAAACGTCAAAAATCCAATGAATTTTTACGTGAAAAGGCGCAAGGTGAGGTAATAACTAATAAGCAAGTGCTTCATGTTGCTGAAACTTTAGCTGGTATTGCTGTGTTAGCTGGGATCGCTGTTGCGTTAAGAACGGATTATATTACGTGGATTATCGGTATTATTAGTTTTTTGATTGGCTATCTATATTCTGCTGGTCCAAAACCAATTACAAATACACCGTTTGGTGAAGTTGTGTCTGGTATAACAATGGGATATTTCATTTTTATCGCACAAGTTTACGTTAATACACGTATGGTACCCACAATAAATGTCTTGTTCCAATGGTTAATTGTTAGTTTACCTTTAACTATTTTCATTGCTGAAATTATGTTTGCTAACAACATTGCAGACCACGATGAGGATGAGGAAAATCAACGGCAAACACTTGTCCATTACCTTGGCATGGCGTCAAGTAAAAAAGTCTATATGTTTTGGACTATTGCTGCTTTTATTGAGGTTATAATTGCGACATTAGTTGGCTGGTTACCGATTACGAGCTATGCTATGGTAATATTATTGCCAATTGTCATTAAAAATGCTCGTGCATTTATTAGACGACCAGTGAAGCAAGAAACCTTTGTTTTGGCCATTAAAAACTTGGTCATTGTGATGTGCGGCATGACAATAGTTATTTTAGCTGGTATATGGTTATAAAAAAAGCCCGTTAGGGCTTTTTTAGTTAAAACGTTGTAAATTTTCAATACTGATCACTTCAAAGTGTCTTTTTTCTAAATGTTTCACGAGTTTTTGTAATGTGATGCTATCAAATACAAGTGGTAAAGTGAACATTAACGTAATGGTGCCATTTGATGGCTGTAAACTTAACACGGATTCAATATTTGAATATTTAGCTATGATTGTTGAAATTTTTTTAAGATCGCCTTGTGCCTTATGTGTTGCAACAGAGAGGGCAACACCACCAGTGCGAACAGACCAGCTTTGTGATAATAAATCCATTAATGCATCGTGCGTGAATATACCGGTAAAATGGTGATTATCATCTAATACAGCAATAAAAGGCAGATCACGGATGGCAAAAAAAACTTCATAAAATTGGCTTGTTGTATAAATAAATTTAGTCGAATTGCGCATAATAGTCGTGACTGGCAGGTTCATATCACCATTTTTAGCGATATGTTCGTAAACATGTTGCTTATAAACGTTGCCACGAAAAAGGTTGCCAGATTCATCTAAAATTGGCATAGTACGCGTATGTGACTCGCTTGGTGAATTAAATAAATCGTTCACTTGTGCAATAGTTGTATTTTCAGTCACAGTAGTTAGTTTTGACTTTGGGGTGATTAAACTTTCATGGAGCATATACTTATCCTAAAATTAATTTTTTTATCATTAAATAGCCATATATCATGATAACACAGAATTCTGTTATACTGGTAATTAAGATTGAGAATTTTAGTAAGGAAACGCGTATAATTAATATGAAATATATCATTGGATTAGGTAATATTGGTTTAGAATATGATAAAACAAGGCATAATATTGGATTTATGGCTATTGATGCCTTTGCGTCAGCGCATAGTGTGTCATTTGCACCTAGCAAACAATTTGCTACAATAGCGAAGTTAACTGTTGATGGTGAGCAAGTAGTACTTGTTAAGCCAACGACGTATATGAATGACTCTGGTAAAGCAGTTCGCGCAATATTAGATTACTATGGGGGTGACATCAACACTGATGTGATGGTGTTAGTTGATGATATGGATTTACCTTTTAGTAAATTGCGTTTTCGCGCAAAAGGGTCAGCAGGTGGTCATAATGGTTTGAAATCCATCATGGCACATACTGGTTCACAAACATTCTTACGACTTAAGTTTGGTTTAGGGCATCCAAATCATGAACAGCAGGCAGTCATTCATTATGTTCTAGGCAAATTTTCACGCGCTGAAACAGATGATGTTAATCATATGTTAGATCGTAGCACGCTGGCAATAGAAGAATGGATTCAAGGTAACAGCGTATCAGAATTGAGTAATAAATATAACGGCTAATATTTAAGAACGATTTAACGCGTATATCAAACGACTGATAGGGGAACAAGTTTTAAAGTATGTTAACTCATTTTTTAGCGCAATCAGATACAATTAAACATCTTAACGAGCAAGCAGCTGATGGTTCTTCACAGCTGCTTTTAGGCGTCAATGGTAGCGCTCGAGCTGCGAGCGTCGCAGCCTTATATGAAGCAAATCCACGTCAAATGTTAGTCGTTACAGACACACAAGTACATGCTGATCAACTATTTTCCGAGTTATCAAGTCTGATGACAAGTGTTTTTAATTTTCCGGCAGAAGAGTCTTTGGCAACAGAAATTGCTATTAGTTCACCTGACTTACGATTGCAACGAGTTGCTAGTTTATTAGCCTTGAGAAAAGGCGAGGCAAAGGTTATTGTGACAAGCTTAGCCGGAGTTGAACGTTTATTACCTAGACCAGAAACAGTTGATGCGGCGAAATTGTCATTAACAGTTGGTCAAACTTATCAGTTAAATGATATAAAAAAAACCTTAATGATGATGGGTTACACACCTACAAAATTAGTTCAAGGTGCTGGTGAATTCGCACAACGTGGTTCTATTATTGATATTTACCCATTGACTAGTGATGAGCCTATTCGTTTAGACTTTTTTGATGATGAATTGGACCAATTGAAAAATTTTGATGTATCGACACAAAAAAGTACGACTGTACTTAAAAAATATCATGTGCAGCCAGCGACTGATTTCATTGTGTCAGAGACGCAGTATGATATTGCTAAACAAACGATTGAGACGGCATTTAATAACTATCGCAAAGAGTTGACTGGTGTTGCAAAAAAACATGCGACAGAAGGATTTGCAGCAACACAACATGTGTTAAATGAGCATGGACGTGTGAACCAATTATTACCTTATGCGACCCATTTTTTTGATGGTGAAACAACTTTATTGGATTATTTTTCGGATGATGTTTTGGTCTTTGTGGATGAATTCACGCGATTAAAAGATATGCAGATCCAACAGTTAACTTATGATCAAGAATGGTTAGACAAACAGTTATCAACCTATCAACTCATTCCTGGACAAGTGTTACGCGCAGATTTTGCTGATTTGTTAACGCAAAATAAAAGTGCGGTTATTTATTTAGCAAATTTTCAACGTGGTTTGAATAATATTAAGTTTACCAATATTGAAGAAGTCACTACGCGACCGGCTAACCAATACTATGGTCAAATTGAGACACTTAGAACTGATTTACAGTATGCACAAGATGCGGGTATGACAGTTATTTTATTGATTAACGATGAAAAACAAAGCCACCATCTCAGCGAGTCTTTAAGTGATTTTAAGGTACCAATTATTGAAACCCGTCAGGTTCAACCAAATCAGGTGCAGATAATGAAAGGCAACCTGGCCATAGGATTTGAATGGCCTAAATTACATTTAATCGTATTAACAGCACATGAATTATTTACTCAAACTCGGCAAGTGGCGCCAAGACAGCGTAAAATTAATAATGCGGAGCGTTTAAAGTCATATAGTGAATTAAATGTTGGTGACTACGTTGTTCATATCAACCATGGCATTGGTCGTTATGAAGGTTTACAGACAATGACAGTCGATGGTGGCAAACAAGATTATTTATCTATTGCCTATCAAAAAAATGCTAAGATTTTTATTCCAGTCACGCAGTTGAATTTAATCCAGAAGTATATTGGTGCGTCAGATGCTGCAAAAGCACCTAAATTAAATAAACTCGGGGGTGTTGAATGGGCTAAAACTAAGCGCCAAGTTGCTGCAAAAATTGAAGATATTGCTGATGATTTATTAGAGCTTTATGCCAAGCGTGAAGCACAACAGGGCTATGCTTTTCCGCCAGATGATACAGAACAATTAAAATTTGACATGGCATTTGGTTATCCAGAAACACCAGATCAAATCCGCTCGATTGAAGAAATTAAAGTTGACATGCAAAAAGTGCGACCAATGGATCGTCTGTTAGTAGGGGATGTTGGCTTTGGCAAAACAGAGGTGGCTTTGCGTGCAGTTTTTAAAGCAGTACATGCGGGAAAACAGGTGGCGTTTTTAGCACCAACAACAATTTTGGTCCAACAACATTATGAAACGATGTTAGCACGCTTCAATGATTTTCCAAATATTAAAATTGGCGTACTCAGTCGTTTCCAGACAACTGCGCAAAATAAATTTGTAATTAAACAATTAAATGAACATCAAATTGATATTGTTGTTGGCACACATCGTTTACTGAGTAAAGATGTTGATTTTTTGGATCTTGGTCTGCTAATTATTGATGAAGAACAACGTTTTGGGGTCAAGCATAAGGAGCGTCTCAAACAATTGCGTCATAGCGTTGATGTATTAACGCTAACTGCAACACCAATTCCACGAACATTAAACATGGCGATGGTTGGTGCACGTGATTTATCAATTATCGAAACACCTCCGGCTAATCGTTATCCGATTCAAACCTATGTTCTAGAGGCAGATTGGATAATTGTGAGAAATGCCATTGAAAAGGAACTTGCCCGTGGTGGTCAGGCATTTTATTTGCATAATCGCGTAGCCGATATTGATCGTGTTGCTAGTCAAATAGAGGATTTAGTACCATCTGCACGCGTTGGTGCCATTCATGGACAAATGTCTGAAACACAGTTAGAAAGTGTTTTATACGATTTTCTAAATGGTAATTATGATGTTTTAGTCACAACAACAATTATCGAAACAGGTGTTGATATTCCCAATGCAAATACGTTAATTGTTGAAAACGCAGATCATATGGGCTTGTCACAACTATATCAACTACGTGGTCGTGTCGGCCGTTCAGCCCGTTTAGCATATGCTTACTTTACTTATCCATTTTCAAGAACGCCAAGTGAAGAAGCGGAGAAACGCCTAGAAGCCATTCGTGATTTTACAGAATTAGGTTCAGGATTTCGTATTGCCATGCGTGATTTAAGTATTCGTGGCGCAGGTGATATACTCGGTAAACAACAGCATGGGTTTATTGACTCAGTTGGCTATGATATGTATACGAAGATGTTAAAAGACGCTGTTGCTACAAAACAAGGGTACACAGTGACAACAAGCAAACCGACAGAAACAGATGCTGAATTAATTCTTGGTGTATTGGCATACTTACCAGATACTTATGTGCCCGATAATGCACAAAAAATTGAGTTATATACACGTATTCGTGAAGCACGAACAGATAAAGAATTTGAAGAGATTGAAACTGATATGCTGGACCGTTTTGGTGACATGCCAGATGAAGTGGCTAGGCTATTGCTTGTTGGTCAAATCAAACAACTGGCTGATCAGGCACGAGTAACGAATATAAGACGACAGAAACAACAGCTAGTCATAATATTTAATTCTGATGCGACGGCGGCATTGGCTGGTGAAGCAATTTTTGAAACATTAGTCAATGTGCCATTAAAGGTAGCTGTGCGAACAGAGACCGGTAATTTACAAGTTAGCATCACAGTCAATGATGTGGCTGAGAGTAGTATTTGGTTGAATATTTTACGTGATTTTTTGTTGGTCGTAATCGCACGTCAACAAGTAACGAAATAAAATTTTGTCATAAAAATTAAGAATATCAAGAGGAAAAAACTATGCGTTTAGATAAATATTTAAAAGTGTCACGCTTAATTAAGCGTCGAACTGTTGCTAAAGAAATTGCTGATCAAGGCCGCATTTCGATTAATGGTAAAGTAGCTAAATCGTCATCAGATGTTTCGACAAATGATGAACTTGAGGTGCGATTTGGAAATAAAACCTTGACAGTAAAGGTAGCTAAAATTGTTGAAACAACAAAAAAAGAGGCTTCAGCTGATATGTATGAAATTGTAAGTGAGACTTTTTCACAAGATTTCCGAGAGACTAGTGATGAAAAATAACTTAATGTTTAAACAAATCTAAAGATTGTTGAAAAAATGATAAGAACATGCGACACTAGGGATAGGTAAAATTCATGTCGACTTACAACAGAAGACAATCGCATAAACAGCGTGTTAACCCAGAGATACGAGCTATTATTCGTAATTCTGAACCGGCCAATATGCAAGCTAAAAAGCATTATCAAAGGGCACATGCTAATCGTGAGAAGAAGATTCTCTTTTTTGGTGCAGTTTTTGCAACAATATTTGCGATACAATTATTAATCAGCCAAGTTAAATTGCATACGGCAAATGTGACGTTAACCGCTTCTCAAGATCGTTTAACAGCTGTTCAAAAAACAAATAGTGACTTGAAATCTAGTCGAAAACGTTTAGATGATCCCACTTACTTACAGCAAATTTTACGTGATAAATACGGTTACACAAAGCAAGGTGAGATAATTTATAACTTGCCATCAGATAATAATTAACTCAGCACCTAATTGGTGCTTTTTCTATAATGACTAAAAAAATTCAAAAACAATTACAATTATATCATTGGGAAGCCACAGTTATTGTGGCTGTTTCTGGTGGCGTCGATTCTGTTGTGCTATTGCATACATTACGGCAACAGTTACCAGATGCAAAACTTGTTGTTGCTCATGTTAACTATCATTTACGTGAGGAAAGTGATGCGGACGAAAAATTTGTTCACCACTTAGCAGATAAATATCATGCAATATTTGAGCAAACAGCATGGCTGAATGTGCCAGATATTGCAGTAGAAAAGCAAGCACGTGATTTCCGATATCAGTTTTTTGAGCAGCTTGCTAGTAAATACCATACGACGACTGTTGTAGTTGCACATCATGCAGATGATCAAGCAGAAACGGTATTATTAAAGTTAATACGTGGTGGACAATTGATGCAATTAGCTGGAATGAGTCAACAAAACCGGCGTATTGTTAGACCTTTTTTGTGCATAACCAAGCAAGAATTGGTTAGTTATGCACAAAAGCACAACTTGAATTGGCATGAAGACAAAACAAATCATGATGCCATGTATACGCCTCGAAATTTTTTGCGACAAATCATTATCCCACAACTTAAAAAAATTAATCCCCGTGTGGTTCCTCATATTAATTCATTTGCTGAGCAAATCAAAAAACAAGATGATTTAATCACTGCTCAAGTTGAACTATATGTGCAAACAATTGAGAACAGTTGGCAAACTATTCCCAATATTTGGTTGGAGCCGACTATTAAACATTATATTCAAAAAAAGGGTATTTATCAGTTTAAACAAGCACAAATTTTGCAAGTCGTTCAGTTACTCAATAACGATAAAAAGCCCACTGGTAGGATACAATTATCGAAAAATATTAACTTTGTTAAGTCTTATCAATATATTCATCTTGAAAACAGTGCAAAAATGACAAATACACTGCAAGTTTTGCCACCAATTATGTTAAAATTAAACCAGTGGCAAAATTTCGCAGAAAACACGTTTTTGTGGACAAATTCTGAACCAAACAGTGATGAACAAAGCTTCTCATTTAATCTAGCGCAATTGCCGACGCACTTATATTTGCGTTCAGTGAAAACAAGTGATAGACTGGCACTCATATATGGACATAAAAAGTTGCGACGGTTAGCAATTGATGAGAAATTATCAACATTAGAACGTCAAGATATGCAAGTCTTGGCAAATCAAAATGATGAGGTTATCGCAGTCAAAATGCGTAAGCATTGGCGTGTGAATGTGGATTTTGTTAGCAAACAAGATGTGAAACCATATTGGTTAGCATGGCGAATTGAGGAAAAGTAGTGAATAATGATATACAAGAAGTGTTGTTTAATCAAGATAACATACACGATGCAGCAGTACGATTAGGTCAACAAATTACACAAGACTATGCTGGAGAAAAACCAGTTGTGTTGTCAGTGCTGAAGGGTGCCTATCTTTGGACAGCCGATTTATTACGCGAGGTAGATTTGTATATTGATTTAGAATTTATCAATGTTTCAAGCTATCATGGTGGTGTTAAAAGTACAGATGAAATCACCCTAGTGACTGATATTCGTTCTGATATTATGGGACGTCAAGTCATTATCTTAGAAGACATTGTAGATACTGGGCAATCTTTACTCTTTATGAAAGAGTTACTCGCAAAACGTGGTGCAGCGTCAATTAAAGTGGCCACGTTACTTGATAAAAAGGCTGGACGAAAAGTAGACATTGAGGCTGATTATGTTGGTTTCAATGTGCGCAATGAGTTTGTTGTTGGCTATGGTTTAGATTACAAAGAGTTGTATCGGAACTTGCCATATGTTGGCATTTTGAAAAAAGAAGTTTATACTAAGTAACTTCTAGAAATTGGGGAAACTTCATGAATAATAATCAAAAAGGTGGTTTCTTAAAGAGTTCTATCTTCTATGTTTTTATTTTTCTTGCTGTAGTTGGAATGATTTATGGTTTGTTTGGTAACGATAAGTCAACTTCTAAAACCTTAACATCAAGTGAATTTTTGAAAGCATTGAGTGATAAAGACCTTAAGTCAATCACAGTTCAGCCAGGTAATGGCATTTATAACATTTCTGGTGAATATAGAAAAGCAAAGACTGTTAAATCAGATAAAGGTTTTAGTATTTTACAGCAGTCACAAAAAGTCACAAAGTTTACTTCAACTGTATTACCAAATGATGCGTCATTGAAGTCAGTGACAGATACAGCTAAAACGACTAAAACTGATCTGGTAACTAAACAACAGGAATCATCTGGATTTTGGTTAAACCTCTTAGTTTCAATTGTGCCGATTATACTGATTGTTGGTGTTTTTTATCTGATGATGAGTCAAGCAGGTGGCAAGGGTGGTCAAGGCGGTATGATGAGCTTTGGTAAATCTAAAGCGAAACCGTCAGATCCAAAAGATAATAAAGTCCGTTTTTCTGATGTTGCTGGTGCAGAAGAAGAAAAACAAGAATTAGTTGAAGTTGTTGAATTCTTAAAGTCACCTAAAAAATTCGTTAGTTTGGGCGCCCGCATTCCAAAAGGTGTTTTACTTGAAGGCCCTCCGGGAACTGGTAAAACATTATTGGCAAAAGCGGTTGCCGGTGAAGCAAACGTGCCATTCTTTTCAATGTCTGGATCAGATTTCGTTGAAATGTTTGTTGGTGTTGGTGCTTCACGTGTTCGTGATTTGTTTGAAAATGCAAAGAAATCAGCGCCAGCTATTATTTTCATTGATGAAATAGATGCTGTTGGTCGTCGCCGTGGTACTGGTATGGGTGGCGGAAACGATGAACGTGAACAAACTCTGAACCAAATTTTGATTGAAATGGATGGTTTTGAAGGCTCAGAAGGTGTTATTATACTTGCTTCAACTAACCGTTCTGATGTATTAGATCCAGCCTTGCTCCGTTCAGGTCGATTTGATCGTAAAATATTGATTGGGGCACCGGATGTTAAGGGTCGTGAAGCCATACTTAATGTTCACGCCAAGAACAAGCCATTAGCTGATAATGTTGATTTGAAAGCTGTAGCGCAACAAACACCAGGTTATGTTGGTGCTGACTTGGAAAACCTTTTGAATGAAGCTGCCTTGTTGGCAGCTCGTCGTAATAAGAAAAAAGTGGATGCGGCAGATATTGATGAAGCTGAAGATCGTATCTTCCAAGGTCCAGCTAAAACAAATCGCAGCATGTCTGAAAGAGAACGGCGTACAACAGCCTATCATGAAGCAGGTCATGCTTTGGTAGGACTTATCCGTTCTGAGGCATCAATTGTTCGTAAAGTAACAATTGTACCGCGTGGCCGTATTGGTGGTTATGCTTTAATGACACCTAAGACGGATCGTTATAATTTACGCTATTCAGAGGCTAAGGAACAATTAGCTGGGTTAATGGGTGGTCGAGCAGCTGAATTATTCATGTTCAACGAAGCAAGTTCAGGTGCTTCAAATGATTTCCAACAAGCAACTGGATTGACACGTCAGATGGTTACTGCATTTGGTATGTCAGATAAATTAGGCATGGTTCAATTAGAAGGCAACGCGAGTGTTGGTTATGCTGAGCAAGCAGGAAATCGTGGCTATTCTGAAGAAACAGCGCGCTTGATTGATGAAGAAGTGCGTAGGTTATCTAAAGAGGCTTTCGAAGATGCTACAAAAATCATTTCTGAACATAAAGATAAGCTGATTGCAATTGCTGAAGCTTTGCTAGAAGTCGAAACTTTGGACGAAAAGCAAATTAAAGATATCTATGAAACAGGTAAATTTACTCGTAAAGATATTCAAGATAATGATGAGTTGGCGACAGCTAAATCATTTGATGAAGCTAAGGCAGCAGTTGACGCTAAGGATTCTGAAGCGGAAGCACGCTTTGAAAATCATGATGAAGAACCTGAAAATGATGATCATTCAGAAGCAGATCATTCAAGTGATTCTCCAAATGATGACAAAGTTGATGAAAATAAGTAAAATAAGAGTTGACGATAGCGTCAACTTTTTTATTTTAAATAATCGATAATATTTAAAAAGGAAAGGGAAAAAATGGCAGATCAATTTATTAAAACAATCACAAAAAATAAATATTTCCGTGCCTTTGCTTTGAATGGCACTAATCTTGTACGCCAAGCAACTGCAGCACATGAAACATCTCGTTTGGCCTCTGTCGTATTAGGCCGTGGCCTGTTAGCAACAAGTTTAACCGCGCAATCTGTTCTTAAAGGCGAAGAACGCATGGCAATCCAAATTAATGGCCGTGGGCCGATTGGCAATGTTGTCGTTGAAGCAGATGCCAAAGGCAGTGTACGTGGTTATGTCACAAATGACAAGCTAGCATCTATTTTTGATGAAAATAATCAATTAGATGTTGCGCAGGCGGTAGGAACTAATGGCTTTTTGCAGATTACTAAATTTGCGCCATACTCAAATCCTTATATTGGTCAAAGTCAGCTGGTATCTGGTGAAATTGGAGACGATTTCACGTATTATTTGGCCCAATCAGAACAAATTCCATCGGTTGTTGGTGTTTCTGTTTATATGAATGATGATGATTCAGTGAAATCTGCTGGAGGATTTTTAGTTCAAGCATTGCCAGATGCAACTGATGAAGCAATTGATCAACTCGAAGTAGATTTGAAAAATATGAAACCTTTGTCGGATATGTTGATTGAAAATTATACACCTTTGAAGATATTGGAAGCTATTTTTGGAGAAGGTGAAGTCGAAATTTTGCAGGTGGCGGGTGTTGGTTTAGCAGCAGAACCAACAAAAGATGCCTATAGAGAAATGTTAACAACACTACCAGCTGTTGAAATTCAAGCTATGATTGATGAAGATAATGGGGCGGAAATTGTTGGAAAGTTTTCAGGTAAACGCTATTTCTTTACACCTGAAGAACTGACAGATGTCATTTTGGAAATTAATGCCAATAATGCTGACTGATCTTTGAGATTAAGGCTGTTTTTTGGTATAGTAATTGTTAGTGAGAAATTTTAGAACTGGTCAATAGATGACGAAATAAACTGGAGGAAATGTACTCGGAACATGGTGGTTTAACGATGTATTCCAAGTGCTTTAAAAACATGGTAGAAGAAAAAGCCCTTAATGATCAAATGATGGCACGACGTCAGAAATTAGCAACGATTGTTGACGATTTACATTTAGATCCATTTGGTAAACGATTTGAACGGACAGCCAAAGCACAAGAATTGCATGATTTATATGATGATAGCAGTCTTGAAACGCTTGAAGCAGCCCAGCATGAAGTCATTATTGCTGGTCGTATGATTGCTAAGCGTGGGGCTGGGAAAGTTATTTTTGCTGATTTCAGAGATGTTTCCGGTAAAATTCAAATGTATGCCAAACGTGATGATTTAGGTGAAAATTACCCAATTATTAAACGTGCTGATTTGGGTGACTTCCTTGGTATCAAGGGTATCGTCATGAAAACAGAAGCCGGCGAATTGACAATTTTGGCAACAGAATTGACTCATTTAACAAAAGCTTTGCGGCCAATGCCCGATAAGTTTCATGGTATTGCCGATGTGGAAACACGTTACCGTAAACGCTATTTAGATTTGATTGCTAATGAAGAATCGTTTAAGAAATTTCAATTGCGTTCAAAAATCATTTCGGCTATTCGCGGCTACATGGATTCACAAGACTTTATGGAAGTTGAAACACCTATTTTACAGACTGAGGCTGGTGGTGCTGCGGCACGGCCATTTATTACACACCACAATGCTTTAAATATTGATATGTATATGCGTATTGCGACTGAACTATATTTGAAGCGTTTAGTTGTCGGTGGTTTTGAACGTGTTTATGAGATGGGGCGTATTTTCCGTAACGAGGGGATGGATCCAAAGCATAACCCAGAATTTACCACAATGGAAACCTATGCTGCCTATATGGATTTTACTGATGTGATGGATGAAACTGAGGGTATTTTCAAGGCAGCCGCGGCAGTTGTGTCTGACGATCTCAAAGTGACTTATCAAGGCACGGAAATTGATCTCGGTGTCAAGTTTGCACGCAAACACATGGTTGATTTGATTAAAGAACAAACTGGCATTGATTTTTGGCAAGAAATGACTGTTGAGGAAGCGCAAAAGTTAGCTGATGACAAACACGTTAAGTACGAAAAGTATTGGCACGTTGGTCATATTATTAACGCATTCTTTGAAGAATTTGTTGAAGATACTTTAATTCAACCAGTATTTGTTTATGGTCACCCAGTTGACGTGTCACCTTTAGCAAAGAAAAACGCTGATGATTCACGATTTACTGACCGTTTTGAGTTATTCATTATGGGTAGCGAGTACGGCAATGCCTTTACGGAATTAAACGATCCTATTGATCAACGTGCGCGTTTTGAAGCACAAGTTGCTGAACGTGAAAACGGTAATGATGAGGCTGAAAACATTGATGAAGACTTCATTGAAGCTTTGGAATACGGTATGCCACCAACAGGTGGTCTTGGCATTGGTATTGATCGCCTAGTTATGCTATTAACTGATTCTGATACAATTCGTGATGTTTTATTATTTCCAACAATGCGTTAATTGGGATTAATTAATTATCAAAAAAGCTTGACACAAACCATAGTTATTAGATATAATAATTAAGTTGTGTTAAGTAATTATTCCGACTTAGCTCAGTTGGTAGAGCACCTGACTGTTAATCAGGTTGTCGTCGGTTCGAGCCCGACAGTCGGAGTTTTATGAGAAGCAAACCTAACTGGGTTTGCTTTTTTTATGTCTTGAAAAGTATTGACAAATGAGAAGGAAACTGGCATAATTAAATAGTTGTGTTAAGCAATTATTCCGACTTAGCTCAGTTGGTAGAGCACCTGACTGTTAATCAGGTTGTCGTCGGTTCGAGCCCGACAGTCGGAGTTAGTTTTATCAGATAACTCACTGTAGTTATCTACTTGCCGATGTAGCTCAGTTGGTAGAGCACGGGTATCGTAAACCTGGGGTCGGAGGTTCGATTCCTCTCGTCGGCACTAATGACGTTATATTTGTAGAAGTAAACCTTGATTGGTTTACTTTTTTGTTTGAAGCGATAATGAACTGTTTCTGTGATATCGAAACGGCAATTTAGCATATTATGGAAATGACTTTAAGCATTCAAAGATACTAAGTTAGTTGGTGCAGTTGGAATAGATATGTTTATTAAGTGGATCAAAGCGATAACTAAAACTGAGCATAAGGTTGCATTGCCAAAACATAATTAATTTGAAAAAAGCATCTTTTTCAAGATGCTTTTAAATAGAAAATTTATTTTTATCGCTTAAAACGAATTGTAAATGTTAGTACACTAGCAGTTGCTAAAATAACCGCCACAAATGTGTAAGGTAGGTTACTACCGATATCCAAGAGGACACCACCTAACACTGGGCCAATGATATTACCGACACTGGTGAGAGACATATTCAAACCATTGATTAGTCCTTGCTGTTCTTCGTTAACATGGGACAATAAGGTTGTGATTGCCGGACGTAAGATGTCAAATCCAACGAAGGCGATGAGTGTGGCAACAAAAACTTCCCATTTACTTTGTGAAAATAAGATCCATATAATGGCTAGAAATCCTGATATAAAACTGACACGAATAACCATTAACTCACCGATATAACGTACCATTTTTTCAAAAAAGACAACCTGTATGATTAATGATAAGAAGCCGTTGACGACTAAAAACCAGGCGATTTCAGTTAAATTAAAACCGCGAACATCATGGAAATAGAGGCTAAACATGTTTTCAAATGCTGACAATCCGAATGAAGACACGAGAATCATAATGAGCAACATGATTAGCGCGACAGACCAAAATTGACCGGTTAATTTGATGTTATTATGTTGCGTTGAACTTTGTGCTATACGAATTTTTTTTTCGTCAGGCATTAAAAAAATAAAGATGAAAAAAGCAACCAGACCCAAAATCGCAGAACCAAAGAAAGGCAAGGTGTGATCGATATTCGCTAACACACCACCGATACCTGGACCCAAAATAATACCACCACTAAATGAAGCTGATAGCCAACCAATAACCCGCGCACGATTGGCACTCGTTGTCATGTTTGACGCCAGTGCAGTAATCGCTGGCATTGACAATGCTGCAGCTAATCCCCCTAAGGCACGTGCGATGTTTAGCTGCAAGAGTGAATGACCAATACCGAATGCAAACAGACCTTCTGAAACGGCAAAAAGGAGTAAACCAGCAGCAATTAGCGGTACACGCGCGAATTTGTCTGAAAAACGACCGATGATGGGTGAGGCAATAAATTGGACAGCAGCAAATAAGGCGGCCATGATGCCCATATCAGTTGCTGTGAGTGACATATCTGCTTTAATATAAGGTTCAACTGGAATAATCAAACCAATACCAAGCATAATTAAGAGTTGTGAGCCGACCAATAATATTAAGGCACGCTGTTGAATTTTTGTCATGAGAAATAAGCACGCTTTCTTTTAATTTTGTAAAAAAGTGTATAAAAAAGAGGGCGTCGCATTGACAACGCCCAGTCTACATCCACTATTGCAGGATAACGCAAACACGATTTTAATCGCGTCAGTAGCTATTACTATCTCAGAACAGAATATCATCAAAAAAAGTTGGTGTCAAGTAAATGATACTGCTGCAGTTTTAATCAGCATCGGGCAAAAAAATCAGTCAAATGATTTCTTTGCGGCACGCAAACTGGTAATATAGAAGAGTATGATTAAATGTAGTTAAAGAGGAAAAAATGGCGACAAATCAAAATCTTAATCGCACTATGACGCTAATTCCGGCAATTTCAACTGTCGTGGGAACAGTCATTGGTGCTGGTGTGTTCTATAAGGCTTCAAGTGTCGCTGATGCGACAGGCTCAACGAGCATGTCATTGTTTGTATGGTTAGTTGGTGGCTTGATTAGCTTAGCTGCAGGTTTGACAGGGGCTGAATTAGCCGCTGCATTGCCACAAACAGGTGGTATGTTGGTTTATATTGAACGCGCTTACGGTAAATTAGCCAGTTACGTACTAGGTTGGGCACAAATTATTATTTATTTTCCAGCTAGTTTGGCAGCTAAAGGCATTATTTTTGGGACGCAGGTAGCCAATCTCTTTCACTGGGGATATGTGGCTATTATTCCTTCCGGCATTGCCGCACTGGTGTCAGTTGCAGCTATTAATATGTTGGGCTCAAAAATTGCTGGTCAATTCCAATCAATTACTTTATTTTTCAAGCTAATTCCATTGGCCCTAATTATTATTTTTGGGTTATTACAGCCAGGTGGTGTTGATGTTAGTATTTTCCCAGTAACGCCAGGTCATGCGGTTGGTGGTTGGGCTTCTGCTATGGGAGCTGGATTATTAGCAACGATGTATGCTTATGATGGTTGGATTCATGTCGGTAATATTGCTGGTGAAATGAAAAATCCAACGCGTGACTTGCCGCGCGCTATTGCTGGCGGATTACTTGGTATCATGGTAATTTATTTGCTTGTGAATTATGCTTTCTTGCATGCCTTACCATTTAGTGCGATTCAAGGAAATGCTAACACTGCGATGGATGCTGCGCAACAAATTTTTGGTAGTTTCGGTGGTAAGTTGATTACAATTGGTATCTTAATTTCTATTTATGGGACGTTGAATGGCTATACAATGACCGGTATGCGCTTGCCATATGCTATGGCTTTGGAGAAAGGCTTACCTTTCTCGGCTCAGTTAGTGAAGTTAAATCGATTTCAAATACCTTATGTTGCCGGTATCTTTCAACTTGTCTTAGCGATTGGGTTAATGTTTGTTGGTGGCTTTGATATGCTAACAGATATGCTAGTTTTCGTTATTTGGTTGTTTTACACCTTGGTCTTTGTTGCAGTCATTAAGCTGCGTCATACAGAGCCTGATCTAAAGCGTCCGTATCGTGTACCATTATATCCAATTGTGCCAATTATTGCTATTTTAGGTGGTCTATTCATTATTGTGATGACACTTATGACAGAGTGGCAGTTAGCACTGATTGGTGTTGCTGCGACACTTGCAGGATTACCATTGTACTTCATCATGCAAAAGCGTCAAAAATAAATAGGTATATCAAAACGTCTTAAACTGCACCCAAAAACTGGCGTGCAGTTTAAGACGTTTTTAATTTACGTAAGTGATACAGATATTTTATTAAATTGATATGATAAAACTTAATTATTAAAACGATTTTTGTTATAATGAAGCTAATTGCGCTTGCTAAAAAGCAGCGGGTAGGAGACTAACTAGGCATGTCAAAAATTAAATTTCATATTGCGTCACAGACAGAGCTTGTCTTGGATCAAGCAGCTCAATTAGGGGATGTTGTTGATCTAACTGATGAGCAGAATATTGATACCAGTGTGATTAATGGCAAAATAGCGGAAATTCTTGAAGAGAGGTTAGCGCAGGCTAAGGAAGACTGGGAATTTCAGCAAGACAAACAAACTAAGGCCGAGTTAGCAAACCAATTACAGCAACAAAAGCAGCAGTTACAAGAAAATATTAATGATAAGGCAACACGAATCGTTGAATTAGAAACACAGCTTAAAAGTATTGCCAAACAAAATGAAGTTGAACTTAAATCACAATTAGTGCAAAAAGGCTTAGATTTACAAGAAACCATTACTAAAAAAGAATCAGAAATTGTTGCACTTGAAGCCCAGATTACTTCAATTAAGCAACAAAGCCAATCTGACTTAGAAACGCAGTTATTGAAAAAAGATGCGGCAACACAAAGTGAATTAGCGCAACGGAAACAGGAATTGTCAGAGTTAACGTCGCAATTGCAATTAAAAGACCAAGAAAAGCAGTTACAGCTCGCTAATATTCAAAGCCAGTATGAAGCCCAATTAAAGACGGCAAACGAACAGGTAGAATTCTATAAGGATTTCAAGGCACGCCAATCAACCAAAGAAATTGGTGAAAGTTTGGAACAGTATGCGATGACTGAATTCAATAAAATTCGCCCATATGCCTTTCCTAATGCTTATTTTGAAAAAGACAATACCCTATCTGAAACGAATTCAAAAGGTGACTTTATCTTCCGTGATTATCAAGATGAGACTGAATTTGTTAGTATTATGTTTGATATGAAGAACGAAGGTGACACAACAGCCTCTAAGCATAAAAATGCCGATTTCTTTAAAGAATTAGACAAGGATCGCCGTGAAAAAGAGACTGAGTACGCTGTCCTTGTCTCAATGCTTGAAGCTGATAGCGACTTATATAATACAGGGATTGTGCAAGTTAATGACTATGAAAAAATGTATGTTATTCGCCCGCAATTCTTCATTCAATTTATCGGTGTGTTGCGTAACGCTGCACTGAATACTGTTGCATATAAGCAGGAATTAGAACAAGTGCGTGAACAAAATATTGATATTACGCATTTTGAAAGTGATCTGACCAACTTTAAAAGTGCCTTTGGTAAAAACTATCAGAGTGCTTCAAAGAATTTCAAAAATGCTATTGACGAGATTGATAAATCGATTGCACGCATGGAAGCCGTTAAACGGTCATTGACGACATCTGAGAATCAATTGCGTTTAGCTAATAATAAGTTGGATGATGTGAGTGTGAAGAAGCTAACGCGTGGCAATCCGACGATGAAGGCGAAGTTTGAAGTAGAAAAATGATTGAGAACAGCACACATATTTTCAGTAAGTTGTTTAGTAATTATTCTTGGATAAAACCATTTAATGAAACTGTACAACTCTAGGGTAGTTATTTCTGATTTTAAAAAAAAGGCACTTATAATGACTAAAATAAAGATATTGTAAGTGTTTTATTAAATTCTATAATGATTTGGAGATTAGAAAATGGATATGGAAATAAAAAATAAGTGTATGTTATGCCATAATTTATCTGAAAATAGCGAACTAAGTGCTGAACATTACCCTGCCAAAAGCGTTGGAAATAATGACATTGTTGCATTAGATTTAGGTAAAATGTTTGATTTCCTATTAGACAAGGAAAATATTCAAAACTTCTTTACTGATATTGAGACAGGAAAAGAATTCAATAAGAGGTTAGACATGCTGTTTGATAATGAGCTATCTACTACACAATATCCAAGGGGAAGAGTGGCATACACACTCTGCAGAAGTTGCAATACATTTTTAGGTAAATATGATGAGGCTTACAAAAAGTTTTTTGATAGCGACGGTAATCCGAAAGTGGTAAGTGGATTTGTTAAGCAAACAAAAATAAAAATTATTAAGGCTATTTATGCTAAATTCTTATCTCTTCCAGAATGCTCCGGAATAAAATTCGACTTTATAGATTATTTAAAAAGTACTGATCAAGACTCTTATGATGGATTGTGGCAAATATATTTTTTAAAACGGAGTCAAAGTACAGATATATTAAATATGAGATCGTTAGATGTTGGTGTATTGAACTACGATGAAGGACAGGTATTTGAGCTTTCGGACGAAAAATTTATTTTTCATTTAACAAATTTTAAGCCGAAAAACAATGTGACCGGTATTAATTTGTTCTCAATACAGAATAAATACGTGCTAGTTGGGGGTGAAAACATTGATGGAAGTGGTGGATATCACGGTGAAATGATTATAAAGAAAATGTTAGATTTAGAAAATTAAATAAGGATGTATTGGTTTGAATACACGAGAATTAGCAATTGTCACATGGTTATTAATTATTATTATATGTTTTTTACTGTCTAGTAGATTTAGACCAATGTTTTGGCGAGGTATCCATACGTTACTGAAAATAGCGGTAGAACCAGCTTTCGTTTTAATTTTTATTTATCAGAGTATAATCATTGCAGGAATCATTCTATTCATTCTAAAATATAATTTGACTCTTTGGATTGTTAAGGATTATTTAATTGTCTTTTTTACAATGGTAATAACTTTTTTGGGAGAAAGTAAGTCTAAAAATTTTTTCTCATCTTTAATTCACAGTCTTGGATTTGGAGCTATATTTCAATTTTTTATATCAACATATACTTTTGATTATTGGAAAGAAATGTTTATCGTATTCGTTACTGTAGTTGTTTCTACATTATTAGTTGTAAATGAAAAACATAACTCTCCTGTTAAAAATTTATTGAACGGTTTTCTCTTAATAATGATGTTTTTAATTATGACAATTTTAATTTATAAAATTGTTAAAGATATTGCTCAATTAGGTAATCTAAATTACTGGGAAGGTTATTTTGTCGAACCAGTGTCATGGCTGATAAATATTCCGCTCATTATTTTCGCTATACCGCACAATTATTTTTGGAATAGAGTGGCTATTGAATAGTTGGTTAAAGTTTACTCATGTCAGACGGTTGGTATCTGATGTACACCAGGGTGGATTTTATCAAGCAAAGTTTCAAATATATTTGAAAGGTAATGTAACTAACAAACAAGTCAAGCAAATTACACGATTATATAAATACATGCTAGCACCTGCAAAAGATTATAAAAATCAAAAGAAAAAGATACCCATTAGAATTGAATGTCGACATGAGGAAACGCATCAACTAATTGGTGATACGTATGAGATGAGTCATCTGAAAGAAATCTATAAACAATCTATAAACAATCATGACACTAGCGTAATCGTTTGTAAAAAAATGAAATAATCAACATTTAATTAAACACAATCATTAATTAGTTCTAAAGAAAAAGTTATGTACTAGATTAGTTTGGTACATACCTTTTTGTTTATATTTATGTGAAACCATAACGGTTCATGTTGTTTTTTCGTCAAATTAAATCGCATTAAAGTATTAATTTCTCATTCATGATAATCACCATACCAAGCCTTAATTTCAGGCACGAGTTGCAATAGCTTTAATCCTTTATCTGTAAAATGATAGGCAATTTGTGGTGGAATAGTAGGCAAATGTTCCCGTGTAATGATGCCATTGGCTTCAAGGTCCTTTATCCTTGTCGCAAGTATTCTAGGATTAATAGTGGGGATCTGGTTTTTCATCGTGCCGTAATGATTATAACCATTATGAATTGCTTCTAGAATTTCAACGGTAAATTTTCCTTTAACGACAGCAATTGTGTCTTGAACTGGACAGGTAGTTGACATGGTATACTTTTTTTCCCTTATTGTGAATAATATAACTTCTGTTTATTATAGTTAATATATCACAAGAAGGGACATAAACCAATGATAGAGAAAAGTATTATCCAAGTTAAAAACTTATCTAAGCGATATGACGACAATAACCAAATTTTAGAGGGCATTGATTTAGACATTTTTGAATCGGCATTTACCGTGATTATGGGACCTTCAGGTGCAGGGAAATCAACACTACTACAAAACATATCAACCATGGATCAGCCGACAAGCGGACAAGTAATTTTTGAAGATCAGGACTTAACCAAACTCTCTGATAAATCATTATCAAGATTTAGACGCAAAGAAATTGGTTTTATTTTTCAATCATTTAACTTGATTGAACATTTGAGTGTGTTAGAAAATGTGTGTTTGCCAGGATTTCTACTGAAATCAAAGACTAAAAAGCAAGTGATACAACGTGCCAAAGATTTACTTACTGGATTGGGATTAGGAGACCATGTTAATCAAGCAATTAATCATTTATCAGGTGGCCAAAAGCAACGTGTGGCGATTGCTAGAAGTTTGATTAATCAACCGAAAATCCTCTTTGCAGATGAACCAACAGGTGCGTTGGACTCAACTTCTGGTATAGAAGTACTAGATAATCTCACTTTAAATAATCAAAACGGACAAACAATTGTCATGGTCACGCATGATCTAAAGGCAGCACTTCGTGCTGATAGAATTTTGTTCATCAAAGATGGGCAAATTTATGGTGACCGTCGTTTTACACCTTATGACGCTAGTCAACTCAAAGCTAGGCGAGCAGAAGTTGAAGCTTGGCTACTAGAGATGGGGTGGTAACATGCAAAAGATTATCAAGTCATTGATTTTAGGACAAAAAGCCTTTATGGTGACAATTGCTATTCTAACTTTTTTATCAAGCTTAACGATGATTACGGTTTTAACTGCTTATCAAGCAAATGTCTCGCACTATCAAACAGCATACCGCACTCATAAGTTACCTGATATCCTTGTCAAACAAGATACCCAACAAGATGTGGCGGCTGATTTAAAAGGTCTTAAAAATGTAAAAAGCGTGTCATCTGCGCCTAGTCTTATGACGCAAGTTGAAGGCAAAGATAAGCAAAATATTACTTTGCTGCTCTCTGATGATACCTCACATTTCAATGTACAAGCACCGTCAAACCATGAGATTGTACTTGCGTCATACCTAGAATCAACTGGTAATTTTAAGCGTGGTGATGCGATTCAAATTGGTAATAAAAGTCTGACTGTGAAGGGATTTTACGAGGATCAACTCCTTGGTAGCCCACTGTTCAAGTATAAGCAGGGCATTGTGTCACAAACGACTTTCAATACTTTGGTAGCTCAAAAAAGTAGCCAAATGACTCAGATGGCCTTTGTTAACTTAGTGAAAGCACCTAAAAATTCAGAGAAGCTGCTATCAGATTATCACGATCGACTAAAAGCAGATTTGATTTATGATAAAGGTTACATTCAGAAAGCCTACACGATGTTGCCTACTATTGTGGCTTTGGTTATTATTTTAGCTGCTATTTTCTTGTTTGGAATTTGTCAGTTTGTGATACGCTTTGCACTTGTGTCGGGCATAGCCAAGGATCGTAAAAAAATTGCGACATTCAAAACGTTAGGCATGAGTGGTCGTCAAGTTAAGTTGGCTTATGTGTCTGCTTTTTTATTGAGTAACATAGCTGGATTAGTTGTTGCTATATTGGCGAGTTTTGTGACAAGTAATTTAGCATTTAAATTTTTCTGGCACTTAAATGGCTTTACAAGTGTGAAACATATATCACTTAATATTGTTGTTGTACTTGCTATCACTTTGCTGATGTTAGGTCTCTCCATGATAATTATCCTATTCTCACTTAAAGAGACTAGTAGTATTTCGCCAGCATCAGCTTTTCAAGATGGGCAAAGTAAATCTAATCAAGGTAAATTTAATTTTGATTTGACTAAAAATTCGCTACCTCTTCAAATAGGGATTGCATTTAAAGATTATGTTCAAAAAATTGGACATTATATGACTTTTACGCTTGTGATAGGACTTTTTTTATTTTTGAGTTTGATGATTGCCAATCTCAATCAAGGCTTTAAAGGGCATGTTGACAGCCTGTTTGGATTACCAAAGGTTGATGTTGTCATGCGCACGCCAGATCACACAACACGAGGGGAAGCGTTGCAACAAATCAATGCTCTGACACCAATTAAATCAAGTGGCTATATCCAAGAGACTAAGATTCTCTTAAAAAAGGAAGTGATTCCTTTACACCGTTATAGTAAAATGCCGTCTGAAATGAAAGTATTATCAGGGCATACACCCAAAAACCAGCATGAATTATTGCTATCAAGTAATCTCATAAAAACATTAAAACTTAAAGTTGGACAAAAAGTTCATGTCAAAACGCAGCTATCTAATAACACAGAGATGACTATTGTGGGGACATATCAAACCATTAATAACCTGGGAAAAGAAGCGTACAGTTTAGTTGATATAGATTTACCAATGAACAGTACTTATGTTAACCTGAAAAGTACAAGTCAGAAAGATAAGTTATTGGCTGGGTTTCACCGAGATAATGTCCAACTGACAGATACAAGCGCAAGTTCAAAAAGTTTAATCACAACAATCCAAACGGCCGTTAAATTATTAGCCAATATGATCTTAATTTTGACACTTGTTATTTCCGGATTGTTTGTTTATCTCGTGAGTTACTTGACGATTGAAACAGAAAAACGACAGTTAGCCTTGAAAAAAATGTTAGGATTCACCAACGTCCAGTTGAAAGTGCAATATTTATTCAGAGCGGGATTTGCACTTGCTCTGGGTATTGGATTGAGCTTGATTCTTGATAAATTTATTGGATCATTTTTATTAAATGGTCTTGTTAATTTAGGTGGATTAACACAATTTTCTGTTCAGTTGCCGTTATCATATGAGATTGCCATTATTTTACTACTCGTTTTTGAAAGTAGCTTAATTGTTGTATCTGCCAGTCGCCGTATCACAAAAATTAAAATTGGAGACTTTTTATGAAAATAGTTCATAGCATTTTTTTGAAAATTGCACTGAGTATGGGATTGATCATGTACTTTGCTTATGCTGTCCCAACTGGAAAATATGCGAATCTTTATTTGATTGGCGTTAGCGTCTTTACAGCACTATTTCTACCTATTTTCACACTTATAAGTACTTATTTAGAACAAAAAGGTTTTAGGTTAACTGGTTCGATGTTCCTCAGTAAGTTAGCAAAGCTGGTATGGCAGAGTTTTTACAATTTTCTAGCTTTAGGTCTGCTCGTTAAAGGAAATATTATCGACCCTAATAATCTCAAAATGGTTGGTGGTTTAATTGGGGCTGTTTGTTTAACTTCTTTGGCATCACAAGGTTTACAATATCTGGCAATTACACTCAGTAATCATGATAAAGGCAATCGATTTGCTAATATCTTTTTTGCTTTAAGCTTGAATGTGATTATCAGCGCATTGGCAGCATTAGGATACAAGAATGTGCAAGTATTTTTCGTTATTATGGGGCTAATGCTAGGTGTCATTGGCGTACTCATCAGTTTGATAACAGATATTTGGGGGTTACTACCATCTAAAGGTGGGATTGGCTTATTTCTAGGGACGTTTAACCCCGTACACAAGTCACATGTTGCAATTTTAAAGGATTTCATTGATAAACGACAGTTAGATAAAGTTTACATTCATCCAACAGTTATTCCTAAGATTCATCAGTATCTTTTAGATAAGAAAATGATTAAGATTGTTGATCAGCGTGCTGGCAAACGTTACTATGAAAAATCAGCGATTGCTGACCCACTTGTCAATTTTTTTCCAACCGGTCAAGTTTTTTACGAGGCAGAAAATCGCTTATTCATGTTAAAAGTTGCAATCAAAGAAGCTGGGTTAGAGAATAAAGTAGAGATATTATTTGAACCTAACCTTTATCAAAAAGATGGATTTTATGCCATTATTAAAGCTATCAAAAAACGCCATCCCCATACGAAATTGCATGGCTTATTGGGAACGGATGAAGGTGGTATGTTATTACATGATATTTATGACGAAACTTGGATTAAGCCATTTGTGAAATTACGGCGAGATAATATATCTGGCACTGCCATACGCAAAGGGGAGAAAGGCATGACAACACCGAAAATAACAGCAGCATTAGATTTGTTTTCTAATTTGAAAGAAGGCCAAAGCGATCAACTATTTGGACAAACAGTGCAGTTAGTTAACAATCGTTTGGAGGTAGCCGATGATAAAATATGTTTGTAAGCGTCCCGATCTTTAAAAAAAATCTATGTGACGAGGAGAATTATTATAGCCTAAGAGCAACTCAAGCAATACTTTAGTGACAATACAAACGCTTTACTGATAAGATGATGTTATTAATTAGCAAAAGAGGAAAGCAAGTGCTTATTGGTGAAAAAATAAAAATCATACGTGAAGATAGAAAAATATCACAAGAGCAGATGGCTAAAAGTCTAAACGTATCAGGTCAAGCTGTTTCAAATTGGGAACGTGGAAAAGGTCATCCTGATATATCAAACATTATTCGTTTATCAGAAATATATGATATCTCACTCGATGAATTGATACGTGAAGATAAAAATTATAAGGAAGTGTTACTAGAAAAGAAAATCGGTAAAACAGTAGACAATATTTTCAATGTTGGTTTATTATTAACAACTATAATTGTTTTACTTTATGGATACATCACCCATGGATTCGATTCACATCAACGGTTTTATATTATTTTTGCTTTAGTGATGATTATTCATATTGGTATTTACGTATATAAACAGGTATTTGGTAAAAATATTGACACTGACTAATGAAATTTACTCAAGATAGTCTATTTTAGATTTTTGTAATAACATTATTAGTTGAATGAAAAATCAAAAGAGAGCCAATGGAAGTAGACGCATGAGGAAGTTTATTTTTTGAACTTTGGGGCCAAAGCGAGTGAATATTGCTTATTATTTATTTTTTAATTTTCCCAGCAGGAATAAGAGTAGTATTATCTGGTTAACGTTTGTTATTTCAAACGACTTTAAGTGTTCAGTAATATGTCTATGGTATGAGCTTTATATTCTTTATCTGTAAAATGATAGACAATTTGTGGTGGAATAGTGGGTAAGTTTTTTTGATAACATTAATTTTATGTTGTACAAGACATATAGATCTATCAACACTATATTTCTCCTTCTTGTGAAAAACGTTTGTTGTTTATGTTTCAACTAGGTTGTAAAATATAACTTAATAGTTATAAAATTTGTAGAGGGTTTAATGTTGATTATCTAGCAACATTTAATTTAATTAATTTTTAAACGAAGGGGACTAGATGGCAAGCGATGAACAACGTGTAAGGATTATTAAAGCATTAAAGCTGATTGATCAGATAGGTGAGTCGTTATTACCTGACAAAATTGGTATTGATTCTAACAAAATCTCTCAGTTGGATTTCGATTCAATTAAAACCGTAAATTCATCATTTTTTGAGACACTGTTTCCTAATAAGATTGATAAGATATTAACAAGTAATCAAACTAAGCATCGGCATGAAAAAACTGAAGATTTAATTTTTCCAGTTTTCTTTGGGATATATAAAGGGCAAGAACTTCGAGATCTTATCAAATCAGATGATTCAGCTGATGTCGTTGAGCCAGACCTAAGTAAAAATTTTTCGGCAATGTTGGCTTTTAATGAAAAATTTGAAGTTGTTCAAGGTACTACGTTTGTGCCAGCTAATACTGTGTTATTGAATAATATTAATGATGTATCCGAAAAAATTAAAGATTTTGAACAAAAACTTGAAACGGTATATCAAGATTTCATTGATGATAATTTGAGTTTCACTGAAAAATTGAAGGAAATAAATAAGTTCATCCGTAGCCATTTTGCAGCGGCATCTGAAGAAATTGATTACGCAATGCCTATTCATAAAGATAACTTGACGAATTTACATTCATTTTTTGCCAACGATATTCAGTTGATTTTAGCGGCTGGTAGTGAACGTTATGGTAATGTTAAGCGATATATTGATGGTTTTGACGCACAGAAACGAATCAATTTAGAAGGTGAAGACAAATCAATTTTTAATGATATCTTGAATCCTGTTAACTTTCCGGATGGCCGTTGGCCTTCTAAGCCAGCATATACTTTATCATTTATGCAACAAGTTGCGGTGAATTTGGCAATCAATGATAAAAATAATATTAGATCGGTGAATGGACCACCAGGAACTGGTAAGACAACACTACTAAAAGATGTTTTTGCAGATATGATGGTTAAGCAATCTGAGCAGTTGGCGCATTTCACTGACCCTAAAGAAGCAATAATTAAAGGGGAACACTTTGCATGGGATGAGGAGAATCCGCAATTTCATATTGATTATCATTTAGCGCCTGAATTGATGGGTTATGGTGTGGTCGTAGCTAGTTCAAATAATTCAGCAGTAGAGAATATTTCAAAAGAATTACCTGAAGAACCAGATTTATCTACTGATGAATATATGATTGATTATTTCAAAGAAGCTTATTCAAATCAATATGATAAACCAGTGCCTGAAAAAACATGGGGTTTTTTCTCAGCTGCTGGTGGCAATTCAACCAATCGCGATAACTTAATGACTGGATTAGAAGGAATTATTGATTCTGCGACTGAAGCAGAAGATGGTGGTGATTGGCAGACCACGCGAATGGAATTTTTAGCAACGTTGAATGAAGTACGGGATATTAAACAGCGTACAGCACAATATTTTTTGGACATTCAAGCATACGAAAATTCTAAAGAAACGACTACAACTAACAGTGTAAAAAGTGAATTAGATAGTTTAGAAAACAAGTTATCTATTGCTCAGGAAGATGTCATTGCGAGCGAGAGCGAGTCGACAGAAAATGGCAATAAAATTAGTACGTTAAATAGTCAGATTCAGAATGAAAAAGCTGGGAAACCATCTGGATTTCTAATATTTAAGAAGCAGCGAATAGAAGCAAAAAAAATAGAATTATATATTCGTACACTAAACAGAGATATTCGTGATTTACTCGTTAAACAAGACGTTGCCAATCAGAAAAAAATTCATGGAAATATTCTTGTTAAACAAATTGAACAACAAATGCAATTGTTGAAAGAAAAAAATCAACATAATAGAGCGAAAGAATTAAAATTAAAAACAGCATATAATACAGCAATGTCCTATTTTAAAAGTTTAAAAAATGTTAAAGCTTTGAATCGTGAATTTTGGGATAAAGAAACTAATGAACAAATTCAACTTTCAATTTTGTGGTTTGATGATGAATTTCGCGCTTTACAAACTCGAGCATTCGTAGAAGCAATGAAGGTTCGTAAACTGACAATTATCCAAATTGTTCAAGATAAAAAAAATAATCCTTTCACACACGTATTGAATCAGACGTGGCCTAAAAAACATTTAATCAAGGCTAAACATCCAGAAGTAATCAATCACTCTTGGGCATTAATACAATTTTTAGTACCAGTAATCAGTTCAACTTTTGCCTCGTTTGGTTCTTTTTTCGGAGATATGGCTGAAGAAAGTATTGATAATCTGTTCATTGATGAAGCAGGACAAGCTTTACCTGTTCAAGCACTTGGTGCCTTTTGGCGTGCAAAACGGGTGATGGTTGTCGGAGATCCTTCACAGATCGCGCCTGTGCAGGTAACTGAAGAATCGATGTTAGACCAAATTAAAAATTATTATGGTATTAAAACGGCTATTTTTACGAAGCCAGAATCGTCAGTGCAAACCATTGTTGACCGAGCAAGCCAGTTTGGTGCGAATTTAGAAAATGGTTGGGTTGGTGTACCGTTATGGGTGCATCGACGTTGTTTGGATCCAATGTTTTCAATTGCGAACTGTATTGCATATAATAATAAGATGGTTCAAGGTAGCAGTCGTGATATAGGTGCGGCGTACTGGTTTGATGCGAATGGCGTTGCAACTGATCAACAATTTGTGCCAAATCACAGAGATTGGCTAGAAGCAGCCATTCAACAGTGACTGATGATTTCGAAAGAAAATAATCTTGAAAATAGTCAAGCAATTAACGAAGCTAATTTAATAACACTTTCTGATATTTATGTTATTTCGCCATTTAGAATTGTGGCAAAAGAAATGAAACGGATAAAACAGCCAACTGGTATAGAGGAAGAAGAGTTTAAACGGTGGAAAGAAAATAATGTTGGTACGGTGCATAAATTTCAAGGTAAAGAAGCTAAAGCTGTATTTTTCATACTTGGTGCTGATGAAAACAGTGCGGGATCGGTAACATGGGCTACACGAGAACCAAACTTGCTAAATGTAGCTGTCACAAGAGCCAAAAAAGAATTTTATCTCATTGGAGATAAAAAAGCTTTTGCTAAATTCAAAAATTTGGATGTTGTAGCTGAGTGTATGTCATTTAATGCAAGCCCGGAATGGCAGATTGTACAATCTGGGATGGTACATACTGAATTGGTAAAACCAGAACCAACAGTAATAGATGTATCAGCAAGACGTGAACATAATAATAGTATGAATTTAGAAAGCAATGTGAAACAAATAGTGATTGGTAGTGTGAATTATTGGGTTAAAAGTAATTACCATAGAATATATGTGAAAATTTTAAGTGTACCGCATACTAATAAGTTTTTTTATGATTTAGATGAATTGGCTTGGTCTATTGATCCTGATTCTGAATTTACAGATTATCAAATTGAGACAGCAGTTTTGGCATTTAAGCATGTCAACAAGATGGGGGATTTAGATGAACGATAAGTAACGACAGTTAATTTAATATATTGTTTTGATTTTAAAATAACTTACTATTTATAGCCCGTCAGAGAGTCAATCTCTTTATTTCGTCGTGAAAGGGCAGCGCCTTAAACATTTATTAACATTTTTCATTAACAAATTATTAGTAATTGGATTTAAACTCTTGTTATTTTGGAATATCAATGCTAAACTATTCTATGTGAAATTTAGCTGATATAGTATCGAATAATGGTCGATTGTTTCTAGCCAGCACCCATGTTGGAACTATCATAAATAAATTACTGAATTGATCGCCATATGTGCGTCAATTTTTTATTTTCCATTAATATATTCATACAAATTGGCTGTTAATTGACATCATTGTATAGGAGAAAATAATGGAGAAATTATTTCAATTAAAAGAGAATAAAACGACTGTTCGTCGTGAAATTGTTGCCGGAATTACGACATTTGTGTCAATGGCCTATATTTTCTTTTTAAACCCTCAAATTTTAGGACAGACCGGCATACCAACTCAAGCTGTATTTTTAGCAGCTATTTTAGTGGCGGTCTTTGGTACATTATTCATGGGTCTGTTTGCTAACGTGCCATTTGCGTTGGCACCAGGTATTGGTATGCAAGCCTACTTTACGTATACCATTGTATTCGGGTTTGGCTTTACTTGGCAACAGGCATTGGCTATTGTATTTTTAGTTGGCCTAGTCGATATTGTGATTACGTTGACACACGGCCGACGGGCCATCGTTCAAGGAATTCCATCTGAATTAAAAGCAGCTATTGGCGGTGGGATTGGACTTTTTGTAACCTATATTGGTTTGAAAAATGCTGGCTTTATTAACTTTATTGTTGATCCGGGAAATATCATCACATTAAATGGCAAACCTTTTACTGGCGAAGTACATGGTGCGTTGAATAGTATTTTGGCTAACGGTAGTGTGACGCCAGAATTAACTAAGTTCAATAGTTCAAGTACGATACTAGCATTAATTGGTTTTATTATTTTAATTGTATTAGTCATGCGACGCGTTCCGGGTGCTTTTCTGATATCGTTGATAGTAACCACACTAATTGGGATTCCAATGGGCGTTACGAATACGCACATTGGTGCTGGTACGTCAGTTGGTCATGCATTTGGTGAATTAGGGCATGTTTTTGGTCAATCATTAGGGGCACAAGGATTAGGTAGCTTATTTAATAATTGGCATAATACGTCATTGGCGTTGGTTACGATTTTCGCTATGGGACTTAGCGGGTTGTTTGATGCCATTGGCACATTAATTGGTATTGGGAATCAGACAGGTATTTTTTCAAAACAAGATCAAAAAGCTTTTGATTCTAGTAATGGTTTCAATTCCAAAATGGATCGTGCGTTAATTGTTGATACGTTTACAACAGCTTTAGCTGGTATTGTCGGGACATCAAATACAACAACGTTTATTGAATCAGCATCTGGTGTGGCTGCGGGAGCAAGAACTGGATTGGCAAATATTGTCACAGCCATAGGCTTTGCTTTGATGATATTATTTGCACCTTTCGTGGGTGTTGTGCCGACAGCAGCTACGTCACCATTGCTTATTTTAGTTGGTATTATGATGATGGGCGAATTTAAGAAAATTTCATGGAAATCATTGGAGGTTGCTATACCAGCATTCTTTACTTCTGTGTTTATGGCTTTTAGTTACTCAATTTCTTATGGAATTGCGGCTGGCTTCATCTTCTTTATCATTGTGAAGCTTGCCTTAGGTAAATTTAAAGAAGTCTCACCTGTACTATTAATCGTATCTGTTTTCTTTTTGATTAATTTCGTTGTTCTTGCATTTATACATTAAACAGAAATTTTATAGCTTGTATGTAACCGCTTATCACAAAAGCGGTTTTTTTGATGTCTTCAATTGCTATAATAAAGCCAGTAAGAGAAGGGAGATACTATGTTAGAAATTAAGAATTTGAGCGTAACTTATGGTAGTAAAGTTGCCTTGACAGTACCGAATTTAACCATCAATAAAGGTGAGATTATTGGCGTGATGGGGAATCAGGATCTGGGAAATCAACGTTAGTGAATAGTTGTTTGGGATTAGTGCGATTTAAGGGGCAAGTAACACTTGAGACTGATAATCTAGGAGTATTAATGCAGGAGCAGCACTACGTTGATACCATGACGAATCAAAAAATAATAGAAGGATTACTAAATACACGTATTAAGCGAGATGAAAAGTTGGCTGAACTAATTAATTTTTTTGATTTTGGATCACAATTGTCTTTGCATTTTAAGAATTTATCTGGTGGACAAAAACAACGTATGAGTTTAATCATGGTCCTTTATCAAGAACCAGAATTACTATTTTTAGATGAAATGACGACTGGACTTGATTTTGAAAGCCGACAGGCACTCATTAATCATTTAAAAGTATATTTCAAACAACATCAAACAACTGTTATTATGGTGACGCACTATGCACAAGAGATTGAACAGTTAGCTGATAAATTATTAATTATTCATGATGGACAAGTGAAGGCATTTGATAAACCAAAGAATCTGTTCAATCAATATATCGGCTATTCAGCTTTTATTGTCGGCAATAATGCAGAAAAAAGTATTAGCATACACCGGCCGGAGGAAGAGTATTCAGTCGCGCGACAACTTATTGATAGTGGTGATGATTTTAGACGAACACAAGGCGATATTGAATTAGTTTATACGGCAATAACGAAGGGACAACGCGCATGATTAAAAAAAGAAAATTAATTTTTGAATGTCAAAATTTATTAGGCAATATGATAACATTATTTTTTGGATTTATGTTTGCGCCAATGATGGCATTCGTGTTTGGTAGTAGTTATTCTAATGTACCGCAGGCACTGAATCAAGTTTACTTGACTTTCTTTTGTACGATACCACTTTCAATGGTACTTGTTGGGTTTAGTTCATTATTTTCGCAAGAAGTTGAACAAGGATTCACTTTACGCGCTGAACTCTTTGGTTACTCACGTATATCACAAGCTATACACAAATTTATAGCATTAACAGGATTTGTTTTATTGTCCAGCATCATATACTCTTGGATTTTTCTATCACATTTTAACTTGTCGATACCAAGTCAATCAATAATGATTCAAATGGGTATTTTTCAAGTTTTAAATGCGGCTATATATTTTATGGTTGTATTTTTACTCACAACATTTTTGAAGAAATTTTCGCGTGTTTATGGTATTTCTATGATTAGCTATTTTGTTATTATGATTGTTTCGGGAATTATGGGTAATATGAACGTTGGTAAGTTAGGGCATTATTTGCCAATTAAATTATTTATAACTGATTATACAAATCGTCTCAATGACACGGATTATATATCTGGTAAAATAGGGTTATATCTATTTATTTTATTGGGTATTCTTAGCGTAATTATGAAAGTGGTTGTGGGCAATAATAATGGAAATAAACATCAATATTGATGACAAACTAGAAGATGTTCAAGTGCTTATTTCAGGTAGTGATATTGAACAATTAGCGGATATAGCACGGTACCTTAAATCCAAAAATACATCATCACGTCAACTTGCTATTAAAACGGCTGACAATATTCGAGTTGTGGATAAGGCAGACATTATTGTCGTTGAAAGTTTTGGCAATGATCTAACATTTACGTTAAAAAATAACCAGAAATTAACGACTAGAAAGACACTAGAAAAATTTTTAGAAGAAAATTCAAAATATGATTTTGTGCAAATTTCTAAATCTGAAGTCATGAATTTGTCGTATTTGTCAAAGATGGAATCTGCATTTTCCGGTAACTATTATGCTTTTTTGACAAATCAGACACGCGTTACTGTGTCTAGACGGTTTATTAAGGGTATTCTAAGTAGATTGGAAGGGAGCGCAGAAGATGAAATACTTTAAAAAATCAATAACCTATCTATTAGTTGGCATTGGCGTTGGATCATTTATCTCATTATTATCGTTTACTTTAAATCAAGGCACACCAACAATGAAGCAATTTTACTTGTTAATGACCATGAGTGCAATTATGGGCTTACTATCTCTCATATTTGAGTATGACAAAATAACGTTTATGGCACAGCTTATTAGTCATTTCATTTTGGAAATGTTAACATATGGCCTTTTCATCTGGTTAACTTTTGGAAGCCATGTGATTACGATTACTAATATACCAACATTCTTGATTACCTATATCATTATTTTTATCTATTTCAGAAAACAAGGACACGATAATGCGCGTCGTATTAATCAAGCATTAACGCAAAGGGATCATAAAAAATAACTTTAAATATATCGTATAAAATGATCATTTAAGCAGTATTCTCACAAAAGATTTGTTATACTTAATACGCATTTATCAAAATCAATAAATTGTTTATTGGACTGGTTCGTAAACTGCCCAGGATAAAAAACCAAGTAACCTTGAAAGGTAGGAGAGATAATGCGAAAACAAAAAGTGATCATTGATGCTGATCCAGGCATTGACGATAGTTTGGCGATGCTTGTGGCTTTACGGTCACAACCATTGGATGTCATTGGTATTAGCATTGTTGAAGGCAATGTGCCTACAGCAATTGGTGTTCAGAATGCATTGAAAGTATTACGTGAAGCCAATCGACTTGATATTCCAGTTTTTTCCGGTGCAGAATCACCATTAAAGCATGATTATGTTAGTGCACAGGATACGCATGGCGACGATGGTCTTGGTGAAAGTAACATGACATTAGTGACTGACGTGAAGCCGAGCCAACGCGATGCCCAGGCAGGGTACGCCAAGTTGTTATCTGAAAATGAGGATGTCTGGTTCTTAGCCTTAGGGCCGCTGACTAACGTGGCTCTAGCACTTAAGCAACAACCAGATATTTGGCAACAGGTGTCACGCTTAATTGTGATGGGTGGTGCTGACCAGACTAATGGCAATACATCCCCTGTAGCGGAATATAATTTCTGGGTCGATCCTGACGCAGCTGATTATGTTTTCCAAAATAGTCCATTGAATATTGAGCTTGTGCCACTAGATGTAACGCGCAAACTAGAATTTACGCCAAATATGCTCCAGATGATGCAATATTTGGATGCAGAAAAATCCGCATTTGTTGCTCAAATTATCCAATTTTATTTTGATTTTCATTGGCAACAAGAGCATGTTTTAGGGGCTGTTATCAATGATCCATTAGTAATTATTTATGCATTACACCCTGAACTTGTACAGAGCATCGACAAATATGTAACAGTTGTAACTGAAGGGGTTGCCCTTGGACAAAGCATTGTCGACCGTGAAAATTTTTGGCAAAAAAAACCGAACGCAACGATTTTGCAAGCTGTGGATGCTAAAGCTGTCATGTCACACATTATTAGTGGCCTACTGATTAGGGATGCCGCTGACATTGAAAAAGAGTTAGATAATATTGCGACCAACTTGGAGCGATTATCATGACAAAACATGTCTCAGCACAAAAAATTGCGTTAATTGCATTATTTATTGTGATTAACATTGTCGGTGGTCACCTTGCGTTGTATGCACGTTTACCTATTTATTTGGATACGATTGGAACTTTGCTAGGGAGTGCCTTTTTTGGACCTATTGGTGGTCTATTTACTGGCATTCTAACGGCGTTAATTAATGGTACTACTGGAGATCTTTTCTCAATCTACTTTATGCCCAGTCAAATAGCGACTGCGCTAGTATCTGGATTTGTTTATAAAAAAATTAAACCAACAGATTTTAAAAATATTTGGTGGGTTGCCCTTGTCATCTCTATACCAGCTACGATTATTAGTACAATTATCACAGTGATCTTGTTTCATGGTATCACATCATCTGGATCAAGCATGATTGTTCAAGTCCTACATGGTTTTGGCTTGAGTCAATCAATTTCAGTTTTCTTGGTGCAGGTGGGTACAGATTATTTAGATCGTATGATTGGGGTATATGTTGTTGCCATTGTGTACCGCACCTTGTTGTCACGAATTAAACTGGTGTAATCTTATTCATTTTTAAAAATAAAAAAGGTGTGTCTCTAAAATGTTACTTAACATTTTAGAGACACACCATCTTTTTATTTAACGATCTTTTTTAATTTTCTGTTTATGATCATCGCAATAAGGCCAATTAAAATGAAGCCAACTGGTAGAATGAACATCTCATTACCCCATGTATTGCATACGACATAGATTAACCATGATAAGCCAATCAGTATAAGAACATAACCACGATAAGCTGCAATTGTCAGTGCAAATTTTGAATTTTTATAAGTTTTACTATTAACGAAATAAATGAAAAATATTAGTAGTATTAGTTTGTATGACATATTATTACTTATCCTCAGTGTACTATAGTTTATGACTAATTGTAGCATAAATAAAAGTAACCTTACAAATGAAGTGTGTAGCAGTTCATTCCTGAATGACATCTAATCTGTTAAAATGAAAGATAAGAATACAAGAAAGACACTCAAAAAACTTATGACAAACTATCTCATTTTAACTGAAAAGCCATCGGCGGCTGCCAATTTTACGAAAGCACTTGGTGGTAAGACCGGTGTATTTAACGATTTCACTTACAAAATAGCAAATTTGCGTGGTCATGTCATGACGTTAAAAGACCCTGAAGCAATGGTTGCCGAAGAATTAAAAAAGCAATACAAATCTTGGTTGGTGAAACATTTGCCATGGAATTTGTCTGATTTTTCATGGGCACGGACGTATATTCGTCAACGTAATATGCGTACAGGTAAGGTGGAATCAACAAAAAAATTAATTGATGACTTAAAGAAGGAATCAAAATCAGGGTACGATGCGATTGTCATTGCAACTGATACTGACCCTTCTGGTGAGGGTGAGTTACTTGCCTGGGAGGCTTTGGATGCGATTGGCTGGCGGGGTCAAGTGCTACGTGCGAACTTTATGGATGAGTCAGTATCGGGTATTCAAAAGGCCATGCATCAATTACGAGATGTTTCGGATAAGATGGCTGATGGTGAATATGTTAAAGGTGAAAGCCGTAATCGGTGGGACTTTGCTTCAATGCAACTCACTCGAATTGCAACCACTGCAGCTAAAAAAGCAGGCTTTAAAGTAGTCGCGCGTGAAGGTCGGTTGAAATCTGTCATTATTTGGCGTGTTTATCAACAACTTGATGCGATTAAAAATTATGTCAAAACACCATATTTTGAAGTGAAATTTAAGGATCCCGCAGAACATGTTTTTGGCAGAGTGACACCCCAAGGAGATGTGATTCCGTGGCGGTTTGCGACGAAAGAAGAAGCAGAAATTGATTTCAGTCAGTATCATAAGACCGACGTTATCAATGAAAAACATCAAACGCGAACGCAAGCACCCGGAAAGCTACTAGATTTAGCCGGATTGGCTTCAATATTAGCGCCGCGTGGTTTTTCTTCAAAAGAAGTGCTAAGTACTTACCAAAAAATGTATGAAGCACAAATTGTTTCATATCCACGTACAGAAGACAAGACCGTAACTCCAGAGCAATTTAATGAATTACTACCGTTGATTGATCAGATCGCGGATGTTGTTGGTGTCGACAAGATGTTGTTAACACACCGTTCTCCACGGACAACGCATGTTAAATCACAAGGTGCGCACGGAGCCAATCGGCCCGGCGAAAATTTACCAAAAACAACACAATCTTTGGTAAAATTTGGTGCCAGTGGACCAGCAATCTATGAAGTTTTGGCTAAAAACTATTTAGCAATGCTGGCAGAAGATTATGTGTACGATCATGTGACGGCTAATTTGAAAGATTACCCGGAATTTAAAACGGCGTTTAATAGACCACTTAAGATGAATTTTAAGTTAGTGTATGATTCACAAAAAGCCATTAAGGTTGAAGAAGAGGAAGAAGAAAATTCAACTGCATCACAATTAGGACCGCAAGCAAGGCCTTATTTGCATGAAGGAGCGAATCCAAAGCCACAAACACCAACGACTAAATGGATTATGGCTTTTTTGGAAAAACATAATGTTGGTACTGGTGCAACACGTGTGTCAACATTATCTGAGATGTCTCGTGGTATTAAAGCGATGTTAACTGAAACGCGTGGTAAATTAGGATTGACAGAAACTGGGCAAGTGTCTGCTATTATGGTGAAAGATACGTGGATTGCTTCGCCTAAAATCACCAAACGTTTATTTGAAATGATGGATCAAGTTGGCCAATTTGACATGACAATGGACCAAGTGCTAGATTCAGTAACAAAGGTGGTTGAACATGATATGCCGATTATGTTAGACAATGCAGAGCAACTAGAAACCTTGCTTGGTAAACCAAAACAAGTACCAAAGAAAAAAGTAACAGAAAAAATGACTGGCCTATTCAAAGGCGAAGAAATTACTTTTGCTCGTGAATGGAGTGGGCATATTTTTACTGATGATGAACTAACCAAAATGTTAAATGGTGCTGAAATCAGTTTTCAATCGAAGTCTAAACGTGGGAAAATCTACACGGCGACCGGTAAATTAGCAAAACAAACATTTAAAGGTAGTACATTTTATGGCTTTAAATTGAATCCGAAAGCAAAAAAATAAAGCATTTGAAAATGGGAGCACATTTTCAGATGCTTTTTGATTTGATCAATCATTTAATTGTTCTAACATCGTCAGTATAGAAAGCCCTTTTGGTGAAATTTTATAGATCACCCTTAAGGGAATACGTTCAACTATGGTACGACTAACTAAACAATGAGTAACCAGTTCTTTTAAACGATCAGTTAGCACCTTGTGTGAGATACTAGAAAGTTCTTGCTGTAATTGATTGAAACCGGTGACTTGTAAAGTTGAGATAGTCAGCAAAATTTCAATAGACCATTTAGATCCCATGAGCTTTATGATTTGTTTTGTAGACATTGAAATAGTAGGCATTTTTCCTCGATTAATAACTAACGCACAAAATAGTGCGTTATGTGCAATTTTAAAAATATATAGTAAAATAATTCACATAGTTAATTATAATCTATGCAATATTGTTTGGCAATATCTTAGAAGAATTGATAATTTTGTACAAAAAGTGATAATGGATAAATGTTATCACTGGATGTTAACCAATTATTAACACATTATCTATGAATTATTGGTGCTACAGATAGTGGTAAAGCGATATCTTTACGAGAATACTAATTTGGAAGTATTCTATCCCATCAAGTAAATGAACAAATTGAAATTTCAAGTATGCTGTTATAGCAAGCAGAATACACAGAAAAACATCAAAATTTAATGCTTGGAGGGAGATTTATTAAATTAAACTGAACGACAAAAACTTATTTTTGTCGTATTCCTAAACCAAGTACTAGACACATTATCAAATCACTAAAATTTAGTTAAAATAAGGAAAAATAAATGAATATATTAATTATTAATGGTTTTGAAAAACATGTTGATGCGAATGGCCAATTAAACAACCGCTTGTTTACAGAATATGTTAGGCAATTCAAGGATAAACATGACACGAAAATCACGGTTATCGAAGATTATAAACGAATAGAGGAAATCAATAAATGGTTATGGGCCGATCTAATTATTATACAGTTTCCCATCTATTGGTTTAATGTGCCTGGCGCTTTAAAAAGTTATTTTGATGATGTGTTTGCTTATGGCATATTTTACGGTTTAGATTACACAAAGTATGGGCAGGGTGGACGTTTATTTGGTAAAAAATTTATGTTATCTACAACATGGAATGCACCCACTGCAGCATTTAATGATAATAATCAATTTTTTAATGGTATGAGTGTATCGGACATATTGCAACCCACTATAAAAGCATTAGAGTTTATTGGATTGACTAGTTGGTCTCAAGATGGTGTTATATCGTGTCATGATGTGATTCATAATCCAGAGATAGAATTATATTTATCTGAACAAAAACAATTTATTGAAGAGGTTAATGTATGATTTGTATTGTTAATTTTAAAAATATGATGCATTATGAAAAACAGTTAAAATGGTTACAAGATATTGAGCGTGAATTTCTTGATTTTAAATTATTAGTTGCACCCACGCTACCAGAACACAATAGGTATCACAATTATGAAATTGTTGCGCAAAACATTAGTTTAGTGCAACGTACAGTGGGGGAAGTCTCTGCTAGCGTATTGAATGGATTAAAGATTCAATATGCTTTTGTAGGTCATTTAGAGCGCAGAAGACTGCTAAATGAAACAACAGATATGATTAATGAACGCTTAATCAATTGTCTTCACAATCATATTGTGCCAATTATATGTTTAGGAATTCATAGTGGGCCGGATTTAGTTATCCGTGAATTAAAATCTATTTTAAAAAATAGTGATTTGAGTGACCAACGCGTGATTATAGCTTATGAATCTTTGAAATCAACACAGTCCAATCAACCTGTCTATTCCTATGTAGAGATGGAGGCAGTATATCTGAAATTAAAACAATATATGGATGAACTAACTAATAGTAGCGGATTATCAGCATATCATTTAGTGATGGGCGGACATATCAACGAAGAGGGCATTAATGTGGCTGAAAAAATCGGATATGATGGCGTGTTAATTGGTGATCGTTATCAAGAAGTGACGTCATTTCAACCGCTGATCAAAACATTAAATCGAATCAAAAGAGAAAGATTATTGACTCATGGAAGCTGAAATCATATCTGTGGGAACAGGATTGTTGTTGGGACAAATAACTGATACTAATCGCCCATATATTGCGCGTGCATTGCACGATATGGGCATTGACTCTCACCATCAATCTATTGTAGGCGACAATGAAAAGAGCATTCATGCAGCATTGAATTTGGCCGTTAGTCGTGCCAAATTGATTATTATGATTGGTGGCCTAGGACCTACAACAGATGATCTAACGAAGCAAGTTGTTTCTCAATTTATCAATCAGCCATTGATACCAGATTCATATACGCTATCGAAATTAAAAAAGTGGCATGATGATGTTGGTATTGAGATGGCAGATAATAATTATCGTCAGGCACTTTTTTTAAAAGATGCTGTGCCCCTGAAAAATGATTTTGGGTTTGCTGTGGGCAGTTTTTATCAAAATACTATTGGACCGGATTTTTTATTATTACCTGGTCCACCATGGGAAATGGAACCAATGTTTGATCAATATGTGTTGCCATTATTTACAAAAACGTATTGCAATGGTCAAGCACTAAGTTCGTTAGTTATGCGTTATTTTGGCATTGGTGAATCAAGATTATCGCAATTAATTAATGGTTTAATTGTCAATCAAACGAATCCAACAATTAAAACTTATGCCCAAAAACATGAAGTGGTCATAAGACTTAAGGCAACTTCATCATCAGAGAATAAAGCAAACAATCTGAATAAAAAAATGGCAACGCAAATTAATCAATTAGTTGGTGATTATTTTTATGGTGTGGGTGAGCATAGTACCTTAGAGAAAGTTGTCGCACAATTATTACAAGAAGAAGAGAAAACAATTGCCATGACAGAAGTATTTACGCGTGGGTTGGTTCAATCAACATTACAAAACGTTGTATCAAATACGGAGTTAGTAACTGGTGGTTTTAACGGTATGAGTGCCTTGCTTGATTTAACAGATGATGAGATTGAATTATCAGGTGATAATGGTGCTGAATTAGTTAAACGCTTAGCAGAATTAACACAAAAGAGATTAGGCGCTAACATTGGGTTGGCAATTTTAGCAGAAAAACCGGAAAGCATTGGTCATCAAGAATATGTTAATGAGAAAGTTTGGTTTGGTTTATTTGATAATCAGCAACAATTGATGGTTACATCACAAATATTTGCAAAAGATCATCAAGATAATATTGAAGAGGCGATATTTGTCGCACTAGATTTAGTTCGACGACACTTAATACACCAAGATTTAGTTGAACGGGCATAATAGTAAATGGGGATGAGCGTATGGTAGAACAGATACAAGGGAAAACAGTGTTAATAACAGGATCTTCAAGGGGAATTGGCTTAGCCATTGCTAAGCATTTTGATCAACTTGGTGCACAAGTTGTATTACATTCTCGTCATGGTATAGATGAGAAAATCAAGTCTCAATTTAACTTGCCACCACTGGAAGTAAAATTTGAATTGACTCATCAGCAAGCAATTAATCGCGCAATAACAGATTTATATCAAACGAATGAATTTAAAGGTGTTGATATTTTAATTAATAACGCGGGTATCACAGCGGATCAATTGGCTGTTAATATGTCTTCAGAAAATTTCACACAAGTTATTCATGCGAATTTAATTGGTACATTTAATGTGACACAGCCAGTTTTGAAACATATGTTAAAGTCCAAATCTGGTTGTATTATTAATATGAGTTCTATTGTAGGTTTGCATGGCAATATAGGTCAGGTTAATTATGCGGCTAGTAAAGCAGGGTTAATTGGTATGACAAAAACATTAGCCAAAGAAGCAGCAAGACGGCAGGTCCGTGTTAATGCTATTGCACCAGGTATGTTTAAATCTGATATGACAGATGTGTTATCTGATAAGATTAAAGAACGTATATTAGAGACTATCCCAATGAAGCGTTTTGGAAATGTCACAGAATTAGCTGAGGTTGCAGAATTTTTAGCAGAAAGTTCCTACATGACAGGGCAAACCATTGTAATAGATGGTGGTCAAAGCATTTAATTTAGAAAGGCAGCATGATGAAAAGTTTTTCCAGTCCATCTTTGTATATACAAGGGCAAGATATTTTATTAAATCATTGCGATCAAATGAAACGCCTCGGGAAACGTGCGGTTATTCTTAGTAACGGTGTTGCTATTGATATTGCAGCAAATCCGCTATCTGATAAACTTAATGAACAACATCTGTTTAGTGAAGTTCTCACTATTAGTGATGATTTTGATGATTATGCGTTGTCATGTTTGTGCCAAAAAATACGTCATTCAAATGCTGGTATTGTCATTGCAGTTGGGGGCGGGAAAGTCATTGATACTGCAAAAATTATTGCTGCACAAGTTGAATGTCGACTTGTTGTTATCCCGACTTTAGCATCGACAGATGCGCCTACATCAAGGTTATCAGCTAAATATAATAGGCAAGGGAATTTTGAGAGATATATTTTTTTTGATGATAGTCCAGCTTTGGTTATGGTTGATACTAGCATCATTGTTAACGCACCAACACGTACTTTAATTGCTGGTATCGCAGATGCGCTTGCCACATTTATAGAGTATCGTGCCGTTCAATGTGGTAACGGTCATAATATGTTTGGGGATAGGCAAACAATAACTGCAGGTGTATTAGCGGAACAAGCGAGTAAAACAATATTTCAAAATGCTGAGTTAGCTATTGAAGCAAATAACGCACACGTTGTCGATAATTATTTTGAAGCTGTTGTTGAGGCTAATATTTTGATGAGTGGATTAGGTTTTGAAAGTGGTGGGGAAGCAGCAGCACACAGTATTGCTAATGGATTAACGACATTTATATCTCCAGCTATTATGCATGGTGAAAAGGTTGCCTTTGGTCTGTTAGGGCAACTTATACTTTCAAAATCATCAGATATTACCTATAAAAAATATTTAGATTTTCAACGTTTATTAGGTCTTCCGGTATGTTTGAAAGACTTAGGCATAATGAATGATCAGAACATCTTGCGTCAAATTGCACGAGAAATATTACGTCCACATGAGACGATACATCAAATGAATTTATCTTTCACAGAGGAAGATATTGTGAATATGTTATTACAGATAGATAGTTATGCGAAAAAATAGATTATGCAGATACCAATTAAAAAATGAACATAACGATGTGAACCCCAATAGTTGGACAAAATAGAATTAATTAATTAACAGACTCAGTGGTGAGTTGAATTGGCAGCGATGAACTGGTATGGTATTGATAGAGGGAAAGTAAAACATGACACTTTTTAAAAAGCAACATGACTTATTATCTTACTTAGAAACGATTCATTTAGATGACAGTGTCGAGCAAGCGATGGTTGAACGTGCAATTTCACAATTAAAAAAGAAAACCTATGAGCACAAAGTTATTGTGGCACTTGCAGCCGAATTTCGCAAGCTAGCCTTAGAACAACAAATTTCTAAAGCAGGATTGGCACTATATATGAAATTACAGGAGCCAAACATCGGAGATGATGTTGGCTTAACTGTGGGCTTATGGTTTTAAAAATACGATACGAGATATTTGAACACCTTCTGCTGTAGCAGAAGGTGTTTTATTTGTGTGACTTGATGATATAACTTGTTATTCAAGCAAAATCTAGGTAGATCCTGTTTCCGCTATGAGAAAAAATAAAAACAGGTTAGTGTGTTTAAACTGATGATAAGCACATTAATCTGTTTTTATTGACCTTTTAATTGTGGGTGTTACTTTAAAAATCAAACCGCCATTGTGTTTGATTCCAGGCAGCTTCCCAGAAACGCCATTCCATTTCTAAACTCTTCAAAAATGTTTGAATAACATGTTCTTTTTGGCTATCGTTGAGATTAGCAACGGCACGTTCTAAAGCATCAAACCGCCAAGCATTGTAATCAATCTCATCATTTGCTTGTGGTGAATAGATTTCAATCCATTCTTTAAGTGGGTTGGCGTCATTGTTTGCACCTTGTGCAACAAGTTCACGGCCAATCACGCCATAACTCCAAGCACATGGCAACAAAACAGCAAGTGCATCAGCATAAGTGCCATGATAAGCTGATGTATACATATGATCCGTGTAGCGTTGTGTATCTGGACTACGACGCCAATTTTCCACATGATGACCAGTAATATTTAACATAATTTCATGTGCTTTTGACTCGTTACTAATAAATTGTGCTGTTTCTAGGAGGCGCGCAATATCATTTGTATCGTTTGTTTTTGTTACTGTGAGTGCAGTGACTTGCAAATAATCTTTTAAATAATGTTCATCTTGCTCAACATAATAATTTAAAATGTCATCAGGCACGTTACCAGTTGCGATACCTTTAACAAATGGGTGCACCATAATGGTATCCATGATTGGTTGTGCACGGGTTAATATATCTTGTGAAAAAGTCATAAAGTATCTCCTCAATACCAATTGGGTAGTAATAATAATTGAAAAGCAATTAAGATAATGATCAACAAGAACCAGTCACGTCGTTTAATGGTAACGACTTGTAAGTGTGTTCGGGCCGCGCCTTCAGTAAATCCGTGGCTAACCATACCTTCAGCTAGATTTTGTGACCAACGAATGGCCGCCAAAATAGCTTTAAAATAGAGTTGAGGCTGCCAAATATGCAGTGTTTGACCACGCATTTGCGAAGCGACACGAATGGTTTTCATTTCTTGGCTAACGGCCGGCATGAAATTCAAAACACCAACTAACGCGTAAACAAATGTTGCGCTAAGTTTGGCCTTTTGCTCTAAAGTAGCTAAGAAAACATCACGTTCATCGTTAAGTTTTAATGTAAACAAACCACCTAACCATAGATAGGCGAAAACACGTGATAACATAATCCAAGCCATGTGTTCATGGTCCCCAGTACCAAAATACATCAACGAAAACCAAGAACCTAGTCCAGGTAATAAGGGTAATATAAACAACCATAACCATTGACGCCAATGGAGTTTAAGAAATAGATATAAAAAACCACTAACGCCAATAACAATAACATTGAGTGTCACGCTTTTTATAAAAGTAAGCTCCAAAGCAATAACCATAACTGTTGTAAACTTAATCAATGGGTTCATGAGGCATCACCGATATAATTAAGCTGTTGATTGTCAAATTTCAGGTGATAATCAAACCAATCTGTAACAGCGTGTAATTGATGACTAATCATGATGACTGTTTGATGTTGACGTCTGGTAAAGTCGGCAATGACATCAAGCAGATGCTGCTGTGATGCACTATCAAGTCCTGCTAATGGTTCGTCAAACAATAACGTTGGGGTACCAATTATTAGCATCAATAATACCTGTAATTTTTTCTGTTGGCCGCCAGACAACTGATAAACAATATGGTCACGAAGGTCATGAAGATTTAGCTGTGTTAAGACGGTAATGATTGTATCATCAGACCAAAGTTCAGGAGAATGGCTTAATGCCTGCGCCTGTGTCAGTTCTTCTTGAACGGTCATGGCAACAAATTGTTGTTCAGCATTTTGAAAAACAAGTGCGATGTCTTGCACATGTTTTGCTATTTTACGCTTAGCAATATCTTCTTGTTGGTAGGTAATTGTACCGCCATAAGGATATAATTTAACCAAAGCAGACAGTAGCGTTGATTTACCCACACCGTTTGGACCAGTAATGAGAATTCTTTTTCCTCTGGGGAATAGACGATTTGTAGTTGATAGCAGCGTACGTTTGCCATTTTTTAATGTCACCGATTCAAGTGTAATAATACCTTCTTTTTCGTTAGGTAGGCTTGTATGAATGGCCGGTTGATTTGGTAATTTGGCTAAAATTTGTTGCTGCTCATCTGATGATGCGTTATGTAGCTTACCAGCGGTCATGACAAAAATATCATCAATCGCATCTGTATAACCACTCCAATCGTGATCTGTTATTAAAATTGTTTTGCCTTCATTTTGATAGGCTTTGATAACGTCGATGAGTTGTAATCTTGCAACGGGATCAACATTAGCAAATGGTTCGTCTAACAATAAATAATCACTATCTGCAGCTAAAACGGTGGCTAGTGCAACTTTTTGTTTTTCACCACCAGATAAATTCATTAAGTCATGGTGCATAAATGCTGTCATACCAACACTTTCCATGGCATTTGTAATACGTTTTTCAATATCTTCAGGCTTAACTTGTAAATTTTCAAGGCTAAATCGTAATTCTTCAAAGGGCGTTCTCATAACAAATTGACGTGTTGGATTTTGAAATAGGTAGCCAATATGTGTGACACGTTGATAAGGAACAATATCATGAATATCATAGCCATCGAGAGTTAATTCACCCGTCAATGTACCATCACTAAATGTTGGATATAAGCCGGATAATAATTTAAGCAATGTAGACTTACCACTACCACTTGGACCGATGAGTAAATTAAAACTATTCGGTCGTAATTTGAGTGAAATATCGGTTAACACTGGTGTTTCGCGATAAGCAAAATTCACATTGTCAACCACTAAATCAGTCACGATGCAAAACACCAGCCTTTTCTATTAGTTTTTGGATGGCAACAACTAAGACACCACCAAAGAACAAAAGTGAAATAAAGCGTGTGATAAACAAGGCGATTAATAGACCGATATGGTAAGAACTGTAACCATCACGGAAGGTAGACCAGATAAAAGTCACAATTGTTCCGGTGATTGCTGAGGCAAAGATACCACGCCAGCCCCAGTTTTTGTAACCTAAAACGGCAAATCCTGCTTCGCTACCGATACCTTGTACGAGGCCAGATAACAAAGTTGCGACTCCCCATTGACCGCCAAGTAGCATTTCAACAGCAGCAGCAAATAATTCACCTAAAACACCAGCTCCTGCTTGGCGAATCAAAATACTAGCAAGTGGAGCAGCCATCATCCAGCCACCAATTAGCAGTTCATTTGCAAAAGGCGCTAAACCCAATGGTGTTAAAGCAGCTGATAATAAATTATAAATTGGGCCGAGTACCCAAAAAATAAAACCGATAAAAACAGCGACGAATGCCAATAACAACACATCACGAAGTGCCCAACGTGTTGACTTTGACTTTGAAATAGTTTGCATAATAGTATGCCTCCAAGAATTTTTTTGTAGTTGTTATTTTATGTCTGGTATACAAAATGGTTTAAAATCGCAATCTTTTTTTGTAATACGTTTTCTAAGCTAATAAAAAACTCTTGGTTCATTTATGAGCCAAGAGTTTGCCTAGTACAACGTCAAAAAAAGCAATTCTCCCTTCGCTGGTATTAACCAGATCAGGTTCAATGGGTGTTTCTCAGCCACGTGGCACCCCAGATTGTTAAATATTAAACTACAAGTTAAACTTAACATAATTTTTTTGATTATGCAACTATGTTAAAATTAGCATTGACAATGAATAACTGTGATTTTAAGCAAAGAGAGGTGTGGTTTATGCGTCAAGTAGTGTTTTATGGTGCCATAAGTTTGGATGGCTTTTTGTCTGATGAAAATGATGATTTGCAATGGTTATTTGATACTAATTTAAATGGTCAATCAACTTATGAAACATTTGAAAAACAGATTAGTACATTTGTAATGGGACGAAAAACATTTGAAGTGGCACAGAAGCTTATGAGTGAAGCAACGTTTTATGCAGGTAAAGAAAAAGTTGTTTTTTCGCGTGGTAAGCATCTAAGTCAAACAGATACGACTTATGTTTCAGGGAATGTTGTCGATATTATTAAAGATTATCAAAAACAAGCGGGTAATGATATCTGGGTTGTTGGCGGTGGTAGCATTTTAAAGCCGTTACTTGAAGCCAATATGGTTGACGAATTTTGGATACAAATTGTGCCTGTGTTACTTGGACAGGGTAAGCGGTTGTTTGAGCCTGGCAGATATCGCTATCGTTTACAGGTAATTGAGACAACACAATTGGGTGAAATGACAGAAATTCACCTTAAAAGCGCAAGTGCCATAAAGTAGTCGCTTATCTAAAATTAAATGTTGGTTGCCCAGAGATCTAATCACTGTGGCGCATACTCGTGGTATTTTTGTTACGACATCTACATTTTCAGCAGAAGCTATTGAGTCTGCTAGAAAAAGAAATAACACTGTGCAATTAATTGATGATGAATTTTTTACGCAAACTCAGCACGCAAAACACCATACTTAACAGAGTCATAATAAGCGCCTTGCCAATAGCGTACTGATCGTATTGTGCCTTCATGTACAAAGCCGACTTTTTCACTAACGCGTATCATACCGATATTGCCAGACCAGGTTGTTAGACCAATATGTGGTAGTTTTTCATGTTGTGAAAATAATTCTGCGAGCCAAATTTTTAGGGCAATGCTGGCGATACCTTTACCCCAATCACTTTTTTGATAAATGATGATACCAACTTCTAACCAATGTTGGAGCTTGCCATCAATCCAATGTGCAGAAACTTCACCGACGATACGGTCGTTATACCAAATTAAACGATGGTACGCATTATCAATTAACTCAGGCATTTTTTGTTGAAATTCATGCCATGTTGGGATGGGATCTCGAAAATAAGGGCCATTAAAAGCCATCCAGGTGCGATCGGCTAATATACCATATTCAACGTCATAAACGTATTTAATATCTGATTTTGAAAAAGGTTTAAGATTGACGGTCATACTATCTCCTAATTATTCGCACTGGCGCTGGGATTGAATTGTACATATATGTTCATCTGAAACAGTAAGTGTTGTAGCAGACCACGGCATGAAGCGAGACAATGTTTCGCGGTCATGCGTGATCGCTGCAAATAGCGCTTCTGCATGATTTTCTTCTGGGAAAGAAAGTATGACTTCGTGGACACCAACTATAAATTTTGAAAAATAAAACATGTATTCCCTCCTGATAAAGATTATTATACGCGTCTATCATTAACAGGGGTAATAAAAAAAGCGATCAATTTGATCGCTTTTTTTATTGCCCCTGCTGGATTCGAACCAACGATAGTGGCACCAGAAGCCACCGCCTTACCGCTTGGCCAAGGGGCAATTACTCTAACTATTTTACAGAAGTTTAGTGAGTTTTGCAAGTCTAAAAATGACCTTTGTTAAATATTCTTTTTTTGTATATACTAGATAAAACAGTAGGGGGAGAAATTATGCAATATGCAACATACGAGAACACAGTTGAAAAATTAAACAGGCATCATATCACGCTCCGTGAAATTGCTATAATTGGGTATGACAGTGAAAAATCCTATGTACCAGGGTTAACTATTGAACAAGTTGAGGAAGCTGTCATTAGTGTCTTACATAAGCGTGTCGTTCAGCATCAGATATGGGTTGCTCTGGAGTTAGATCGTTTGGCGGAAGCGCACTTGTTAGAATCACCATTACAAGATTTGGTTGAAAATGATGATACGTTGTTTGGTGTGGACGAAACATTGGGCACTGCGATTGCCATGTCTTTTGATACAATTGGTGTAACAAACTATGGTTATATCGATAAAATAAAAGTCGGGTTAGTTGGCGAATTAGATCGCAAAGGAAAAACAACGGCAGCAGTGACGACATTTGCAGATGATATCGTTGGTGCATTAGCTGCGGCTGCAGCCTCAAAAGTTGCCCATAAGTATGCAGCTGGGACCAATCGTACAGTCAGTAATCTAGATGATTAGAATTTATTTTGATTTTTTGATTGATTAAATTTGCAAAATCGGTCTATACCAATTATAATTAGAGTTAAGAATAAATAGGAGGAATGGCAAACACTGTTTTGTTACTCACAATGAGTGTATCGTGCTTGCTAATATTTATATCATGGCTAAATTATTAAAAAATATTGATCTCTATACAGGTTCAAAGCATATAAAAGATGCCTTTATACGCTTCACAGATGTTATTGATGATGTCGGCTATATGATTGACTTTACACCAAGAGACGATGATGAACTGATCACAGAAGCAACTGGGAAGCTCATTGTGCCTGGTTTTATTGATGTGCATAAGCATGGTGGTTACGGATTGGATACCATGGATGGTGATGCTGAAAAACTCAACGACATGGTTAATAAAATGGTTACTGAGGGTATTACATCACTCTTTCCAACAACAATAACGCAATCACCTGAAAATATCGAACGTGCCTTGGTAACCATTAATGAAGTTGCTAAAACTAATCCTGTTATTCAGGGTATTCATTTGGAAGGACCATTCATTAACAAGGTATTTATGGGTGCGCAACCGGAAGAGTACATTATTGATCCAGATACTGAGCTGCTTAAAAAGTGGTATGCGTTATCTGGTGAGCGTATCAGATTAGTAACCTATGCACCGGAAAACGGTGGCATACCTGATTTTGAAGAATTTATGTTAAAGCATCATATCATCCCATCAATTGGTCATTCAAACGCTACGCGTGAACAATTGATACATTCACGTGCGTCGCATATTACACATCTGTACAATGCGCAAAGACCCTTACATCATCGTGAGCCCGGTGTTACTGGTCATGGTATGCTAGAAACATCAATTACAGGAGAACTAATCGCCGATGGTTTTCATATTGTCCCTGATATGTTGGAAATTGCCTTTCGCTTAAAGGGTGCGCATCAATTAGAACTTGTGACAGATTCAATGCGTGCTGAAGGCTTAGGAGATGGTGTCTCAGAACTTGGTGGGCAAAAAGTGGTTGTTAAGGATAAACAAGCACGTCTTGAAAATGGGCATTTAGCTGGTTCAGTACTAGCTTATGATGATGCATTTCGTAATATACAACGGTTTACATCAGCTGATATTCATGATGCTGTGCAAATGACTTCAGTCAATCAAGCGCGTGAGTTTGGATTAACGCAAAAAGGCGACTTGTCTGCTGGTAAAGATGCCGACTTTAATATTTTTAATAAGGAAGATATGCAACTACAGGCGACTTATTCATTGGGACGTCGCTTTGCACGGAAAAATTAATGACAAAACCCGCCATACCACGTTATATTCAAATTCATAATCAAATAAAATCACGTATTGAAGCCGGAGAGTGGCAATCGCAGAAACGGTTACCTGCTGAACGCGAGTTGTCAGAAACTTTTAATGTGTCGCGTATGACGCTACGACAAGCTATTCAGACACTTGTTGATGAAGGCTTATTAGAACGAAAAGTTGGTTCTGGTACTTATGTGGCTGAGAAAAAAGTATCTGAGCGTGCATTAGGCATGACGAGTTTTACAGAACTAATGGCTAATACTGGCCGTATTTCAAAAACACAGACAGTTAGTTATAAAATAACGTCACCATCTGCATCAGAAATTATGCACCTGCAATTAGCAGATGATGATGATATTTTGGTGATGGAACGTTTGCGTATGGGCGACAATGAACCTATCTTACTTGAAAGAACAACATTACCGGCAAAATTAATTAGTCATTTTTCACGCCATGATTTGACCGAATCTTTGTATGCGACATTAGAAAAAGCAGGAATTCAACCTGGACGTGCGGAACAAACGATTTCAGCAACTTTGGCGAATGAACGCTTGTCAGAACTTTTGAAAATTAGACGTGGGGATGCCATATTGAATGTGCGTCAAGTATCTTTTGATCAAAATGAGCAACCATTTGAATATGTACGTTCCTACTATGTTGGTGAACGTTTTGAATTTACGTTAACACGGTAAAATCATGTGCTAAAGCCTGAACGCTTTTAGTGACCTTTATATATTATATTTTGAACAGGTAATTACCAAATAAAAAATAAACACTTTGAAAGTTATTGTAACTTTCAAAGTGTTTATTTTTTGTAACAAAGGCGAATATTTGAAAACTTATTTATGACTAAATTTTTTGGCTAAATAATCACCAATCAGTTGAACAACAAGGACAAAAATCAAAACGAGTAATGTTGCCACAAGTGTTGTATCTGTCGCAAAACGATTGTAACCGTAAGCAATTGCCATATTACCAAGTCCACCAGCACCTATGGCACCAGCCATGGCAGTTAATCCGATTAAACTAATCAAAGTAACTGTCGACACACGAGCAATTTCAGAGCGACCTTCACGTAAATAAACGCCAAAGACAATGTCCCAAAACGAGGCACCCACTGACTGAGCAGCCTCAACAATACCACTATCAACTTCTGCTAAAGCGACTTGTATTTGTCGCGCGTAAAATGGAAAAACGCCAAGGGCTAAAGGCACTAAAGCTGCGGTTGTTCCGATTTGAGTACCAACAATTAACTTTGTAAAAGGTGCAATGAATGCTAATAAAATAATGAAGGGCACTGCACGAAAGACAGAAACAATTTTATCAAAGAACCAGAACAATAATTTATTTGGCGCAATGCCATTTGGTGCTGTAATAATTAAACCAATACCAAAGATTAATCCTAGAATACCACCAAAAATAGCTGACCAAAAAGTCATATAAAATGTCTGAACAATAGAGGTCCACCAGCCTGTATCACCAGTCCAACCTTGATAAACGACGTTTGGGAATGTATTTGAAAACCATTTTGTCATAGTTATTTACCGCCTTTTAGTATTTCAATTTCAACATGATGATCGGCTAAAGTTGATGTTGCTGCCTTAATTTGCTCATCTGTGCCTGATAGAATAACAAGTAGGGAACCAACTGGCGTGTTTTGTAAAATTTCAACATTGCCATATAAGATATTAGCTGTGACTTGGAAATCACGAAATAAACCAGCAATTAAAGGCTCATCTGTTGTTGCGCCGACATAGGACAAACGGATGAATAGTTCATTATCGTTAAGATTTTTGACCAAAGGTTGCGCAGAAATTGTTGCAATAGCTTTATCAATATTTGTTGCTGTTTCAATGAACTCTTTGGTTAGCTGTTGTGTTGGCTGAGCAAATATATCAAGTAGTGAGCCACGTTCAATAATTTCACCATTTTGCATCACAGCAACTTTATTGGCAATTTCTTTCACAGCTTGCATTTCATGGGTGATTAAAACAATTGTTAAACCAAGTTTTTCATTGAGCTTTTTTAATAAACTTAGAATTTGATTCGTAGTTTTGGGGTCTAATGCGGAAGTTGCCTCATCAGATATTAAAATTTCAGGATCATTTGCTAGTGCTCGCGCAATGGCAACACGCTGTTTTTGACCACCTGATAGTTGTGACGGATATTGTTCAGCACGGTCTGTTAAGTCAACTAATTTTAATAATTCTGTGACTTTTAACTTTTTTTGATCCTGAGTTAACTTGCTGTGTTGTAAGGCAAAAGCCACGTTTTCAGTGACAGTGCGTTCATTGAGTAAATTAAAGTGTTGAAAAATCATACCAATTTTTCGCCTACGATTACGCAAATCATTTGCCTTGATACGTACTTTTTTGTTTTTATCGTTATCAGCTTGAAAGAATGTTTCACCATTAATAATAACAGAACCACTAGTAGGCTCTTGTAATAGGTTGATGACACGAACTAATGTTGATTTTCCGGCACCAGAATAGCCGACTATGCCATAAACATCCCCACGATTGATTGTGATAGAAACGTCTTTGACGGCTGTAATTGTACGCTTTTTTTGATAAAATGTAACATCGATATGATTCAGTGAAATTATGGGGTTACTCATTTATTGACTCCTTTTTAAAACCAATGGATAAGATACTTAATTACAGCTCGTAGCGCTTTATGAGTGCTTTAATGACATCAATATGCTGGTTATAATCCGATAAGCGGATGTTTTCATTGGGGGCATGATCTTTTGTCCCAGCGTAACCAACGCCAAAGCTTGCAATAGGCGCTTGTAAACTTTGGTGAATAATTGCCATAGGGCCTGTACCAGGGGACGTCGGCAGTACCACCGGTGAGACATGATAATAATTAGCTACGACATCTATTACACGTAATATCTCAGGATCAGACATATCACTACGATAGCCGGGTTGGCCAAGTGTCTTGGTGATCACTATATCGGATAAACCAGCTGCCTGTAGGTGATCAGATATACGTTGTAAAGTTAAGTCTGGGGACATATTTGGTACCAAGCGTGATTCTAATTTAGCGGTAGCTGTGGCAGGTAAAACTGTTTTAACACCATTACCATTATAACCTGATGTGATACCTTCGATGTTAATTGTTGGTTTAAAATATAATGTTTCCTTGAGATTGTCACCATTCCGATCAGAATAGAGTGGGACTGTTAAGCCGTGCTGTGCAATAAGTGATTCTCTGGTCAATGGTAATGCTTGTACAAGTGCCTTTTCGCGGTCGTTTGGTTCAACAACATCATCGTAAAAATGTGGCACAGCAATATTTCCAAGTGAATCAAACAACGTGGCAATGGCACGAGATAGGCGCATTGGCGCAGAATCTACAATTGCAGCCAGAGATGAATGTAAGTCATTAGCTGCAGTTGTGACAGATAGATCAAAGGTAACAATGCCTTTATTGCCACCAAATATTTCAATAATATCTTCGGCATTTTTACCACCAGATTCCCAAATAACGAGATCAGCTTGTAATTGATCTTGATATTTAGCCAGATATGCTGTTAAATAGCGTGATGCAGTTTCCTCTGATCCTTCAACGATAAAAGTGATATTTATGGGCAGTTCCTGGTTATTTTCAATTAAATATTCTGCTATAGCAGCTAATCTTGCCGTGAGATTACCCTTATCATCATCAACACCACGTCCATACAATTTACCATCATGTGCAGTTAAACGCCAAGGATCAGACTGCCATAAGTTTAATGGTTCAGCTGGTTGAACATCATAATGATTGTAAATAACCAGCGTTTTAGCATTGGGATTGCGACTTAAAAATTTAGCGAGAATAAAGGGTGCAAAATAAGTATCATCGTAAATAACCTGTGCGCCGAGTTTTCGAAATTCATTTGCAATAATAGTCGCAATTTCTGGCAGATGAGTTTCCATAGCCGAGACGCTAGGTATTGCGACGAGTTGTTCCAGGAGTGTCATGTATTGTTGACGAATGTTCATCGTATTTTCTCCTATAAGACATTATGTACCTGCAAAATGAATTGCAGATTGCTGCTTAGTTAATCAATGATTTATTTTTTATAGTCCCAGACAGTAAGTTGTGCTGTACCATAAAACTTTTTCACAAGTGATTTTGTTTTATCTGTTTGTAGTGATTTGACAACGTCCTGATAAACTGGATTATTTTTATCCTTTTTATTAGCTGCAATAAAGTTAAAGTATTGTTGAGAGTCTTTATTTAACTTTTCAATGTAGATGGCTGAGTTAACATCTAGTTTAGCTGACTTTGCGAAGTTTGTGTTGATAACAGATGCACCAATAGTTGGATCCGTTAGAGAAGAAGCTGTTTGTGAACCATCGACTGGGGTTATCTTAAGATTTTTTGGATTTTCAGTAATATCTTTTGGTGTTGCCTTTGTTGTATCCTTAATTTTAATTAAACCAGCTTCGGCCAATAGGTGTAGACCACGATTTTCGTTGGTTGGATCATTAGCGATTGTAATTTTGTCACCTGACTTGATATTTGAAACTTTTTTATATTTATCTGAATAAATTCGAAGTGGTGTCGTCCAAGTATCACCTATTGCGACAATATTTGTTTTATATTGTTCATTCCAGTTAGCCAAATAGGGGTAGTTTTGGAAAGCATTTAAATCAATATCACCAGCAGAAAGTGCTTTGTTTGGTTGGAGATAATCGGTAAATTTTTTGGTCTTTAATGTAATGCCATACTTATCTTTAGCAGTTTTACTGACCGACTTCCAAATCTCATCTTCATTTTTATCACCAGCCATGACACCAATTGTGACAGTTTTTGCAGAAGATTTGTTGCTGTGATGACCAAAAGTTAAGTAGGCACCAGCAGCTATAACAATAACGATACCACCGATAATCCAATTTGTTTTCTTACTCATAAGTAGTCTCCATTTTAAATGTCTAAGTTAAGTGAGGAACGATTATTTACTAAAATCAGTGTCCCAGGCAGCAAGTTCAACGCCATCATAGGCTTTATTTATAGCATCTTTAGTTGCTTGTGTATGATATGATTTAACAACATCTTTCAAGACTTGTTTGTTCTTATCAGAGTTTTTAGCTGCTATAATATTAACCCATTGGTGAGAATTTTTATTGATTGGTTCAACAAATATTGCTTTTTTATAGTCTAATCCAGCAGTATCCGCATACGTTCCGTTGACGACTGCACCTTGTACATCTGTTAACGACCGTGCTGTTTGATCGGCCGCTAATTCTTTAATTTTTAATGATTTTGGGTTTTTGGTAATGTCTTTCACCGTTGCTGTGGTTAAACCAGATTTCAGATCAATCAATCCAGCAGCCTTCAAGACATATAATGACCGACTTTCATTTGATGTATCATTTGGTACAACAATAGTATCTCCTGTTTTATATTCTGACACCTTTTTGTAGGTATTTGAATATAAACGAATAGGTGAGATAACGGTATCGCCTATTGCAACAATTTTATCGCCAGTTGCCTTGTTTGATGCTGCTAGGAAAGCATAGTGTTGGAAGGCATTAATGTCAATATCACCAGCAGCCAAGGCTTTATTTGGCTGATTGTAGTCTGAAAACTGCTTGAATTTTAGGGTAATACCATATTTATCTTTGGCTGTTTTAGACACTGACTTCCAAATGTCAGTATCTTGCTTTGATCCTGACATAATACCAACCGTTACAATTTTGTTATTTGATTTCTCAGCAGATTTGTGTCCAAAGGTTGCATAGGCAATGCCGCCAATGGCGATGACAGCTACGCCACCAATAACCCAATTTGTTAATTTACTCATAATTCTTCTCCCAAATAGTTTGTGTAATGGTACGACATAGATTTTAAAAATAAACAAGCAAAATATAGTGATTATCACACAAAAAAGCCGCTACTGTAGATTTAAATACAGAAGCGGCTAAAAAGCGCGTTACCATTCTGAGTTGTAAGCTAATATTACTAATAGCTTGCTCACTAACCATCGGGCATCGGGAGATGATCCTAGCCGAATGGTGTGCCCAGTAACGCGGGCCAAAACGTTGTCAACTAAATGGTAAACCAATTCGTTAACACCAATCACAGGTCATTTTCACAATTTTACGCACGCTAATTTTCATCAACCATTAGCTTTCTATGCTTTGCTTAACTGTTACTTTTCTGTTCAACTTGTTTATTTCTAAAATCGTTAAACTCTATAATACTCATAAGCTTAAGATTTGTCAACTATTTTTTTGAATAATCAAAAAGTAAGCCGAAAATAGTCATTAAGATAACACTAGAACCGAGTAATGTGAAGTGTTTAAGATAGGTTGATAATAATGCGGATATAAAGGCGCCAAATAAAAATGCTAGAATAATTAATGAAAATAGGCTAGCATTTTGCAAGGCTGTTCTATTTTTTGTATAAAAATAAGTGATTAAATTAGCACCGACATTACGTAAATTGCCTGTTGACATGACACTGGTAAAAGGTAACCCTTGCACTTTTGGAAAGGCATCTAATTGAATAGCTAAGAAAAAAGACAATAATGTGATGAAAACGGTACTAGATATTTGTGTGCGAATAAAGACAACTAAACTGATGCCAATTATTTCAATAATCAAACTATGCTGTTGGGTGGATAATTTTCTGGCTTTGAATTGATGTTTGATAATATTGTTAAACGCTGCGCCTAATAAGAAGAACAGAATTGGCAATAGAAAGCTTGAGGCATAATTAAATTGGCCTCTGGCAAGTGAGATACCTGCTTGAATAATATTACCTGTCTGTAAACTAGCAAAGCGTTCGCCGTGATACTGAAAAGTGTAAGCATCAACGAAACCGGAATTGGTAGCCAGCAAGAGGGCAATTGGTAGGCGTTCTTGAATAGGATGTGTGCTGATTTCAGACATGATAAAAAGTGTAAGCAAGATCATCAGTGATGATGATCTTGTTGTTCCTTCCAAATAAAATTTACTTTTTTATTTTACGCTATTTTGACAAGTGACGTTGGCTTTTTTTGAATGGCCGATCGTTTTTAAATAAAACAACTGTCAGGCAGGTAAATTCATTGGTTTGAGGGCCAGTTTTTGTTATAATATGAGCAATAAGGGGAAAATATGAGGACATTTATTAAGTTTATAATTGCCGCAATACTGACATCATTGATCGGTTTGGAAATTGTACAAGCAGATTATCGCGTGACAAACTACCAACAAGAAGTCCATATTACAAAAAATGGTACGGCGGATATTGATAAGACCGTGACTTACAAGTTTGATGATGATATGAATGGCATATACCTAAAAGAAAGTTTAACAAAACCTATTGATGGGAATAAGCCATACCAGTGGGGAGGACTACAAACGATTACCGTTGCTCGTAATGGTGAAAAGGCCCGACCAATTGCGCCAAGAGTTGGTGACGAAAATATTGGGTATGTGACGTCAGAGACGCCTTCAAGTGTGCAGGAAAAAGTCTATTATCCAATTAAAGCAAACGACGACATTACGGTCAGATATACCTATCGGTTAAAAGATCTCATTATAAATTGGGACGATGTCTCTGAACTTAATTGGCGGATTATTTCAAATTGGGATCAAGCATTAGAAAATGTTAAAATTACTGTGTTCTTACCTAAACAACCGGCAAAGATATTCAAAGGTTGGGTGCACAGCAGCTCAATTGGTCATCTGACTATCAATAAAAAGCGTGCAGAATTGCGTGTAACAACAGCACGCGTTAAAGCAAATCATACGTTAGAGTTACATACCTATTTTGATAAGTCGCAAACGCCATTGAACACAAATATTCAGCCAGGTCATCGCGCAAAAATCATATCGCAATCAGAAGCAGAACGGACAATCAAGCATAATAAAACATTGCGAATGATTGCTATTTGTGGTTTTATTGTGCTGCCGATTGCTTTTATAGCGCTGTTTGCATTAATTGTGTGGTACAAGTTCCGTATTCGAAGTCAATTACGTCATGCACAGCAAAAGAGTGGCATAAATATAGAAACTGTTCACATTTATGACATACCAAATGACTTGGGACCAGCATTAATTAACGCCCGCATTAAGCAACAAGCTGATGTATCTAAAGTTATAGTAGCCACTTTAATGGACTTAATCGCCCGAAAAAAAGTTATGATTACTTATCAGAATGTTAGTGATGTGGATCATGCAGTTTATCGTGTAGTCGACGACAGCGGTTTACGTCAATTTGAAAGTTTGTTAATTGACATGATTTTTGGCAAAAAACGAGTAGATGTGTATCAATATGAGTTTCAAAAACCAGAATCACGTGTGTCAAAACGTATTCATAACGGTATCGCTAGTTTTCAACGCGAAATTAGCGCTGCTGAAGCTAAGGACAGCATCATTGATTCAGTGACGACAAATAAAGTGTCCAGTACTAAAATTTTGATGATGTCATTATTAGTTATTGTTGGCGGTAGTGCTATCATTGGGCTGTTATTCATGGCAAACTATAGTAACATTTGGCAATTATGGTTAGTTGCGGGTGGTATGTTTATTATGAGCCTTGTAGGTTTACTAATTTTAAAACAACAATCAACGACATTTTTCACTGTTCCTGAAGGTGTCACCGAAAAATGGCAGTGGACAGGTTTTGCAGCGATGCTACATGATATTGCAAATCTTGATAATAAAACAGTACTTGATGTACAGCTATGGGACAAATTACTTGCTTATGCCGTTATTTTTGGTGAAGCAAATCAGGTAGCAAAGACACTTAAACTTTGGTCTGAAGATGCTAATATATCAGTGATTAATTTACCAGTATATATGATATATAGTAGTTTTGGAGCTAACTGGTCAGTAAATTTGGCTAATAATATTCAAACTAATGCTGGTTTTGAGAGCAATGTTTCCGGCAACGGTGGTAGTTTTTCTGGTGGTTATTCCGGCGGCGGTGGCGGCGGTGGCGGTGGTGCCTTTTAAAATTTGCCAGTCCGTATTATCAGGATAGTGAGCAGTCAAAACTTGCGTCTAGCCGTGTGTTTTGGTACAATAAATTTATAATATTTCCTGAGGGAGTAACTGGCGGATTTTCCGCGATAATACCGTCAAAGCGAGCAATACTTTATTGCTTATATCGAACGACTTGTTCCGGTACTATCTTAAATGGTGAGACTCATGTAAATGGCTGGCACAAATTTGTTCAGTTACATTTGCATGAGTCTTTTTATTTGAAGTAACCCACAGAGTATAAGGACGCAATATGCGTAGGAGGAAATTATGGCAGAACAGCCATTATATAATCAAGATGTCACGAAAGTGTTGTCTGATTTACGAACAGATGAAAAGAACGGTTTGACACAAGTCGAAGCGAACCAGCGGTTTCTTGCTGATGGTCCGAATCAACTTAAAGAGGCTGTTTCAACAACACTTTTTCAAAAATTCATTAATCAATTTAAAGATTTTATGATTGCGATTCTATTAGTAGCAGCTGTTGTAGCAGCTTTTACTGGTGAACTAGTGGATGCCATCTTTATTTTGGCAATTGTAATTATCAATGCCGTTTTTGGTGTATTTCAAGAAGCTAAGGCAGAAGATGCGATTAATGCCTTAAAGGAAATGTCTACGCCCAATGCTAATGTCATTCGTGATGGCAAAGATATGTCTGTCAAATCAACAGAGTTGGTAACAGGAGATGTGGTCCGCTTAGAAGCAGGTGACATTGTACCTGCTGATATTCGTATTATCGAATCGGCCTCATTACAAATAGAAGAAGCATCGTTAACAGGGGAATCTGTCCCAGTTGATAAAGTAGCTACGACCTTAACAGCGACTGATTTACCATTGGGAGATCGTGCAAATCTTGGCTTTATGAATACAAATGTCACTTATGGTCGGGGTATTGGTGTTGTTGTCGGTGTAGGTATGGCAACTGAAATGGGCCATATTGCGGGTATGTTGGAATCTTCAGATGACACTAAAACACCATTACAAGAAAACCTGATCAAATTGGGTCGTATATTAACCTACTTGATTTTATTCATTGCTGCTATTACTTTTGTTGTTGGCTTAGCACGTGGCCGCGAGACAATTATTGATATGCTTTTGACGTCAATTTCACTAGCTGTGGCGGCTATTCCTGAAGGATTGCCTGCCATTGTAACAATTACCCTAGCACTTGGTACAACACGTATGGCAGCACGTAATGCTTTGATACGTAAATTACCAGCCGTTGAAACATTGGGATCAACTGATATTATTGGTTCCGATAAAACAGGGACATTGACTCAGAACAAAATGACAGTTGAAAAGATTGTTGTTAATGCAGAAATATCCGATGCAGCCACTACTGAACCACTATCAGGTACATTTGGTCGTTTGGCAGATATTTTAGCTCTAAATAATGATACGAAACGGACTGAAAATGGCTATATCGGTGATCCAACAGAAACAGCCTTAATTGCCTTCAATGAAAACCATCAGCGTGATATTGACACATTATTTAGGGAGATGCCACGTTTAGCGGAGATACCCTTTGATTCAGAGCGTAAGCTAATGTCCACAGTTCACCCAGCACCAAATGGGTATATTATAACTGTTAAAGGCGCCCCAGATGAGCTGTTGAAGCGGGCCACAAAGATCGAAATGGCTGGCAACATTGTGGCTCTTTCAGATGACATTCGTGCCAAGTTATTATCAATTAATTCAGAATTAGCAACACAAGCTTTACGTGTATTAGGGTTTGCTTACAAATTGACTGATGCAGTACCAGAAGAGATGAGATCAGAGTTAGTCGAAAATGAGTTAGTCTTTACTGGATTTACGGGGTTGATTGATCCAGAACGTCCAGAAGTTGCACAAGCTGTGGCTGAGGCTAAAAAAGCGGGTATTCGCTCTATGATGATCACAGGAGATCATCGCGATACGGCTGCCGCCATTGCGATTCGCCTAGGTATTTTGGATGAAAAAGACAAAGAAACAGCTGTCATTTCAGGATCCGACTTGGACAATATGACTGAAAACGAGTTCGCAGCAAATGTGCATAAATACAGTGTTTATGCACGTGTTGCACCAGAACATAAGGTTAAAATTGTGAGCGCTTGGCAAAAGAAGGGTAAAGTTGTAGCGATGACTGGTGATGGTGTTAATGACGCACCAGCACTGAAAACAGCAGACATTGGTATTGCCATGGGTATCACAGGCACAGAAGTATCAAAGGGTGCTTCAGATATGGTCTTGGCTGACGATAACTTTGCAACAATAGTCCATGCTGTTGAAGAGGGACGAAAAGTATTTGCTAACATACAAAAGGCACTTCAGTACTTGTTAGCATCTAATTTAGCTGAAGTAATTTCAATTTTTGTGATGACACTTTTAGGTTGGCATATCTTAGCACCAATCATGATTTTGTGGATTAATTTAGTCACGGATACGTTGCCGGCCATTGCTTTAGGTGTTGAGCCAGCACAAAAAGATGTGATGACACAAAAACCACGAGGACGTAGTGCAAGCTTTTTGTCGGGCGGCGTCGGCGCAGCAATTGTTTGGCAAGGCATTTTGCAAGCTGTGATTGTATTATCAGTTTATGGCTTTGCTTTAGCTTATCCAGTTCACCTAGCCGATGCAGAAGCACACCGTGATGCATTGACAATGTCATTTATGACATTGGGTCTGATGCAGATGTTTAACGCCATTAACGTGAAGTCAGTTTATGGTTCAATGCTTGGAAAACAAGCTTTCCAAAACAAATTATTTAATTGGGCACTACTTGGTTCACTAATTGTTATGGCAGCAGTAGTTATTATTCCAGCGCTAAACCCAGTGTTCCATGTTTCTCATTTAGATAGTTATCAATGGGCAATCGTGTTATTTGCGGGAATAAGTATTATAATTATTGTTGAGATAGTAAAACTCATACAACGAAAAATTTTTAAAAAAGGATAATCAAGACATTGGCAAAATTCAACCCAAAACAGGCACAAATTTATATTCAGACGTTACAAAACGTTCTAACAAATACTGAAGAAACAGCAACGCGTGTGACGCCATTCTTTACAAAGTTAGACGATGCGAAACAAGCTGATAAAATTGCAGAGATACCAACAGCAGAGTTCGCTGAAATTAAGGCGGAATTTGAAGATACGGTAGAAAGCTATAAAAATAACGCAACACAACTTACCTCTGCATCAGCACCCATTCGTTTACTTGGTGTGCACAAATCGTTAACATCAGCTTATGTGAAGTATGCTGAGGCCACACAGTTAATGGCTGATGCGGTGATTGTTGCTGATCAAAAAATTGATGTCCAAAAATATGAAAAATCAGAACAAGATCAATCAGTATATCTTGAAAAAATTCATACAGCCGTCGCTAAAATTATGAATTCAAGTATGTAATATGAGCGTGTTTTTCGTATAAGTTAGGTGATAGTAGTCAATAATAATAAAAGCGTCAACAGATTTTAAATCTGTTGACGCTTTTATATGGTTATCATTATTTAGCCTGATCGGGATCAACACCATAAATTTCAATATGAAAGCCAGTAATATTTAAACCGCTGACTTGACGTGCAGCTTCAAAAAGTGGTGCGACATCGAAATTATCTGCATCGATAATTTCATTTGTGTTGCTATTAATAATATGATAATGCGGTTCACCATAATAATCATAATGGCGTTTATCGTCTTTTAAGGTATCAATGACAATAATAATGCCAACATCAACTAGTTTATCAAGAGTGTTATATATGGTTGCAAGACTAATATTGCTGAGGTCGACATGAATCATTTCTGCTGTTGGATGCGTTTCATGTGTCATTAAGTATTCTAAAATTGATAATCGCTGAAAAGTTGCTTTTAAGCCATGGGCTTGTAGTATGTCACGTAATGTTTTGTCTACCATAATATAACCTCCTATATCATAAAATATTATACCACGTACTATAGAATGTTTCTAATTAACTTGATTTTTAGTCTGAAATCTGGTATAACTAAATTAGAATAATTCTAAAAGAGGGAAATGATGGATAAACAAAGTTTAATGCAACGTAACAATTTAATTAGAGCAGCAGTTATGGGTGCAAACGATGGTATTTTATCAGTATCTGGTATTGTTTTAGGTGTAGCTGGGGCTACAAGTCATACTGGTACAATTTTACTAGCCGGGTTTGCGGGAATGCTAGCAGGTACTGTATCGATGGCAATGGGTGAGTATGTGTCAGTTAGTTCACAACATGATGCGCAAGAAAAGGTAAGACGTGTTCAAACCGAGGCGTTAGCAACAAATTATGACGACGAATTTTCTTATGTTGAAGACAAATATGTGTCTGATGGCATCTCGCCACATTTAGCGCAACAGGCTACTGAAGAGATGATGACCAAAGATGCTTTGACAACTACTGTACGTGAGCGTTACGGCTTTTCACTAGATCATGAATTAAGTGCAGGTGGGGCAGCGTTAGCGTCGCTAATCAGCTTTCCAATTGGCTCAATTTTACCAATGGTAGCTATTTCGTTAATGCCAAGGGATATGCGTGAAGTAGCTACTTTTATTGCAGTGATTGTTGCATTGGCCATCACAGGATATGCAGCAGCATCTCTAAATGGTGCTAATAAAAAGCGCGTGGCCCTAAGAAACGTTGTTGCCGGTATATTTACAATGATTGTTACCTATGCAATTGGATCGTTATTTAGATGAGAGGAGGGTGCTTATAGTACGTTAAAAATTATAAGCACAGTTAAAACATGGATATAAAGCTTAAAAAGGAACACGTCAAAAAAGAACAGGCGACAATGGATGAACGGTTAAATGCTATTCGTGCAGGTGTTTTGGGTTCAAATGATGGTATTTTAACGGTTGTTGGAGTTCTATTTTCGGTTGCAGCGGCAACAACAAACAATTTTGCTATTTTCATTGCAGGTTTAGCTGATTTAATGGCATGTGCCTTATCAATGGCTTCTGGTGAATATGCTTCGGTGAGTTCACAGTCTGACAGCGAAAAGGTTGTTGTTGAACAAGAACGTGAGTTATTAAAAACAGATTTTGCTGGACAACATCAATCAGTTGAGAACTTTTATGTTGATCGTGGAGTAACACGCGCAACAGCTAAATCAATTGCAGATGAATTACTGAGTAAAAAGCCATTGGAAACAATGTTGAGTACTAAGTACGATATTACTTTAGGTCATTATATGAATCCTTGGTCTGCAGCTTGGGCTTCACTATTTAGTGCAGCAATTGGTGGTGTATTTCCATTAGCAGCATTAATTTTGTCACCTACACGTTACCAATTTATTGCCACGATAGCAGCTACGGTAGTGGCTGTTGGTTTAACAGGTTTGTTGAGTGCTAAAATGTCTAACGGCTTGGTTAAGCGTGCAATGATTCGTAATGTGATTATTGGTTTGTTAACCATTGCAATACATTATGGCATTGGAAAACTATTTTAAGATAATTTTTTAATACGCGCATCACAAAAATTTGGCATAATAGAGTTATGTTAAATCAATTGAAAGAACTTTGGCAAAAAATAGATAAAAAGTTAAAACTCTCTACTTTGGGGACACTTTTTTTACGTGCACAAGTTGGTTATGTTGGGCCAACTTTTGCTTATTTTGCGTTGCTAACCGTCTTTCCTATGTTAATAGCAATAGCAATTATTATCTCAATCACGAATGTCAGTGAAACAAACATCATCTCATTGATACAAAGTGTGTTGCCACGAGATATTGAAAAAATTGTATTACCTATTTTACAATCAGTTTTATCCTCTAAGAGCACCTCTCTACTCTCTTTTTCTGTGCTACTTACTTTGTGGACAGTATCGAGAGTGATCGCAGTTTTTAGAGTATCATTTAATCGTATTGCTGATGTAGAAGATCGTATTAGTAATTTATTATCCCGATTTTGGTCATTTGTCTGGTTGTTGATTATTATTGCTGCTTTTGGTGTTTTAATGATTAGTAGTAATATATTAACAATCGTCTTGCAACAAATCCCGATTAATCAATGGACGTCTTTTTTACAGCATCAAACAAAATGGTTGATTTGGCTTGGTATGTGGTTGGCACTGATAATGATGAACTATTTATTACCAACAAAAGAAGGCCGTGCGCCGCTTAGATTTGTTGCTATCGGCAGTCTTATAGAAGTTGGTGCACTAAATATCTTGAATATTGGTTTTACTTGGTACGCTAATTTAGCGGTTAAACAGTATGGATTTTACCAATCAATGAGCGCTATTATTGTGCTACTGATTTGGTTAAATTTAATTGCCACTATCTTGGTGACAGGTTATGTTTTGATTCAATGGTTGACCGTATTAAAGCAAGAAAAAGTAATCAACATTTAGAAAGTCTTAGGGTATAAATAATGTTTAAAGATAGTGATTTTGAGATATTTAATGTTGCATCATTAACTGATAGAATGAAACTTATTAGGACTATCATTGATCCAAAATTCGAGCAGTCTGCTGAAGCAATTTTACCAATATTAAATACGAATGGGCAACAGTGGTATGCACATGTTGCCAAACATTTACGTCGGACAACAAACGCGCCGGACAACACATGGGTAGCTTTTGCACCAAATAAGCGTGGTTATAAAATGATGCCACATTTTGAACTTGGTATTTGGGCCGATCATGTTTATCTTTACCTCGCAGTAGAAGAGAACATGAAGCCAAAAGAAACAGCAGCGATTGTCGCTAAAATGACATCAGCCAGGGATATAATTGCAAAATTATCAAATGATTTTGTACTGAGTTCAGACCATATGGTTAATACTTCAAACGCATTGACTTTGTCAACGTATGATGATGCCGTTCAGCGTTTTGCTAACATAAAGCATAGTGAGGTGCTAGTTGGGATTAAGCTGTTACGTGGAGACAAACACTTTGAAGAAGACACAGACTTATTTCAAATAACAACTGTCCTGGCATTGCTATTACCACTATATGATAAACTAAAATAAAAGTTCGCTACATCATCATGTAGCGAACTTTTTAATGATAGATTAGTAGCATGGACAAAGCCATTAAAAGTACATAGCCCATATGTTGCCAATTACCAATTTTTGCTTTAACAAATTGTAAAATGAAAGCCATTAAGCTAAAAATAATAATAAATACTGTGCTAATACCGACGTTATGACTCAGTATTGTGACCCAAAATAATCCTAACGTTAAAATGCTTAATTTACGACCATCGGGATTTGGCATTAAAATTGGTGTGAAATAAAAGCCAAATCCAAACAACATTGGCAAGAGTTGCCATATAAAGCGTTGCGTTAAGAAATTATTTGTGACATAGAAAATACTAATAGGAATAGCAAAAGTTGCCAACACACTGAACAATAGTAATCCAAGCCAATTCTGTAGGCCAAACCAGGTTTGCTGTATGGCAATGAAAAAAGCAGTGAACAAGAGGAGTAAGGTAAATATTTCATGTCGTGTTTGAATCAGTGAACTAAATGTGAAGAGGATACTAAGTGCTAAGAATAAATAACTTAAGATACTACGGAAATTTTGGGTCATCATCAGTGTCATTGCAATCGCAATGGTGATAGTATAACCAAATAATGGGATAAGCTGCCAAGTTAGAGCAGCACCTGATAATGCTTTTGTATGTAATAAGGGTTGACGCCACCAAACGATATTTAAACTGATAACGATAACTAATAATGGGACCCAGCGGCGCCAGTCAAAAAAACCTGCTGGTGTAAAATTTTCGTAGTGACGTTTTTCTTGCGGGTTAGTCGTGATACGTCGCGGAATTGGCCGACCATCAGGTAGTAGATGTGATTGTTGTTGGTTAGTTTGACTGTTCATAATTAATATTGTACCTTAAATTTAAGTTATTGCGTACTGTTTTTATGAATATAAGATCTTTGATTATCACTTTTACAATGTTTGTTTTTATATAACATGCTGTTTGACTAATAAAAATTAAACAACAATTTGATTTGCATTTTGTCTATACGTCTGCTATTCTAAAGATACAATTTAAAACAGCTATCAAGAGTAGGCGAGTGATACAGCACAATAACCCTACACCAACCGGTCAAATATGGAAACATATTTCAGCACGGTGGTCCATCTGTACAGATAGTCGTCACGTTAGCGCGTACCGACTAATCGTTGGTGTGCGCTTTTTCATTTGCGACCAGTAGCTTTTTATTTTGAATTTTTAAGGAGGTCATGTTTCACATGACAAAGTATTTTACATCAGAATCAGTTTCCGCAGGTCATCCTGACAAAATAGCCGACCAAATAGCCGACGCTATTTTAGATGCAGTGCTCGAACAAGATCCACATGCACGTTCAGCCGTCGAAGTGACTACGTCAACTGGTGATGTGTCGATTTTTGGTGAATTATCAACATCAGCATATGTTAACGTTAGACAAATTGCAACGGATACGATTCGCGAGATTGGTTATAATAAGGCTGAACTTGGTTTCACAGCAGATTCTGTTAATGTGTCAAATAAAATTGTTGAGCAATCAGGTGATATTTCACAGGCAGTTGATAATGCTGACGATGATCCTGAACAATTGGGTGCTGGCGATCAAGGCATGGTTTTTGGTTATGCAACGAATGAAACTGATAGCTATATCCCATTAACATTGGCTTTGTCACATCGCTTGATGCGAAAAATTCGTGATGTGCGCGAAGCAGGGACCGTATCTTATTTACGTCCGGATGCTAAAGCTGAAGTGAGTGTTGAATTAGATGATAACGATAAGGTTATACGTATTGCCGCAGTTGTTTTGTCAACGCAACATGATGAAGATGTGACGCTTGATCAATTACGATCTGATATCCGCCAATTAGTTATCGATGAGGTGCTGCCACAAGATTTAGTTGATGAAAATACAATCTATTATATTAATCCTTCTGGCCGCTTTGTATTAGGTGGACCACAAGCTGATTCTGGCCTAACTGGCAGAAAAATAATTGTTGATACCTATGGTGGGGCTGCGCATCATGGTGGTGGCGCATTTTCGGGTAAGGATGCAACAAAGGTTGACCGTTCAGCTGCATATTTTGCACGATACGTCGCTAAAAATTTGGTTGCAGCTGGTGTGGCTGACAAATTAGAGTTACAAGTTGCATATGCTATTGGTGTTGCGCAACCAGTATCGCTAAATATCGATACTTTTGGCACGTCAACAGTCGCTGACACAAAGATTCGTGAAATTACAGCACAATTATTTGATTTTCGACCATTAGCAATTATCAATCATTTAAACTTACGTCGTCCAATATATAAGCAAACAGCTGCGTTTGGTCATTTTGGTCGAACAGATATTGATTTACCTTGGGAAGCATTAGACAAAGTTGATGAAATTAAGGCGCTATTGTAATTTTTAAAAATAGCTTGTATGTTAAAATAAGATATGGTGAAAAAGCAAGCAACAATAGAACTTTTAATGTTTGGTATGGCGGTAGGTGAAAGTATGACGCAACTATCTAACAGCCAGCAGGATGAGTTATTACAAGATCCGATTCAATTTACTGAAGAGCTAAGTTGGGGATCACAAACAAGCCTTTCTTTAACAACAATTGCCAGTTTGTCACGTGGTTATCAATTAACTGATGTGATGAATCATTTTCAAAATTGGTATAAAAGGCGTCAGTTTGTACCTGAAAATACAGTACAACATGTTGACGCAATCACAAAAAAAGCAATGGATAACTATACTAAGAACAGGGATACGCTAGCCTCTGGTGTCCTTGAAGATATCGCCGATAGTGAAAATATATTGGTACGGATGTTACCAGTGGCACTTTATTTACATCATGAATATGGGGTATCATTTATTAATGATGAAACAGCCATGTTGACGTTACATCGCATTGCTGGATTGACACACAATGATGAAGGAGCACTGGTCAGTGTTGGCATGCTTAGTCTCATTATTAGTCAAATATTAGATGGACAAAGCCTGCGAGATGCTGTAGAAAATGGTTTGGCCTTCGGTTTTGAATATTATTCACGGCATAAGGTTTTTGAATCAGAACTAATTGCATTTGAAGAGCTGAATTTACCTGATTTTGCTAATATTCCAGTTAATCATATTAAGCTAGATGGCCGTAGCGCAAGTACTTTGGAAGCGATTATTTGGTCATTACTTAACAGTAATAGTTATGTACAAGCCATGCAAAATGCTTTTTTACATGGTCATGCCAATAGTATTATTCCAACAGCAGTGAGTGCTATTGCGGCCGTTTTTTATGACGATGATCTAGTTTTACAGGCTAGTCAACATTTGATTTCACGAAAATTAATTGTGAGTGTCACGCGTCAAGCAGAAAGATTAGGGCGTTTTAATTAACAAAAAGGTTTAGCTATCAGGAACTAACTGATAGCTAAACCTTTTTTAATTTTTATAACCAAAATGGATAAGTTTGATAATCGATGTTAAAAGAAAATGTACCATTGCCTAGTTCTTCGCCATCTATTTGACCGGGTTGAATATCACGAACGTGAATTTTGGCACCTCGAGCCAATGAAATTTTATGGACAGATTTGAATTGTAAATGACCACCATTTTTTTTGAGAGAGGCAAACATAACTAAAAATTGAATGAAGGACATTTTATCAGCAACTACCATATCAAGTTCGTTTTGATGGACATCTGCACCTGGTAAAATGGCGATGCCGCCACCAAAGTAGACTTGATTTGTCAAGGTTACAAGAAATGCGTGGGGCATTTGAATATAATCCTCACCATTCATCAGTGTCATTTGAAAATCATGCTGTTTGAAAAAAACGCATAAGACAGACAGCAAATAGCTGAGAGAACCACATCCTAATTTATTTAAACGTCTTTTTAAAGCCGTTTGATTTGTCTGTGCAACAACTGCAGCATCAAATCCGATGCCAATACTGTTGACAAAGTATTTCGTTATATGATGTGGCGCATCGCCATTAATTTTTCCGATGTTAAGCAATTGAGTCTGAGTCACACGTTTAAGGTGACTAAATGCCTGTTCAGCGGTCCCGAGATTAATGCCGCGAGCAAAGTCATTACCTGAACCTGTGGGTATATAGGCAATAGGTAGTTTAACAGCACGCTTAAATTGTAGTAGCCCATTTAACACCTCGTTTAATGTGCCATCACCACCGATAACGAGAACAACCGCGGTAGGATCATCAATTGTTTTAGCTAGTTTTTTGGCTAAATACATAGCATGTCCAGCATAATCGGTATCATGCCATGCGGCAATATTTGGTGTTTTTTTGATGTTGATGACAATATTTGAGTGAACGCCATTACCAGCGGAAGGGTTATTAATGACAAAATAATTAGGCATGATTTGCTATTTCTTTCAAAAAATAAATTAGTTTCATTGTATCAAAAAAAGCCCCTAAGGGCTATGAACAATATGATATTAACCTAAGAAGTGTCGGAGTTGTGCCATGCGATTGATTAAAGCTGTGGTAGCAACTGGGGCACCATCTTTGATTTGAACAACTTGTAGTGCAATTTCTGCGTGTTGTTGTTGTTCGCGGTTGTGAGGACCAATTTCAAGATTAAAAATGGCCTTGAGTGTCATAATATCTTGTTCAACCTCTGCCCAGGCAGGACTTTGAGTTTTCAAAATTTCTAAGGCATCTAAATTAATATAGCCTGCTAATTCACGGAAATCTTTTTTCATGCTAGGATAGTTCCGGACAAAAACTGATAAATGATCAGCGTTTAGATTTGCTAATGCACGACCAAAACCAATAAATTCAGGCGGGATACCAATGGAATAAAATGATCCTGTAAAGTTAATAGCACGGGGGAGCTCAATGCCATCAACTGATCGTGAATAACCAAGAACGCCAACGTGTTGGCGACGATCGCGACGCTTAGGAAAAGCTTTGAATATAGGTTGCATGTCGGGAATTAATTGATCTAGTGTATCTGCATAAAATCGAGCAGATTCTTCAGCCACTTCTGCTAGGATTTTTTGATCATTAGCAGAAATTTTTAATGGTTCAGCATTTGGCAGTTTTTCTTTTAACTCTGTGATGGCTTGTTGTACATCTGCCAATGGAAAATCATAACGGAAAGCGGACTGGACAGTCGCAGTGCGTACACCTGGGAATTCTGTGACATAGCGGTCAATACGATGTGGTGATAAACCACCACGGAAAATAGCTGAACCTGTTCCAGAAATGGGATAAACATCGATATTTTCTTCTTTTGCAAATTCATGTAATCTTGCAATGGCAAGTTTATTACCTGTGATTGAACTCATAAATCCAGCAGTTAATGCAGAGTCAGATCCTGCTAAGAAGACACGCAGATATTTTGGTCGAAAACCAAAGTGTTCTTCATGTAATTTGAGGTATTCTTTCAAAATTTCAGGCGCGTGTAATTGGGTATTAAAATCCTCAAACAGAGGAATCATTTCAATATAGGGTGTGTTTTTGTCAGTTTTTGTGAATTCAACTGACTTAAAGTTGGCTAATTTTTCAAACAATATCTGCATTTCAAGTAATTGATCTGCACGTTGTGCCATTGGTAATATGGCTTCAAACAAAGGGCGTTGATCAAATCCAAGATCATGAGCAAAATCCTCTGAACTTAAAATAGCAGTCATTGCTTGCATTAAGCTATAGCCTTTTTCTTCCCAAATATTTGGGAAACGGAAAGTCAGAAATTTATCACGACCAATTTGATTCGTTTTGAAGTAGTCATATTCGGTACTAAATAGGCGATCGATGACAGCTGCATCGGCATGCTTACCTTCCCAGTCCCACATGTACTCATCAACGTTTAATTCACTAAAATTTTCAAAAGCTTCATTCATCTCGTTATATGCGCTGATAAATGGTTGTTGCGAGGCGTCCCAAAATGGTGCATTGGCATTATCAGGATGTTGCGTACCCATAATAGTAGGGAATTTTCGTTGTGTCATGACGGCTCCTTTGTTTTGTACTTATACTATTTTAGCATACTGATAGGCGTTTAAAAATGGCAATTTGAATTTTTATATAATAAAATACGTGAAAATCGAAAGAATGTTCGGAAATTATGATATTACTTGTCATATAATCAGCTGTTGGATTAGATAAAATATGAACAAAAAAGCCAAGCACTGAATGAAAAGTGCTTGACTACTTATTCAAATCATAATTAACATTGGTAAGACCATAGGTTTACGTGCAGTCTCTTTATATAAAAATCTAGAAAGATCATCAATAACCGCTTGACGAATATCTGCTTCGTTAACATTTGGATTACTCATCACACGACGCATTGTTCCAAAAATAACACGGCGGCCTTCATTAATCAAATCACCAGATTCACGCATGTAAACGAATCCACGAGATAAAATATCTGGACCAGACAAAATTTCTTTTTCTTTTAAATCAATTGTTGCAGTTACGACAACTAAGCCGTCCTGAGACAATTTTTGACGATCATGTAATACAACTGAACCAATATCTCCGATACCCGATCCATCAATGTAGGTATCGTCACCGGGAAAATGACCAGCAACACGGGCATTTTCGCCATCTAAAGCCAAAACATCACCATTTTCTAAAATAAAAGTGTGATCTTTTGGCACATCAAGTTCTTGCGCTAATGATGCATGAACCTTAAGCATACGATACTCACCGTGGACCGGCATGAAGAATTTTGGTTTCATCAAGGCAATCATCAATTTTTCTTCTTCTTGACCACCGTGACCAGATGTGTGGATGTTATTGACTTTACCATAAATAACATTAGCGCCGCCTTCTTCTAACTTATTGATTACTTGATTGACGGAAGCTGTATTACCAGGGATAGGTGAGGAAGAAAAAATAACGTTATCTTTAGGCTTTAGACGAATTTGTTTATGAGTTCCTTCAGCAATTCGCGCTAAAGCTGCCATTGGTTCACCTTGAGAACCAGTGGATAAGATTAATAACTCATCATCTGGAATATGTTTGATTTCTGATTGCTCAACAAGCATATTATCTGGGATATTCAAATAACCTAGCGCGCGACCGTTAGTTACAGCTGATTCCATTGAACGACCAAAGACAGCAATTTTACGACCATGTGCAATGGCAGCATCAGTTGCCATACGAACACGATTCATATTAGAAGCGAATGTAGCAAAAATAATGCGGCCATGTTCAATTTTATCAAAAATACGATTGACTGATTTGGCGACCCAAGCTTCTGATTTTGTCCATTCAGGACGTTCAGCGTTAGTTGAATCACTCATCATGAGTAAGACACCATTTTCGCCAATACGAGCCATTGACCAGAGGTTAGGTGGCTGTTTTGTTGTGGGTGTCAGATCAAATTTAAAATCACCGGTCTCAACAATTGTACCAACAGGGGTATGGATAGCAACACCAAACACATCAGGTATTGAGTGCGTTGTTCGGAAAAATTCAACACTTAATTTATCAAACTCAAGTACTGAACCATCTGTAATTTCGTGCAGCTCAACACGATTTAACATTTGCTTTTCTTCAAGTTTATTCTTGATCAAAGCCATGGCTAAAGGACCAGCATAGACTGGAACATTAACTGATTGTAAAAAGTAGGAGATGGCACCGATATGGTCTTCGTGTCCGTGCGTAATAACCAATGCCTTGACGCGATCGATGTTGTCGACTAAATAAGTATAGTCAGGAATAACATAGTCAATGCCGAGTAAATCATCTTCCGGGAACTTAATACCCGCGTCGACGACAATGATTTCATTTTGATACTCAATACCGTATGTGTTCTTACCGATCTCGCCTAATCCACCTAGCGCATATACTGCGACTTCATTAGGTTTAATATCTACAGAATATGTCATAATTAGAATGTTGTAATTTCGAAGTCAGGGTTGGCTTTTTCGTAAGTTAATGCCTTATCTGTTAATTCTTCGATAGCTTCCACATTATAAGTTGTGTTTTCTTCAATAATTTCCCGTGCTTGTGGCAAACTGTCTGCCGTTAAGTAGAGTGAAACCGTTGTTTCACGCTTGGGATTGCGTTCTGGGTGTTCTTGGTAATAAACTTTGTAAATCATAATGCCTCCAAAATATAGTAGTTTAATTTAATTTTTCACGAACGAAAACCTATATAATAGTGTACCACATAGCTTATACAAACGGGGGAATTGTCAAAATTATTGCTTGATTATTGTGTATAATATTGTTAGATTTATAGAAAGGAATAATCAAATGACAGTTCAATCTATTGCCGTTTTCATGGGCGCACAATTTGGAAATGATCCAGAATATACTATAATAGCCGAGAAGCTTGGCCAATTAATTGCTGAAAAGAAATTAAAATTGGTTTATGGTGGCGGTAGGGATGGTTTAATGGGGGCAACTGCGCTCAGCACAATGGCCCACGGTGGCGAGGTTATTGGCATAACCCCAAACAATCTCGCCGAAGATGCCATTTCACCAGAGCAAGTGACGCGGTTAATTGAGGTTGATAGTATGTCAGAACGTAAAGACCTTATGATGCGCTATGCGGATGCTTTTGTTGTGCTTCCAGGTGGTTTTGGTACTTTAGAAGAATTGGCACAAGTACTGAGTTGGGCAAAGATAGGCTTACATGATAAGCCACTTGTCTTATTAAACATTAATGGTTTTTATGATAGTTTATGGGCTTGGCTAAAAGAAACTGTGACCAAAGGTTTTGTAGCTGAACACGAATTACAACATGTACAGCTCTTTGACAATATTGATGATACATTAATCTATATTAATCAATTTAACGTGCTAATCCATGAAACAAACGACTATTAATTGTGTATGAGTAGGAGAAAAAATGGTGAATTCTGATTTAATGGCTGAGTTTATTAGTGTCTATATGTCATCACTAAAAAATTTAGAGAAGTTAATTTCACAACCAACAAGTCAGTTTGGTATATCTTTTGAACAATGGTTAATTATGACTGCAGTGGTGAATAGTGATCAGGACAAGCTACTAACGATGACCAAAATTGCCGCCGAGCGTGGCGTGACAAAGGGCGCAATCGCGCGACAACTTAAACCGTTGTTTGAACAAGGCTACCTTGAGCAAGTGCGAGATGAGCAGGATCATAGACGTATTTTATTAAACGCAACACTTGAGGGGCAACGCGTGGAATCAATTATTACACGATGTGTGAACAGTCGTTTTAATGGTTGGCTGGATACATACGGCTTAGTTGAGGGACAGGCATTATTAAGTACATTACGTCGATTAGACGCATTGATTGTGCAACCAGAATTAAATAAAGAGAAACATTGATATATCAACATATTTGTGGTAGAATTCTATCTTGTGTGAAGACTGCAAATATAGCAGTTTTCTGTTATAATAAACTATATTATTAATAAAAGAGGATATTAATCATGGCTATTGGCATGAATGATTTAAAAAATGGTTTGACAATTGAGTATACAAACGGTTTATGGCGTGTTTTGGACTTCCAACACGTGAAGCCTGGTAAGGGTGGTGCTTTTGTTCGTTCAAAGTTGAAGAACTTACGTACTGGTGCTGTTAATGAAGTGACATTCCGTCCTGGAGATAAGTTTGAACAGGCAGACATTACAACACGTCCTATGTCTTATTTGTATGCTGAAAACGATGGTCGTGTTTTCATGGATGTTGAAACATATGAACAAGTCAATTTGCCAGATGATAAGATTGCATCAGCCTTAAAGTTTTTGCTTGAAGGTATGGAAGTCAAGGTTACGATGTATGGTAACGAAATTCTTGGTGCTGAATTGCCATCAACAGTACCCTTGAAAATTACTGAAACACAACCCGGTATTAAAGGTGCAACTGCAACCGGTTCAGGGAAGCCAGCAACTTTGGAAACAGGCGCAACTATAACAGTGCCTGATTTTATTAACGAAGGTGAAACAATCATCGTCAATACAGAAGACGGTGCATATAAAGGCCGTGCTTAATAAAAAAGCATGACATTAAAACGTCATGTATTTAATTTTACAGTATGAGTGTTTGAGTAATAGGGAACACGTCTCAAAAAGTTCCCCCTGTGGAACTTTTTATTTTAAAGAATATTTTCGAGGATTAAATAATGGCCAGAGAAATTAAGCGTAATAAGCAGACTGCAAAAAACATTATATTGGCAACTGAAAATTCAGTTGTTGGTGGAACGACACAAGTAACGCCAGAAGTCATCGAAGTGGTTGCCCAAATTGCGACGCAAGAGGTACCTGGTGTTTATTCAATGCGAGGCACATTGTCAGATCGCTTTACAAATGCATTTGGATCTAACGCACGTGGAAAAGGTGTAGAATTATCCCATACTGAGGAAGGCTTAGTCATTGACGCCTATGTCTTTTTGCAGTATGGGGTTGTTGTGCCCAAAGTTGCGCTTGAAATTCAACATGCAATTCAATCTCAGATTTCATCAATGACGGATTTGCAGGTCACTCAAATAAATGTTCACGTGACTGGTATTGTACCAGAAAAAATTTCTAGTAGCATTGATCCTGATAATTTATTTGGTGAATCTGGTACAACTGAGGTAGTTAAGTAATGTCTAATTTGACACGGCACGAATCACGTCAAGCAGCGTTTCAAGTTCTGTTTGCGTTAGAAAAAGATCCAAAAAGTAATAACATTGATAAACTATATGACATTGTGTTGGAAGGCAAAGATTATGATGATTACCTGCCACGACTAGTTAATGGTGTTTTGGGTACAAAATCAGAATTAGACGAGCAAATTACTGCCCATTTAGCGAATGGATGGGCAATTAATCGTATTAATAAAGCTGATCTTATTATTTTACGGTTGGCAATATATGAGCTATTAAATAATTTGGTTCCTTATAAGGTGGCCATTGATGAAGCTCTGATATTAACTAAAACTTTTTCGGATGAAGAAAGTCGTAAGTTTGTTAATGGCTTGTTGAAAAACTTTACACCAGCAGTTGCACCAAAAGTTGAGTAAGTCATTATAAGTCGCATGGCGGCTTTTTTTCTTAATGACATTCAAATATTAAATGATGATTTTATGATTGAAAAATAGCGAATGGTTCATTGATTACGCCCTAAATATCTAAAAATAGGAGGAATAGCTCGGAGAACTGTTTGCAAGACGTTGTATAACGAATAGTAATGTTTGTTTTCTAAAAACGTTAACGCATAGCTTCTTTGTGCATTTTAAAATATGGCAATTTATGATTTAACAAAAACACCGGCAGATAGTTATGATACGCATACGCACTTAAATGATGATAAATTATTTCACGATGTGCCAGCTTATATTGGTCGTGCACATGAGTTTCGCGTGATGGAAATGAATATTGTTGGTTATGATGCTAAAGGCAATGAAAGAGCTTTAGAAATTGCACAAGCACATGATAATATCTATGCAGTTTTGGGCTTTCAACCAGAAGACACCGGCGATTTTGATGCTGTTGCTGCTGAAAAGTTAGAAAAGCAATTGCAACAAAGTAAAGTGGTTGGTGTCGGTGAAACCGGTTTGGATTATTATTGGGAGACAACAGCACACGATGTTCAAAAAAAAGCTTTTCAAACACATTTAGCATTGGCTAAAAAGTATGATTTACCAATTATTATTCATAACCGTGATGCATTTGAAGATGTTTACGCCATGTTGAAAGATAGCGGGGTCACAAAAGGCGTAATGCATAGTTTTTCTGGTACACCAGAACAGGCAATGGCGTTTGTTAATTTGGGGATGCATATCTCATTTAGTGGTGTCGTGACATTTAAAAAAGCTGAAGATGTCCGTGAAGCAGCCAAATCTGTACCCTTAAACCGTCTATTAGTTGAAACTGATGCGCCATATTTAGCACCAACGCCATTTAGAGGAAAAGATAATGAACCGGCACTTGTAAAATACATTGTTGATTCGTTGGCAGAAACGCTTAATATGACACCAAAAGAAATATCAGATATCACACGTCAAAACGCGCATCGTCTTTTCTTAAATCATGATTGAACGACCACATATTAATGAAATGATTGTTGTCGAAGGTAAATCTGACACACAAAATTTAGCCCGTGCAGTAGTTGCTGATACAATTGAAACTGGTGGTAGTGCTGTTAATGGCGATGCTATCAAGCGTGCGCAATATGCAGCAAAAACACGTGGTGTCATTATTCTAACGGATCCTGACTTTAATGGGCAACGTATTCGTCAAATTATGACCACAGCCGTCCCTTTAGCGAAGCAGGCATATATTACGCAAAGTGAGGGTCGCGCGCAGAAAGATAATTGGCATAAGTCTCTGGGCGTCGAACATGCTGAACCAAATATACTACGGCAAGCATTAGCATTTGTTATGACGCCTAAAATTGATATAGTAACTGATGTAGATCAGCAATTTTTGATACAAAGTGGGCTATTAAATGGTCAAGATGCTCGAAAGCGTCGCGAAATAGTTGGTGAGTCATTACATATTGGTTATACAAATGGTAAACAATTGTTAAAACGTGTGCAGCAATTTGGAATTACGCAGGCACAAATTTTGACAGTATTGAAAGGTAAGTGACTAAATGGCAGAGATAATAGATATTGCAAATCCAACACGAACACAAGCAATTTTAAATGCATATGGTTTGCATGCTAAGAAAAAATTCGGACAAAATTTTTTAACTGACTTAGATGTGTTGCATGGGATTGTTGATACTGCAGATATAACGAATGAAGATTATGTTATTGAAATTGGACCAGGAATTGGATCTTTAACCGAACAAATAGCACGCGCAGCAAAAAAAGTCCTAGCTTTTGAAATTGATACACAAATGGTCAAAGTTTTAGGGGAAACCTTAAAAGACTATGATAATGTTAAGGTCATTTCAGGTGATATTTTAGAGATGAACTTGCCTCAAATTATTACCGAAGAATTTGGTGAAACGGCTCATGTTAAAGTGGTTGCAAACTTACCTTATTACATAACGACACCAATTTTGATGCAGTTATTGCGTACTAACATTACATGGGATAATATTGTGGTCATGATGCAGCGTGAAGTAGCTGATCGATTAAATGCTGAAGTGGGAACAAAAGCTTATGGGGTACTAACTTTAACGGTTCAGTATTTTGCAAATGCTCAGTTAGCGATAGAAGTGCCGGCAACAGCGTTTAATCCAGCGCCTAAAGTTGAATCAGCAGTAGTCAAATTGACACCGTTAGTACCGCAAGTTATTGTTGACCAACCTGAGAGATTATTTGGTGTGATTAAAGGTAGTTTTTCACATCGGCGTAAAAGCCTTTGGAATAACATGTTGCAAACTTATGGCAAAGACACATATATTAAGGAAAAAATAACAGCAGCCTTAAAACAAGCGACTATTGATCCATCCATACGTGCAGAACGTTTAGATTTAACACAATTAACAACATTATATCTAGCTTTACGTGAACAAGAGTTAACGCAATAACTGTATATTTTTTCATTATTTAGTTTGATTATACAGTCGAGTTTGCAATTAAAGCTTATTTGTGTTATACTTAAATAAGTTTTTCACGAAAGGTGGTATAAAAATGCCAAGTAGTTTGCAAGACATTAAGATTAAACTCGACGCCCACGTTGGCGAAGCCGTTACAGTAGTTGCACAAGCCGGACGTAAAAAGATTACAGAACGAACCGGTGTGCTACGTTCAACGTTTCCTTCTCTGTTTGTTGTCGAACTAGATGAAGAAGCTAAGTTTGAGCGCGCGTCATACAGTTATACTGACATTTTAACGAATAATATTGATATTACTTTTGCTGAATAAATAAAATGCCCTATTGGGCTTTTTTTGTAGTTGTGAGATAATTTAGGTTATGAAAAAACAAGTGTTTTATGCTATCTTAACGATTTCTCTGATACCAATTGGTATTTTTTTAATTGGCATGAAAATGACGGTTGCAACCCACCCAACACACCATGTACCTGTTCAAATTGTGACTGACAATGTGGCTTATCAACAAATAGCACAGGCGGTTGCTAATACAAGCGGACATGTGTCATTGTTGTCAGGTAATTTAGCACAAAATAATGAAAAATCAATTTTCAAACAAGCAGAAATTCTCGTTACTGATAGCCATCAAAATCAATTATTAACGCAAAGACGTAATTTAAAGTTACATTCTAAATTATTAGTAGCAAGCGATGTGGTCAAAAATCAAGCTTATGCCAATTATTGGTTAAGTCCAGAGATCACTTTGAAAACAATTGCACGATTGTCTGATTTGCTGAGTGATTTAGATCCTAGAAATCGCAATAATTATATCAATAATAGTCAAAAATTAAATGAGCAAACACAAGCATTGTCTCAAGGCATTGAATCTTTAAAACAAGAAAAAAACGTGCATTATATTGCGACAAATAATGCACAACAAGTGTTCATGACACAACTAAACTATACTTCAGATGTCTCAAATATCGAAATTACCTCAGATAAAGATTTTGACAAATTGACCAAACGAATACGTGACAAACAAATTCGCTTTGTATTAACTGCAAGTCAGGATCAATCTGATCGAGATCAACATTTAGTGGCGTTAGCAAAAAGTGCTAACATACCAGTAATTACTTTTAATCAAGTATTACCATCGAATCAAAAAGTATGGCAATGGCAGTTGACATTTGTTGAACAGCTGCAGGCAGTTTTTAAACCAGTAGAAAGTGGTAAATAATGAGTATCATACGGACAAAAGACTTTGGTATTCACTATGGTGAAAAAAAAATACTAACGCATGCTACTATTGATATACCAGCGGGACGTTTTTTTGCTTTATTAGGCGAAAATGGTGCTGGAAAGACAAGTTTTGTTAAAGCGCTTATTGGGCAAAATCAGCAAACTGATGGTGAACTAAAGTTAAATACAAATCGCGTCGGATTTGTACCTCAATTTCGTGATATAACACGTGACTTTCCTTTAAATATAGCTGAATTTGTGGCTTTAAATTATAATAAAGGTTGGCGTTTGTGGCTGAATAAACGCGAGAAATCAGCAGTAGAGTCAGCACTAAAATTGATGGATTTGGCAGATATGAGTGACAAACGATTGGGTTTAGCATCCGGTGGTCAAAAGCAACGTGCATTTGTGGCACAAGCACTTGTTCAACAACCAGATTTGTTAATATTAGATGAATCTACCGCAAGTTTAGATCATGAACATAAAATACAATTATTACAGACTGTTAAGCAGTTACAAAAAACACAACATTTAACAATTTTATTTATTACACATGAATTAGAATTAGTCGCGCAGTTTGCCGATGGTTATTTACTTTTTGAAAATGGGCATGTAACCCAAGGGGGAGTGGATGAATTGCAGTCGTTAACCATGAAAATGACACATATTCATGCGGAAGATGAGGTGCGCCATGTTTAGTTACGATTTTATGCAAAATGCTTTTATGGCAGGAACAGTTGTCAGCATTGTTGCGGGTATTGTTGGTACATTTGCTGTCGCCCGCAACTATGCTTTTCTAACACATACTTTAAGTGAAATTGGATTTGCCGGTGCGGCTTTTGGTTTATTTGCTGGTTGGCCAGCACTACTTGGCATGATGATTGCAACAAGTGGGGCATCTATAGCGATCGGGGCATTAGAATCAGGGTACACAAAACGTGATAATGTCACAAGCGCAATCTCGGCATTGGCTATTGGGTTGGGAATTTTATTTTTAGCACTCGGACATACTAGTACGACAGCCGCTACTGGAATTTTATTTGGGTCCGTGTTAGGTATTAGTCGACAAAATTTGTTATTGTTAATTGTGTTAGCAATTTTTGTTATGGTTACGTTACTGATTAATTATCGGTCATTACGACAATTGGCATTTGATGAAGCTGGTATTTTCCTACAAAGTGGGCGTCAAAAAGCAGTACGTTATATTTTTTTAGTGATTATTGCTTTGTCGGTCAGTATTTCATCACAACTTGTTGGATCATTGTTAATTTTTGTATTGGTAACATTGCCTGCTGCAAGTGCTAAATACTATGCAACAGCAACGACAAGATTAATGGGTCTAGCCGTTATCTTTGCTTTATTTGGTACTTGGTCTGGCTTAACATTGGCCTATTTAACAAATTTACCAGCCAGTTTTTTTATTGCAGTGATTGAAGTTTTAATTTATTTAGTTTCTGTTTGGCAGTTTCAAAAAAGTGCTTAAATACCGAACGTTAATATTTTAAAAGTGTTATAATTAATGTTAAATACTAATATTTATAAAGGAGAATACGTGCTGATTTGTTTATAGCACGTTTATACATCATGAAAACACGTCGTTCGGATCGCCTTGTTGATATGGCGCGCTACATGCTTGAGCGCCCTCGTACACTCATTTCTTTGTCCTATTTTGCTAAGCGGTATGATTCTGCTAAGTCTTCTATTTCTGAAGACTTATCCATTTTAAAAAGAACATTTCAGGAACGCGGAACAGGTTTACTCGAAACTGTCCCTGGTGCGGCTGGTGGTGCACGTTTTATACCATTCATGGCCGAGGATGAAGCAAAAAGCTTTATTGAAGAAATACGTCAATATGTCAATGACGAAACACGTGTATTACCTGGTGGATATGTTTATTTGTCAGATTTGTTAGGTCGCCCAGATATTTTACGTCAAGTGGGTCGATTGATTGCCACACAGTATTTACGTGACAACATTGATGCAGTTATGACGGCAGCTACTAAAGGTGTGCCACTAGCACAGGCAGTTGCCGAGCAATTAAATGTTCCTTTTGTGATTGTGCGTGATGATGCTAAAGTAACAGAGGGACCAACAGTTTCTGTGAACTATTTGACAGGATCTTCAAAACGTGTTGAAAAAATGGAATTATCTCGTCGTTCGTTACGTACAGGATCTCGTGTCTTAATCGTTGATGATTTTATGAAGGCTGGTGGTACCATTCAGGGTATGCAAACACTTGTCAGTGAGTTTGATGGCACAGTTGTTGGTACAGCTGTGTTTGCTGAAGGTAGGTCGGCAACACGCTTGCTTGATCGCTTTACATCGTTACTACATGTGGATACAAATCTTAAAAATGGTGATCCGATTATAGTTACTGCTGGTAATTATGCAAAAGAAATTTATAAACGCGAGGCATAGTTAGTTATGATTGATGAAGTAAATGTTTTAGTATTGGCGGCTGGTAATGGGTCGCGTATGAAGTCAAGCGCCCCAAAAGTGTTGCATGAGGTTGCTGGCCAAATGATGATCGACTGGGTGTTAGATGCCGTTGAACCACTTTCAAAAAATAAACCAATCACAGTTATCGGTGTTGGCGCTGACAGTGTTCAGGCGCATGTTGGGTCGCGTAGTGAATTTGTTTTGCAGTCTGAACAACTTGGTACTGGTCATGCTGTTCAGCAAGCCCAGTCACAACTTGAGTCAAGTCATGGTGTGACACTTATTATGTCAGGTGATACGCCGATGTTTCGTTCTGAAACGCTGTCAGAATTTATCGACGAACATAAGAGGTCTAACAACGCAGTAACTGTCTTGACTGCTATTGCAGATGATCCGACTGGTTATGGTCGAATCGTACGCGCAGATGATGATACTGTGATCAAGATAGTCGAACAAAAGGATGCTAGCGTGACGGAGCGCCGTATCCGAGAAGTCAACACGGGCGTGTATATTTTTGATAATCAATTATTATTTGAATCACTATCACAAGTAAAAAATAATAATGCGCAGGGTGAGTATTATTTGCCAGACACGTTAGATATTTTGCGTCAGTCTGGTCATCAAATTGGTGCCTATACTTTACAGAATTTTACCGAATCGCAAGGTGTCAACGACCGTGTAGCTTTATCTGTTGCAAATCAAGTCATGCATGAACGTATTAATCATCAATTGATGATTGCAGGCGTTGAACTGGTAGATCCAGCTAGTACATTTATCGACGCAACAGTGATTATTGGCCAAGATACAGTGATTGAAGGCGGCGTAACCATTTTAGGGCAAACGGTAATTGGGAAAAATAACTTGATAACCCAAGGGTCACGCATTTCTGATAGTTTTATTGGTGATGATAGCGTGATTACCTCATCACACTTAGAAAGTGCGCGGTTAGCTAATGGCGTTACCGTTGGTCCATACGCACATTTGCGGCCACAAACAAATCTAGGTGATCACGTGCATATTGGTAACTTTGTGGAAGTCAAACAAGCAACAGTGGCCGCTAATACTAAGGCGGGTCATTTGACATATATAGGAAATGCAACTATTGGCGAGGACGTCAATATTGGTGCGGGCACAATTTTTGTTAATTATGATGGCGTTAATAAATTCACTACAGTAGTTGGTGATCGCGCCTTTATTGGTTCAAATACGAAAATTGTTGCACCAGTGAATATTGCAACTGAGGCTATCACGGCAGCTGGGTCAACTATTACAAATGATGTACCTGGTCATGCTATGGCAATTGCTCGAGCTCGTCAAATTAACAAGGAAAATTTTTGGGATCATATGCCACATAAATAATATTCAAATATAATGTTTAAAAATAAAAAGCACGACTATGTCATCTGAACATAATATAGTGCTTTTTTCGTATAATAATTTAAGAATCATGCCACTTGAATGTTTGGTTGTAACCTTGTTCAATATCTATTCTATGGTAAACTAATATTGACATAATTTAAAAGGATGAGACCATGCAAATTACAGGTGAAAAGGCGTTAGAAAACATTTTGGAAGATGCTATTTATTTTTATAAAGATACTATTTTGGATAGCGATCATATTGCCTTAGATAATCTTTTTATGATATTAGATAAACATATTCATGATGACAATTTTATACATATTACCGGTGAAATTAACGGTGGTATAACCGAAGGTGGCACAACGTTAACTTTAGAAACTAATATTGTGAACTTACCATTGCGCTACACAAACCAATTAAAAAAATTGATTTGGCCGGAAAAAGAGGATAATCAAGTTAATATATACATGATTATTGAAAATGTCGATGTGAGTCAATCAAACTTGAAAATTGCATTGGCAAGTTCAGTTGCTGCATATTTAGATGATGCTGCTAGCGTTAAAATAAAAATTTCACAGTGGTTTGATGAACAATTGGCTAATATTGTGATTGCACAAAATAAAGTTGAAGAGAATGACGATCCAGAAAATAAAACAAGCGATAATTAAGATTATCGCTTGTTTTATGCATCGTATTCAATTTTACCTGTAATCCGTGATTGCTGTTCACCATTCAAATAAGTAAAGTCTAATATATGGTGCGATACAGTCGATTTTACACCATAAAGTTCACCTAAATCATAGGCTTCAATGATGTATTTTGCCATCATTTTTTTAGAGCCAGCGTTAGAATCTGGTACATAAATGTCAGCAAAATCAGTGTATTTAGGATTAGCAACGCGGCTAATATCGTGTTTTTCTAGTTTTGTTAATTTTATCATGTGTCTATTATAACAGGTTATACGACATGGATGAGTGGCATGATGTATTGAGATGAACTTGTTTTTGACTATTACTGAAAAATTTGATATACTAACTATATGCGATGAGTCGAAGCGCTTGAAAAATTAGCGCCGAAGGCGGCCTGCCGTGTTAAATCACAAGTCTCGTATAGACGCAGGTGTTAATGGTGGTTGTGGAACCCCATTTTCTCACTATGACTAACAGTGCTTGCACTGCAGTGACGCGACTTTACTACTGATGTGACAATTAGTAGTCGCCCGCAGGAGCGAATCCTGCATGCCAAACTAACACCTAACAATAATTTGTTAGGTGTTTTTTAGTGACATGATCTGTTTAAACGTATTATGTTATTAGAGGTGATACACGTGATAGATAAGTTTGATGTAATCAAAGAGAAATTAGCAGTCTATAAAATTTGGTTATTGTTTGGTGGTGTTATTTTGATTGGCTGTACAGCTATGATTGTCGTCAAGCAACCTAAATCAGTAGAAATGCCAACTGCATACAGTATGAGTAGCACAAGTAGTTCAGCTGCCACCACTTCAATTAGTTCCAAGGCAGCGGTTATGATTGATGTCAAGGGTGCTGTTAAAAATCCAGGTGTGTATGATATTGTCAACTCACCACGTGCACAAACTGCTATTGCAAAAGCAGGTGGATTGATGCATGAAGCTGATACGCTAAAGTTAAATTTGGCTCAAAAATTATCTGATGGACAAATGCTGTATGTGCCAGTAATTGGTGAAGCAGCCTCAAATAAAGTGGCCATTGGTCAATCAGGAACTGAATCAAATCAAGAAATAACTAAAATTAATTTAAATACTGCGACTGTTGAAGAATTGCAGACACTAGAAGGTGTCGGTGAAAAAAAAGCGGAACAAATTATTGCTTATCGTGAAGCGCATGATGGTTTTAAAAAATTAGATGAAATTAAAGAAGTTTCTGGTATAGGAGCAAAACGTTTTGAAACACTGCAGGATAAGATAACAATATAATGATTAATCGATCCTTTTTGATAGTGAGTTTGCTTATTGCGACCGTGGGTGGCTGTATTTATCGCTTCAATAGTGTAACGATTGTTTTGTTAGTATTAGTGATTGTCATTTCTTGTTTTAACTTGAATAAGTGGTTTATGATGATTGTCATCATCTTAGGAACACCTTTTTTGCTTTACTTTATCCATGATGCACATGAGCTACGCATACAGTCGTTAGAACCAGATCAAGAATCTGCTCAAATTAGTGGTGTTATTTTACCTGATGAAATTACCATTGATGGTGATAATTTAATGACTAATGCACGTTTAGATGTCAATAAACATATTGTTAGATTGTATGCTAAACTAACTTCTGAATCTGAAAAACAAGCGTGGTTATCTGAAAAAAATATTGTTCATTTTGAAGCCACAAGCGACTTATCACGTATTAAACCGCCAACAAATTTTAACCAGTTTGATGCACAAAGATATTATGAGACAAAGCATATTACGCACCAAGTAACTATCAAATCATGGCAAGTGAAACCAATAAATTCAAAGAAAATTTGGCAGAAATGTCGCTATCAATTACATATATGGCATGCACAGGGCATTCAAAATGCAGCAAAGTTACCGCAACCGTTAAGTGATTATGCACAGGCACTCATTTTAGGAACGGCATCGCAATCACTTTATGGTAATAACCCAGGTGTACAAACGTTGGGACTAATTCATTTGTTTAGTGTGTCTGGATTTCATGTATCCTATGTATTAATGCTTCTCATGGCGGTTCTACGACGACTTTATGTACCACAAGAAGTATCTGCTTGGTTGGGTGCACTACTTTTGGTTAATTATTTTGTGTTTGCTGGTGAGCCCGCAGTGCTTGTACGTGCTTTAATTGCTGGACTAATTATGATGACGCGTTTGGCAGGTTGTCGACGTATACCAATTGAAAGCGTTTGGGCAGTCAGTTTATTAGGCAGCCTAATCTATGAGCCGGGTATTTTATTCACACTAGGAGGCCAACTATCTTTTGCCATGACATTTTGTTTACTATTCACGACAAAATTAAATTTTTGGCAGGTTAACTTATTATTAAGTGCGGTCAGTTTGCCACTCATTGTCAGCCAACAATATACATGGCATGTCTTGCAAACCTTTGTGAATTTTGCGGCAATACCAATATTTAGTGTCGTCATTGTGCCTGCAGTAATTGTCGGTTTTATTGGGCAAACGGTACCATTTGTGACTCATTTAATGAACAGCATTATTGGTTTATTTGCTCATAGCGTTGATTTTATTGCGACACTACCTGGTAATCTAATTATTGGTAAGCTATCTTGGTTTGTATCAATTATTCTGTTTTTAGTGGCGTTATTATTATTTGTAACAGAAAAAAAGATTGCTCAAGTTGCAAGAGTGTCGTGGATAACGCTACTAGGTAGTGTGTTACTTTGGACACGGTTTCCAGTACATGGTGAATTTTCAATTTTTGATATTGGACAAGGGGATGCTACATTGATTTGTGAACCCTTTAAGCGTTCCGTCACTTTGATTGATACAGGCGGGCAAGTAATGTTTGGTTCAAAGCAAAAGTGGCAAGAGCAAGCTTTTCAGAGAACCAAAGGTGAAACAGTTATTGTGAATTACTTGCATAGCCAAGGGATTAGTCATATAGATAACCTTGTATTAACACACCAAGATTTTGATCATATTGGTGATGCGAAAATAATACTACAAAAAATTAGAGTTAATCATATTATTATTCCGGCAGGTATGGCTGAACAACAAGCATTTGCAAAAGAAATAAAGCCATATCTTAAGAAAACGCACGTTATTGAGGTTACTCAAGGTATGATGATACCAAAAATGCCATTGCATATTGTTCATCCGTTTCAAGTAGGAAAAGCAGAAAACGAAGATTCCATTGCACTATATGGTAACATTGGCGGTCAAAATATTTTTACGGCAGGTGATTTAAATCAAGCAGGGGAGTCAGCAATTGCTGCTAAATATCCTAATATGCGTGTCGATATTTTAAAATTAGGACACCATGGTTCTAAAACGTCTTCTAATCCAACTGTTATCAAACAATGGCAACCTAAAGTAGGCATCGTGTCAGCAGGTCGTAATAATAGGTATCATCATCCACATATGGAGACACTAAAAACAATTCAAGATCAACAGATGACACTGTTTAATACACAAACTCATGGTATGATTAGATATAATTATACAAGGAAAAAAGGTCAGTTTGAGGTGAAATTAAATCATGAACTTGCAACAACTACAACAACAAATTAAAAATAAGGCCTTAGCTAATTTTTATGTCGTGACTGGAAATGAAGACGTTCTCATTTACCGTGCACAACAGGCTTTTAGACAACTTATTCAATTGGCAGATCGTGATATGAATTATTCGCAATTTGACCTGATTGATCAGGCTTTAGATGAGGTTATTAATGATGCTATGTCAATGCCTTTTTTTGGTGATCGCCGTGTTGTAGTTGTTCAAAATCCTGAATTTTTGACAGCTAAGGGTAAAATTTCTGTTCAAAATCAAGAACAACTTGTCAAATTATTAGAAAAACCGATTGCTGAAAATATTGTTGTTTTTTTTATTAATGACTTAAAAATTGATAAACGTAAAAAAATTACTAAAACGCTATTAAAATACGCAGAAAATATTGAATTACCAGCATTAAATGAATCACAATCAAGACAAGCAATTACCCAAGAGCTACAGCAACGCGCCTATAAAATTGAACAGGATGCCTTGCAGGAATTAATTTTGCGAACAAATGCGCACTATACTGCAATGAAAAATGAATTACCTAAATTGATCGCATATGCAACACATACCAAAAATATTTCATTGGAGGCAGTAACGACTTTAGTACCCAAGACTTTAACAGCGACTATTTTTGATCTCGTCGATGCTGTAATGACAAGACAATCTAAAAAAGCTTTGTTAATTTATAGAGATTTATTACAAAATGGGGAACCCGCTTTGCGGATTAATGCGGTACTGACGGGGCAATTCCGATTATTGTTACAAATTGCAGGTTTGAAGGGTACGGAACAAGATATGAGTAAGCAATTAGGGATACATCCATACCGTATTAAACTAGCACACCAAATGTTAAAGAAATATTTGCTCGCATCACTTAGAGATAGCTATCTGGGTATGGTGGGTATTGAGGTGAAATTAAAATCAACAAATCAAGAACCAGCGTTACTATTTGAACGTTTTATATTAAAAAACACCTTATAAGAGAACAAAAAAACGACTTAACTGTCACGCCAAATTAGGCATGATGTTGAAAGTCGTTTTTTTATTATTTTTACTTAACATACTTAGCTAAACGTGACTTCTCACGTGAAGCTTTGTTCTTCTTGATCAAACCCTTTGAATAGGCGTGGTCAATAGCAGAAGAAGCAGTCTTGTATAATTCTGCTAAATTGTCTTCACCAGCAGCTGAAGCTTTTTCAAAACGCTTAACAGCTGTACGGTAAGCACTAAGTTGTGGTTCGTTACGATCGTGTTGCTTTTTCGTTAGACGAACACGTTGAATTGCTGATTCAATAACAGGCATATGTCTTTTCTCCTTAAATTTGATACGAGGCTTTCATGTAATCCTAAGATTAACGACGCAAACCTAAGCGTTGGATTAATTCACGGTAACGTTGAATGTCAGTATTTCGGAGGTAACGTAATAAGTTACGACGACTACCAATCTTCTTCATCAAACCACGTTGTGAGTGGAAATCATGCTTGTGAATTGCCATGTGTGTGTTCAACTCGTTAATGTCAGCAGTTAAAACTGCGACTTGTACTTCAGCTGAACCTGTATCGCCTTCGTGACGAGCATATTCATTGATGATTTCGTTCTTACGTTCTTGTGTAAGGGCCATATTAATATCCACCTTTCTAAAATGTCGCCAAAGACTGTGTGAAGCGACGGTGAGACGCTAGACAAAGTACTTGGTCATGTTGTTTTTACAACAAATTTAATTATACGCGAATATTCGTAAAATGCAAGCGTAGAGAGGGTCAGAGTTATGGTAAAATAAATAGGTATATATTGTCATGTGCGTTGTACATGTAGTTAAACAACAAACACGCTTAAAGGAGTAAGTAAATGTCTGAAACAACAATTTCAAAATCAGAAGTTGCACACGTTGCTAATTTAGCCAAATTAGCGTTCGATGACGCTGAATTAGTGCAATTCACAACCCAGTTAGATAATATTTTAAATATTTTTGATACATTGGGTGAGGTTAACACAGATGGTGTCGCGCCAACATATTCGGTAACTGAAAATGTGAATCATTTACGTGAAGATGTGGCAGATAATTGGCATCAGAAGCAAGCACTATTAAAGAATGCACCACTAGAGGCAGCAGACTTGATTAAAGTGCCTGCAATCTTAGATGGCGAGGGAGAATAATCATGACAATTAATTTTTTTGATAATGACTTAACTTCTTTGCATGAAAAATTAGTTAACAACGATATCAGTACTGTTGATTTGACTCAAGCAACTTTAGAAAATATTGAAAAAACAGATAGTGAATTACAAGCCTTCATTCGAACTAACTCGGATGAAGCTTTACTACAAGCAAAAAAAATTGATGCGCAACATGATTTTTCTAATATATTATCTGGCTTGCCATTGGCATTTAAAGATAATTTGGCAACAAATGGTATTGAAACAACGGGTGCGTCACATATTTTAGAAGGTTTTAAACCAGTTTATGATGCGACTGTTGTTTCTAAGTTGAGCACAGTAGGCGCAATTTCTGTTGGTAAAACTAACATGGATGAATTTGCTATGGGTGGCTCAACAGAGACGTCATATTATAAAAAAACAACAAACGCATGGGATCATACGAAAGTTCCTGGTGGCTCATCTGGTGGTTCAGCGTCAGCAGTTGCTGGTGGGCAGATCCCCTTTGCTTTAGGATCTGATACAGGTGGTTCAATTCGCCAACCGGCAGCATTCAATGGTATCGTGGGCTTAAAACCAACTTACGGACGGGTTTCACGTTGGGGACTGTTTGCCATGGCTTCATCTCTAGATCAAATTGGCCCTTTTACACGAACTGTTAAAGATAATGCTTTAGTTTTAAATACGATTGCTGGCTTTGATGAAAAAGATTCAACGTCATCAAAACGTGATGTACCTGATTTTACTTCGAAGTTAACAGGTGATGTCAAAGGTTTGAAAATTGCAGTACCAAAAGAATATTTTGGTGAAGGAATTGATCCCAAAGTTGCGACAACAGTTAAAGCAGCTATTGCTCAACTTGAAGCAATGGGTGCAACAGTTGACGAAGTTAGTTTACCACACACTAAGTATGGTGTAGCTGCATATTATATCATTATGTCTTCTGAGGCTTCTTCAAACTTGCAACGTTATGATGGTGTCCGCTATGGTTTTCGGGCAGATGATGTCAAAAACTTAGAAGATTTGTATATTAAGACACGCTCTGAAGGGTTTGGAGATGAAGTTAAGCGTCGTATTATGCTTGGCACATTTTCACTTTCAGCAGGGGCGTATGATGCGTTCTTTAAAAAAGCAGCAAAAATAAGAACGTTATTAATTGAAGACTTTAACAAGGTTTTTGCCGATTATGATGTGATTGTTGGACCAACAGCACCAACAGTGGCTTATGGTTTGGGTGAAGAAATTGATGACCCAACGGCAATGTATTTAGCAGATGTCTTAACCATTCCAGTTAATTTGGCTGGACTACCTGGTTTGTCAGTAAATGCTGGATTCGTCGATGGCTTACCAGTTGGTTTGCAAATCATTGGTAAACCATTTGATGAAGCAACAGTTTATCAAACAGGTTATGCTTTTGAACAGGCTAGTCGTTTGTTTGAACAACGACCAAATATTGCTAAGAAATATTAAGCTAAGAGGGAGGAAACGTCTTTACTAAACAAGAACGTATGATGATGTTATAGTAAAGGCTCTAAAATTATGGCAACAGGAAATTTTGAAACGACGATAGGACTTGAAGTCCACGTTGAAATGCAAACGAACTCAAAGCTCATGTCACCGTCACCAGTACATTATGGTGATAAACCTAATGAAAATACCAATGTGATTGATTTTGGTTATCCAGGTGTTTTGCCTGTAGCGAACAAAGGGGCAATAGAATTTGGTATGCGTGCTGCACTTGCTTTACACGCGACTGTGTCTCCATTCATTCGTTGGGATCGCAAAAACTATTTTTATCCTGATAATCCTAAAGCTTATCAAACAACACAATCGCAAACGCCACTTGGCACAAATGGCTATTTAGATGTGACATTGGCTGATGGGACCGTTAAGCGTGTACGTATTAAAGAAATGCACGTCGAAGAAGATGCCGGTAAGAATACGCACGGTGCAGATGGCTATTCTTATGTTGATTTGAATCGTCAAGGCACACCCTTAATTGAAATTGTTTCTGAACCAGACATTGCTTCCCCTGAAGAAGCTTATGCTTACTTAGAACAATTGCGACAAGCTATTTTGTTTACTGGCATTTCAGAAGCTAAAATGCAAGAAGGCCAAATGCGTGCGGATGTCAACATTTCGATTCGGCCATTTGGTTCATCTGGATATGGTACAAAAGTTGAAATGAAGAATATTAACTCATTTAACTACGTTCGTAATGCCTTGATTTTTGAAGAAAAACGTCAAGCAGAGGTTTTGCGATCTGGTGGTGTGATTCAACAAGAAACGCGTCGATACAATGAACCAACTAAGTCAACAATCTTAATGCGTGTTAAAGAAGGTGCAGATGATTATCGTTATTTCCCAGAACCAGACTTGGCGCCAATTACGATTGATCAAACATGGATAAAAAAAGTGGCTGATGAGTTACCTAAATCAGCTGGAGATCGCCAGCGTGACTACGTATCAAACTTAGGTATTGAACTATATGATGCGAAAGTATTGACACAAACGCTTGCAATGTCTGATTTTTATGATGCAACAGTTGCTGCTGGCGCCGATGCGAAACGTGCGGCAAACTATTTAATTGGTGATGTGAATGCCTTTATGAACAAGCATCAAATTGAATTACAGGACACACAATTAACACCAGTACATTTAGCTGGTATGATTAAATTGATTGAAGCTGGTACAATTTCAACAAAACAAGCCAAGCAGGTTTTTGAAGCAATCATGGCAGGAGAAGAACCAGAATCATTTGCTAAAAAGAATGGCTTGGTACAAATTAGTGATCCGGTCGTCTTATTGGGTTGGATTACTGACGTTTTGGACAATAATCCACAATCAATTGAGGATTTTAAAGGTGGTAAAGACCGGGCAACTGGCTACCTTATTGGCCAATTAATGAAGATGTCAAAGGGACAAGCAAACCCAGGTGTCATGAATAAAATGTTGCTAGAAGAATTAGCGAGACGTTGAGTACCAATGATTTTAATGTCATTATGAGATTGAAATCTATAATGAGTAATATATGGCATACGCTTTATACAGGTTTATACCTGTGTACATAGTTTTATGAAAGGATAGTGTTTCACGGTAACGTGATTGGTAGCTTTAATAGCTATATGACACTTTAAAATGAGAGCACGAATTATTTATAATCCAACATCTGGTCGTGAAGCAATTAAACGGGAAATGCTAGCTATTTTGCATACCTACGAGCTTGCTGGTTATGAAACTTCAGCATTTGCTACAACACCAGAACCAATGTCTGCAGCTAAAGAAGCAAAACGTGCAGCAATAGCAGGGTTTGATTTGATTGTAGCGGCTGGTGGCGATGGCACAATCAACGAAGTTGTTAATGGGTTAGCGCCGTTACCCAAACGCCCTATGATGGCCGTTATTCCGGCTGGTACAACGAATGATTATGCACGCGCGTTAAAATTACCGCGTGATGAACCATTAGAAGCAGCTAAAATTATTTTTCAGCGTGAAACCATTAAAATGGACATTGGAAAAATTGATCAAGCAGGCATGTCGAAGTATTTCATGAATATTGCAGCGCTTGGCACAATCAGTGAAGTCACATATGCTGTACCATCTTTGATGAAGTCGTTGTACGGTTATCTGGCCTATCTTGTTAAAGGAACAGAACTTATTACACGAATAAAACCAGTTAATGCTAAAGTTACTTATGATACCGGTGAATATTCTGGTAAAATCTCAATGATATTTTTGGCTTTAACAAATTCTGTTGGTGGCTTTGAGACAATTGTTCCTGATGCTAAATTAGACGATGGTAAATTCACATTGTTAATTATCAAAGAATCCAATTTAGCCCAAATTTTACAAATAGTTGCCCAAATGCTAAATGGTGGGAAGCATGTTGACAATCAACAAATGATTTATAAAAAAACGAATAAAGTGGCAATCACACCTTTGGATCAAGATCAGTTAAAAGTCAATTTAGATGGCGAATATGGTGGAGATGCACCGATGGTGTTTACGGATCTGCAACAACACATCGAATTTGTTGCTAATCGTTCTGGTATGCAAGAAGCAGCGACTATTTCAGATACCACTAAGGAAAAGTTTGTGGCAGACGTCGAAAAACTCGACGTTAAATAAGGTTGACAGTGGGTGTCTAAAAACCCAAGAAAAGGAGATACGACGTACTATAATTAATGTTGTACGTCGTCAAAACATATGGCAAAAGCTAATCGTGTTTACAAAACAGAAGTACCAGTTAAAAAGAATCAAGAAATTCAAGGGGAAGTGATTGATATCACCTACCAAGGTATGGGTGTTGTCAAAATTGATAATTTTCCTATTTTCGTAGTTGATGCTATTCCTGGTGAAGTGGTTAATCTCAGTATTACCAAGGTTTTAAAGAACTATGCGTTTGGACGTGTCCTTACACGCGTACAAGAATCACCAAATCGTGCTGAAGATGTCGATAAAGTGGCTATTACTACAGGAATTGCACCGCTGGCGAACTTGAAGTATGAGGCACAATTAACATTTAAACAACATCAAATTGAACAAATGTTCAAAAAAGTTAATGTTGAGGTTGATGTTAAGCCCACGCTTGGGATGGAGAATCCGACAAAATATCGTAATAAGGCACAAGTGCCAGTACAATTAATTAATGGTCGGTTAGAAACAGGATTTTATCGTCGTGGATCACATAAGCTTGTGCCAACTGATGATTTTTATATCCAAGATCCCAAAGTTGATGAAGCAGTAGTTGTAACGCGTGATATTTTACGTGATTTAGGGATTTCTGCGTATGATGAAGAAACAAACAAAGGGGTTGTGCGTCATATTATGGCACGTCGCGGTTACTATTCACACGAATTAATGGTTGTGATTGTGACAAATACCAAGAAATTACCTGATGCAACAGAAATTGCAACACGGTTGCAGGCAAAACTACCTGAATTAAAGAGCTTTATCCACAATATTAACAATCATGATACAAATGTTATCATGGGACAGTGGAATGAAACGATTTGGGGCGCTAATGAAATTCATGACCAATTAATGGATAAAGATTTTGTTATTGGGCCAAATTCGTTCTATCAAGTGAATCCACAGACTACAGCGACTTTATATACACTTGCTGCTGAAAAAGCAGGATTAAAAAAGACTGACATAGTAGTTGATGCATACTCGGGTATTGGGACGATAACTTTGTCTATTGCTGATAAGGTTAAGAAAATTTATGGTGTTGAGGTCGTTGAAACTGCTGTCGAAGATGCAGAGAAAAATGCTAAAAATAATCACATCGAAAATGTTTCGTTTGTGACAGCTGATGCACCTGAACAGATGGTTAAGTGGGCCGAAGATGGTTTAAAACCAAACGTTGTATTTGTTGATCCACCACGTAAAGGATTAACAGCTGAATTAATTTTTGCTGTTAGTGCTATGAAGCCTGAAACATTTGTATATATCAGCTGTAACCCAGCGACTCTTGCACGCGATGCTGTCCAAATTTTAGCTGAAGGCTTTAAAATTGATGGCGCAGTACAGCCAATTGATCAGTTCCCACAAACAACGCATGTTGAAAGCATTACAGTATTTAAACGTGTGACAGATTAATTGAACGCTGATTTTTAAGTAATTGTTGAAAAAATTTGACAAAAACAGGTTAAATCTGTATCATATATTAGGGCTCCCATTTAATGGGACAGACGTTAAAAGCTCCCAAGTTCAACTTGGGAGCTTTTCTAATTTATTTTTACCCCTGAAACGTTACGAGCGCGGCTGCGCTGAATCATGAGGAGGCATCATGGCAGATAAGCAAGTTAAGTATATTTTTGTAACCGGTGGCGTGGTGTCATCATTGGGCAAGGGCATTGTGGCTGCGTCACTTGGTCGATTGCTAAAAAACCGTGGGTTAAAGTTGGCGATTCAAAAATTAGATCCATACATTAATATTGATCCTGGAACAATGTCACCGTATCAACATGGCGAAACATTTGTAACTGGTGATGGGCTAGAGACTGATTTGGATATGGGCCATTATGAACGTTTTATGGATATTAATACGAATATGTATTCGAATGTTACAACAGGACGTATTTATTCAGAAGTATTAGCCAAAGAACGCCGTGGTGACTACAATGGTGGGACCGTTCAAGTTATTCCACATATTACAGACGCAATTAAAGATAAAATGAAAAAAGCTGCACAATCAACAGATGCTGATGTTGTTATTGTTGAAGTTGGTGGGACAGTTGGTGATATTGAAAGTTTGCCATTCATTGAAGCGTTACGTCAAATGAAGTCTGATCTTGGTAGTGAAAATGTGTTTTATATTCATACGAGTTTGATTGTTTATCTGACAGCGGCTGGTGAAGCTAAAACAAAGCCAACACAGCATTCTGTTGCACAGTTAAGATCATTAGGCATTCAACCTGATATGATCGTTTTGCGTACTTCAGCACCTCTAGAAGAGAGCTTGATAAAGAAAATTTCAACTTTTACAGACGTGAGTCCAGAAGCAGTAGTTGAGTCTCGCGATGTTGAAACACTCTACGAAATACCACTGAATCTACAAGCGCAAGGTATGGATGATGTTGTTTTAAATAAGTTACAAATTGATGCGCCTAAAGCTGATATGGTTGACTGGTCAAAAATGATTGAAGGCATCAAGAATCCAAAAAGGTCAGTTAAGATAGCTGTAGTTGGTAAGTATACAGATTTGCCAGATGCGTATATTTCTGTTAATGAGGCACTTAAGCATGGCGGCTATGCACAAGAAGCAGATGTGACTATTAAGCACATTAAGTCGGAAACTGTAACAGCTGATAATGTGAAAGTATTACTTGCAGGTGTCGATGGTATCATGGTGCCGGGCGGATTTGGTGAGCGCGGGACAGAAGGCAAAATTGAAGCGATTCGCTATGCACGTGAATCTAATATACCTTTCTTAGGCGTGTGCTTAGGTATGCAGTTGGCTTCAGTTGAATTTGCACGACACGTTTTGGGTTATGCAGATGCGAATTCAACTGAATTAAATCCTGAAACGACAGCACCAATTATTGATTTGATGAAAGATCAACAAGATATTGAAAACCTAGGTGGTACATTAAGATTAGGTCTTTATCCGGCCATGTTGGTTCCAAATACATTGACAGCCAAAGCATATGGTAACGTGGCAGAAATTGAACAACGTCATCGTCATCGTTATGAATTCAACACAACGTATCGTCAAGAGTTTGAATCTGCAGGAATTATATTTTCAGCAACATCACCAGATGATCGTTTAATGGAAGTTATTGAGTATCCAAAGAATGATTTCTTTGTGGCAGCACAATATCATCCAGAATTTTTATCTCGCCCGGAACGTCCAGAAGGATTGTATCGTGATTTTATCGGTGCAGCTTTGCAACATGAAGCCTGAAAATGATGATATTAAAAAACACGCGAACGCGTGTTTTTTTTTAGAACAAATACAACCATAGCTTGGTATAATAGAAACATGCTAGCAAATCCATCAAAACACATTGAACAAAAACTCGCGTTGCTTCCAGCAGAACCTGGGTCATACCAAATGAAAGATCAGAATGGCAAAATTATTTATGTCGGCAAGGCTAAAAATTTAAAAAATCGGGTACGATCTTATTTTAAACAAGAACACAATGGTAAAACAGCTGAACTTGTTCAAAATATTGTTGATTTTGAATTTATTGTCACAAATTCCGATAAAGAAGCTTTTCTGTTAGAAAATGAGTTAATTAAAAAGTATAAGCCATATTACAACATCCGCTTAAAATATGGCACAGGTTACCCTTATATTAAAATTACTAAAGAACGTGATCCTAAAATGGCACTGGTTAATGAAGTTAAAAAAGACGGTGGTTTTTATTTTGGACCTTATCCAAACGTTTATGCAGCACAAGAAACGCTACGGTTTTTAGAAAAAAATTATCCCTTGCGTCGTTGCAATGGCTATCAGGGTCGACCATGTTTGTACTACAATATGGGGCAATGCTTAGGACCTTGTTGGCATGAGGTGTCAAAACAGGATTATGACGAACAAATAGATCGCATTAAACATTTTTTGGATGGTGACACAACAACAGTTAAGAAGGCTATTGCTGAAAAAATGAAGGCTGCCGCTGATACCTTAGAATTTGAACGTGCGGCAGATTTAAGAGACCAATTGAAGTATATTGATGAAACTGTCGAAAGTCAACGTGTTTTGTCTAAAGATACAACACCTAGAGATTTATTCAATTACTATTTGGATAAAGGTTGGATGACAGTTGAAGTTTTTTTCTTAAGGCAAGCGCGCTTGATTAGGCAATTTAAACGGACATTTTCAGTTGTGGGTACAGAAGATGAAGAAATGATGAATTTCATTCAGCAATTTTACGCACAACGTAATATTCAAAAACCACATGAAGTTCTTGTGCCCCATGGTATAAATATTGCTGCCTTAACTGAAATTTTGGCAGTATCAGTGCGTATACCAGTACGTGGCGAAAAACGTGATTTAATGGATTTAGCAAAAAAAAATGCACGCATCGCTTTAGAAGAAAAATTCCGGCTTATGCAATTAAATGAGAAAAAGACAACTGGTGCGATGATGGAAATTACCGATGCACTTAAAATTCCGATGGGACATCGTATTGAGGCTTTTGATCACTCACATACACAAGGTGTTGAAATTGTTAGTGCAATGGTTGTTTTTGATGATGGCGTGCCGAATAAAGATTTATATCGTAAATACAAAATTAAATCTGTTAATCACGCAGATGAGTGGGCCGAAACACAGGAAGTTATTCGCCGGCGCTATTCTCGTCTACTAAAAGAAAATGGTAAGATGCCAGATTTGATTTTGATGGATGGTGGTGAAATTCAATTACATGCCGCTAAAGAAGTGTTAGAAGACGAATTGAATTTGCATGTTCCAATTGCGGCGATGGTCAAAAATGACAAGCATAAAACAGCTGACTTAATTGATGGTAAAACTGAAAAAATAGTTATTCTTGATAAACAGTCAGAAGGATTCTTTTTAATTCAACGTGTGCAAGAAGAGGTACATCGATTTGCTATCAACTTTCATCGGCAACTAAGGTCAAAAAATTCACTTGCCTCAAGACTGGATAATATTCAAGGTGTTGGACCTAAAACACGTCAGAAATTGTTGCGAGAATTCGGTTCATTGCCAAAAATAACAGCAGCAAGCGTAGATGATTTAATGATGATAGGTGTTAATGAAAAACTTGCGCGTGTGATACATTTAAGTTTGCAGGCGGGACAGTGAGTGTAGTAGCGGTAAACTTATTTCCTATAACAATATTCTCAGTGCATTTAATTATTGGAAGGGGTAAATATGTTAGAAGTTAAAAATTTATCGAAACAATTTGGTCGATTCGAGGCAGTCAAGAATGCAAACTTTGCTGTTGATCGGGGAGAAATTGTTGGTTTTGTCGGACCAAATGGTGCCGGGAAATCAACCACAATTGATATGATTTTGGGCCTAACAAAACCTGAAACGGGTGAAATTTTAATCAACAGTGAAATTTTAACGCAAAAATCAGCAGCTAAACTACATCAAAAAATGGGATTTTTATCCACTGACATGAATTTAGACCGTAATTTAACAGGTTATGAAGCATTGGCATTTTTTGCTCATTTACGTGGTGATTGGACGCCAGAGGTCAAAAATAACATCAAAAAATTGGCAGTTGAAATTAATGCTAATCTCAACAAAAAAATCAAAAAATTGAGCCGAGGTAATCGACAAAAAATTGGGCTGATCGCATCAATTATGAATGCACCAGAATTGTTGGTGATGGATGAACCAACGAGTGGCTTTGATCCAATTGTCCAAAGCGAATTTATTAGATTGCTTAAAGCACATAAAGCTCAGGGTGGCTCAGCACTTATTTCATCACATAATTTAAGTGAAATTGCTGAAATTTGTGATCGCGTTGTTTTTATTGTTGGTGGCAGAATTGTTGATAATCAATCTATGAATGAACTCCGAGAAAAAGCACCGAAACGTGAAATTATCGATCTAGATGCTGTGTTAGAAAAACTAGTTGATAAAAATCCAGATCAACGTCTAGAAGAGGGTGAATAACATGCTTAGTAATGTTTTTTTGAAAACGCTATATGAAGAACGGATCGCTATTATTGGTTGGGCAATTGGCATTTTATTAGCAATTATTGGTGTAGGTGTCATGTTTCCTTCGATTAAGGAAATTTTTGGCAGTCAGATGGCACAAATTCCAAAAGAGTTTCAAGGTTGGTTTGGTGAAAATGGTAACATGATGAGTTCATTTAAGGGTTATGTTGCTACGGAACTTGTTGGAAATGTTGGCATCATGCTAGTCATTCAGGCAATTATTTTTGGTTCGAGCTTGTTGGCAGGTGATGAAGAAAACAATGTTTTACAGCCATTGTTAACGTTGCCCATTTCTCGTCGTAGTATTTATGCCCAAAAATGGGTGGCTCTTGCGGTAATTAATTTAACTTTGGTTATTGTTTGGGCGATTGCAGTTGAAATAGCAGCGTTACTGGTTCATGAAACAGTTGGCTTTAACATTCTGTTTCGAATTGGTATAGTTTTCTTCTTAACCAATCTTGCACTGGCAACAATTGCTTATTCAATTGGTGCGATGACTGGTAAACGTTCTGCAGGTGGTATATTCATTGGTGTATATGCTTTTTTGGCTTATTTCATTAATGCCTTAGCAGGTCAAGGTGACGTTGTGAAAACGCTAAATCAGTTAAGCATTTTTAAGTATGCAGGGTATATTGAATTGAGTAGTCACACCATTCTGTTTGGAAATATAGTAGTTATTGTAATGGCTTTGATTATATTTTACGTTTTAGGTCTTTTAATTTTTAGTCGACGTGATATCCAAATGAATTAACCCTGTCTAGATTATGTTCCTGAATTATGTTAGACTATAATATTAGAACTATTCGCAAGTCCACTGTGTGGACAGACAAGGAGAAAATGCGCGCGATGAGATTTGACTTTTAGAAATAAGCAATTATTTTTTCGGTAACGGTGGCTCAACTAGTAGAAAATAGCTTATATCACGTCGAATCATGTCTTATCTCGCGCTCTAAATATTATGGCATTCGTAGATCAAGCAGAAATTGAAGTAAAAGCCGGAAAAGGTGGTGACGGTATTGTTTCATTCCGTCATGAAAAATTCGTAGCAATGGGTGGACCATTTGGTGGCGATGGTGGCCGTGGTGGTTCAATCATTTTTAAAGTGGATGAGGGACTTCGGACATTGATGGATTTCCGGTACAACCGTCATTTCAAGGCCCAGCCTGGTGGCAATGGTGGTACAAAGGGTATGACAGGCGCTTCTTCTGAAGATCGCTATATTAAAGTACCACAGGGAACAACCGTTAAAGATGCAGATACTGGTGAAGTATTAGGTGATTTACTTGAAAACGGGCAGGAACTTTTGGTGGCTCAGGGCGGCCGTGGTGGCCGTGGTAATATTCACTTTGCTACGTCTGCAAATCCAGCGCCTGAATTATCAGAAAATGGTGAACCAGGAATTATTCGGAACTTGAAATTAGAATTAAAAGTCTTGGCCGATGTTGGTTTGGTAGGTTTTCCGTCAGCAGGTAAATCAACTTTGCTGTCTGTCGTTTCAAATGCCAAACCAAAAGTTGCGGCATATCATTTTACAACGTTGTCACCAAATATTGGCATGGTACGTTTAGATGACGAACGAGATTTCGTTATGGCGGATTTGCCTGGATTAATCGAAGGTGCATCACAAGGTATTGGATTAGGATTTCAATTTTTACGACATGTAGAACGAACGAAAGTTGTTCTACATTTAGTTGACATGTCAGGCGTTGAAGGAACGGATCCTTATACACAATACCGTAAAATATTGGATGAATTACAACAATATGATGAAACAATTTTAGATCGACCACAAATTGTTGTGCCAACGAAGATGGACATGCCAGACTCTGATGAAAATCTAGCAAAGTTTCAAAAAGAAATTGCTGCTGAATCTGGACTTCCGGTTCAACCAATGATTGTACCTATTTCAGCTTTGACTAGAGAGGGGACACAAGAGTTGATGAGATTAACAGCAGATATGTTGGCAACAGCTCCTGCACCTGAAAGTTATCGCACAGTAGATGAGACGATTACTAGCGAAAAGACATATGACTTTAAGCCAGAAAATCATGACTTTACTATTGTGTGGTCTGAAGAGAGTGAGCAGTGGATCATTGGTGGTTCAGAAGTTGAGAAACTATTCTTGATGACTAATATCCAACGTGACGCTACAATTATGCGCTTTGGTCGCCAGCTGCGACATATGGGTGTTGATGATGCACTGCGTAAAGCAGGTGCTAAAGATGGCGATGATATTCGTATTAGTGACTCGGACTTTGTATTTGAATTTAGTGATTAATATTATTTGTAAACGGGGAACCACTACTGGTCTCCTGTTTTTTTATTTTTTATAAAACTATAAAAATTAGATTGTGAAGTAAAAAACGTTGACATAGAGATAAACTTCACAATGTTTAATTGGCAATACATGAGTAAAAAGTGCTATGATATGAATAGTTAAAAAATATGGAGGAAATGAGTGACGTTACGCGATTTTGGTTTGTAGCCAGTTGATTCCTTAATAATTAGCCCACGAAACGTCGTCTCTCAGTTTATTATGTCAGAACAAAAGTATGGTGCAGATATTGTCACAGATAGTTTGGTCAATCATGGGGTTGACTTGGTATTTGGTATTCCTGGTGCAAAAATAGATCGTTTATTTGAAACATTAGAACATCCGAAGTCAGGTCAAAAGGTGCCTAAGTTAATTGTCGCACGTCATGAACAGAATGCTGCTTTTATGGCGCAGGCTTTTGCTCGTATTACAGGTAAAACGGGCGTTGTAATTGCGACTTCTGGTCCAGGCGTTGGTAATCTTGTCACAGGATTAATGACAGCAAGCGCTGAAAGCGACTCTGTTGTTGCTATTGGTGGGCAAGTACCACGAAGAGATCTTTATCGTTTGACACATCAATCAACGAACTCTATTGCTTTATTTAATCCAATTACAAATTTCAGTTCAGAGATACAAGATCCAAACAATATTTCAGAAATCTTGGCAAATGCTTTTGCAGCTGCTAATGGGGCCAAAAAAGGTGCGGCGTTTGTATCATTGCCACAAGATATTGATGATGCACCAGTTGATGTTGAGGCTTTGGCACAAGTACCAATGGCTAAACAAGGTGCCGCCTCATTATCTGATTTAGATTGGTTAGCTGGAAAAATCAAACAAGCTAAGTTACCTGTTTTGCTGGTAGGTGCACGTGCATCAGATGATGAATCTGTTACGGCTTTGCATAAGCTACTTAATCAAGTTTCTTTGCCAGTTGTAGAGACGTTCCAAGGTGCTGGTGTTATCTCACGTGACTTAGAAGAGACATCATATTTTGGTAGAATTGGTTTGTTCCGTAATCAAACTGGTGATAAGTTGTTGCAACAATCTGACTTGGTGATTACTTTAGGCTATGATGCTATTGAATATGAACCACGTAACTGGAATAAAGAAAACACCTTAAATATTGTGGCATTGGATACAACACCAGTACAAATTGATAATAACTTTGTACCTCAACGCCAACTCATTGGTGATTTGTCACAAAGTATTGACTTATTAACAGAACGTATCAATGGTTATCAATTGCCAGATGCCAGTCAAAAAATCTTGCATGACCTGAAAACAGACCTCCGTCTGTCAAATGAGCCAACGTACACACCGGCTGAAGGTAATTTAAATCACCCATTGACAGTTATTAAATCAATTCAAACACATGTAACAGATGATATGACAGTTTCAACAGATATTGGATCACATTATATATGGATGGCACGTCATTTCAAATCATATGTTGCGCGTCACTTTTTAATTTCAAATGGGATGCAGACATTAGGCGTGGGTTTGCCATGGGCAATGACTGCAGCGATGGTTCGTCCAAATGCTAAGTCAGTTTCAGTTTCAGGTGATGGTGGTTTCTTCTTTTCAGCAATGGAATTAGAAACGGCTGTACGTTTGAATCTAAATACTGTTCACATTGTGTGGAACGATAATGCACATTATGATATGGTGAAATTCCAAGAAGAAATGAAATATAATGGCGAATCTGCCGGTGTTAATTTTGGAAATATTGATTTAGTTAAATATGCAGAAGCATTTGGCGCTAAAGGATTAAGAGTGACGACACCAGCTGATTTAGATGCTGTTTTAGATGAAGCATTTGCAACCAAGGGGCCAGTTGTGGTGGATATTCCAGTTGACTATTCTCACAACTATGAATTAGGTTCACAATTGATTCATGGTGAAGGTTAAACGTTGATATATCAGTGTTTATAAGCGTATATTTCCTGAGTGTACTTTCAAGTGAAAAAACTGATAAAGTAAAGCGATAGAATAAGAAAAAGTATTAACTAGAAGCAATTCTTGTTAGTGCTTTTTATTTGCTTAGATTGATGATGATAGTTAGTTACCTTTGTTACGCCTATTGATTCGTCAAAAAAACTGTAAAGAAAATGTTACATTAATGCTTATGCAGTATTGAGCATGTTAATCATATGATAACTGTTGTTAAGATAACGTTTGCAGCAACACTTACAAAAAATAATGAATAAATATTTGATGTACTACAAGGGTAAATAACACTGAGTAGCGTGTTGTTACTGGCAATATTTCAAATTGAATATGCTAATAATAATGCCTAGTTATACATAGAACAGGTGTTTGACATCTACCACCTAACACGCGCATAATTCTAAATACAGCCATACACAAGATGTGAATCAATTATCATAATACGCATATTATTTTGTATAGAATAAGGGGAATCAGTATACATGAACAAAATTAATGTAGCAACAACAATCACAAAAAGGTCTGGGGAAAAAGTACAATTTAGACCATACAAAATCGCACTTATTCTTGAATCACTTAATATTGAGGGGGATGTTTATGAAGCAATTATGAGCATTGTGCTATCCAAAGCGACACAACCTAATGTGACGACACAAGTAATTTATCAAACTATTTTGACGCAATTAGAAACATTGTCACCAAAGGCCGCAGAGTCTTTTCAATCAATTCATATAGCAGATGAACAGGCATGGCTGCAAGCGACTAACCCAGAAAATAAACTTAAATCATTAATCAACCAAGATGATAAAACAATGCATGAAAATGCTAACAAAGATTCACATGTGTTTAATACATTTCGTGATTTAACGGCTGGTATGATTGGGAAATCTAAGGGCTTGACGATGATGCCTGAAAGTGTGGCGAAAGCGCATTTGCGAGGTGACATTCACTGGCATGATTTAGATTACACGCCTCTTAGTCCGATGACGAACTGTTGTTTGGTAGATTTTGATTATATGTTTAAATCTGGTTATACAATGGGCAATGCACAAGTTGAAACGCCAAAGTCAATTGGTACCGCAACAGCTCAAATGGCACAGATCATTGCCAATGTTGCGTCTTCGCAATATGGTGGGACATCTATTAATCGTGCAGATGAATTGTTAGCACCATATGCTGAAATGAATTACCAAAAGCATTTACATAATGCCAAAATTTATGTGCAAGCAGATAAGCGCCAAGCTTACGCAGAAACTGCTACCAAGAAAGACATCTATGATGCGATGCAGGCATTAGAGTACGAGATTAATACACTCGCCTCAGCGCAGGGTCAAACGCCTTTTACAACGCTTGGTTTTGGTTTGGGAACGAATTGGCTTGAACGAGAAATTCAAAAATCAATATTTAAGATACGTATTAAAGGCATTGGACCAAATCATAGAACCGCTATTTTCCCAAAATTAGTTTTTTCATTGAAACGCGGTATTAATATGAATGCCGAAGATGTTAACTATGATATTAAAAAGTTAGCCATTGAATGCGCTTCAAAACGGATGTATCCTGATGTATTAAATTATGAAAAAATTGTTGCACTAACTGGATCATTCAAAGCACCGATGGGCTGTCGGTCATTTTTACAAGGTTGGCAAAATGAGCAAGGCGTTGAAGTTAATGAGGGACGCATGAATTTGGGAGTTGTGACGCTCAATGTGCCACGTATTGCCTTGCAATCTCAGGGTAGTAAATCACGATTTTGGGAAATATTAGATGAGCGATTAGCCTTAGCGAAGCAGGCATTAAAATTCAAACTTGCTAGAACAAAAGAAGCAGTCCCTGAAAACGCACCAATTTTGTACAAAAATGGTGCGTTTGGCAAGATGCTACAAGATGATGATGACGTTGACACATTATTTAAAAATGGTCGTGCGACATTATCTTTGGGCTATATTGGCTTATATGAAGTCGGAACGTACTTCTTTGGCCCAAATTGGGAAACAAATCAAGAAGCCCACGATTTTACAGTTGAAATTGTGAGACGATTGCATGTTGCTTGCAAAGCGTGGGAAGCAGAAGATGGTTATCACTATTCTGTTTACTCAACGCCTGCTGAATCATTAACGGATCGTTTTTGTGAACTAGACAAAGCCCGATTTGGAGCGATTGCTGATATAACAGACAAAGATTACTATACGAATTCGTTTCATTATGATGTACGTAAGCATCCCACGCCTTTTGAAAAATTGTTATTTGAAGAAGCCTATCCAAAGTACACGAATGGCGGGTTTATTCATTATTGTGAGTACCCTAACTTACGCCAAAATCCAGCAGCACTTGAGGCAGTTTGGGATTTTGCTTATGATCATGTGGGTTATTTAGGAACCAATACGCCAATTGATAAATGTTTTAAATGTGGTTTTGAAGGCGATTTCAAACCTACAGCACGTGGATTTTGCTGTCCTGAGTGTGGCAATCATGATCCAAAAACGTGTGATGTGGTTAAAAGAACGTGCGGTTACTTAGGAAATCCACAGGCACGTCCAATGATTCATGGCCGTCATGTTGAAATTGCGTCACGTGTGAAAAACATGTCACAATCGGAGGTAGATCAAAAACATGTCAAGTAAATTAGCAAATGGCATCACAGTACCAGAGAGTAAAGAGTGGCAATCAGCTGATTTGTCGCTTAACTATGTTGCTGACTACAAGCCCTTTATTATGGTTGATGGTCCAGGTGTGCGGTGTTCAATATACTTATCAGGTTGTAAGTTTTTATGCCCAGGTTGTTATAATGTTGTTGCGCAAAACTTTCATTACGGTACGGCATATACACAAGAACTTGAAGATCAGATCGTTGCTGATTTAAGCCACTCCTATGTTCAAGGGCTAACGTTATTAGGCGGTGAACCTTTCTTGAATACAGCTGTTGCTCTGAAATTAACAAGACGTATACGTGCGGAGTTCGGACATACGAAAGATATTTGGTCCTGGACAGGCTATACGTGGGATGAATTAATGGCCGAAACGGCTGACAAAAAGGCATTATTGCAAGAAATTGATGTCTTAGTGGATGGCCGTTTTGTGCAAGCATTAATGAATTTAAAGTTGCGATTTAAGGGATCATCCAACCAACGTATTATTGATGTACCTGAATCACTAGTGAAAAAAGAGATTGTTTTGTGGACGGATGAGTATGAGAATTGATTTGGAAAGTTGCTGTTAAAGAACATTTTTTGATATTTAATGTTGTTATATTAATGATATGTATAACAGATCAACGTGCGATGTTCGACTAATTGCTCATAAATAGGGTATAATATAGTGTTGTGACTTTTTCACACATTTATATTTTGTCGGAGGAAAGACATGACTGAAGATAGCAAAAAAATTGTTTATACGCCTACTGATCCACGTGGACTGAATGAACCATTCCTACCGGTGTCTATTGCTAAGCAAATTGATTTACCTGGAAATGATAACGTTTCTGGCGCACCATTAAAGGTGAGCGGTAGATATATTACTAAAGAATATGATATGGGCACTTCGCGTAACGAAAAAATTCAAGCTATTTTGAATCCGTTAAAATCTAAAAAAGAAAAATTTTGGGGACTCAAAGGTATTTCTTTTGATGTTTTTGAAGGTGATGTTGTCGGCGTCGTCGGAGTTAATGGGTCTGGAAAGTCTACGTTACTTAACATTTTAAGTGGGGCGTTGATGGAAACTTCAGGGCGCTTAATTCTTAAAGGTAAAACATCACTTTTATCTGTTTGGGATGGTTTACGAGACAATTTAACTGGACTAGAAAACATTCGTTTAAAATCTTTAATGATGGGACTATCAAATAAAGAAATTGATAATCAAATTAATGATATCGCAGAGTTTTCTGAATTAGGAAAATTTATTAAGCAACCAGTTAAAAACTATTCATCGGGTATGCGTTCAAAGCTAGGCTTTGCAATAGCTGTGCATCAAAATCCTGATATTATGATTATTGATGAAGCCTTATCTGTTGGCGATCAAACTTTCACACGTAAAGCATTGAACAAAATGCAAGAGTTCAAAGCAGCTGGAAAGACAATTTTTTTTGTATCACACGCTTTAGGGCAAATTGAAGAATTTACAGATAAGACAATGTGGATTCAATATGGTGAATTACGAGCGTACGGTGACACAGCAACAATCTTACAAGAGTACAAGAATTGGACTAAGTGGTATAACCAGTTAGATGATGACGTTAAAAAATCGTATGTTGCTGCACGTAAGCAAGCACAAAATGATTTTAATCGAACGCAACTAACTGAGCGTATTGTAGAAGATAATCATTTATCAGATGCTGATAAGAAAAAAATTGCGCGTGATAACGCGGTTGGTGGTCGATTAACTTGGTGGAACTGGCTTTTATTAGCAATTGGAACAGGCATATTTGTTTATGCGGTTTATCTTTATGTGTATTTGGGACGGTAATTAAACTATGAGAGAAATTTGGCTTGTGCTACGGGAGCAAATAAAATACTTCCCCGTCATGCTACGTTTGGCTCGCTATGAAACTCGCGCCAAATACAAAGATCATTCATTAGGGATCTTGTGGGATTTGATTAACCCAGTGATGCAAATTGCCACATATTGGTTAGTCTTCGGTATTGGTCTTCGTCAAGGCAATGTAGCAGATGGTATTCCTTATGTTGGCTGGCTAGTTATTGGGCAAGCAACTTGGCTATTTTTGAACACATCATTTATGGATGCAACTTGGAGCATTCGAAATAATGTGCGTCAGGTATCAAAGATGAATTTTCCAATTAGTATTATGCCAACTGTGCGAACATGGATTAACGTCATTCCTTTTGTTATTACATTGGCTGTTGGCGTATTAATTGCAGTTGGGTCAGGTGTGCACTTAACAATGCATGCATTCCAATTTGTCTATTATTTCATAGCTATGCTTGCGTTTTTGCATGCATTAGGCATATTCAATGCTACAATAACTGTTCTGTTCCCAGATTATCAACAACTAATTCAAACGATTATGCGATTTGTATTTTGGTTCTCCGGGGCTGTTATTGATATTGCCGCCAAGCTGGGACCAGACCACGCGCGAATTAGTCGTTTGATTGAATTGAATCCTTTTTACTATCTAATTTCAGGCGTTCGCGATTCATTTTTGAGCACAGGATGGATATGGGATCATCCGTCACAAAATCTTGCTTTCTGGATGTTTGTGTTGGTGGTCTTACTTCTCGGATCACATTTACACTTAAAGTTCCGCGCTTATTTTGCGGATCTTGTCTAAAACAAGGAAAAAGGGGTGTGGGCGATTGCTCGCCCCCTCTTTGCGTACATAACTGATATAGGAGTTTTAAATATGACTGAACCAATTATCCATATACCAAAAAATCTAGACAAGCCAATAACAGTGGTTAATAAAAGTAATCGTAAAAATACACGTTTAAGTGTTGTTGTCCCTATGTATAATGTTGCGTTGTTTTTAAAAGAAGCATTGGATTCATTATTGCGCCAAGGTATTAATGATGAATTACAAGTTATTTTAATTGATGATGGGTCAAAGGATGAGACATCGACAATAGCAAAAGACTACGTTGACCAATACCCTGACGTTTTTGAACTTTACTTATTTGAAAATGGCGGCTTAGGTGCAGCACGTAATCGTGGGACAAATTTGGCGGTTGGTGAATATGTGACATATGTTGATCCAGATGATATTGTAGTGGATGATTCATATCACAATATGTTATCAATTATTAATAGAACAGGTAGTGATGTCATTGGTGGTGCTGTACGTAGGTTTAATAGTACCGGAAAGCAGTGGACTTCAACTGTTCATAATAAAGCCTATCATGATGCTTATGAAGCAACGACACTAGGAGAACATCCTGAGCTGGTTTGGGATACAACGGCATGGAATAAAATCTATAATTTGGAATTTATTCAATCTAATAGTTTGTATTTTCCAGAAAAAATGCTTTATGAAGATATGCCTATGGTTGTACCAATGTATTCTTTGGCAAAAAAAATTGATGTCTTTGATGAGGTTATCTACTTGTGGCGTGAACGTGATGAAGGGGCTCCTTCAATTACTCAGTCGACCGCACAGAAAAATAATTTTACGGATCGTGTTAAAGGGATGAAAATGATTCTGAGCAGCTTAGCTGATTATGATGCTCCGGAGAATGCACAAAATGAGCAGTTAAATAAGATGCTTAATTTTGATTTACGTTTACCTTTTACATATGAAAAATACATCGCTCTTGATGATGAATATAAGGATACTATTTATGAACAAGTAAAAGGATTCTTGAAATTGTTGACACCTGCGCAGTTTAATCAAGCACAATATTGGTATCGAGCCCTGTACACTGTTTGGTTATATCAACCAAAAGTAGTTGTACAAAATGCAATCACTAAATTTGCAAAGTACGAGTTCTGTGTACAATTTAATCAAGATGATGGTAGTTTTCATAGTAGTTACCAAGATGATTTTGATTTTGACTTAGCAACTCTTAATTCTGATTTCGACCCATTTACTCGATTGTATAGTGTGACCGAAGAAAATAATCAAGTAGTGTTAGTGGGACACTTATTCTATCGTTATATGGATTTACCTACTCGAAATTTAATTTCTAATTTAAAAGTTGAACTGGTGAACAAAAATGGGGAAGTGTTGGTTCATTCTAATGGTGTGGCTGATATGCAGTATGATCCAGATGCGACTGCTAAATGGGGATTTGAAAATACGCAAAGTCGAAGGGAACAAGCAGCCCATAATTTTGATATTTCAAGCTATCGTATTACTGTTCCGTTTGCTGAATTGGAAAGGTTAAACGAAACTGTATATGTCAAACTGAAGTTGACGGTTTATGATCGTGAACTTGAGCTTCTAATTAGTGAACCTATGCCGGGAGATCAACCACGACCGGAAGGTTTCGTTATTGATAACGGTTTCTTATTGACTTCTTACTCATCTGATTGGCGATTACGCTTGACATATTTGGCAAACGCCCCGTTGGTAACTACGTTCACTTGGTCCAGAAATCATTACCTTTGGACAATCAAGAATGCTAAAAAGAATATCATCATCTATAATCCGACTAATAGGGAAATTCTAAAATTAGTCAAAAATGGTAATGAATATTCATTGTCTAAGTCAGATGCTAATTATATTGGAACACCAGGTGGGGCAGGACAAGCCTGGTGGCAGTTTATGACAACTGACAATACTAATGATTATGATTCATTTGAGTTAGTACGTATGGCTACACCAACAATTGCTGAACCACATACATTAAAAAAGAATATGACTGTGTTCCATGTTTCAAATCATGTTGCAACTTTAGCAGTTTCTTGGCAGTATCCATTGATAGCTGATGCTGAACTAGATGATGAAAACGTCACAATTAGGTTTTGGTTAGACGGATGGGCACGATTGGCTAGTAGTGCTAATATTACTTTTATTCAGGATGGTTTGGATAATAAGTATGTTGCAAAAAAAATTGAAGGTAATTTTTTAAAACGTAATTTATGGGAAGTTCAGTTACCATTAGGTTTTGGGTTATATGCTCAAAATCGAATGCTTCATCCGGAAGTAACATTGACGTTTTTCCAACGTCAGCCATTTACAATGCCGTTACGTTGGGGCAAGTCTAAATTTAATATTTTTCGAGAGGAACATCCTGTGGGACGTCTAACATGGTATTTCGGATCCGATGATTCAGAGGAACACCGAGTTTTGACAATGCGTCAAAGTACCAATCGTGAAGGTTTTACGACAATGGGTGAAAAAGTTTCATTTTGGCAAGGAAAGTACCAAGAATGGTTGCAGGAACCAATTTTTGAGAAAACTATTATGTATTCGTCATATTGGGGGCAAGATTTTAATGATAATCCGAGAGCTCTGTACGAATATATTGAAAAGCATTATCCAGGATATCAACATGTCGTCGTATACTCGAATATTTTGCAAGATATTGAACTACCAGGTGTTATTCCAGTGGTCACAGGGACGAAAAAATACTGGTATTATTTGGCTCATGCAAAGTATTTTGTTAATAATGTTAATTTTGAAGGTAAGGAACGTGTTAAGCGACCAGAACAATTAGAAATACAAACGATGCATGGCACACCATTGAAACAAATGGGCTTTAAAGTTCTTCAAGATTGGACATCAGCGTCCTATGAGCAATATTTAGAAAAAAATCGTAACTGGGACTATTTGACGGTACCAAGTGATTATGTAGCTGAAATTGCTGCATCCGCATATCGACATCAAGCAAAAGTATTGAATACTGGATATCCGCGTAATGATGAGCTGTTTGTGAGAAATAACGAAGCTGAAATTCTGCGAATTAAACGTGCAATGAAGGTGCCCGTTGATAAAAAATTAGTTTTATATGCACCAACTTGGCGTAAAAAAGGCGAGCGTAAATTAGGCATTGATTTTGAGTCAATGTATGCATCTCTACGTGATGATTTATTTGTTTTGATTCGTCCTCACCATTTAAGTGGTGACATTGAAGTGCCAATGGCATATGCAGATAAAATGATATTATCAGATGATTCATTTGCAATTGACGATTATTATCTAATTAGTGATGTGATGATTACAGACTATTCTTCAGTTATGTTCGATTATGCCTTGCTAAACAAACCGATGGTTTTTTTCGTATATGACTTTGATAATTATGTCAGTTCACGTGGACTGAACTTTGATTTCAAGGCAGATGCACCAGGACCATTAGTATACACACAAACTGAATTAGAAATCTCATTACAATCATTTGAGGAGATACCAAAAAGGTATGAAGATAAGATTGCAATATTTGATACTAAATTTATACAGTACGATGATGGACATGCATCTGAAAATATTTTTAAGGCTGTTTTTGATCCCGAAAAAAGCTAATTTTAAGATTTTCAGTTTATCGAATAATTGTCTTTATTGCATTTATGTATCTTGATTCTCTGATTGATATATGCAATTCATGTATTGGGTTAATAGAGTAGTATTGTTTTATAGGGTAGACTATAGAAATTAGTGCAGTGAATCATTAATTGCTTTAAATTTGTAATCCTATGTACACTTATTGTGGTTTCATAAAGGTTGGATCATAAAATTCGAGAGAACAAGTTAATTCATTGCTGAAATTTGTTAGATCTACATGGTTTATTGGTACCCGGTTAAGGAGATGCTTTTTTGAAAACAAGCAGAAGAACATTTTATTTTTTAGTCATTTTGATAGCGTGGTTACCCTATTGGTGGGCTTTTTTTCCAATAATTGTCAGTTATGATGGAGCAGCTCAACTAGCTAATTTTTTTGGGTTATCTTATCCAAATAATCACCAGCCATATACAGCGGCAGCTATTATGGGAGTGTTAATTAAATTTTTTATGAAATTGACCAATAACAATAGTACATGGTCTTTTGCATTATATGCTGGCTTGATTGGCAGTTGTAGCGCAATTGTTTGTTCTAGACTAGTGGTTAAGTTTGGAACTGCGTTTGGGAGAAATATTCAATGGTTATCATTATTACTGTTTGCGTTATTTCCCTTGTTCCCATTTTATGCATTCTCGTATGATAAAACTGCACCATTCTTAATAGGTATTGGTATGTCATTCTCAGCACTTATTTCGATTGCGATAGATAAAAATCTTAATAATCATTTGTGGGAGTTAGCAATAGGAACAGTAGTAACATCAGTATTTAGATCTGATGGATACTACGTAATGGTTATTGTTTTACTGGCTTGTGTGGTGGTGTTAAGAAGCAAACAACTATTACTGTGTCTAATATCGATTATTGTATTAATGACGGTAATCACTAAGGTGATTTTTCCAATGGCTTTTATTGCGCCAGGATTACCTGGTGACTCTATCAGCGTGCCACTACAACAAGTTGCCTATACAGTAAAAACACATGAAGCACAATTAAAGGGAAGTAAGTTATACGATGATTTGAACAAAATAATGCCCTTAAAAAAAATTACAGAGGCTTACAATCCTAATTTAGCAGACTATGTTAAATTCAATTATGGGAACACCTATAACAATGAAAATAAATCAAAAAAAGAAGCATTTGAAACATTTCTGAAAGAAAGATCAAAATATGGTATCAGAAATTTTTTAAAATTATGGCTAAGATTGGGTATGAAGTATCCATTTGATTATGTAAAGGCATGGATATACCAAGTGGATTCATACTATAGTCCAACAAATGATAATGAGCAAGAAAAGTCGTCTGGTCAATTATTTATGAATCTGAATCAAGTTTGGGTTCAAAATAGAATTACTGATGTCATGAGACAATTAAATTTTTCAGTAGATTATAATGGTTCTGAGTTTGCAAAAAAATTTAAAAATAGATTACTGACACCATTGCATAATAATAATATAATCTATAAAATATTTCTCTCTGCATGGTTATATGACTGGTTACTTATTATATCTAGCTTAATTTTATTAGTAAAAATGATTAGAAAGAAAGTATCCATTGTCTGGGGATTGCCTTTTTTACTTCCTCTAGGCGTATTAGGTGTTGCAATGTTAACGCCAGTTGATGGGGGTATGCGATATATCTTGCCTGTTATTATGGCTGTACCAATGTGTATTGCTGTTATATTTGATACAAATCATTTAAACATTAAGGATAAAAACCGTGAAATAATTTAAAATTAATTGTATTCTAGTTATTAGAACGCTTAATGTGAATTTGAACAGCATGCTAGAAAATTTCTGATTGAATTAAATTGTGTATAATGGACTAAGAAATAAAGTTAAAGAGGAATAAAATGGATAAACTAGCGGTATTGATACCAGCATATAATGAAGCCCAAACTATCGAAAAGGTGGTTAAAGATGTATTGAATGTGACCCAAAGCATTAATGGAACAGTAATATATGTATATGACAATAATTCCAAGGATAGCACAGTTGAATTAGCTAGAAATGCAGGGGCAGTAGTCAGACATGAGTATGCTCAAGGAAAAGGCGCTGTGATCAGACGAATGTTTCGCGAAGTTGATGCTGAAGTTTATGTTATGATCGATGCCGATGATACATATCCGGTTGAAGCTATTCCTGAAATGTATGACAAAGTAAAGAGTCATGGTGTTGATATGGTGGTTGGTGATCGATTATCGTCCACTTATTTTGAAGAAAATAAACGGCCTTTCCACAACGTAGGTAATTCTGTCGTGCGTGGTTTAATTAATTCACTTTTTAAGACTGATATTAAGGACATACTGACAGGATATCGAGCATTTAGTTTTGAATTTGTAAAAACATTTCCAGTTCTTTCACGAGGCTTTGAAATTGAAACAGAGATGTCAATTCATGCTACTGAGAAACGGATGTTGGTAGAGAACCAAGTGATTAGTTACAGGGACAGACCAGAGGGATCGGAGTCTAAACTGGACACCTATGGTGATGGTATGCGGGTATTAAAGACTGTTTTAAATTTGTATCGTAATTATCACCCTTTTGCATTTTTTGGAGCAATTTCGACAGTATTTATTTTATTTAGTTTGGTTGTGTTCTTCATTAGAGTTGTCCAACCATATGCTGAAACTGGTCTTGTAGATAATATGCCAACGCTCATTGTAACGATGATATTGTTATTGATAGCTGTCATTTCGTTCTTTTCTGGCATGATTTTAAATTCTGTTCAAGCAAAAGATAAGCGGGATTTTGAATTAGCATTAATCGAAGCTTCAAATAGAAAAAAAGAACTAAGTAATTGAGTCGGAAAAGCTTTATTATTCTAGGAACGTATTTGTTTGTTAGTTGAATGGTATGCGAGGGAAATTTAATCATGTTTTGGAGTATTAATGAATGTTAAAAAGAATCGGTGAAAAAAGAATAAATAATCAAAAAGTTAAACTGTCAAACATCGAAATTTTAAGATTCATATCTATTTTGCTAGTTATTTTACACCACGTAGCTATTCATACAAATTGGACAATAGGCTTGTCTACTAATTTTGAGTTTGTTCGTGATGGTATGATTCTGAGTGGAAAAGTCGGCGTTGATTTATTTATCATCATTTCTGGATATTTGATGATAAATTCACGAGCAAAGTTAACCAGTCTAGTTAGAACTGTGAGTGAGACAATTGTATTTTCAATATTTATGTACATAGTGGCAATTGTACTAAAAATAAACGGGACCGTTTTTTCAACCGCATACTTTTTTAAGCGGTTATTTCCAGTTATTTTTTCTGATTATTGGTTTGTGACTGCATATGTTTTTATGTACATATTACTACCAATTGTTTTGCCTTTCTTGTCTAAGTTAACTAAAAAAGATTATCAACGTTTTTTGATTATTGGATTCTTGGTTGTTTCTATTTGGCCGATGATCGCCTTAAATAAAGGTATGAATTTTTCCTATGTTATTTTATTTTTATATCTATTTGCAATAGGGGGATATATTCGAAAGTATGGATTAAGAATAAATGCGATAGTTGCAAGCATAGCTGTTATATTATTAACAGCTAGTGCAGTATTAATAACATATGCTATTCGGATGATTTTACATGCGCCACATAATACGTTGTATCAATTATTCTCATTTTTGGGTTGGTCTGGTCCAAATAGTTGGGGAGAAAATATCATTATTTGGTTCGATGCGAGCCCATTTCCTCTAGTAATTGCGGCGTTTATATTTATAGGTGTTATTTCATTGAAGCAGTACTATAATAACATCGTAAATTTTTTTGGAAGTCATGTTTTTGGTGCGTATTTATTTCAAAGTGCACCAATATTTTCACCCTGGATCTATGTTACCATTATTAATGTAAATAGAATTAATGGCACTTTAAACCGACTTGTATTTTCATTAGGTGTCGCGATACTTTTTGTATTCATAGGTATTGTGTTACATGTAATTTTGGAACCAATAGCAAATAAACTAAGTGGATTTTTATTAAAAATAATTAATGAATTAAGTACCCAATGTAATGAGTTTCGTAATTCTAACTTAGGGTTTATTAATTTATTGGGACCAACAATAATTAAAATTACATTTTCAATAATAACAGCTGTTTTTGCAGTACCAGGGAATAAAGTATTAGAGATTATTATAGTTAGTGCAATTTTAATGGCTATGATGCGTTCACACCATATAAAAATCGGAAAGAAATTAAAGAGTATAAATTGGAGTGTTGGAATAATTGGTGGTGCACTTTACATCGTTACTTTTTTACCAGCTAATTATTTTAACACATCATTAATCAGTCATATAGGATTAGTATTGATTTCTTTTGGGACATTTAGTTTTGCGATTGCTAACATGTTGAATCAATTGAAAAATGAACAAAATCAAAATGGCGAACATCTAGGATTCTATGATAGTTATTGGAAATATATATTATTATATAGTACAGTAATATTTATTTATTTTATTGCGTACTATCCTGGTATAATGGTAGTGGATTCTGTTAATCAATGGAATCAAATACATCATGCATATCCTTGGAACAACTGGCATCCAATAGGTCATACTGCTGTGTTATGGTTAACATCAAAAATTTGGGATAATCCAGCAAGCTTTGTCATTCTACAAAGTATAGTATACGTAACATTGTTTTCATATTTTGCCACACTACTAAAACAGTATTCCGGGAAAAAGTGGGTTGGATATCTTTTCTTTGTATTAACAGCAATAGTGCCATTCTTTCCTTTGCAAGCAATGATTCTTGTTAAAGATACATTGTTTACCTATGCCTTCGTATTTTTTGGACTAGCTTTATTTCAGACAGTCAGAACTCATGGGCAATGGTTACATAAACCATTAGCTTTCGTGTTTACTTTATTATCGGTGATGGGAATTAGCCTTTGGAGAAGCAATGGTATACCTATTGTCATAGTCATGTGTCTATTAACAATCATTATTTTAGGAGTTAAAAAATATTGGCGTTTAATTATCATAATGGTCATTGCTATTATCAGTTACTTTGTAATTAGTGGGCCCATAATTACAAATTTTCATGTTTTCGAACCATCTAAGACTGAGTCATATGGTATGCTAATTCAAGTTGATGCGGGTATTATTCACGATAAAGGTTCATTAAATTTGCAACAACAGCAATACTTCAGTAAACTTATGAATAACAAGAATATTGCAAGCTATCAACCTACTAATATTGATGCGATTAAATTTGGTCCAGGATTTGATGCTAAATTATTAAATAATGATACTGGAAAATTTAAAAAAGAAAGCATTTCTTTAATTAAATCTAATAAAATAAAAGCTTTGAAGGCATATAAAGCACAGACAGCCATACTATGGAATCAAAACGCCAAATATCGAATAGGCACATTTATTCGAGACAAGTATAGCTCCTTTGTGCCAGTAAGTTACTTTTTAACAGGTAGCGATATTGAGAAGTACAATATAAAATATCAAATGTTTAGATATGATAGTTATTGGGGTGGCTTTAGTAAACTACACTTGATTTTGGGTAACTGGCAAGCAATGTTTAAAATCAAAAGTGTTCAGTATTGGTTTTTACCGGGAATTTATCTGATGATGCAAGTAATCATCGCTGGATGGTTGGTAGCCCAAGGAATGTGGCGTAAATTATTAGTGATTTTGCCGATCATTGGACTTGCTGCAACATATATGTTGGCCATACCGGTTCCAGACATTAGATATGTGCAACCGATATTATTATATGTGTTTATAACCATATTAGTTGTGAAAATGCCTAATAACACAGTAGATGGTTCTGAAATAAAACATTAGAAATTGTATGGGTAACGGTAAAAATTATTGACTAACAGTCACATTAGTAAAACCTGCTTATCTTACGTATAATGGGATTATCGAATTTTATTAAGGAAATGTCAAAATGACTGAAAAAACTGTTACAGCAGCGATTGTGACTTATAATCGCTTAGAATTATTAAAAGAATCATTGGCGGCTATCTTAGCGCAAACAAAATACCTGTCACATGTGATTATTGTTAATAATATGTCAACTGATGGCACAACAGAATACTTGGATAGTCTAAATGATGAACGTATCGTTGTTTACCATGCGACTGAGAATTTGGGCGGTGCTGGTGGTTTTAATCAAGCAGTCCGTCTATTTGGTGAACAATTACAAGATGACTTTGTCTGGTTAATGGATGATGATACCATTCCAGAACCAGATGCATTATCACATTTAGTGGCATTTACACTTGATCATCCTGAAGTCGGATTTGTCAATTCACAAGTTCGTTGGGGTAGCATTGATGGCAACCCATCTTGGATGAATGTCACTGCACCACGTGCGTTCACATGGCAGCGCTATTTAATTGATACAGAAGAACCAGCTGTTGAAGTTGTTAATTCAACATTTGTATCCGTAATGTTTTCACGAGAGATGGTTGCAATGATTGGTTTACCGCAGAAGGAATATTTTATCTGGGGTGACGATATGGAGTATACCAACCGCATTGCTGATATAAAACGTGGCTATATGGTTATGAATTCTATTGCTGTCCACAAATCTAAAGAGAATACAAAACCTGGTGATATTGTTGCCGAGGTAGATGACAGTAGATTGTGGCGTTATAATTTTGAATACCGTAATCGTATTTTGACAGCACGACGTATCTCAAGAAAAGAAATGATTAAAGTGTTTTCAGTGGCTATATTGCGTGATTTGCGCAAGACACTACTCAAAAAGAATGTTGCTTTCCGTGCGAAAAAACTGGGAGTTATTACACGTGGCCTATGGCGTGGCTTATTCTTCAACCCAACGATTGAGTATGCTGAAGGATTACGTCAGCAAAAAATCAAAAGTCTTAGAGGTGCAGAGATGGATTTATTAGATTAAAAATTATATTATTGCACGATTAAAAAGATTGATTCTTGAATTAGAATCAATCTTTTTTGTGCATTGAACAGTTGATTAATATTTGAATTTTGATGCGTAACTATAAATGAAGATGTTGATCAAAAAAATGTTGACGAAAATATTTAGGAGTTAATCCTGTGATTTCTTTAAATGTTTTAACAAAGTAAGTGGTAGTTGAAAAAGATAACAAATTCGAAATGTCAAGTAATGTGAGATCAGACGCAATTAGAAGTTCTTTGGCGGCATCTATTTTAACTTGCCTTATAAATTGTGTAATGGTTATACCGTATTCATTTTTAAATGCTGGATTTAATAGTTTTTTTGATGCATTAAGCCTTGTAGCGATATCGTCAAGGGTCATACTTTCAGTAATATGTTCTTTAACATATTGGCGAATTCTTTCGTGAAGTGGTAAAAAATTGGTTACACGATAATTTTTGATGACATTAAAATAATGCCAAGTAACTTCTCTAATGACTTGAAAAAAATCAAAAAATTGCGATGATAATTCTATTTCCTGTACAAGATCGTTATGTAAACGAAATGCTGATTCTACAGGATAACCCCATTGGATAATAGCGCGGTTTAAAACTGCTATGTAAGAAATGAGCGTGTCTTTTTCACCTCTAATATAGTTATTATTGGCAAACCGTTCACCAATTATTTTAATATAAGATAATTTTTCTAAAGCAGAAGTCAGTTGTTCGTTATGTGAATAAATAATTGCCTTAATAATATCAGTTTCGGCGTTAAAAAAAAGAGTAGCGTCAAATGGTTGATTATTTTCAATTTTAACGAGTTGTTTATCTGAGAATTTTGTAATAATAACGTCTGTATCAGGTGCATCTTTGCCATTGTATAATTTGTATATAATTTGAGAAATGGATTTTAAATTTGAAAGCGAGTGCATTGTCATTAGTTCATTACTAGTTTCACTATAATTAAAAGAGAGGCAGATAATTAAATTATTCGTAATTTGACAGGTTAAAATATGTCCCCAAGGGCTGTTTAAGGATTGATATTGATGATTGGATAACAATTGAATATTAGCCAATAGGAAATTGATAGTATGATTACTTGTATCAGTAGGTTGGGCATTTAAATAATTAGCTTCATGCGTATTGCTATTGAGTAAAATAACAGCAGCATTTAAAATATCTGCCAATTTTTGAATATCGTTCATGAATCTCCCCCTGAAACTTATATATTATTAATGAAAAATAATCCTATATTAATTAAGTAAAAAAATTTAGTAAAAGGTATATTTATCAATTATATAAAAAAAGTACGTCATAAATGTTCGTTTTATAATAAAGTTCCTTTATTTAACATAAAGGAACTTTTTTTATCATGAAAAAAATTTTTTTTTGAGTGATAATCATAAAGGAATAACTGTTTTCTTTTACTTAAAAAGGAGAAAAAATGAAAAAAAGAGTTCAAAAAAATTATAGAGAAACGAAACTAGTGACTCGTTTTAAAATGTATAAAGATGGGAAAAATTGGGTTACTTCTGGTGTTTCAAAGTTATTAAGTTGGGTTAAATCAACTCAAGATAATGAACTATCATTAAATTCAAAAAAAAGCAAGCATACTGAAGGAACAATATTTAAAGCGGTAGCCTCGATTAGTGCCCTAATAGGTGGTTCAGCTATTGTTTCGCAAGAAGCTTTTGCGGATACTGATAATACGGCTACTGAAAAAAACATCGATAATGTTGGAACAGTTGTTAATAAGGATCAAGTTGTTTTACCAAACCAAACAGTATCTAATCAAGATTCTGTACTCAACAAAACAAGTACTAGTGAAAATAAATCATTCTCAGTCAGTAGTAGTGAATCAGTTTCAACATCAGAGTTAATTAGTGATAGTGAATCAATTTCAACATCAGAGTCGATTAGTGACAGTGAATCAATTTCAACATCAGAGTCGATTAATAATAGCGAATCAACATCAGAATCAGCAAGTCATACCAAGGTCGCATCGGCTTCTGACTCAACCAGTAATAGTGTACCAGCTTCAACTTCAGAAAAAACTAGCGATACTCAAGCTTCCGCAATTTCTGAATCTGCAAGTAATAGTGAATCAGTTTCGACAACAGAGTTGGTGAGTAGCAGTGAATCAATCTCGAGTTCAAGTTCGTCAAATAGGAGCGCAACAGACACGCCCGCTACCACTCGATCACATACCACAACATATGCAACAGAAGCAAATTCAACTGGTTTTGCTGTTAATGATCCGCAATATCCAAATAGTATGCCACGAAATTCTGATAATGTGAATAGATATGACTTTGAATGGTTGACAGTTTATAATGGTAGTACAAAAGTTGGTGATATTTCTATCTCAATTGACCGTAATGGATCTGGTCAATTATATATTCAAGAAATAAGTACAAACGGTACAACGAAAAACTTGACATTGAGTCAGAGTACAGCAAGCATTTCCTCCTTATCATTTTCAGGAACAACATATTATTATGACGGAATAGATGGAAACTATTCACTGGTTATAAAGAGATTAAGTGGAACTTTAAAAACAAATTATGTTGGATTTGTTGCAGACAGTTCTGGTAATGCTTACGGTACGGTCACTAATTTCGTGCCTAAGAATGTAAATCAAAATACAACTTATGTGGATGAAGAAGGGCAGGTTATTAACAATTCTGATAATGTTACCCAAAATGGGTGGACTGGCCAAACATACACAACATCCTCAGGACATGTAATTAATGGATACTATTCTGATGATGTCAATGATAATGGTAACGGAACAATGTCTCAGTTTGGAAAAATTGGTGCCAAATATGAAAAAAATTATCATGATGGTACGAGTGTTATTTATACACAATTAGATAGCATTGGAACAATGCAAGCTGATGTTTATAGGAATGGTGTTAAATCAGTAACCTACACTATTCCGGTTGGGCAGACTGTTCAATATGTTAATGGCAATACAACCTATAATATTAGAAATCCATATATTCAGCAAACACAAGATATACAATATCAGTATAAAAAGTTGGGAAATCTTATTATTAAGAATGAAGATGGAACAATTGTTAATGAAACTCAGTATGTAAATGACTCAACAGATGCGGCAAAAGCATATTATCCAACAAACACAGTTCCGGATAAGCCAGGTTATATAATTACGGCGAAGGATAGTAATGGAAATACCATTGATATTAATACCATTAGAAACGGTGCTATGCCGAATGACTTGTCTATTGACACAATAGTTACTTATGAAAAAGATCCTGTTTCCATAAGTGCAAGCGAATCAATCTCCGGATCAGAATCCGTAAGTACGAGTGAATCAATTTCTGGTTCAGAATCAGCAAGTACGAGTGAATCCGTTTCTGGATCAGAATCGATAAGTACGAGTGAATCAACTTCCGGTTCAGAATCAGTAAGTACAAGCGAATCAATTTCTGGTTCAGAATCCGTAAGTACAAGCGAATCCGTTTCTGGATCAGAATCCGTAAGTACAAGCGAATCCGTTTCTGGATCAGAATCAGTAAGTACGAGTGAATCAGTTTCTGATTCATCATCAGTAAGTACAAGCGAATCAATTTCTGGATCTGAATCAGCAAGTACGAGTGAATCAGTTTCTGGATCAGAATCAGTAAGTACGAGTGAATCAACTTCTGGATCAGAATCAGTAAGTACGAGTGAATCAGCTTCTGGATCAGAATCAGTAAGCACAAGCGAATCCGTTTCTGGATCAGAATCAGTAAGTACAAGCGAATCAATTTCTGATTCATCATCAGCAAGTACAAGTGAATCCGTTTCTGGATCAGAATCAGTAAGTACAAGTGAATCCGTTTCCGGATCAGAATCAGTAAGTACGAGTGAATCAGTTTCTGATTCATCATCAGTAAGTACAAGCGAATCAATTTCTGGTTCAGAATCAGTAAGTACGAGTGAATCAACTTCCGGATCAGAATCAGTAAGTACGAGTGAATCAATCTCCGGATCAGAATCAGTAAGTACAAGCGAATCCGTTTCCGGTTCAGAATCTGAATCGGTAAGTACAAGCGAATCAATTTCTGATTCATCATCAGCAAGTACGAGTGAATCCGTTTCTGGATCAGAATCAGTAAGTACAAGCGAATCCGTTTCAGATTCATCATCAGTAAGTACAAGCGAATCCGTTTCAGATTCATCATCAGTAAGTACGAGTGAATCAATCTCTGGATCAGAGTCCGTAAGTACGAGTGAATCAATTTCTGGATCAGAATCAGTAAGTACGAGTGAATCAATTTCTGGATCAGAATCCGTAAGTACGAGTGAATCAATCTCTGGATCAGAATCAGTAAGTACGAGTGAATCAATCTCTGGATCAGAATCCGTAAGTACAAGCGAATCAACTTCCGGATCAGAATCCGTAAGTACGAGTGAATCAACTTCCGGATCAGAATCAGTAAGTACAAGTGAGTCAATCTCCGGATCAGAATCAGTAAGTACGAGTGAATCCGTTTCTGGATCAGAATCAGTAAGTACGAGTGAATCAATCTCTGGATCAGAATCAGTAAGTACAAGCGAATCAATTTCTGATTCATCATCAGCAAGTACGAGTGAATCAACTTCTGGATCAGAATCAGTAAGTACGAGTGAATCAGTTTCTGATTCATCATCAGTAAGTACAAGTGAATCAGTTTCTGGATCAGAATCAGTAAGTACGAGTGAATCAATCTCCGGATCAGAGTCTGTAAGTACGAGTGAATCAATCTCCGGATCAGAGTCCGTAAGTACGAGTGAATCAATTTCTGGATCAGAATCAGTAAGTACAAGTGAATCAGTTTCTGATTCATCATCAGTAAGTACAAGCGAATCAATTTCTGGATCTGAATCAGCAAGTACGAGTGAATCAGTTTCTGGATCAGAATCAGTAAGTACGAGTGAATCAACTTCTGGATCAGAATCAGTAAGTACAAGCGAATCAGCTTCTGGATCAGAATCAGTAAGCACAAGCGAATCCGTTTCTGGATCAGAATCAGTAAGTACAAGTGAATCAATTTCTGGATCAGAATCAGTAAGTACGAGTGAATCTGAATCAATTTCTGGATCAGAATCAGTAAGTACGAGTGAATCAACTTCTGGATCAGAATCTGAATCGGTAAGTACAAGCGAATCAATTTCTGATTCATCATCAGCAAGTACGAGTGAATCCGTTTCTGGATCAGAATCAGTAAGTACAAGCGAATCCGTTTCAGATTCATCATCAGTAAGTACAAGCGAATCCGTTTCAGATTCATCATCAGTAAGTACGAGTGAATCAATCTCTGGATCAGAGTCCGTAAGTACGAGTGAATCAATTTCTGGATCTGAATCAGTAAGTACAAGTGAATCCGTTTCTGGATCTGAATCAGCAAGTACGAGTGAATCAGTTTCTGGATCGGAATCAGTAAGTACGAGTGAATCCGTTTCCGGATCGGAATCAGTAAGTACGAGTGAATCCGTTTCCGGTTCAGAATCAGTAAGTACAAGCGAATCAACCTCTGGATCAGAATCAGCAAGTACAAGTGAATCAGTCTCCGGATCAGAATCAGTAAGTACGAGTGAGTCAATGTCAACTTCAGATTCAACATCGGAATCAATGAGCGAATCATTAGTACAATCTAGCTTTAAAACTCAAAAAGTTTCGAAAGATTCTGTACTACCAAGCACAGGAATTAATTCAAATAATTCAAACAATATTAGCGCATTACTTGGTCTCGGTGTACTGTCAACCGCCGCAATCATTAAAAAATCTAAAAAAAATAAAAACACAAAGTAAGTTATTATTAAAATTTTAACGACACATTGTTCAAATAGTTAGTAAGCAATCAAAACTATTTGGGCAGTACATATGATAAGTTGTAAAATGGGGGATTATTTTGAAGGGAGAAAATATAAATAATATTCATTTAGTGTTAAAAAAAATGCTATGGACGAGTTTGATTGTATTTATATTTTTAATTGGTAGAAATATACTCATTCCTGGTGTTGATGCTAAGCAATTAGCTAGATTTTTAAATAATCAGTACTTACTTCAAATCGTTAACGGTACAACAGGTGGAGATTTGAGTCGTATGTCACTTTTTGCTTTAGGTTTGGGCCCATGGATGTCAGCAACAATTTTATGGCGAGTGCTGACTTTGATAAAAAGATTTGATTTAAAAAAAATACCAATTGAACGTACCTTTCTTTTTAAAATAGCAATAGCAATAATTATTGGATTTATACAATCAATTGCGATAATTAGCAATATCGACATTAATCCGAAAATTAGTATTTTTGCACAGACACAATTTGGGGCTATGGCAACAATTAGTCTGATCATGGTCTCCGGGGCTGTTTTTTTAGTTTGGTTATCGAATATGAATGAAATATTAGGCATTGGGGGACCGACAGTATTAATTTTAGCGAGTATGATAATTAACTGGCCTACCAATGTTAGCTTGTATATTTTAGAAAATGTTCGTTCTAGTTTGGATATTAATTCGGTAATTTTAATGTTGGTCATTATGATAAGTATTGTATTTCTAGTACTCTTAACTGTTGTCGTTCAAAGAGCGCAAAGACAGATACCTATTAGAAGAATTTTGGTAAATAATAACTTCTATCAGCAATCTTATTTACCTATTCAAATTAATCCAGCTGGTGGTATGCCATTGATGTACAGTATGACTTTACTGGTTTTACCACAATATATACTACAAGCAGTACATTATTGGTTGCCAAATAATGTACTGGTTGAAAATGGATTAGACAATATAGCAATTACCAAGCCTCTGGGAGTCACAGCATACATAATAATTCTGTTTGCTTTATCAATTGGTTTTGCTTTTATTAATATCAACCCAGACCAAATTGCAGAAGACCTACAACAAAATAGTGACTATATTGATAATGTTGAACCAGGGGACGCAACTAGGGAATACATTACTGAAATTGTTTTTAGGTTATCATTTGTGGGTGCATTATACATGAGTTTAATTGCTGGATTTCCGTTGTATTTTGGTATCATTGATAAACAATATACGCAGTATGCGCTCACAGCAGGATCTATTATTATTCTGGTAAATTTAGTCATCAATATTATCGATCAAATGAAAGCGTTACTGACAAAAAACAATTATAGTGCGTTATTTTTTGAATAATAAACGATTATTTGTTTAGAAACGAGGCATCAATTATGTTTTATTTTGTACCTTATTGGTATGGTGAAAGCAAAGCAACGACTTTTGATGACACTGTTAATCAAATCAGGATGTTTGAAGCTGTGCATGAAAATTCAGAGACTATCATCTGCGAATACTCACCTCAAATAAGGTGTTTTCTACATCAACAAAATCTATCATTAAACAAATATTGGTCAGTTTTTGATATGATACAAAATATAGAAGATGTTAACAACAAAATTGTGGATTTTAATGATTTGAGTTGGCCAATAGAATCAGAATTTGTCTACACACCTTTTCGTGTCAATGTGATTCTGGCAGGGAAAATATTTGCCAATATTTCGTTTGGATTAGAATCTCAATTATCGAGTGTTAGTTATTTTGATGACGATCAGATCAGTAAAACACTTATTTTTGATGATAGAGGTTTTTTGTCTAGTATTATTTATTTTAGTGCTGGTAAAAAAACAGTTCAAGAGTACTTTGATGTTAGTGGTATTTGGCAAATTCGCGTGACATATTTAACTGAATCAGAAAAAATTGTTATTAATCCTATGAGTTATCACCGATTTAAAAAAAATACATATCACAGTTTAAATGATCTGATACAAGAAATGATTAATTATCATTTTGCGAATGAGTCTGATCTCAAGCATGCAACTTTAATTATTGCAGCGAATGAAAAATATAATCAGCTATTATTGAATTTATCGTATCGTCCGAGTAATTTGGTGCTTTCTTTTTTTAAAAACAGATACGAATATAAAAAAAATGAACAGTTACTTATTGATGAATTATCACTAGCTGATATTGTGATTGCGGACACTATTGGTCAGTTAGAAGATATCAAAGAAATTGTTGTTGCAAAAAATAATAGTCATTTAGTCAATAAATTACAGCACATTACACCATACGACACAAGATTTCAATTAGGCATCAGTCAACAATATAAAGAATTGACAATCTTACTCAACACACAGGAACTGTCGAAGGAAGAAATCATTTTTGTATTGTACACGATATTATCTTGCATGGCAGATAATAATTTAATTGCATTATCTATTACTTGCTCTGAAGAAAATAATGCTGAAAAGATCGACGATTATATTAAGCAAGTTTTAGTTGAATATTATCATTTGGATAATAATGTTATTTTAAATGATTTACAAATGGATAACACAACAGATGAAAATAAACTAGGGGACAGGGATAATGCTGGCGATACCCAACAACCAGTGGGGGTTAGTTTGTATAAACGAATTAGTATGCACACTTTTCCAACAGAGAATGATATGATTCAAGCATTTGAAAATGTTCGTTTAATCATTGATATTAGTCATAGACCTAATATCTATACACAAATAGCTGGCATAAGTGCTGGTATTCCGCAAATTAATCTATCGGCATCACCATATATTATAAATCAGCAAAATGGTTTAATTATTCAAGATCTATCTGAATTAAAAAAAGCAATTGATTACTATCTCATCGGACTAAGCCATTGGAATACTGCGCTTGTGTATGCCGTTCAACAAATGAGACAGTATACAAATGGGGCAATTGTCAGAAAATGGCGGCACATATTAGGTGAAGAAAATGGCTGATAAAATCATTCGTATACTACAGGTTGGTGTGACTAATTGGGCGACACAGCTTAACTTGGCTGATCAGTCAATGGATTGGCAGTTTGTGAGTAATGATAATGTGTCTGATTATTTTACTAAGTTATTAAATAATGAAGATGGAACACCATTGTTTGAGGCGATTTTGTTGACTGATAGTGATAAATTAGATTGTTTTGAACCGATTTTTAAAATTGCAAATCCTTATACAATTTTAATAGACTCAAATCAAATCATTGAAAATCAACAACTGCTTGAGTTATTGGCACGATATCAAGCATACAAAATTGATATGAGCGTTAAGGAGAAAGTGGTTTATGATTTAGCGCACTATTTTTTTGTTGGACAATACGGCGAAAAACTTAATATTAATCAAGTTCAGGTATCACCTCATTTTAATGGTCAGATCCAGTACAATGGTCATGTGAATTTATTATTAACGGGTGATTTTGGTACAACATTAACATCCACTTTGTCATGGCAGTATAATATTGCTGCAAAATCAGATCATAATCATGAGTTGTGGCTAGAATATGACACGAGTGAGAATGTGATGATGGCGTTAAGTGTACAAATGATTGAGAGTGGTACTTCTAACATTTTAAAGCAGTGGATAGTTAAGGGAGAGGCTATGACTGCACCGCTATTAATTGAAAGTCATGCCAAATCAGCCTATTATTTGGCAGTTTCGCTACAAGTACAAGGTGATGGCTATATTAAAGTTGGCAATCTTCATAATCGGTTGGCTAGAAAAAAATTCGGACAATTTATTTTAGGTGGCGAACGATTGATTGACAATAAGCATGAAGAAATTATGGCTTATTTTGATCCTGGGGACATGAAGCCACCGCTGAACGTCTATTTTTCTGGTTATCGTTCAGCCGAAGGATTTGAAGGTTACTGGATGATGAAGAAAATGGGGACACCATTTCTATTGATAACAGATCCTCGTTTAGAAGGTGGGGCATTTTATATAGGAAGTAAAGAAATTGAAAATAATATTTATCAAATTATTCAACAAAAAATGAATGATTTAAATTTTACGACTGATCAGCTCGTTTTATCTGGCTTGTCTATGGGAACATTTGGGGCCTTATATTATGCTAGCAAGTTAGAACCGCATGCTATTATTATTGGGAAACCATTAGTGAACTTGGGCAATATTGCTTTGAACGAGAAATTAGTTAGACCAAACATTTTTCCAACATCGTTAGATTTATTACTGTCCATGACTGGTGGGAACACGGTAAAGCATGCCGAAATGTTAAATCAGCGATTTTGGCAGCAATTTGATCAGGCTAATTTCAATCAAACATTATTTGCCATTGCTTATATGAAAGATGATGATTACGATTCTACCGCATATCATGATTTGTTAACGAGTTTAAGTCATAGTCAGGCTATCATTATCAGTAAAGGCATTGCTGGACGACATAATGATGACTCAGCCGCAATTAATAATTGGTTTTTTTCTCAATATCAGAGAATATTAGTCGATGAATTCAAAAGAAAGTGATAACAGTATGGTTAATCAAAATGCTATTATTTATTGGCAACCTCACATTGGCGAAACATACATGTATGGGTCAATAATAAATTATGTTACTAAAGACCATGTTACATTTCAAAATGATTTATTTTCAGCTGGGAGTTTTGTGCACACGTGGTTGTCATCAAGCAGTTACCAAGTACAACGATCAGTTGTTGCATTACCTTTGTTAGAGAATGGTATCGAATATCAAATCAAAATGAATGCATCAGTTATGCCCGAAAATACAGTGTATCTGCAATTTAAATTTTATGATCGTTATGAAGATATGATTGATAGCGTGACTATAAAGAACGGCGTTGGAAAATTCATTTATCCTAATAATGCGTATGCTTATAGTATGGCGCTAATCAATGCTGGCTTACAAGAGTTAGTCTTTCATCATGTTGAAATTAGTGAGGCAATTCATGAGAAACAATTGCTTTTTGATAACGATGGACTATATATATCTGACATTTTAAATAACGAAACAAACTCAAGTTTGTTGCAAGTATTATTTACTGAGCCTGTAGTTGGCACTATTGGTATCGTCCCAGACAATTTGTTAAATCAAATACCTGATGTGGTTCAAATTACCAGTAGTAAACTATATGGTGGTTTTTACATGAATAATCAAGTTGAAAATGACATCATAGCTGTTTTAGATCAAATACAAAAGATTTATGAAGTTCAATCGATTAATTTTATTGGTTATGGACCTGTATCTAGTGCTGCTGCGTTGTATTATGCAACCAAAGTAACACAAAGCACTGCTTACGTGTCCTCTGATTATGGTGATATAAGTCTGTCAAAAAATGTGATTTATACCGATGGTTATGAACAATTTATCGCGGCAAAAAAAAATTTTGTTAATACATCAAAACATACTTATTATCAAGTAGAGCCGTTGATAGCAAATTTAAAAATTGTGGGGACTCTGTTAGATAAATCTTCACGTTTACAGTCGTATATTGATTTTGTCGGTCATTGAAAGGAACAAAATGCTCACTTTAGATAATATGCGTCTAAGAAAAACACAAAAAATTTTAAGACAAGTCAATCGATTGACCAATGTAATGTCTAAAATGTCTGATGTTGAACTTAAACAGCAAACCAATTTGTTGAAGCAACAACTAAATAGTGGTAAAAAATTAGATGATATTTTACCACAAGCTTTTGCAACAATTAGAGAGGCAGATAAAAGAGTACTTGGAAAATTTCCTTATGATGTACAGGTTTTAGGTGGGATTGTATTACATCAAGGCAATATTGCTGAGATGAAGACAGGCGAAGGTAAAACATTAACTGCTACGTTACCAATTTATTTAAATGCTTTAACTGGTGAGGGTGTGATGCTAATTACAACCAACAGTTATTTAGCTATTCGTGATGCACATGAACTTGGAAAAGTTTATGAGTGGTTGGGACTTTCCGTCGCAGTGGGTGTTAATGAAAATCCAAATTATAATTATACGGTAACAGAAAAGCAGGAAATATATCGAGCTGATATTTTATATACAACGAATGATGCAATTGGTTTTGATTATTTACAAGAAAATTTAGTGGCTAGTCAAGATAAACAGTTCTTACGCACGTTTAACTATGCCATTTTGGATGAAGTAGATGCTATTTTGTTAGATTCAGCTCAAACACCACTGATTATTTCTGGATCACCTCGGGTACAATCAAATCTATTTAATATCGCTGATCAATTTGTTTTGACGCTGTCTGAAAGCACAGATTATGCCTTGGATGATGAAAAAAAGCATGTTTGGTTGACAGATCAAGGTATCGAACAAGCAAAGTGCTTTTTCGAAAAGCCGAATTTATTCTCTACTGACAATTATTTACTAATCAGACATATTGAATTAGCCTTACAAGCGAAAGAATTGTTCAAAAGTAATCATGATTACGTTATTGATAAAGACGAAATAAAGTTACTAGATGTGAAAAATGGCCGTATTATGGCGGGTACAAAATTACAATCAGGATTGCATCAAGCTATTGAAGCCAAAGAACATCTCAATATTACGCAACAGACACGTGCAATGGCTTCAATTACCTATCAAAATTTATTTAGAATGTTCAAAAAATTAGCTGGCATGACTGGTACAGGAAAAACTAATGAAGAAGAATTTATTGAAACCTATAATATGACAGTCATTGTTATTCCAACGCATCGCCCAATGATTCGAAAAGATTTACCTGACAAAATTTATGTTAATTTACCAGAAAAATTGTATGCCTCAATGTCTTTGGTCAAAACATGTTATCAAAAACAGCAGCCGGTGTTGTTGGCGACAGGATCAGTAGAAATATCTGAAATTTATTCACAAATGTTATTACGTGAAGGCATTCCACATAATGTGTTAAATGCTAGGAATATTGCTAAAGAGGCAGCAATTATTGCTGAAGCTGGGCAATTGGGGGCAGTGACTGTGGCAACTGCTATGGCTGGTAGAGGAACAGACATCAAATTAGGGGAGGGCGTTTCGGAGTTAGGTGGGTTAGCTGTTATTGGTACTGAACGTATGACAAGCAAACGGATAGATTTGCAACTTGCTGGTCGTGCAGGGCGACAAGGAGACCCTGGATTTAGCCAATTTTTTGTTAGTTTAGAAGATGATATTATCATTAAACGCGGTTCGGAGCGTATTCATCGATATTATAAAAAATTTGCCGAACAATTTAATGTCGAAAATCCACATGAATTAACACAGCATCGTTTTAAAACGAGTGTTAATAAGGCACAATTCTCAGAAGAAAGTCAGGGACGTGTCGCAAGATTAAATGCTTTAGAGTTTGATGAGAGCATGCGAATTCAGAGAACATTAGTTTATGAAGAACGAAATAAATTATTAAGGATGAACCGTACTTTAGAGAAAGAACTTTTGAGTGCAGCGCATCGAGAGATTGATAATTTTTTGCGAAAAAATAAGCAATTGACATCAAATTTACTTAAAAGATATATCTTAGATAATATTAATTATAATTTTAAACAATCTGATAGCATTCTAGATCCCGATAACTTTCATGATGTGGCTTCTCAGTTGTTAAAGATGGTAGAAGAGGAGCTACAAAGAAAACGCGAGGTCATGGCATCGACGACCCAAACGATTAATTTTCAAAGAGTTTGTGTTTTAAAAGCCATCGATGTTGGATGGATTGAACAGGTAGATAATTTACAACAGTTACGCCTGGTTGTAACTGATAGAAGATATTCACAAAAAAATCCGCTTTATGAATATCAAAAAGAAACCATTATATCTTATCAAAAAATGTGCAAACAGGTGGATAAACTAGTGTTGAAAAATATTATGTTAAGCACAATTAAACGTGAAAAAAACGGTGAACTCACAGTTTCATTTCCATAACATGATTGTTAGAAAGGACAAAATATTGAGAACTCACATTACAAATATTTATGGTCAATCATCTTCCAGTACAGCCATGATTGCTCAAAATATGGTAACAGAGGTTGCTAAATCACTTGGATTTAATGAAATTGGTATTTATTCATATCCGATTCATACAGATACGCCGCAAGAAATACGTAAGCGTATTGATGGTATGTTAGCAGGTGTTTCAGCACACGATGTTGTTATTGTTCAACTCCCGAGCTGGAATGGCATTGAATTCGACGAACTATTTATTAATAAACTATTAAGTTATCCAGGTATTAAAATTGCAGTATTTATTCATGATGTTGTGCCACTTATGTTTGAAAATAATTATTATTTGATGCAAAGATCGATTAATTTGTATAATAAGGCTGTGACATTGATTGTGCCTTCGAAGGCAATGGCTAATAGACTAAAAAGTGAGGGCTTAGTGATGGATCATATTGTGATACAACAACTTTGGGACCATGCAACTAGTTTGATGCCAGCGGCGCCAAAATTTGAGCCGTTGATTAACTTCGCAGGATCAGTCACACGTTTTCCGTTTGTCAAAAGTTGGCATAATGATACAAAACTTCAAGTTTTTTCACAATATGATGAAAAAAATTTAAATGAACGAGTGAGTTACCAGGGATGGTTACCAGACAACGAGATATTACGTCATTTGAACCGCGGTTTTGGTTTAGTATGGAGTGAAAACACTAAAAATCAGTTTGAGCGTGAATACTCAAAAATTAACCTATCTTATAAATTAAGCACCTATTTGGCATCTGGATTACCAGTCATTGTGAATCAGGGCATTTCCAATCAAAAATTTATTGAAGACAATAATATCGGTATCGTTGTGCCATCTTTATCAGAGGTAGATCAACGTATAAAAAATATAACAAAAGCGCAGTATAATGATATGGCTGAAAATGTTAAACGAGTTGGATATTTAATTCGTCAAGGTTATTTCACTAAAAAAATATTAATTGATACTATGCATCAAATATTGTCTTATTAAGAAAGGAACGATACATGACGATTTATAGCTTTAATTTAGGTATTGGTTGGGCAAGTAGTGGCGTTGAGTACGCGCAGCTTTATCGAGCACAAATTTTTAGAAATTTGAAACAAAAAGCCAAGTTTGTCTTTTTAGATCTTATTACTGGAGATAATATTGAGCATTTAACACATAACATTGGTTTTACTGATGATGAAATTATTTGGATTTATCAATATTTTTCAGATATTAAAATTGAGCCAACATCTTATTCATTAAAACAGTTAGAAAATAGTTTTAGTCTGTCATTTGATCGTATTGAACAGAACACGGGTTATGTACGTTATATATTTGATAAAGCAAATGTAATGGTAACTGCCTATTTTGCAAAAAAAAATAAAAACGTTGTGGAGCGAGCGGAATATGTATCTCGAGGAAAATTAATTCGTAAGGATTACTACACGCATACTAAATTATTTTCAGAATATTATACACCAAGAGATAACAGGGCATATGTGTATGAGAGACGTTTTTTTAATCAAGACGGTTCGATAGCTTTAGAAGAAATTGTTGATGGCGAAAGTAGTATGTTTCGCCTAAAAAATCAAGTCATACAAGGTAAAAATGGTTTGATTGCTTATTTTCTGAAATCTTTAAATTTAACAAAAACGGATATTATTATTTTAGATCGTGCAACCAATATAGGAAGTACTATTTTTAAATATAGTGCGCCAGCAAAATTGGGTGTTGTTGTTCATGCTGAACATTTTAATGATAATCAAACCGATGAACAAAATGTGTTGTGGAATAATTTTTATGAATACCAATTTGATCAAGTCAAAAATGTTGATTTTTTAATCACAGCAACACAGTCACAAGAAGAAGTGTTAAGACGCCACTTTGATCAATACACTGCATACACACCGAATATTGTTACAATTCCTGTTGGAAATTTAGATAAGTTGCATATACCGTTAAAAGCAAGAAAGACACATTCGCTGATAACGGCTTCTCGATTAGCAAATGAGAAGCATGTTGATTGGCTAGTAAGCGCTGTGATTAAGGCAAAAGAGGTTGTTCCAGATATCACTTTTGATATTTATGGTAAAGGTGGTGAAGAACAAAAAATCAGGAAAATCATTAACGATAACCATGCACAGGATTATATTAAACTAATGGGCCATTCAGAGTTAACACAAGTTTATCAAAAATATGATGCCTATATTTCCGCTTCGACAAGTGAAGGTTTTGGCTTAACGTTAATGGAGGCGGTCGGATCAGGATTACCTATAATTGGATTTGATGTACGATATGGCAATCAAACTTTTATTCAAAATAAAAAGAATGGGTACCTAATAACTTATGATAAATCAGATGATATAAGTATTATCATCAGTAAACTAACGCATGATATCATTGTACTTTATACAGAGCATCATCTAGCTGATTTTGAACAGCAATCTTATAATATTGCAAAAGATTATTTGATCGATGAGGTACAACAAAAATGGCAAAATTTGATCGAAAGGGCGTTAAATGATTAATTTATTTGATAGATACACGCAATCAAGTCGTGATTTACATGATTCTTTAAAAGCTGCTGGTTATGATCAAGCAACTGTAGTTGTGACAGAAGATGGTTTTTTACCAGATCATGTCAGTTCTCCTTTTTCATATTATACAAAAATATACGAGCAAGTTGGCCGTCCGTTGTACTTTAATCAAGTAGACTGCCCTAATTTTTGGGAGATTCGTGGTAACAATCACGATGCCACTATTTATGATGAAGATAAAAAAATGGCAAATATTATTTATGTTCCAAATCTTGCTCATAAACGCTATGTTCAAAAAGTTGAATGGTTAGACTTAAATGGGCACATTCGCAGCGTTGACCATTATAGTAAAAATGGCAATAAGTTTGCGCATACGAATTATAATATAATGAATCAACCAACGATAACGACATATTATAGTGTTGATAATCATGAAATAATTGTTGAAAATCACATTACAAAAGATATTATTTTAAATTTAAATCAGCAAGTATATATTTTTAAATCGCGTGCAGATTTCGTCACTTATTATTTAAAAAGTGTATATGGTAATGATATGAATCGTATTTTATATAATTCATTGTCTGTACCCTTTCTTGTATCATACCAGTTAGAGCAACCGGGAGATGATCTGTTGTTCTGGCAGGAACCATTAGCGCAAGATATGATATTACCTGGTAATATGATTAACTTGTTAGAACATCATGGCCGGACTCAAAAAATTATTTTTCAAAATAAAATAGATTACAATAAAGTACAAAATAAGTACCCACACTTAGCTCATCAATTATCATATGTTGGTTACATTTATCCGATTAATAAACATGATCAAGATCCAAATGAGGCATTGATATTAACTAATTCTGATGATATAGAGCAAATTACTCAAATTGTTGAAGCTCTCCCTAGCGTTAACTTTAATATTGGTGCTTTGACTGAAATGTCAAGTAAACTAATGCGATTGATGAAGTATCAAAATGTGACATTATACCCTAATATTGAATATCATGTTATAGATGAATTACTGACAACCTGTGCTTTTTACTTAGATATTAATCATGATATGGAAATAATGTCTGCTGTGCGCCGAGCATTTTTGAATAATTTATTAATTTTGACTTTTGACAATACGAGTCATAATCAAGAATTCACATTACCAGAACATATATTTACAACAAATAATAGTAGTGAGTTAGTTAATTCGGTTCTGAAATACATGAGTAATCGACAAATGTTATCGGACGCTTTAATATTACAACAAAATCATGCAAATCAAAGTAGTATAGATGACTATCAAAACATCATTAATTAAGTATTGGAGGGATGATTTATGAACGAAAAAGATGATAATAAGCAATTCCAACAAGATCCTGTACAGCGTGAAATTAATGAGCGATTAAAGTATGCGCGTTATAAAGTGCCAAATCAAAAAAAAGTGCGACATAAATATGAAAATATGCAAACACTGTTAGCTGGGATTATGGCATTAGGAATATTATTTGGATTAATAGCTATTATTATTCAATTATTTATGAAATAGTATAAATTTTGTTAGTTGACTCATGTTTGTTTAGAAATTGGACATGGAATAGCATGTCAATTAGAAGGGGCAAATTTAAAATGAAAAAAGCCATTTTTTACACTTATAGTGGTGAATATGAGTGGTTAGTAGCTGTGTCAATACAGTCTATTATTGATCATTATATTTCTGAAGAAACAATTGATATTTTAGTTTTTACTGATAAAACATTTGAAACCCAGCAGGCAACAATAAAAAAGTTACCTTGTTTAAGTGGGAAGCCACAAATCAAAATTTCATTTTGGCGTTTTCCAAATTGGATTAACCGCATTACAAATAATGTTTCTGAACGTTTTCCGGCTGTAACTTTTTTAAGGTTGGGCATACCAATAGAATTTCAAGAATTTGATAAAATGCTTTATCTCGATGCAGATACACTAATTTATACAGACATTCATCATGTTTTTAATCAATTAAAAACCGAGACAATAGCTGGTGTATTAGATATATTTCATTATTTAAATACAGCAGATGACCAAATATTGAAGCAATATAATGACACGTATAATATTGTTGATTCTTCAAAGTATATTAATTCTGGGGTACTACTATACAATAATAAACAGTACGCACAGCATTGGACAATTGATGAACTCGTCAATAATATCAATGATGGTCAATTTAGTCATTTCCCAGATCAAGAATTGATTAATCAAAAGTTCAATCCAAATATTCTAATTCTGCCACATGAATACAATTATCAAGAAAATATCTCATTTTTAGATCATTGGCAGGTACCAGAAAAATATAAAGAATCATTGACGTTATCTGAGAAAAATGTGCGAATCAAACATTTTTTACCGTTACCAAAACCATCTAGCCCTTTAATTGGTTATCGTGATCAATTTGATATCGATTGGTGGCAAATGGCCATGCGCTTAAAAGAAATTTTATCTTAATATAGAATTTCAATTTCAAATAGACTATCAAAAAAGCGATACAATAGTTATCTATTGTGTCGCCCTTCAGTTATTTCAACTTATAAACTCAGTCACAAGCATTCCCATCATCATACTATCATGGTATTTACCTTCAGCAAAGAAGTGGCCACGAAGGATACCTTCTTCAATAAAACCAATTTTTTTATAAATATGAATTGCTGCATCATTATCAACATCAACATATAAATAAACTTTGTGCATGTTCAGAACTTTGAAAGCATACTCAGTTCCCGCTTTGATTGCCATTTGAGCATAGCCATTTCCTTGATGATCTGGATGAATAATAATTTGTATTTCGGTATGTCGATGAAGGCCATCAATATACATTAATTCAACAACACCGATAAATTGTTTATCATCTTCAACAACAAAACGTCGCTCAGTCTGGTCAAGTACGTGTCGTTCATAAAGAAGTTCTAACTCATCAAATGATGTATAGGCTTCTTGGAACCATAAAGCCATTACTTTTCGTGAGTTTTCTTGTTGATATATATAGGGTAAGTCTTTTTTTTCAAGTGGTCTAATCTTCATTTTTATGCTTTCAGTTGTGCGTTTAAAACATTAAACGGCAACGGGTGCTTTGATTGCTGGTTCGCTTTCGTAGTCTAATACTTTGATATCATCCATGGTGTAGTCAAATAAGGATTTAACTTCAGGATTCAACCAAAGTTTTGGCAGCTTGTGCATTGGACGTGAGAGTTGTTCAGTGATTTGCTCAGTGTGATTATTATAAATATGTGTGTCACCGATAGTATGAACGAAATCACCAACTTCATAACCAGTTTGAGCCGCTACCATATGCAACAATAGTGAATACGAGGCAATATTAAAAGGCACACCTAGAAAAAAATCACCAGAGCGTTGATATAATTGGACACTGAGTTTTCCGTCAGCTACGTAGAATTGACTTAATACATGGCAAGAAGGTAAAGGTGCTTGGGGTGTTTTTTCGGCGTTCCAAGCGGTTAGAATGAGTCGGCGTGAGTCAGGGTTAGTTTTAATCTGCTCAACTAGGCGACTTACTTGGTCGATGGTATCTGTATCGGCAGTTAAAGAAGATGTTTCCCAGTTACGCCATAATTTACCATAAACATCACCGACATAACCAAATGTTTCCATGAACTCATCATCGTTTAATATTTTGTCAACAAAAATGTCTTTTTGTTCTTTATATGCGAGAGCGAACGCCGTATCTTTTTGGGCACGATGACCAAAATTAGTCATGTCAGGACCTGTGTATTGGTCAGATTCTATCCAATTTTTAAATGCCCACTCATCCCATATATGGTTATTGTGCTGTAGTAAGAAACGAATGTTGTTGTCCCCACGTAGAAACCAAAGTAATTCTGATTTAATGAGGCCAAAGTAAACCTTTTTAGTTGTAAGTAGTGGAAAGCCTTCCTGAAGATCGAACCGCATCTGTGTACCGAACAAAGAATGTGTGCCAGTTCCTGTACGATCTCCTTTTTGGGTGCCTTCATCAAGTACTTTTTTTGCAAGATCAAGATATTGTTGTTCATTTTTTGACATAATTATTAGCGCGCAAATGTGACATTTGCGCATTTCCTTTCGAAATTTCCTTACTTTAAATACTAACGAAAATTAGTTTAATAAGCAAGGCTGAAAGATATTATATAATGCTAGTTTCGCACTGATTTTTCATATGATTAATATCAAATCTAAAAGCCGTATAGCTGTCTATTAAAATGTACCAATTTATGACATTCGTTTTATAAACCAATAAACTATGATAAAATAAAATATAGTTCGTTATTAACTGATAAATAGTTGTTTTTTTGTCAGATCATTCATAGGAAATAAATTGATGCAAATCAATTTGTGAAGCAGTTTGCTCTGAAAAAGGGACTTGCTTTAAAATAACGTGTTTTTGTGCCAATAATTCTTCAGCAAAAGAATCATTATGATAATCACGCATAAAGTTTATTTTTTGTATGCCAGCCTGTAACAATAATTTGGTGCAATGGACACAGGGTACATCAGTAACATATACTTCTGCGCCATCAACACTGATTCCCATCTGGGCTGCCTGCATTAAGGCATTTTGTTCAGCATGTACAGCGCGAATACAATGACCATCCACGATTAAATCACCGACATCTGTACAGTGAGGGGTACCAGATACAGAACCATTATAGCCACTAGAAATGATACGGTTATTTTGAACAATGACGGCACCAACGTGTAAACGGGTACAGGTTGAACGCGTGGACAAGATGGCAGCTTGCGCGATAAAGTATTGATCCCAGCTGATACGATTATATGACATGTGAGCTCCAATAAATTTATTTTGTTAAGAAGAATATAACATAAAACGACGATCAAGCGAAGGAGCTTTTTAATGACTGAAATACTCGATGGTGCAGCAGTAGCCAAAATTACAAACGAAAAAACTGCTGAACGTGTTTCGCGGTTGAATAAACCGGTGACTCTTGCTGTCATTTACGATCCCAAAAATGATGGTAGTCGTTTATATGTTGGTATGAAATCCAAAAAAGCAGCGGCATTAGGTATCACAACACTAGATATTCCAACTGATGAAAATGCGACAACGGCAAGTGTGATTAAACTAGTTGAAGAGCTTAATGCAGATGAGCATGTTACCGGTATTTTGGTTCAAAGTCCACTGGCTAAAGGTGTGAAAGAACGTGAAATTTTTTCTGCCGTGGCGCCACATAAAGACGCTGATGGACTAGGCGCTACCGTGCAGGGTATGTTGTTTGGTGATGCACTAGAAGATTATACCGTTGCTGCAACACCACAAGGTGTGATGACACTGTTACATCATTATAATATTGAAATGTTTCGTAAAAGTGCTGTTGTTATCGGACGCTCTCAGTTATTTGGTCGACCAATGTTTGCGTTATTAACAAATGCAGATGCAACAGTCACATTAGCGCATCGTTATACGCCTGAAGCCATGTTAAAGGCGCAATTGAAGATGGCAGATATTGTTGTCGTTGGTGTCGGTATACCACACTTTATTTCGGGAGCAGATTTAAAATCTGGTGCTGTTGTCGTTGATGTCGGTATGAATTATGTTAACGGAAAAGCAGTTGGGGATGTTGACTTTGAATCAGCACAAGGCGTTGCAAGTTACATCACGCCAGTACCCGGTGGTGTTGGGCCAATGACAATTGCAACGTTATTAGAAAACACTGTTTCATTAGCAGAAAAATATTAATAATAATGAAAAAACCATTGGTAAATTAATTACTAATGGTTTTTTGTATTATTCTCTGCTATTGATCTTAACAAAAATAAATATCATGATGCAAATGACAACGCGGATTAAATTCATGTTGACATCTGGGACATCTTATACATGAAATATAGGTATCGCCTGTCATTTCTAATTGACAGATGCCACACATGACGCTTATCTGTGACATGTGCATGGGCTGAAATGTATGAGTTATCAATGAATCGTGACAAAGTGCGCAGGCAAAATATCTCTGACATTGTTGGCACATATTAGCAATGACATCACAAGATTGATGCCAGTGTTGACAGCGACCAGCTTCATCAAGAGAAAGTCCAAAAATTTCAGACATGATATAAAATACGAAAACGGCGACGCAATGTGAGTGTTATTATGGTTGCTATAACAGCTTTGATAATGTCACCAGGAATGAATGCCAATTGGAAAGTGAGTGCCTTAGTTAATGGCATATGTGTCACAATGTGCAAACCAAAAGCACCAGAAATATCAATTAAAACAACACCAAATATTAAAATAGTTAAAAACATTGTGAAAAAATTTGTATAATTTAAATGATCAAGATAAGTTATCGTCAATCCAATAAGTAAGGCAGCGAATGGATATGCCCAAAGATAGCCTGCTGTTGCACTGAAAAATGCTGGTAAACCACCAGCACCACCAGTCAAAACAGGCAAACCTATTGCAGCTAAAAACAACCATACAATGATAGCTAGAAAGCCATTGCGCCACCCTAATAGAGCACCAGCTAACATGATGCCAATATTTTGAATCGTAATTGGTACAATTCCAAGTGGTATTGTAGGTACATAGGCCATGACAACAAGCAGGGCAATCATTACCACGGTAAACGTTAGTTTTTGTGTTTTCATGTTTCTTCCTTTTGTAAACTTTTTTATTTATATAAGTTTACAATTAAAACAACGCCTTGTCAACAATAAAAAACTGCTGTTAGATAAAGACTAACAGCAGCTTTTTAGGTAGTTATTAATGATAAAAAAAGTTTTGAACAGCTTGAACAGCAGTTTCATTCCCAACAAAATATAAGGTATCTCCACGTTCAATAACGGCGTAAGGGCCAGGAGATACAACCAGCTCATCATCATGTAATAAAGCAACAATCGTTGTACCAGTACTCTGCCATAAGGTAAGCGTACCAATAGATTGACCAAATTTGGGGCTATCATCACTTAATGCTAACTCATATGGACTCAGTGGGCTATGACGCTGAACACGTTGACTTTGTTCAAGTAACAATGTTAAAGCATTTTCCATTGATTTAATTTCTTGTTTTTGATTGGTAATGAGATCGTTTATTTGTTTGTGAATTGTTTGAATGTCAGATGTCGTCTGTGCTTGATTTAAAAATGCCTTGGCTTTTTCGCGAGACAGAACTTCAACACCACTGCCATGTATCAGTTTAACAATCTGAAGGTCTGCTAGAATACTGACAGCTTTACGTGCTGTTTCAGATGATACACCAAAGGCGACGGATAACGTTGATCTAGCATGTAGTTTGCTACCAACAGCATATTCGTTGTCGGCTATTTTTTGCGCGATTTGATACGCTATTTTGCGGTATCTTGGTTCTCTGATTGTTTGCATGGCATTCTCCAAAAGCAGGTGTTGGTTTGACAAAAGTGACAACTTGTGACAAAATAGAAGACATCACTTAGTGACAATTCTTTTTTTTTAATAAGTTGTCACTAAGAAGTATAAGATAAATAGTGAGCGTAGTCAATGAAAATAAGTTAAAACTGTTAAAAAAGCGGGTTACTTAATTTATTTTCAACAAATGGAGGGCTTCATGGCTAAAGTAGAGATTAAACATCTCACAAAAATATTCGGAAAGCGACCCAAAGCGGCGCTGAAGATGGTAAAACAACATAAAAGTAAAGATGAAATTGTTGAAAAAACTGGCAGCACAGTTGGTGTATACGACATCAACATGAGTATTGACGAAGGCGAAATATTCGTTATTATGGGACTATCAGGTTCAGGTAAATCAACATTAATCAGACTGTTAAATCGCTTGATTGAACCAACTCAAGGACAACTGTTCATTGATGGTGAAGAGATCACTAAATTTAATAAAAAACAGATGTTAGAAATACGGCGTCAAAAAATGAGCATGGTGTTTCAGAATTTTGGTCTTTTTCCACACCGTACATTACTAGAAAACACTGAATATGGCTTAGAAATACAAGGTGTTAATAAGGAAGAACGCCGTAAACGTGCAGAACATGCACTAGACAATGCTAAATTGTTAAGTTATAAAGATCAATATCCTAGTCAACTGTCAGGTGGCATGCAACAACGAGTGGGACTTGCGCGTGCGTTAACAAACGACCCAGACATTTTATTAATGGACGAGGCTTTTTCGGCTCTTGATCCATTAGTACGTGGTGAAATGCAAGATGAATTGCTAGAATTACAAGCAAATGTTCAAAAAACAATCATTTTTATTACACATGATTTAAATGAAGCTTTACATATTGGTGATCATATTGCCATTATGAAGGATGGTGAATTGCAACAAATTGGGACAGGAGAAGAAATTTTAACGCATCCTGCTAATGAGTATGTGAAGTCCTTTATTGGTGGCGTTGATCGTTCGAAGGTTTTGACTGCAGAAAGTATTATGATTCCGGCTTTAACAACAAATATTGATGTGGATGGTCCAACAGTTGCTTTACGAAAGATGGCAGACGAAGAAGTATCAGGATTAGTTGCCGTGAACCGTAAACGAGAGATGCTTGGCTACCTATCATCGGATGAAGCGGCGAAGGCACGGCGAAATCAAACGCCACTATCACAAGCTGTTATGCAAATGCCAACAGTTGATTTAGACACACTAGTTGCTGATATTATGCCAATTATTTATGATGCACAAACGCCGGTAGCAGTTGTTGACGCCAATAAACATGCAAGAGGTGTTATCATTCGAGGTTCTGTTTTGGAAGCATTAGCCGATACGGAAGGAGATGAAACCGATGCCTAATTTACCTAAAGTACCATTAGAGAGTTGGATAAGTGAGGGCGTCAACTGGCTGACAACTCATTTATCTGGACTATTTAATTTGATGCAAAGAAGTGGTCAAAGTATCATGGATGGCCTAACCAATGGCTTGACAGCAATACCAATGCCATTGATGATTGCTGGATTAACAGTTATAGCTATTTTAACAACACCTAAAAAATATGGTTTTCCCTTATTCACCTTAATTGGTTTGGCATTAATTGCCAATCAAAATTTATGGTCGGACTTGATGAGTACCGTGACATTGGTTATTATGGCGTCTGTTATTTCTCTTGTAATTGGTATTCCATTAGGAATTATTACTGCTAAATCGCCAAAAACTGCCGCAATTGTTAAACCAATTTTGGATTTCATGCAGACAATGCCTGGCTTTGTTTATTTAATTCCTGCTGTTGCCTTCTTTGGTATAGGTGTGGTACCTGGCGTATTCGCTTCAATTATATTCGCATTACCACCAATGGTGAGAATGACTGATTTAGGTATTCGACAAGTACCTGTGGCATTAGTTGAAGCCGCTGATTCTTTTGGATCGACAACTTGGCAAAAATTGATTAAGCTTGAATTACCAAATGCGAGAAATACTATTTTAGCTGGTGCAAACCAGACAATTATGTTAGCATTATCAATGGTTGTGACTGCGTCAATGATTGGGGCACCAGGCCTTGGTCGCGGTGTATTATCTGCTGTACAGCGTGCAGATGTTGGTTCAGGTTTTGTCAATGGCCTTGGATTAGTTATTTTAGCTATTATTATTGATCGTTTCACGCAAAAGCTAAACACCAAACCGGGACAAAAGGTAGCAACACGCCCTTGGCGTCGCTGGGCAATTTTGGCCACAGCACTCATTATGATTGGCGGTGGTGTTGTCAATGCGGTAACATCACAGAAATCATCTGGTCAAAAAGTCAATCTTGGTTATGTTTCTTGGGATTCTGAAGTCGCTTCAACAAACGTATTGGCTGAGTCGCTTAGACAACATGGCTACGATGTGACAATGACACCACTGGATAATGCTGTGTTATGGCAATCATTAGCAAACGGGCAGGTGGATGCGTCAGTCAGTGCTTGGTTACCATATACCCATAAAGCATTATATGATCGATATAAAAATGATATTTCATTACTTGGGCCAAACTTACATGGTGCAAAAACTGGCTTTGTTGTCCCAGATTATATGAAAGTAAATTCAATTGCTGATTTAACTAATGAAGCCAACAAAACAGTTACGGGTATTGAACCTGGTGCTGGTGAAATGATTACCGCACAAAAAACACTTGATAGTTATTCAAATCTTAAGGGATGGAACTTACTAAGTGCTTCTTCAGGTGCTATGGCAACTGCACTTGACAAAGCTTATAAAACAAAACAAGATATTGTGGTAACAGGATGGTCACCACATTGGATGTTTAGTAAGTATAAGTTAAAGTATTTACAAGATCCAAAGGGAACAATGGGTAAGAATGAAAGTATCAATACCATTACGCGTAAAGATTTGAAAAAAGATAATCCTAAATTTGAAAAAGTGATGGATAAATTTAATTGGACTAAAGAAGATATGGAAAGTGTCATGCTTGACATACAAAATGGGGCAAAGCCAAAGCAAGCTGCAACAAAGTGGTTGAAATCACATCAAAAGCTTGCTGATAGTTGGTATAAGTAACATTTGAGATGCAAGAATGATTATAATTAGGTCTATTTGATTGATGGTTTATAATTATCGTAAAATTCATACAAAAAAGGCATTAAGGAAATTAGAGAAATCTAGTCGACTTAGTGCTTTTTTAGGCAAATAAAAAAGCGTCAGAAAGCATTCTTACATTTCTGGCGCAAAATAATGTTGTAGGTGTTCAATCCGTTTTATGCTAATAACATAAATTAATCTTTTGATAAATGTAATATAATATCATTTTTGTCAACAATACTACCGGATTTTTTAGTGTGCTCCAAGGATGATAGCGCAGTTGAATTGGTTATAGTAACAATAACCGTATCATCAAATCCAGCATCTTTAATTGATTTATCCCAGAATTCAATCAAGAGATCACCCTTTTTAACATGTTGTCCACGTTCAAAGTATGTTATAAAACCAGTACCACGCATGGCTACTGTACCAATACCAATGTGAATAAGTGTAACAACACCTGAATCTGAAACCAAACCAACTGCATGTCTTGTTGAAAACGCAACACGAACGATGCCATCAAATGGGGCATAAACACGACCATCAGAGGGGATGATACCGAAACCATCGCCAAGTGACCCTGAAGAAAATGTTTTATCTTTGACATCGGAAAGTGCAATCAATTTTCCAGCAATTGGCGCATTAAATGTTGATTGCCCGATAGCTAATTTGGGTACAATAATGTCGTTGTCACTTGAACTGACCACAAATTCTTTGCCCCAAGTTTTTTCGAGTTGATCCACAATTTCAGCGTGCTTTTTTTCTGTCAATGTGACTTTTTTGTAGAAAACAAATGTACCGAGAATAATCACAACAAATGGGACGCCAAACATAATAACTTTAAAAATTAATTGCCCTGAACCAGTGATTGAAGCTGCAGTTGCACCAGTTGTCATACCAGCAGCAACTGCTGTTAAACCAACAACACCATTTGAAATGGCACCTGCTAATTTATCCAATAGGGGACGTACTGACAATGTGAGTGATTCATCACGGTGACCAAGCTTGAGCTGACCATATTCGACAGAATCAGAGATTGTCATTAACACGACTAAGAATACTAATGGTTGAGGGATAGCAAATAATTGTGCTGCAAGAATAACTAGTGGCAGTGACGTGCCAGCAATAACAAATAGAATAATACCGACTGTCATGGTCAGTATGCACCAGAAGAACAAGCTGCGACGATTGAGTTTGTCAGCCAGTTTAGGAAATAATGCGACTGAGATCAATCCAGTGAAAACGTTTATACCAGCAAAGATTGTGAACGCGGAGGCATTACCTAAAATAAAGGTGAAATAATAAAGCTCGAGTGAATTCACAAGTGTTATACCAGTTGTATAGAGGCCATAAGCCAATGCAATCCACATTAGTTGATCGTTATGTGTCAAAATGTGCATAACATTTTTAAAGCTGGTTTTTTCTTTGTTTTTACGAAGATCTGAATCAACCTCTTTTGTACCAATTCCAACGACAATAGAACTGATCCATGCGACACCGGCTACAATGACAGCAAACCAGAACCAACCGCGAGTATCACCAGTACCACCATTACGATTCAAGGAGAAGAAAAGAACAAGCGGCATAACAACAACACCGACTAAATTAGCGCCTAATGTCGAGCCGATACGGGCAAATGTTGCTGTCTTTTCACGTTCTCTAGAATCAAATGTCAGTGCGGGAATCATCGACCAAAATCCAATATCCTTGAAGGAATAGAAGATATCCATTGTAATGTAGATCAGTGCAAAGAGCACAAGATATACAATGGGGTTAGATTTGTTTAAACCGCCCATATTAGTAAATAAGATCACTAAGGCAATTGAGCCAACTGTTCCACCAATGACAACCCAAGGTTTGAATTTTCCCCATCGCGAAACTGTATTATCAATTGCATTACCAATGAAGGGATCAATGGCTAATTCTACAAAGCGCAATAGAAAAATAACCAAGGTAATAATGCTAATCATTCTATCATTTTGAGCGGCATTACCACTGTTGAAAAGGTGAGTAGTGACGAACATAATGAAATACGTTGAAAGTGTTGCGAAAAACACATCATTACCAAACGCACCGAATGCATATGACATGCGCGATGACATAGATTGTTTGTTAGACTTCATAAGCGTATCTCCTTTAATTTAGTTCAGCTAACATAATTCATAGTAAGCGCTTTCATAATAAAAAGCAACCTTTTTAGTAAACTTTTAGTAAAGTATTATATCGCGATGTGTAGTAAAATAAAGAAGAGAGCCTTAGGGATATAATTAATAATAAATAGCGCCCTACTAAGAACTGAGGATGAATAAATGGTGACAATTAAACAAATAGCAACAGCAACAGGGGTGTCCTCTAGTACTGTATCACGGGTTCTGAACAGCGATATGACATTGTCAGTATCTGATAACACGCGCCAAAAAGTTATTGATACTGCTAAACAATTGAATTATATTAAAAAAGCTAAAAAAAATGAAAAGCAAAAAGCGATTCATATTTGTGTACTGACCGTATTTTCAGAATCTCGCGAGGCGCGTGATACGTATTGGCGACAAATTTATATGGGCATTGAGAAAGCAGCCTATCAAAGTGGCGTTCTAATTGATGAAATAATTAGAATTGATCAGGGCGTGGATGCGATGCTCTTGGGGAACTTTGATGCTGTTATTATTTTAGGAAACATTTCAGAGGAAGCGATTACTAAAATTCGAGAGATCAATCATAACATAGTTTTAGTTGATTCCACGGTTCATTATGATGATGTGACTGCAGTTAATCCAGAATTAAGTCAAATGACATATCGTATCTTAGACGAACTATATGGTAATGGTCGGCGGCATATTGGATTTATTGGTGGAGACAATGATGTCTTAGAGTTAGATGGCACCTCAAAATCAAAAATAAATGATCCACGATTTGATTCATATCATGAATGGATGAGCTTAAAGCAATTGCAACCACAATCATTTATTGGTGATTGGCGTCCAGAGACAGGGAGTCAGGGAACGGTTAAATTATTGGCTGATGGCAACATCATTGACGCGTTAGTCGTGGCATCTGATCCAATTGCCATTGGAGCGATCAGTATATTGAAAAATTACGGTCTGGAACCAGGTAAAGATATAGATATTGTGAGCTTTGATAATTTAGATATTGTTGCTTATATCATACCGCCATTAACGACGGTTGAATTAAGTCCTTTAGCACTTGGAAAAACTGCATTGGCACAGGCTATAGAATTGAGCTCGGCGGCACATGATTGGACTAATTGGACGACAATTCCAAGTTCATTAAAGTATAGAGAGACTTTTAAATTAAAGTAAGCGTTTACATTATAGTAAATAAATGGTAGAATTTGTTTGTATTTTAGTAAAATATACCCAAAAATCAAATTAATGAGCATAATTAATTTGATATGATAATTTTTCCGTATTATATACCCATCTAATGAAAGTGAACGGCCTAGTAACTAGTAGTACAGCTACAACAGAAATAATGCTAGTCAAGTAGAAAAAGAGGAATTGATAGATGACTAATGTTTATGAGAAATTATCGCAAGTTTTTGTTAACAAGTTTAATCATATGCCAAGTGATAAGTTTTTTTCACCAGGGAGAATTAACTTGATTGGTGAACATACTGATTATAATGGCGGCCATGTATTTCCGGCATCGATTACATTAGGAACATACGGTGTGGCTTCAGCGCGTTCTGATAAACAAGTCAAACTTTATTCGACAAATTTTGTTGAACAAGGTGTGATTAGTTTTGACATTGATGACGAAACAAAAATGTCAAATGCATCGTGGGGAAATTTTGTAAAGGGTGTATTACAGGCTATGAAAGGTTATGGTAATCATTTTACTTACGGCTTTGAATTAGTCATTGAAGGTGACATTCCAAATGGTTCAGGTCTATCGTCTTCTTCTTCGTTGGAACTATTAATTGGGGTTATGGCGCAAAAATTGTATAATCTTAAAATTCCAAGATTACAATTAGTTGCTTGTGGGCAACGTGCTGAAAATGATTTTGTGGGTGTCAATACTGGTATTATGGACCAATTTGCGATTGGTTTTGGTGAAAAAGAGCATGCTATTTATCTAGACACGAATACAATGATTTATGAGATGGTACCAATTCATTTAGGTGAGTATGTAGTCGTTATTATGAATACAAATAAGCGTCGTGAATTGGCAGAATCTAAATATAATGAACGTGTCCGTGAGACACAAGAGGCTGTTTATCAATTGCAGAATCATCTGGATATTCAGTTTTTGGGAGAGTTAGATGATAAAACCTTTGAAAAAAATGCTCACTTTATAACAGATGAGACCGTGCTTAAGCGAGCGCGACATGCTGTATCTGAAAATGAACGAACAGAGGTAGCGGTGAAAGCCTTAAAGGCAAATGATTTGGTGGCTTTTGGCCAACTAATGAATGCTTCTCATAGGTCTTTGAAGGAAGATTATGAAGTTACTGGCATTGAACTTGATACACTTGCTGAAACAGCACAAGGTATCAGTGGGGTACTTGGCGCACGTATGACTGGGGCTGGATTTGGTGGCTGTGCAATTGCATTAGTTCATCATAATTCAGTTGATGAATTAGAAAAAATAGTTGGTGAAAAATATGAGTCAGTTGTGGGTTACGCACCATCATTTTATGTTGCAAATATTGGGGATGGTGCCCATTGGGTCGGAGCTATACAGGAGGATAAGTAATGAATAGTAGTGCGCTAGTAAATATATTTGCTAAACGTGTCATTGAAGCCACAGATTATCTCGATGATGATAAAGTCTATTTAATTAATCAAATTCTCGGCATTGTTGGTGAGTCAAGTTATATGGTGGCTCCTGAGGACAGTGATTTGGAAAAATTATCGACCCTAGACATATTAGATCAATTAATAATGTTATCTAAAAACAATGGCACTTTGGCTAATAGACAAATGAATGAAGATATGTTGGGCGCACAGTTGATGAATTTATTTGTACCAAGACCGTCGCAGGTGAATAAATTATTTTGGACGTATTATCAAGTATCGCCTGAATCTGCAACTAATTATTTATTTGAATTGTCGAAGCGCAGTAATTATATTAAAACGCGTGAAATTAGTCAAAATATCTCGTTTCCAGCACCAACAAACTATGGCGAATTACAAATAACGATTAACTTATCTAAGCCAGAAAAAGATCCTAAAGCCATTGCAGCAGCTGCAGCAATGAGTCATGAAAGCAATCAGAAATTACAGTATCCAGCCTCTCAATTGGCACGCGAAAATGAAGGTTACTGGGGCCGTTTAGATTATGCAGCACGAACAAATCATCGCGTGGTTCCTCTAACATTGGGCGGTGAAACTTGGTATTTTCAATATTCACCTTATGCCTATTTTAATGAACATGCGATTGTCTTGTCGCAAACGATTCGACCTATGCATATTGATGAAGAAAACATGGCGCGTCTATTAGAATTTGTAACGCAATTTCCAGATTATTTTATAGGCTCAAATGCGGATTTACCAATCGTTGGTGGATCCATTTTGTCACATGACCATTTTCAAGCGGGGCGGTACGAATTGCCGATGGCCAAGGCAGCAATTAAACAGAAAATTCATATCGCAAATGTAACACTTGATGAAGCAGGTGTATTGAATTGGCCTATGACAGCTATTCGTTTGATAGATAAAAATAAAAATAAGTTATTAAAAGCTGCCATGCATGTGATTAAAATATGGCATGTTTATGATGATACATCTTTGTCAATTCAAAGTTATGATGAAAATGGCACACCACACCATACAGTGACGCCAATTGTGCGTTATCGTCATGACAGGTATGAAATTGATTTGGTTTTGCGTGACAACAATGTTTCAGATGCTTTTCCTGATGGTATTTTCCATCCACATCCTGATGTTCAACATATCAAAAAAGAGAACATTGGTTTAATTGAGGTCATGGGATTGGCTATTTTACCACCACGATTAAAAAAAGAATTAGTGGCAGTAGAAGATTTCCTACTCGAAAAGGTTGACCATGTGGCGTCAAAACATCAAGCATGGGCAGACCAATTGCTTGTCTCACACGAAGTGAACACTGAAAATGTTGAAAATATTGTGCAACAAAGTGTTGGTCAAATATTTAAGCGGGTATTAGAAGATGCCGGTATTTTCAAATCTAATGATATCGGTCAACAAGGATTGCAGAAATTCATTCATGAGATAGAATAAAGTCATAAATCGTTTATGACCCTCTAATTTGTATGTAATTAAAAATAGAATGATTTCAGTTATTTGAAAAAGGAGATATGGATATGAATATTATTGAAAGTGCGTTTGGCGATCATGCTAAACTTTTTACAATGGTTAATGATAATGGTGTGCAGCTAGCTGTGACAGATTTTGGTGCACGTATTGTGCACTTGAATGTGCCAATTAACAATGAGCGAAGAGAATTGATTTTAGGCTTTGACTCCGCTGAGGAATATATTGCCAAAGATCATTATATCGGTGCAACAATTGGTAGAGTCGCCGGGCGTATTGCCAACGGTTCGTTTCAACTTAATCAGACAAACTATCAAGTTGTAAAAAATGAAAATGATAACACGCTGCATGGTGGACCAGATAGTTTCGAGATGGCATACTGGCAGAGTGAAACGGACATAAGTGACAATAAAGTATCAACATCATTTACGCACACTAGTCCTAATCAGAACAATGGATTTCCGGGAAATTTGACCGTCAAAGTGACTTATACACTTGATAATGATAACGTTTGGCAAGTCAGTTATGAAGCAAACAGTGATGCTATGACACTATTTAATCCAACAAACCATGTTTATTTCAACTTGACAGGACATCCCGGTATGAGTGTTGCTGATCATATGTTGTCTATTGATGCAGATCATTTTGCACCTCTTGATGACCAGAACCTGACAACTGGCGAACAACGTGATGTAGCCCAGACGGCTTTCGATTTTAGAAAAGCAAAGAAAGTTAATGAAGCACTGATTTCTGCCGATCCTCAGAATCAATTAGTTAGTGGTCTTGATCATCCATTTTTATTGAATCAAGCAACCGACTCTGCTAGCCCTCAGGCTCGTTTGGTATCGCCAGATCAAAAAGTAGCTATTAATATGCGAACAACAGCGCCATCAGTGGTTGTCTTTACAGCCAACTTTGGGGATGACTATCAATTGCCTATGCGTCAAGAGCAATTGATTAATCATGGTGGTATAACACTTGAAACACAAGTAGCACCTGGTGCAGAAAAATATCCAGCGTTTGGTAATATCGTCCTACCTGCAAATGAAGTTTATCAGGCAACAACGCGTTTTGACATAGATATTTAAGTAGTATTGCATGCAACGTGAGGAGTGAAAATGGCAACTATTGAAAATGTTTTGTACCGTCGTGATTGGGAAAATCCTACTGTTACGAATTGGCATCGCTTGCCTATCCATACAGATATGTCCTATGGATTGGATTTGGCATTGCAGGTGGCAAATGAGTCGCAGCGTCAATCTTTAAATGGCGACTGGCAATTTAGTTACTTTTCAAATCAATCGGTTGTGGATGAAGCATGGCGAACAAATGATTTACCACAAGCAAATTCAATTCAAGTACCTGGAAATTGGCAGTTACAAGGAAATTATGATGTTCCGGTGTATACTAACGTTGATTATCCATTCACGGTCAATCCACCATATGTGCCTGAAGATAACTCTATGGGCGGTTATTCAAAAGAATTTGAAGTCCCTGATAGTTGGTTTGAAACTGATCATGAAGTTCATATTGTTTTGAATGGTGTGAGCTCAGCGTTTTACCTTTGGTTAAACGGTGAATGGATTGGTTACTCAGAGGATAGCCGTTTACCAGCAGAATTTGATTTGACTGATAAATTAATTCATGGGCAAAACCGATTGGCAGTATTGGTGTTAAAGTGGAGTAAGGCGAGTTACTTTGAAGATCAGGATATGTGGCGTATGTCTGGTATCTTTCGCGATGTTGATTTAATAAAGGTACCTAAAGTCAGATTTAAAAATTTTACGATTCAGACACAGTTAGATGATGATTTAGATAGTGCCGTTTTTGAAACAAAGGCAGAAGTGTTAACAAGTGGTCGAAATGACTTAAAGGTGACCACTAATTTGTATTGGCAAGCAAAAAAAATTGACACAACAACCAGTAAGTTAGGCAGTCAAATAGTTGATGAACGTGGGGCCAATGATTCTGAAGTTACTTTAAAATTGCCTGTGAAAAACCCTAAGCTTTGGTCAGCTGAAATTCCTCATCTCTACACAATGCAAATTATTCTCCATGATGATACACAAATTTATCAAGTTGAAAATAAAGCAATAGGTATCCGAAAAATTCAAATCAAAGATGGTTTGTTGATGCTAAACAATCAACCGCTGATGATTCGTGGCGTTAATAAGCATGAATTCACTGCAGATAAGGGATACTACGTTGACGATGATACGATGATTTCTGATATTCGTATGATGAAAGAACATAATTTCAATGCGGTACGGCTGTCGCATTATCCCAACGCCTCACGATGGTATGAATTATGTGATCAATACGGCTTGTACGTAGTGGATGAAACTAATATTGAAACTCATGGTGTCACACCAATGAATCGTTTAACAAATGATTCACAGTATTTGCCGTTGATGATGACACGAGTAACACGCATGGTACAACGTGATTTTAATCATGCGTCTATCATTATTTGGTCATTAGGTAATGAATCAGGTTATGGCCATAATCACGATGCGATGTATAATTGGGTGAAACAAACTGATCCGTCAAGACCTGTTCAATATGAGGGTGGTGGTGCAGATACATCAGTAACAGATATTATCGTGCCAATGTATGCTCGTGTCGATCAAGATCAAATCGAACCTGTTAATTCTAAATGGTCTATAAAAAAATGGATCAGTTTGCCAGGAGAAACGAGACCACTGATACTATGCGAATATGCCCACAGTATGGGGAATAGTTTAGGTGGATTTAATAAATATTGGCAAGCCTTTGAACAATTTCCTAAATTACAGGGTGGCTTTATTTGGGATTGGGTTGATCAGGGCTTGCTGAAAAAAACAGCTAATGGTGAAACTACTTATGCCTATGGTGGTGATTTTGGTGATTATCCAAATGATCGACAATTTAGTTTAGATGGCTTATTATTTCCAGATCGTACACCAAAACCTGCATTATTAGAAGCAGCCTATTGCCAGCAATATTTTAGTTTTCAACTCGATAAAACATCACGTGGCGAGATAAACACGCTAACAGTGACGAGTAAACATTTATTTAAAACCGTTAATGATGCTACACTTATCTGTGACTGGATAAATGGTGATGATGTGATTAAAACGCAACGTGTGAACTTGAATTTACCTGCTGGTGGTAGTCAAAGGATTGTATTAGATGTACCAGAGTTTAATGATGATGATGTTTTTTTGAATGTCAAAATTTTACAACGTGAAAATGATGGCATTATTCGTGCGAAAACACGATTGGCTTACCATCAATTCATCATTCAAAATCAAGTACCGCAATCCTTAAAAACTGTCACTCCGGAGTTGAATAACACTAAGTGTATTGTTTCAGAAAAGGATGAAGCAATTGTTATTGTTGCCAATAATAATCAGTTCACATTCAATCGTGTTAATGGTTTGTTAACTAGTTGGCAATTTGAAAGCAAAGAAAATTTATTAACACCTTTAAAAGATCAATTTAGTCGTGCGCCGTTAGATAATGATATTGGGGTGAGTGAGGCGACAAAAATTGATCCGAATGCTTGGAAAGAAAAATGGCAGGCAGCTGGTGTCAATGAATTAGTGAGTCAATTAACACATTTCGACTATCAAAGTGTTGGTCAAAATATTGAAGTTAAAACGCAACATAAATTTTTCTCACCAATTGATCAACACCTGATGTTCATTTCAAATAAGCGCTATCAAATTACATTAACTGGCACATTAGCAATTTCTGTTGATGTTTGGCGACAAATTGCAGATCCTGAGCCTGCTCGTATTGGCTTAACTGTGCAACTTAATGCATTACCAAAAATTGTTGACTATGATGGACTAGGTCCGATGGAGAATTATAGCGATCGTAACAGTGCAAGTATCATGGGACGTTGGTCAATGCCACTTTCAGATTTGTATACACCTTATATTTTTCCGAGTGAGAACGGCTTGCGAACACAAGTTAAAAGATTGACGTTTGACCACCATGTGTTGGAATCAAATCAACAAAAATTTGCATTTAATATGAGCCAATATAGTCCCGATCAACTGGCAAGCGCGACTCATCGCCATCTTCTAAAGCCGGAAAAAGGTGTTTGGCTTAATATTGACGGCTTTCATATGGGTATTGGTGGTGACGATTCTTGGTCACCGAGTGTTGCACCAGAATTTTTATTGCCTGATACAAATTACCATTATCAATTAACATGGTGTTGTGAGTAACTATGAAAATAAATTTATAAAGGAGAATTATGTATAATGCAAATAAAAACCGCTATGAAGGCATGATTTATAATCGTGTCGGCAAAAGCGGCCTTAAAATTTCTGCACTAGGATTAGGTTTTTGGCACAATTTTGGTAGTGTTGATCCTTATGAAAATCAAAAAGCTATTGTGCATCAAGCATTTGATTTGGGCATCACTTATTTTGATTTAGCCAATAACTATGGCCCTATTCCTGGAAGTGCCGAAGAAAACTTTGGGCGAATGATGTCTCAAGATATGAAACCCTATCGCGATGAAATGGTAATTACTAGTAAAGCTGGCTATGATATGTGGGATGGCCCTTACGGTAGTTGGGGATCGCGAAAAAGCATCATCGCTAGTGCGAACCAAAGTCTGACACGATTAGGTTTAGACTATGTCGATATTTTTTACTCTCATCGACCAGATCCAGAAACACCTACTGAAGAGACTGCACTGGCTTTAGATCAGTTAGTCCGTGAGGGAAAGACGCTATATGTTGGTATCTCTAACTATAATGGTGCACAAACGACAGAAATAGCTAAAATATTTAAAAAGTTAGGGACACCATTTATTATTCATCAACCAAGATATAGTATGTTTGACCGCCATATAGAACGTGACCTCTTACCTGTTCTAAAGCAGGAAGAAAAATCAGCAGTAGTATATAGTCCTTTAGCACAGGGATTACTGACTGATCGCTATCTTAATGGTATTCCTGCAGATTCGAGAGCAGCGAAATCATCTAGTCCGTTTTTAAAGGTAGGTCAAGTCGAAAAGACACTAAATAGTGTCAAACAGCTTAATAAGATAGCAATAGGTCGTGGACAAACGCTGGCTGAGATGGCATTGGCTTGGGATTTACGTCAACCCGAAATTGCTAGTGTTTTAGTAGGAGCGAGTCGTCCTGAACAATTGGTTGACAATATCAAAGCGTTGAAAACACTTAATTTTAGTGATGCAGACGAAAAAGCAATTGATGCTATACTGATTGCACACGAAAAAAACGATTAGAACAACCATAAAAAGACACTAAGACAGTTAGTTTTTATCTAACTGTCTTAGTGTCTTTTAAATTTTGGTGTCTTGCGCAATAATCCATGAATTAAGCATGCTATCATTAATGCGTGTTGGATGTATTTTTAGAAATTGACGGTAGAGTGTGCCAATACGTTTACTGAAAATAAGCGTGTTTGGAGCAACGAGATCATCATCGAGCAATTGATATAAACGAATAGTATAACTGATAAACCTGAGTTCATCAGTTAGTGCTGTACCATGAAGACCATGATCTTCCGAAAATAAATGTTGACGTGCAGCAAAGCCAAGTGCCTGTTGGAAACGATTTAAATCTTCAGGATCCAGTCTGGCATCAGGACCACTAGCAATGATTGTTTCTTTAAAACTTTTAATTGCTTCAGGTGTTGCTTTATTGGTCAGTTCAAATCGTTGAAACGAAACACCATCAGCAGTTTCTCGTTCTTCATATTTATACCATTTATGATTTGTGAGAAAAAAAGGTGTATTATCCATATACGCGTGTCTCCAAACTTAATATGAGTGTTAGTTCTTAATATTCTTAATATTTTTGATGAGTTGGGACATGATTTTGTCATCGCTATATGATAGAACGTTTTTAGCGTAAATATTTTTTCCAAACCAAGCAAGTATGATTAGAGCAATAAATGAAATCACAAGTGACAAGATTGCGGCAGGCCAAGTTTCAACCTTTGTCACTAACCTTACGGGCATCATACTTTGTGAGATAAAGGGCACGTAGCTTAATATTTTAATAGCAAAGTTATTGGGCATATTTGTCATGATAAAACTAAACATATAGCCGATTGTTGCTAAAAATGTAATGGGCTGAATGGCTTGTTGTACTTGCGCATTATCATTAATGAGTGACGCAATCATTGCGGTAAGTACAAGGTAGAGTGCAACTGCTATTAGAATGAAAGCGATAGCATAGAGTGTGAAACCAAGTGTCACACCTGAAAACGTTTGTTTGATACCATCTAGCATCGTGTTGTTTTGCAAAATAACGTAACCAATTGCACCAGCAATAATATAGATCAATAGATGAGTTACTGCTAACGCAAAAATACCAATCATCTTACCAAAGTATTGAATACTTGCTGATGTCGCTGCTAACAGAGTTTCCATGATACGGGATGATTTTTCATTGGCAATTTCTGTGGCAATCATTGACGCATACCACATGACAATCACTGTTGTAATAATCCCAATAGCGACAGCAATACCGTAATTAGCCGTGTCTGAGTTTTCACCATTAGTAGATTTATTATTCGATTGTTTAACAACTGATTTTAAATTGAAAGGTTGAATTAAATCTTGCGTTTGTTTAGCTGTCAATCCGTAGCTTGCTGCCTTTTGACTACGTGAAATATTACCCAAGACACTCACAAATGCTTCTTTATTAATTGTGTTACTTTTTGGTTGTGTTGTTAATGTCGCATTTTCAGAATTTAGTGTTAAAATACCATCTAAATCTTGCGCTGTTAACGAGCGATTAGCTTTTTGGCTATCTGTAATTTTTGAAACCTTGATACCTAGTGCTTTTTCATCGCGAATAAACACTTGTCGTACTTGTGAATTACCAATAACTGCAACTGTTGGTGTCGTATTACCTTGCATTTGAGTCACACCAAAAATAATACCACCAACAACTACAGCAAAAATAATGGGGGATAAAACTAATAACCAGTAACCACGTGTTTTAAAATGGCTTCGGAAAGTTTGTTTCATAACAATAATGAGTCCTGAATTCATGATAGAGCGACCTCCTGTCGGAAAATATCATCAAGTGTTGGTGGTTGCTGTGAAAATGCTGGAATATAACCATTTCGCGTTACGAAGTCAAATATTTGATGACCAATTGCTTCGTCAGTAATTGTGATATCAAAACCAGCACCTTGTTGATTAATGTGGGTAACACCAGCAATACTGGCGAGCTCTGCTTTTGAAAATGGCCCTTCAATGTAGACTTTGGTGCGTCCAAATTGTTCACGAATTTCTTGTACGCCGCCTTGCAAAACAATTTTTCCTTGCTTAAGCATTGTAAGATTATCAGAAATTTTAGTTACATTGTTCATGTCATGACTCGAGAAAATAATCATGGCACCATTATCACGCATACGAACAATTTCGTTCATCATGATACTTGTGTTCACTGGGTCAAGTCCTGAGAAGGGTTCATCTAGTATAATAAATTCGGGATTAAAAATGAGTGCTGCAATCATTTGAATCTTTTGTGCATTACCTTTAGATAGTGACTGTACTTTGTCGGTTGCTTTACCAACGACATCAAGGCGTTTTAACCAGTCAGCTAGTGCAATTTTAGCATCTGATCGTGTCATACCATGCAGTTCAGAAAAATATAAAATTTGTTCTTCAATGGTTAATTTTTGATATAAGCCACGTTCCTCAGGTAGGAAACCAATTTTTTGCTTATCAGATTGTGTAATCGGATGGCCGTTCCATGAAATGTCACCCGATGTTGGTGCAATAAAGTTTAAAATCAGTCGAAAAGTGGTTGTTTTACCGGCGCCATTTTGTCCAATTAGTCCCATGACTTTCCCAGGTTCAAGTGTCATATTCATATCGTTGACGGCAATAGTTTGTCCGAATTGTTTGTTGAGATTTGTCAGTTGAATCATGTGTTGCTCCTTATAATAGTTTAGTGAATAACCAACGTATGCTATGGTGTTGCAAATAATTTTTTAAACATCTGTTTTGTCCTCCTCAAAGATAAAAACAGTCTCAATTGTGAGTTGAAAAAAGGATGCAATATTATGCGCTAATGTGAGTGATGCATTATATTTACCCTTTTCAAGAGAAATAATTGTTTGACGTGTAACTTCTAACTTATCGGCTAGTTCAGCTTGCGTCATGTGACGTGACTTTCTGAGTTCTTGAATACGATTTTTCAATAGTTATCCTCCGAAAAAATGTATATAAAACTTTACATTTTTATTATAGCAAAAGTAATTATAACTGTAAAGTTATCTATACATTTATAATAAATTTGCATTTTGGTTAGAAAAGAACTATAACAAAGGTATAGATAAAGGGGGCCATAAAATGGCAGATGAAAAGTATCAAACGTTAGATCTCCCAATGAACGAAGTATTTGATTGGAGTGAGGATAAAACCCCATTACGTGATGCACTATGGAACCACTATATGGATGAAAGCAATAAAAATACATCAGCAACATTGAAGCATTTGAAAGCTTATCAAACTATGAGTAGCGATGAAATTAAGACGGAAGCTGAGAAGATTTTGAAGTGAAATTAAATGATTAGCAAAAAATGCTAGTCATTTTTAATTATGGCTGTTGACGGACGGCTATTTTTTCTGTATACTTATATTTTGTTATGGCGCCATGGTCAAGTGGTTAAGACGTCGGCTTCTCAGGCCGAAATCGAGGGTTCGACTCCCTCTAGCGCTACTAGGTATTTCATGGCGTTGCATAAGGTTTTAAAAACCTTGATGTAGCGCCTTTTCTTATGAAAAACGTTGCACTGTATTTCATAGCATTTCACACAAAATGGGAAACTTTTTGGGAAACATTTTAAATACGCAAGTAGGCAGTGTAACGGCATTTAAGCCGTTTTTTATTTGCAAAAGTAGGAAACATTTAGCATATCATAAAAATGTGGTACATAATCAGAATATATACGAATAAAAATGTATATATACAGTATAATATTCATAGAATACTAAGTGACAGTGGGGCTATGGGTATGACAAAAGGAAAACGCAGTATAGCTGGAGCTTTAAATACAAATGCCAAAATTAAACATTTGAAAAGTCCCGTAATTAACTTTTGGTAATGACAAAAAATAAAAACGAGGTGTGATCATGGCAGATAGAACAGATAAGATGTTGAGAGATTATTTTTCAGGAAGATTGAAGCTAATGGCAGAGGTTGAGCCACGATACAAGCAAGATATTGCAGACATTACATTTTGTTTGTCAGTCATCAAGCCAGAACACAGCGAAGTAATCAAACGATATTACAGCGATAAGTTTATAACGTGGGAAGAAGTTGTGAGTGAAGCAGGTAAAAGTCACTCGAGTTTACGGACATGGCGCAATGATTTTAAAACGTTATTGAATGTGATGACACACCACGGGGATGAATTTATTGAGTTGAGACATGAAGCATTACAAGTGTAGTGCTTTTTTGTTTGAGATAAACATACCCCCGCCCCCTTGTTACTAGATTGTAGAGCGCACACATACCGTCATCTTACATCACACGCCAATTTTCAAAAGTTTTTTTCTGGTGTTTTTTGGGAGTTGATGTACTGGTATATTAGGATTCTTTGTTTAAAAAAGTACCCCATAAACCCACCCTAGTTTTTGTAGTTAGGGTTACTTTAGCTACCACTTTTAAGCCTATTTTTGACCTAAGAACCCTATAACGTTGCTAGATTAACCTTGTCAAGACCCCCCTATAAAAAATAATCGAAAATTGTTACTTTGACACACGCCAAGCCCTATGTGTGCGCTCTCCCAGACACTCAAGTGGGGCGGGGGTGTAAATTATATAAGACTACAAGTGTAAACTAAAGTTACTTATTGCTGATTCATTTATTGTTGAGTATGCACTTTGTTTCAGAGTGACAAAATGGGTCACACGTGATTTGCTATGCTTTTGAAGCAGAACGGTAGCTATCACAGAGAGTTGTAGCGAACAGCAGTTTATCACTTGATAAGTTTGTTATCGTTTGAAACGACCACGGGATAAGTTCCTTATAAATTTGATTGATAACGGATATAATCTCATCCCCATATCAGTGAGTAAGATAGAACATGTGTATTTGTTTCAAAACAAGCTAGATAGCGTGTTAATTTGCGTTTGATATATTGATGAGTGTATTTATACCAGACGGACATTAAACGCTTAAAACGGCTCTCACGACTTAATAAAATACATAACAAAAGGCACGGACTATATAATATAAGTTCATGCCTTTTTGGTTTATACGGTTGTTTAATTTTAAAATAAAAAGGTCAACACATTTTAGCTTGCTGTATACCGAATAGGCTTTGTTGACACGGTTACATTTTATTATAAGTGATGTTTATACATTGTCAATTATCAAACTATGTTGTCGGGGATGAGATACACCAATTTAGCATTAAAAATGCAAGCAAAAGCAAGCATACAAAGTTGCAAAATTGTTAGCAAATGTTAGCATGCAAGGTTACAAAAATACTAGCATTTACTAGTATGAAAATACCAACAAATACCTACATTCATAAGCGTTTAACCATTGCTATAAATGGCTATATAAGGCGCTATTAAAAGGTTACAAGGTCACAAAAAGGTCACATTTAGCGTTGCAGCCTTTTATTCACTATACTATCTGAGAATAAAATAAAAAAGAAGGATTCCTAGAAATTCCTCAAGCCGATTACCTTTTTAGAAATTAAATTAGCGTACAGCTAGCCACTGATATAAAAGTCTAGATTTAAATTATAAATAAATCATTATTTTAACGCTAATTTGTTATTGAATATTGTTCTTTTAAATAATAAAAATCTTTATATTCTATATATCTATCGTTCTGTAATCTGCCCACAACTATTCCAGGTAATGTGTTGTTTTCTTTTGCAAATTTGCAAATAGAATATTCTGTAAAATCATTTTTAGCAATAAACTTTATATATTCTGATTCAGATATTAAAAAGTTAGCAGCAAATATATTAGCCTTTTGCTCTTTCTCTTCATATTCGTCATCTTTAAAATTTGAAGAAAAATCTTCGTGATAAATATGACCTATTTCATGAAGGAGTGAAAACCAAAAAATATCAGAATCTTTATTTTTGTCAGTTATAGTTAATAAAACAGAGCCGTCTTTGAATTTTTTTGTAGCTCCATTTAACCCAGCCCCTTGAAAAGCTGGCATTGCAATTAAAATAATTCCGGCTTCCTGTAATTTAACTTTCAAACTTTGGAAAAAATCATTTGGTTGTTGAGTGACCATGTTTTTAATTAGTGGTAATTGTTTTTCTAGATCTTTTTTGTTATAAGGTTTACTAGAAACACTTCTTGCCTGATTACTTGCAAGTTCTAGCATAACATTAGAGTTAACTATTGACCTTTCATTAATGTTTTCAGAACGTCTATAACTTATTGATGTGTTAAATTCAGCTAAGTTTGCAATATTCTCCCAATTTAAAAGTTTTCGTAACATTGCAATTTTTTCTTCTAATTTATATCTTTTCTTCTCAATGAATTTATTTTTTTTGAGAGAGCTTATGTCAATCAAACTAGCAATTTTAGATTCATCATTACTCATGTTCTCAGTTATTTCAATGACTTTTGCATCATAATTGGCTTGCAAGTTCAACCAAGTTTTAACAGATATTCCAGATAGTTTAGATAGTTTACTGGCTAATTCTCGACTAATTCTATCTTCTCCGTTAATAATTTTACTAACTGTTTTTGCTGAAGTTCCTAATCTTTCTGCAAATTCTGACTGTGTTATATTTAAATCGTTTACTAGTTCTTCAACATATGTTCCTGGATGGAAAGCAATTAGATTCTTATATTCGAATTCTTTACTCATAGTGTTTACTAACCTCCTCAATTTGAACTATTGCTATTGAACTGGCGTTACCGAAAATTTGTGTATTATCATAACCTTCAAACTCTAGAATAAGTCTATAAGGAGAACTTCGTCCATTAATGTCTATAGAATATTGACCAGTTCTGGATCCAGTTAACTTATGAAAATTTAGGGATTGGAAGGCTTTTATATCTTCCAAACTTTCGGCTGCTTCTATGAAAGCAATTTGTTGCAGTAACTTTTTAGCTTCGACCTCTGAGAAGTCTTTTTTAGCTTTTTTAATATCCGTACATTGCTTTTCTGTTTTTTTGTTTTTGTAAGTAATATTCATAGAACACCAATTCCATATTACCTTTTAGGTAATTTAATTATACAATTTTTATCGATAAAAAGCAATTTATACACTGTTTAAACCTTTTTAACGTGAACGCTTGGCACGTATGTACGCACTCTGTGAGTGCCTGTATTTTTTTAATGAACGATAGCTACAGATTTTCTAAATACGACAATATTTTCTTCTGAACACCGTTTTGATTATTAGAAAAGTCGAGAATATTAAACATACTCTTCATGTCATCTGGGGAATTAGACATAATAAAAGAGTGAGGAGTTGACTCTAACATTTTTAAATCATTATAGTTATTACCGAATACAATAGTATCATCAGGTTTAACATTGAAATATTCTTGAAGATTTTTTACACCCACGACTTTATCAACATTGTCATGTTGTATTAAATAAAAATCAAAGCCTGAACCGAGACAAGAAAAGCTGTTCGGGATGATATTCTGAATCATTCGAGATAATGTTTTATTAGTAATAGAGCCGTTTCCAATGACGGCCATACCAAGAACATTGTCATTGTAAAGTTCCTCAATATCATTTATTTTGCCTATGACATGTAGAAGTGGGAAATACTTATTTGCCTCTACAAGTGCTTCACCATTATGGCTTAGGAAGTAAGCCCCTTCTTGGCCGAGGTAAAGTTTTTGTTTTAGGTGCGTAGTGACCGTCTGATCTGATAAAATGTTGTCTAATGATTTCAGTTCCTCATGTGTTAATTTTTCGGAGTACAGTAAGCGATTTCCTATATATACTGAAGCCCCGTTTTGACATATAAAGTTTATATGTGTTTGATATTTTTCAAACTGCTTAACCAAACGCATGTACTGTGAGCCACTAGCAACGGCAAACTGTACGTTTTTCTTTTGACACAGTTCTAGTATTACTTCAAACATTTTGGTATCAAAATTGTGGTGATCGTTTAAAAAAGTTCCATCCATATCAGTAACAATTAATTTAGTCATGTTAATATTCTCCCCGTTATTTAGAAAAATGTTAATTAAAAATGGTATTAGTATGTTCTTATCTTCAAAGATTTAACCAGAAACCTACACACGTAGTTGGTGCCGTACTAATAACGACGATTTATTTTTTTGCTTTTGATTTTTTTATATCAAATTAGCTGTGCAGTGGCTACTATTATTCCCGTAATCAAAAATGAGAAACCAGAAAATTGATAGATTTTATTATTTTCATTTTTGGACAAAACCAAAAAAGTTATACCTAGAATGAAAAAGAGTAAAGACATCATAAGTAGTGGTTTCATATTGAGTTCTCCAGTGAGTTTTTTGTGTTTGGAAATAAATCACTCATCAGCCGAGAAGCTGTCATGTTAGCTTGCTTTTCAGCAAGCAGTGTCTTATATCGTTTTTTATTTGAATAATTAGCGGGGATGTCATCCTTGTGTATTGATCAAGTCACTTACTGATAGTAGGTGGCTTTTAATTATCTTCTCTTTTCCAAAGCAAATAATTTATAAAGTCTTGGACTTGTTTGTATTCATTGCTGTTTAGTTTGACATCAGATATGAAAAAACGTTCTTTTGCATTGAATAAATTGTCTAGGTCTATGGGTTTGTCTACAAAATACTATACAGAACACTCCTAGTTATGGGATGTATCAGAATTGTTGCGCTGCCATTTTAGAAAAGTAGCGTATTTGTCGAGCGAGCGGAGCTCATCTGCAGTTATACTCTCTATGAAAACATCCCCATTAGGAAGTAATAACTTTGTAACAGTTTCATCAGTATCATCCCAAAGCTCATGCAATTCTTTTTCGTTGTGAGCGTAGAAACTCATATTGGGATCCAGTTGTTCCCCGTCATCATAAAAATAAAGCACATTCTCGTGGTTATTATCAATGTCTGCATTTACAATACCCTGCAAATATTCAATAGGGACATCAAAGGCATTGGCTATGGTAGATAACATAGGATATGAGGGGTGTACCTTGTCCGTTTCTATTCTAGCGACATTAGTACGAGATGAATTTATTTTGTCAGCGAGGTCTTTTTGAGTTAAACCATATATTTTACGTAGTTGTTTTATTCTTTGAGCTGTAATTGACATTTTTTGATACCCTCTTTAATAAATTCTAAATAAGTTTAAGAAAAGCTAAAGTGTATTGTAACTTCTAGTTACAAATAATATGATTTATGTAACTTAAAGTTACTTAAAAGTAGCTTGTAGTTACATATACACTAATTATACCAGACAATATAGGTCAATTAAAGGTAAATAAAGACATTTAAGTGCAAGAGTGAACCACTATAAAAGCAACGAGATAGGAGAAAATATCATGACAGTATCAAACGCATTATTTATCGAAGCACAGGTAATCAAGGACACTAACAGCGCATTGGAAGACATCCAAGAAACATTAGCTCTCTCATTGGGTGATAGTTTGAAAGCAGGAGACCATATTACAACACCAACGGTCATTAACATGTTGAAAGATTTGGAAGATATGCAACTCAAATACTACGACCGTTTGGAAGATAACGAGAATACACAAGGGGCATTAGAGAACCAAGAACAATCAGGGGATGAGGAAACAGCAGAATGAAAATACCACGGTCAGAACAAGAAACAATCGTGATTTATGACGTTGAAGTAGGTAAGTGGCATATTGATACGACTTACCCACCACATATCAGAAAATACACGCCTGCTATGGGAGAAATTGAGGAAAAAACGCAAGATAGGTTAGCAGGTTTGATAAGTGATGAGTTTAGTGGCTCATTCATGACAAGAAAGCGTAAGACACTCACGGATGAGCAACGCCAAAAGGTAGTAGAGCAACTAAGAAAGGGACAAGAACAATGAGTATCACAATTTGGCTAGGGCAAGTAATCACGATCATTGTATTAGTGGGTGGCGCTTTTGTCGCTGGTATGGTGGTAGGCGGCAGCCACAAGGGAGGAGGTAAGGCATGAATTTGTACATCAAAACGTTGAATAAGCTGTTTGAGACATTGCCTAGCATTGCAGACAGTGAAGCAATCAAAGGGCATGACAAAGCACGGGCGGAGATTATGACAGCCTATGAACATCTAGACAAAGCAATGACACGCCTAGTCATTGATAACGTGTAAAGGGGATGAAATGCCAGTAAGTAATGATGAGCTAATGGAAGAATTAGCAGAGATGAATTTTCAAATGTTGCAAGGTATAGGAGATGTGAAAGATACATTAGACCAACGGCACCATGTTTGGAAACGAGCCGAGAATGTTGCCAAGCACTTTGATGTCAGTTTAGGCACAGTCAAGAGCTGGAAAAGGCGAGGACTGATAACAGGTTATAAACATGACAAGATAGTCATTTATGACGTGTTAGTGATTGAACGCGATTTGTTTCAAGTAGAAAACTAGAAAGGAATGCAGAGCATGAAAAAGGGCATAAAAAAAGCTATCACATCCCCGACCAAGGAAACAGTGATAACCGACCACAAACGCCCTATACATGGCTTTTGCTATACACATTTTAACATGGATAAGAATAAAAAACACACCTTTACGCTTAGCGTAGAAGAAATAAACCGTATCAATTTAAAAGCAGGTGAAACATTGCTTGTAATTGATAGTGAGACATCCACAGTAAAGCCAGCCAATGAAGAACACTTCCATGAATGGTTAAAAAATTTACATTGGGGTGGCGAACAATGAAAAATGTGACACAGTTATCAGACATTGAACGTCAATTTTTAAGTGCTTTACCAGACGGCAGGGACAACGCAGTCACGCTGTTAAAGCTATCTAGGACATTGCATATTGGAAAACATCAAGCGAGTGAAGTTGTGGCGAGATTGCGCAATGCAGGTTACTTAGTTGGCAGTAGTAAGAGCAGACCGAATGGGGTGTATTTCATCATCACAGCGCAAGAGTTTTGGGAGACGGTTAATACAATAAAGAAAAGCATTCAAAGCCAACAAACAACATTAGACGCATTGATGAACCATGAAGAAAGATTTACGAGGGAATAAACATGACTACTAGCAATATTCACGGCTTTTATACCAACGTTGTGGACGCAACCGAACCACGGCAATATACAACAACAAACTATCTACAAAAACAACTTATCTTTTTGAAACGGTTAAGCAATGAGTTGGATAGCGAAACCAAAGCAGGCGCAATGGTAGACATGCAAATACCTAACCTTGAAATGGCAATCGAGGAGTTAAGTGTATGACACAATCACAACGAGTAGCGGTTAATCACGCTTTAGAAAGTGTGATGAGTGCTAAGAGCCTTGTAGCTTTAGCGAGGTATCAAAAAGAGCCACAGAAACTCATAAGCATGTTGCTTAGAGTTGGGACTAACCTTGATGAGGTTGAGACACGTTTGCAGACACTTAAAGGCAGGGTGTGAACATGAATAGGTGGGAGCATGTCAGACAATATCAACAAGCAGGCGCTTATGTATTTATGGCTTTACCTAATCAAAAACACAACGGCATTGCAGGTGGCTTTCATAATAGTTTTTCTAACGGGGATGAATTAGAGCAGTGGATAACGCAATATCAAGCATATCGGTTTGGCAATATTGGGATAGACCTATCAAAGAGTAATTTAGTTGTCGTTGATATTGATAAGCACGGGCAGAACGGCATGGCTAGTATTTTGGCATGGTTTAAAAGTCATAACGTCAACCCTGATACATTGCAAGATACCTATGTAGAACAAACACCCACAGGCGGACTACATGCGTTCTATCTCATCCCCAGCGGACAAGATAAACCAAAACACATTATAAACGCTATTAAGGGTGTAGACGTTTTGAGCAATACAGCAGTGATGACAGCACCATCCACCATGAACGGTGGTCAATATCGACAAATTACACCTTTTGACAAAATTAAGCCCGTACCAACGTGGGTATATGACTTAGCAAATGGTTTGGGTACTGATAGACCTAACAATGTTTACAGAGCGAAATATAGCCTTGCGGACAGGTGGAAAATGACAATTAATGGCTTTGAGACTGGAGAACGAAACAATCAAGCCATGAGCTTAGCAGGCTATCTGTTTGCCATTGATGTCACACCACAAGATATTTATGACATTATGCAGTCAGTCAATGAACGCAGTAACGAACCATTACCAGACCATGAACTCAATACCGTGTATATGAGTGCGAGAAGCCGTGAGGAGAAAAAACGAGCAAGGATGAATGACTATGGCAGAGATTGATACAACAGCATTACCCAAAAAGTCCAGCCACATCCCTAGCTGGTTGGATGTGCAATATAACGAGACAGGCGAAATCAGCAAGACTACTGTTAATGTTGAAAGATTAGCGGAGTTTGTTGCCAAAGAGACGCATTTTTACACTGATAATAACAATCTAGCAGGGTATTTGTTTAACGGTCAGTATTGGAAACGTTACAAGAATGTAAAGCAGGCAGATAATGCGTTAAGTTCGAGAGTAGCGACACTGTTAAAACAGAACAAAAAGCTAACGAGTGCTAAGCAAGTCAAAAATATTGTGGACTTAATCCGAGTGATCACAGTAAAAGATGTTGCTGATTATATTGATTTTACCGATAAGCCATATATGGTTAGTTTTACTAATGGCACATTGGATATGAGAACGTTGGAAATTAAGCCAAACGCACCACAGTATCATGCTTTAGGCGGGTTAGATTATCCCGTGAGTGATAAAGATTTACCAACACCAAAGACAGATGAGTTTTTTACACGGCTGTTAGGGGATGAAAACGCAGAACTGTTATATAAGTTTATTGGCTATGGTTTTAAACGTAATTACTTGCCTTTTCAAAACTTTGTCATTTTGTATGGTAAAGGTGGTAACGGTAAAGGTACAGCTTTGACTTACATTGGTCAGAAACTATATAGCGGTAATGTCAGTGAATTGAGTTTACAAGCCTTTGGAGACAAGTTTAAAACGGTTGGGTTAGTGGGTAAATACGCTAATATTGGCAGTGATATACCAGCTAACTACATGCCAAACACAGAAAATCTAAAACTAGCCGTGAGTGGCAAAGAAAAGTTTGAGGTGGAATCTAAAGGGGTACAAGCGTTTAGTATCGTCAATTATGCGACATTGTTCTTTTCAGCTAATGATTTACCGAACATCAGACGAGATAGTGGGTTAGATCGTAGACCATTGGTACTAACAACGCAAGGTAAAGGCTTTACCAACGCAGACGGTAAGAGTGATTTATTTGATGAAAGTGAGCTACTGGATGAACGACCAGCCTTTACACGTAAGGTTATTAAAATGTTTATGGACGCAGAGCGAGCTAGAACATTAAACATCCCCGAAAACGTTCAGAAAGCCACGGCAGACTGGTTAAAGAGCGCTGATATTGTCTCACAGTGGCTAGATGAGCATACGGAAGAAGAGAAGGACAGACGACCAACAGCCAAGTATATGTATCAGCAATTTAGTCGTGATATTGAAGACATGGGGATGCAAGAAACAATAAACCGCAACACATTTTACAGTCGTATGGAAAATTTGGGTGTTAAGAGCTCAAAAAGTGTGACCATTTCAAGTTTGGATGATGAACACGGCAAATCGACTAAGAGATTTTTGGATATTAAGTATGTAGATTGACAATTTATTGACGCAATATTGAAGTTTTTTTGATATTTAAAATGGCTATAACCGTTGGTATAAAAGACTTATTGATGTTATTGACTCTTTATTGAAGTTACTAGAATAAATAATATATATACGTATATATAAGGACTGCAAAAAAGAGTCAAGAAAGTCAATTTATTAGTCAAGTTCATTGTGGTGCAAGCGATACAGCGCTTTGAAAATGTCAATAAAACATCAAACAAAAGTATTTCAACGTCAATTTGGTTAGAAAAGAGGAATTATGGATACAGATTTTTATGATAAGTGCATGTCATCCTATGAGGCTTTAATGGACAATAAGACAGAAGACATCAGCATAAGTTTTGGAGAATTTTGTCAGATTGAAGCGATTAAGCAAGGTTTGGAAAAATTGAGTGTGACAATATGGCGTAGTCATTAAGGGGATGAAAATGAATTATATAGTTGGCTTTATATTTATAGCATTAGTTGGTTATATCTTTGAACAACATAGACGTATTCATTATTTAGTGAAGCGAAATATTGAGCAAGAAAATTTAAAAGTGATCCAAGACCACCAATATGACACACTAAAGCATTTGACTAATATGTTAGATAACACGTTAAAGGCTTTGGGGTATGATTATCGACAATTTTATAAAAATAACTTTGTTAAGCATGAACTCACACCAGAGCAAATACAACAGCTATGGCAAGGTCAGCAACGAGAGATTAAACAATCAGATAACGAAGTGACACGGTTTGATGTTGAGTTGAATAAAGGCGGATTGTACGATTGGTGGCATAGTTTTAGGGATAGATAGACAAAAACAGATGTACATTTTGAGTAGCTAAAATACAGTGGTTGCAAGGCTTTAGCTTATGAACATTAAAATACAGGGGTTGTATTTTACTAGTAAGGAAAGTTTTTATGAATATCAACGATTTAATGAGTAGGTTTACACGACCAGAAAAGACCTATGCAGAAAAAGAAAGCACCATGTTTTATGTATACGTGTTTAATTTAGTCATGGATGAGTTGATCAGACGAAAGCTAACTAATCGTAGAGCTATCAATTATGTTTTGTCCTTTACAACGCACGGCAATAAGACCAGAGCTTATCAAGAAACACACCCTATGGCGAGTAAACGGACAGCTAACGTCAACGCTAATAAATACCATAAGCGTTTTGATGTATATGTAGCGCAGTCAATCAGCATGCACCTAGTATATAAAGGCAGGTTAGCACTAGCAATGGCGATTAAAGACATCAATGTACACGGCATTGAACGATATGTGAATAAATTGATACTTGAAGTGTGGAAAGGAGAATAGATGACAGCAAGTAATAATCATCCCCAACAATGGCCACAGTGGATGAACCGCAGTAAAGCACATCAATACATCAGTGTAGCGGACAATACTTTTATCAAACGATATGTGAAAACAGGTAAGGTAAAAGCTTATCCCACAGAACACGGCACGAGATATAATCGTGATGAAATTGATGAAGCTGTGAGACATTATTATGATTAACAATGTTTAAGAAAGTGTTAAGCTGAAAACAACACCATAACAGTGTGAAATAATGAAAGCGTGTGAACATGCTTTTTTATTTATCTTCAAACACTGCTTACTTGCTGGTAAGGATAAATTATGAAAGTACAAAAAATAGAAACATCCAAAGGTAAAACATGGGAGGTAGACGGCTACCTAATCAATGGTGGTCAGAAAGTTAGAGTTAAAAAACGTGGCTTTGATAGTAAACGAACAGCACAACAATGGTTTAATAATGAAACTGTGTTGTTTGATAATGGTGAAAGTCGATACAATAAAAAAACAACCCCAAACAATATGACTGTTAAAGAGTTGTATGATATTTGGTTAGAAACATATCAGCATTCTGTAGAAGAAAGTACATTGGGTAAAACAATGACAATCTTTAGGCTTCACGTGCTACCAACGTGGCGTGATACATTATTGACTGATATAAAACCACTTGACTTACAACGCTATATTAACACATTACAGCGAGATATGCAGATGTACAAAAAGGTCACTGGATATTTTAGACGTTTGCTAGATGTGGCAGTTAAAATGGATGTCATTGCAGTCAATCCATTTACTAAGATTGATTTACCCAGAGAGCGCAAGGTGATTAACAAACCCAAGCAATTTATGGATGTTGACGAGTTCAAAGCGTTTATAGCTGTTTTGGATAGTCGATATAGCCAGATAAACCTACAGGCGTATACATTGCTTAGACTAGGCGCCTTTACGGGGATGAGAACAGAAGAGTTGTTAGCCTTGCAGTGGCGACACATTGATTTTGATAATGGCTATGTGTCTATCACACAAGCATTGGGACGTGGCTTAGGTGGTAGCACGTATATTAAAGAACCAAAAAGCCGAACGAGTAAGAGAACACTCAAAATTGATAATAAAATGTTATCTGTTATGTCTAGTTGGTATGATACGACCAAATACAACAGGGATGATAATTTTGTATTTACTCATGGCGGTCATACTTTACAGCCGTTGAGACCTAATAAATGGTTGCATGATGTTAGTGATAGGTACGGTGTAGCGGTTGGTTTATCCATGCACAAGTTACGACACACATGGGCGACACTAGCGCTGGATCAGGGAGCAACAGTTAAACAGGTACAGACCTATTTAGGTCATGCAGACGCTTCAATTACTTTAAACGTTTATAGTGATATAACCAAAAGAGCGAGTGATGAAGCGGGAAACATATTAGCAAAAATAAGTATATAAGTGGTAAACAAAGTGGTAAAAACCGCCATGAATACTGATGTTGAAGGGTTAGAAAAAGTCCCTCTAGCGCTATTTTTAAGCGATTTGTCAGAATGTTGATAGATCGCTTTTTTGTTGCTTAAATGCTGCTATGTAGGCGTCTGTATGATTTTTTTAGTTCGTCTCAAATTAAAGATTGATCAGCGCATATATGAAATACGTCATGAACTTGGTCAGGTAGATGAGAATATTTGGTGGTAAGGCTGAAAACAAGTACACATGGTGGCTTACTAAAACCAGGTACAGACACGCATAAAATTGAATTTATATGTAAAAGATGACGACACGATTTATGGTGAGATGGCATCTACTGAATTTGTTTGTTGGCTAAATGCAAAATGAAATTTAGAGTAAATTTAAGCGCATAAGCGCTTTTTATTTTGAGATAAAGAACTTCGTACAATTGATTAAATTTTAAAAAAATCAAAAAACTAAAAAAAAATACAGCAAATAAATGCGATATATTGAACTGGTTAAATCTAATAATAAATTTTTGGAGGACACCATGGAAGAAATCAATGGTAAACAATCAATAAAAACGCACATTATGGACGCGACTGAAGTTAATGCTCAACATGCATTAGAGTTGGAACAAGCTAGTAAAGAACGTCGAATGCGTTCAAAAGAGCAGATAAAAGCGGAAGTCATAGGAAATAATAACATTGACTATAAAAAGCATATGAAGTGGGTAGATGAGTGATATGAAATTTTAAATAACAATTCGCCTCTCTGGTGGTATGATTATTTCTATTGGCGCTTTAATAGTACCACTTACGAAAACAGAAGAAAATTCAAAGATGATTGGGAGCAAAAACAAAGTACTTCAAATGCGGATTCTTTATTTGATTTAATTTCTCAATTTATTGGTAATTACTAGAGATGTCAGACGATAACAGTAGATATCTTGCTAAAAAATCGAGAATCCGGAAACCCAATACATGAACAGGATATCAAATAATTGATAAATAAGAGAAATGATATAGTTTTCGTTCTTTATTCTATTATTTCCCAAATTCAAATGATTAAAATAAGACTTGGTAACGATGTTGATAGTGAAAGTTTATTCGATAAAATTGACGATATAAAATTAGAAATTAACAAATTTTATAAGAAAAATAATTTTCGTGGCATGATGGCAAAATACGTAAATGATCATTCTGAAATTAATTCAATTGAAAAATTTCGTTATTCGCAAACAGTATATGATACTATTATAAAAATTGTGAAACTCAAAATAAAATTGCTCATGACAATATTGAATATATTCAGAATAAGGCAAGTGACGTGTGCATTAAGTTAACCAGATTGCCTAACTAAGCGCATAAGCGCTTTTTATTTTGCAGTAAAACATTGAAAGGAGATGGCACAATGGGAAATAAAGTACACACATATCCACATCGAGGTTGACGTAAGTTGATACCATTCACGCGTAGATATTGTTCACAGCATGTTGCGTTACATCCTCGACAAACAAAGTAGTTTGACCAGACATACAAGGTTACGCGCGACCGTGATACTAAGAGTAAAGAGCGCATGGCATTCTATAACACAGAATAGTGGAAGCAGTTACGTAAGCAAGTTATCGAACACAATATTGTTTTAACATCTATGGCACACATAAAGCTAAGAACGGATGGAAACAAATCGTTACCCCATGTCAATATCACTTTAACCTCACAATAAAAGCCACCGACTTCATTATTGGTGGCTTACTTAATGTGATAGCATGTAGAAACGGTATATATTTTGTAAACAAATTAAGGTAAATAAAATTAATGCAGCAAGAGAAATCCAGAAGTAAATTTTTTGTTTGTTAATATAGGTATCATATACCATAGTACCAAAAAGTAAAAAAGGTAAAATCTGAGTAAAGTAACTAAAGTTTTGATTACTGATAAAGTGCAGAGCGTTACCAAGCCATACTGCCAATATCATTACTAATATGACCGTTCTTGTTTTAAATAGTGTTTTATTTATTTTCATAGTTTTACCTGAATACCCCCGATTAATCGCTAGTGACTTGTTGTTAGATATGTTAGTCATTGTTTTAAAATTACTTGCCATAAAACGAAGATACAGTCTAACGCTAAAAGTATCAGACCCAAACTAAATCTTTTTCCGTTTGTGATTTTATATTACTTGCCCCAAGGCTTAATCCATATTGTACCACATAACATCAAAATAAAGCCATTTATGGCAATGATGAAGCCAACAATTAATAATAGAGTGAAGTCAATTAACATGAGTGGTTTTTCCTGTATTTTGAATGATGAAATATGTGCCGATCACTGTTGAAATCGATTATTTTTTACACAATTAATAAATTTTAACAGGATAATCTTTTAATAAATCCTCGATTTTAGATCCATCAAAAACAATTGTTTCATCATTTTGATTAGGATGGTAGGCAACATTTTTATGATCGAACAGTGTCTTATCAATATAGTAATTAACGCTTTTATCTAAATCATTAACGGCATTTAAAATAGAAACAGAACCGGGTGTGACACCAAGCTTGTCATTTAAATCTTTCTCAGAAGCAAAACTTATTTTTTTGTTATGCGTTATTAAAGCAATTTGAGCTAACGATAATTTAGAATCAGCAGGTAAGCTAAATAAATAATATTCTGATTTGTTTTGATTTCTCAAAAAGAGATTTTTGATTTCAAATATATCTTTAGTGAACGCTAAATTTTTTGCATCTTCGATAGTATAGATTTTGGGATGTTTGTATAAACGATAAGCTATGAGTCGACTCGTAAATAGTTGTTTTAAATTATCTTTCATGTTGGCTGAGCTCCTGACATGTTGATCTATTATTGGAGAGATATGATGTTGCTCTTATCTCTCATCATATCGAACTGTCAGCAATAAATAAAGTTATCTGGCTAGGTCAGTTGTAAACAGGGGTTTATAATGAACATAGGTACAAAAGGGGATGCTAAGTAATGACGATCTTTGAAGAAATAGTAAATGATAAAATGAATTTTGAGTTCACTAGTAGAGGACTCAAGCCAATTTATCATGCACCAACTAGTGCCAAAATAGTTATTATTGGACAAGCTCCTGGTTTACGTGTCCAAAATTCAGGCATAATGTGGCATGATGCTTCAGGAGATAGGCTGAGGGAGTGGATGGGTATCAGTAAAGATGTGTTTTATAACTCAGGTAGGATTGGTGTCATACCTATGGACTTTTATTATCCTGGGAAAGCTAAGTCTGGTGATTTACCACCGCGTAAGGGTATCGCGGACAAATGGCATTCACGTTTATTAAAACAGATGCCAAATATACAGATGACTATTTTAGTAGGTTCTTATGCGCAAAAATATTATCTCAAGCTAAATAGTCAGGCTAAAATAACGACAGTCATAAAGGATTATCAAAAATATCTTCCTAATTACTTCCCAATTGTTCATCCTTCTCCTAGGAATAACATTTGGCTCAAAAAGAATCCTTGGTTTGAGCAAAAAGTTGTCCCAGATCTGCAGAAAATGATTTCTCAAATAATATCAAATTGAAATCTAAACTGACATGTTTGATAATCGGTAATATAACAAGTTCAATGCCCTATATAATGGTGAAAAATGTGATTCTGATAGTGGATTTAGCAGCCATATGTTTTTATTAGTATTATTACTGTCAGTGTGACATCATCATAAAAAACATTCATGGCAAGCAATAAATGTTGATTAGGGTTTATGTGTTATAGTTATGCCACTTTATGGCTATTATGTACGCACTCTATGAGTGCATGATTATTATTTATAAACTATTAAAGCAGTATATGCAAACACAGGCGTTCTATACTGCACCTCAATAATTTCGTGACTATGAGCCTCCAAATCAGCTAAGGCATCATTTAATTTGTCAGTAAATCCTCCGGCTGTCCAAAAGCCAAGTACAAGTTGTGTCTTCATTGTCATCCCCTGTAATGCTTTTAACGTGGTTCAATGCACGTAATATAATTATGGTATATTATAAACATCATACCAAACAAATAAAACAAGTGCACCACTGGCATTAAATGTCGGTTGCGCACTTGTTTTTGTTAATTGTTAAAAATGTTAGCAAAGCCACTTTTGAGGTCATTGTTTTGTGTTTCAGAGAAGTATAAATCGTCACCATTTGTTGTACGTGAAATATAAACTTTTGGTTGATTATTTTGTATAACAAAGAAATATAAGGCCATGTTAAAATTATTTTTTGATACTTTACCAGAGGCAATTGCTACGACTTTGTTTGCTGATTCGCCAGAACCATCTGGGGACCAAGTGACAGCTGTAGTTACTTCATCAAACTTAATATGATTGTTATATTTACCATTTGTAAGGTCAGTTGGGAAAGTTATGCCATAGTAATTTGGTTCTTGCCCGTCATAAGTCCCAACAAAGGACTGATCCATTTTTGATTGCCATGCTGACATAAAAGATGATAGTTTATTTTGTTTGTCAGCTGACCAAGTTGCTTTTGTACTATTATTACTTGAAGCACTCGTGTTAGTGTCATTGTTACTAGATGAATTAGTTATTGTTGCGTTGCTGCTTGACGAAGAACTACTTTTCAAACTAGAAGATTTTAATTGTGCTGAGGTTGTCGCTTTTGAAGTGTTGTGTTGTGCCTGATCTGTGGGTTTGCTCTGTTTATAAATCACACCAACTATGACGAATATTGCCACTATTGTAGACAATATCAATATGCTATTTCTTTGCTTTGAAGTCATTGTTATTTCTCCCTTGTGTTGTTAAGTATAACCGACTAACTATACAAACTAGTATATCAAAATAAACTGAATGAATTAAACCAGAAACAAAGTAGTCATCATGTCATTCACGAATAAGTTTAGCATTAGAAATATTATCCTTTTTCGCTAATGTGTGCTGGATACAACGATTAGAAAACTAAATAATTTTCTAAACAGATATTTACTTCGGCCAAATTATTGGGTTCGTATCAAATCGCAGGTAGCTTTTAAGGAAATAACGGGTAGATGTTTCTTAGAATAAATAGAGTGAAGTCAACCAAGAGCAACTCAGAAGGAATGCTTGTGTTCTTTAGAGTAATTCTATATATGGTTGGTGAAGTGAAGGTGATATAAAAAGCCTACTAAGTGTTTAAAACACAATAGGCTGCTACGTTGAAAATAAATATTAAAAAATTAAATAGCAGTTAGAAATGTTACAAATCCAAAAATAATACCTGGAAAATTAGCAGTAGCTAGCGGAATATCACGATCTTCTTTGATCAAACCGTATAAGACCCATAGACCACAATTCACCGCAGCTACTAATGGTTGTACTGGATTTCCTTTGGATCCTGATAGATTGTCTATTATTTGAGGAATGTAAGATACATACATCAAAATTGACATCGCAGTAGCAGTCCAACTTAAATATTCTATGAATTTTTCATGTTTCATTGATTGCCCCTTTATTATTAATTAGTATACTTGTTTAAGTTTATGAAATCAAATATGATTTTTAGAGCATGAATTATCATAATTGGTTGAATGATCATTTGAAATAAATCATTTTTTAAGGCGAAAACACACTTTAATTCTAATCTAGGTAATTTTTCAGATTAACGATACAGTCCGTTAATTTATGCGTTTGATCCAAGTCAGATATGAATTATGTGATATGATTATTAATGGAGAAGAAAAATGAAGAGGAAATTATTTTGTGAAATATCGCCTTTAACATATAAAATATCTTATGAATCTCGTATTTTAAAACGTCAAATAACGGATCAGTTATTTGGTCGCATAGCGCAAGAAAAAAGCCAAACACAGTTACCATATCTAATATTTAGCCATCAATCACTCATGCGCCGCGGACTGAGAAAAGTACCTATTCCTGTTGAAGAAGCTAAGGTCGCCAATCTTAAAATTGCGGCACCAAAGGTCAGCCATATCATTATTAAACCTGGAGAAACATTTTCATTCTGGCATTTAGTTGGCCGATGTACTGAAAAAAGTGGCTATCAAAATGGTTTGATGGTCGCAAATGATGGTGAACTTAAAAAAGGTACTGGTGGTGGGCTTTGCCAATTTAGTAATTTAATTCATTGGATGATTTTACACACACCATTAGAGGTCGTCGAAAAGTATCACCATGAGCAAGTAGATATGTTTCCTGATGCCAACCGCGAAGTGCCTTTTGGTAGTGGTACTTCCATTGTCTATAACTACTTAGGATTACCGGTTTAAAAATAACACGAATACCACCTATCAGCTGTTAACTTACGTTGGAGAAACACATTTACATGGTGAAATCTATGCTTCTGAGCCACAAATGGATACTTATGAAGTTAAGGCAATTGGCGAACATTTTGCATCAAAAGATGGCATAGTGTATCGCTGTGGACAAATCTTTCAATATCGGTATGATCAAAACCATCAGCTAATAAATCAAACCTTAATTAAGACAAATCATGCCAGAGTGGCTTACGATACGAGTCAGCTAGCAGTTATTAAAAATTAACAGTAGGAAGAACAAATAAATGATAATAACTAGTATTTTAATAGGCATTGCAGCCGGTTTAATATCCGGTATGGTTAAAATTGGTTGGGAGGCAATTTTACCACCGAGAACACAAGAACGTGATGAAACTAATCCGCCACAACAATTATTGCAACAAATGGGTGTGCCACGTCGTATAACACATGCTTATGTTCATTATTCTAAAGATCAAAAAGTATACTATATTGCGCTTTTGATACACTTTTCATTTTCTCTTTTCTTTGGTATTCTGTTTGTGTTAACTTATCGTGTATGGCCTATTATTGGTATGTGGCAGGGCACTTTATATGGTATTGTCATTTGGTTTGCCTTCCATATTGTGATAATGCCCGTGTTAAAAACAGTACCTTCACCAGCAAAGCAACCTTTTACAGAACATTTTTCAGAAATATTGGGGCATATAGTTTGGGCATGGACCATTTATTTGGTTGTTATTGCCTTGATGTATCATTAAACGAATAATTTTTAGCCGGTTTAGCGATTGCTGAACCTTTTTATTTTCTTGATTAAAAAGTCACAAGTCAAATGTTTTTATTCCAAATATGAAGGTGTTATAGTTGTGATGTTGTTAAGTATAATGAGTCTGAATTTCAAGAAAGGTCGCATAAAATGAGCTATCAAACAATTAATCCGTTAACAGATGAGGTTGTTAAGACATATGACAACCATGATGATGCCTACGTTGAAGAAGCGCTTAGTAGAGGACACGCGTTATATAAAAAATGGCGTAATGATCCAATAGACAGTCGTAGCGAAGCGTTAAGTCATGTGGCTGATTTAATTGCATTAAAAGCAGATGAATTAGCTAAAATTTTAACGATTGAAATGGGAAAACGTTTAGTAGAAGCAAAAGGTGAAGTAGCAATTACAGTTGCAATTGCGCGTTACTATGCTAAGCACGGAGCAGAATTTTTGAAGCCACGTGATATTGTGTCTTCAATTGGACCAGCACAAATTATTTCTAGACCAACTGGCGTGTTGCTCATGGTTGAACCATGGAATTTTCCATATTACCAAATTATGCGTGTCTTTGCGCCAAACTATGTGGCGGGAAACCCGATGGTTTTAAAACATGCCAGCAATACGCCAATGGCTGCTGAGGCCTTTGAAAAAATTGTACAAGAAGCAGGGCTACCAGATGGCTCACTAACTAACTTATTTATTAATTATGATCAGGTGAATAAAATTATTGGCGATGACCGTGTCCAAGGTGTTGCTTTAACAGGATCAGAACGTGCAGGTCAATTAGTTGCTGCCGAAGCGGGCAAAAACATGAAACAAAGTTCTCTTGAATTAGGTGGTAGTGATCCATTTGTGATTTTAGATGATGCTGATTTGTCGGAAATTAAAAAAATTATTAGTGGCGCGCGACTTTATAATGCTGGGCAAGTTTGCACATCATCAAAGCGTTTTATTGTTACTGAAAAAAACTACGATAAAATTGTTGATATGCTAAAAACGGCTTTTTCTGGGGTTAAACTGGGAGATCCCATGCAGCCTGAGACAACTTTGGCGCCATTAAGCACATCAAAGGCTAAGCAAAATTTGACCAAACAAGTTCGTGAAGCCGTTGAAGCAGGGGCAACACTTTCATTTGGTAGTGTTGAGCAAACGCAACCGGCCGCTTTGTTTGAACCTGTTATTTTGACAGGTATTACCAAAGAAAATCCTGCTTTCTATCAAGAATTCTTTGGTCCAGTCGGAGAAGTATTCAAAGTAAAAGATGAGGCAGAAGCGATAGCGTTAGCTAATGATTCACACTATGGTTTAAGTGGAATTGTTTTTGGTGGCGATGCAGATCATGCTGCCGAAGTGGCTTCTAAAATTGAAACTGGTGTTGTGTTTGTTAATAGTTTTGGTGGTACTCTGCCAGAGTTACCATTTGGCGGCGTTAAAAATTCGGGCTACGGCCGTGAATTGGGTGATTTAGGTATTGATACGTTTGTTAACAAACAAACAATTGTGACAAAACATGAACCAATTGATCCTGAAAATGCTTTTGGTGGCTTCATATAAAAAATAAACACCTGATGACAGGTAGTGTTTCACAACTCTAGTGGTTGTGATGGATTACCAGCTGTCAGGTGTTTTTGTGTTCATAGTTTTTGGACTGCTCAAAATTGTACCCTGAAAAAATATGTTTCGGATAACTAAGCTAATTGGGAAGTAAACACCTGAACTATGCCTTTGACCAAATTATTAAGGACTAAGGTGATTTCTAGTAGTCGCCATTTTTTCGTCTAAAATGTTACAATTATAACATGATAACTCACGTTGATAATGTCGATGTTTTAGCAGGTGTTGGGCCAAAACGGCTTGATGCTTTGCATGAACTTGGTATATTTACAATTGAAGACTTAATTGGTTATTTCCCGTTTCGATATGAAGATTTAGGCGAACGCCTACCATCCGAAACATTAGATGGCGATAAGGTAACTTTTAAGGGCATCGTCAGCACGCCACCAGTGATCACACGTTTTGGCAAAAAAAATCAAACGCGTTTTGGTTTATTAATTGAACATGAAAATATTCGCGTAACGTTTTTTAATCAACCTTGGATAGCACAAAATATTGATGTCGGTCAAGAGGTAGCTGTGTATGGGACGTATAATGCTGCAAAGGCAGCATTGACTGGTATGAAGATAATTAATGCCAGCGTTGATGCACTTGATCCAATATACCCATCTTCTAAGAAAATAACTGCAAAAACGATTCGTCATTTAATTGAATTGGCATGGGCAGATGTTCGAGGAACGCTTGGCTCTTTGGTACCAGAAAATATGCGGACTAAGTACCGTTTATTAGACCGTAATATGATGATTGAATCTATGCATTTTCCATCTGATATGGCAGCTGCAAAAGCCGCACGTCGTAGTGCGGCTTTTGAGGAATTTTTTGTTTTTCAAATGCGTTTGCAACTGCTTAAATTAGCGGATCAAAATTTTGCTGGAGAAGGTATTAACTATGATGAGCGTGCAATACGGAATTTTGAAACAAGTTTACCTTTCAAACTAACGGCTGCACAGACAAAAGTGATATCAGAGATTTTACAAGATCAAAAAAGACCGCGTCATATGAATCGCTTACTGCAGGGGGATGTTGGTTCTGGTAAAACAGTTGTCGCAGCTATGGCCATGTATGCTGTTGTGACGGCTGGCATGCAGGCAGCAATAATGGCACCAACAGAAATTTTGGCGCAACAACATGCGCTGAGTTTAACGCAGTTATTTGATAACGCAGGTTTATCCTTACGTGTTGAATTATTAACGAGTGGCTTAAAGGTTGCTGCACGTCGTCATCTTTTAGAAGATCTTGAAAACGGTGATATTGACATTTTGGTCGGCACACATGCATTATTGCAACCCGATGTAGCTTTTCATCATTTGGGATTGGCGGTGATTGATGAACAACACCGTTTTGGTGTTAATCAACGCGCAGCGTTACGCGAAAATGGTGTTAATCCAGACATTTTAGCCATGACTGCAACGCCAATTCCTAGAACATTATCGATTACAGCGTATGGTGAAATGGATGTGTCAATTATTGATCAATTACCAAATGGTCGTAAAGTCATTAAAACGACACGTATGGGTCATAATCAATTAGACAATGCCATCGCCTTTGTTAAAAAGCAGATTGATGTTGGTGCACAAGCTTATATAGTGACACCATTAATTGAAGAATCTGAATCACTTGACGTACAAAATGCCACAGCAATGTATGAAGCTATGCAATTAGAGTTTCCACAGTATCAGGTTGGTTTATTACATGGTCGATTGTCAAATGACGAAAAGAAAACATTGATGGCAGATTTTAAAGCCAATCGTATTCAAATCTTAGTTGCAACAACAGTGATTGAAGTTGGTGTGGACGTGCCAAATGCGACTGTTATGCTGATTTTAGATGCTGATCGATTTGGATTGGCGCAATTACATCAATTACGGGGGCGTGTTGGGCGAGGTAGCCGACAGTCTTATACAATACTTGTTGCAGATCCAAAAACGGATTATGGGACCGCACGTTTAGATGCTATGGTTGAAACAACCGATGGTTTTATACTTGCACAGCGGGATTTAGAATTACGTGGTTCAGGCGATATTTTAGGAACTAAGCAGTCTGGTGTTCCAGAGTTTGTTGTTGGTGATCCAATTAAAGATTTAACGATGATGGAAATTGCACAGCAAGAAGCCATTACATTGGTGAGTCAAAAAAATTGGGATAAGCAGGCTGATAATCAGACTTTGGTTGATTACTTATCACGCACGATGGCAAACTACCGTCATTTTGATTGAAAATTAACAGAGAATTAGGAGACGCTTTACAAATGGGCAAACCTGCTGACACGCCAATGATGGTGCAATACCACGAAATTAAATCGCAATATCCAGACGCTTTTGTTTTTTATCGCTTAGGTGATTTTTATGAATTGTTTGAAGAAGATGCCATACAAGGTGCAAAATTACTAGAGTTAACTTTGACGGCACGCAATAAAAATTCAAAAAATCCAGTGCCTATGGCTGGGATACCGCATCATGCTGCAAAAAATTATATTGATATTTTGGTGGATCAGGGACACAAAGTCGCCATTGTAGAACAAATGGAAGACCCAGCTGTTGCTCACGGCATGGTCAAACGAGATGTCGTGCAACTTATCACGCCTGGCACTAAAATGATTGATGGTGTCGGTTCAGATAAACAAAATAACTATTTAGCCGCTGTATTACCAGGTGATGGAACTTGGGTTTTAGCCTACATTGATTTATCGACAGGTGAGCTGAAAGCGACAACGATGTATCGATTTAGTGATGTCATGGATGAATTGAGTTCGCTAGAAGTCAAAGAAGTTGTGTTGAGAAAAAACGATGAACAAACAACTAGGCAAGGATTGGCAACGCAACTTGGTGAACGTGGGTTAGTGATTTCTACTCAAACAATTACTGGCGAAAATGCGACAGTGAGTTTTTTGACGCAACCGCTTATCAAATCTGATGAAGTAGCAGCAACGTCAATGTTACTAAATTATATTTTTGATACGCAACGGCGTAATTTAGATCACATTGTGCCAGCGATGAGCTACGAACGTTTAACCTACTTGAAGTTTAATCAAGATACGCGTACTAATTTAGACTTAATTGAAAATACACGAACAAAAAAACGCGCAGGCTCATTGCTTGGTCTCATAGATGAAACACATACAGCTATGGGCGGTAGATTACTTAAACAGTGGGTGTTAAAACCACTTCGTGATCAGCATGACATTGAGTCACGTTTGGACTTAGTGCAGGCCTTTCAGGATGATTTTTTTACACGTGGGGCTTTACAAGATCATTTGAAATCCGTGTATGATTTGGAACGTTTATCAGCTCGAGCAGCAATGGGAACCATGAATGCGCGTGAAATTGTGCAATTAAAACGCTCATTATTAACTATTCCAGGAATTAAAGCCGTTTTATCTGACACAACTAGTATTTTAAATGTCACTGGTAACAAACTAGATGATATGGTTGATTTAGCTAGCTTAATTGAAGAAGCAGTGGTTGATGATCCACCAATTAGTGTGCGAGAAGGCGATATTATTAATGACGGTTTTGATGAAAAAATTGATAATTATCGTCGTGTGTTACATGATAATCAACAATGGTTGGCACAGCTGGAAGCAGATGAACGTGCAGCAACCGGGATTCATTCATTAAAAGTCGGCTATAATAAAAATTTTGGTTATTTTATCGAAGTTACCAAGGCAAATATTGTTAAACTTGAAGCAAATCGATATGAACGTTTACAAACATTAACAAATGCTGAACGATTTGTGACACCTGAATTAAAAGAACATGAACGTCTGATCATTGAGGCACAAGCCAAACGCACACAACGTGAATATGAATTATTTGTGACAGTGCGTGAACGTGTAAAGGCAAACATTAGTCGTGTACAAAAACTTGCGCAACAAATTGCGCACTTAGATGTTTTAGCGGCATTATCAGATGTTGCAGATAATCGTCGTTTTATACGACCAATATTTACAGACCATAATAGTATTATGATTAAGCAAGGCAGACATCCCGTAGTGGAATCGCTATTGTCAGTTGGCGAATTTGTTGCCAATGATGTTTTACTCGATGAAACAACAAATATGCAGTTAATTACTGGACCAAATATGGCTGGAAAATCAACATACATGCGTGAGCTTGCTTTAATTGTTATTTTAGCGCAAATGGGTAGTTTCGTACCCGCAGAGTATGTTGAACTCCCCATTTTTGATCAAATATTTACACGGATTGGGGCCAATGATGACATGGCGATGGGACAATCCACCTTTATGGTTGAAATGGCCGAAGCAAATCATGCATTGCAGGAAGCGACCGCGCATTCATTGGTTTTATTTGACGAATTAGGCCGTGGTACGGCAACTTATGATGGCATGGCTTTGGCGCAAGCGATTATTGAATTTTTAGATGCTCATATTCACGCTAAAACGTTATTTTCAACACATTATCATGAACTAACTGTTTTAGCGGATCAGCATGCTAGTATTGAAAATGTTCATGTAGGCGCTGTTGAAGATGATACTGGGCATCTTCACTTTTTACATCAAATTCAAAAAGGACCAGCTGATAAATCTTATGGTATTCATGTTGCGGCACTTGCTGGCTTGCCAGATGAACTAATTACTAATGCGACAAAAATATTAACCGCATTAGAAAATAAAGAGACAGTGATAACAACACAAAATCAACCAGCGGATACGATGGAACCTGAACGTTCTGGTTTATCCGAGCAAGTTGCTTTGTTCAATGTCGATGTTGCTGATAAAGAGACGCAGATAATTCTGGATGCGTTAGATGATTTTGATATTTTAAAAATGACACCAGTTGATGCCATGAATGCCTTGAATGCATTAAAACAACTGAGAAAGTAGGAGGCATGCGCCTACGAGCGTGGACAAAATGGGTAAAATACATGAACTCTCAAATTTATTAGCTAACCAAATTGCCGCCGGGGAAGTTATTGAGCGACCGGCGAGCGTGGTAAAAGAATTAGTTGAAAATGCCATTGATTCAGGCGCAACGCAAATTGAAGTCATTGTTGAAGATGCTGGTGAAACGCTTATTCGTGTGGTCGATAATGGATCAGGTATTGAGCCAGAGGATGTGCCATTAGCATTTACACGGCACGCAACAAGTAAAATAATGAATCGCCATGATTTGTTTAATATTGTGTCACTTGGTTTTCGTGGTGAGGCTTTGCCATCAATTGCTGCTATTGCTGATGTTACTTTAAATACGACAACTGAATTAGCAACCCAAGGCTTGATGTACCATATTAAAGGTGGTAAGCAAGTGAGTGCTACACCAGCTAATGGTCGTCGTGGCACTGTTATTTCAGTGCGGGATTTGTTTTATAATACGCCAGCACGTTTGAAATATTTGAAACGGCCGCAAACGGAATTATCGCGTGTGGCTGATATTATGAATCGGTTGGCTTTATCATATACGAATATTGCATTTACCGTAGTTTCTGATGGGCGAGACTTGCTCAAAACGACAGGAAACGGGAACCAACAGCAAGTGATTGCTGCAATTTATGGCCGTGATACGGCGCAAAAAATGCTATCATTTGCTGGAGAAGATGATGATTTTAATGTGACCGGTTATGTTTCTTTACCTGAGTTGACACGTGGATCACGTGAATATTTGACAATACTAGTCAATGGTCGTTTTATTAAAAACTTTACGGTTTCCAATGCGATAATTCATGGTTATGGCTCCAAATTAATGATTGGCCGTTTTCCGATGGGGGTCATTAATATTAATACAGATCCACTTTTAATAGATGTTAACGTGCATCCTCAAAAATCAGAAATTCGATTGTCAAAGGAAACTGAATTATCGGAACTATTAGTACAAACAATTAAAGCCCGTCTAGCAGACGAAAATTTAATTCCAGATGCTTATGAAAATTTATATGGTCAAACAAAAAAAACTGAATATAAACGCGTGCAACCAGCTCAAATAGCACCATGGCTGAATACAAACTTAGCAACTGTGAAACAACCTGATAGTAAAACTAACATTACTATTAACACGGGATCAGATATTGCAGGCATCAGTATTACTAAGCGAGCACAATTATCAGCACGTAGTGTGAGCACGTTTGTTACTAAATATGAACATGAAGCGACATTGCCGGTATTTGATACACCAGTAACAGAGCAGGTAACCGAATCAGTTGCGACATACCAATCACCATTTACTGACATAGCAGTTAAAAGTCAGGAAACACTTGATGTGACACCACAAAGGCCAAGTGGCTTTCCGGATTTGTCGTATATTGGACAAATGCATGGGACATTTTTATTTGCGCAAACTGAAGATGGTTTATTTTTGATAGATCAACACGCAGCACAAGAGCGAATTAATTATGAGTATTATCGTCAGAAAATTGGCGAAGTGAGTGATGACAAACAACGGCTATTAGTGCCAATAGTAATTAACTATACGGCTTCAGATATGCTTAAAATTGCTGATCATGAGCAGGATCTCTTGCATGTTGGTTTGACTGTGATGCCATTTGGGCCAACGAGTGTTATTATTCGTGAACATCCGACATGGTTTGAAAACGGTCAAGAAGAAGATACAATTCGTGAAATGATTGATTGGATATTACGTGATGGCGCGCTGACTGTGGCGGAATTTAGAGAAAAAGCAGCGATTATGATGAGCTGTAAACGTGCTATTCGTGCCAATATGCACCTTTCTGATGCGCAAGCACGAACATTACTTCAAACATTAGCGAATTCCGAAAACCCATACAACTGCCCACATGGTCGACCAGTTGTCACACAGTTTACGTTAACGGAAATGGAAAAAATGTTTAAACGTATTCAAGATTCTCATGAAAAATGGGAAACATACGATATTCATCCTTACTAAAAGTGTGCCAATGGCACCGTACATACAGGAGAAAATAGATGAACAACAATGATATTATTATTCGTCTGCGTTATGCCCTAAACATTCAAAATGCAGACATGATTAAAATTTTTGAATTTGGTGGTGTGACTATTGATGAGACACAATTACATATATTACTGACTAAGCAAGATGAAGGCAGTAAACGTGATGAAAAAATTGATATAAAAGGGCTTGAATCATTCATGAACGGTTTGATTATTTCACAAAGAGGACAAAAATTTGGGCCGGATTTAAAACCTGTGGCCCCAACTTTTGATATCGATAAAGAAGAAAATATTAATAATGTTGTGATGAAAAAACTCAAAATCGCCATGTCTTATACGAGTGATGATTACATAAGTTTTTTAAAAACAGCGGGTGTAACAATTTCAACTAATGCATTAAGCGCTGTATTGCGTCGATCAGACCATCGTAATTATAAGCCAGCTGGTGATAGATATTTACGAAATATTCTAAAAGGTATGGCAATGGAATATCGACCAGATGATGTTAAAAAAACTGCTCGTAAATAATCATTGTAAGCGTTTTCTTTATCGGTTACAATATAGTTGATATAATTTTATTGGAGGAGCATATGACTGAACGAACTTTAATGTTGATCAAACCGGATGGTGTCAAGCGTGGCAAAATTGGAGAGATTATTCGACGTATTGAGAATAAAGGCTATCAAATTATTGATATGAAAATGGTAGTACCGACAGAAAAATTGCTTAATTTGCATTATGCTGAGCATGTTGGCAAGCCGTATTATCCCTCTTTGGTTAACTACATGATGTCTGGACCAGTTGTGGTTATGATTGGTGAAGGAACAAACATTATTTCAGGTTGGCGAACATTAATGGGAGAAACTAATCCAACCAAGGCAGCGCCTGGAACTATTCGTGGTGATTTAGGGCGTGAGTGGGAAGAAAAAGCCATGATGAATATCGTGCATGGTTCAGATAGTGCCATGTCAGCAGAGCACGAAATCAACCTATGGTTTACTTGAAATGAAAACTTGACTGAGATTAATTTGATCTTCAGTCAAGTTTTTTGTTCATTTTGAGTGGTCTAGCTAAAAGTTTGGTAAAATAGAAGATATAGACTCGGAGCCTAAAAATGAAATTAAATGATATAACAATACTTGAAAATCAATCGTTAGCCCCATATGCACATACGCAAGTTGGGGGTAAGGTTGATTACTTAGCCATGCCAAAGACACATTTAGAGTTACAACAATTATTGAATTGGGCAAAATCTCAAGAACAGCCAGTACATATATTTGGACGATTGTCTAATCTAGTTGTTCGAGATGGTGGTTTACGTGGGTTGTCAATTTTATTACACGATTTACGTGACATTAAAATTGATCAACATACAATTACAGCAGATGCAGGAGCAGACCTAATCTTAGTGACTGAAACTGCAATGACACATGGCCTAGCTGGTTTAGAATGGGCTGCTGGTATTCCTGGTTCTGTTGGCGGTGCAGTTTTTATGAATGCAGGCGCTTATGGCGGACAAACAGAGATGGTGGTTACCACGGTCACGGCAATTATGCCAGATTTGAAAATACAAACTTTTAATTTAAATGAATTAGAATTTGGTTATCGTCACTCCGTTTTTCAAAAAAATGGCGGTGTGATTGTTAATGTCACATTTACTTTGACACCAGACGTGAAATCAGATATTCAATTACGAATGGATGTTAATAACTATCGACGAGCTGATAAACAACCGTTAAATTATCCATCGAATGGGTCAGTTTTTAAACGACCAGAGGGGTATTTTGCCGGCAAATTGATTATGGATTCAGATCTTCAAGGTGCGCGTATTGGGGGCGTTGAGGTGTCGAAAAAGCATGCTGGGTTCATGGTCAATATCGACAATGGTACGGGAAACGATTATGAAGATTTGATTCATCACGTACAGGCAACTGTTAAAAAGAAATTTAACGTGACATTAGAAACTGAAGTGCGGATCATAGGGGAGAGATAAATTTATGGTGATATTAGAATTAGTGGTTATTTTGATAGTGTCGGTGACAGTATCAAATGTAGTATCACATTTTATACCTGATGTACCAATTAGTTTATTTCAAATTGCTATTGGTCTGTTGCTCTCATTAGCTTTTGGCATATTTATTAAAATAGATTCACATTGGTTTATGTTACTGTTTGTGGCACCATTGTTATATAATGATGCTTGGCGATTTCCAAAGCATGAATTATGGGAATTGCGTGGTCCTATTTTAGGCAATGCAATTATACTGGTGTTGTTGACAACATTAGTTGGTGGATTCTTCATACACTTATTAATGCCACAATTAGAAACCTCTGTAGCATTGGCCTTAGCCGCAGTTGTATCACCAACAGATCCTGTGGCGGTACAGGCGATTGCCAAACGTGTGAAATTACCAAAAACTGTTTTGCATATTGTTTCAGGTGAAAGTTTAATTAACGATGCAAGCGGTTTGGTTAGCTTTAATACCGCTATTAAGGCGACAGTTGCCGGTACGTTTTTACTAAGTCATGCTATTGGAAATTTTTTTTGGATGACAATCGTTGGTTTAATTATTGGTTTATTACTTGGCAGCCTTCTAAATTGGCTCGGTGATGTTTTTGATCGTGTTGGCCTGAACGATGTGGTATTTCATACAGTTGTCACGATACTGGCACCCTTTTTAATTTATTGGGTAGCAGAAGATATATTTCATGCATCGGGGGTCATTGCGGTTGTTGCCGGTGCAATTATAACAAAAATATTAAGTGATCAGCATGTTGACGCGCGAAATCCAGAAATTTCAATTACTGGTATTAGAACATGGGAAATATTTGTCTATTTATTAAACGGTATTATTTTCGTATTATTGGGAATTGAATTGCCCCCAGCACTTGCTGCTGTTGTCCAAAATTCACAAATGAACACAGGACATGCTATTTTTTATGGTATTGTTGTTTGGTTTATCATATTTGCTATTCGAACATTTTGGGCTTATGGCAATCAAGTTGCATTATATCTTAAAACCAGAGAAACGAAACCCGCATTCAATATGGCAGTCACATCAGGGTTAACAGGTGTGCGTGGCGCTGTTACAATGGCTGCTGTTATGACAGTGCCAACTATTATTAATGATGGCACTGCTTTTCCACAACGAGATTTATTAGTGTTTGTTGCGGCTGTTGTTGTTATTGTGAGTTTACTTGTAGCAACTATCATGTTACCAATTATGACAAAAGAACGTTCAGCACATGATTTCACACAACCTGAAATGTTGGATTCAGAAGCTGTGGCAACTGAGACGATCAAACCTGAAATGACGGAATCTCAAGCACGTATTTTTGCTATTCAAGTAGGCATTCAAACATTACGAGAACAGCAACGTGAAGATAATCGTGCTATTGTATACGAGTTGATTACACGAAAACAAGGGACGATTGCCCAAATTAAGCGCCAGCTAATAGGTAATACGTCAGGTTTCACAAGTTCGGATGATTCAGAATTACGTCTTATTGGCCTGCAAGCACAACGAGATCGTTTACAACAATTGTTAGTTCAGGAGGATATTTCGCCCTTAACCTTTTCATCACAATCCAGACGGTTGGAACGGCTCGAAAATTTGATAGCTGCTGACGCACATTATCATTTTTCATCGCAGTGGGCTTTGGTGCTCATGCGTCGCGGATTGCGTAGCATTCGTATCTGGTTTTCAGATGAAACAAGCGCGAAAATTAAAAAAGAAACATCTCTTGCTATTCGTGAAACCTCTAAAGAAGCTATCAAGGCGCTTTCAGCTTATATGGAAAAATATAGTGGCGACACCGTAACACATCGGATGGAGCGTCAAAATGCTTATAATTTAATTGTGACATATCGTTATCGTATCGAAAATGAAAAACATGTTGATACACCGGAGCAACGTCAATTGGATGATAAAATAAGGATGGAGCTAGAATTGAAAGCATTAAACGCTCAGCGTGAAACTATTCAAAATTTATATGAACAACGACGTATCACACGTCAAGCTGGTATTAATATCAGGCAATTTATTAATTTTTCTGAAACAGCAGCCTTAGCTGGAAAAGACGAAGAGTAGCTGTATGGCACACTACGTATGTTAGACGTATTATTGAAATGATGTAAAGGGGAAAAAATGTTATCGTACCTAACAATTAACAATCTTATGCATGCGGTCGATATTCTAATTATTTGGTTTTTAATGTATAAAATTATTCAATTTGTAGAAGGCACACGAGCACTGCAAATTTTATTTGGGGTTGGCACTGTCATTTTAGTCAAGGTAGTTAGTTGGTATCTTGGATTAATGACACTTTCTTGGGTGATGGATCAGTTAATCACATGGGCGCCAATTGCTTTAGTTGTCATTTTCCAACAAGAAATTAGACGAGGCTTAGAAACTTTAGGACGTCGCTTAACTGTGCGACGCGCACATATTGATAATACTGTTGAACATCAGTTAATTAAGAGTTTAGATGATGCTTTGCAGTACATGTCTAAACGACGCATTGGGGCACTAATTACAATTCAGCGCGAAGATCATTTGGATGAATACATTAAGACCGGGATTAAACTTGATGCCAATGTGACCGGACAATTGTTGATTAATACTTTTATTCCAAATACGCCACTACATGATGGTGCAGTCATTATTAGTAAAAGCCGTATTGCAGTAGCGGCAGCCTATTTGCCACTTTCAGAGAGTACGCGTATACCTAAAGAGTTAGGGACGCGGCATCGTGCAGCGGTGGGTATTTCTGAAGCCAGCGATGCGATTACTGTGGTTGTGTCAGAAGAAACTGGTGAAATTTCTATTACGCAAAAAGGTGATTTGCTCAGACATATGGATCAAAAAAGTTACTTGAATTTCTTCGAACATCAATTTTTACCAGCAGCAGATGATGCTGTGACTAAGATGCATTGGTGGCGCAAAGGAGGACAATTACGATGAAAAAAATAGGTCAGTCAAAAATTGTTAATCTTGCCATCGCGTTTGTTATTGCTATTTTATTGTCGTCGTATGTGTTAAGCACTCGGTCAACCAAATTATCAAGCAATGGGTCTAATAATTTTTCAACAATCATACCTGAAAAAAAGGCGACATTAAAAGTGGCTTTGAATGTACAATTTGATAATGATAAGTATGTTGTTATAGGGGCACCAACGACAGTACAAGTTGATATTGAAGGTTCGGGAGCTTTAGTTTCTGCGGCACAAAGTCGTAATGATATTCAAACAAGTATAGATTTAAGAGGTTTAAAATCTGGAAAGCATACTGCTACAGTAGCACTCCGTGGTGTCAATGCCTCTTTAACGTCAACAGTTAATCCACAAAAAGTAACAGTCACTATTGCACGGAAAACGTCAGCAACATTACCTATTAATGTGAGCTATAATAAAAATAATATTGCTAAAGGTTATACGGCAAGTGAACCGACAACAGAACCAAAACATGTGACAATTAGCGGCCCAAAATCAAATGTTGATGCGGTTACTAGTATTGCTGCACGTCTAAATTTGCCAAGTGGCGTAAAGGAATCATTAACCCGCACTGCGCAACTTGTAGCCTTAGATAAAAATGGCAATACAGTAGAAGTTAATTTGAGCCGTCAAACTGTTGATGCCACGTTAGTAATTGCACCGGAAGACTCAAAGCGACTGACCTTAAACGCCAGCGTTAAGAATGGCGGGTCTAACAACTATCAAATTACGTTTGATCCGAAAACAGTGACGGCATATGGGTCATCTGATATACTTAATACCATGGATAATATTAGTGTGTCGGTTGATGTTGGTAATATCCGAAACGGAGGGACTGTTAACGTTAGCTTACCTAGCATTGACGGAATTGTACGTTATGATAAGACTAATGTGACGGCCACAGTCTCACAGATAAAAGTTAATAACAATAATAATAGTGAAAGTAGTATGAGCGACAGTTCAAGTGCGAGCTCAGCTGTTTCATCAAGCGCTTCAGCATCTAGTGGTACTGATACGAGTGATGCTAAGACTTCAAGTAGTAACTAGAGAAGGTGAGATAAAAATATGTCAGATATTAAATTAAAATACTTTGGAACAGATGGTGTACGTGGTATTGCTAATGAGTCATTAACACCAGAATTAGCATTTCGTTTGGGACGTACGGGTGGCGCAATTTTAACACAGCATGCTGAAAGCCATAAAAAGCCAGTTGTTATTGTTGGACGAGATACAAGAATTTCTGGTGAAATGTTACAGCAAGCGATTGTTGCTGGCTTTTTGTCTGTCGGCATTGATGTTTTGAGTTTAGGCGTTATTACGACACCGGCAGTCGCGTTTTTAGTACAGAATTTGGAAGCAGATGCTGGTGTGCAAATTACAGCTTCACATAATCCTGCCGCAGATAATGGCATTAAATTTTTTGGTAATGATGGTTTTAAGTTATCAGACGAACTGGAATATGAGATTGAGCAGTTATTGGATGCACCAACAGATACATTGCCAAGACCTAGCGCTGAAGGAATTGGTGTCGTTAATAATTATCCTGAAGGTGCTTTACGGTATATGAGCTTCTTACAAAAAACAATTCCGACAGACCTTGTGGGTATGCGTGTGGCACTTGATGGTGCTAATGGGGCAACAAGTGGGTTATTAGCACGTCTATTTGCAGATTTAAACGTTGAATTTGTCACTATGGGAACAGAACCAAATGGTTTAAATATTAATGATGGCGTAGGATCAACTCATCCTGAAGCATTAGCCGAGCTTGTCAAAGCAAATGATGTACAAGCTGGTTTATCATTTGATGGTGATGGTGATCGATTGATTGCAGTCGATGAAAACGGCGAAATTGTTGATGGTGATAAAATTGTGTTTATCATTGGTAAATTTATGAATGAACAAGGAAGACTTAAACATCATACAGTTGTTTCGACAATTATGAGTAATATTGGTTTTTATAAAGCGCTGAAGGACAATGACATGATGAGCGTACAAACTGCCGTTGGTGATCGTTATGTTATGGAAGAAATGTCTAAATCGGACTATAATCTTGGTGGTGAGCAATCAGGGCATATCATTTTCCGCGACTGGGCTACAACTGGTGACGGGCTATTGACAGCCTTACAATTGTTGTATGTTATGAAGGAAACTGGTACAAAATTATCTGAGTTAGCGGAAGCAGTTCAAGTGTATCCTCAAAAATTAGTTAACATTAAAGTTGGCGATAAAGTCGCTATTCAACAAAATCCAGCTGTTGTTAGTAAAATTGCAGAGGTAGAGGCACAAATGGCCGGAGATGGTCGTGTACTCGTACGCCCTTCAGGTACAGAGTCATTGATTAGAGTAATGGCTGAAGCACCTACAACAGAGCTTGTTGAGCGTTATGTTGAAATGATTGCTGATGTTGTTCGTGAGCAGGCAATGCAATAAAAATGATTAAAGCGCCAAGTTTATTAAAACTCTGGTGCTTTTTTTGATATAATAGAGTATAAAACTATAATTTAAAAGGGAAAAAAACCGTGTCACAAGACAGCTTTAAAAAATATTTATTAACAGAGTTCAATATTCAATTTAATGATGATTCACTGCTGCAAGAGGCCTTGACGCAACGTAATTATTTGAATGAACACCAAGACGAGTCAGGTCGTGATTATCAACGACTAGAATTTTTGGGTGATTCCGTTATGCAAGTTTCGGTAGCTGAATACCTGTTCAAGCGCTATCCTAATTGGCATGAAGGTCAGCTAACAGAAATGCGTATTGCAATGGTGCAAACTCGCTCTTTTGCGCACTTCTCACGTGTCGTGCACTTAAATGAAGGCATTCGTCTTGGAAAAGGTGAAGAAATGTCAGGCGCACGTGACCGTGATTCATTGTTGGAGGATATATGGGAGGCTTTTATTGGCGCCTTATATTTAGATCAAGGCCTTGAGGCTGTTAGTGTTTTTTTGGACCAAACGTTATTTGCAGCAATCGATACAGATTTTTTTGATCGCTTTATTGATTTCAAAAGTCGATTGCAAGAAAAACTTCAAAAAAATGGTGCGGTTGATATCTACTATCGTACCGAAAGTGAACAACCATTAGCAGGAAATACACAATTGTTTGAAGCTAGTATTTCAGTTGATGATCACGAATTGGCACGTGGTACGGGTAAATCGATTAAAGATGCCGAAAAGGCTGCTGCGCGTACTGCATTAAAACTATTGGAAGATAAGTAAACTATGAAACTTAAATCCCTTGAAATCAGTGGCTTTAAGTCCTTTGCTGATAAGACGATTATTGAATTTATGCCTGGTATGACAGGCATTGTTGGCCCAAATGGTTCAGGAAAATCTAATATTATTGAGGCAATTCGCTGGGTTATGGGTGAGCAAAGTGCCAAAGACTTGCGTGGCACAAAAATGTCAGATGTTATTTTTGGTGGTACAAATAAGCGCCATGCACTAAATCGGTCAGAGGTGTCGATGACATTTGATAATTCAGATCGTTATGTTAAGTCAGAATTTAATGAAATTCGTATTACAAGAAAATTATATCGTTCTGGTGAGAGTACGTATCAAATTAATGGTGTTGATAGTCGATTACGCGATATTCATGAATTATTTATGGATACTGGTCTCGGTCGAGAGAGCTTTTCGATTATCTCGCAAGGTCGTGTTGAAGGTATTTTTAATGCGAAACCAGAAGAGCGACGCGGAATTATTGAAGAAGTTGCTGGCGTATATAAGTATAAGCAAAATAAAGAACGTGCACAAAAAGAGTTAACACAAACAAGTGATAATTTAGCGCGAGTTGCTAACATAATTTATGAAATTCAAGGACGTATTGAGCCGCTTGCTGAACAATCAGCGCAAGCAATCGATTATATTGCACAAAAAGAGCGTTTTGAGACATTAGATACGTTAAAATTGGCGCTGACACATCGCACTTTAGAAACGCAAATCAAGGATGTAACAACTCAAGTCGAAGTTCAAGATGGGCGCGTTAATCAGATAAAGTCAACATTAGACGTATTACATAAATCATTATCAGAAAAACGTCAAGAACGTATCAGTATGCAACTCATGCGAGACAAAGTGCAGCAAGATATTTTGCATGATACGCAATCGCGAGAACGATTGATTGGTGCACAAAATTTAAGTGCACAACAAATTGATACTTTAGAGCAAAATATTGCACAAAAAAATAGTCAATTAACTGATTTTGGAAATCGATTAGCAGAATTAGAACGTCAAATTAACCAATTAACGAATGACAAGAAAAAATTCCAGAAACAACATCATGAATTACAGCAACAAATGGCGTCATTTGATAATGTCGTACAAGTAAAATTGCAAAAAAATTTGCAGTCGCAAATTGATAATCATCGTCATGTATATATACAAACAATGCAAGAAATTGCGGCATTGCGAAATGGTTTACAATCTGATCGAAAATTGCAACAGCGTTTAATCAATCGTCAGCAGGTGTTATCAACACAGCTTTTGGATGAAAAGGAAACATTATTAACTTTAAAAACAAATGCAAACTTGGATCTACCAGAACAAGGTGAGATCATAAATATTGATCGTTTAAAACGTCATGTAGATGATTTAAAAAAGCAGATTGAACACAATACAAAGCAATACCAAGATCATGAAAAACAATGGTACGATGCTTTAAATGATTTAAATAAATCGCGCAGTCAACGAGATGCGTTAACAGCTTTAGATGAATATGCAGGATTTTACCAAGGTGTACGTGTCTTGATGCAATCACAAGTGAGAAACCAATTTTTAGGCATTAAGGGCGTTGTTGCTGGGCTCATGACGGTACCAATGGACTATACACAGGCAGTTGAAACAGTTTTAGGTGGTGCATTACAGCAAGTTATTGTGGACACAACAACAACTGCTAAATCAGTTATTCGTTACTTAACGCAAAAACGTGCTGGGCGTGTTACTATTTTACCAATTGATACAATTAAGCCAAGGCAGCTAACTGGCATTGAACGCATTAAAATGAGTGATGGATTTATTGGCATTGCAGCAGATTTAGTAGAAATGCCTGCTGAAATGCATGCTATCAAATCAAATTTGTTAGGCAGTACAGTAATCGCTGAAGATCTTGATGCCGCAACCAAAATTGCACGTATGGGTAATTACCGTTTCCGTGTCGTAAGTTTGGGTGGCCAAGTTGTTAATGCAGGTGGCTCAATGACGGGTGGTGCAAACCAAAAATCAGGGACAACGATTTTGAGCCGTCAGACGGAGTTAAATCAATTAAATGAGCGTTTGGCTGTCCTGACACAAACGACTCAAAAACTAGAAAAATCAGTACAGGATCAACGTCTTCAAGGTGATGAATTACGATCAGAATTACTGCTATCACAAACACAATTTGCTAATGCAAAAAATGAAACAGCACAAATAGATTATGATTTGGCACGACGAAAAGATGCCGTTAAGCAACAAACACGTGTTTTACAGGCATTGCAAATAGAGAGTGAAGATTTGGCGAAACAATTAGTTGACGTGGATACGCAGTTACATGTTAACCAAAAAAGTCTTGATTTAGCACAAAATGCACAAAAAGATCAAGAAGTTGAAGCAGCCAAATTAGATCAACAACTAGCTGATATTTCAATTCAGTCGCAAGTCAGCAGTGAGCAAAAAGCCACAGTGCAAACGAATTATGCTACAGTGCAAGCAAAGATGGACAGCTTAGCCACTCAAATAAACTTGTTACTAGCACAAAAAGATGACATACAACAACAAAAAGACGATGTTGAAAATGCTTTAAATGCGTCAAATGAGCAGTTAATTGCAGCAAAAAACAATGCTAACAATATTGAGAAAGTGGACACCATAACGCAAAGGCTTGAAGTAATACAAACTAAATTTGATGACTATACCAAACGGCTAAATAGCTTAACTGACTTGGTTGTCACAATAGAAAGCCAGTTTGCGACACAACAAGAAACATTACGTGTTAATAATAGTAAACAAAATCAAGTTGTGGGACAATTAACGCGTTTAGAGTCAGAACTTGATAATGTGCAAACACAGTTATTGACACAATATGATATTGTAGATATAACAGATATTGTAGCCAGTCATGATATTAATGAATTATCAAATATCGAATCACAATTAGTCTTGTTAAAGCGGAGTCTAGATGAAATTGGTTCAGTTAATATGGATGCAATTTCAGAATATGAAGAAGTGAAAACCCGTTTTGAATTTCTAACAAGGCAACGTGATGATTTAAAAATGGCTCGTGAGACATTATTACAAACAATTGATGAAATGGATAAAGAGGTTCAAATTCGTTTTAAACAAACCTTTGATGCCGTGGCAGCAAGATTTTCAAATATTTATACGCAAATGTTTGGCGGTGGTCGTGCTGAAATTTGCTTGACAGACCCAAAACATCTTCTGACTACAGGTATTGACATTACGGCACAACCACCTGGGAAAAAATTTCAACAAATGAGTCTGCTATCTGGTGGTGAAAAAGCACTTACTGCTATTACGTTATTGTTTGCAATATTACATGTGCGGCCTGTACCATTTGTTGTATTGGATGAAGCAGAGGCAGCATTAGACGAAGCAAACGTTGATCGTTTTGCTAAATATTTATATCATTTTTCAGGGGATACCCAATTTATTGTTATCACGCATCGCAAAGGGACTATGGTGAAAGCTAATTTATTGTACGGTGTAACGATGCAAGAAGCAGGCGTTTCTAAGATGATTGCAGTTGATTTGGATAAAGCAACAGAAAGCGTAGAGTAAGATGGGATTATTTGATATTTTTCGTAAAAAAAAGATTGAAGAAAGTAGTGAAGTGTCGAAAGATTCTGTCGAATCATTATCAAATCAGGACAATTCTGCAGTACATGAGATACCAGAAGAGATACAAGAGCCAAAGGTAGAACAGAATCTAGATGCAATTGAAGAGTCGGTGTCTGAACATGTTTCCAAAAGTGATCCAATACAGGAACCAGAACTAAGCGTTGAACCAGAAGTTGTAGAACAACAAATTTATACTAAAGGTTTAGAAAAATCTCGAACTGGATTTGCTGCCCGATTTAATAAATTTTTAGCAAATTTTCGCTCGGTTGATGAAGATTTTTTTGAAGACTTAGAAGAGACTTTGGTTGGTGCTGATGTTGGCTTTGATATGGCGATTAAGATTTCAGACGACTTGCGTGAAGAAGTTAAACTTGAAAATGTACATCGCCCAGAAGATGTACGTGATGTGATCATTAAAAAAATGGTTGATATGTATGAAGCTGATGGTGTTAATGAAGATGCAACTATGCATTTTAATGTCAATGGCACAACAGTAATCTTATTAGTTGGTGTTAATGGTGTTGGAAAAACGACCACAATTGGTAAGTTGTCCACAAAATATCAACAACAAGGGAAGTCTGTTTTACTTGCAGCAGCAGACACTTTCCGTGCTGGGGCAACAAAACAACTGCAAGAATGGGGCATACGAGCAGGTGTGCCAGTTGTAGCTGGAAAAGAAAAAGCAGATCCGGCATCGGTCGTCTTTGAAGCGGTGGCTAAAGCACGTGATGAACATTATGATATTTTGTTTGTCGACACAGCAGGCCGTTTACAAAATAATGTTAATTTGATGCAAGAATTAGAAAAAATGAAGCGCATTATTAAACGTGAAATACCAGGTGCACCACATGAAGTATTGTTAGTGCTTGATGCTACAACTGGTCAAAATGCATTACAGCAGGCAAAACTATTTAAAAATTCATCTGATGTGACCGGAATTGTTTTGACAAAGATGGATGGGACAGCAAAAGGTGGGATTGTATTTGCCATTAGAAATGACATGCAATTACCAGTAAAGTGGGTTGGATTTGGCGAAAAGGCCAGTGATTTACGAGAATTCAAGCCTGAAGAATTCATATATGGCATGTTTAAGGATTTAATGGCATGAATTTTAAGGAAAAAAATCATATTAACGGCTTGTTTGGATTTTATGGCGAATTATTAACGATTAAACAACAAGACTATTTACGTTATTATTTCGAAGATGACTATTCAATTGTCGAAATCGCAGAAGTCGAAACGGTTAGTCGTCAGGCAGTTTCTGACAATATTAAACGCGGCATTGACCAATTGTTGAAATATGAGCACGTTTTGCATCTGCAAGAAAAATTTGAGACACGTTCAGCAATTGAGACGCAAGTCCAAGATTACATTTCAGTATATTATAATAAAGATAATGTGTTAAAAAAACTTGTGTCGCAACTTATGGCACATGAAATAGAAGATTAAATTATACGCTAAAAAGGAGAAAAGTAACTGGTAACATGATGATTCGTACATTAAAAGTGTACAGTGTATTATCTGACCTAGCTGCTTTAATATCATAATTATGGCATTTGAAAATTTAACTGAGCGTCTTTCCAAGGCGATGAAGAATCTCACTGGCCGCGGGCGTGTGAGTGAAGAGGACTTACGTGCAACCATGCGTGAAATCCGTTTAGCACTATTAGAGGCTGATGTTAATTACGATACAGTCAAAAAATTTGTTGCTAATGTGCGTGAAAAAGCGAGTGGTGCCGATATTTTGGAAGGGTTAAATCCTGCGCAGCAAGTCGTTAAAATTGTTAATGATGAATTAACAACAACCATGGGTGAAGAAGCAGCGCCACTGAATAAGTCACCTAAAATTCCGACAATCATTATGATGGCAGGACTTCAGGGTGCTGGAAAAACGACGACTGTCGCTAAGTTAGCTTATAAATTAAAAAAAGAAGAAAATGCGCGACCACTTTTGATTGCAGCTGATGTTTATCGACCAGCAGCAATTGATCAGTTAGAAATACTAGGTCGTGATTTAGAAATTCCAGTGTTTCAGCTTGGAACAGCCGTTAATCCACGCGAAATTGTTCGCCAAGGGTTAGCAAAAGCTGCCGAAAATAAAAATGACTATGTCTTTATTGATACGGCAGGCCGTTTACAAATTGATGATGTATTAATGCAAGAACTGAAAGATGTGGCTGAAATTGCACATCCAGACGAAATTTTGCTGACAGTTGATGCAATGACTGGACAAAATGCTGCCGAAACCGCCAAAGGTTTCTCAGCAGCATTAGATTTAACAGGTGTTGTCTTAACAAAATTAGATGGCGATACACGAGGCGGTGCCGCACTTTCAATTCGTGATGTGACAGGGAAACCAATTAAATTCGTTGGACAAGGTGAGAAACCAACAGATTTAGATGTATTCTATCCAGACCGTATGGCTTCACGTATTTTAGGTATGGGCGATGTGCTTACATTAATTGAAAAAGCGCAACGCGATTTTGATGAAGAAGCACAAGCTAAGCAACTTGAAAAAATGCGTCAAAACACGTTTGATTTCAACGATTTCGTTGCCCAGTTGAAACAAGTGCAAAGCATGGGCCCAATGGAAGATTTGTTAAAAATGATTCCAGGTATGGCAAACAATCCGGCTTTGGCAAATGTCAATATTGATGCAAAACAATTTTCTCATTTGGAAGCAATCGTGAATTCGATGACACCGGCTGAACGTGAAGATCCTGACTTAATCAATCCATCCCGTCGCCGCCGACTAGCAGCTGGTGCGGGACGCCCTATTATCGAAGTAAACCGTATGATCAAGCAATTTGATCAAATGCGTAAAATGATGAATCAAGCGACGAATGGTAATTTTGGTGGCATTGACAAAATGATGGGCGGGTCTGGTATGGACATGTCCTCAATGATGGGTGGCGGCGGTATGCCATCTGGAAACTTTGGCCAAAAAGTTCAAAATTTTGCTATTAAACAAGCAGCACGACGCTTACAAAAAGCAAAAAAGAAGCGTGGTAAAAAATAATGCAACGGTTAGAACTTGTATTACCAGTACTCGTATTTGTTGTTATGTTAGGTGCAAATATATTAAATGCACCAAATTTATCGATACCTATCGTGTTACTGGCAGTCGTTTCAGCAGCAGTACCGAGCATCATTATTTTTGGATTGATTAAATTCTTAGAATGGTGGATAAAGCGTTAACTATATGCGTGACAGACTATACTGTGTTGTTGTACATGAATTGGTTTGAAATCAAAGGAGAAATATGTCAATTAAATTGATTGCATCAGATTTAGATGCGACTTTTCTAAAAAATGATAAAACATTTAACGAAGTATTATTTCAAGAAGTGCTTGATAAATTGCATGCACAAGGTGGTCAGTTTGTTGTTGCAACTGGTAATCATGTTCAAAAAGTACGTGATTACTTTAAAAATTTTTCCGGTCAGTATCAGTTAATTGCTAACAATGGGGCAGAAGTTATTTTAGATGGTGAACTGATGCACGTTTGGTCAGTTTCTGCAGATGTTCCAGCAGTTGTTGATAATTTGGCTAATAAATATAAAGCGGAATTACAGTTAGGTGTATCTTTTGTTGCTGCAAACAAAGCCTTTATGATTGTTAAGAACCCCAATGATGAGCATCTTGATTTTGCCAAAAAATATTTTGAAAATCTGACATTGATTAATTCTGTAACTGAAATTAATGAACCTATTTTAAAAGTATCATTAGTTTTGCCGCGTTTGGAATATGAATTTATGCGTGAAATTAAATTATTACTTGGCAATAAAGTACATGTGACAACTTCAGGTTATGGGGCAATTGATATTGTCAATCCAAATGTCAACAAGGCTAATGCTCTAACTTATATTGCAGAAACATTAAATGTCAAGCCATCTGAAATTATGGCCTTTGGTGATGGTTTAAATGATTTAGAAATGTTAGAGTATGTCGGTCAACCTTTTGCTATGACGAATTCTGATGAAGAGCTTTTTCAACATGATTTTGCACGTAGTGTGACGGATAATGATAACGATGGCGTCTTGAAAACAATCCTTGAAAAATTATAACACGCAAATTTTGGTGTTTTTTTTTTGACTAAAAATTAAAAAGACTTGTAATTTATTTTCATTCGTTATATACTTACTATTAGTAAGAGAAAAGGAAGAATTAAATTATGACAAAATATGGTGTTCTAGTAGGTTCTATTAGAAAGAATTCGTATTCACAAGGTGTAGCAGAAGCACTAGTTGCTGGTTTACCGGATGATGCCGAGGTAACATACATCAATATTAGTGAGTTACCATTGTATAGTCAGGACTATGATGCACAGTCACCTGAATCTTATGATGTCTTTCGCTCAGAGATTGCTAAACAAGACGCATTTATTTTCGTAACACCAGAACATAATCGTAGTATTTCAGCTGCTTTGAAAAATGCATTAGATGTTGGTTCACGTCCTTGGGGTGAAAGTGTTTGGACTGGAAAACCAGCATTAGTGGCATCACAATCAATATCAGGTATATCTGGTGTGCTAGCACACCATGTGTTACGACAATCATTAGTATTTTTAGATATGCCAACAATGCAACAACCTGAATTGTATATTGGAAACGTTCAGTCTCTTGCAGATGACTCAGGTCATATAACAAATCCTGATACAAAAGCATTTCTTGGTGATGCCGCCCAGAAGTTTGTATCATTTGCAAATAAGTTTGAATAAGAAATATCATATAAATTAACTTTTTAAAATTTTGCATAACAGTGTGATAAAAGAATAGATTACAATGCACAGTTGCTAATGCTTAATAGTGGTACATAAACTTTGATAATGGGAAAATCCTATATCAAAGTTTTTTAATTTCATCATTTTTAAGTGATAAAGATGGTTATTTCCGCAAGTATGTGGCAAATAAGCAAATGGATATGTAAGCGCTTTCTTGATAAGATATAGATACTAAAAGGAGGAATAAAAGATGAGTAACAGTTTATCAAAAGAATTTCTTTGGGGTGGTGCGGTTGCCGCTCATCAATTAGAAGGCGGTTGGCAAGAGGGCGGCAAGGGTATTAGTGTCGCGGATGTTATGACTGTGGGTAAGCCAGGACAAGAACGTGCCATTACAAATGGTGTTTTGCCAGATGAATATTATCCTAATCATGATGCAATTGACTTTTACCATCGTTACAAAGGAGATATTGCTTTATTGAAGGAAATGGGATTTAAATGTTTTAGAACATCAATTGCTTGGACTAGAATATATCCCACTGGAGAAGAGAGTGAACCAAATGAAGCAGGACTGAAGTTCTATGACGATTTATTTGATGAACTGCTAAAAAATGATATTGAACCAATTATTACGCTCTCACATTTTGAGTTACCCTATAATCTCGTGACTAAGTATGGTGGTTTTCGAAATCGCAAACTAATTGATTTATTTGTTAAATTTGCTGCGACATGTTTTACACGCTATCAAAACAAAGTCAAATATTGGATGACATTTAATGAAATCAATAATCAGGCAAATTATGATAGTGATTTCTTGGTATTTACTAATTCTGGTCTTCGCTTTAAACCCGGTGAAAATAGAGAGGAAGGTATGTATCAGTCAGCTCATAATGAATTAGTCGCAAGTGCTCGCGTTGTTAAGTTAGGGCATGAAATCAACCCTGATTTTCAAATTGGCTGCATGATTGCTATGGGACCTGTTTATCCAGCAACTATGAATCCAGATGATGTTTTGGCTGCTCAAAAAGCAATGGAAAAAAATTATTTCTTTGCTGATGTTCATGTTAATGGCTTTTATCCAGAGTTCTTGAAAAAATACTGGGCACGCAAGGGATTTGATATTAATATCACACCGCAAGACGAAGCAGATTTGAAGGCTGGAACGGTTGATTACATTGGATTTAGTTATTATATGTCACATGCTGTTAAGAAAAACAGTGAGACGCCTTTTGATGATATGACACCTCAAAATAGTCAAGTGAAAAACACCTATTTGGAGGCTAGCGATTGGGGATGGCAAATTGATCCTAAAGGTTTACGCTATGCATTAAATTGGTTTACTGATAAATATCATTTACCTTTATTCATTGTTGAAAATGGTTTTGGTGCATATGATAAAGTTGAGGCAGATGGTAAGATACACGATTCATATCGTATTGATTATTTGCGCGAACATATTCGTCAAATGATACTTGCTGTTGTAGAAGATGGTGTGGATTTGATTGGTTACACACCGTGGGGGTGCATTGACTTGGTGTCAGCAGGTACTGGGGAAATGGATAAACGCTATGGCTTTATCTATGTGGATAAAAACAATAAAAATGAAGGCACTTTAAAGCGTAGCAAGAAAGACTCATTTTATTGGTTTAAAGATGTCATTGCGTCAAACGGTGAAAACTTGAAATAGAAAAGGAAAATTATTATGAAAAAAGCATTGATTATTTGCGCCGCAGGTATGTCATCATCAATGATGGCAAAAAAAACAACTGATTATTTTAAAGAACAGCATAAAGACATCGAAATGGATGCTATTACTGCTACAGAGGGAGAAGATGCTATTCGTGCAGGCGAGTTTGATTTATATCTAATTAGCCCCCAGACAAGTATGTATCTTGACGGCTTTCAAAAAATAGGGCAAGAAGTCGGGAAACCAGTCGTTTCGATTCCGTTTAATGCTTATATTCCTATTCCAATGGGTATCGAAAAAATGGCCAAATTGGTCGAGGAAAGTATTTAAAAGTTAAGATAGTTGAGGTGTAATGATGAAGGAAAGCGATTTACTACGCTACTTATTAGAGAACCAAGAACGTTTTGTTACCAGTGAGGAATTGGCTGGTATTTTGTCATTATCGCCAAGGACTATTCGAAACTACATTAAAGTGCTAAAAACAAAATTAGTTTTACATGGTGCTGTATTAGAATCAAAGCCTAGTTTTGGTTATTGTTTGCATATTTCTCATCCAGTGACATTTGATTTATTTTTGAATAAAAATTATCAATTATCGCAGTGGCATGAAAATAATACGGAAGAAATTGATATTGCCGATCGACAAAAATATATTCTCAATAAATTAGTTATTGAGAGTAAAAAAATGTTAATAGAAGATTTAGCACAAAGATTGTTTGTTACACGATCAACGTTGTCAAAAGATTTGTCAATTATCCGCAAAAAATTGATGCCATATGCATTAACCATTGAAAACAAGCCACATAGTGGCATCTTTGTGACAGGCTTGGAGCGCAATCGACGTCATTTCATTTTAGATTATTTTTTTACTCATAATGATAATTCTTTTCAACATTATATGGAAAATAAATCATTTTTTAAGAAAATAAGCTTTGATCAAATTACAATTATTGTGCTTGATGAATGTCGTGAATCAGGGATTTATTTGACGGATTTCACAATTCAAAATATTGTGTTATATATTGCGCTGAGTGTGCAACGTATGGCCGGTGGATTTGAATTACAACCAGTTGATTTTGATGATAGTTTGGAAACACGCCAAGTATATACTGTGGCAGAAAATATTATTCATCGTTTGGAAAATAGTTACCACCTGAAGGTGCCCAAAAGTGAAGTAGCCTATTTAACAATTCAATTGTTAGCTAAAGGAAAAAACATTAATGTTACAAACGATGAAGCTTTACATGAAGATTTAGATTTTGTACTACAACAAATTGAAGAGGCAACTGGTTGCCCAATATCTCAGGATTATGATCTTAAAAAGAATTTAATTGCACACTTGAAACCCATGATTGTTAGACTTGAACAGGGGTTGCAACTCAAAAATCCGTTGCTACAAGAAATAAAAGCAAATTATTCTCATTACTTCTCAGATGTTAAACGATATGTGCATTTGTCGCGCTATTTATCTAAATTTGATATCAATGATGATGAAATCGCGTATCTTGCATTGCATCTTATGGCTGCAGCTGAAAAATACCGAGATTTGAATAAACCTAAAGTTTTACTGATATGCGCGACTGGTTATGGGTCAGCACAATTGTTAAATAACCGTCTTGAAAAAGAGTTTGGGAAACAATTAAATATTATTGGTATTAAGGGATATTATGAGATTGATGATGCGGCATTAAATGGTGTTGATATTATTATTAGCACAATTGATTTATCAACACAGGTTTTTAAAATACCCGTTGTTCAAGTGAGTGTTTTCTTGACAGAAAACGATATTAAAAAGTTAGGACATTTTTTAAATAATTTAAATGATAATTCGCGTCAATTGAGCAGTGTAACGACTAAGGATGTGACTAACAGTCAGTCAACAAATTATTTCGATCAATTTACGGATGTCTCACGTTTTAAAATTTGGCGAGTACCCACTGATCGAGAAGATGTTTTAAATCAATTAAGTGATATGCTTTTGACAGATGAGCCAGCAGAATTTAAACAAGAACTACTAGATCAAATTGATCAACGTGAATTACTCAGCGCTATAACATTTAATGATGTGATTGCAGTACCTCATCCAGCAAGAGCAATGAGCAAAGTACCTAAAATTGCCATCGGCGTTATCCCAGCAGGTTTAAAATGGTCACATTCATATCCAAATATTAAACTGGTTTTTCTTTTATCGCCATCCTATTTAAACAATCAGGGGTTAATGGCAATAACGCAAACTATCGTACATTTAGTAGACAATACAACACAACAAGCAGATTTAGTGGTAACTAAAAATTTTTCTGATTTTCGACAAAAATTTATACTGTTTATGAAGGGCGGTAAAAGTAAATGAATTCTGAAGAAATTCAAGTGATCGCGTTTGAAATTATTTTACATAGTGGTAATTCCCGTACAAATGTTCATGAAGCATTTTCAGCAATGCGTCTTAAAAACTTCAAGTTATCTGAACAAAAATTGCAAGATGCTAATACCGAACTGCTATTGGCGCATAAATCACAAACAAAATTACTTCAAACCTATGCGGCAGGAACCAAAATTGATATGGAAATTATTTTGGTTCATGCGCAAGATCATTTGATGACAACAATGACTTTGAGAGAAATGGCCATTGAAATGCAACATTTATACAAGGAGGTGAAGCAAATTGAAGGCAGCAGTCAATCAACGACGAGAGAGAGCCCAGTCGAAAGATAAACAACTAGCGGTTACAGTTGAAAAAAATCGTCAAGACATGAGTCTTAAAAGTATGCAATTTAATCGTTTTATGTTGATTCGTTATGCCACTGCGTTATTTTTCTTTGTTAATTTATATTGGGCGTTAATTATGCGCCATACGTGGGTAGTTATAATACCCTTAGCCGTCATGTTCGTGTCTGGATTTGCTATTGTAGAACAAATTAAATTGTTTGGACAGCATACAAATCAATTAATCTTTTCAAAATTATTTTTTAGAACACAATTAGCCGTCAATGTTGCTCTGATGATTAGTACAATGACACCATTATTTGCATCACTATTTCAATTTGTAAATAATACGAATCAAAATCGATACATTGTTCTAGTTATCTTGTTACTTGGTTTTGGAGTCATTCTTTTTGTTAACAAAAGGCTTACTTTGATTGCAAGTAATCATGATAAGTACTATTCGCGCTTGGTAGCATATCAAGCCATTCTTAAAAAAAATAAGGGGATGAAATAGTTATGGAAAATGGACGTTTATTTAATATCTTACAAAAAGTGTTACTAAAGCCAATGACCAAAATAGCGCAATACAGAATTGTTCGCGCAATTATGGCAGCAGGAATGGCTTCTATTCCATTTACAATTGTTGGATCAATGATACTAGTTTTGAATATATTGCCTACTGTATTTCCTTTTCTAACTGATTTTTTCAATGCCACATTCTTTAAATTTAGTGATCTTTATATGATTGCTAACACAGCAACTATGGGTATTTTGGCGATGTACTTTAGTTTAGCCATTGGATTTGAATTAACCCGTATTATTCAAGCAGAAGATAAATTGAAAGTTGCACCGTTAAATGGCGCATTCTTGTCATTATTTGCTTTCTTCATGTGTTTGCCTGAATTAGTAATGAAGGGCGGTAAAATTGTCCTAGTGAATTCTATTACTGCTAATGAAAAAGTTATCAATGGATTTAGAATGACTAGCACTATTGATAGAATTGGTACTAGTGGCATTTTCACGGCTATTATTATGGCAATTTTGGCAGTGTGGTTATATACTTTCTGTGTTAAGCACAATTGGACAATCAAAATGCCTGATGCTGTACCTGAAGGGGTATCTCGATCTTTTACTGCTTTAATTCCAACGTTTGTGATTGCCCTTGTTGTACTAGCTATCAATGGGGGATTGGTACTCCTTGGAACTGACATTTTTAAAATGATTGCCATTCCATTTAGTTTCGTTACAAGCATGACTAGTACTTGGTTAGGTGTTATGGTTATTGAATTCCTAATTCATGCACTCTGGATTGTGGGTATACATGGTGCGAACATTATTTCTGCATTTATTACACCTATTTTCTTAGCCAATATGGTAGCAAATTCGCATGGTGCGAACATACCATTTGCTGGAGAATTTAATAATTCGTTTGCAATTTTAGGTGGATCAGGAGCAACATTAGGTTTGTGTATATTTATTGCTTTGCTTGCACGATCCGAGCAACTAAAAGTATTAGGACGCGCTTCAATTGTACCGTCGCTATTTAATATTAATGAACCACTAATATTTGGTTTGCCTATTGTCTATAATCCTTATCTGGCTATTCCATTTTTCTTGGCACCAATGGTTACCGCATCAGTTGCTTACGCGGCAATTAATTTCCACTTTATTCGACCTATTGTTATTCAGGCACCGTGGCCATCACCAGCCGGAATAGGTGCTTTCATCAGTACTGTTGATTGGCGGGCGTCAGTATTAGCCATACTTTGTGTTATCATTGCCTTTCTAATCTACCTGCCTTTCATCAAAATATATGATACAAAATTGTATCATGATGAGCAAGGAATACCTACTAAAAGTTAAAATAAAGTCATTGTATGACAACAGATTTATTTTATTTGTTACAATGTTTTGAAGGAGTAACAACAATGATAAAAAAAGATGGTCATACACATACACAATTCTCACATCATGGATCTCATGAACCATTAGATGATTATATTGAGCGGGCAATTTCATTAGGATTCACAGAATACGTGGTAACCGAGCACGCACCATTACCCACAATGTTTTTAGAGCATTTCACAGGGCCAAGTGAGGCACGTCACGGTTCGGCAATGTTGATCACCGAATTAGCAGCGTACCAAAAAGAAGTTAACCGTGTTCAGTTAAAATATGCTGATCAAATTGACATCAAAAGTGGTTTTGAACTCGACTATTTAGAAAACTATGAGACAGAATTACGACAATTTATACTCATGCAAGCAGACTGGCTAGATGAAGTAGTTGTATCAGTTCATTTTTTGCCAAACCATGATAAGTTAGTTGCACCAATTGATTTTGATCCAGAGACGTTAGCAAAGTACTTTCCTGATATTCATAGTTTGCCACAAACTGTATTTAAAAACTATTTTAATACAGTGCAAAAAAGTGTACGTTTTGCGGCAACTTTACCAAATGACATTGTCATTAGAATTGGACATATGACGTTAATTCGAAAGTACCAAAAATATTTTAATCTGCCAAAATTTGATGTTGATAATCAATTGCGAATTGATGATCTGTTAATGCAAATTAAAAATGATCATTTTCAACTTGACTATAATGCGGCTGGACTTATGAAACCTTATAATGGTGAAACTTATCCAACCCTTGATATTGTTCAAAAAGCAAATGATCTAGGGATTGAATTAGTTTATGGTTCTGATGCACACGAGGTGAGTGCTGTTGGCCAATTCTATAATATGACTGTATCTGATACTTTAAAAAACGAAAAATAAGTATTGACATATAATATTATGGGTGTATGATTAGTTTAATCTAATAAATAATTTCTGAAGTTGGAAAAGTAATTGAAATCACGTTGTACAGAAAGTGCTTAAGCTAACGCATTGAGATGAGCGCCTACGTATTCAATGAAACACACCGACGAGAGAAATGATCAAAAGTCATTTCGGAAACTCCCGATACCGAGTACACCTATTGTAATGGGTGAATGAGTAGATAGACGTAAGTTTATCTAAAATCAAGGTGGGAACACGTATAAACGTCCTTGCAAACTATGATTATAGTTTGTAAGGACGTTTTTTATTGGAAAAATATTATAATTAGGAGAAATTGATGGGCGAAAAAATCTTAGCAGCAGGATCACATGATGAATTTGGTGAAGCTTTGGTGCAAAAACAGCAAATAACGCATTTGATCAGCAAAACATTAAATAAAAAAGCGTTTGTGGCCATTAATACACCATTGATTGAACGAGAAAGTGTTTTTGAACAATATCAACATGATAATGTGTTTCATCTGCGTGATCAAATGGGTGAAAATTTAGTGTTACGACCAGACCTAACTTTGCCTGTTGCACGATTTTTGGCATCTAAATCACAACAAGCACGTGTTCAAAAATTTTACTATATTGGTGATGTCTTTCGACGTACTGATTATCTATCTGGAGAATACAATCAGGAGACACAGGCCGGCATTGAATTAATTGGCGATAGCAGTTTTAAGGCTGAAATACAGGCATTGGATATTATGTTAGATTTTGCGCAGCAATTTGAAATTGCGGATGTTCAAGTTGTAATTAGCGATACAAGATTAATTGATCGTGTCTTAGGCACGCTTGATATATCAAGTAAACAGCAAAAATTACTTAAACAAGCGATTGAAAGTAAAAATATGACAGCTTTTGAGAAAGTTCGAATGACAATAAAAGATTTTCCGGCACACTTAACTAGATGGCCTTTGGCATTTGGTGAAGATGGTGAAACTGTGATGTGGCAGTTACAAGATTTGCCGGAAGTAAATGATCTTGTTGATCGTTGGTTGAAATTAGCAACGTTCATTCATGAACATTATCCTGATGTCGCTGTTACTGTTGATCTTGCAGCGGCATCCCCACAACCTTATTATACAGGTACAATTATACGTGGTTTTGTACCAAGTCTGGGACGTTATCTTTTTAGTGGTGGTCGTTATGATCGCTTATTAGAAAGTTTTCAAACAGAAAGCTTACCGGCAGTGGGGATGGGTTTCAATATTGATACAATTATGGCTGAATGGCAACGCGAGGTGGCAGATCATAACCCTGAGGAACCAATTGTTGTTGTACTGGCCAAAGGACGTGTTGAAAAAGATACGCGCCCGTTATTAAAATCAGCTGGTATTGATACAACACCTTTAGAAAATCAAGATCGAAAGTTAGTATTTGATAGTCCAGATGGTATTTATCGCTTTATTTTGGTAAAACCTGATGACGTGATTAAGTACCTAGATCGTGGCATTGGCGATGTTGGTATTGTCGGTTCAGATACGATTGCTGAACAAATTCAAAATCACTATGATGTTTTGAACCTACAAACGGGGCAAGCGGCATTTGTACTAGCAGCCCCTCAAAATTTTATGATTAATGGGATACAACGTAAACGTATTGCAACTAAATACCCTAAAACGGCTAGTCGTTATTTTTCTCAACATGGAGAAGACGTTGAATTAGTTAAATTGTCAGGTTCGGTCGAGTTAGGGCCGTTAACTGGTTTGTCAGATGCGATTATTGATATTACACAAACTGGTGATACTTTACGTGAAAATAATCTTGTTATTTATGACACAGTTGGTGAAGTGGCAACACACTTACTTGTCCGACCAGGTGCCTTATTGCAATTTCAATCAAAATTAAAACAAGTGATTGAAAACTTAATCACGTTACTAAATCAGACAAAGTGAGGAAAAAACGATGCAAATTATTAAAAATGAGTCAATTGATCAAATCAAATCACGTATACGTCAGCAAACATCAAAAACAAGTGATCCACTGGTTGAATCACGAGTGATAAACATTATTAAAAACGTACGTGAAAAAGGAGATATTGCTTTAAAAGCATATGCCAAAGAATTTGATCATGTTTCGCTGGATGAATTGAAAGTAAGCGCAGAACAAATTGATTTAGCAGTTAAAAATGTTGATCCTGCGGTCATAAAGGCATTAGAAAAAGCAGCCGTAAATATTCGCTCATTTCATCAATTAGAATTGCAACAGTCTTTTGAAGAGTCACCACGTTCTGGTGTGACAAGGGGCACAAAAGTCACGCCATTGTCGGCAGTAGGAATTTATGTGCCAGGAGGAACAGCAGCCTATCCATCATCTGTTTTGATGAATGCATTACCAGCAAAAATTGCCGGTGTTGAAACCATTATTATGGTGACACCACCACAAAAAAATGGTTTAAATGACGCTGTATTAGCTGCAGCACGAATTGCTGGTATTGATAGTATTTACCAAGTCGGTGGGGCACAAGCAATTGCAGCGTTAGCTTACGGGACTGAATCAATACCACAGGTAGATAAAATCACAGGACCAGGAAATGCTTACGTCGCGACTGCTAAGCGTGCAGTCTTTGGACAAGTGGCGATTGATATGATTGCTGGCCCATCAGAAATTGGTATTTTGGCTGACGAATCAGCACGAGCTAAAGATGTAGCTGCTGATTTGTTGTCACAGGCTGAACACGATATCAATGCGCGCGCCATTTTAATTACGAACTCAGAAAAGTTAGCCCAGGCAGTTTTTGACGAAGTGAATGTACAGCTAAATACCTTGCCAAGGGCAGCTATTGCTCGAGAGGCGATTGATAATAATGGCTTTATTTACTTGGTTGATACAATTGATAATATGATTGATTTAATGAATGCAGTTGCACCAGAACATTTGGAAATTCAGCTTGAAAATGCATATGATTACATCAATAAAATACAAAATGCAGGTTCAGTATTTTTAGGTAAATACGCTTCTGAGCCATTAGGCGATTATCTAGCTGGACCAAATCATATTTTGCCAACTGGTGGAACAGCGCGATTTAGTTCAGCATTGGGTGTCTGGGATTTTCAAAAACGTATTCAATATTTGTACTATTCAAAAGATGCATTATTAGATGACGTTAATGATGTCACAGTGTTAGCACGTGAAGAAGGTCTGGAAGGACACGCGCGCGCAATTGAAATTCGTCAGTCATAAGTCGCTTAATATTAATGTATAGAGATGGATAGAAAAGGATAAATTAACGATGTCAAGAATAGCAAACATCACCAGAAATACATTTGAGACACAAATCAAATTAATGTTAGCAATCGATGAGCAAACATTAATTTCAGTGAATACGGGCATTGGGTATCTTGACCATATGCTCACACTATTTGCCAAGCATGGCCGTTTTGGTTTGCAAGTAACAGTTAATGGTGACTTAAATGTTGATTCACATCATACAACTGAAGATATTGGTATTGCATTAGGTGAGGCGTTTACGCAAGCACTGGGTGATAAATCAGGTATTGAGCGCTACGGTGCACAATTGATACCGATGGATGAGACCTTGTCACGTGCGGTAGTCGATTTATCTGGACGTGCCTACTTAGTTTTTCAAGCAGAACTGACAGCACCATTGTTAGGATCATTTGAAACAGAAGTGGTTGAAGATTTTTGGCAAGGATTTGCAGACCAAGCACGTGCCAATGTGCATATTGAAGTGCTTTATGGTCGTAATACACACCACAAAATTGAGAGTATTTTCAAAGCAATGGGGCGTGCAATGCGCCAAGCAGTGACGATTAATCCTGAAATTAAAGGGATTAATTCAACCAAAGGGGTGATTTAATGTCAAAAGAAAATCCGGTTATTGTAGTAATTGATTATGGCGCTGGTAATATTTTCAATGTCATGAAAGCAATAAAGTATGTGGGATTAGCAGCCAAATTAACAAAAGATCCTTCCGAAATTTTAGCAGCAGACGGTCTTGTCATTCCTGGTGTTGGCGCTTATAAAACGGCCATGGACAAAATCAATGAGAACCAACTTTTAGTACCAATTAAAAAAGCAGCAAACAATGGTACACCGATTTTAGGGGTTTGTTTAGGCATGCAGTTGTTATTTGACTCATCAACAGAATTTGGTGAAACAATCGGATTTGGACTTATTCCAGGTGAAGTAGTGAGATTACCACAAAATACTGGTTTTAAAGTGCCGCAAATGGGATGGAATCAAAACAGTGTTACGATTGAGAATGCCTTAACGCAAGGCATTAAAAATGAGTTTACTTATTTTGTACATTCATATTATGTCAAAACAGATCCGAAATATATTGCGGCTAGCGTTGATTATGGTGTACAAGTGCCAAGTGTTGTTATAAAAGATAATATTATTGGGGCACAGTTTCATCCAGAAAAATCTGGTGAAGTCGGGTTACGTGTTTGGCAAGCTTTTGCAAATATGGTATCAGATAAGGCGGTGAACGTGTGATATTACCTGCAATTGATTTATTAGGCGGTCAATCAGTCCGCTTATTACAAGGCAATTACAATGCCGTCACAGTAGTCGACTCAGATCCCGTTGCACAAGCAAAAAAAATTGATAAGGCCGGTTTACATGCATTACATGTTGTTGACTTAGATGGCGCAAAGTCCGGTTTAGCAGCTAACTTCAAGACGATTCTATCCATACGGCAAAACTTTACTGGTTTCCTAGAGGTTGGTGGAGGTATTCGAACACTAGACCAAATTGAACAATATTACAATGCCGGAATAAATCGTGTCATTCTTGGATCAGTTGCTTTAAAAAATCCCACTTTGGTACGGCAAGCAGTTGAAAAATATGGTGAATTAATTGCTGTTGGTATCGATGGCAAAGATGGAAAAATTGCAACAGAGGGATGGCTTGAACAGTCAAATATTAGTTTTGAAACATTGTTGTCTGCCATGATAGCTATTGGCGTGAAACATTTTATTGTGACTGATGTGGTTCGTGATGGCATGCTTCAAGGACCAAACATTGACCTATTAGTTAAACTACAACAACACTTTGTGACGGCTAATATTATAGCTAGTGGTGGTATCGCGCAAATGAGTGATTTGGTTGCTTTAAATCAAGCCGGCATACAAGATATTATTGTTGGCAAGGCTTTAGCTTCAGGTAGCATATCGCTGACACAGTTAGCTGAATTGGAGGAATAGTATGGCATTAGCAAAACGTATTGTACCGGCACTTGATGTTAAAAACGGTCGTGTTGTGAAAGGCATTAATTTTCTTAACTTGCAAGATGTTGGTGATCCAGTTGATACGGCAATTGCTTATCAAAATTCTGGCGCAGATGAACTTGTTTTTTTAGATATTTCGGCAACTTTGGAAGGGCGAACGACAATGATAGAGATGATTGAACGTGTTTCGTCTGCTGTTTTTATTCCTTTAACAGCTGGTGGTGGGGTAACTGATTTAGCAAGTATACGCGCTATAATTCAAGCAGGAGCTGACAAAGTGTTTTTGAACTCAGCAGCTGTTACTAATCCTGATATTATTCGGCAAGGCGCAGAGGCTTTTGGTTCACAGGCGATTGTTGGGGCAATTGATTCTAAATGGAATGACAATTTAAAGAAGCACCAAGTTTATGTTTCTGGGGGAACCAAAGCCACCAATCTAGAAACAATTAGTTGGGCAAAAAAAATGGTACAGTACGGTGCTGGTGAATTATTAGTGACAAGTATGAATACTGATGGTACTCAAAATGGCTACGATATCGCATTATACCAAGCACTAACTCAAGCAGTTAATGTGCCAATTATTGCTAGTGGTGGTGCGGGGAAAAAATCTGATTTTAAGACTGTATTTAAATCTGGGCATGCAGATGCTGCGTTAGCTGCCTCCGTATTTCATTATGGCAAGATAGCAATATCTGATTTAAAAGAAAGTTTATATCGTGAAGGGTTGGTTATGAGGTTATGACAATTGAGCAAACACCTGATTTTAATAAGCCTTATCAAAACAATCTCGTGCCAGCCATTATAACTGATGTCACAACTGGCGCTATTTTGATGTTGGGATATATGAATGAAGCGAGTTATGCATTGACAAAATCAACGGGTGAAACTTGGTTTTGGTCACGAGAACGTGCTGAATTATGGCACAAAGGGGCAACTAGCGGTCATACACAGCAAGTTGTCTCTATGACTTTGGATTGTGATTTAGACACAGTACTTATTCAAGTGATACCAAATGGCGTAGCATGTCACACAGGAAGGTATTCATGTTTTTTTAATCCTGTAATTGATAATGATTTTAGAGTTAACACCTGAACGCTATTGTCAAATTAATGAACAGCAATAGCGTTTTGTTCAAGGAGAAGTAATTATGATGCAACAATCAATTGAAGCACTTTATAAACAGGCACTGAACCGCAAAAATAAGCCAGAAGAAAGTTCATACACAAATTACCTTTACACTAAAGGGTTAGATAAAATTCTAAAAAAAATTGGTGAAGAGTCAACAGAGGTGATCCTTGGTGCAAAAAACACGAATGATGAACTAATTTATGAAACTGCTGATTTATTGTTTCATTTAATGGTATTATTAGTTGAAAAGGATGTCACACTTGATGACATCAAAGATGAACTAGGTTCTCGTCAAGGACAAGAATCACGTTTGCATGAGCGTAAAGATTGGAGAGTTTGAATAATGAAAGAATCAATTAAGAACATGAAAGCTTATCAGGCTGAATTACCTGCTGAAGCTGTTAAAGCTAAATATGGTTTATCACACTTAGCACGTTTGTCAGCTAATGAATCAGTATATGGATCATCACCAAAAGTGTACCAAGCAATTAGAGCAACAGCTGCTGATATTTTGGGATACTATCCAGATGGTCAAGCTACAATCTTGCGAGAAGCAGTTGCCAAACATGATAACGTGGCGCCTGAGAGTTTGGTATTTGGTGTCGGCGCTGATGAATTGATTCAATTATTGACACGGACAGTATTAACGCCAGGATCAAATATTATTATCCCAGATCCAACATTTGGCGAATATGCCATGCATGCACAAATAGAGCAAGCTGATACAAAAAAAATACCAGTGAAACTAGAAACGGGTCAAGTTGATTTCGATGCCATGTTAGCAGCAGTAGATGAGAAGACGACAATGGTATGGCTGGCTAACCCTAATAATCCAACGGGTGTGTTTGAAAAGCGGTCAGACATTTTAGCTTTCTTGGAAAAGTTACCCAAGACAGTGACATTGGTCGTTGATGAAGCATATTATGATTTTGTTGATGAGCCAGATGCAACTGTTGCGATAGATGTCAAAAATTATACTAATCTTGTTGTTTTGCGTACTTTATCAAAAGCCTACGGTTTAGCAAATTTACGAGTTGGTTATGGTATCATGCAAGAACCATTGTATGGTGTGATGCAAGCAGTGCGTTTGCCTTATAACCTCAATACTTATCAAATTGTTGGCGCTACTGCAGCGGTTGAAGATCAAGATTATTTGAATCAAGTGGTCACAAAGACACAAGTTGAAAGAAAGCAGTTTCAAACATTTTTACGTGACAATAACTTGACTTTTTATAACTCGCAAACTAATTTTCTTTGGATTAAGGTTGGTGATACGAAAAAGGTTGGTGAATATCTACTATCTCAAGGTTACCAAGTCAATGATCATTTAAATTCAGAATGGATTCGAATTGCTTTAGGAACATCAGAAGATAACGTTGGGATGCGAAAAGCCATTTTAACCATTATGAAATAATTAATTAAAGGACAATAGTGTCCTTTTTATTTTGATTATGATGTAATATAGGCCTAGTGGGGATAATAATAACATTTTGATTATTTTACGCTATCTAACTACTTTGTAATATGGTAAAATGAATAAGTAAAAGACGGTTTCACTCATAATGTTCGTTTTTTACTAAAAAATAAAACGTATACTCACAGAGGGACACTCACGGATAGGCGCAAACAAGCCACTGTTGATTTTTTGAATCGCAGGGCTTTCTCCGATAAACCTATCCCGTCTGAAAGCAGCTGAGGATGTACTAGGAGAAAAATATGTCTGGTGTAATTGTTGTTGGTTCGCAATGGGGCGATGAAGGTAAAGGAAAGATAGTTGACTTTTTTTCGGAAAATGCAGATGCAGTTGTTCGCTATCAGGGTGGCAATAATGCTGGGCATACAATCTGGCATGGTGAGACTAAATTTGAACTTTCTGCGTTGCCATCGGGAATTTTAACTAAAGGTCAGTTAGCAATTTTAGGCAATGGCGTTGTCGTTAATCCTGAAGCATTGCTTGCAGAAATTGACAAAGTTGAATCAAAGGGTATTTCGATTGAAAATTTGCGTATTTCTAATCGTGCACATGTGATTATGCCATACCATATTGCACTGGATAAAGCAGCTGAATCAGCATCAAATAATCGTATTGGTACGACTAAAAAAGGTATCGGCCCGGCCTATACAGATAAAATTTCTCGTGTGGGTATTCGTATAGCTGATTTAATTGATCCAGAGGTTTTTTCAAAACTGCTTAAAGAATACTTACCATTTAAAAATGATCAGTTGACAAAATTATACGGTGAAGAAGCCTTAGATTATAATGATATTTATAACACTTATGTTGAATATGGTCGCTTATTAGCACCGTATGTGACGGATACTTCCTATTTGTTAGGGCAACTAATGGCTGATAAAAAACGTGTGGTATTTGAAGGCGCACAAGGAATCATGTTAGATGTTGATCATGGCACGTATCCTTATGTCACAAGTTCAAATCCAACGGCCGGTGGTGTGATGAACGGTGCTGGTGTTGGACCTAAACAAATACAAGATGTTGTCGGTGTGATTAAAGCCTATACATCACGTGTTGGTGAAGGGCCATTTCCAACAGAGCTTCATGATAATATTGCGGCACATATTCGCGAAGTTGGCCATGAATACGGGGTTGTGACTAAACGCCCACGGCGTATTGGTTGGTTAGATGCAGTGGCATTACGCCATGCGGTTCAAGTATCTGGTTTGACTAAATTAGCAATTAATTCATTAGATGTGTTGTCTGGCTTGAAAGAATTGAAAATTGCGACATCATACACGTATAGGGGTGAAGAAATTCATCATTTCCCGGCATCAGACACATGGTTTGATGGATTAGATGTTAATTGTGAAACATTACCTGGTTGGGATGAAGACATTACCGAAGTGCAGTCTTTTGATGCTTTACCAATTAATGCTCAAAATTATTTAAAACGAATCTCAGAATTATTAGAAGTTGAATTATTAAGTTTTGCTGTTGGTCCAAAACCAGAAGAAACGCATCTTTTGAGTGCAGTTTGGCAGTAAGCTATCAGAGTAAGGGGTAAGTAGAGACATGGAAATCCAAACTGCCGATTTGCTTTTTGTGCCAAATCAACATCATGATATGGACGAAGCAATTGCTGCATCAACTGGTAATTATGTTCATGTTGCTATTGCCATAGATAGTAAACACGTGATTCATGCAAGCCCGCGCTATGGCGTTGTGAGACAAACACTGGCTGTTTTCTTAAATGAATCTAATCACGTGGCTGTCTATCGACCAAGAGTTGAAAATAGTGATGGCGTTGTGGCACGTGCCTGCCAATTTGAACATCAACCTTATAATTTTTCATTTTATAAAGATGATCCAGGGGTCTATTGTTCTCAGTTAGTAGCGGCTGCATTTAAAAGTGTCATTGATTTTGATGAGGAAACCATGCAATTTGGGGATGGTGAACACCAAATATCAGACTTCTGGTCTGCTTATTATTTAAAATTAGGTGTTGACGTACCATTAAATCAACTGGGAACAAATCCTAACAAAATGGCAACATCAGAGTACTTGCAATTCATTGGTCAACTATAGATATTAACAAATTCATTATAAAAATCGTATGATAGTCAGTGGCGTTCACTCAATATCATACGATTTTTTAGTGATCATATGTGCTGAAAAAATAATCAATCTCAATTACAAATGATTAATTGTCGCGTTGCAAAGCCAATAATCGTTCTCGTAACGCATCATCATAAGCTGTTAAATAGAGACCATATTTACCACGTTTGATTAATACATTTAATACATTAGCGATAAATTCTTGATATTGTGCTGATGTGAATTGTAGATCTTGACGTTTCTTAAAAATTTCTTTGTGCGAGTATTTTTCTGGGATAATCGTCATGCTGTCCGTTTTGGCATCATAACCAAAGGATGGACCAATAATCATGCCAACATAATTTAAATCAAAACCTTGTAACGTATAAATTGTGCCAACCTGTGTGATAGAAGATTCTCTTTTAGCCCAGTGTGTGCGTTGCGGATCCCATTCATCCCAAGGTAATGAAAAAGAATCCATTTCGACATTATGCCGACCATCAATTCGAGGAAATCCTGATGTTGCTACAACTCGGCTTAAACCAAAATTTTTATTTTTAACCTTTATTTTTTCGTAAAGGGCGCCAGCAGTTGAAAAGACTTCGAATTCAAAATGACTATTGTTGGGAAAGGGTGTAATCGGTTTTTGTGCGGTTAGCTTATCCATCCAATCAACTTGTGCATCGCTGGCAATCATGCGATATTGGAAATCCATATTAAACTGTTTATGGGGATGATTACCAATCGTATCTATCAATAATTCTTGTGACCAGTACATTTTTGATTGAAAAACTTGCTTAAAATCGTACACTACCACAACAATTTTGGCGAGATTTATTAGATCAGTCAGTTGGTTCTTGCCACGATAGTGAGCGTAGGGTTCAGATTTTGAGTATAATAAGTGTGCTTCATCAACAAAAATGACATCATATTTATGATTGCTTTTTTGTGCATCGTTAATGAGTGCAGTTGGTCGCCGAATATCACGTGGATTCAGTCCAGAAAAATCTTTTGCCATATCTTGGTACGCTTTATAAAGTTCTGGATGATTAACAACTAAGGCTGTTTTATAGTGTTTATCTGTCATGTATTGTCGAACAAGTTGCATCAAAACAACGGATTTGCCAGTACCTGCAGCGCCTTGAATGATAGCGACAGCATGTTGTTTTCTTACAATACTATCATTAATATAGGTATTCATATCAGCAATGACACTTTGTTGGTCATCAGATAATTTGTCAATTAAAAATTGTTCTTTTAAAACTTCGTTCATTAGTAGATCACCTCATTAGTAATTATTATACTATAATGCTATATGTTTGTTGGTTAAATTAAAAGGCAACCCACCAATGGCGTATTGGTGGGTCGCCGCATAAAAAATTAAGTTATTGTTATTTCAAAGCTACGTTTAAGCCTTAATGTACTCTGTTTTAGAAATAATGATATCATCTGTATCGGCATCAATATCTGCATATAAATCAGTTACGTCAGGGTGTGCTAGATAATAATCAGCTAAGTGGTCTGCAATTTTATCTTGTAAAACACGACGTAGAGGTCGCGCGCCAAGAGTTGGATTATAGCCAAGTGCTACTAATTTTAACTTTGCTGCGTCACTCACACTAACATGTAAGTTATTATCAGCTAAATTATTGTTCATGTCTGATAACATGAGATCAACGATTGCCAAGAGATTTGCTTTTGATAATTGTTCAAATTCAATAATGTCGTCAAAACGATTTAAAAATTCGGGTCGGAAATAATTTTCTAAACGTTGTAATAATTTGTTTTGTGCGTCTAGCTGATTAAATCCCATTGGAACGTTACCAGTATCAGTTGAACCAGCATTTGAAGTCATAATAATAACAGTATCTTTGAAGCTGACAACATGGCCTTGTGCATCAGTCAAGCGACCATCATCTAAAATTTGTAAGAACATATTCATCACATCAGGATGCGCTTTTTCAACTTCATCAATTAAAACGAGTGAATAAGGATGACGTCGTACTTGTTCAGTTAGTTGACCAGCTTCTTCATAACCAACATAGCCAGCTGGGGCACCGATCATTTTAGAAACAGCGTGTTTTTCCATATATTCAGACATATCGAAACGAATTAAGGCATCTTTACTGCCAAACATTTCTTTTGCTAGTTGCTTAGCTAATTCAGTCTTGCCGACACCAGTGGGGCCAACGAATAAGAATGACCCAATTGGACGACCTGATTTTGTTAAACCAATACGATTACGACGAATGGCTTTGGCAACTGTCTGAACGGCAATGTCTTGTCCGACAACATGTTGCGCCAATTGATTATCTAGTTCTTGTAATTGATTAGCCTCATTATCTTTTAAATCGCCAACTGGTATATCTGTTTTATCTTCAATAATTTGAAGAATATCTTTTTCAGTCACAGATTGTGGTTTGAACATCTCTGGGTGCGCTTCAACTTGAGCTTTTTGAGATTCGAGCTGATTGGTTTGATCACGCCAGTAGCTTGCTTTTTCAAAATCTTCTTTGTCAATTGCATCTTGCTTTAATTGATCGGCAGCATCTATTTTTGTTTGAATTGATTTTGGATCGGCAATTGTCATGGTCAAATTTTTACGAGAGCCTGCTTCATCGATTAAATCAATTGCCTTATCCGGTAAAAACCGTTCAGGGACATAACGATCTGATAATTCAACAGCAGCGGTTATGGCATCATCGGTAAAAGTGACATGATGATAGGCCTCATAACGTTGTTGAATACCTTTCAATATTTGGATTGTAGCCTCTTTTGATGGTTCTTCAATTTGAACAGGTTGAAAACGTCGTGCGATTGCGCCATCTTTTTCTATTTTACGATATTCATTTAAGGTCGTGGCACCAATAAGTTGGAATTCGCCACGAGCTAAGGCTGGCTTTAAGATATTACCGGCATCCATACCGCCTTCGGCATTACCAGCGCCCATAATCTCGTGAACTTCATCAATGAACAAAATTACATCATCGTTGTCAGCTACTTCTTTCATTAATTGACGCATACGCGCCTCGAACTGTCCACGCATAGCAGTACCTTGTACCATAGCAGACATAGCTAAACGGATGACGTCTTTAGAACGTAATTTCTCAGGTACTTTGTTTTCAACAATTGCCTGCGCTAAACCTTCAACTACTGCTGTTTTACCTACACCAGGTTCACCAATGAGAACAGGGTTGTTTTTAGTTCGACGGTTAAGTATTTCAATTGTACGAGCGACTTCTAAATCACGGCCAATTACTGGATCAAGCTTACCATCACGTGCTTGTTGTGTGAGGTTAATACCATATTCTTCTAGTAAAGTAGGTCTTTTTTTAGTTTTATCTTTTTTATTCTGTTGTTGGTTAATATTAGCTTGATTATCAGGTTGTGCCGACTGCATTTGTTCGTTCATTGCACGCATCATTTCATCAAAATTAATATTGCCAAATCCAAATGGGTCTTGTGATGCCATAATATTAAGTCGTGTGAGATATTGCACTAAGTCAACAAATCGTTTGTCAGTGATTTCACACGTTTCCTTTCTATAATATAGTCTTAGTATAACACCTTAATATTAAATTACAATTAAAATTAGCACTCTTTTGTTTTGAGTGCTAAAAGAAAATATTGTATACTATATTGTGAGGTGACTAAATGGATTATGAACAATTATTAATCGACTTACGTGATGGTGAAATTGATGAAATTGTTATCACACCAGCAACATTTCCGGCATTTCAAAAAATTTGGCGAGATTTCACATCTCAAAACCGTATTCGAGGCGTCGCGGGAAAACAAGGTAATATTAAATATGTCCGTGCAAATTAATCGGCAGTTAAACGCTTTTTTATGCTACAATATTATAAGTTAAGCATAAAATAAGGTGTGCGCATTTTTTGATAATAGAAAGCACAAAAGGGGCAGCATAGTGGCATTTTCATTTGGACAACGAAACGTCGGTATCGATCTTGGTACGGCCAACACATATGTATATATTGAAGGACGTGGTATTGTTTTGCGTGAACCGTCTGTTGTTGCGCGAAATACACAAACAAACGAAGTAGTTGCTGTGGGTTCAGAAGCAAAAGATATGCTTGGCAGAACACCAGCTAGCATTGCGGCTATTCGGCCGATGCGTGATGGTGTCATTGCAGATTATGATACGACAGTAGCAATGATTCGTTACTATTTACAAAAAGCGTTAGGTGGTCGTATTGGTAAGCCATATGTTACTATTGGTGTGCCTTCAGGTGTAACAGCTGTAGAGCGGCGCGCTGTTATTGATGCTGCTCGTGTTGCAGGTGCTCGTGATGCGTATGTTATTGAAGAACCTTTTGCTGCTGCCGTTGGTGCAGGATTACCCGTTATGGATCCAACAGGTTCTATGGTTGTGGATATGGGTGGTGGAACAACTGACGTTGCCACTATTTCGTTAGGCGGCATTGTGTCGAGTCGCTCAATTCGGATAGCCGGAGATAAACTCGATGAAGCAATTGCTAATTTCGTACGTAATAAATATAATGTGACTATTGGCGAACCAACAGCAGAACGCTTGAAAATTGAAATTGGTGCAGCTTCGTTAGAATTAGCAAGAACATTACCTAATGCATCAGTACGTGGACGAGACTTGTTGACTGGTTTACCAAAAACAATTGATGTCACAGCTGAAGATGTTGCAACATCAATTCAAGAGCCGGTTCAAGAAATTGTCGCTGCAATTCGTGAAACCCTAGAATCTACACAACCTGAACTAGCTGCAGATGTTATTGACCATGGTATGGTATTAACTGGTGGTGGTGCAATGCTGCGTGATATGGATAAAATAATTCAAGAAGCGACAAAGGTGCCAGTCTTAATTGCTAATGAACCGCTTGATGCTGTGGCAATTGGTACAGGTGAAGCATTGAAGTCTATTGACGTGATGCGACAAAGTTAAGTAGCAAATGAGATAAATTGAACACCAGCGTAGCGCTTGCGCTACGCTTTTATTTTTGAAACAAGGGGATACAAAATGCGTAAAATATTTTCGTCGCGCGCTGTTGTAACAATTATTATTTCGCTCATTGTGATTGTGGGGCTGATAGCGGGATCCAATTGGTGGGCAAAGCGAACAAACACACCACCTTTTTTTCAGCGTTTTAGCAATGATTTAGCTGGTGGTGTGAGTCGTATTATTTCAGTACCAACTACAGCTATTGGTCGCTCAGCTAATAGCATTGGTAATTTATTAGATACGTTTGAAGAAAATCGTGAACTAAAATCAAAAATTGATGAATTTGCACAAGATAAGGTGAGACTTCAAACAGTAGAAGAAGAAAATAAAACGCTCAAAAATCAACTGAAGCTCAAAGCAACTTTGACAGATTATAAGACAGTATCCGCGGTCACTATTAGTCGGTCACCAACGACATGGCAGTCTCAGTTGGTTATCAATAAAGGACTGAAATCAGGTCTTAAAAAGGGGATGCCAGTATTGTCTGGTGCTGGCATTATTGGTCGAATAAGTGAGGTAAATACAACTAATTCGAAGGTGGCACTTATATCTGATACAAGTGAAGATGCGAATCGATTTGCGATTACAATTAAGGGTGGTAATGGAGATGTTAATGGCATTGTGACAGACTTTAATCGTGAAAAAAATCAATTAATAATGAGTCAAGTCACATCAGAAAATCAGATTAAAGCTGGAGATTTGGTTGAAACATCGGGATTGGGTGGTGTTATTCCTGCCGGACTTTATGTTGGAAAGGTTTCAAGTGTGACCCGAGATGACTATGGGTTGTCTAAGCAAATTAATATTGAACCAGCGGCTGATTTGGGTAACGTTACAACAGTAGTTGTTGCTGTATCACAGATTGGAGCGCAATAATGGCATTTTGGCAGTTAACACGATTACGAGTTGTATATCCGGTGCTTTTATTTTTTTTATTGTTTGTTGATGGCTCATTAATGGCTGGTATGGGTGGTATTTTGACTGCTTTTCCATGGTACATTCTGCCAACACTCACATTGGTTTGGCTCTTTTATGCTATTCAATTTGAGGTAGATAAAGATATGCCATTTTGGCTGTATGTTATACTCATTGGCATATTATTTGACATGTACTACACAGGTATTTTCGGTACGTATACGTTGGCATTTATTGTAGCAGTTGCTGTGATGAAACAGCTGCACAAAGTACTAGATGAGCGTTTGCTGAGCGGTATAACCATATTTTTGATTGGATTAATTGTTTATCTCGTTGTTACCTATGGTGCTGGATTTATCATTGGCAGTGCAAATGTGAGTTTGGTCACTTTTTTCGTATTTGAAGTGTTACCGACTGCTATTTTGAATATTATTGTAGCCACAATTTGCTACTATCCCACTTGGTCATTATTTCAGTTTTTAAAATAAATATTGACAAAAAAAATAAAAAGACTATAATAAGAAATATATTAAAAAACGTTGAGCAGAAGAGTAGTTTAACATTTTCTTCAGAGAGTTTGCGGGTAATGTGAGCAAATGATTATGTTAAATGAAACACATTTGCGAGTGTGTGATTGAATGAAGTAGATCACATCGGATTTGCCCGTTACCGCATACAGTCTTTTGACTTATTAAGGCATAATCAGTGATGATTGTGTGATAAGAGGTGGCACCGCGTAAAAACGCCCTCTGAATGCATTTGTATTCAGAGGGCGTTTTTGTGTTTGCTATAAAAGACTGACAGAGTAGTTTTGTGTGAACAAAATTAAAATCTGAGGTGGTATCACGCTGACGCGTCCTCTTGCAAAACATTTTGCAAGAGTTTTTTTAATTGAAAGTAACGTAATTAATAATGACGTTTAAAAAAGGAGTAACTGATGAACTATTTTCTAGAATTATTACCGAGTTTATTGTCAGGTTTAAAAATGACATTGGGGGTATTCTTTTTCACAATTATTGGGTCTATCCCATTGGGAATCATTGTATCCCTTGGTATGAAATCTGAATATTTTACGATTCGTTGGCTAATTAATGGGTATATTTGGATTATGCGAGGAACACCATTATTGCTACAATTAATTTTTGTTTATTATGGATTAGGTATGATGGGTATTTCTTTTCCAAGATTCGAAGCAGCTATTATTGCTTTTATTATTAACTATGCGGCCTATTTGGCTGAAATATTCCGTGGTGGGTTGCAATCTGTCCCTCGTGGCCAATATGATGCGGCCAAGGTGTTGGGTTTTACAAAAATACAAACATTTTTTAAAATTGTGCTACCCCAAGTAATTAAAATTGTTGTACCATCCTTTGGCAATGAAGTCATTAACCTGGTTAAAGATACGTCATTAGTATACGTTATTGGGTTAGGAGATATTCTACGGGCAGGTAATATCGCTGCCAGCCGTGATGTGACATTAATTCCTTATTTGCTCGTTGGATTAATTTATCTTATCATGACGGCGATTGTAACTGTACTATTGCGACGTACCGAAAAACGTTTAAATATTTGGAGATAAGCAATGTTAGAAATTAAAAAATTAACTAAAACATATAATAATAATACTATTTTTAGGGATTTGGATTTAACTGTCTCCGATGGTGAGGTACTTAGTATTGTTGGTCCTTCTGGTATCGGAAAGACAACTTTGATTAAAATATTAGCTGGTTTAGAGACTGCAGATGCCGGTGAAGTGACCCTAAATAGTGAACGCTTACCAGTTGATGGGACACGTACAGACGCTAAAGTTGGTTTGATTTTTCAAGATTTTAATCTTTTTCCAAATTATACGGTGTTAGACAATATTATTCTGGCGCCCATTAATGTTAATAAAATTGATAAAGCAACGGCCAAAGATCAAGCACGCAGTATTCTTGACACATTGGGCATGTTAAACAAAGCGGAATTGTATCCTTTTCAATTATCCGGAGGACAAAAGCAGCGTGCAGCAATTGCGCGAGCGTTAGCGATGGATCCACAAATTTTAGCGTATGATGAACCAACGAGTGGACTAGATGAAGCATCAACTAAGCAAGTTGCTGAAATTGTTAAAACATTGAAACACCGTGGTGTGACACAACTTATTATTACACATGATCAATTTTTTGCGGAAATAGTATCAGATCGTGTCTTTGATTTTTCAAAGGAGGTAGCACGTTAATGGTGAGCATGAAGAAAAAAATAGTTGTGAATGCAATTATTGGTTTGCTGTTTTTCGGTATAGTTGTGTGGCTTGCAGTTGGATTAAGTGCAGGTGCCAAGCATAATTCGCAAGCTAACCAAGAAACGTCAAAAACTGATGAATGGCAACGTATTAAACAAGATAAACAAATTACAATTGGTTTGGATGACACTTTTGTGCCAATGGGATTTAGAGACAAAGACGGTAAAATTATTGGTTTTGACGTTGATTTGGCCAATGCTGTTTTTAAAACGATGGGAATTACCGTTAAGTGGCAGCCAATTGATTGGTCAATGAAAGAAACTGAACTCAACACTGGCAATATTGATGCAATTTGGAATGGTTATACTAAAACGGCTGCTCGTGAGAAGCAGGTTGCTTTTTCAAATACGTATCATAATGCGACACAAGTTTTGGTCACGCTAAAGAAAAATAATATTAATTCTTTTTCTGATATGAAAGGCAAGGTGCTTGGCGATCAAACTGCCTCTAGTGGTGATGAAAGCTTTAACCAACATCCAAAGGTACTCAAGCAGTATGTTAAAGATCAAAAAGTTGTTGGTTATGATACTTTTGATAAAGCATTTAATGATTTGAATGCTGGTCGAATTGATGGATTGCTAATTGATGAAGATTATGCACGATATTATGTTGCCCATCAAGCAAACCCTAGAAACTATACGGTTACAGTTGGTGGTTTCTCAGTTGATGAAACAGCTGTTGGTTTCCGTAAATCGGATAATCAATTACGACAAGCTGTTAATCAAACACTATCTCAGTTTAAAAAAGATGGTCGAATGAAACACATTGAAAATAAATGGTTTTCAAATTAAAATGATTGATTTGTTAGTAAAAAAATAATGAGTACATCATGAATGATAAAGAGCACAAGCAGATTGATAATCACTAGTCTGTTTTGTGCTTTTTATTTAAGTTATTTATCGATGCTAATTGTCATACAATTGTAAAAAATGGTAAACTAGTAGTATTAGAAACTGAAAGAGGAACGGCATGCTAAGAGATTCATTGTGGATAATTATCGTAACGCTCCTAATTATTAACACTTTTGGTGCGATTATTACTGTTTTTAGTCAAAAAAGGGATATTGCCACTATTTGGGCGTGGTTACTTGTCTTACTAACATTACCTGTTGTTGGCTTTTTTATTTTTTTCTTGATAGGTAGTCGTATTTCAAATAAAAAGATTTTCCGTTTAAGAACACAGGATATGCGTGGGTTAGAGCAGATAGCATATAATCAACGGCAACAACTTGAAAAAATTGAAGAACTGTTGCCAATTCCTGACTCCGCTTCCGAACTAGTGCGTTTATTTTTAACATCTGATGATGCTGTGTTAACACGTGGCAATGAAATTCAAATTTTTACGAATGGTTTTGATAAATTTAACGCATTGTTTGAAGATATTGAGCATGCGACACATCATATTCATTTGGAATATTTTACAATTTATGACGATAAAATTGGCAACCAATTAATTGATTTATTAACCAAAAAAGCGCAAGAGGGCATTGAAGTCAGAATTGTTTTTGATCAATTTGGTTCGCATGGACAACACCGAGACATGTACAAGCGCTTACGTGATGCTGGGGGAATAGTGGTGCCGTTTTTGATGCGACGTTTTCAACTTTTGACGTTGCGTTTCAATTTTAGAAATCACCGTAAAATAGCCATTATTGATGGCACTATAGGTTATATAGGTGGTTTCAATGTTGGAGATCAATATCTTGGTTATTTTAAGAAGTTTGGGCATTGGCGAGATACGCATATTCGTATTCATGGTGATGCGGTATTATCTATGCAAAGTCGCTTCTTGATGGATTGGAATGCCACGGCCGAAGCTGAAGAAGTACTTTCCGAAACAATTGAATATTTTCCAGAGATCGTTCAATTACCAGGTCTAGCTATGGTTCAAATAGTATCAAGTGGACCAGATAATGACATGAAACAAATCAAGCAAGGATTTATGCGAATGTTTGCTTCAGCACGAACAGAAATAACGATTCAAACACCATATTTTATTCCAGATGCTGCCATTTTAGAAACGCTTGAAATAGCTGTTATGTCGGGTGTTCGTGTGCGTTTGATGATTCCAGACCGTCCTGATCATCCAATCGTGTATCGCGCAACGCAATATTATGCTAAAGAGCTAATTGAATTGGGTGCAGAAGTTTATCGCTATGATGGTGGCTTTTTGCACAGTAAGGTCGTTAGTATTGACCACGAGATTGGGACAGTTGGTTCAGCCAATATGGATATTAGGTCGTTTGTCTTAAATTTTGAAACAAATGCTTTTGTCTATGATCCAGATTTCGCAGCACGATTAGAGGATATGTTTGAACAAGACATTAAAGATGCAACAAAATTAACAATTGAGGATTTTGAGCAACAGTCGTTTTGGTTAACTTTCCTTCAGAAGTTTAGCCGACTATTTTCGCCAATACTATAAAAACTATGAAAAAAATTCAAATTAAAAGTGGTGTGAACCTTGTTGTTCTGCCCACAACACAATTTAAAACAATGCATATTGCTGTCGATTTTGCTGCGCCCTTATTAGATGTTGATAAGGTTTCAGCACGCTCGCTGCTGACTTATTTAACGGCCGTAAGTTCAAATAAGTATCCCAGTCAACAAATGGTTGCCCAAAAAACGATTGACTTATACGGCGCACAGTATCAAACGGATGTCATGCGTTTTGGACAGACACATCATGTGCGGTACACACTTCAAATTCCGGCACCAACCTATATTGATGCAGAAAATAATTTATTACATGATGCATTTGATTTTTTGCGCGACATGATTTTTAATCCGTTAATCATGGACGATTATTTTGATTTGCCAATTTTTACAAAAGAAAAGCAAAGTTTAATGAATGAATTAGATAGTTTAACAGATGATAAACAACGTTACGCAATGTCTAAATTACGTGAATTAACTTATGATTTGCCTGCAATGACAATATCATCATCAGGACGTACCAGTGATGTTGAGTCACTTACTTCAAAGGGTGTTTACCAGGTTTATCAGGATATGATAAACAATGATACAATCAATATCGTTGTTTATGGGGATATTGATGAAGCGCGTGTTGTGTCGGAATTAACGACATGGCCTCTTTTAGCGCGGCAAGAACAGTCGTTGAAACCATTTTATCGGCAAGAATTGCTCTCAGAAACAAACGAACTAACGGATTTACAGGCAGATATTAACCAAGCAATTATGACAATGAGCTATCGATTAGCAATTGCACCCTCAGACCCAAGACGATTTGTCGCCTTGGTCATGAACGCACTTTTTGGCGGTTCACCATTGTCTAAATTATTTACAATCATTCGCGAAAAGGAGTCATTAGCGTATAGTATTTATTCGCGGTGGCAGCATGATACCGGATTTATTACTGTTGCGGCCGGTCTGGACGCTGATAAAGTTGCACAAACGGACACCATGATTCAAGCACAAATAACAGCCATTCAAGTCGGTGATTTCTCTGAGGAAACGTTGTCAGCTATTAAAGCTAGCTTGATAAATGATTATTTAAGTCAACAAGATTCTCCCGCTAGTGAAATAGGACTTGTATTTTCAAGATTGTTAACAAATCGAGAAACAACAGTTGCTGCTTGGATTGCTGCGGTTAATGCTGTAACATCAGCTGATGTTTCGAAAATGGCACGTGAAGTAGTCTTACAAAGTCGGTTTACTTTGATGCCTGAGGTATTATCATGATTGAAAAAAAATACAAACGACTGAAAGAAAAAGTTATAACGGAAACATTATCTAATGGTTTAAAAGTTGTGATGATTCCAAAAAAATCATATCATAAAACATTTGCTGTAATTACGACACCATTTGGGGCTTTAGACCAACGCTTTCAAATTAACAATGATAAACCAGTGGATATTCCAGCTGGGACAGCTCATTTTTTGGAACATAAATTATTTGAAAAAGAAAAAAGTGATGCGTTTACACGTTTTGGTGAACTTGGAGCTGATGCTAATGCCTTTACAAATGCTTATCAAACAAGCTATCTGTTTTCAACAACTCAAAATTTAAATTTGGCACTCATACATTTATTAGATTTTGTGCAAACACCATATTTTAGTGAAAAAACGATTGCTAAAGAGCAAGGCATTATCGGGCAAGAAATTCAAATGTATGATGATGATCCAAATTGGAGTGTCTACATGGGACTTATGGGACTCATGTATCCTAGTGCGCCGTTATCAGAAGATATTGCAGGAACAAAAGAATCAATTCTGAAAATCACACCGGCACTATTATATAATATTCATCGGGCTTTTTATCAATCAGACCAATTAACATTACAAATTGTTGGCAATTTTGATCCTGACGAAATGCTACGCGTTGTTAGGGATAATCAAACAACAAAAACGCTTGAAAAAATTAACGTGAAAACTTTTCAAGCACCAATTAATCAGCCTAAAATAATACAAGAAACTAAAAAATTTGATGTGTCACGTCCTAAAATTGGCTTTGGCATGCGATTACCAACAAATGCTAGGACAGGAAAAGAAGCGACTAAATTTGTGTTAGCTGCTGATATCTTATCTGATATTTTGTTTGGAGAACAGACAGATTGGTATCAAAACCTGTATAATAAAGGTATCATTGATACCGAATTTGAAACATCATTTGATTTGCTACGAAACTATCAATTCATGACGTTTTTCGCAGAAACAACTGAATACGAAGCATTAACAGTTGCGATTAACAATCAATTGACTGAATATAAAAAAAATCTTGATGGTAAAGAATTAGTTTTTGAATCTTTACGTCGCGCAACATTAGGAGAAGGCATACAACGTTTAAATTCATTAGAAAGTATTGCTTTGCGCGGTGATGATGTACTTTTTGGTACAAATTTATTTGATAAAATTATGTTACTACAAGATTTGACATATAATGATATATTAGACACCGCTGAAGAGCTATATAAAAACGCGAAACTACAACGGTTTGTTCTGCAGAAATGACATTGGAAAAACTATGAGCGAAATTTTAACAAATCAAATAGGTGAGCAGTTAAAAGCTGCTCGTCTCAAAAAAAACTTATCATTGGATGATGTACAAGCCTCAACTAAAATTCAAGAGAAATACCTTGAAGCCATTGAAAACAATAATCTCGGTATTTTACCAGGTGATTTTTATGTTCGCGCGTTTATCCGTCAATATGCACTTGCTGTGGATTTAAATCCTGAAGATTTATTAGGCGAAGCAGGTCCGGCTTCAATCTCACGAAGTAAAGACTTAAATCGTGCGCACCGCGATAATGATGGGGTTGTTCGTGCCGGAATTGATACAACGCGCTCAGCTAAGTCCCAAATCTCAAGTATGCTGCCAACGATTTGGATAGGCATCATAGTTTTCTTAGTGTTAGTTGGTATTTGGTTTGTCCTAACACATTTAAATACTGGTAGCCAACAATCAAATGGTGGTGGGGATGTATCGATTTCAAGTTCTACTGTACCTGACAGCACTAGCTCATCTCAATCAAGTGCATCATCACCAAGAAAAAAGGCAACAAAAAAAGCTGTTGCGCCTAAAATGAAGCTTGGGACACCGGAACAAAATACTGCGCAACAGACGACAATTTATAACTTATCAAAACAAAATACAAGGCAGCATACAATCAAAATTACTGCGCAAAATACAGGGACGAATGTTCAAGTTACAGCTGATGGCGATGTATTATTAAATGAAGTGATAACAGCCGATAAAACCATTACTGTTCCCAAAGGAACAGGTGTTGTGAACGTACAATTTACTAATGTAGCAAACGCAGTAATGACATTTGATAGCCAAAGAATTAACGTCATTAGCACATCAACACCTTTCTGGAATGTGCTGATGAACTTAAATAATTAAGAGGAAATTATGAATCTACCGAATAAATTAACAGTCTTCCGTATTATTTTAATTCCTATTTTTATTTTAATATTGACGATTCCTTATGATTGGGCAACTATAACAACAATGACTGTCGTTTTACCAGTTAATTGGCTAATGGCTGCAATTGTTTTTGCAGTAGCCTCTGCAACTGATTTTTTGGATGGTAAAATTGCAAGAAGTCAGCATTTAGTCACTAATTTTGGTAAATTTGCTGATCCATTAGCTGATAAATTATTGGTGATAACAGCATTGATATTTTTAACAAGCTTTCATGTTGTGCCTGCCTGGATGACTGCAGTTATAGTTATTCGAGAATTGGCTATCACAGGATTAAGGACATTAATAGTTGAGAATAATGGTCAAGTTTTGGCTGCTCAGATGCCGGGGAAAATAAAGACATTTTCACAAATGTTTGCCATTTTTTTCTTGTATATTAAAAATATACCTTTCATTTATTTTGGTTTTCCAGTAGGAGACATATTATTATGGATAGCAGTTATATTTACAATATATTCAGGCATTGATTATTTTTGGCAAAATCGTTATGTATTTTCAGATGGTATGTAAAAGCGCAATAAGCGCTTTTTTCGTATCATAAATACAGAAGCGAACATAATCGAACAATTGTTCGTTTAATGCTTGCTTTTGCCGACAAAAGCAGGTAAACTAATGAGGAAAGATAAAAGGAGTTAGCCACAGATATGGTCACAAAAAAAACGACTAAAAAAGATGATAAAGAAAATCAAGCAAAGGGTCGCAAAACAGCACTAGATGAGGCGCTGAAGAAAATTGAAAAAAACTTCGGTAAAGGTTCAGTTATGTTTTTGGGTGAAAATACGCTGACGCAGATTGAAACTTATCCATCAGGATCGGTAAAGTTAGATGTTGCACTTGGTGTTGGCGGTTATCCAAAGGGCCGAATTATTGAAGTGTATGGCCCTGAATCATCTGGTAAAACAACCATTGCATTGCATGCGGTTGCTGAAGTACAAAAAGCAGGTGGAACGGCAGCATATATTGATGCAGAAAATGCATTAGATGTTAAATATGCTGAAGCATTAGGTGTCCAAAAAGATGAGCTGTTATTGTCGCAACCCGATACAGGGGAACAAGGCTTAGAGATTGCTGATGCATTAGTACAGTCAGGCGCTGTTGATATTATCGTTATTGATTCAGTTGCAGCATTAGTACCACGTGCAGAAATTGAAGGCGAGATGGGTGATTCACACGTGGGGCTACAAGCACGTTTAATGAGTCAAGCATTACGTAAATTAGCAGGCACTTTAAATCGGACTGGAACCATTGCTATTTTCATTAATCAGATTCGAGAGAAAATTGGTGTGATGTTTGGTAATCCTGAAACAACTCCAGGAGGCCGTGCATTAAAATTTTATTCGACAATTCGTTTAGAAGTACGCCGTTCAACTCAAATTAAAGATGGCACTGATGTCACTGGAAACTTAACCAAAGTGAAGGTGGTTAAGAATAAAGTAGCCCCACCATTTAAGGTTGCTGAAGTAGATATTATGTATGGTAAAGGTATTTCTCAAACAGGGGAAATTCTCGATCTTGGTGCTGAGCAGGAAATTATTCGAAAAGCAGGTGCTTTTTACTATTATAATGACATTAAAATTGGTCAAGGTCGTGAAAAAGCGAAAGAATTTTTAGATGCGCCGGAAAATGCGGAGATGCGTCAAGAAATTTATGTCAAAGTACGTAATGCATTTGGTATAGGAGATGGCGAGACAAGTGCTGATGAGTCTACTAATGATGACATTTCGGATAGTGAACCTGAAACATTGAATTTGGCAACAGATGATGATTTAACAGACGAACCAATTGTATAAATAATGTAAAGAATAAATAGAAACGCTAGGGCGTTTCTATTTATTTTGTTACAATGCAAGTAAATAAACATTTGGAGAGGAATGCACTGGGCGAAAGTTAAGTGTATTAATATCATGACAAAAATTTTAGTAGTAGATGACGAACCAGCAATTTCAACACTGTTGAAATATAATCTAGAACAAAATGGGTATCAGGTGACAATAGCAACGGATGGTCAATCGGCATATGAACTGATTGGAGAACAAACTTTTGATGCCATTTTACTTGATTTAATGTTACCAGTTATGGACGGCATGACAGTGTTGAAAAATTTACGTCAAGATAAAATAGCCACCCCTGTATTATTAGTTACAGCTAAAGGTGATGAATTTGATCGTGTGTTTGGACTAGAACTGGGTGCAGATGATTATATCACCAAACCATTTAGCCTACGAGAAGTACTGGCGCGATTAAAAGCTGTTCTGCGACGATCACAGACTGAACGCTCAACTTCGGATAAACCAGATGTTATTGAAATACAAGATATTGTGATTGATGATAACAAAAAAGTTGTGACTAAATCTGGTAAGAATTTAACATTAACGCCACGGGAGTACGAACTCTTATTGTATTTTTCGCAAAGAGTTGGTCGTGTGATTGATCGTGAAACAATTTTAACAGCAGTATGGGGTTATGAGTTTGTGGGTGAAAGTCGAATGGTAGATATGCATATTAGTAACTTACGAGAAAAAGTTGAAAACAATCCAAAATCACCACAAATATTAAAAACTGTGCGAGGCTTTGGCTACACAATGGTTAATTAACAATGTAAAGATCTATTTACATTGCTTTACACAACGATGACGATTTTAGGTTACTTTCTTTGACACAAGGTGCGTAATATATGATTTGTAAACAAGGAAAGGCTACCAAGAGCCTCTACTACAAACCGAGTTTACATTACATATGCTTCCATGCGAAGCCTAAACAAAGGGAGAAGTATTCATGAACAAAACGGTTATTGGCGTTGTCGGTGGTGTGGTTGTTATTGCAGCGGGCCTAGCTATTTATGCCAACTCTAATTCACATACAGATAAAAAAACTACGGTTTCAACGACAAAAAAGTTAAGTGGTAAAGTGTTATCGCTTGGATCAACGGCATTACAGCCATTGGCCGAACAGGTTGGTACATCTTTTCAAGAAAAAAATCCTGGTGTGACAATCACTGTTCAAGGCGGTGGATCTGGTGCGGGCTTGAGTCAAGTATCTAATGGTTCTGTTCAAATTGGTAACTCTGATGTATTTGCGGAAGAAAAAGATGGTGTTGATGCTTCAAAGTTAAAGGATCATCAAGTAGCTGTTGTTGGTATTGCGCCTGTGGTCAATTCTGATGTACAAGTATCGAACATTTCTAAGACACAACTACGTGATATTTTTACTGGAAAAATTACTAATTGGAAAGAAGTTGGTGGTAAGGATGAAAAAATTGTTATCATTAACCGTGCAACCGGATCTGGCACACGTTCAGTATTTGAGAAGAACGTGTTAGATGGTCAAAATGCCGTACAATCAACCGAACAAGATTCGAATGGAACTGTTCAAAAGATTGTATCTACAACACCTGGTGCCATTTCTTATTTAGCTTTTGCTTACTTAGATGCATCGGGAATCAAGGCGTTAGATGTTGACAAAGTAACACCGAACAAGAAAAATGTTGAAGATAATTCATGGCCAATCTGGGCATATGAACATATGTATACCAAAGGCACAGAAACAGAAGCAACAAAAGCATTTTTGAAGTATTTTGCCACAAAAGAAGTGCAAAAAACTATTGTACCAAAACTGGGTTATATTGGTTTGACTGATATGAAAGTAACACGCGATGCAACTGGTAAAGTTGAAAACAAGTAAAATAATTAGTGTCGTTTTAATTCCGCGAAAGCGGTTTTTTTTTGTTATGATAGTTATAGTGGAGAGACAGATGACAAAAAAAATATTTAAATACTTGTCCTTTTTAGTTCCTAACTTGATAATGAGTGCAATATTGGGAAAGACGATGTCTTTTGACCGTCAACAGTGGGTGATTATGGTTGTTTTTCTGTTGATTGCTACAGCAAGCGGCATATTGGTAGCGCAGTTTTGGGAAAAAGTTCAGCAGACAGAATTGCAAGTCATGCAAAACCGCATGTTGGCTACAATTCAAGGACAAGAGCCTAGGGGTGTATTGACAGAACCAAACTCTCCGCATTATGATTTAATTCATCAATTTAATACTTTACAAAACTATATTAAACAGACGCAGCGAACTGCACAACGTGATGTGACGAACTATCAATCACTACTTGCAAGTTTACCAGTGGGTGTCATTAATGTGAATCGACGACATATAATTGATGTTTTTAACACAACTGCTGCAGATTTATTAGGTGTACAACAACCTAAAATACCAATTGCAGAAAGTTTAGTGATTAAACAATTCACACTGTCCGAATTAATGACGCAAACTTTTAATACACAACATAACCAACAATCTATTTTAAATTTACAGATAAATGGCGAGGTGAAGCAATATGAAGTTAGCACACTTTATCACCAAGGTGATCTGAAGCATGCTGAAGTTATGATTATTATATATGATTTGACTTCTGTTTTACAGATTGAACGCATGCAATCTGATTTTTTGGCCAATGCCTCACATGAACTTAAAACACCATTAACTGCGATCACTGGTTTTGTAGAAACGCTACAAGGACCAGCAGGTGAAGATCCAAATACCCGAAAGCAATTTCTAAAAATTGTTGCTGACGAATCAGAACGTCTATCATCCCTTGTCATTGATATTTTGTCATTATCACGTGTGAAACAAAAAAATGATGCAGTCGATACAAAACTGATTATAAAAAATGTAGTTGATGAACAATGGCAACATATTAAAACAATGGCAGCGACGAAACATATTACCTTTAAGAATAATGTGTCGCAAAATTTTGTTGTCCATGGATTAAAAACGGATTTGGAGACAATTCTACAAAATTTGATTGTGAATGCTGTGAAGTATAATAAGCAGGGTGGCGATGTGACTGTGTCAGTGTATAAAGATCATCAGCATTGGCAAATTAATATTAAAGATTCCGGCATTGGGATTCCTAAAAATCAACAATCACGAATTTTTGAGCGTTTTTATCGAGGTGATGAGTCGCGACAGAGAACAATTGCTAATGGTACGGGTCTAGGATTGGCTATTGTTAATGAAATTGTTAGTAAACATAATGGTGAAGTAAAGGTCAACTCACAGGTTGGTGTGGGAACCACTATTAGTGTCACTTTGCCTCTGTAAATATTTTCTTTACTTAATCTTTACATAGCACTGTTAATACATTTACATGGTTTTAAGATAATAAAGTAGTAGTAGTTTAATCTTGGGAGGCATTATCATGTCGAAATCGCATCACGGAACGATTGTGGCAACAATTGTGGCCGTTAGTATTGCAGCAGCACTTGGAACTGCTTATGCAACACGAGATAAAAGTGCTTCAGAAACATCGATTACGGCTGTCGGTTCGACAGCCTTACAACCGTTTGTTGAAGCAGCAGGTGAAGAATATGCAAAAATTAATTTAGGTACATTTGTTAACGTGCAGGGTGGTGGTACAGGAACAGGATTGAGTCAAGTGGCGCAAGGCGCTGTAGACTTAGGAAATTCTGACGTTTTTGCGGAAGAAAAGGAAGGCATTAATGCTAATCGACTGGTGGACCATCAGGTAGCAGTTGTCGGTATTGCACCACTATTAAATAAAGATATTGGTCTAAAGGATTTATCAACAGAACAGTTGCAAGCAATATTTACCGGGAAAGTAACAAATTGGCAACAAGTTGGTGGTAAAAACCAAAAGATTGTCATTATCAACCGCGCAGCGGGTTCTGGAACACGTGCGACATTTGAAAAGTGGGGTCTACTTGGTAAACAAAGTATTGAAGCACAGGAACAAGATTCTTCAGGAATGGTACGTTCTATTGTAGCAACCACACCAGGAGCAATTTCATATGCAGCTTTTGGTTATATTGATGATACAATCGTAGCTGCTTCAGTTAACCATGTGTCACCCTTAAATAAAAATGTTGCATCAGGTATGTATCCTATTTGGTCTTATGAACACGTCTATACTAACGGTAAACCAACACCAGAAGTTGCTAAATTTTTGAATTACTTAACGTCAAAAGAAATTCAGAGTACTTTAGTGCCAAAATTGGGTTATATTTCTATTCACGATATGCGTGTCACGCGTCAGTTGAATGGAAACATTATAAAGAAGTAATTAATTGATACGAATTATGTAACAAAATTGAAATACAAGAAAATTAGTGCATTTAATGTTGTTTAATGGATACCTGCAAATTGTACGTATTCATCTGATATGACAATATTTGGTGCTATGGAGATAAAATGGATAACATTACACAGAAGTTGATGCAAAAATCTGAGTCAACAAAAAAAGATTCACTGGGACGAGCTGTTAGTTTGGCAGCCTTATCGTTAATTGTCATTGTTGTCGTATCGATTTTTGCTTTCGTTATGAGTCGTGGCTTATCAACATTTTTTCATGATGGCGTCCATGTCAAAGACTTTCTATTTGGTTCAACATGGAATCCATCAGTAGTTAATCCACAAACGAAACAACCTTATATAGGCGCATTGCCTATGATTCTTGGATCGTTTCTGGTAACATTTTTAGCGGCAATTGTAGCGACACCATTTGCTATTGGAACATCGCTATTTATGACTGAAATTGCCCAAAAGCGTGGTGCAAAAATTATGCAACCAGTTATTGAATTGTTGGTCGGTATTCCATCCGTTGTTTATGGATTTATTGGGTTGACAGTTGTTGTGCCCTTTATCCGGAGTGTTTTTGGTGGTTCAGGGTTCGGTATTCTATCAGGTACAATTGTTTTGTTCGTAATGGTCTTACCAACAATCACCTCGATGACTGTAGATACATTAAAGTCAGTGCCTAGACACTACCGTGAATCAGCTTTGGCTATCGGCGCTACACGTTGGCAAATGATTTACAAAGTTGTGTTGCGAGCAGCAACCCCAGGTATTTTAACCGCTATTGTCTTTGGCATGGCACGTGCCTTTGGTGAGGCGCTGGCAGTACAAATGGTTATTGGAAACGCAGCGCTGATGCCACATAACTTGACATCACCCGCCTCAACATTAACGTCAATATTGACTATGGGGATTGGTAACACTGTGATGGGGTCATTACAAAACGATGTGTTATGGACACTAGCAATGATTTTGCTAGTAATGTCATTGGTATTTAACTTAGTTGTACGTGCTATTGGGCGCAAAGGAGAGATGAAATAATGAATGCAAAAAGTGCTGATAAAATAGCGACAGCTGTAATTTATATGATTGCTGGCATTGTTGCGTTAATTTTGATTGCCATGCTTGCTTTTATTTTGATTCGTGGTGTGCCAAATTTGTCTTGGCATTTTTTAACATCGCCCGCTAGAGCATTTGAAGCAGGTGGTGGTATCGGAATTCAATTATTTAATTCTTTTTACTTGCTAATATTAGCTATGCTTATTAGTTTTCCAATTGCGTTAGGTGCTGCTATTTATTTGAACGAATATTCAAAAAAAGGTAGATTTACAACGGTCGTGCGTACAGCAATTGAAATTTTAAGTTCTTTGCCTTCTGTGGTTGTTGGCTTGTTTGGATTTTTGATATTTGTTGTTCAATTTCATTTTGGATTTTCAATACTATCAGGTGCAATTGCACTCACTTTCTTTAATTTACCATTGCTGACACGTTCTATTGAAACAAGCTTAGCCCAAATTCCGAATTTACAACGTGAAGCTGGCTCTGCGTTGGGTTTGTCACGCTGGGAAACAGTGATTCATATCATTTTACCGGCTGCAGTTCCCTCAATTGTGACAGGTGTTGTCTTATCTGCAGGTCGTGTTTTTGGTGAGGCTGCTGCATTGATTTACACTGCTGGACAATCAGCCCCTGCATTAAATTTTACAAACTGGAATCCATTTAACATTTCAAGCCCTTTAAATCCTATGCGTCCTGCCGAAACCTTAGCAGTACATATCTGGAAGATTAATTCTGAAGGCATCATGCCAGATGCGAATGCTGTGTCTGCCGGTGCATCAGCAGTTTTGATAATTGTTGTGTTATTGTTCAATCTGAGTGCACGTAAAATCGGTGCGCAATTATACAAAAAGTTGACCAGTGCATAACAAAAATAAAGTGATAGCTACTCAGTATGATGTCATTAGGGAATTGTTTAGTAACCGAGTTATGGAGAAAAAATGGTAAATAATATCGATTTAAAACCAGCAAGTGAATTTATTACTGAAAATAAACCAGAACGTTATATCTATGATGTTGGTGCAGGCGATCATGAAATTGCAATATCAACAAAAGATTTGCAAGTGAGTTATGGTCAAAATTTGGCTTTGAGTGAAGGTGATTTATCGTTTGAACGTTATAAAATTACCAGTTTAGTTGGTGCGTCAGGTTCTGGTAAATCAACATTCTTGCGGTCGTTAAATCGTATGAATGATAGTGTTGCGACAGTTAAGGGCAATATCATGTATCGTGGTGTTGATATTAATACAAAAGCGATTGATGTCTATGAAATGCGCCGTCATATTGGCATGGTTTTCCAACGTCCTAATCCATTTGCTAAATCTATTTATAATAATATTACTTTCGCACTGACACAACGTGGACAATATACAAAACAAGAACTTGATGAAATTGTTGAAACCAGCTTGAAACAGGCGGCGTTATGGGATCAAGTTAAAGATGAGTTAGACAAATCAGCCTTAGCTTTATCAGGTGGACAAGCACAGCGTTTGGTTATTGCACGAGCATTGGCTTTGAAACCAGACATATTACTTTTAGATGAGCCATCCAGTGCACTTGATCCAATTTCATCTGCGCAGGTTGAAGATACATTACTTAAGTTAAAAAATCAGTACACAATTATCATTGTGACACACAATATGCAACAAGCGGCTAGAATTAGTGATTATACAGCTTTTTTTCATATGGGGAAAGTGATTGAGTATGATTTAACACGTAAAATATTTACAAGACCAAAAGTTGAGCTGACAAATGATTATATTTCGGGGAACTTCGGATGACAGATATTAAACAAAAAAATATACTTGAAACACGTGATGTTAAGTTATGGTATGGTCAAAAAGAGGCATTACATGGGATTAACTTAAATTTTCCAGAAAAAGGTATTACAGCGCTTATTGGTCCATCTGGATCGGGAAAATCAACTTATATTCGAGCAATAAATCGTATGCATGATTTGGAAGATAATGTGACAGTAACAGGTTCGTTTGATTTTAAGGGAACAGACATCTATGCACCAACAACAGATACTGTTGATTTACGTAAGCGAATTGGCATGGTGTTTCAACAGCCTAATCCGTTCCCTTTCTCTATTTATGAAAATGTTATTTTTGGTCTTAAATTAGCTGGTATCAAAGATAAAGCTGTACTTGATGAAGCTGTGGAAAAATCTCTTAAACAAGCGTCAATATGGGAAGAAGTTAAGGATGATTTGCATAAGTCAGCTCTTGGCTTGTCAGGTGGTCAACAACAACGTGTATCACTTGCGCGTGTTTTGGCAACTTCACCAGAACTGTTATTGTTAGATGAACCGACCTCAGCTTTAGATCCAGTATCGAGTCATAACATTGAAGAAACGCTATTGAATTTACGCGATGACTATGCGATGATTATTGTTACACATTCAATGTCACAGGCATCACGTATATCAGATCGTACAGCTTTCTTTTTAAATGGTAATCTGGTTGAGGTAGATGCCACAAAACACATTTTCTTGAACCCACAAAGTCAAGAAACACAAGATTACGTCAGTGGCCGATTTGGATGATATTAGAAAAAAATAAAGTTAATTCATAATTACATAGACAGAGTAATGAAAAGGAGAAATATTATGCGACGATTATTTGATGAAGAACTTGCAGATTTAGATAATTCATTTACAGAGATGGGTATGCTTGTTGCCCAAACTATTCAAAAATCTGTCCAGTCATTTGTAGATCATGATCGTGAAGGCGCAAAAGCCATTTTAGATAATGATCATCAAATTAATGAACGAGAAGCAGCTATTGAAAAGAAAACCTTTGAGATGATTGCTTTGTACCAACCAGTTACAACTGATTTACGCGAAATTGTTACAATTTTGAAAGCAGTCTCTGTATTGGAACGAATGGGAGATCAAGCACGTAATATTGCTAATTCAACTATTCGTGTTAAGGGAACAAAACATATTTCTAGTGTTGAGCAGGCACTTGGTGAAATTGGCGAACAAGTAGCAACAATGGTTTCAACTGTGATGGATTATTATATTAAAAATGACGCTTTAGGAGCTGAATCTATTGCTGAAGAAAATCAAACGTTATCTAAACGTGCAGCCCAAGTGCGTTTTGATTCAGTTGAAGGCATGAAAGAAGATGCTGATTTAGTTGATTCAGCAGCAGATTATTTAGTGATTGCTGGCTATTTGAAGCGCATTGGAGACTATACGACAGATATTGCAGAATGGATTGTATATAAGCGAACAGGTAAGATCATTGAGCTGAATCCAGGCTACAACTATTTTATTTAATCATGTCTCATTTTGTGACGAATTGTAACTTTAAATGCGCGACTAAACGAAAGTTTAGTCGTTTTTATGTCTACTGATGGAAAGTTTTGGTATAATAAGGATGTTGTACATTACTTAATAAGTGCGTTCTGTCAATAAGTTAAGCGCTTACAGGGAACTACAGTAGGAGGGTATATGCGTTTTTTTGCACGATTAGCAACAACAATGCTGGTTTTCTTAGTTATCTCGTCACTTTTTTCAGAAGCATTTCGTGTTGATAATTGGATGACAGCTCTAGGGGCAGCTTTGGTGTTAGCAGTATTAAACACGATTATTAAACCAATACTAACGATTCTGACGTTACCATTAACGTTTATAACATTTGGTTTATTTACAATTGTTATTAATGGTATCATGTTGGAAATAACTGCGGATCTTGTTGGCGGTTTTGATTTTTCGAGTTTTGGTTGGGCAATGTTTACAGCAATCATTTTGTCAATTGTCAATACATTGTTGACATCTGATTTGCATGTACACGTAGAAAGAAAATAAAATGGCACAAAATTCAGTTACAGTAAAACAATTAGTAGATAACACCCGTTTAGAAATTGTAGCGGGGAAACAATATTTAGAACGCGTGATTACAACTGCAGATATTTCACGACCAGGATTAGAAATGACTGGTTATTTTAATTATTATGCACCAGAACGTGTACAGCTGCTAGGCATTACGGAAACCTCTTTTTCGGAGCGAATGGGCCATGAAGAGCTACTGATGGTTTTTCGTCGAATGGCTGATCCAGTAACACCAGCATTTGTTGTGTCAACCGGATTGCCAATCAGTGATGAGCTCAAACAGGCAGCAGATGAGGCCAAAATTCCAATTTTAACATCAACTTTAACATCATCACGTATTTTGTCAAATATGACCTATTATCTGGGTGGTCAATTAGCACCACGTGAGAATGTTCATGGTGTGCTAATTGATGTTCATGGTTTGGGTGTTTTAATTACTGGGGATGCAGGCATTGGCAAAACAGAAGCTGCATTGGAATTGATTCAACAGGACAAAGCAAGGTTAGTCGCTGATGATCGCGTCGATATTTATCAAGAGGACGAAGAACGTTTAATCGGCGAACCAAATGAAGTTTTGCGTAATATGATGGAAATTAGAGGTGTCGGTATTATTGATGTGCAGCAAGTGTATGGCGCTGTTTCTGTGCGATCGCATGCAACAATTGCGCTTAATATTCATTTATCAAATGGCAAAATTGGCGAAGCTAATTTTGATCGTTTAGGCAATGATAATGATACACTTGAAATTTTAGGTGTAAAGATTAAGCGTATGGTAGTTCCTGTGACGCCAGGGCGTAACACAGCAAGTGTTATCGATGCAGCAGCGGTAAAGTTCCGTACTGCTAACATGGGAATTGATGCATTGAAAACACTTGAAGAACGTATGTCAGTTGAAATGGTGAAAAACGAAAAAATAGATCTGGAGAATAAACATGACTAAGATAGCAGTACTTGGTGCCGGGTCCTGGGGAACAGCATTAGCAAATACAGCCGCTGAAAATGGGCATGATGTGCGCCTGTGGACACATAATCTTAATCAAGTTGAAGAAATAAACCAGCAACATACGAATAGTAAGTATCTACCTCATGCAACTTTAGTTGACGCGCTAGTAGCAACAAATGATATGTTTTTGGCAATTGAAAATGTTGAAATTGTATTGAGCGTGGTGCCTACAAAGGCTGTGCGCGAGGTAGCTAAAAAATTAGCAACTGCCCTAGAAGAACAGGCACATACGGTGATTTTAGCACATGCTACCAAGGGTCTAGAACAAGGATCATATAAGCGCATATCTGAAATGATTGCAGAAGAAGTACCAGAAGCCTATCGTTCAGCGCTGGTTGTTATCTCCGGGCCGTCGCACGCAGAAGATGTGATCAAACATGATTTAACAGCTGTTTCAATTGGCAGTTCAGACGAATCAGCAGCTAAATTATTGCAAAAAGCTTTGTCAAACGAGACTTTCCGTGCTTATACGAATCATGATTTACTTGGTTCAGAGTTGTTTGCGGCTCTAAAAAATATTGTGGCAATTGCTTCTGGCGCTTTAATTGGTTTAGGATATGGTGTCAATGCACAAGCAGCCTTATTAACAAGAAGCTTAGTGGAAATGCGTGACTTGGGAGCAGCTATGGGCGCTAAACCAGAAACTCTGTATGAACTTGCAGGTATTGGTGATTTAATTGTAACAGGTATGTCACCAAATTCACGTAATTATCGTGCGGGTCTAGGCTTAGGTAAAGGGAAAAATGTGCAACAAGTGACAGAAGAAATGGGCATGGTAATTGAAGGTGTAAATACAACAAAAGCTGTGTATGACTTTTCAAAAATGTATCATGTTGACATGCCAATTACGTCTGCAGTTTATCAAGTCTTATATGAAAACAAACCTCTGCGTACTGCGGTCGCAGATTTGATGGCAAGGCCGTTGAAATCTGAAGATTAATTTGTATGCATGAACTAATGAATAAGAAAGAGAGTAATTAAAATGAAACCAGTACGTAAAGCAATTATACCAGCAGCAGGATTAGGAACACGGTTTTTGCCGGCTACAAAAGCATTAGCTAAAGAAATGTTACCAATTGTTGATACACCAACAATAGAATATATTGTGCGCGAGGCAATTGCTTCAGGAATTGAAGACATTGTGATTGTTGACGGTAAATCAAAACGTTCAATTGAAGATCATTTTGATTCAAATCCCGAACTAGAAAATAATTTACGTGACAAAGGGAAAGATGAACTACTAAAAATTGTACAAGAAACAACTGACATTAATATGTACTTTATTCGTCAGTCTCATCCTAAGGGACTCGGAGATGCTGTGTTGACAGCAAAAGCTTTTATTGGGGATGAACCCTTTGTTGTCCTACTTGGTGATGATTTAATGGAAGATGATGTACCATTAACGAAACAGTTAATCCAACGTTATGAAGAGACGGGAGAATCAACTTTAGCGGTGATGAAAGTACCGCATGATCAAGTCTCTGAGTATGGCGTGATCGATCCTGCAGCAGAAGCCTCTGATGGCCTATATCGTGTTAAATCCTTTGTTGAAAAACCAAAGCCAGAAGATGCACCATCAGACTTGGCTATTATTGGTCGATATCTATTGACACCAGAAATTTTTGAAGAATTAGAAAACACACAACCGGGTAAGGGAAACGAAATTCAATTAACGGATGCTATCGATTCATTAAATAATCGTCAACATGTCTATGCGCATGAATTTAAGGGTAGTCGTTATGATATTGGATCAAAAATTGGTTTTTTGGAAACAAACATTGAATTTGGTCTGAAACACCCACAAACAAAAGATCAGTTACGTGCATATATTAAAGAACTAGCAGCCAAGCTGTGAAATTTGTCGGACATGTCGTTTAAAAACTTGTTTTATGATGATAAAAGCTAATAGCTTTTTCTCGACAAAATAGTAAAATACGTGTAGAATTAGATGTACAAAAAGTAAGTGAAATGAGGTCTACTGAATGGCAAAAGATAAACAGTACGATGTTGTGATTATCGGTGCAGGACCTGCCGGAATGACAGCTGCTACCTATGCTTCGCGCGCGAATCTATCTGTGTTGATGTTAGATCGTGGTATTTATGGTGGTCAAATGAATAATACTGCTGAGGTTGAAAATTATCCTGGTTTTGATTCGATTTTAGGACCGGACTTGTCAGAAAAAATGTATGCATCTTCAACACGTTTTGGCGCTGAATATGGCTTTGGCACAGTAGAAAATATTGAAATAGACGGACATAACAAAATTATTAATACTGACATGGGTCGTTATATTGCAAAAGCTATTATTATTGCTACTGGGTCGGAACATGTTCATTTAGGCGCTGATGGTGAAGAAGCTTATCAGGGGCGTGGTGTCAGTTACTGTGCTGTATGTGATGGTGCTTTTTTCCGAGATGAGGATGTTGTCATTGTTGGTGGCGGAGATTCTGCTATTGAGGAAGGTCTATATCTAACAAACATAGCAAAATCAGTCACGGTCTTGCATCGTCGAGATAGTTTGCGTGCTCAAAAGATTATTCAAGACCGCGCTTTTGCAAATGATAAAATGTCATTTCGTTGGCATACAGAAGTGATAGAAATTACCGGTGATAGCGACAAAGTTACTGGTGTTCGTGTGATTGATAACCAGACGCATGAAGTATCTCAAATCAACACGAGTGGTGTTTTTGTGTATGTTGGTTTGAAACCTAATACGCAAGGTTTTGAAAACCTAGATATCACCAATGATGATGGTTGGGTCATTACTGACGAGCAGATGCGGACAGGCATTCCTGGCGTATTTGCAGTGGGGGATGTTCGTGCCAAAGAGTTACGTCAAATTACAACAGCTGTCGGTGACGGTAGTATTGCAGGTCAAGGTGTTTACGACTATATTAGTGCACTACCAGCCGCAGTAAATGAACAAGTCATCTAATATTCTTTAAAAGACAAATTTGAAAAAATTGTCTTTTTTTGTTGATTTGTTTTTTATTATTTTTTTTTCATCTATTTCTCATAAAAACACTAATATCCTTGTAATATTAATTTTGAAAACAGATGAAAATTTATGAAAATAAATACTTTTTATTTTCATTTTGAAAATCGTTTGACATTTAAGGTGCAAGCGTTTACAATTATTTGTGTCAAGATGCACAAAGGAATTGCTTTTTTAAAAAAGGAACCGGTTCTATTGAGAGAATTCTAGGAGAAAATCATGCAAAGTCAGGATAAATGGATTACTAAAATTGCGTTTTTAGGTATTTCATTCATGTTAACTAGCGCTTATGCCATTAATGGGGCGATGCCTCAAATGACAAAAGCGCTGGGAGTCTCAGCTACACAGGTACAAGCGTTAGCAACAACACCATCAATTGTTGTGACAGTGTTTGTTTTGCTTAGTTCATTTATTGCAGCAAAATTAGGTGACAAAAAAACAATTATGCTAGGCATGCTTTTAGTTGGGTTTGCTGGTATCGTACCATTTTTTGTGACATCATACCCTATCATTCTTGTATCTAGAATGGTCTTAGGTGCTGGATTTGGTATTTTTAATTCGTTAGCTGTATCAATGATAGCTGTTATGTATCAAGGACAAACACGTGCAACGATGCTTGGTTGGCGTGCGGCTGTCGAACAAATTGGTCAAGCTGTCTTGACTTTCATTGCTGGACTACTTTTAAATTTTGGTTGGCAAACAACGTTTTTGGTTTACTTACTAGCTTTTCCAATTTTGTATCTTTTTTATGTTCGTGTGCCAGACACAACAGAGATGTTAGCTGCTGATCAGAAAAATAATAAAAAGACACATATTAATAGAAATGTTCCTCAAAATATTAGTCCCTTAGTGTGGGTATTGACACTGTTTGCTGCCTTCATCGTTATTGACTATATGGCTATTCAACTAAGTTTTCCTTTTATGGCTCAAAGCTTAGGTGTTAGTGGTTTGCTTGTTTCAACGATTCTATCACTTATGCTGGTTGCAGCAATGGTAGGTGGGCTCGTATATGGTGGTATGCAAAAATTATTTGGCCGCTTTACACTTCAAGTTGGCCTATTGTTGATGGTATTATCTAATTTCTTAGTGGCATTTTCAAACGGTAATTTTGTTACTTTGACAATAGGTGTCCTATTAATTGGTTTTCCAATGCAATTAATTTCACCATTTATTTTTAGTCAATTACCTAATTTGGCACCTTTAAAAAAGCAACCATTTGTGACCTCTATTGTATTGATTGGTTTCAATGTTGGCGTGTTCGTTGAACCCTTTGCATTATCATTATTAGCCAAGATAATGGGAAATGAGACGCATAGTGTGTCTGAAGCAGCATACACAACAATTCCGTTACTTGGCATAATTTTGCTGATTATTGCAGGGGTCACATTCATTACTAATCGTAAACGTGCTTAAAAAGTAGAGCATTTTATAAAATTGCGCCTTGAGGTGGCGCATTACAAGTAATCTTGACTTTAGCGTCATTTAATAAGCGTTTATAAGGAGAACGGAAAATCATGAAGAAACTAACAAATGAAGCGATGTTGATTACATACGCTGATTCACTTGGAAAAAACTTGAAAGAATTGAATCAAGTACTATCTAATGAACTTAATGGTGTTGTAGGCGGCGTGCATGTCCTACCATTTTTCCCATCAACAGGGGATCGTGGTTTTGCGCCTGAACAGTATGAGACAGTTGATCCTAAATTTGGTGATTGGTCAGATGTTGATAAGTTGGCAGACAAATACTACTTGATGTTTGACTTTATGTTGAATCATATTTCACCTCAATCAAAGTATTTCCAAGATTTTTTGGAAAAGAAAGAGGCGTCAGAATATTATGATATGTTCCTGAAGTATTCTGATTTTTGGCCAGAAAATCGACCAACAGATGCCGATATTGATTTGATATATAAGCGTAAGGATAAAGCACCATTTGCGCCTGTTACCTTTGCTGATGGCACAACTGACCAAGTTTGGAACACATTTGGTGATCAACAAATGGATTTGGATGTTACAAAAGAAGTAACAAAAAAATTCATTAAAGATTCACTTGTTAATTTGGCACATCATGGTGCATCAGTTATTCGTTTAGATGCCTTTGCTTATGCAATTAAGAAGCTAGATACAAATGACTTTTTCGTTGAACCTGAAATTTGGGCTATTTTAGATGAAGTTCGTGAAATATTGGCAGCAGAAGGATCAGAAGTATTACCTGAAATCCATGAACATTACAAAATTGTACGTAAGATTACTGAACATGACATGTATTCATACGATTTTGCATTGCCACTGATTACATTATATTCATTATACTCAGGTAAGACAGAACGAATTGCGGATTGGCTGCGTCAAAGTCCAATGAAACAATTCACAACATTGGATACACATGATGGTATTGGTGTTGTTGATGCTAAGGATTTGTTGACACAAGAAGAAACTGACTTCACAACTGAAGAAATGTATAAAGTTGGTGCCAATGTCAAAAAGATTTTCTCTTCAGCGGCATATAATAATTTGGACATCTATCAAATAAACACAACTTATTATTCAGCATTAGGTAATGATGATGCTGCCTACTTATTGGCTCGTGCAGCACAAATATTTGCACCTGGTATTCCACAAATTTATTACGTTGGTTTGCTTGCTGGTGAAAATGATATTGAACTTTTGGAAAATTCAAAAGAAGGTCGTAACATTAACCGTCATTATTATGACTTGGCTGAAATTGCTGAAACAACAAAGCGACCAGTTGTTTCAAACTTGTTTGACTTATTACGTTTCCGTAATACAAGTGCAGCCTTTGATTTAGATGGTTCAATTGATGTAGTTAATGATGGCGAAAATGAATTGACAGTATCACGTACATCTGCAGATGGCAAAACAACTGCTGTTTTGGATGCTAACTTTGCAACAAAGAGCTTTACTGTAACTGAAAATGGTAAAGAAATATTTACGACAAAGTAATTATGTCAATTAAAGCGCCTCGGCGCTTTTTTGGTATAATAGAGGCAAATAAAGGACAACGTTATGCTCATACTTGCTTCTGATTTACCTCATTTTTTAATAGAAATTCTTTCGGCGGATAATCCGTTCTCAACGAGTAAGCTTATCATTCTTTTCTTGCTTATTTTTATTGAGACAGCAGGCATTGTGACTGGTTTCATACCTGGGGATACAATATTGACCACTGCTGGTGGACTTGCAGGAACACATCATAATTTTGGCGAGTTAATGGCCTATATTGCTGTTTTTTCACTCGCTTCCTTTTTAGGCGATGCCGTTAATTATTGGTTCGGTGCGTTTTTGATGAAACAAATTAGTAAGATCCCGTTTTTAAAGCGACACTTGCAGGGGGGATGTTAGATAAATTAGCCACTAATTTTCATCCAAAACGTTGGTTATTATTTGTTGTATTGGGAAGATTTTTACCATTCATTCGTGTTGTTGTGTCGTTATTAGCAAGAAGGTTAGCTCTGCCATTTGTTAGTTATATTCGTATGGCTGCTTTTGCGAGTGTATTGTGGTCTGCGGTTATTGTTTCTGCAGGGTATTTCATTGGGCATTTAAATATACCGTCAGATATGCTGTTAATTATAGTTGTAGGTATAGCCATTGTCTTTATTCTGGCGTTAAGAGTCCCAAAATTTAGGCAAGCAATCGTTAACTTGTTTGTTCGGAAATAATCAAACTTTGTTATAATAAAGCTAGAATACACATAGGAGAAAATCATGATCTATCAAGAACAATTAGCAAAATGGGAAGCAGCAACTTTGCCAGAATATTTGGCAAAGGATTTGGCACATTATACGCCTGAACAGCAAGAAGATGCATTTTACCAAAATTTGAGTTTTGGTACAGCAGGCATGCGTGGTGTTCTAGGGGCCGGAACAAATCGTATGAATATTTACACGGTTCGTCAGGTTACCGAGGCATTGGCGCGTTATATTGACGACCAAGGAAATGCTGCAAAGACTAGCGGTGTTGCTATTAGTTTTGATTCGCGACACTTTTCACCAGAATTTGCTTCAGATGCAGCGCAGGTTTTATCTGCACATGGTATTAAAGCCTATCTGTTTAGCAGTTTACGACCAACACCGGAATTGTCTTTTGCTGTACGCGAACTTGGCACATTTGCAGGAATTATGATTACGGCTTCTCATAACCCTAAGGAATATAATGGTTATAAAGTATACGGAGCAGATGGTGGACAAATGGTACCAGAAGCTGTTGATGCGGTTGTTTCAAAACTTGAAAATATACAAGACGTCTTTAATATCGCTTTAGATGAATCCAATGCATATGTACAGGTTATTGATTCAGAAATTGATGATAAGTATTTAGCTAACGTTGCCACAGTAACGGTTAACCCTGAGTTAGTTGCTAAAGAAGGGGCTTCGTTAAAATTTGTTTATTCACCATTACATGGCACAGGACAATACATTGGTGAGAAGGCGCTACAACAAGCCGGTTTTACAAACTATACAATTGTGAAAGAGCAAGCTGTTATTGACGGAGATTTTCCAACAGTTAAGAAGCCAAACCCAGAAGATGCAGCAGCCTTAGCTATGGCTATTGATTATGCCAAACGTGAAGGCGCTGATGCAGTTGTGGCAACTGATCCTGATGCAGATCGTATGGGAGCAGCTGTCAAATTAGCTGACGGTACGTTCCAAGTCTTAACAGGAAATCAAATTGCAGCTGTGCTTGTGAACTATCTTTTGACGGCAAAGAAAGAAACAAATACATTACCAGAAAATGGTGTCATTGTCACATCTATTGTTTCATCGCGTTTTGCTTCAAAAGTAGCTGAAAGTTTTGGTGTAATCACTGAAGATGTTCTAACAGGCTTTAAATATATTGCAGCTACAATTGATAAGTACGAAGCAACTAAAGAACAGACTTTCTTGTTTGGATTTGAAGAAAGTTTTGGTTATCTGGTTAAGCCATTTGCACATGACAAAGATGCGATTCAAGCACTTGTGTTATTTGCTGAAGTAGCGGCTTATTATAAGTCACAAGGAAAAACATTTGCAGATGGTCTAGAGGAATTGTTTGAGAAGTTTGGTTACTTTGAAGAAAAAACAATTAGTCTTGATTTTCCAGGTATTCATGGTAACGATGAGATGGGCGCCATTATTTCACAGTTCCGTGATAAGCAACCTGATACAATTGGTGGTTTAAAGGTTATACGTGCACAGGATTTTTCAAAGTCAATTGAAACAACTGTCAATGGTAAAATAACGACATTACCACAGCCAAAAGCAAATGTATTAAAGTATTGGCTTGAAGATGGCTCATGGGTAGCTATTCGTCCTTCAGGAACTGAACCAAAATTAAAGTTCTATATTGGCGTCGAATCAGATTCACAAGTAGCATCTCAGTCTAAAATTGATGTTATGACAAAAGATTTGATGTCATACACGAAATAAAGTTAGACAATTGAGGCATATTTTGATACAATTAAAAAAGGCTTAGAGGCCATATTAACGCTAATCCGCTGTGCGTTTAGCCTAAGGGCAAGTGTAAGATTATCGACTAGGAGAATTACTAATGCGTCAAAATAGCATTTTAGAAAACATTACATCAGTACAATTACGTTCTGATATTCCTGATTTCCGCGCTGGTGACACTGTTAAAGTGTTCGCTAAGATTGTTGAAGGTTCGCGCGAGCGTATTCAATTATTTGAAGGTGTTGTTATCAAGCGTAAGGGTGCTGGTATTCAAGCAACTTATACTGTTCGTAAAATCTCGTCAGGTGTTGGTGTAGAACGTACATTCGCTTTGCATTCACCACGTGTTGAAAAGATTGAAGTGATTCGCTTTGGTGCTGTACGTCGTGCCAAGTTGTATTACTTACGTGCATTACAAGGTAAAGCAGCTCGTATCAAGGAACGTCGTCGCGACGTATAACTTGCTTAAAAAACATCCAGTGGGATGTTTTTTTTGAGTGTGTTATGTATTGATTTCAAAAGCATAAATTTGTATAATGAATTTCAGAATGTAATATTTATGTAATGAAACAGCAAAACGTATGATATGTAAACAGGACGATGAGGGTATATAATTAAAACATACTCGAATAATATTTGAGTTTCATTACTCCCCTAGTAATGTTTCAATCAGCCCCCCAATTACTGATTGATTTAATTGATAACTTCGGTTATCGCGCCCCTGACCATCCCCTCTTCGGTCAGGGGTTTTTTTATGTTTTCAATTATGGTTAACCAGTTTACGTTACGAACAACAGTTCGTTATGTTAAAATAACTATATGGTAGAATTCATGATTACAAATGATACACGTAAAATTTTGCACGTTGATCTGGATGCGTTTTATGCACAAATTGAAATGCGAGATAACCCAGAATTGAGACATAAAGTGTTAATTATAGCGCGTGATCCTGAAGAAACTGGGGGGCGAGGTGTTGTAGCAACAGCAAACTATGCTGCAAGAAAGTTAGGTGTTCATTCAGCTATGAGTGCCTCTGAAGCCAAAAAATTGGCACCTCATGCTGTCTTCTTATCTCCTAACTTCACTAAATATAGAGCTGTCTCTAACCAAATTCATAATGTGTTTGATGCTTTTACAAAGAAGGTCGAACCGGTAGCATTAGATGAAGCTTATCTTGATGTGAGTGATTTGAATTTATCAGGGTCAATGTTGGCAGCGCGTATTCGACACGAAATTTTAAGAGTGACGGGCCTCACGAGTTCTATTGGTATTTCACATAACAAGTTATTAGCTAAGCTGGGATCTGAATATAATAAACCAAATGGTGTCACAGTTATCACAACTCAAAATATGTTAACATTTCTTGATGAATTAGCTATTGGCGATTTTCGTGGCGTTGGGAAAAAAACACATGAAAAATTCAAGCGGTTGCAGATTGAAAATGGATCAGACTTGAGAAAAATGTCATATGATGAATTACGATCTCAATTTGGCAAGGTTGGGGAGCATCTATATTATCAAGCTCGTGGTGTTCATTTTGGTGAAGTTCAGTGGCAACGACAACGTCAGTCGATCGCTAAAGAAGAAACGTATGACCATTTTTTACATAGTGAACGCGATATACAATATGAATTTAAAAAACTAGCTGCTGCTTTGATCGAGGCGCTAAAAAAGCATCATCGTGTTGGCAGAACACTGAATATTAAAGTACGTGATGATAATTTTAATACAATGACTCGTGCAATCACACGAGAGTTACCGTGGCCATTGTCGGAAGAATTGTTAACTGAAAATGCGCAGAATATTTTTGAGGATTTAATGGCGCCACCTTTTTCAGTTCGATTATTAGGAATATCAATGGGTAATTTGCAATCTAACAGTTTTGAAGAAATGACGTTATTTTAAACGTGATATACTAGATAAAGACGTGTTAATTTTAAACACAGATCTGTAAAAATAGAAAGATAAGATTATGGCAACGATTGAAGAGCAACTACTACAACAAATTAAAAGATATGACACAATTATTATTCATAGACACCAGCGACCAGATCCTGATGCGTTTGGTTCACAACTAGGCTTGAAGGCAGTATTACAAGCGAGCTTTCCTGAAAAACATATTTATGCTGTAGGTAAAGAAGTGCCAGGGTTGTCATGGATGAACGAAGATGATACATTCATGGATGATATACCGGATAAAACCTACAAGAATGCTTTGATTATCATGGTGGATACTGCTAATTCACCCCGTATTGATGATCAACGGTGGCCTAATGGTTTAGAAACAATTAAAATTGATCATCATCCAAATGATGAACCTTACGGTGATTGGCAATGGATTAAGCCAGGACATTCAGCAACGAGCACGATGATCTATGAGTTCTATGAAACGCTTAAAGATCAAGGGTTAATCATGACTGATAAGGCAGCACGGTTACTTTACATTGGTATTGTAGGTGATACTGGCCGATTTATGTATGGCATGGACAAGGAAACTTTTCGTGTAGTTTCAGAACTATTTAATTATAAATTTAACTATGAAGCGGTTCATCACAATATGGAAACAATTACTGAAAATGCCGCTAAATTATCAGGATATGTCCTACAAAACCTGAACATTTTGCCTTCGGGATTTGCTTTTGTTGTGCTAACGAAAGCACTAGTTAAACAATTTGATTTAAGAGAATCTGGCACTGCCTTTGTTGTCCCACTGCCTTCAAAAATTGATAAAGTCAAAGCTTGGGCTATTTTTGAAGAACAAGATGAAGGTAACTATCGTGTACGTTTGCGATCAAGAACTATTGTCATTAACAAAATTGCAAACCAATTTGAAGGTGGCGGACATCCAATGGCATCAGGTGCTTGGGCACAAACAGGACAAGATGTTGAACGATTAATAAAAATGGTTGATAGTGCCTTAATTAAACAGTATGGTACCGAGGGAACAGCTCAGGAAATAACTGAGAAAATTGAAAGTAGAGAAATTTGATGGCAGAAACAGCAAACCAATTTGGACAATTTAATTTAAAGCCAGAAATCATTGTAGCTTTGACCAAAATTGGGTTTACACAACCAACACCAGTACAGGCTAAGCTTATTCCTAGTATTTTGCAAGGAAACGATGTTGTTGGTCAATCTCAGACAGGGTCTGGGAAAACACATACATTTTTGATACCAATATTGAACCAATTGTCACAAAATGAACAATATGTGCAGGCTGTAATTACAACACCATCTCGTGAGCTAGCAGCACAAATTACCAAGGCAGCTAAAGACTTCGCGGAAAGTTGGCAACAAAATGTGACGATTTCAGAATTTGTCGGTGGTACAGACAAAATGCGACAAATCAAGCAACTTGAAAAAGGTCAACCTCAAATTGTTATTGGCACACCGGGTCGAATTAAAGATTTGGTGTCAACCGGTGCTTTAAAGTTACATGCTGTACACACACTGGTTGTTGATGAAGCAGATATGACACTTGACATGGGATTTTTGAGTGAAGTAGATTTTATAGCTGGTGCAATGCCAGATAAATTACAAACTTTGGTATTCAGCGCAACCATGCCAGAAAAATTAAAGCCATTTTTAAAGAAGTATTTGGATAATCCAAAATTCGAAGCTATTCCTGTATCAACTGTTATTGCAGATACTATTGATAACTGGCTATTAGCGACAAAATCAAAAAATAGAAATGATGTGATATATCAAGTATTATCAATTGGCAATCCTTATTTGGCATTGGTATTTGCTAATACAAAAGAACGTGCAAAAGAAATTGCTTCGAATTTGCGTGGCCGTGGTTTAAAAGTTGCAGAAATTCATGGTGATATTGAACCACGTGAACGTCGACGTGTGATGAAAGCAATCCAAAACTTAGAATTTCAATATGTTGTCGCAACTGATTTGGCGGCCCGTGGTATTGATATTGAAGGCGTATCGCATGTTATTAATGATGATATTCCAGATGAGCTAGAATTTTTCGTTCATCGTGTCGGACGAACTGGTCGTAATGGGTTAGCGGGTCTCGCAATTACGTTATATGGTCCAGATGAAGAGCAAGAAGTTGCGGAATTAGAAGCGCTTGGTATTAATTTTAAAGCTAAGCAAATTAAAGATGGTGAGATTGTTGATGTTAAGGATCGCCGAGCACGTAAACAACGTGTCGCCACAACCAAAAAATTAGATCCAACAATGGTTGGTATGGTTAAAAAGAAGAAAAAAATTGTTAAACCGGGTTATAAGCGCCGAATTAAGTCAGCGATTCAACGTAAAGATCAAATGGATCGCCGTATTTCAAAGCGAGAAGAAATGCGCGCTACACGTAAGGAAAATAAAAAGCGTGGTGATAGGTAATAAAAAATAAGACGACTCAACTGAGTCGTCTTATTTTTTAATGGCGATCACGACGTGATAATGGTGTAATGATATTGGATTGAATTAATTTCATGACTTCGGGGTTATCTGGTAAATTAGAATGTTGTGCATTGTCACCTGTCACAGTAATCTGAGTATATGATTTAACTCTTTTTTGATAAATATATTTTCCAGCGATGACACTTTGAATTGGAACAATGCCATCATCAGTGTAGTCTTCAGTACCGGCAATTGAATATACTGTTAGGTGACTTGGTATTTTACTATTATCTTGTATAAAATCTTTTAACATTTCAGTGCGTCGCTGTAAGGAAGTTTCTGAAAAGTTAAAGGGTGTCCCCAATGTCATCAATGTTGGTATTGAAAAGTCATCACTGTCAAAATATTTTTCAAAAAAATTTGTCCATATTAAGCCACCGTTTGAATGACCAACAGCAGAAAATGTCTGAAAGTGATAGCGATCTTGTAAGGCATAAAGAGCACTTGTTAACCATTGTGTCTGTTTTTTAATATTGTTGTAACCATCTTCGTTATTTTGAAAGCCAATAACAATAAATGGTTGGCGGTCATTAGCGTTGATTTTGCCAGTGTATATCAACTCACCATCTTGGTTAACTTTGACTTTTAGAACACTGTGTGTTGGGCCACTAGCATTGATTTCTGATAATAAATGATCGAATCGATTAACGGTTGCTTCAGATCCGGGAACAAAAATAACAGGTGTCATATGTGAATTTTTAATCTTGGATTGATGAGTACTTGTTTCTGATACCCAATGCTGACCATAGATACCTAAAAACACCATTAATATTAAGCTTAATATTAAAATTAATGTTAACACGATTCTATTTTTCATGAGTAACCTCTGTTGTAAGACGTTTTAAAAATGGTCGATAAATTAGCAAAGAGACGCTAAAAATGAGAATGGCAAGTATCGTTGATCGGATTGGTGTGGCACTTGCAAGGGTAGGAAGTAACATATTTGGCAAATTATTAGGTGTAATAAAAATTGCAGGTTGCACAATATGCCCTGCTATAGCGACATAACTGATTAACATACTAGTGATATTAACGAGTAGCATGGGCACTAACATAAGGGGTCTGAGAAACATTGGGAGCCCAGCATAGAGTAGATAGTTATTATCAAACAAACTAGGAAACCATGATAAAATACTTAATCGTTTATATTTTTTTGATATTGTAAATAACAATAAAATATTAAGTGCTAAGGTATTACCAACACCACCAAATAAAGTAAACGCACCATAAATGCTATACAAATTTTCAGGGAAAGGGAGGGGGGAGGTGGCTAAACCATGAGTTAGAAATTTATCTAAATTTGAGATCATAGCATTAAATGATGTCTGATTGCTAGAAAGTTCAGAAGGAAGTGAAAAGCCAACTATAAATAGTAATGGCGATAAAATTGAAATTAGTAGTAACCCAGAAAAAGTTGTAAAAAAATTTTTAGATAATAGATTTGAGATGATGGTTGTTATACTCGACAGATGTAATCCGATATGAAGTAATAGGCTAGCAAAGATCATTGTTGTAGCCCATAGTAAATATTTTAGACTAAAAGGAGAGGTAGTTGTTTTAAGACGACGATAATACCAATAATATGTAAAACAGCTTAACAAAGTGAAAAGTGTTACTAATAAGTAGTGGATGGCCGTATTTGTGGTTGACTGATTTTTTGCAAACAGTAACATATAAATTGCAATAAAGTTAGTTATAATAGGTAGTGTCGTATTTTCAATGCCTTTTTGAGTTAAATAGTGATATGTTAAGCCGATAACGAAAATCATAGTGACAGCAACGTCAAGATTTTGTATGATAAACATTAACTGATCGGAGACGCTATCTGGTATTATTGGATAGTCGTAAAAAATGTTTGCGAGCAAAGCATCAGGAGAAATAGCTAACTTAAAAAAAAGTCGACAATAAATATCGATTGCCAAAATTGGCACAGATTGTTGCATAGCAATTGATATGGCCTGCAGAAAAGGGCGATGATATAAGGCCTCATCCAAATTTTGAACGGTATTGATTAAACGATTGAGCATGGTGCCTCCAGAGCTTTCAAAAAAATTTGTGCTGTAATAACAGGACTATACATAAAAAATGTTTGTGTTATAATAATGACTATGAATGTTTTTTACTACTACAGCAAAGTACTATTTGATTATACATTAAATCACAGATACGGGGGTAACGTGAAATGATTAAACAATTTTTTCAGCGGCCGATTGTTAATTTTATTAGTCGGACGCTATTTTATTTTATAATTATTTTAGTGTTGATATACCTTTACAGCTACTCAGGCGTGGGTGAAGGTCACTTTATTTATAACGAATTCTAAATTAGGAAAATTAATATGATTATTAAAAATATCATGACAGCGATTGATACAATTGCAGAAACGCAAGGGCATACAATTGCTTATGATGAATTGGGAAATACACACACATACGAACAGCTTAAAAAGTATTCGGATAGCCTAGCATCATTTATAGAGAACTTGCATGTTGCTGATAAAGCACCAATTATGGTTTATGGGGGACAGCAGTTTGACATGATTGCCAGTTTCTTAGGCAGTGTCAAAGCGGGCCATGCCTACGTGCCGGTTGATGTTAATTCAGCTGATGAGCGCTTAACAGATATCATCGAGATTGGGCAACCAGCGCTAATTATTGCTGTTGATGAATTACCAATCGAAGTTGCGGATGTAACAGTCATCAATAAAACCCAATTGACCGAGATATTTAATACAGGCAATGCGTTTAAAATGACCCAGCCTGTTGTTGGTGATGAGAACTTTTATATTATCTTTACATCGGGCACAACTGGTAAACCAAAAGGTGTTCAAATTTCGCATGATAATCTTGTGAGCTTTGCGAGTTGGATGTTAGGTGAAACCTTTGATTGGCAATCTGGTAGCAATGTCTTATCACAACCGCCATATTCATTTGATTTATCAGTGATGGATTGGATTCCAACGTTATTAGCAAAAGGTACTCTGAAGGCTCTACCAAAAGAATCGGCTGACGATTTTAAAGCATTGTTTAAAATATTGCCTAGTCTTCAGTTGAATAAGTGGGTATCAACCCCATCTTTTGCTGATGTCGCGTTACTTGATCCAGAATTTAAACAACAAAATCACCCCAATCTTAATGCCTTCTTCTTCTGTGGCGAAGTATTAACATCAACAACAGCACAAAAGCTGCTTGACCGTTTTCCAGATGCAAAGGTTTATAATACTTATGGACCAACTGAAGCAACTGTTGCGGTTACTGGCTTACAAATTACACAAGATGTTATTGCAAGTTATGATAAGATGCCGATTGGTTATGTTAAATCTGATACAAAAATCATGATTCAAGATAGTGATGGCATTGCAGTATCTGAAGATGAAGCAGGTGAAATTGTTATTGTTGGGCCATCAGTATCAAAAGGATACTTAAATAATCCTGAAAAAACGGCAGCAACCTTTACTGTTATTGATGGCCAGCAAGCCTATAAAACAGGTGACTTAGCAACACGTGATGTGAATGGTTTACTACACTATAAAGGTCGTAGTGATTTTCAGATCAAGTTGCATGGTTTCCGAATTGAGTTAGAGGAAGTTGCCCAGCAATTGCAACAAAGTCAATGGGTAGAGCAGGCAGTGGCTGTGCCTAGATATGATGCTGATGGTAAAGTAAAGCAACTATTAGCTATTATTGTAGCTAAAAATAATACTTTTGAGAAACCTATTTTGTTAACTAACGCAATTAAATCGGAACTTGAAAATATTATGATGCCATACATGGTCCCTAGTCGGTTTATGTATCGTGAAGCATTACCACTCACACCGAATGGTAAAATTGATCTCAAAGGTTTGATTTCTGAGGTGAATAATAATGCTTAATCTACAGCCATATGCTGACCCAAAGTACTTTATTTTTTTATTAGTAGCATTGTTGCCACTAGCCATTGGTTTATATTTTGGCAAGCGATTGAATTGGTATGAAGTTGTTGTATCTGTCATTTTTATCTTTTTAATGTTTGATGGTCATAAATATCATGAAGGATTTGCCCTAATTGGTTATATAATTTGGCAATGGTTGCTAGTATGGGCCTATACGCTATACCGCAAAAAAAACAATCAAGCAATGGTTTTTTATGGGGCGATTGTGTTAGCTATACTACCATTGGTTTTGGTTAAAGTAGCGCCAGATGCACATTGGACCCATGTGACTTCACTGCTTGGATTTCTTGGTATTTCATATCTAACATTTCGATCGGTAGCCATGATTATGGAAACACGAGATGGGGCCATTAAAGAATTCAATCCTTGGTTATTCTTGCGTTTTATGCTCTTTATGCCTACAATATCATCAGGACCAATTGATCGCTATCGTCGTTTTATTAAAGATATTACAACAGTACCAGATCGCACAAAATATATCAGTATGCTTGAAAAAGCAGTATGGTATTTCTTCCTTGGATTTTTATATAAGTTTATAATATCTCATATTTTAGTAGACGAATTATTACCAAAAATTACCGACCTTGCTTTACAGGATGCTAATCTTCATAATGGCTGGACATGGTGGTTGGTTCCCTATATGTATACTTGGGGATTAGATTTATTCTTTGACTTTGCGGGTTATTCATTGTTTGCTGTCGCAACAAGTTATGTGATGGGTATTGAATTACCAATGAACTTTAACAAACCCTTCTTATCAAAAAACTTGAAAGATTTCTGGAATCGTTGGCATATGTCGTTGTCATTTTGGTTCCGAGACTATATTTTTATGAGACTTGTGTTTTTGATTATGAAAAAGAAGTGGATCAAAAGTCGCGTGACAGTTTCAAATATAGCTTATATTGCTAATATGTTAATTATGGGATGTTGGCACGGATTGCATTGGTACTATATTGCATATGGTTTGTTCCAAGGTGTTGGTATGGTTATTAATGATGCATGGCTGCGATATAAAAAGAAGCGTAACTTTCCACATAACAAATTTACAGAGGCGTTTGCAATTGTGATAACATTTAATGTGGTGATGTTTAGTTTCTTATTGTTTAGTGGATTTTTGGATACACTATGGTTTAAATAATAGCAATTAAAAGAAAGAGGAAATAACAATGGCAGTAAAAGAAGACGTAATCGACATTTTGAATACGATTATTGGTGAAGACATCTCTGATCAAATGGATGATGATTTTTTTGATAGTGGTTTGCTTGATTCAATGGCAACTGTTGAGTTGTTACTTGACTTGGAAAGTAAATTTGATATTCAAGCACCAGTATCAGAATTCAATCGTGATGAATGGAACACCCCCAATAAAGTGATTGTCAAAGTTGAATCTTTGATTGGGTAGTCACCATGAAAAAAAGGGGGTTATGGTGGATTTTTGGACCAGTAGTGGTCGCTTTTGTATTGATTTTTGCATTATTTTTAGCACCTTTTTCTTTAAATCACATTACACATAAAAATATACGTGATGCATCGGTTTCTTTTTCCAAGAATACCTTTAAAGGAGAGGCTATAAAAACTGCGGCGTTTAGTGATCATTCTAAACGCTATGTGCCTTTTTTCGGGTCAAGTGAGCTATTACGTTTGGATACCATGCACCCTTCAATGTTGGCTGCAAAGTATCATAGAAACTATCAACCTTTCTTACTAGGTCAGGCAGGTACGGAATCGCTGACTCACTATTTAGGCATGCAAGAAATGCCACATGCATTACACAAAAAACAAGCAGTTTTTATTATTTCACAGCAGTGGTTTACTAAGAAGGGGACAAAACTTTCCTTTCCTGAATTTTATTCACCGTTACAAACAGTGGATTGGTTACGTAATATTAACCATATTACGCCAACTGACCGTTTCATTGCAGGCCGTTTGTTGGAACAAAAACAAATTAAAGAAAGTGATTTCTACGCAGCATTAATTACTAAAATTAGTGATAATAAACCGTTGTCAAAAACTGATATCAACCTATTAAGTGTGCGTCATCGCGTATTACTACGTGAAGATCAACTATTTTCAAATTTCTCGCATTCAAGTAATTGGGATAAGCATGTCGAACCTGCATTGAAAATATTGCCTAAACAAGATAATAACTCATCATTATTACGTGAAGCAACAAAAATTGGTAAAAAAGAAACAACTAATAATGAATTTCAAATTAAAAATTCATTTTATAAGTATCGTGTGAAACTTCGTTTAAAGCAATTAGCTCATTCACAGAAAAAGTTTGATTATCGTCAATCAGATGAGTATGCCGATTTTCAAGCAGTGTTAGCAGAGTTTGCAAAACAACATACAGACGTCTTGTTTATTATTCAACCAGTTAATCAGCGTTGGTCTCGTTATACAGGATTAAATCAAGATATGTATTATCAAAGTGTCAACAAAATTAAGAAACAGTTGACGACACAAGGATTTAATAATATTGTTGATTTTTCACATAATGGTAGTGCAAATTACTTTATGCAAGATACAATTCATCTAGGATGGAATGGCTGGGTAGCGGCAGATAGGCATATCAATCCATTTTTAACAAATGGTTATAAGCCAACAAACTATCATATTAACAATAATTATTTATCACATGATTGGCAAAATCTGATGCCAACAGCTGATAATTTGGAACAATTCAAATAAAAACCGCCAATATGTCGAGTGTTAATAAAATCAATAAAGATTTTATTAACACCCGACATAAAGCGGTTTTTTTGTTTATGAAAATGGTGATTGAGATTCTGCATCCGTGGACGTCGGAAAATTAAAAGGGTCAATTGTATCGTCACCGGACATAGCACTCAAACTGGTTGGTGCTTCTTTTGGCAGATCAATATCGTCAAATTTAAAGGCGAGTAGTGAATCTGTAATGGATTGCTCGTGTGAAATATCACCATCATCTCGTATATTAATGATTTTGGCATGCTCAATATTTTCATGAGTTTGTCTTAAAAATGATTCTCGTGCAGCAACTCGTTGCTTGATATCAGACACATCGACTGTCTCATTAAGATCAGTCACGACTTCGAAGCTCACACCTTCATTTTTTTTCATGAGTTTAAAGGTTGCTTCGGCAATGGCCCCAGTTTGTGTTTCAAGTTGTTGTGCCAAAAAGCCAGCCTCTAAACTAAAATCAGCAGACTTATCAAGTCCTAAGCGCTGTTTGACTAAATCACCAGTCAAGTACCAACGTTGATTTTTACTGTCTTGAGAAGCAATTTCTATAGTGCCAAAACCAGCGTTATCAAAGAATGTTACCACAGAAGAAAGGGCATCAGTTGGGAATTGGCGTGCTATTTCTTTACCAGCCCAATATAAAATATGGGGATAATCTTCTTGTAATAGGTTTTTTAAAAGACCATCACGGAGAAGTGTCAAGGCAAAACTATTGACTTGAAAATTTGTTTGTAAAATTTTGTCGTAATCATAACTATTCATGAATTTATATAACCCTTTCAGACCTTTATTATACCAAACTTTTGGACTAGAAAACTTGCATTCTTAAATTTTCCGTTCATAATTATAAATATGAATAAAAATAATCCAATCGGAATGATTGATTCTGGGGTCGGTGGCCTAACGGTCATTAAAGAAGCCCAAAAACAACTACCTAACGAACAATTTATCTTTATTGGCGATACAGCGCGTATGCCTTATGGACCGCGGACAACGGATGAGGTGATTGCGTATACGTTTCAGATGGCAAATTATCTGATTACAGAAAAGCAAATTAAAATGCTTGTTATTGCTTGTAATACGGCAACAGCATGTGCACTAACTGTACTTCAGAAAAAATTGACGATTCCGGTCATCGGTGTCATACAACCAGGTGCGCAAGCCGCACAGTTGGCAACCAAAAATAAAACAATTGGTATCATTGCAACTGATGGCACTGTCAATTCAAAAGCCTATGAATTGCAAATACATCAATATGGCGCTGATACAAAGGTTTTGTCACAAGGGGAACCAGATTTTGTACAATTAGTTGAGGCAAATAAGTATCAAGATCATGCTACACGAGATATTGTCATGAATCATTTAGCACCATTTAAAGCCGCTGGAATTGATACATTAATATTAGGTTGCACGCATTTTCCATTGCTTGAACCTTTTATTAGAGAGGCAGTTGGTAAACAAATTACCTTGATTGATTCCGGTCGTGAAACGATTTATGCCATTAAGCAATGTTTGAATAAGTTAGCCTTAAATAGTGATATAAAACATAATCATGATGAAGACATTTATTACACAACGAGTGACAGTGATGATGAAACGTTTAAAGTCATTGCGACAAATTGGTTAGCGCGCATCCATGAACTTGATGTTCGTCATTTAAAAATCGTAGATAATGGGACATTACAGCATCTAGAGGAAATTAGTATGCCTAGACTTATTTTGGCTAGCAACAATCAACATAAAATAATAGAAATAGAAGCTATTTTGAATGATATCGGGATTAATTTAACAGTAACACCGCTAAATAGCTTAGGGGATAGTGTACCTGAAATTATTGAAGATGGCACAACGTTTGAAGAAAATGCGACAAAAAAAGCGATGACAATTGCTAAAATTGCGCCAAATGATTATATTTTAGCAGATGACTCTGGTTTATCGATTGATGCTTTGAATGGTGAACCAGGCGTGTATTCTGCACGATATGCAGGGGATCATGATGATCAGGCGAATAATGATAAGGTCTTAAACAAGCTTGAAGGGATCACATCGCGTGAGGCACAGTTTACTAGTGTCCTTGTGCTCGTCGGTCCGAACAAACCTAAATTAGTCGCAACAGGAACGGTTCGTGGTTTAATAACAGATCAACGTTATGGCGATAATGGTTTTGGTTATGATCCACTTTTCTTAGTACCACAGTTTGATAAAACGTTTGCCCAATTAACTGCAAATGAAAAAAATCAGGTCAGTCACCGTGGCTTGGCACTACAGGAATTAGGTAAACATCTACCAGAATGGTTGAAAGGAGGCGTGTAAGTAATAATTAAAGTTGCTACTTACATCAACGTATGCTATGTCAAAATTTTTAATTGTTTCAGATAATCATGGTGATCGCGAGATATTGTCGGATATTATCGCTAGGTGGCGACCACAAGTTGCCGGTATTTTTTTTAATGGTGATTCGGAATTGTCAGCAAAAGATACTGTTTTTGATGGTGTTTCAACAGTAATTGGTAATATGGACTATGATCCTGATTTTGTTGAAGCGCGCGCGACAACAATTGATCAGGTGACTTTTTTTCAAACGCATGGCCATTTATATCATGTGACAGTGTTTAACGGGTGGGCTAATTTAGAGTTGTTAGATAAAGCAGCTCTCGAGAGTGATGCTCAGGTTGTTTTATTTGGTCATACGCATGTCGATGGGGCGCTTGCCTATAATGGCAAGTTATTTATCAATCCAGGATCAACGAGTTTACCAAAGGGACCACGGTCAATAATTGGTGGGACGTACGCTATACTGATTGTTGAATCAGATAAATTTATTGTACATTTTTATAATCGATCACACGTCTTGTTAGATAATCTCACTGTAGAAATGGCACGGTAATTTTACGAGACAGACTGTGATATAAATAGCCGGCAAACATGGTAAAATGATAACTATGGTAAATCAACAAGAACCACAATTCAATCAATGGTATGATGAAAATACTGCAGCCGATCAATTAATACATGATGCAGCGGCAAATGAGGCGGAACAAAGTAATGAATTTTCATTACGTCCGCAATTTTTGCGTGAATATATTGGTCAAGCTGCCTTAAAAGAAGAACTAAATGTTTACATTTCTGCAGCTAAGCAACGTGAAGAGGCATTAGATCATGTTTTGTTGTTTGGACCACCGGGATTAGGGAAAACGACATTGGCCATGATTATTGCAAATGAAATGGCTGTGCATATTAAAACAACTTCTGGTCCGGCAATTGAGAAGCCAGGAGATTTAGTAGCCTTACTTAATGAACTTGAACCAGGTGACATTTTATTTATTGATGAAATTCATCGCTTGCCAACGAATATTGAAGAAATTATGTATTCGGCAATGGAAGATTATTTTGTTGACATTATGGTTGGTCAAGGACCGACAGCACGTGCTGTTCATTTTCCGTTACCACCCTTTACACTTATTGGTGCAACTACACGACCAGGTATGTTATCAAAACCCTTACGTGACCGTTTTGGAATCATTAACGCAATGGCATATTATACACCAGAAGAATTACAAGAAATCGTGGTTCGTTCATCAGATATTTTTAATGCACCAATTAAATTGGCAGGTGCTTATGAAGTCGCTTTACGTTCACGAGGCACACCGCGTATTGCTAATCGATTATTGAAACGCGTCCGTGACTTTGCACAAGTAGAGGGTAAATCAGCAATTGACAAAGCAATTGTTGATATTGCTTTGGATAAGTTGCGTGTTGATAATCGTGGACTTGATGAAACAGATCACAAATTTTTAGGAACGATGATTGAATATTATAAGGGCGGTCCCGTAGGGTTGAACACCATTGCAGCCAATATTGGTGAAGAGGCTGAGACATTAGAGTCTATGGTTGAACCTTACTTATTGCAGATTGGTTTTTTGCAACGCACACCACGCGGTCGTGTTGTTACTGAAAGTGCTTATGCACACCTTAAAATACCGTATCAAAGGGAACAATAATGCAATATATTATGTCAGATACGCATTTCAATCACGAAAAAATTTTATATTTTGATCAATCACGTGCAGAATCATTACGTGCACTAAACATTGAACCAACCATTAAAAACATGGATAGTTACCTTGAAACAACCTGGAATAATGTTGTGAAAGATGAAGATACCGTGTATTTTTTGGGTGATCTTGGTATGTTTCGCAAAAAGCAGGATTTTATTGCACAGTTAACACGATTAAATGGGCATATTGTCTTTTTTAAGGGAAATCATGATCATTCTGACCAGTTAAAAGCAGCCGTAAAGGCTTCAGAAACGGGCATAGTGGAAGTTGTTGATACTGCTAAAGCGGTCAAAATTAATGGGGTACAAGTTTGGTTGAGCCATTATGCCATTGATTTACCTTATCCAATGTTGTCTGTGCATGGTCATATTCATGAAGCTGAATATCAATCTGACGGCATGATTAATTTATCGCTCGACTCAGATTATATGCAAACCAGAAGATTCGGTGCACCAATCAGTTTTGATGAGTTAACACCGCTTTTAGTTGCACGACAAAAAAAGATTGCGGAACACTATCAAATAGAATCAGAAAACAAACGTTATGATCGCTTAATCGAACGAGCATTTGATGAAACAATTACAATTAATAAACCAACTGCTAATCAGAGACATGAATTAGCGCTGCTAGTTGACTATCTTAATACTAATGAGTTGACATATGCAGATGTTTTAAAAGCGTTTAACATTCCTAATGAAGATAAAGTATTATCGAATCAGGAAAAAGAAAAGGTCGCCTTAACTGGATTTGAATTTGAAAAAAAAATTAATCTACAAGGCAATATAGGTGAAAAAAATGACTGAAGAACAACATTACCAATTAGCAGATTTTGATTATGACTTGCCAGAAACACTCATTGCTCAAACCCCTTTAAAACAGCGTGATTCATCTCGATTGTTAGTACTAGATGCGGATACTGGTCTGTATGAAGACAAACATTTTTATGACATCTTAGATTATGTGAACCCGGGTGATGCTATTGTGATGAATAACTCTCGCGTGCTGCCAGCACGATTGCACGGCGTACGTCCTGAAACGGGGGGGCATGCCGAAGTGTTATTATTACGTCAAGATCATGGTGATGTCTGGGAAACATTGGTTAAACCTGCAAAAAAATCACCAGTTGGGTCAACGATTTTTTTTGGCAATGACATTGATAATCCAGTCATGACTGCTACTGTTGTTGGTGAATTAGAACATGGTGGTCGTTATATTGAGTTCCACTATGAAGGAATTTTTATGGAGCTATTAGAAAAATTAGGGGAAATGCCGCTGCCACCTTATATTAAAGAAAAGCTGGCAGATCAGGAACGTTATCAAACTGTTTATTCCAAAGTTGATGGTTCTGCCGCAGCACCAACAGCCGGATTACATTGGACACCAGAACTATTAGATAAAGTGCGCGCAAAGGGTGTTCAAACAATTGAGTTAACGTTACACGTTGGTTTGGGAACATTTAGACCGGTTGAGGAAGAAAACATTGAAGATCACAAAATGCATTCAGAGTTCTATCAGTTGAGCTCAGAGGCGGCTGATGCTTTGAATAAGGTTCATGCTACTGGTGGTCGCATTATTGCAACAGGAACGACTTCTATACGTACATTAGAAACAATTGGCTCAAAATTTAACGGGCAATTACAAGCTGATTCAGGCTGGACAGATATATTTATTAAACCAGGATATCAATGGACGACGGTTGATGCCTTTATTACAAATTTTCATCTTCCTAAGTCAACGTTGGTTATGTTAGTCGCAGCTTTTACAGGGCGTGATAATATTTTAAATGCTTATCAGCACGCTGTGAATGACAAGTATCGTTTCTTTAGTTTTGGGGACGCAATGTTTATCAAGCGTTAGGGAGTAATTGTGGTTTATTATTGCAATGTGCTTGTTAGCAAATGATAGTTTTCAGAAAGTATCGCATCACTTAATTTTTATAAAAAACTGAAAATATGTGATTTAAAGGGGAGATAAAAGTGTACGAATATATTAATGGTTTAATTACGAATATTTACCCAGCTTATTTGGTAATTTGTGACCGCAGTGGTGTGGGGTACAAACTGTTTGTGGCTAATCCATATCGTTTTGAACAAAATGTGGAATCACATGTTTACGTGGAACAAATCGTGCGTGAAAATGAAATCACGATGTATGGTTTTATTGATGAAAATGAAAAAATATTGTTCAATAAGCTATTAAATGTTTCCGGTATTGGGCCCAAAAGTGCTTTGGCTATTTTAGCTAGTGATGATTCAGTTGGCTTAGTTAATGCTGTTGCAAATGATGATGCAACTTACCTAACACAGTTTCCAGGTGTCGGTAAAAAAACAGCGCAACAAATTGTTTTGGATTTAAAAGGGAAATTGGATGATTTGGCTGCCTCCGTTGGTATGACAACGCCAGTTTCGCAGCCAAATTCAAACCAGGCATTATCTGATGCTCTAGAAGCTTTAAATTCATTAGGCTACAGCACTAAAGAAATTGCTAAGCTGGAAAAAACTTTAGCAGCCAAACACGATACAACAGATGGTTATATCCGTTCAGCACTAAAATTGTTAGTCAATTAAAAAATACGCTCATCACTGTATTAACCAGTGATGAGCGTATTTTTTAATGTATTGTTTTTAATGCTTTATCAATTTGATCTAAAATCACTTCTTGATTTTTGTTTTGTTCAAGATCAAATGTTTGTAAATCAATTTTTATTTTTGGTGATGCATCATATGCGTCAAACCAATCACGATATGCCGACCACATACGGAAATAATACTGACGTAAGGCATCATTATTTTCAAACTGTTCGTAATCACGTCCGCGTTTTTTAATCCGGTATAAGATAGTTTCAAAATCAGTTTCAGCGTAAACGAGTAAATCAGGGGCTTTCTTAGGTAATTTTTGTAACTCAGCCATCATATTATTGAGTAGTTGTGTGTAAACACTCATTTCAGCATCTGTGATGTTGCCATCTTTATGATTTTCAGATGTAAATAAGGCGTCTTCATAAATTGAGCGATCTAACACATTATTATCATCTGCTAGTGCTTTTTTAATCATATCAAAACGTCGGTTAAGAAAATAAATTTGTAGTAAAAAACCATACTGTTTTGGGTCGGAATAATAAAGTGGGAGTACGGGATTGTCGCCCACTGGTTCATAAAAGGCTTTTGTGCCAAAATGTTCAGCAATTAAACCAGTTAATGTTGTTTTTCCAACGCCAATCATGCCTGCGGTAATAATCACCATGACGACCTCCAATAATTTAGTAACCTAATAACTATACAAAAAATCCGTCCAAACAACAAGGTCATTTCTTGGACGGATTTACTTCAAAATGCGAACATTAGGCTTTCTTTTCAGCTTCCAATAAATCACGAATTTCAGTTAAAATTTCTAATTCGGGGTTAACTTCTACTGCCTTTTCCTTATTTGTACGGAAGAGACGGTTGATGACTTTAATTAATATAAAGACAACGAAAGCCGTAATTAAGAAATTAATCAAATCGTTTATGAAGGCACCATACTTAAAAGTAAGCTCCTTTGTAATAACAAGTTTTAGGCTTGCTAAATCTGATGTACCACCAGTGAAAAATGAGAGAATTGGGCCAATCAGGTTGTTTGTCAGTGACTTAACTAATCCGGTAAAAGCACCACCAATAATCACACCAACTGCCAAATCAAGTACATTACCACGCATGATAAAAGTTTTAAATTCTGAGAGCATAAGTTACATTTGTGCATACGAGTTGTTATTAACTGTACGCATATTCCTTTCACTTCTATATTCTATATAAATATTTTACATGAAAATATTTGTATTACAATATATTTCTAAAAATTAAACTAAACTTTAGTTAATCAAAAGATTTGAAATGTTGATTTGTGCCATTCACTGGTAGAAAGTTACTCAGTGTTGAAATGCTATTTTGGAAAGTATGTTGTATTCTCATGAAATTATGGCTTAGTCATGATAAAATAAACATAATTGTTTGAAGGAGAAAACTTATGAACAAAAAAGAACAGTTGACCATATGGCATGAACAACTTATTAACATCATTAATGATGTTAATACGCCACACACATTAGGTGGTATCACTAATGATGCTAATCGTGCCCACGACTCACGATTAGCAAGGCGTGCATTAGATAACTTGATTATATTAAGTGAAGAAATTAATGCCAAGCGTGAAGATAACTAGAAAGCCATTGTGATGACATCAAATCAGGCACAGAATTTACCAAAAGTGGCTATATGATGTGATTATTTTTTTGTGCTCTTATTAATCAGCAGTTAGATTGATAAGTAACATCTTTTTAAAGTTAAATGGGCATAATCCTTTAACAATTGGCGTTAATGCATGATTTAGTTCTATTTTATTGCAACATGAAGCTAACGCTATTTATAAAGTGTTTTGGCATTAATCGGCAAAAGTTTTATTGACGTGACAGTCATTTAACGCAATACGTGGATTGGACGACACGTGTCAAGTAAAAACACTTGACATAGATGCTGTTTAGTGGGATACTAAATAAGTAAATTAAAGTGCAAAAAGCACAAAAGAAATTTGGAGGACATTAAATATGTCAGTTAAAATCCGTTTGAAGCGTATGGGTGCCAAGAAGCGTCCTTTCTACCGTGTTGTGATCGCTGATTCACGCTCACCTCGTGATGGCCGTTTCATCGAAACAGTTGGTACATACAACCCAATTACACAACCTGCAGAAATTAAGTTAGACGAAGAAAAGATTTTGTCATGGTTGAGCAATGGTGCACAACCATCAGAAACTGTTCGCAATTTGTTGAGCAATGCAGGTATCTTGGCAAAGCATACTGAATCAAAGTCTGGTAAGAAACCAGCTGCTGCTAAGCCTGCTGCATCAGTAGCAAAGCCAACAGAAAAAAACACTGTTGCTGAACTTAAAGCATATTTGAATGCTAAGGGCATTGAATTTGCTTCATCAGCAAAAAAAGCTGATTTGTTAGCATTAGTATAATCAATTAAAAAGACAACTGTCATAATTATTGATGACAGTTGTCTTTTTTCTGTTGTTAAAGTGATGTTAATAGATTTGTAAAACAATTTTGCCAATTAATCTCACATCGGCTATAATGAAACTATCCAAATATGGAAGCGCTTTCTTTAATTCTGATAGTAATGGAGAAGATAAATGGTTAAGAAGCCTAAATTATTTTTAGATATGGATAATGTATTAGTTGATACGTTATCCATTTTAAATGCTGTTGATATGAGGTCGGAAAAAGTAAAAAAGCCTGATCAAATACCCGGTATTTTTCGTGATTTACCACCAATGGTTGGTGCTGTTGAAGCTGTTAAATCATTGGCAGAAAATTATGAGTTGCACATTTTATCAACTGCACCATGGAAAAATCCTAGTGCTTGGCAGGACAAGTTACTTTGGCTTGCGCAATACTTTGGGGATGATAATCAAAGCCCATTTTATAAACGTGTAACGTTGACACATGATAAAAGTTTAGCGCGTGGGGTTGGTGGTATTTTAATTGACGATCGCCCTTATCATGGTGCAAGTCAATGGAATGATGAGACAGCAGATAGTTTGTGGATTCAGTATGGATATGACGATCAATTGGTTTGGTCAGAGCAATTAGTAGACTATTTGAATGCAGTTGCTAAAGCCTATAAGACATCTGGTACCTTACGTCTTAGTGCAGAAGCAGTCGCAGAACATGCAGGCTACCAACTTTTTGGGCAAAATGATCATTTTGAAAAAGCGCATTGGGAATAGTAAAAACAGTAATCAAAATAGCGATTACTGTTTTTTTTGACGCTTTTTGAACAAAAATGGTATAAAAATGTTGCAAATAAATTTAAAAGAAGGTATTATAATCTTATAAAGAAAGCGCTTACATTTAAGTGAGGAAGATAATGATTGTAGAAGAAAGACAGGAAAGATTGTTAGCTGTAATTCAAAAGCATCAGTTTATTTCCCTTCAGGAACTAAAAGGGGTCACGCAAACATCGATTTCAACCATACGGCGCGATCTAGCGTTGTTAACCGATAAAGGGCTAGTAAAACGTGTTCATGGTGGTGTTGAGTTTATTGCTCAGAACAAAAAATCATCGACAGTTAGTGAACGCAGACCGATTTATCAAGCTGATAAACAAAAAATTGCGAAACGAGCGGTGCAGCAGTTGCAAGGTGGCGAAACAATTTTTTTAGACGCTGGGTCAACAACTGGTGAAGTTATTGCTTATTTAGCGGATAAGAAGCCCGCGATTACCGTTGTCACAAACTCCGTTCATCATGCAGCTAATCTATCAGACTTGATGATACCCGTTTTGATCATTGGTGGGCAAGTAAAACAAACGACGGATGCCGTCATAGGTGCCGCTGCAGTTGAGCAAATTAAAAATATGGTATTTGATGTCAGTTTTGTTGGTGCTGATGGCATATCTGTTGAGTTTGGACTAACAACACCGGACTTGGAAGAAGCTGCTGTCAAACGCGCTGTTGTTGAGCGTTCTCATGTGAGTTATGTCTTGGCTGATGCGAGTAAAATTGGCGTTGCTTCATTTGCTAAGGCAGTGACATTGGAAGAAGTTGTCTTGGTCACGACTAATTTAGTGTCAAAGCAACGTGATGAACTTAAGAAAGTCATGAAAGTGTTAGTAGTATAGAAGGGGGAAAATTATGATTTATACGGTCACTTTGAATCCATCATTGGATTTTATAACACGTTTGAAAACATTAACATTAGGTGAAACAAATCGCGCTGATTCAGAAACTATTTTTCCAGGTGGTAAAGGCATTAATGTGAGCCGACTGCTCGGTCAGTTAGCTATTGATAATACAGCTTGGGGATTTCTAGGTGGGTTTACCGGTCAACATTTACAAAATACCTTACGTGACACACATTTAACGCAAGATTTTACGCAAATAGCTGGTAACACGCGTATCAATTTAAAAATAAAGGCTACTAATGAAACGGAAATTAATGCGACTGGACCGGCGATTACGGCGCAAGAATTAGCAATATTCTTCCAAAAATTTGATTGTTTAACACATGACGACGTTGTTGTTCTTTCAGGTAGCGTGCCTAAGCGTTTAGATAGTCATGTTTATCAACAAATGTTACATAAAATTCAATTATGTGGGGCACGATTTGTCATTGATACGACTGGACAACAGTTAAAAACGGCTTTGGCCGACCGACCATTGCTAGTAAAACCAAATCGTAGGGAATTAGCACAGCTTTATGATACTGATTTAGCCACGCAAGCGGATCTCCTACGATGGGGAAGACAATTGATAGTAGATGGTGCACAACATGCGATTGTGTCACTTGCTGGTGAGGGTGCGCTACTTTTCACGCAGCAGACACAATATTTTGCAAAACCAATTAAAGGTCAAGTTCAAAATTCAGCCGGTGCTGGTGATTCAATGATTGCTGGTTTTATCGGTACATGGTTACAATCAGAGGATGTGTTAGAAAGTTTTAAAATTGCTGTCGCTAGTGGTACTGCAACAGCCTTTAGTAATGATATAGCAACAAAACAAAAAATTGAGGAAATTTATCAACAAGTTATTATTACAACTATTTGATAATATGAGGAAACGTCATGAAAATAAGTGAATTGTTATTACCAGATGTGATGCTTTTAGATTTAAAAGCCACAACAAAACAAGCAGCTTTTGACGAAATGATCGATCAACTTTATGCCGCCGATCGCATTACGGATAAGCAAGAATTTTTAAAAGGTATTTTGGCACGTGAAGCGCAGACAACGACTGGTTTAGGTGATGGTATTGCGATGCCACATGCTAAAAATAATGCAGTTAAGCAACCTACGGTGGCGTTTGCGCGATCAAAAAATGGTGTTGATTATGATGCCATGGATGGTCAACCCGTTCATTTATTGTTTATGATAGCAGTGCCGGCCAATGCAAATAACACACACTTGGAAGCACTAGCCAGCCTATCACGTTATTTGTTGCAAGATGGCTTTATGGATAAATTAAAACAGGCAGAAACACCAGCTAAAGTGGTTAGTCTGTTTACAGCACAAGAATCAGAATCAACTGAAGTGGTAGTTGATGATGATGCACCTTACCTTGTTGCTGTCACAGCATGTACAACTGGTATTGCGCATACTTATATGGCTGAAGAAGCGTTGAAAAAACATGCTGAAAAGCTGGGTATCCGCATTAAAGTTGAAACAAACGGTGCTAGTGGTGTGGGGAACAAACTAACAGATGCAGATATTGCACACGCGCAAGGGGTGATTATAGCTGCCGATAAAAAAGTTGATATGGCACGTTTTGATGGTAAACCATTAATTAATCGACCAGTAGCCGATGGCATCCGTAAGCCAGATGAATTAATCGACTTAGCACTTCGTCAAACAGCGCCTATTTATCATAGTAATGAACCAAGGCAACAATCAACAGAAGCACCACAATCAATTGGAAAGGCATTTTATCGCCATCTCATGAGTGGCGTATCGAGTATGCTACCATTTGTTATCGGTGGTGGTATTGCAATTGCGTTTGCCTTCTTAATTGACCAAAGTTTAGGTGTACCAAACAGTGCATTGTCAAGCTTGGGAACTTATCATCCAATTGCTGCGTTTTTTAAACAAATTGGAGGGGCTGCATTTGGTTTCATGTTACCAGTTTTGGCGGGATATATTGCCTATTCAATTGCTGAAAAGCCAGGTTTAGTAGCCGGATTCGTAGCTGGTGCCTTATCTGCAAATGGGTACAACCTTTACAACGTCGGGCTAAATGCTAACCATGCACCGATTCCATCAGGATTTTTAGGTGCCCTAGTCGGTGGTTTCCTAGCCGGTGGCATTATGTTGTTACTCAAAAAGCTATTTCAAAAACTGCCTAAGTCATTAGATGGTATTAAATCAATTTTGTTTTATCCAGTATTAGGTGTCCTATTAACTGGTTTTGCGATGCTACTCATTAATATTCCAATGTCAGCGATTAACACAGGTTTGAATAATTTCTTATCTGGTTTGGATGGCACTAATGCTGTACTATTAGGTGCGATACTTGGCGGTATGATGTCAATTGACATGGGAGGCCCAATCAACAAAGCAGCCTATGTCTTTGGTACAGGCACTTTAGCTGCAACAGTTGCAAGTGGTGGATCGGTGATTATGGCAGCTGTTATGGCTGGCGGCATGGTACCACCATTGGCAGTCTTTGTAGCAACATTATTGTTTAAACATAAGTTTGATCAACAAGAACGACAAGCAGGATTAACTAACATAGTTATGGGACTATCCTTCATTACAGAAGGCGCCATTCCGTTTGCTGCAGCAGATCCAGTACGTGCAATTCCGAGTTTCATGGTTGGATCAGTTTTGTCTGGTGGGTTAGTTGGCTTTGCTGGCATTAAACTATTAGCACCACATGGTGGTATCTTCGTGATTGCCTTGACAAGTTCACCATTGCTATACTTGTTCTTTATAGCAATTGGGGCTGTTGTTTCTGGCGTAGTCTATGGATTCTTCAAAAAAGCAGTATGATTTAAAACCTAATTGATAGCTATCAATTAGGTTTTTTTGATTATCTTTATAGATGATGGCAATTTACTATAATCGATCATAAAACAGAAAAGAAATTACTGGAAGGTTATCACAAGTAGTAGGAATTAATGATGGTAAAAAAGTGTAGTATAATGAAATTAACCAGAAAGAGGATTAATTAGTCTAGCCTTACCTTATTTTTCACAATTTTTAGATGACTACTATGATTAAATAATAGGAGTAAATAAAATATGATAATTTATGACACAATGGCATTTTTGGATAGGCAATTGACAATTTTTAAACAAGATGATGCGCTTGTATTTGTGAGTCTCGCTATTGATGGTGTGAAAGAATTTCATTTGTTCTATCCAAATGAACAAGTCATGCGAGCGACGTTAATCGAAATAATTGATTTTCAACGCTATGTGACTGGTAGGGCAAGTGATTTTTCACAGTTAAAAATTAATTATTTGAAAGGGACACCATTTCAACGTGATGTATGGACTGCCATGCATGAGATGCTACCGAATGAAACCCTAACGTATGGGGAACTGGCCATTCGTGCCAATCATCCAACCGCGATTCGCGCAGTAGCGTCAGCCGTTGGGAAAAATCCTTTGACAATTATTAATGCATGTCATCGTATCTTACCTAAAAGTGGTGGTGTTGGTCAATACCGTTATGGGTCAGAGATGAAACAAAAGTTAAGGCAATTAGATCAAGCCATGATGGCTAGTAAGCTGACTGAAAAATCTGATATAATAACATTATGACAAATACAGAAAATTATTTTAAAGTTGGCACGATTGTTAATACGCATGGTATCCGTGGTGAAGTAAAAATCATGGCAATTACAGATTTTGCGGCCGATCGTTTTAAAAAAGGCGCAGAATTGCAAATTGATACGAAGCAAGGTTTTGTACCTGTTAAAGTACAGGATTCTCGTATGCATAAAAATATGTGGTTGGTTCTTTTTGAAGGTGTGACAAACATCAATGAAATTGAAAAGTATAAAACACATGATATCTATGTTATTGGTGGTGCACGTGAAGCGCTAGGTGATGATGAATATTATTATAACGAAATCATTGGTTGCCGGGTAATTGATTTGGAAGATAATGACATTGGTGTTATTTCTGAAATCATGGAAACTGGGGCAAATGATGTCTGGGTTGTATCACGTGATGGCCAGTCGGATGCGTTGATTCCGATGATTGATGATGTTGTCAAAAACGTCGATGTTGCTGGTAAATTAGTCACCATTGATGCACTGGAAGGACTGCTGGATTAATGCGAATTGATGTTTTAAGTTTATTTCCTGATATGTTTACACCATTAAAACAGTCAATCTTAGGTAAAGCGATTGATAAAGGTGCCTTAGATTTTCATGTGACAGATTTTCGTGATTATACTGAAAACAAGCATAACAATGTTGATGACTATCCGTTTGGTGGCGGTGCGGGTATGCTACTTATGGCACAACCAATTTTTGATGCAATGGCTGCTGTTGAAAAACAAGCTGGTGACAAAGGGCATGTCGTATTGCTTGACCCAGCAGGTCGTAAATTCGATCACCATGTAGCCGAAGAGTTAGCCCAAAAAGAACATTTGACATTTATTGCGGGACACTACGAAGGTTACGATGAGCGTATTCGTGAATTAGTTGATGATGAAATATCGTTAGGCGATTATGTTTTGACTGGTGGTGAACTTGGCGCAATGGTTATTATTGATGCTACAGCACGCTTTTTACCTGATGTATTGGGTAATAATGTCAGTGCTGATGAAGACTCATTTCAAAATGATCTGTTAGAGTTCCCTCAGTATACGCGACCAGCAGAATTTCGTGGCCGTAAAGTACCTGATGTACTGATGAGTGGTAATCATGCAAAAATCGCTGAATGGCGACTAAAAGAGTCGTTACGAAGAACATGGCAACGCCGCCCTGATTTACTAGAAAAACGCCAACTCACCAACAAAGAACGCGATTTACTAGATGATGTAAAGCACGAGTAAGCGCTTGAGCGCGATACCGTGACTTATCTCAGCGAAGTGGCGGTAAAGCGCGATACCGTGACTTATCTCAGCGAAGTGGCGGTAAAGCGCGATACCGTGACGATGTATATCACAGTAACGCGATATACATCTGAAATATGTGTTAAAATAATCTTTATTTTTCAATAACAATCATTAATATGATTGTTATTTTTTGATTTGAGACTGTTAAGTGATTAATATCAAATATATATCAATACGAAAGCCCTAAAATATTTAATAATATTTTAGGGCTTTCACATTTAAAGCTTATTATATTTTTTATATGAAATGATAAAAATGAATAAATCATCATTTTAATATTGAGATATCAAAAAATTATCAGTAGTGTTATTTCAAGTAAATCGATTGAATGAGATTGAATTTTTTTTTAAGATAAGGGGCGTTTAAATAGTCTGTGACGGTGTATGCTTGATTTATTTTTTTTGTATCATGCTGATATAGTGCAATTAAAAACAAAAACCATATTTTGGAATTTGAATTTTCTCTGATTTTTAAGTCTTCTAATTTTAAAAGTATCCAATCAGTAATCACATCTTTTTTTTGCACAATACTGCTTTCTAAATATTTGACAATTAATGTCAGAATGATATCATTCGCATACACTTTATTTTCTGTTCTTATGTATTGCACTAAAATATCAGAAATGTATGGTTTTATTTTTTCAGAAGGCATCATATTTAATGTACATTCTAATAAATAAATATCATAGAGTTGCCATCTCATGATTTGATCAAAATATTTTAAAAGGAAATTTTGATCATTTAATGATGCTAACTTGAATGCCTTATGATAGATGGTTGCTTGTATCATAAGCATTTGGTGCTTATGTTTAAGTGTTAGCATGTTGGTTGCTTTTATGTCTGAATATTGCTGTTCTAAAGCTGTCGTATCAGTAGACATGTATTTTTCATCGAGATCATTTCTAAAATCAGTCATATCTGTGCCAATTTTATAATATGTGTAAAAATATTCTTCGACTGTAAGATCCAATGTTTTACAAATAAGATGAATGGTTTGAAGGTTTGGTAGTATCTGACCGTTTTCTATTCTTGAAACCATTGCCTGTGAACCGATTATCCTACCTAATTCACTTTGTGAGATATTTTTGATCTTACGCCGTTCCTTGATTAAATTGAAAGTGACATCTTTTTGCATAGTATTTCCTTTCTGTTTGTAAAAAATATAACAATTAATTATTATCCTGCATTTTGACATAATTTCGACTTATTCATTATTGGATAATCAATATTGAATAAAGTGAAAAACTGCACAGTATGCGTTGTAGAATGACATGGTAAAGGTTAATAACTTTTACAAGTAGGTAAAATTCCTAAAAAATGTAATGGAATTTTAAAGAACAGCATCAGAAAAGGGAAGAATGGTGGCAATGGAATGAGGAATGAAAGATTAGTATGTGAACGCAAGAAATTGTATAAATCAGGGAAAATACTGGTGACAGCTGGAATCTTTTCTTTAGCCATATTCGGCGCTACAATATCTGATAGTCGTGCTGATACAATAGATACAAATAGCACGACAATGGCTGTTAAAGAAGATTCTACAAAAAATCAACCCAACCCATCACCAACAGTTGTAGATAAAACAGCACCACAAGTGGTGGAAAAGTCGGTAGAACCAGTTACAGACAAACCAGTTGAGACACCGGCCAAAGACACGGCAACAGTGCCAACAGTAGACAAACCAGTTGAGGCACCGGCCAAAGACACGACAGTGCCGACAGCAGAAAAACTAGTTGAGACACCAGCCAAAGACACGACAGTGCCGACAGTAGATAAACCAGTTGAAGCACCAGCCAAAGACACGGCAATAGTACCAACAACAGCCAAAACAGGCGACACGCAAACAGCAGCAACAGTTTACAAAACAACTGATACCAAAAAAGCAGACAAACCAGTTGAGGCCACTTCAAAAACAGCAACAACAAATAAAAGTGATGCGCAAAAACTGGATCAAGTAGAAAGCGCATCACCAAATATCAAACAAATTAATGGAAAAACCTATTTTGTAGGTGATGATGGTCAAATTAAGAAGAATTTTACCGCTGTCATTGATGGCCAAGTACTTTATTTTGATAAGACAACTGGTGAATTGACATCAAATGATCGTCAATATGTTGAAGGCCTGACAAATATAGCTAATGAACATAACGCTGCATATTCATTAAAATCGGATAGCTTCACAAATGTTGATGGTTACCTGACAGCTAGTAGTTGGTATCGACCTAAGGACATTTTAAAAGCAGGTACTACATGGACACCATCAATGGCAACTGATTTTCGACCATTGTTAATGTCATGGTGGCCTGACAAAGATACACAAATTGCTTACCTCAAATATATGCAGTCACTTGGACTTCTAGAAGATGATGTGGCCATTTCAAATAATTCGCAAACAAGTGACCTGACAAATCATGCGATGTCAGTCCAAAAAAATATTGAACAGAGAATTAGTTTATCTGGCAATACTGATTGGTTAAAAACAGATATCAGTCAATGGATTAAGACGCAACCAAACTGGAATATTACAAGTGAATCTAAATCAAATGATCATCTTCAAGGTGGGGCGTTGCTATATGTTAACAGTGACAAGACACCAGATGCAAATTCAGATGACCGATTATTAAACCGCACACCGATTAATCAAAAAGGTCAAATTACTGATTCTGGACAACAAGGTGGCTATGAGATGTTGTTAGCTAACGATGTGGATAATTCAAATCCAGTTGTGCAAGCTGAACAATTAAATTGGTTGTACTACATGATGAACATTGGAACCATCACACAAAATGATCCAACTGCTAATTTTGATGGTTACCGAGTTGATGCTGTTGATAACGTGGATGCTGACTTGTTACAAATTGCTAGCGATTACTTCAAAGCAGCTTATAAAATAGACCAAAGTGATAGTCAAGCCAATGCGCATCTCTCAATTTTAGAAGATTGGGAATCCAAAGATGCCGCTTATATCAAAGCACATGGCAATAATCAATTAACAATGGATTTTCCAATTCATCTTGGCTTGAAATATGCGTTAAATGTGCCAGTTAGCCAACGAAGTGGTTTAGAACAAACTATTACGAATAGCTTGGTTAATCGTACAGAAGATGCAACAGAAAATACAGCGCAACCAAATTACTCGTTTATCCGTGCACATGATAGTGAAGTACAAACAGTTATTGCACAAATTGTCAAAGATAAAATCAATCCTAAATCAGATGGCTTAACGGTTACACCTGATGAAATTGAGAAAGCTTTTGCAATATATAATGCAGATGAATTAAAAGCGGATAAAGAATACACTGCTTATAATATACCATCTTCTTATGCATTATTATTAACTAATAAAGATACAATTCCACGTGTGTATTATGGTGATTTATATACTGATGATGGGCAATATATGGCTAAAAAATCACCATATTATGATGCGATTACTTCACTATTGCAGTCTCGTGTAAAGTACGTTTCTGGTGGTCAAAGTATGGGCATGTCTTATCTACATGATAATCAAGGCGTACTGACTTCGGTCCGTTATGGAACCGGTTCTATGAAGGCGACAGATGCTGGCAATGCTGAGACACGCACAGAAGGCATTGGTCTGGTTATTAGTAACAAGACTGATTTGAATCTAAATAACGATGAACAAGTTGTGTTGAATATGGGGGCTGCGCATAAAAATCAAGATTATCGCGCCTTAATGTTAAGTACTAAAGATGGTTTGAAAATTTATAATAATGATGCTGGGGCACCAATTGTTCGTACAAATGATTTGGGACAATTGATTTTCAAATCAGATATGGTGTATGGTATCAACGATCCGCAAGTTTCTGGTTACCTTGCTGCATGGGTACCTGTTGGTGCTAGTGACAATCAAGATGTGAGAACAACAAGTAGTAAGACTACTTCAACAGATGGTGCGACTTATCATTCTAATGCAGCGTTAGATTCTCAAGTCATCTATGAAGGATTTTCTAATTTTCAAGCCATGCCAACCAATGCCGACGAGTATACTAACGTCAAAATAGTACAAAATGCGGCATTGTTTAAGAGTCTTGGGATCACTTCTTTTGAATTAGCACCGCAATACCGTTCAAGTACGGACACAAGTTTCTTAGACTCAATTGTTCAAAATGGTTACGCATTTACCGATCGCTATGACATTGGTTACAATACACCCACGAAGTATGGGACAGCTGATCAATTGGTAAATACTTTGAGAGCTTTACATGCACAAGGGATTCAAGCCATTAACGATTGGGTGCCTGATCAAATATATAATTTACCAGGGGAACAAATTGTGACAGCAGATCGCACAAATAGTTCTGGAAAAGATGACGCTGATTCTGTCATCAACCATACTTTATATGATTCATCAACAATTGGTGGTGGTCAATACCAGGCACAGTATGGCGGCGCATTCTTGGATCAATTGAAGGCAGACTATCCGACTCTGTTTGAAACAAAGCAAATTTCTACAGGTAAGCCAATGAATCCAAATGTTAAAATCACAGAGTGGTCAGCTAAGTACTTTAATGGCTCAAATATTCAAGGTCGTGGTGCTTGGTATGTACTAAAGGATTGGGCAACAAACCAATACTTTAATGTGTCAAGTGATAACGATTTCTTACCTAAACAATTGTTAGGTGAAAAAACAAGCACTGGTTTTACAACTGATGAGAATGGTAAGACATCATTTTATTCAACGAGTGGTTATCAGGCGAAGAATACCTTTATTCAAGATAATACAAATTGGTATTATTTCGACAATGATGGATACATGGTTGTTGGCACGCAACAAATTAATGGTAAAAAGTATTATTTCTTGCCTAATGGCGTTGAATTACAAGATGCTTACTTGTCTGACGGTCAAAATCAATATTATTACAACAAGACTGGCAAGGCAGTTACAAATCAATACTATATAGGACCTGATAATAATTGGCGTTATTTCTTTGCGGACGGACATATGGCGCTTGGATTAACAACAATTACTGCAGATAATGGTTCGACATCTGAGCAATATTTTGATCAAAATGGCGTTCAGGTTAAGGGAACTGACATCAGAGATACTGCGGGTAATTTGCGATATTTCGATGGTCAGACAGGTAATTTATTGACTAATACATGGCAAGAATTAGCAAATAAATCATGGATTTATTTGAATGCCCAAGGCATTGCTGTTACTGGTCAACAAAATATCAACGGTCAAATCTTGTATTTCAATTATGATGGCACGCAAATCAAAAACGATTTCAAACGTTTGGATAATGGTGCCTGGTTGTACTTGAATGCTCAAGGTGTTGCTTTGACAGGGGAACAGACAATTAATGGCGCCCAAGTGTACTTTAACCAGAATGGCGAACAAGTCAAAAATGACCAAGTCAAAAATAGTGATGGCACAATAAGCTATTATGCAGGTATTAATGGTCAAAAACTAACAAATGATTTTGCTGAATTACCAGATGGGTCTTGGTTATATTTGGATAATCAGGGGCATGCCGTAACAGGAGAACAAATAATTAATAATCAAGTTCTTTACTTCAATGATAACGGTGTACAACTCAAGGGCGGTACGCATATTGATGAAGCAGGTCATATGCATTATTATGATGCTGATTCAGGTGAACGGGTTTCGAACCAATCTGTACAAATCGATGGTCGAAAAATTTACTTCGATAATGCAGGTAATGCTGTAGATTGATCTGTTAGCGTCTATTAGAATCGAGAAGCACAAATATGTGCTTCTTTTTTTTGTAATAATTATGTAATATGATTGCTCTAGCATAATCGGTATACTTAAATAAGTGAGTATTAATCTATATTGAGCACAGTATGCAGTGTGGCGGGGAGAAAATATGATCGATTTACATAGTCATTTGTTACCAAACATTGACGATGGTTCAAAGTCAATACGCGCATCCTTACGAATGGCACATGAAGCAGTTGAAGATGGAATAGAAGCAGCTTTGATGACACCTCATCACATGAATGGCCATTACATGAACCACAAAGCAGATGTTATCCGATTAACTCAAGAATTTCAAGCGCACTTAGATAAAGAAAAGATTCCATTGCAAGTCTTTCCTTCGCAGGAAGTACGTATCAATGGTGGGCTGATTGATGCGTTAGATAATGATGATATTTTGTTTGCTGATGAAGATAATAGATATTTATTGTTGGAATTTCCGGATGATGATGTGCCCACATATAGTGATGATATGATATTTAATATCATGCAACGAGGCATTAGTGTGCAAATTGCACATCCAGAGCGTAATTTGAAGATAATGGCGCAACCAGATATTTTATTCAATCTGATTGAAAAAGGTGCAATTGCTCAAGTCACCGCGAGTTCATATGTCGGTACTTTTGGCAAAAAAGTTGAGAAATTTTCGGAAGCCATTGTAGCCCATAATTTAGCCCATGTCTTTGTCTCGGATGCGCATGACTTACCAAATCGTGAATATGAAATGCGTCAGGCATTTCATAAATTAGGAACTAATTTAGGAAAGCAGTATCAGCAAATGTTTGAAAAAAATGCTGAGGCGATTTTAGATGGAAATAATGTTGAAAAATTAATTCCTGAAATGATTGTCAAACGTCATTTTTTTAATGGTTTCTAAAATACATAATTATAAAGGATAAACAAATTAATGAATAACGTACTTGAACTACGCCAATTATGGGATATTATCCGTAAATATTTTTTTATGCTCGTTTTAATGGCAATTATTGGTGGTGCTGTTGGGTTTGGTATCGCTAAATTTTTTATAGCACCTACTTATATCGCTTCAACTAGTATGTTGGTCAACCGGACAACAGACAATGCACAAACAACAGCGAATTTATCTGATCAGCAAGCTGATGTGCAAATTATTAATACCTATAAAAACTTGGTTACCTCAAGCAATGTTTTGGGGGATGTATCAAATACCTTAAAGAAACCAGATCGCATTGTTGTGCAAAAATATCAACCGGCAGTATTTGACACACTTGCTGATGGTACCCGTCGACTTATCACACCAGAACAAAAAGAAGTGACGCGCGCATCATCGCAAAAGAAATATAATCTCACAGTTGATGACCTGAAAAAGATGGTTTCTATTAGTAATCAACAGAATTCACAAGTATTTGCTATCAATGTGAAGTCAAACGATCCAAAGCAAGCCGCATTGGTGGCTAATACTGTTGCTGACTCATTTAGAGATAAGATTGGTCATTTTATGAAAATCAATAATGTCTCTATTATTGATTCAGCGAAAACACCTGATAGTCCAGTTGGTCCAAATAAAAAACTGTTTACTTTAGCCGGTCTTGTGATTTTGGGAGGTCTAACATTTTTGATTGCATTAGTTCGTGAGTTGTCAGATACAACAGTTAAGTCACCAGATGAGGTGACAGAACTATTTGGCATGACTAACTTAGGTGTCATTGGCCATATTAAGGCTATGAAGCATTTTGATGTGGCATATATGCAGGCAGAGAATCGTTCTACTGGTAATCACTCACGCTCACGTGTGAGTCGCTTAAATAGAGAGTGATAGAGGAGACACACAGTTATGGCTTTTTTTAAAAAACGATCACAAACTGGACGCGATAGATTATCAACTGAAACAATGACTAAGGGTGCACGTTTAATTACTGCAGCAGAGCCTAAAAATCCAGTTTCAGAACAGTTTCGAACATTGCGAACAAACATTGAATTTGCATCTGTTGCCAAGGGGGATGTCAAGACACTACTTATTTCATCCGCACTGCCATCAGAGGGTAAGTCAACTATTACAGCTAATCTCGCTGTCGCTTGCGCGCAACAGGGTAAAAAAGTTTTATTAGTGGATGCTGATTTACGTCGGCCAACTGTTGCGGTAACTTTCGGCATTACTGATAACCATGGCCTAACCAATTATCTGGCAGATGCTAACAGTGACATCCAAGCGATTATCCATAAAACAAGTATGGATAAGTTGGATGTCGTTACTTCGGGTCCTGTACCACCTAACCCAGCTGAACTATTAGGTTCAGGACGTATGACGACGCTTATTAGTGAATTAAGAGCACATTATGATTTGGTCATATTCGATGTACCGCCATTTTTGATGGTAACAGATGCGCAAGTATTGATGAGTAAAATGGATGGTGTTGCTATTGTGGTCAGCGCAGATAAGACGACTAAGGGGGCATTACAACGGACCAATGACATTCTAAAAATTGCTGGATCACCAGTACTTGGATTTATTTATAATGATATGAACCGTAAAAAGAAGGGGAGTGCTGGATACGGTTATGGATATGGCTATGGATACGGGGATACTACAGCTAAATAATTAGTTATCTATGAGAGATGAGATACAGGAGAGCCGCAATGTTGTATAAAAAAGTTGTTAAAAGAGTACTTGATTTATTACTTGCTGTTCCAATGGCTATTATTTTATTTATCCCACTAATTGTTATCGGGCTAATTATAAAGTTTACTTCAAAGGGACCCGCCTTATTTAGACAAGAACGATACGGTATGAATTCTAAACCTTTTTTGCTATATAAATTTCGGTCGATGACAGATGAGGCACCGGTAAAAGCAAACTCAGATTTCGATGATATTACCAGTTATGTCACACCTTTTGGTATGATCATTCGAAAAACTTCGATAGATGAATTGCCACAATTAATGAACATTATTAAAGGTGATATGAGTTTTATTGGACCACGTCCTTTAGCTAAAACAGATTCAAAAGTTTTATTTCTACGTAAACATAATGGTGCTGATCAAGTCTTACCTGGCATTTCAGGATTAGCACAAGTCAACGGTCGTAATAATCTTTCTGATGAAGATAAGGCTGCTTATGATGCTAAGTATGCAGCACATCTAAGTTTTAGAGTAGACATGTTGTTAACTGTTGAAACGTTTGTATCTGTTATGAAGCGTGATGGTATATTCAAGGAAACAGATATTGATGATGCAGGTAAAGACGTGGTGAAGCATGACTAAGAAAGTATTAATGTTAGCAGCAAAGGCTAATATGATTCAACAATTTAATCATCGCAATATTGGAATTTTGCAAGGTTTAGGTTATGAAGTTCATGTTGCTACAAATATGGTAGACTTTGGATCTATGTCATCAGAAGAGGATGAACGATTTAAACAGTGGATGATTAATCATGATGTTATTGCGCATCAGATTGACTTTGAAAGGCGTATGGGTTCTTTAAAGGGAAACTTACGTTCGATTAAGCAACTGCGTCGATTGTTTCAACAATATGACTTCACTTTCACTCATGTACATTCACCGTTAGGTAGCATTTTAGGTCGCCTTGTTGCAAAACAATTTAAGGTGCCAACAATTTATACAGCACATGGCTTTCACTTCTTTAAAGGTGGACCTAAGAGTGGTTGGCTCGTTTTCTATCCGCTGGAATGGTTGTTTTCCTTCATAACAGATACGCTGATCACTATTAATGATGAAGATTATACTCTTGCTAAGAAACATATGCATGCCAAACATATTGTTAAAATTAATGGCATAGGCGTTGATGTAGAAAAAGCATGGCGTGTAACTGATGAAGAAAAGCAGGAAGCACGAAAAAGAGTACGTCAAGAATTAAATATTCCAGAAGACGCTTTTTTGATATCATCAGTTGGTGAGTTAAGTGATCGTAAAAATCATAGAGTTGTGTTGCAAGCTTTAAAAGAAATGACGCCAGAACAAAGACAAAATATTTATTACATTATTGCCGGAACCGGTGCGAATGGTGCAATGCTTAACGAACTTGCTGAAAGTTTTGATTTTGGTGAACATTTTAAATTATTAGGTTACCGCTCGGATGTACATGATATTAATTATGCTAGTGATATATCTATATTTCCATCGTTTCAAGAAGGCCTTGGTGTTGCTGGTTTAGAAGCAGTTGTTGCTGGACTATACATTATTGGAAGTAATATACGTGGTATACGGGACTATATATTAAATAAGTCAATAGGTAAAACTTTCCCACCGAGCGACCCAAATATTCTTGCTGCTATTATATTTGAAAAATCGAAATACAATTATAAAAAAAATACAATAGATAATGACGAGCTGATTAATTTTGACAAAAGAAAAGTTGATTATGAAATGAAGAAAATTTATGAATAAGCAAGATAAAATAGTAAGATTAAATAAGTCAAAAAAGGTTGTGTTTCATTTTTTGAACACTGGAAATTATTCTGGTGCTGAGAATGTTGTAATTAATATAGCTACGTTAATAAATGATTGTGAGCATGTGTATGTTTCTCCTTCAGGAGCGATTGACAAAATTTTAAAAGAATTTAATATTCGTCATATTGTAATTAAAAAATTAACATCTAAGACAGTTTATAATGTAATTAAGAATAATCAACCAACTATAGTACATGCTCATGATTTTAGAGCAAGTATCATGATTGCCAGAAATGCAAGTTACATACACAGTTATGGTGGATTTGTGATTTCACATCTTCATAATAATGATCCTCGAATGCGGAGATTCGGACTGTTACCATTATTATATAGATGGAGTATTCCTAAATATAATAAAATTATAGTAGTTTCCGAGTCAATTATTGATGAATATATATTTAGTCAGTACATTAAAAAGAATATAGATGTCTTAATTTTAAAGAACATAGTCAATGATTCTATTATTTTAAGAAAGGCTGATATGTTTGTTGCTCCAAGATCTGATTTGATTTATGTTGGAAGATTAGTTGAGCAAAAAAATCCTATCATGTTTTTAGAGATAGTTAAATTAATTACTAAAGTTTTTCCTAATGTTAAGGCTAATATACTTGGGGATGGTCCTTTAAGAGAAAAGACTGAGAAATTTATATGGAATAATGAGTTAACTGATAACATTGAGTTAATTGGATTTACTTCTAACCCATACCCTTATATTAAATCTTCCAAGATAGGTGTGTCTACTTCAAAATGGGAAGGGTTTGGTCTTAGCATTCTTGAAGAACAGCTACTAGGAAATCCTGTCGTTGCAACACCAGTTGGTGGTGTTGTAGACTTGGTAAATGAGGATGTTGGTATGTTATCAAATTCAATTAAAGAAATGTCTGCTGAAATTATTCAACTGTTAAGTAACGAAACCTATTTAGCTAAAAAATCATGTATGGCAAAAGAAAACGTAAAAACGAAAAATAGTATTTCTCATTTCCAATCTATTTTAAGAGAGGTATACGGTGTTGAAAATAAATATTACAGTACTCACAACAACATATAATCGTGTTGAGCTTTTACAAAAATTATATGATAGTTTAGGAAAACAGTCAGACCAAGATTTTCAGTGGCTTATTATTGATGATGGGAGTACAGACAATACTTTTGAAGTAATTAAAAAAATTTCAACAAAACAAAATGCCTTTAGAATTAACTATTTTAGAAAAGAAAATGGTGGTAAACATACAGCTCTGAATTATGCGCATAGTTACATAACTGGAGACGTCATTACTATTGTAGATAGTGATGATATTTTGGTTCCTGATGCTGTAGCCGCTATTAGGCATTACTGGGATTCCGTGTATAAGAATAAAGAGTATGCAACAGTTGTATTTGAGCAAGTAAATCAATCCGGAGTTAAACTTGGTGAGTTTCCTAAAAAAATTTATTCTGGATCTGACTTAGATTACAGAATAAAAAAAGCTATTGCGGGTGACTTTGCTGAAACCATCAGGGCATCTGTTTTTAAAAAATTTCCTTTTCCGGTATATAAAAATAAGGAAAAATTTTTTCCAGAAGGTTGGCTTTGGACAAATGTGGCTCTACTGTATAGTACAGTAAATATATCATATACAATTGTAGTTGGGGGCTATCAAGATGACGGATTGAGCAAACGCGGGAGACTAATGAGACTTCAATCTCCGGTGGGACTAATGAAATATTATAGACTACTTGAAAATGTTAAAGTTATATCACTAAAGTATAAGATTAAAAACGCACTAGCTTTCAATGTCTATAAGTTGTCTAATCAAAAATTTATACATACTTTGACCGGTAATGAAATTAAAACTGAGTTTGGACATGATACACTTACTGAAAGACTTTTGAAATTACCAGCAATTATTATTTATTACTATTGGAAAAAAAGATGAGGGAAAAATATTGATTTTTTATACTTCAATACTTTGTATTTCCGGAATATTCATGATAATCTCTGGAATTACAAATATCGGCGCAATCAAAAATATTTTTGCTAGTATAGTAATTATCTTATTAGCCTTGTTATCGGGAACAAGGTACCATTTAGGTGGTTACGATTACAGTAATTACGAGTATATGTTCCAGTTGGCGCCAACCTTGAACCATTTAAATCTAGTTAACTATGTTCAACAAAATGGGTTAATAGGAAGTGATGTTGGTTGGACATTCATTAATTCAACCATTAAAAGCATGGGATTCAATTTTTATGGACTAACTGTTTTTGTTGCAATATTTTTTTGGTTTACGCTATATTTTGTTTTAAAAAAATATATGACAAACATTAATATCTTTATTGTTATTGCTGTGTATAAATATTTATTAGATGTTTCTTTTATATATATGCGTCAATCAGTAGCAGTCGCAATATTCGCTTTATCTCTGAGATACATTTTAAATAAAAAAATTGTTCCATACATGTTGTTAATTATTTTTGCAGCAACTGTACATTTTTCTGCTGTAATTTTAATACCGATATATTGGATTAATAGAATAAAAATAACTCAAAAAAGATTATTATGGTACACAATGTTATTTGCTTTCAGTTTTATTTTAGTATTTCTACACGTAGATGTTATATCGATGTTTGGCTTTTTTTCGAATATAGTATCTGGTTCAGGTGCTCAGAAAATTTCAGAAGCTTCAAACGGAACGTTGTATGGCGAGGTGGGTATTTTATCAAGCATTCTTCATTTTATAGAATTTTTAATTGTTGATTTTTTCTTAATTAAAAATTTTAACAAGCTGAAATTGAATGATGAAAAACAATTACTAATGATTAGGCTCTTTATGCTTTTGCTTCCAATTTATTCTGTATTTGCCACATCACCAATTATGGTTCGTTATGGCTTTTATTTTTTATTTACATATCCTGTGATTATTGATTACTTAATTGTAAAAATTAGTATAATCAATAAAATATTTTGGTATTCTTTATTGGTATTTGTGTCGTTCGTTGGGATGTATAAGTTTGTAATTGGATTTGATAATGGGGCTGATTTTTATTATGACAGCTTTATTTTTCATAATGAGTCTATTCGTAGTAATTCAAACGAGTAGTGGACAGAAAGAGAAAACGAATGAGTAATGATATAAATAAAGGAGCATTTTTTTCTATTATTGTGCCCATGTTTAACTCAGAGAGATATATAGCCCATACTATTAATTCCATAGTTGAACAGAGCTACTCTGATTGGGAATTGATTTTAGTAGATGATGGATCAACTGACGATTCATTTAAGGTAGCACGAAAATCTACTGAAAATGTAGGTCACAAAGTGAAAATGTATTCAAAAAGTAACTCAGGCTTAGCTGAGACACGTAATTATGGTACTAAATATATACAAGGAAATTACATTCTATTTGTTGATTCTGATGATTATATTGATGTCGACCTATTATTTATTCTAAACGAATATATTGTTAAACGTAATCAACCAGATATTTTGGTGTTTGATTACGGGGAATTTGACGATGGATCTAATAAAGTTAAATTGGTTACCCATTTTGATAAACAACTAAAACGTTATGGAGAAGTCATTTGGAACAAATGTTTTAATGTGTCTTTTTACATAAAAAATAATTTTCAATTTAACAAAGGTATTACTTACGAAGATACCGCAATTATACATGTTATTATGGCTTTGGCAAAAAGTATTGTTAAAGTTGAAAAAGTAGGCTATTTTTATCGACGTGAGAGGATTGGATCCATCACTTCTAATAAATTAGATGAAGAAGTCGATAATAGAATGTTAGCTTTAGATAAATTTGAAGAAAATATACAAAAGTATACGCAAAATTCATATATACTGAATAAAAAATTGAATAGGATGAATTATTTTCTGAGTTTATCATGGATTTATTTGTTATTAGACTATCAAAATGTATCAAATCATGATGATTCATATAAAAAAATAGTTAAAAAGATAAAAAAATCTAAAATTAGATTAGGAATATTTAAGTCAAGGATAGCTAAAGATATTATTCTTTACCTAATAGTAATAATAAGTTTAGATTTAAAATTTGATTTTATAATAAAAAAAATTAGTAGAATGCGTAGTCTTGGACAATGAATATTATCTATTTCAATTCAGTGGGAGAAAAATCATGAAAGTTCTAAAAAACTTTTTTTATAATATGACTTATCAAGTTTTATTAATTATTCTCCCTCTGGTAACTATGCCCTACGTGTCCCGTGTTCTTGGACCAGACGGATTGGGAAAATATTCATATACTAATTCAATAATGTCCTATTTTGTTCTATTAGGGAGTTTAGGTATATCATTATACGGAAGTAGACAAGTTGCTTATGTTCAAGATAGCAAAGAAAATCGATCAAAAGTTTTTTGGGATGTTGCTATTTTAAAGATTGTTACAACAGTCATATCTATTTTATTATTAGCTTTTTTTTTAACAATTTACAACGAATATACGAGTTTGATAATCGCGCAGTCTTTAACACTTGTTGCCAATATGTTCGATGTATCTTGGTATTTTATAGGCATTGAAGATTTTAAGAAGACTATTACACGTAATGTTGCAGTAAAGATTATTTCTTTAGCACTTATATTCTCATTGGTACATACTAAAAGTGATTTAACTATCTATATTTTAATTATTACAGGCTCTACTTTAATTGGAAATTTCATATTGATACCTTTTTTAAAGGGGCAGATTTATTTTGTTGATGTAAACAAGCTCCATTTTTCAAAGCACGTAATGCCTATTTTACTGTTATTTATTCCACAACTAGCTACTCAAATTTATTTAGTTGTTAATAAAACAATGCTTGGACAAATGGATTCTATTAAATCGGTTGGTTTCTTTAGCTCATCAGATACTCTTGTACGTTTAGCACTAACCATTGTGTCTTCAATATCAGCTGTATTAATGCCTAGGATTGCTAACTTATTAGCAAAAGGAGATAAAAAGGGCGTAAATCATTATATGGATAAATCTTTTCAATTTATTAACTTTTTGTCATTTCCGTTAGTATTAGGCTTAATAGCAATTTCATCAAAATTTGTTCCTTTATTTTTAGGAAAAGGTTTTGGCGTTGTAAGTAATTTAATTATTCTTGAAAGCCCTATTATTATATTAATTTCTTGGAGTATCGCCATTACAAATCAATACTTAATCCCATCAGGTCTTAACAAAGAATATATCGGATCAACTTTTGCTGGAGCAATTAGTAATATAATACTAAACTTACTTTTTATCCGAAATTATGGGGTTTATGGTGCAATAATCTCAACTTTAATTAGTGAGTTGATAGTACTTGCATATTTACTTTTTGGCATAAAGAACAAGTTAAACGTTAAAAAAATGTTATTTTCTAATATACATAAGTATTTATTTAGCAGTTTGGTTATGTTTCTAATTATAATTCTGGTTGATATTTGGTTGCCAAAAACTATATGTGCAGTTATATTGGAAATAACTTTGGGAATTATTGTGTATATTATTGCTTTGTTTTTTGTTAAGGCAGATATTTTATTAAAATGGGAAGTTTTTTTTGATTGATGTATATTTAAATATAATCATTAGGCAATAAATATTAATTAGCACAACGGCTAGGTGTGTTAGAAGTTGATAGTAGTGATACAGCAATTTACATTGTATAAAAGTCAGCACAACTAAAACCTAATTATGCCGTGACAGGTTTTTGTTTTTATGATACTGGGGCTGTCGATATTGCAGTCAATGTGAATTCTTCTGAACGTGGTGGTCTGTATATCTAAGTTCTGATTTACTTGTTCGTGATTGGATTCATACATATGATCACGCAACAGCTGTTTGGGCAATTTTAACAAAAGGTAAAATTGGTGAAACTTATTTAGTTGGTGCTGACGGTGAAAAAGACAATATTTCTGTCTTGCACGCTATTTTAAAGGATATGAATAAGTCCGAAGATGATTTTGAGTTTGTCCAAGATCGTTCAGGCCATGATCTGCGTTATGCTATTGATGCCACAAAGATTCGTGAAGAACTAGGTTGGACGCCAAAATATACTGACTTGCAACAGGTTTAGCTGACACAATCAAATGGTATGAAGATAACCAATCATGGTGGCAAGCAGAAAAATCTGAAGTTGAAGATAAGTACGCGCAAAACAACCAGTAAAGACGATTAAAAACTCACATCATGTGAGTTTTTTGTCTATGAGGGAGAGAAGTAAAATGAAGTTTTTAATCACAGGTGCAAACGGCCAATTAGGTCAAGAATTACAAAAGTTATTGCGTGAACGTGAACTAGATTTTGTGGCTTTTGACTCGACACAATTAGATATTACAAGCCGTGAAGCAGTACTTGCAACTTTTGAATCAGTCAAGCCAGATGTTATATTACATGCTGCTGCATATACTAAAGTTGATTTGGCAGAAGATGACGGCCGTGAAGTGAATTGGCAAGTGAACGTTAATGGCACTAAAAATGTCGCTGATGCGGTTAAAAAAATTGGAGCTAAGGTAGTAGCTGTATCCACAGATTATGTCTTTGATGGCACCCAAAATAATGATTATGTTGAAACAGATCCGGTGAACCCGCAAAACGCATATGGCCGTGCTAAGTTAGCCGGTGAATTAGCAGTCACGGAAAGTGGCGCTGATGCTTATATTGTACGTACCAGTTGGGTATTTGGTGAGTTTGGGAATAACTTTGTCTATACAATGCAGCGATTAGCCACAACACATCCTAGGTTAACAGTTGTTAATGATCAATTAGGCCGACCAACTTGGACGCGAACATTAGCTGAATTCATGTTACATTTAGTTGATGTTAAGGCAACTTATGGTGTTTATCATCTGTCTAATACGGGGACAACAACATGGTTTGACTTTGCCCGTGAGATTTTGAAAAACACTGATGTTGAAATTGCACCAGTCACAAGTGCCGAGTTCCCGCAAAAGGCTTATCGGCCAAGACATTCTGTCATGAGCTTAGATAAAGCTGAATCCACTGGATTTGAAATTTTGAATTGGCGTGAAGCTTTGAATGCGTTTTTGATGGGACTGGACTAAAAAAGCCCTATCTGAATAGCATTAGTCGCGTGTCATGTGACTGCCCCCATCAGTAATAACAGTGTGTGGACACATCAAAAAAAGGCCTGACTAGGGCCTTTTTTTTGGGAAATTGTTTGAATGGCATAATAACAATTATATTAAACACTAATATTAATCAAAGTGGCGCCAATTTTTGTCTAGCAGTGTACGTGCTACGAATAGACCAAGGGGTAAAAACATCATAATTAAAGCAGCTTTGGTCATCCAAAGCGCGCCAACTGCTATCTGATTTGTGCCAATATTGTAAATTGCGCGATAAATATATAAGCCAGGAACCATAATAACGATTGCTGGGACCGTTAATGAAATTCTGGGATAGCCGTTGTAACGTGTGACAATTGAAGCAATTAATCCAGCAACAAGTGCACCAACAAATGCCGCTGCTGCTGGTGGAATGGTTGTCAAATCGACCAATTCTAAGCGTAAAGTATTGGCAAGTGCACCAATAAAGCCAGCCACAATAGCCATCCTTTGTGAACTATTAAACATAATGGAGAAACCATAGACACCGCAAAAACTGGCCGGTAATCTGAGTAAGCCAATAACGATGGGGGATAGTCCGAGTGGTAAAAAGTTTTCAGGTCGAAAATCAAAAAATAACGCGACTAACCAACCAACTAGGGTTGCAACCAGAGTAATCATGATAGCATAGGTTAATCTTTCTAAGCCGGAGCGCATATCTAATTTTGACATATCTAACATACTGGTAATAAAAGGGAAACCGGGGACAACAAACAACATTGCGCCAATATAACCTGCTTCATGTTGGACTAAGACATGAAGATAGGTTTCAAATATTTTGAAGGCAAACATATAGACTAAGCAGGCAATGGCAACACTGATAGCGACACCAACGAGCGTAGTAATCGTGTGTTTTCCTAGGGTTGCGCGGACAAAATTACCAATACCGGCACCGATAAAAGAACAGATCATTTCTGGTATGCCACCACCAAGTAGAAAAATAAAGGCACTACATGCAAGAGCAGCTGCTAAGCCAGCGACTATAGGCGAATATTGTTTGGGCTTGTTTTGAATGTCGTTGATTTTGTTGTGAACCTGTCGTACGGTTAACGTCGAAAAAGTATCGCCTATATGTTTGACAAAGTTTTCTAGTGTGTTTAATTTGTCAGTATTTACACCAGTATTAGGTAATGATAGTTGTTGTGTATAGCTATGACCATCACTAAAACAAGTATATGTTAAATTAATTAAACCAATATCAGCAGAACAACTGAGATCTAATTTTCTAGCTATTTTATTCATTGCGTCTCGAACGCGCCATGCACCAGTACCACATGACAACATTTGGATGCCAATACGACCAACAATTGAAGCACGTTCTGGCAAACTGGCGTCTTTAGCTGGTTGCTTATCGTTTTGAATCAGACTTTGCCAAGGAATTGCCATGTGATGAGATTGTGAAAGAGATGTTTGCTGTTTAATAAATTTATCCATTATTGCTTCCAATTTAAATGATATTAAATACCAAGATAGTATGAGTGGCGCGTCAGTGTGCATGATAGAATCATTATAACCTTGATTTTATTTTAAACCTTGAACGCATTTAATGCTACTTTTTGGCAGAGATAAAACGAAAGCAACTGTATTAAATTGTGAAAACGTTTACATTGCTTTTATGATATAATTATAGATGAAATATAAATCGAAGCAGGCAGAACAATGGAGGAACTTATGAAAAGTGTCTATTTAGAAGAATTCATGAAGAACGTGACTCAGCAAAGCAAGCACATTGACCGGACTGTTAGTATCTATTTTAGATCTAACGATAATTTTTCGGAGAACAAGTCGCGTTTAAATCAAATTCAGAAAAAAATCAGTGTCGATATTAATATAAAGTCATTTGAAGATGCCATGGCAAAGGACCGCTTAACTGAAATGCGACAGGTAACATCAGCTATCTTTGTGATGGGAGACGAGGTACACGTCTACACGAGTCCACACTTGGAGATTGAAGACGATGAGATCGTCATTGACAAAACGCCTCGCTTAGAAAGACTAGAAGCCTTGAGTCTTAAGTTTCCAACCAATTTAATTCTTGATGTTGATTATGAGACAATTACTGTTTATCTAGTAGATGACCGTGGTATTCAAGACATAACCAAAGATTTTGGTGAGTTAACATTACAGAAGTATCTGGGCACTGAATTTCGTATAGGTGAGAGCAATCATGTATCTGTCGGCAACAAATCTGTGTCAGTACATGGACACAATCCAGCAAAAGAAATAAAGAAGAACGATCAGATAAGATTTTACCAAGCTGCCTCGCCAGATATTGTCAGCTATATTGATACTAACTTTAAAGGCATGCCGATTATATTGGGCGGTGCATCTCAGAACATGAGTACCTTTACAGAGGCTATTGGGAAGAATCTAAAAGTTAAACTCATTGATAAAAAAATTGATGGTCACTTTAATGCAACAAATGATATTTATGAAGCCTACCAGAAACTGTTTAAATAATTAGACGGTAGTCACCATTTAAAGATACGAATAAATGATAAGAAATTTGAAGTGAACCGCTTAATTTGGGGAAATCTGAATTAAGGGGTTCTTTTTATGGAAAAGTTGTCAAAAAGGTGCGATACAAAATGAATCACGCTATTTTGAAACAATGTTTCGCTTATTTTGGCCTAATCATTTAGAAAAAATGGATTCAACAATATAAAAACAGTTACTTTTTGAATGCCATTCAAAAAGTAACTGTTTTTTTATTTTATTCAGATGATTTTTTCAGTCAAGAAAACATCTTTCTTGTTGCTCTAAGTAATGTCTTAATGTCATGATCATATTTAGGGGTTTTAACCAGTTTGCTCATAGGTACGCCGGCGAAATGATAGGCTGCAATTTCACCAGAACGAACTGCACTTTGCTCCGTAAATACCATTTGATAGGGTTGTTCAACAAATTCTCCAGTGAAAGCTAAATTAGTTGAATGATCTGGAATGACTTCCGGACGATCTATTTTAGCACGATTATTAAATAGTGCCGAAGCATAAGGCATGTAGACAGGAATATTATTGACAACGCTGTCTAAAATTTCTGATTCGCGATCTTTAATGTTGATTGGACCGGGGTCAACTTGAGATAAGTGTGAAATTAATTCTAGCACCATTTCTTTTCCGGTTAATTCTAAGTAAGGTTTTTCAAAAAGCAAGCTGTCTCTTCTAGGATACAAGAAGTATCCCCAAATAACCGTTTCGTTGGGCTGTTGACTTGTAAAATGAGGTTGATGATGAGCAACAATTGACATATCAACGTCAATTTGTCCTAATGGTGTTATCGGCGTTGTAGATAAGAATGAATTGAGTGCATTGCCAGGTAACTGTGTTGTGATACGTGTAATTTCGTTTAATAATAAATGATTTTTAGTTGTCAGTGTAAAACTGACCCATTCACTTGCATTGCGATCTGAGAAAAATTTGTCAGGATTTCCAAGATTATAGAAGTGTTTGGTTGCTTGTTTCCACAAACTAGATGCCGCACCATAATCCATATTTTCTGGCGCAGGTGTGTTGTAATCACCAAGCGTTGCAGAATCTGTAATAGATCCGTTTGTAAATAAAACGCCAGTGTCATTATCAATTGGCACATGTGCCGTTTCGTTTGTGGTTGTATTGATCATTTTTAAACCAGTTACAGTAATTTCGTCTGTCATCGATGTTTCTTTAAACTCGAAGGCTATCACGCGACGATCTAAAATAATTTGGCAACCTTGTGCTTTTAAATAATTAATTAAGGGCAACATGATGCTCTCATATTGATTATAGCGTGTGCGATTAACACCAACTAGATGTTCGATTTGTGAAAATTCATAGATCATTTGATGCATATAACGACGTAGTTCTTGTGCTGAACTTTGTGTGCGAAAAGCAAAAGTTGTTTCCCACATAAACCAAAAATTTGTTTCGAAAAAATGTGGATCGTTTTCAAAATATTGTGCAATAGTAATATTATCTAGTTTTGTCTCATCTTCATCAGGCATTAAAATTAATTGTGTTAACAACTGGCGATCCAAACGATTGAAACCTAATTTACTGGCGTTGAGAATACCATGGCCAGGCTGCAAAAGGCGCGCCTTATCAAAGGTTGGGTGTTTGGCATCAAAATCACGTGTATCCTCTGCGGCCGTCATACCAGACTCAGTCGCTGAGGGGATACGATTGAGTAAATCCATCAAGTCGACATAGGTCCGGTAGTTTAGCATACGACCACCTCGGGCAACATAACCTTTGTTGTTTTCCAAGGGGTGATTTTGATTCCAGTAATCATCAGTGGCAGCTTCAGTTGTGTCACCATCATTAGAACCATGCTGGTCAAGCGAATAAAAAGTAATATCTTCACCTGACCAATGACCTTCTTGAATCAAATACACGGCAGCTGCCATATTAGCTATGCCAGCACCGATCATTACAGCTTTCTTTTTGCGCATTAGAAATCTCCTATTCATAAAATAGTTCTGAATTAACAAGCCCAAAATGGCTCATATTAACTTTCAAATTTTTTATAATCCTCTGAATCGTCACACTTAAAAAGTGACAATTTCTTTGCCAAATAGCCACCAATGATGACTAGTGAACCAGTAACAAATAATAGTGTCCTTAAAGATTTATTCATGAACTCAAACCGCCTTTCAAAAGCAAGTATTGGATGATTGATCACAGCTGATCAAACTCTCTTAACATCTATTATAACGCTTTCATGTCACAATAACTGATTTGTGCTTTCAATAAATAATATAGACACAAAGGCGGTATTACCTTGAAAAAAGGATGGTTAATCTAAACATGCCAGTCGAAAATATGATAAGCTAGATATGTAATATTGCTGATATTAGCACTGTTTCAATGAATTAATTGGGACGAAGTTGACCTAAACGAAATGGAGGAAGCGTATGCAATCGCGTACGCAGTATAATTAAGCATGAAAATAGCAATTGCAGGATTTGGTGCGCTTGGCTCACGATTAGGTGTGAAGCTACAAAAGGCTGGGCACGAAGTGACTGGTATTGATGGTTGGCCAGCACATATTGCTGCAATCAATACGAATGGTTTAACAGTTGTGCACGATGATTTACCACCCAAAAAATACTTTGTACCAGTTGTAACGCCAAAAGAGGTTACTGGTGAATTTGAGTTAATTATTTTATTGACAAAGACCCCGCAATTAGACCGCATGTTGACAGATATTGCCCCAATTATTACTAAGAAAACACAATTGTTAGTTTTATCTAATGGTTTGGGTAATATTGAGGTCATTGAAAAGCACGTCGCTCGAGATCAAATTTTAGCTGGTGTAACACTTTGGACGTCTTCACTTGTTAAGCCTGGTGAAATACATACAACTGGGACGGGTTCAATTAAATTACAAGCGATTGGACATGCTGATGCTGTTTCTGTAGCTGCGGCTTTAAACCAAGCTGGTTTAAATGTTGAAATTACGCAAGACGTTTTAACCGCTATTTGGCATAAAGCAGGCATTAATTCAGTTTTAAATCCATTATCCGTATTATTAAATGCCAATATTGCAGAATTTGGGACAGCAGGCAATGGGATGGATTTGGCATTGCAGATACTTGATGAAATTCAAAAAGTTGGTGCAACGCAAGGCGTTAAGGTTAATATCACTGATATCATGAATGATTTAACTGACCTCTTAAAACCCGAAAATGCGGGAAATCATTATCCATCAATGTATCAAGATATTCAAAATGGCAAGCGCACCGAAATTGATTTTCTGAATGGCTTTTTTGCTAAAATTGGTCGACAAGAACACATTGATACACCATTTAATGCGTTAGTAACAGCGCTTGTTCATGCTAAGGAAGACATTGAACGTGTTAAATTAGCTAAAAAACAAGAAACCTTTGAAATTTAATTTAAATTATAGTATGATGTGAAAAACTAATTGTTTGTAATTTTTAGAATATGGTTATATGGAGGATAATATGACACAAAAATTTGAGTCCGCGATTTTTGCCGGCGGTTGTTTCTGGTGCATGGTACAACCATTTGATTCATTACCAGGGATTGAGAAAGTGCGATCAGGTTATACAGGTGGGCATACTATTAATCCAACATATGAAGAAGTTAGTTCACATACCACGGGTCACACCGAAGCTGTTAAAATAGTGTATGATCCTAAAAAATTAACGTATGCTGAATTAGTATCGATTTATTGGGAACAAACTGACCCAACTGATGCTATGGGTCAATTTCAAGATCGTGGTGACAGTTACCGACCAGTTATTTTTGTGGCAGATGATACACAACGTCAAATTGCTGAAAAGTCACGAGCAGCACTAGCCGCTTCTGGTCGATTTGATAAACCTATTTTAACGACAATTGAGGATGCTAAACCCTTTTATGAAGCCGAAGAATATCACCAGGATTTTTATAAAAAAGATCCAACACGTGAAGCATTAGAAATGTCGCAACGTTTGGCGTTTCAACAAAAGAACTGGCATAAAAATTAAGCAGCGAAAGCTGTTTTTTATGTTGTATTTGGATTGTGACTTCATTAGAGGCTGTTATATGGTAAAATGGATAAGTTATAGATGATCCACATACATCTAATTGATTAGGAGAATACATTGCATCCGAAGTGCTATTTTTTGTCGGATGCAACGATCAAAATACCATGCAACTTGAATTCCTAGGAACTGGCTCAGGCCAACCATCAAAATTTAGAAATGTTACTAGTATTGCATTGCGCTTACTTGATGAACGCAATGCGGTATGGCTTTTTGATGTTGGTGAAGCCACACAACATCAAATCTTAAAAACAACCATACGGCCACGTAAAGTTGAAAAAATATTTATATCACATTTACATGGTGACCATATTTTTGGGCTACCTGGTTTTTTGAGTTCCCGTTCTTTTCAAGGCGCTAATAAAAATGAACCACTAACAATTTATGGCCCAAAAGGGGTTAAAGAATTTGTGCAAACAGCCCTACGTGTTTCAGAAACACGTTTGTCATATCCTGTGGTCTATACTGAAATCGTTGAAGGTGTTATTTTTGAAGATAAAACATTTCGTGTAATCGCCGCAAAGATGCGACATCGTATTGAAACTTGGGGATATCGTGTTGAAGAAAAAGATCATCCAGGTGAATTACTTGTTGATAAGTTACGGCACGAAGGTGTCCCTTCAGGACCAATCTTTGGACAACTAAAGGCTGGGAAAAAAGTAATCTTACCAGACGGTCGTCGGTTGGATGGTCATGATTACATTGGTGAGGCCCAAAAAGGGCGCGTTGTGACGTTTATTTTAGATACTCGGCCCAATGATAATATTGGTATATTAGCTCACAATGCAGACGTACTTGTACATGAGAGTACCTATGGTGCTGGAGATGAGGAAGCAAAGTTAGCCAAATCTCATGCGCATTCAACGAGTGTTAATGCAGCTATGGCAGCGCATAATGCACAAGTCGATAAATTGGTGTTGACGCATTTATCAGCAAGATATATTGGTCCAATGGTCAAAACATTAATTACTGATGTGCGTCGTATTTTTCCAAATACAACCGTTGCTAGAGATTTTGATGTGATCGATATCCCGTTTAAAAAAGAGGTGTAAGGCTGATCTTACACATTAAAGAAGGTTACAATGAGTCAAAACAATTGGCATATATTACCACAGCCAACAGAAAAGACAGTACGTCAACTCACAACAAAACTAAATATTGATCCATTAACTGCAACCGTTGTCGCTCAAAAAGGATTTATAACCCCTGAAGCAGCCTATCAGTACTTGCAACCAAGTATTGATCAGTTACATGATCCGATGCTACTACATGACATGGATAAAGCATTTGAACGGCTTACTGAAGCAGCATTTGGTGGTGAAAAAATAGTTGTTTATGGCGATTATGATTTAGATGGCATGACAAGTACCGCAGTCATGGTTGAGGCGCTCGAAGTATTAGGTGCTGACGTAACTGCCTATATACCTAATCGTTTTAAAGATGGGTATGGTCCAAATATTGATGTTTATAAGCGTTTAATAGCTGAAGGCGCGCAAATTATTGTCACTGTTGATAATGGTGTGAGTGGTCATGAAGCAGTTGCTTACGCAATGAGTCAAGGTGTCGATGTGATTATTACTGACCACCATGAAATGCCGCCCACTTTACCTGAGGCCTATGCTATTGTGCACCCAAGACACCCAGACGGTCATTATCCATTCGATGACTTGTCAGGTGTTGGTGTGGCATTCAAGGTTGCACAAGCGCTTTTAACAGATGGTCAATCAATCACAGATAAAAGTGAATTACCAACAGAAATGTTGGATTTGGTGGCTTTAGGCGAAATTGCCGACATGGTGTCATTGACAGACGAAAATAGAACATTAGTGTCATGGGGGTTGAAACAAATAAATGACAATCCACGTCCAGGGTTAGTCGCATTACTTAAAAATGCTGGGCAAATGGTGAATCAACCCATTATTTCAGAAACGGTGTCATTCAAAATTGCACCACGTTTGAATGCCGTTGGTCGTTTAGGCGATGCTCAGTTAGCTCTTGATTTATTGCTAAGTCAAGATTCTGATGAGGCCACTGAAATTGCCTCACAAATTGAGGCAATCAATGCGCAACGTCAAGAATTTGTAGAAGAAGTGTTTGGCGCTGCCAAACAAATCGCGTTATCGGATAAACATGCTAACGATCAAGTGCTTGTTGTTGCAGGTGAAAACTGGCATCAAGGAATCCTAGGTATAGTGGCAAGTCGATTGGTTGAATTATTGCATAAACCAGTGATTGTGTTGAGTTTAATAGATGGCATCTACAAAGGCTCAGGTCGCACTTACAATAACTTTGATTTGTATCAATTGATGGGTCAATATCGTTCGTTTTATGATACATTTGGTGGTCACGCCAGTGCACTAGGGTTGGCAATATCTCCGGAAAACTTGTCTGCATTACGCGAACAACTAGCAGTGTTACCAACCCTTGATGTGCCTGAAATATCAGTAGCTGTTAATATGATGTTACCGGTATCTAAAATGGCAATACCCGTCTATGAAGGATTAACTTTATTAGAACCCTTTGGGACAGGCAATGTGCAGCCAACTTTTGGTGTACAAGAACCAACAATTGAAAAGGCTGTCACGATGGGATCAACAAACCAACATCTTAAGTTAACACTTGCTAATCAAATTGAGGCAGTTGGTTTTAATCATCCTGAGTGGACAACGATTGTTGCTCATCCAGCCAATATATCGTTTGTCGCAACAATGGGATTGAACTATTTTCGTGGTAAGAAAAGATTACAATTATTGTTGACAGACGTTTCTATGCCACCTATAGTTGAAAATGATGCACATAAGAAATTTTTTGGCCATGTTTATAAATTTATTTATGCGCATCAGGACTTGAATTTTGCACAAAATTTGGATAAAATAGCAGAGCAGCTAAATATTACTAAAAACGATCTTAATATTATGGTACAAGTCTTTATTGAATTAGGATTTGTAAAAGTGATTGATGGCGGTTTTGTAAAAGTGATTCCAAATGCACCACAAAAGACATTGACAACGTCAAAAACTTATCATAAATTTCTAGCAAACCGTTAATGATTAAATAGAAAGCATGAGTGTTGAATATGGAAACGTGTTCGTTAGCATTGCGTAGCACTCAGAGAGAAAAATGACAGTAGATTTACATAATTATGTTGCAACAGTTGAAAATTTTCCAGAAGAAGGTGTGAGTTTTCGTGATTTATCACCATTAATGGGAAACGGCGTCGCATATAGACAGACGATTGATGCAATCGCTAATTTTGCTAAAGATTTAAAAATCGATTTAATTGCAGGACCTGAATCGCGTGGTTTTATCGTTGGATCACCGTTAGCATATGCTTTAAATATTGGTTTTGTACCAGCACGCAAGGGTGGTAAATTACCTCGTGCGGCTGTGAGCGCGTCTTACTCCTTGGAATATGGCGGTGAAAATGTGCTTGAAATTCATAAGGATGCTATTAAGCCTGGTCAACGTGTACTCATTGTTGATGATCTATTAGCTACTGGTGGTACAATTAATGCTACACGTGAAATTATCGCGGAACTTGGTGGTGTTGTTGCCGGAGTTGCTTTTATTATTGAATTAAAAGATTTACAAGGTCGTGAAAAAATCATGCGCGCTGGGGATGTTCCATTTTTGTCTTTGATGACATATTAAAAAATGACACAAGAAAAGGCTTCAAAGCTGTTAGATTTTTCTAGCAGCTTTGAAGCCTTTTCGTTGATCATTTAACTATAAAAACTTGATCATGAATGAAATCAAATTGTTGATGATGCTGATTTAAAGTTTTTGAGATGGTAAGGTCAGCAATTTGCCAAAATTTTTTTGAATTAGTGGCTTGATTTTTTTCACCAATAACAATGAAGTCACCGGTGAATTGCTTCTCACGAAGCGCTGATAAAATGGTGACATCACTAGTATCGGTATCTGGGGCCCAACTCATTATAACGACATCAAATGGAAAGGTATTAATTGCTGTTAGCCCGGACATTTGGGTTACTTGGGTCCAAGGTTTAGGCGTTTGTATATCTTGACCTTGCCAGGCAAAATTGTCGGTTGCGATAATGTTATCACCCATTGCCCTTAGTGCATATGTCATAATGGCATTACCGCACATGATCTCAAGTACTCGTCGACCCGCAATGAAATGATGTAAATCGATTATCCAACGTTGATTGGGTAGGTGCCAAATACCAAAATCAGTAATCAAGGTTTGCCGAAATTCAGAGAGCAAGTCATCAACTGGCATGAGCCGTAAATCTTTTAGAATTTGTGACTCACTAAAAGCAAGTGAAGGCAACGGCATCAAGGGCAGTTGCTTTCTTTTAAGGGCCTGTAATGTTGATAGGGCAGCCAGTATTTTTGGATAAGCAATCGTGTGATTCTGAAATTTTGTCGCATAACCGGTTAATTCGCTAATCATCATTTGTGATAGCACGTTGACCTCCATGGCATAAATATGTTAAGTATAAACGCTTATTGTTAATAAGCATAAGATTTTAGGCTCTGTAATAGACGGTCTGTATCAACTGTTGGCGTTAGGTGTGGTGCAAATTCGAGTACTAGATCATTAACAGAAAAATCAGTTAATACTTGGGTTTCGTTTTCTTTGGAAAAGGTCAATGCAATGGTTGCACATTTTTTTTGCATGATTTTTTCGGCAAATTTTTGATCTTTAATAATCGCTGAAATTGTTTCGTTATTAGCGCGATTAATTAAAAAATTAGCACGATTGATACCAATTTTATCCAGAAGTTGAGCAACAAGTGTGCTTGTATAAGTTTTTTGATTAATGAGTAATTCATGTTGTAATTGAACCAAAAAGTTGCGTGCTTTTTTATTACCTTCAAGTTGAGCAGCTTTAAAGTCTAAAATAACATTAAAAAGTATGTCGGAACTATCGGAAATACGATGATTTTTTGAAGGATTCAGTGCATGATTTTCTAAATTTGCGATGAAATCCATGTTGATGAGTGGGACGAAATGTAAATGCGCGTGTTGCGCGATGTCGCTGGTGATGTTTGTTAAACATTGTTCCGTTGTTAGGCAATGTGTTGAAAGTGGTTTTGAAAAATGATAAATATCAATCATGATTGGTCTCCGTTATGTTTGCTTGATAGGTTTTTTAATATCCAAATTGTAATTCTACCCGCAAAATGATTACTTGTCGACTGATATGCTCAAATCAACACCAAATATGTGTTAAAATTAAGCGTATGATATTAGATCGTTATACGCACGTTGTTTATAACGACTTAAAAATATTTTATTTTTGAACATTAATACACACATGTATCATTGTCGTATGGTCAAGACCATATCGCAATGATATCTAGAAAGAGGTGTCGGCATGGATTGGGATAGGTTTTTCGTTCCGTACCAGCAGACGGTAACAGAATTAAAAATTAAATTACGTGGTTTACGTGATCAGTTCGAAAAAGACGGTAAAAATTCACCCATCGAATTCGTTACAGGTCGTGTGAAGACACAGGAGTCAATTGAAGAAAAAATCGTACGTCGTCATTTGGATGAGGCGCGTTTGTCCTTAGATTTGCAAGACATTGCTGGCGTGCGTATTATGACAAAATACGTCGAAGACGTTTATACAGTTGTTGAATTATTGCGTAGCAGAACAGATTTTCAAATATTAGAAGAACGTGATTATGTCACCAATGCTAAGCCATCAGGGTATCGATCATACCATATTGTCATTGAATATCCTGTTCAAATGTATAGTGGTGAACGTAAAGTACTTGCCGAAATTCAAGTACGCACAATTGCTATGAATGTATGGGCAACAATTGAACATGATTTACGCTATAAACATGGGGATAACTTGCCAGCACCTATGGTCGAGCAGCTAACAATCTTAGCTGATGATAATTTTGAATGGGATCAAAGAGTCAGTGAGATTCGGGCATCAGAATGAAAATAGCAATTTTTAATAACAATGCTGTGAGTTCGCAAGCAATTACAAAAAAATTAACGCTGGCTCTAAAAAAAAATAATATTATAATTGATAATAATGAACCAGATATTGTTGTCACTGTTGGTGGTGATGGCACACTTTTGGGTGCTTTTCAGCATTATGTTGATCAAGTTGATCATATAAGATTTGTGGGTCTACATACTGGACATCTTGGGTTTTATACTGATTGGCTGAGCACAGAACTTGATGAGTTGGTTAATAGTCTCGTAAATGACAACAGTCAAAGCGTGAGCTACCCACTATTAGATATGACCGTTGTTTATGACAGTGGCGAGCACTATCATTTTTTGGCTTTAAACGAAGCAGCTATTAAGCAACCAACTGGTACGCTGGTTGCTGATATTTATTTAGGTAATCAAATTTTTGAACGTTTTCGGGGTGATGGCATTTCTGTTGCAACACCGACGGGTTCAACTGCCTATAACAAGGCAAATGGCGGTGCAGTATTACATCCTAGTCTATCTGCTATCCAAATGTCTGAAATTGCATCTATTAATAATCGTGTGTTTCGGACTTTGGGTTCACCATTGATAGTACCACAAGGTCAAGAAATTATTATGAAACCAAAAAGTGACCATTTTTTGGTCATGTATGATCAAAGTGATATTAAAGTTAAAAGTATTACAGAATTACGGTTTCGTGTGGCCGATAAACAAGTGCATTTTGCAGCATATCGGCATGTTGATTTTTGGCAACGTGTGCATCGTGCATTTATTAGTGATATCGAATGACGTACTCGGACATTCTTGATGCCAGCCGTTTTAAAATAATGAAGGGAAGCGTTTAATAATTTATCGTTAAACGCACGACATAGTGATGCAATTTACATGGACATATTCTGGCAGTGAACAGCGTAAGGTACGAACATTTTTACAGGCACATGGCGTCTCACATCGTATGTTTAGTCAAATGAAACATAATGGTGGCGCGATTTTAAAAAATGACAAGCAGGTATACACCTCTGACTATTTAGATGATGGCGATCAAGTGACCATTATTATGCCAACAGAAAAGAGCAACGATCTTGTTGTGGCAGATTATAACCCTTTGACTATTATTTTTGAAAATGAGCATTGGTTGGTTGTTGATAAGCCTTATGGTCTCACAACAGTGCCTGGACACGCTGACAGATTACACACGCTAGTCAACCAAGTAAAAGGGCACCTAGAAGAGATAAATGCCGAGGATTTAGTACCACACGTTGTGACACGATTAGATCGCGATACATCTGGCATTGTATTATTAGCTAAGCACCGTTTTGCTCACGCAGTGATGGATCAGCAGTTGCAAGAGCATACGGTTGAAAAATTCTATGTGGCTTACGTCAGTGGTATTTTATCAGAAGATCATGGTGATATTCATGCACCTATTGGGCGTATGGATGATGATTTTATTAAACGCGAAGTACGAGATGATGGGAAGCCATCGCGTACAGAGTATTGGGTGGAGCGCCGTTATGATGACGGTGGTGTGCAACCGATGACACGCGTCAAAGTGCAATTACATACTGGTCGGACACACCAAATCCGTGTTCACTTTCAAAATATAGGGCACCCATTAGTTGGCGATAACTTGTATGGTGGACCACGATGGTATGGTTTAAAACGGCAGGCTTTACATGCGTATCATATGAAATTCTATGATCCTTTTATCGAAGCTGATCGAGAATTTAACACAACATTACCAGAAGATTTAAAAGGCTTACACGATTTGACATAATTGGTGAGCATTTTTTATAATTTCTGGACAAATAAGCAGGCACCTATTTGTCCAGAAATTATAATGTCAAAACAAGTGGGGTAATTATGGCAGAGCAAATTGAACAACGCTATCAAACCATCCAATTTTTATCTGATCTTCTACATTCAGGTCAAGATACTGAATTTATTGAAAGTTTTGAATCATTACACGATTTTGAAATGGCACAGGTGTATGCCGATTTACCAGAACAATTTCGCTCAGTTGCATGGCGATTACTATCTATTGATATTTTAGCGCGTGTGTTTGATAATTTAGATATTGATGAAGTAGATATTGTCAAGCTTTTGCAAGAATTACCGCCACAACGTGGTGTGCTTGTTTTGCAGGAAATGTATGCCGATAATGAAGCTGATTTATTGCAAGAAATGCCAGCAAGGCTTGTTGCAACATATCTGAGCTTAATGTCAAAATCTGAAGCTGATACTGTTCGTAAATTGATTGATTACGATGAACAAACAGCTGGTTCCTTAATGTCTACTGAATATTTAGCAGTAGAAGAGGAGCTGCATGTTGATGAAGTTATGCGTTTGGTTAAAAAACAAGCGCTAGCAGCAGAATCTATTAGTTATGTTTACGTATTAGATTTGCAAGAACGTTTGGCTGGTGTTATTTCACTTCGTGATTTGTTAACGCATCCAGATAATTTAGCAGTTTCTGAAATTACAAATGATCGTATTATTAGTGTTAAAGCAGGTGACGATCAAGAAGATGTCGCTCAAATTGTGGCTGATTATAATTTTCTCTCAATTCCTGTAACCGATGATGAGAACCGTTTGTTAGGTGTTATTACTGTTGATGATATTGTTGATGTTATTGACGAAGAGGCCGTTGAAGATTATTCTGGTTTGGCTGCCGTTAACGTGAGTCAAATTAATGATACGCCATGGCATTCTGCTATTAAGCGCATACCATGGCTAATTGCTTTACTTGTACTTGGTATGGCAACAGCAACACTGATTAGTTCATATGATCAACTCGTGCGGCAGGCTTCAATCTTAGCGGCCTTTATTTCACTCATTACTGGAACTGCCGGAAATGCCGGTACGCAAGCACTTGCTTTGGCGGTTCGTCGTATTGCGGTTGGTAGTGACAATAGTGGTTGGAAAAACTTTTTTAGTGAAATTCTGGCTGGCATCATTGTTGGTATGGCGACTGGATTCTCTGTTTTTGTTATTGTGGCAATATGGAAACACAATAGTATACTGGGATTTGCAGTTGGACTTGCAATGACCATGGCCATTATAGTAGCTAATTTAGCCGGTTATTTAATTCCGGTTTTAATTGATAAAATGGGATTTGATCCAGCTGTTGCCAGTGGGCCATTTATTACAACATTATCTGATTTAACTTCTGTTTTGATTTATTTCAATGTCGCACAGTTGTTTATTTCTCATTTTGTTGGGCGTTGAGTTTTTAATCAGAAGTTAATCTTTGTTATGTTAAAATAAATGATAAAACTATTATAGGAGTAGATAATTATGCCAACACGTGAGCAAATGCGATCGACTAATAAGGGTAAACAAAATAGGCCAAAAAAACGGCACAGAATCCTTCATACAATTTTGTTAATTGTTGGCTTATTAGTGTTAATTGGATTAGGTACGGGTGGTTATGCTTACTACAACATGAACCGAACGATTACAAAAATACAAAATCCATCGCAAACGACCAAAAAAGCTGATAAAATAACGGCTAATAAAAAACCAGTATCTTATTTACTATTAGGAACAGATACCGGTGAATTAGGTCGTGACTATAAAGGCCGTACAGATACGATGATTGTTATGACGGTTAACCCAAAAACTAATGTGACTACAATGACGTCTATTGCACGTGACACGTTAGTTACTGTCAATGGGGAACAAATGAAAATTAATGCGGCTTATGCTTATGGGACAGCTGACTCTGCCATGGCAGCAGTTGAAAACCTATTAAACATTAAAATCAATGGCGGTTATATTTTAGTTAACATGGGCGGTTTGGTTAAAATGGTTGATGCTGTTGGTGGTGTTGACGTGACGTCACCATTGACCTTCACAACTGAGGGGGATGATACGCAAGCAGACTCTAAAAGCCAGTATTCATTCACAGCCAACCAAACATATCATATGGATGGGAATGAAGCATTAGCTTTTTCACGTATGCGACATGAAGACCCCAATGGCGATTATGGTCGTCAACTGCGGCAACAACTTATTCTCCGAGGCGTATTGAAAAATTCAGCAAGTGTTGGTAGTTTGTTTAATGATTCATTATTAAACACATTATCAAATAATGTTCAGACGGATGTATCAACATCATCGATGAAGAATTTAGCATTAAGTTACCGTTCAGCTCTTGGGAATATTAAACAAGATCAGATGCGTGGTACCACACAAAGTATGGGTGCTTTGGGTTCAGTAGAAATGATGAGTCAAACAGAAATTGATCGTGTGCATGATGCTATTTCAGAACAAATGGCAGAATAGTAAACCAGCAAGTAGAGATACTTGTTTTTATTTGCAGAAATATACATATAAACAATACATATACACTGTTTTGATGTATATAGTCAGTAAAGTATTGAATAAATAAACATTAAGCGGTAATATAAATACATAGCATAAATACGGAGGATAAAAAAATGACAGAAAAATTAGTATTAGCATATTCAGGCGGTTTAGATACATCGGTGGCAATTCCTTGGTTAAAAGGTAAAGGTTATGAAATTATTGCTGTTGTGTTGAATGTTGGTCAACATGGCAAAGATATGGACATGATTCAAGCTAAAGCACTACAAGTTGGTGCTAGTCAGTCAATCGTGATTGATGCACAGGCAGAATTTGCTGATCAGTATGTGGCACCAGTAATTAAAGCTAACATGTTGTATGAAGGTGAATATCCAATGGTATCAGCATTATCACGACCATTGATTATTAAAAAACTTGTTGATATTGCGCATGAAAATGACGCTGTTGCCATTGCCCACGGTTCAACAGGTCATGGTAATGACCAAGTGCGTTTTGAGGCAGCAATTCATGCCTTGGATCCAGATATGAAAATTGAAGCACCCATTCGTGAATTTCAGTGGTCTCGTGAAGAAGAAATTGCCTATGCTGCTGAACATGATGTGCCCGTACCAGTTGGCTTGGAATCACCTTATTCTATCGATGAAAATCTTTGGGGTCGCGCTAATGAAGCTGGCATTTTGGAAAATCCTTGGAATCAGGCACCAGAAGGTGCCTATGCTTTAACAACGCCAATCGAAAAAACACCAGATGAAGCTGAATTTATTGATGTGACGTTTGCCGCTGGTGTACCAGTTGCACTTGATGGTGTTGATATGCCATTAGCTGATTTGATTATCAAACTAAATGAACTTGCTGGATCTCATGGTATTGGTCGAATTGATCATATTGAAAACCGTTTAGTTGGTATTAAGTCACGTGAAATTTATGAAGCACCTGCTGCAGCCGTACTGATGACAGCCCATAAGGATCTAGAAGACTTGACTTTAGAGCGTGATGTTGCTCATTTTAAGCCAATGATAGAACAGCAATTAGCTAATTTAGTGTATGAAGCTAAATGGGTATCACCCTTGTTTGATAGTTTAATGGCATTTATAGATGAAACACAGAAGAATGTTAATGGTATTGTAAAAATGAAAATGTTCAAGGGCAATGCCGTTGCTGTTGCGCGTCAATCTGAACATAATTCATTGTATGATGAAGACTTAGCAACGTATACGAGTGCCTCATCGTTTGATCAAGAAGCAGCGGTTGGCTTTATTAAATTATGGACTCTAAGCAATACTGTTTATGAGCAAGTTAACCATGTTCATTCAGTTGATAAGAAGAATAAAATTAAGTAAAGTAAAGGCGTTTTCGCCGTACATAAGGGAGAGTTAACTATGGCAACAACGAAATTGTGGGGTGGTCGTTTTACTGCTAAAGCGGCTGAATGGGTAGATGAGTTTGGGGCATCAATTCATTTTGATCAACAAATGGCAGCAGAGGATCTTGAAGGATCAATTGCTCATGCTAAAATGTTGGGGCAACAAAATATTATTGCTTTTAACGAATCAGATCAAATTGTTGCTGGTTTAAAAGCATTGCAACAAGATTTAATCGCTGGGAAATTAACATTTGATGTCAAAAATGAAGATATCCATATGAATATGGAATCTTTGTTGACTGAAAAAATTGGTGCAGTTGCTGGAAAGCTACATACAGCGCGCTCACGAAATGACCAAGTTGCAACTGATTTTCATTTGTGGGTTAAACATCGTTTGCCACATGTACTTGACGCAATAACTGAGCTACAAAAAGAATTACTAACACTAGCAACTACGCACGCTGGGACAATTATGTCTGGCTACACGCATTTGCAACACGCGCAGCCGATAACATATGGTCATTATTTATTAGCCTATTGTGACATGTTCCAAAGAGATTATGATCGTTTTGAATTTAATCAGTTACATACTGATATTTTACCTTTAGGGGCAGCAGCTCTGGCGGGAACCACTTTTCCTATTGATCGTGAATTTGTTGCAGATGAATTAGGATTTGGCGATATTTATCATAACTCACTAGATGCGGTGTCAGATCGTGATTTTGCTTTAGAGTTTTTGTCAAACGCAGCAATTTTGATGATGCATTTATCACGAATGGCTGAAGAATTGATTCTCTGGTCGACATATGAATTCAACTACATTGAATTATCAGACGACTTTTCGACGGGCTCATCGATTATGCCTCAAAAGAAAAACGCTGATTTTGCGGAACTTGTTCGTGGTAAAACGGGACGAACTTATGGCGCTTTAATGGCTTTATTGACGACAATGAAGTCATTGCCGCTTGCATATAATAAAGATATGCAAGAAGATAAGGAACAGGTATTCGACGTGATGGATACAGTGATTGCTTCCATCAAAATATTTACTGGCATGTTAGGTGGTTTAAAAGTTCATAAAGAACGTATGTTAGCCAGTACACAAGATGATTTTTCCAATGCCACAGAGTTAGCAGATTATTTAGCCACTAAGGGTGTGCCTTTTCGTGAAGCACATGCTATTGTCGGCCAACTTGTATTACAAGGTTTGCAAACACACACACCTTTACAAAAGACACCACTTGCCACTTTACAAGCAGCGGCACCGCAAATTGAAGCTGATATTTATGCTGTTTTACAATCAGAAACGGCAGTTAATCGGCGCACGTCTATTGGCGGTACTGCAGTTGAAAATGTCAAAAAAGAAATTGCACGACATGAAAAAAAATTGGAGGCACGTTAATGAGTTCACATTTTCAAGGAAAATCATTTTTGAAGGAAAGTGATTTTACAAAAAAAGAATTAGAAACACTAATTGATTTAGCGGCGCATTTTAAATATTTAAAGCAACATAATATACAACATCATTATCTTCAAGGTAAAAATATTGCGTTACTTTTTGAAAAATCATCAACACGAACCCGTTCAAGTTTTACCGTAGCTGCTCATGATTTGGGTGCTCATGCTGAATTTTTAGGTAAAAATGATATTCAATTTGGTAAAAAAGAGTCATTAGAAGACACAGCAAAAGTATTTGGACGTATGTATGATGGCATTGAATATCGTGGCTTTTCACAAAATGTGGTTGAAGGATTGGCAAAATATTCTGGTGTGCCGGTTTGGAATGGCCTAACAGATGAATGGCATCCAACACAAATGTTGGCCGATTTTCTAACCATTAAAGAACAGTTTAAACGATTAGAAGGCGTGACATTAGCCTATATGGGAGATGGTCGAAATAACGTGGCTAACTCTTTACTGGTTACTGGTGCCATTTTGGGTGTTAATATACATATTGTTGCGCCTAAAAGTTTACAGCCAACAGCAGAGATTCAGTCATTGGCGGCGCAAAAAGCAGCCGTGTCTGGCGCAAATCTTTTGGTGACTGATGATGTTGCCAAAGGTGTTGCTGGGGTTGATGTACTTTATACAGATGTCTGGGCTTCTATGGGTGAAGAGGAAACATTTGAAGCGCGTATTAAACTATTGACACCTTATCAAATTAACACGCAGTTAGTAGCAATGACTCATAATGATGACGTTATTGTGCTACATGATTTACCAGCGTTTCATGATTTAAATACCACAATGTCACAGGAAATCTATGATAAATTTGGCATTTCAGAGATGGAAATTACAGACGAAGTATTTCATGCAGCCTATGCACATCAATTTGAACAAGCAGAAAATAGATTGCATACGATTAAAGCGGTAATGGCAGCAACATTAGGCAATTTGTTTATACCAGAAATATGATAAAAAAGATGACCTTTTGGTCATCTTTTTTATCGATCATTGATTTTTGATGATGCATTGTTTGAGCATAGGAATGATGATAGCGATTTATTTGCGACGTTTATTAACAGTAATGAACAAGATAAGTGATATCATAATTAAAATAGTTAAACCACCAATACCTTGTTTGGAACCGATTATCATACCATTTACTGGATTTTTATGCATGGCAGTTGTAATGACTTGGGCCACTATAGCTGTTGCCGTTGCGCCAACAAATTGTTGTGTCGTGTTTAAAATACTATTACCATCAGCTGTTTCATTTGCAGGTAATGTTGCCAACGTTACAGTCATCAAGTTAGCATATGATAAACCAATACCAACCATCAATAGCATATGGCTCAACATTAACGTCCAAAAATTAAGGGTGGGGAAATAAAAGAACATGAGGCATAGCGCAACTGTCGATACAATGAGACCCAATAGAATGGGACGATACTGACCAATTCTATCCAACATTGAACCAGATATAGGGGCTAAAACTGCACTAATAAGCGCTCCTGGAAACATAAATGCGCCCGCAGCAGCTGCACTCACGTGTAAATTCAATTGTAAATAATTTGGTAAAATGAACGATAAGCCTAACAAAATAGCCTGATAAGCTAAAAAGCCATACATATAAAAATTGAAGCGACTGTTTTGAAATAGTGTGAGCTGTAATAACTTTTGCTTTTGATTAATGATATAAAAAATAACGAGTGAAAAAATACCAACGATTGCCATTAAAAGTGACATTTTTTCAATTGATAATAGCACAAAACTTAAACCAAGTCCCAAAAAGATAAATGTTTTGAAAGGGAATTTTTCTGTCCGTTGTTCTTTTTCGGATGGTATACTGTTTAGTCCAATGACTAAAGAAATGAGAATTAAAATAATTAAAAACCAGAATATTGATCGCCAACCCAATGTATTCAGTAAAACACCGCCATATGTTGGGCCAATTGCTGGTGCAAGGGATGTGATCATACTGCCAATTCCCATCATCATGCCGCGACTTTTAATTGGCGATTTGGTTAAAATAATATGAAACATTAAAGGTAAAGCAATACCTGTTCCAATTCCTTGCAATATACGGCCAACTAACAGTAGTGCGAGTGAAGGAGAAAAGCTGTCCAGAACTGTACCAAAGAGAAACAAAAAATTTGATAAAACAAATAATTTTTTAGTTGAAAAATTGCGAATTAAAAATGCTGAAATTGGTACAATGATGGCAATTGCCAGCAAATAACCGGTGGTTACCCATTGTACGCCGTTGGCATTCGTACTGAACTCAGACATCAGCTTAGGAAAGGTAACGTTCATTGAGGTTTCAATTAAAACACCGCTAAAACTTAGAATACCTGCAGCGATAACCGCTGGAATAACACGCCAATTTTTTGTGTTCATTGTGATTTTCTCCTTAAATAAATAAAAAGAGGTGTGACATTATCAAAAAATGATAATGTCACGCCTCTTTTGTCGGCACGAATTTAATCTGTGCTATCTGTACGAAACAACTTAAATAAATGTAACAGAAACGAAGCTAGTTTGTCAATAAGAAACTGAAATAAATGGCAATTTTAATCAAACAAGACATGATTACCATACACATTTTTCAATAATACACCAGTAATGACTTATGAGTTATGTTATTATTGTACTAGAATAAATTGGAGGTATCATGTTATGGATAATGATGAATTAGTTTTGCAGGATCTCGTTCGAATTAATACTGCTGGAAAAAATGAAGTGGCGATTGCTAGATATTTAAAAAAGTTATTTGATGAGCATGATATTACCAATGAAATAATTGGATTTGACGATGGACGAGCAGGTCTTATTGCTGAAATTGGGAATGGACATGGTCCAATTTTGGCTTTTGATGGGCATGAAGATACAGTTGCTTTGGGGGATAAGACGCGTTGGCAAACAGACCCATTAAGTGGCATTAAAATTGACGATAAAATATTTGGCAGAGGAATCACTGACATGAAATCAGGCTTAGCAGCTGGTGTGTTAGCGATGATTCGGTTAAAGAGAAACGAGCATTTATTAAATGGTACGTTTAAATTATATGCAACTGTTGGTGAAGAAACTGGTGAACTAGGTGCCAAGCAAATGGTTGAAGCTGGATTGGCCAATCAGATTGATGCATTATTAATTGGTGAACCCAGTGGCATACAGCTGGACTATATTAAATCACTACCGGCAGCACAATCGTTGCCTGGCATTGTCATGGCAGAAAACATACATGATATCAGTGAGAAGAACAAAACAGCTGAGCAACATTTTTTAGAAATTGCACACAAAGGTGCAATTTCTTATCGTATTACGAGTCAAGGTATTACGGCACATAGTTCAATGCCTGAACTTGGCGTCAATGCCATTGACGCTTTGTTAACATTTTATAATAAGCAACAAGAACTATTTAACGATATCTCTAAAATTCAAAACAAATTACTGGGCAAAACGACACCGGTTGTGACACAAATAGCTGGTGGAGAACAACCCAATACCGTACCTGGTAGTGCAACAATGGGTGTCTTTGTGAGGACAATTCCAGAGGTACCCCATGAAAAAATAGTATCAGAAGTTGAAAAAATCATTAACGAGATAAATGCTAGTGGAAAAGCTGAGCTGAGTTTGACGATTAATTTTGAAAATCAGCCTGTTTACTCTAATCCGAATGGTAGATTAAGTCAAATCACAAAGGAAATTGGCGAAAAGCTAATACACCAATCATTACCCTTTATTGGTGTTTCTGGTGGTACTGATGCTTCACAGTTTATTAAGGCTAATCCAAATATGGAAGTTGTTATTTTTGGACCAGGAAACATTACAGCACACCAAGTTGATGAATTCGTTGATGCCGGTATGTATCACTCATTTATAGATATTTATGAATCAGTTGTACGTCAATATTTGAAATAAGTGACAAAGGGCCTCACACAGTTAGCATATAATTGTGTGAGGCCCTTATTTTTTCTAAATAAGAATAAAATAAGCGTCGAAAAAATCAGGGTGACATTATTTAATCTTTAAACGAGAGACTAAACTTGCGTCTGGTGTCACATACATGGTTTGTTGTCCTTCAAAAATGACAAAACCAGGTTTTGAACCATTAGGCTTACGCAATTTACCGGCTGGTAAATAATCAACTGGAATATTGGCAGAGTCACGTGCTTTACTAAAGTAACCAGCTAGCTTTGCGGCTTCAACTAGTGTCTCATCTGAAGGATTTGCTGAGTGAATAATAACATGAGAACCAGGTATTTTCTGAACATGGAGCCAAATATCACGACGATCAGCTTGTTTTAGTGATAGACGTTCGTTTTGTAAATTATTTTTACCGACTTCAATTAATGTACCGTCTGAACTTTCAAATTTATCTGGTTTTGAAACTTTTGGTTTTTGTTTGTTCTTTTTATTAGCACGAATATAACCACCGTTGGTTAATTCCAAACGAATATCTTCAACGTCTTTTGGCGAAGCAACATCAAGTTGTGCAACAATGTTATTAAAATAATCAATTTCGGCATCTGTCAAGGTCACTTGTTCGTTCACATAGGCCACAGCTGTTCGTAATTTACGATATTTGGTGAAATATTTTTCAGCATTCTTCAAGCCATTTAATTTAGGATCTAATGTGATTTTAAGTAAACGATTGTTATCATAGTAATTTTCAATCTCAATTGACGTCATGCCTTTTTGGACGAGATGAGGGTATGTAATCAACAAATCTCCCATGACTTTAAGGTCATCAGCGTTTGTTGCATCATCAAGTGTTCCTAGCAACTTTTTTCGTTTTGAATTATTTTTTTTGAGTTCATTTTTAACAACGCGGACTAGTGAACCGGCTTGTTGATTTACACGTTCACGTTCTGCTTTACCAATATAGTAAGCATCTAGCATATCGCCAAGTGTAGGGAAATGTTCACTAGTAGCATAATCTTGCAACCAGTCAAAAGCAGCATAACTTAATGTACCATTCTCAGCAGTGAAAAGTGTCGGCTTTAAATCATTAAAACGTGCCAACCAATTTTTAGCGTGTGCTAAATGATCGCCATCTTGATTAATGGTTTGGGCCAAAACCTGAGCGGAATCGCGCCCAAATCCTTGGTATGTAGATTGAATAAACTTGGCCCAGTCATCAAAAGGTGTATCCAAAATCATCGGTGCCAATGTTTCTAAGGCCCCGGTGATAAACGGATTCTTGAGATTTTGAGCTGGCGGTAACACGTACGTAGCACCAGGCATTAATGAGCGCACACGGTTTTGATCTGCTGGTACGTGTTTGATAAGTTCTAAAATACGAGAATCAGTCTCACGAATTAAAAACAAATTCGAATGACGTCCCATCATTTCAAGAGTTAAACGAATTTGTTGGATATCTCCTAATTCATTACGTGCATTGACGTAGAAGTTGATGATGCGATCGTTTTCTACTTGTTCAATTTTTTGTAGTTTTGCACCCTCTAAATAACGTCGTAAGAACATGACAAAATTAGGTGCAGTTTGTGGATTTTCATATGGAATGTGTGTAATTTGTGTTCGTGCATAAGTCGGATGTGCACTTAAAAGAACAGGGTAGTTAACACTGTTATTGCGTACAACCAGGACAATTTCGTTTGGATAAGGCTGATGCACTTTTGTGATACGACCACCAACGATTAGTTCATTAAGTTCATGCACCAGTGCATGTGTGAAAAGGCCATCTAATGGCATATATAGTACCTCGCTTATTATTCTATTGTATCGTAACGCGGAATCAATAACCTATAATTCAATCTGCTTATTAAAAAAGCCTTTAACTATATTGTTAAAGAGACCGTTTCAAAATTAAACAATGTTAGATCCGTGCACTTCGGTTACACCGAGTGTATCAGCAATAGCTTGTGAATTAGCAACTGTAATACCACCACCAGGCAATATTGTTAAGTTTGCTGGGGCTGCGTTTACAAGCACTTGTAAATGTGGCAATAAAGCCATAATTGGTGTGGTAAGGTCACCACCATGTGTTAAAATGCGATGTACGCTGTGGTCTGATAACCAATACATAGCCTGTTGCTGTTGATCATGATTAATAGCATCAAATGCCATGTGCATAATAACTTGTAAATTTAATTCAGTGGCATGTATAATTAATTCGGACATGGCTTCTTTGTCTAAAAGACCGTCACGAACAACACCAAATGTTACAAATTGACCACCAAGATCAGCAATTTGTTGTAAGCTATCTCGCATTTGTTGCAATTCAATGTCAGAATAGGCGAAATCACCATCACGAGGACGCACCATGATAACGACTGGCACATCATCAATGGCAATCAGGGTATCAATGATTGTGCGCGTGTCTGGTGTGAGTCCGCCTAAGTCTAACCGACTATTTAGTTCAATACGATTAGCGCCTTTTTGACGCATTTGTTTGGCAGTTTCGACAGAATCGACCGCTGCTTCTCTAATTGTAATTGTCATGTAACCATTTTACCACAAAATTGCAAACAAAAAACCTGTGCCACAATGGTACAGGTTTTCATGTGTGATTACTTCTTTTCTATAACTTGCTTGCCGTTATAAACACCAGAAGGTGAGACACGGTGAGCTACACGGTACTCACCAGTTGTTTGATCCAACATAATGTTAGGAACATTCAAACCAATGTGTCCGCGGCGGTTACGCTTGTGAGACTTTGAGTTCTTGTTTGATGGGGTAGCCATAAATGGCACCTCCTTTCGTTTCAATTTATCAACTAGTCAAGTTTACCGAAATTTAACACTTTTGTCAATAGGTTTGTTAAAAACAATGTCAAGGTATTTTACTTGACATGTCGTTGTGCTAGTTGTACCGTGATTTCTTTATGATGAAACCATGATGATTGGACAATAGCTAGGACATCATTTGCAAAGTACATGAGGTAGGTAACTAAAATAACCAAGGCAGAGGCGCCGAGTGCGCCTCCGGCTGCAACAGTAAATCCCCACAAGGCGATTTGCATAATACCTTGCAGTAGCCAAGCAAACCAGCTTTCAGAAAAACGAAAAGTTGTTAAGACAGCACCGACTAAACCAGTACCTAATACTAATGAATCTGATATTGGGCGTGGTGTATGGAGTACTTGCGTTTCAAATAAGTAAGCGGCCACGAAAGCGACCACAGCCACGATACCAATAACAGTGTACCAAAATGATTTACCATGTTTTTCGCCACGAATATCTGTTTCGTGAATAAAGCGGACATGTTTGTCAGTATCTTTAACCCAAGACGGCATGACCAAGACAGGTATGTCTAATAAAATAACATAGGTTAATTGTAATACCGCGTCAGCAGGATTACTGTGTAACCAAGCAACATAAATATAAATAGCGGCCGATAAAAGACCAAAAAGGCCATTCATAGGCTTTGCCTCTTTTAGACCGAGGACAGTTGTCCAACCAAATGCTGCTGCAAAAAATGTGGCAAAAGTCATACCACTAATTGGGGCACCCATACCAAAACTGGTATAGGCAATGATTAGTAGTCCAATACTTAGTAGTGTGTAAGATAATCGTGTCCAACCCTTGAATTGTTCAGCGTACCAAAGTGGGTTGATCAGTTGCCAGTGAGAAATTTGTTTAGATGAAGTGTTTTGCATGAGTTTACGTTTGCCAAAATTAAGGCACTCTGGATGGTTTCTGCAACTTGACAGTACTTTGAGAGAGCGGCTTGGCACCTTTCTTTTTATCAGGAATTGTTAAATTAAATGAGCTTTCCCATATATTTATTGGGTGTAATATCAAAGAAGTCATAATTTGCTAATTCAGCAGTCGATGTGACGTGAGCATCTGTACCAAAGGATAGCATGAGGTTAATTGGATGTTGATCTATATTTCCAGAAAATACTGACACAACCGGCGTGTTTGAAGCTACCGAGTAACCTAATTCCATTGCTGTACCTGTGTCGGCATCTTCTGCCTCAAAAATCGCAACAGTGAGATCGGAATTGTCAATTGCTTTGATGTCTGCTTTATAGGTCATAGCCCCCCATTCAAAATCTGGTTCGCTATTAGCATCACCTAATGCCATACCGCCATATTGATGCAACAGGGGCACGTGAATGTGTGCAATTGTTGGATTAGCACTGAGCTGAATAAAAGCATCTTTCAGTAATACTTCTTGTGTATCTGAGAACCAGCCCGCTGCCAAATAAATGTTTTTAGCTCCAGGTAGCTTTTTGTCATTGTCAACATGACGATTGATTTCTTCGAGGTCGGCAATCAACTTTGTTTCGTTCATAATGTGTTCTCCTTTAATTTTCAACATAATATAACTGTACAACAGATTATTTTGTAAGTGTTGTAATATCGCTAAACAGACAAATTTTGTCTAGAACTTATTTTATCATGTATTTAAAAGTCATTGTGTCGTTTGTATATTATGTTTGACATAAAAATTGTGGTACACTAATCTTATTCAAAAAAATTAAGTTAGGGGAACGTGTCTCGCAAACCTTGTTTGGTTTGACGAAATACATCAATCATATGTTTTTAATAGATTTCATCCTCCATATTGATGCGCACATCGCTAGTCTGGTGACGCAATTTGGACCATGGACTTACCTCATTTTATTTGCCATTATTTTTATAGAGACAGGGATTGTCATCATGCCATTTTTACCTGGTGACTCATTACTTTTTGCTGCTGGCGCAGTTGCGGCAACACCAGCTGGTCTACATGCTGGGTTAAATCATTGGGTATTTATGCTCCTGTTCTTCATTGCTGCAGTAACAGGTGATTCCTTGAATTTTTGGATTGGCCGTACAGGTGGCTACAAGCTTATTAGACATCCAATAGTTGGTCGTTTTATCAAGGAAAATCATATTCATGAAGCAGAGGCTTTCTTTGAAAAACGTGGGGCAGCAGCGATTATCATTGGGCGGTATATGCCCATCGTACGGACATTTATTCCTTTTGTGGCTGGTATTAGTCAGTTTCCATATAGTCATTTTTTAAGAAATAATGTTATCGCCGCTTTTTCATGGAGCCTGATTGCAACAGGGGCAGGTTATTTATTTGGTAATATCCCTTTTGTCAGCGCACATTTTTCAGTGATTATTTTAGGAATTGCATTAATCACACTGTTGCCAACAATTATTGGAATCATTCGTTCGGTAGTTATTAGCCAACGTGCTAAAAAAATAACAAAATCAAAAAAATAAGGCTGCCTTTGAGGTGGCTTTTTTAGTATAATGAAATTATGAATAATTTAAAAAAACTACAACAATTAACTGGCATATCTGCCGAAGAAATTAGCGATGCTTTGGACATTGATTTGGCCTTAATTAAATCGTTTGAGAATGAAGAAAATATGCCAACAGTTGGTGAATTAGAAGCGCTAGTTGGTATCTTCTCTAGCCAACTTGATGCACAAGGCATTGAAACACAATCAGAAAAGCATCCAATACACATTCGTTTGTCAGTGGATTATTTAATGAATCTTGGTATCACAACTTCTGACTGGATCACGCTCAAGTGGGCATTTGAAGGAAAATGGCAAGGTGATAAGCTGGCTGTTGGTTTCTTTAATCAAGGTCAATTAACACGAGTGGTCACGTCTAGTATGGATTTTGTCACTGCGTTTGCCGGTTATTTAATCTTACAAACAGAAGGTGAGTTTGAGCCCTATATTGATGAATTTGATGATGATAAGGAATATGATTGGCGGTTGTTACGTATAAATGAAGATCACTTCACAGATGTAACGCAAACAATAATTACAACGGACTTACCGGAGATAAGTTAATGACGGAAAATTTGATTCTGGCAACAGATGCCTACAAGTTAACACACCATTTACAGTATCCAACAAATATTACAAAACTCTACTCTTACGGTGAAGCACGTACTGGTGGGCGTTTTGATACAGTCAGTTGGTTTGGTATGTCTATGATTTTACATGATTATTTTCATCAGCCAATCACAGACGCTATGATTGATGAAGCCGAGCAAGTATCTAAGCTGACGTTTAATACATCAGCTTATTTTAATCGTGTAGTCTGGGAAAAAGTGCGCGATTTAGGTTATTTTCCGGTTAAAATTAAAGCATTGCCTGAAGGGCTTGAGGTGCCAACCGGTAATGCGCTATTCACAATTGAATCAACAGCTGACTGGTTTGCAACGAGTTTAAATGCGTTAGAAGTCGTGCTCATGCATGTTTGGTATCCAACGACAATTGCCACTAACTCTTTGTATATAAAAAAACGCTTGCGACCTTTGTTTGAAAAGTCAGGCACAGTAGCTGGCATAACACTAGCTGTTAATGATTTTGGCTTACGTGGGGCGACCTCGCTTGAATCAGGTAAACGTGGTGGTTCTGCGCACTTATTACATTTCCAAGGATCCGATAACATGGCTGCTTCACAATATTTTAAAGATGTTTATGGTGTTTCTGGACGTGCTTTGTCAGTGTGGGCGACTGAACATTCAGTCGCAACTGCTTATGGTGCAGGTCAAGGAGAGTTTGACTACGTTAATGCGCAATTGGATCGTGCACCTGATAGTGCTATTTTGTCGATTGTGATTGATTCATATGATGCATTGAATTTTATTAAAAAAGTTATTGGCTCCTCAGAAATTAAAGACCGCATCATTAAACGCGCCGGACGAATTGTTTTACGCCCTGACTCTGGTGAGCCAGAAACGATTGATTTACAGGTATTATCGTTATTAGGGGATATTTTTGGCACCACAATTAATGATAAAGGCTATAAGGTATTGCAGCATAATGTTGGCGTGATTCAGGGAGATGGCATGAAAGCAGACACAATTGTGTCACTTTATGAAGCAATTATGCAAGCCGGCTGGTCAGTAGATAATTTAGTTGTTGGTTCAGGTGGTGGTTTGCTACAAGAAGGGTTTACCCGAGACACTGAAAGATTTGCGATTAAAGCAGCTTATGCTGAGAATGCCGCCGGTGAGAAAATTAACATCCAAAAAAAGCCTAAAACTGATGCTGCAAAAACATCAAAAGCTGGACTGCTTAAGGTTGTTTTACGTGATAAGGACATTGTGACCGTTTCTCAAAATGATCCTGGTCAAGACTTATTACAGACAGTATATGAAAACGGTAAGATACTATCTGTTAATGGCAATGATGTCATTAATCGAACACTTTTTTGAGGTATTGACATGAACTATCAATTTAAAAAACAAGCTGAGTTAAATGATGAGGTTGAAGTGACGATGCTTGACGTTAAATCTGCTGCACAGGCCTACCGTGATCGTGAAAAACGAGATAAAAAGCCAGACAGTGCGCCTGAAAATGAGGTTGTGGGACATGGCCTTCGGGCGCTTGCAACCGAGTCTGCTATTGGTAAAGATGAACGTAAAATTCAAGTAGCTGCATTGTTTAATGCTGGCATGACGAGTTACATTGATTTGTCCTTTGAAATGAATTTGGCAGAATCAACCATTCGACAGTACGGTAAAGAACTTGGTCTAACTTTTATTGATACAGAATACTAGATTAAAGGTTTGACATTTTTTACGCAATAAGTTATGATTACTACAATATAAAAAATTAATTTCACATAGAGGTCGCGATTGACATGAGTCGCTTGGTTAACCTGTTATCACAGGTTAATCAAGTAAAAGGGGATATCGCCGAAATGAATCGTCTTCAAAAGAGATATTTGTTGGGCTAATAGCTAATAACTATTAGACTGTCGTTAGAAATAACGGTGAGCTATGGAAACAGTCAAAATTGCTAAACACAAAAGCCTTTTGTCCGTGACCTAGTCTCGAACAAAGGGCTTTTTATGTGAAATAAAGGGGAATTGTTAGTTTGTGTACAATTGTTTGCACAAATAGAACTTAGGAGAGTATATGAGCTACCCAATAAACACGGCACAACATTTGACAATTGGTGAGGTTGACGCAATTGATTTAGCAAAAACTTATGGGACACCATTATATGTATACGATGTTACTAAAATTCGTCAAACTATGCGTGATTTTAAAGCTATTTTTGAAAAAGAAGATGTTCCTTATGTCGTGAGTTACGCGTCTAAGGCATTTGCTTCCAAAGCCATTTATCAAGTGGCCCAGCAAGAAGGAATCCATGCTGATATTGTTTCTGGTGGTGAACTTTACACGGCATTAGCAGCTGGATTTGATCCTAAACATCTAAGTTTTAATGGCAACAATAAAAGTTGGGATGAACTCACCATGGCAGTTACCGAGGGTGTCGGAACAATTATTGTCGATAATTTCTTGGAATTACAACTATTGTCAGAAATTACTACTCAAAATGGTGTGAAACAAGATATATTATTGCGAATTTCACCAGGCATATCGGCGCATACACATGAATTCATTAGTACGGGTCAACAAGATTCTAAATTTGGATTTGATTTGTTAACAGGACAAGCTAAGACAGCTTATGACATTGCTAGACAGAATGAAAATTTTAATTTACGTGGCCTTCATGCACATATTGGATCACAAATTTTTGATGTGACTGGTTTTGAAAAAAATGCTGCACTATTAGCAGAGACGGCAAAAAGTTGGGGATTTCAACCAGAAGTTATCAATGTTGGTGGTGGTTTTGGTATTCGTTACACGTCAGAAGATGAACCGTTACCTGAAAGCGAGTATGCAGACGCTATTATCCGTACATTGAAGAGTAAAGCAGCCGAGTATGATTGGAAAATGCCAGAAATTTGGATTGAACCAGGTCGCTCAATTGTCGGGCCAGCAGGCCAAACGCTTTATACGATTGGTTCACGGAAGGATATTCCTGACTTACGTCACTACTTAGCAGTTGACGGGGGTATGGGGGATAATATTCGGCCAGCGCTTTATCAGGCAAATTACGACGCAATCTTAGCCAATAACCCTAACGCATCAACCCAAGAGGTTGTGCGTGTGGCAGGTAAGTATTGTGAATCAGGGGATGTGCTAGTATGGCAACAAGCGTTACCGAAAACCAAACCTGGCGATATTTTATCTGTTTTGGCAACTGGTGCTTATGGATATGCTATGGCGTCAAACTATAACCGTAATCCAAGACCAGCTGTTGTATTTGTTGAAAATGGCAAACATCAAGTAGTTATTGCACGTGAATCATATGCACATTTAATAGCTTTGGATCATGATTATATGTTAAAAAACGGTAAGTAATACGCTGTTTATAGGGCAGTAAAACTAAAACAAACAAAGGGAAACTAAGGACTCATGACAGAAATTCAAAATGACGCGCAACGATTAATTGATTTTATTGCCAATGCTAAAAAGGTGACACCGGTAAAAGTTACTTATAAGGGTGTTTTAGATGGTGAAATCCCAGCCAATGTGCAACAATTTGGTGGCGTTTCATTTGGTCAATTGATTGGTGATTGGTCTGACGTACAACCCCTAATTGCTAGTCTACCTAGTGAGAGTGTTTATATTGAAAATGAGTCACGCAACTCGGCTGTACCTCTGCTAGATAAGTTGCACATTAATGCGCGTATTGAACCCGGTGCTATTATTCGTGAACAAGTTGAAATTGGAGATAATGCTGTTATTATGCTTGGAGCAGTCATTAATATTGGTGCTGAAATTGGCGCTAGCACGATGATTGATATGGGTGCAATACTTGGTGGTCGTGCAATTGTTGGCACGAATTCACATATTGGTGCGGGCGCTGTTTTGGCAGGGGTTATCGAACCAGCCTCTGCGCAACCCGTTCGTATCGGTAATAATGTCTTGGTTGGCGCTAATGCTGTGGTCATAGAGGGCGTTCAAGTGGGGGATGGCGCGGTCGTTGCAGCAGGTGCCATTGTAACAAAAGATGTGCCGGCCAATACTGTTGTGGCTGGTGTGCCAGCCAAAGTGATTAAAAAAATTGATTCAAAAACACAGCAAAAGACTGCCTTGATTGACGCTTTACGAGGATTATAATGACTGAAATAACTTTTGAAAATTTACAACAATATCGTCGGGATTTGCATTTAATTCCTGAGCTGGCGTTGGTTGAATTCCAAACGCATGCTTATTTAATGGACAAAATAACAAATTGGCAAAATGATACGATGACTATTCGTACAGTAGCAGAATTACCAACCGCCATTTTGGTACGTTTTGAAGGTAGTGACCCAAAACGAACAATTGGTTATCGTTCAGATATTGATGCCTTACCAATCGCAGAACAAACAGATCTGCCATTTCAGTCAATTCATGCCGGAGTCATGCATGCTTGTGGCCACGATGTGCATATGAGTTTGGCTTTGGGAATGGTGCAATACTTTAGTCAACACCAGCCCAAGGATAATTTTATTGTTTTCTTTCAACCGGCTGAAGAGGCAAAGAGTGGTGGCAAACTGGCTTATGATTTAGGACTTTTTGAAGACGAATGGCGTCCAGATGAGTTTTATGGCATTCATGATCAACCAGATCTACCAGCAGGAACATTGAGCACACTAGTTGGCACTTTATTTGCTGGCACTGCTGAATTGGTAATTGACATTCATGGTCAAGGTGGGCACGCGGCTTATCCACATTTGGTTAAGGATCCTATTGTTGCGGCTGCGGAATTAATTATGCAGCTACAGACTGTTGTTTCTCGTTCAGTTGATCCGATTAAAGGTGGTGTGGTTAGCATTGGGGTTATTAATGGTGGAAAAGCTAACAACGTGATTCCAGATAATATCCACTTAGAAGGCACCGTCCGTAGTATGACGCGCACTGACTTGGATATTATGCTAACCCGTATTCGTCAAATTGCAGCAGGTGTTGCGTTATCTAATGATATAACAATTGATGTTGTGCTAGAAAGCGGTAGTTACTTACCAGTTGAAAATAATCCAGAGTTAGCAAATCAATTAATTGATTTCATGCAACTACGTGACGATATTGCTTTTGAATTGGCACAGCCAGCGATGACTGGGGAAGATTTTGGTTACTTGTTACAACAAATTCCAGGAGTCATGTTATGGTTAGGTGTCAATGATAATCATGCGTTACACAGTCCTAAGCTAAATATAGATGAAGCTGCCTTATTACCTGGTTTTACAGCGTTAAGAGATTTTATTGAATGGCGAATGAACCAGTAGACCAGCTATTAGTGCAATTAAGCAAATAAATATAATTAAGAGGAAAAAGCGATGTATGAGAACATTAATTTAATTACGGCTATTATTACGCCTTTTGATGAAGCAAATGAAATTGACTATTCAGCTTTAAAAAAGGTGATTGATTATTTATTATCTCATGGCACGCAAGGTCTGGTTATTGCTGGAACAACTGGTGAATCACCGACATTGACACACACAGAAAAGTTAGCATTGACGCAATACATTGCGGATTATGTTGGCGATAAGGTGCTATTGATAGCTAATGCTGGAACAAACAATACAGCAGAGTCTGTCAAAAATGCGCGTGAATTGAGTGCTATTACTCATATTGATGGTATTCTAGCTGTGACACCGTATTATAATAAACCAAGTCAGAGTGGTATGATAGCACATTTTACAGCAATAGCAGATGCATCTAATAAACCAGTGATGCTATATAATATTCCGGGTCGTTCTGCAGTAGGACTTACTGTTGACAGTGTTGTAAAGTTAGCACAACACAAGAATATTAATGCAATTAAAGAAACAACTTCAGCGGAATTTATAGGTGCTGAAATTGAACACACACAAGCAGAAAACTTTGCTGTTTATACAGGTGAGGATGCACAAACACTAGCTGCTTATGCCCAAGGTGGTGCCGGAACTATTTCAGTTGCATCACACCTATATGGTAAGGAAATGACTGATTTATTTGCTGCAATGAATACTAATAATTGGCGTGAAGCCGGCCGCATACAGCGTTACCTAACACCACGCATGAACGCTTTGTTTGCGTTCCCATCACCATCACCGGTCAAAGCAAAATTAAGTGAAAAAGGTTTGGTAAAAAATATTGCAAGATTACCAATTTTGCCATTGACAGAACAAGAAAAGAAAACGCTTGATGGACTTTTGGAGACTAATTCATGACAAAAATAATTTTGGCTGGTGGCTTTGGTAAATTGGGTTTGGCCATTCAAGAAGGCTTGGCAGCAACTGATTATGAAATTGTCGGTATTTTAAGCGGCCATCACCATGAAAGTCAGTATCCTGTTTGGACATCACGTGATCAAATAATTGAACCAGCAGATATTTTTTTAGATGTTAGTACACCAGCGACTGTATTTGAAAATGCGCAGTGGGCTATAAAGCATAATATGGCAATTGTTATTGGCGCCACTGGTTTGACTGAAGAGCAAGTGACACAATTACGTGAGCAATCAGAACATGGTATTTTAATTGTGCCCAACTTCAGCCTTTCCGCTGTATTGTTAATGCAATTTGCACAACAAGCTGCAAAATATTTTCCTGATGTAGAAATTGTTGAGACGCATAATCCTAAAAAAATTGATGCCCCATCAGGAACTGCTGTACAAACTGCTAAATTGATTGCAAACGAACGGATTAATGCAGCACAAAAAACAAGTGATGGTGAAGCACGTGGGCAGCGCGTGTCAGATATTCCTGTTCATGCGCTACGCTTACCAGGGTATATCGCACAACAAAGTGTTTATTTTGGTGGTATTGATGAACAATTAACATTAACACAAAGCACAACGAGCCGATTGGCTTTTGTACCAGGCGTTTTGCGTTCATTAGCTGGTGTTGAAAAAATAAATGATTTAAAAATTGGATTAGAAAATGTTTTATAGTAGTCAAAAAATCTATCTATACTGCTTTGTCAACAAACACTTGACTATTTGCAGAGCATTAATTTAACAGTGGCGAAATCCACTTTTTTTGTGCTTTTATTTTGATGGATTGACAAGATTAAAGATGATAGCAACTGTTTTAAAAATATGAATCTAATAAGATCACCATGACGCTGGAAGTGTTACTGCACTAGAACTAACTATGATTAGTAAAAAACTTATAGCATATTTTTCTCAACTTTGAATAATCAAATTAGTAAATGTCAAATTAGCGTTTTTAATCCAAAATTTTTACGATGTGTGCGTCAATTTAGTACGTGTGTTACTAACAAAATAAGCACTTTGGTCTTTTTTTGCGTACAATAGACATATGAAAACAATTACGAAAATTGCGACACAAAAAAAGCTCGGACGTTACAGCATTGATTTAGACAAACAATTTGCATTTGGTGTGTCTGAAAGTGTATTAATTAAATATGGCTTAGCAAAGGGTCGTGAGCTTGATGATACGTTGATTGAACAAATCAAGCATGACGATGAAGTTGCTAAAGCGTTTAATACAGCAATAAACTACTTGGGTCATGCTTTACGGACAATTAAACAAGTGAAACAAAAATTAACTGAAAAAGCAGTTTCTGAAGATATACAGGTACAGGTGGTTGCGCAATTAAAAGAATTAGGCTATCTTGATGATGCTAATTATGCTATGCACTATGTGTCAACAAAGAAATTAATTAGTCCCAAAGGACCCAATACTATAAAAATGGATTTGCAGCAGGCTGGGATATTAGAAGACGATATTGAGAAGGCACTTGCATCTTACACTTATGAAGAGCAAATTGAAATTGCTCAAAAAATGGCGATTAAATTTGCTAATACTTACAAACGTGAATCCACACGTGCCAAGCAACAAAAAATTATCCAAGCTTTAGCCAATAAAGGATTTTCGTTTGATATTGGTCAAACTGTGGTATCAGAACTCGATGTTGGAAATGATGATACAACTGAGTTAGATAATGTTAAAAGACAAGCCGAAAAGCTCTGGCATCGTTATCGAAATGAGCCATTGAGTCAACGACAGTATAAGACAAAAAGCCATCTTTATACCAAAGGTTATAGTCGTGAGGTTATTGATACCATCATGTTAGCACTTGAAAGTGAGTCTTAATCATGCAGATTTATGATTCAAAAGTCATACAAACAAAACTTTCAGTGGCAGAGCAACAAGCGGATAAAATATCACAAGAGTTACAACGTTTGCAAAAAGCAGGCAGAACCGATAGTTATATGGAGCAACAAATCAAGACATTAAAAAATCAATTTCCGAATTTAAAATTAATTATTATGCAATTAAAAAAACAGCTTATCTCTGCTAAAAAATCTAACCAAAAAACAAACACGCAACATTTTGTGCGTAGCAATAATCATCGCAATGACTTGTAGTCTATCATTTGATCGTGAAATTTGATACAATTAAATAGAAATTCGGTGTCAGAAGAGTAGGTACGATCATGAGCTTTGATAAGTCGAATCGCGGGCCACGCGAGGGTGATTTCATCACGATCAAAAGTTACAAGCATGACGGCTCGTTGCATCGAACTTGGCGCGATACCATGGTTTTGAAAACCAGTGAAAATGCTATTATTGGATTAAATGATCATACTTTAGTAACGGAAGATGATGGCCGTCGCTGGGTGACTAGAGAACCGGCGATTGTTTATTTTCATAAGAAGTATTGGTTTAATATTATTGCAATGATACGTGATAACGGTGTGTCGTACTACTGTAATTTAGCATCTCCTTATGTGCTAGACAAAGAGGCGCTAAAATATATTGATTACGATTTAGATGTTAAAGTTTTTCCAGATGGGGAAAAGCATTTACTTGATGCAGATGAATATGCTGCTCATAGTAAAAAATGGCATTACCCACCAGAAATCGATCAAATTTTGAAAGCACATGTCAAAATTTTAGTGGACTGGATTAATGACGGCACAGGACCTTTTTCACAAGGTTATATTGATGTGTGGTATGCAAGATATCAACATTTGATGCAGCAGCGGCTTAAAGATCGTCGTTGAAAGGAAAGACACGCAAATATTTGTGTGTCTTTTTGTGTGATAAAATATAGAAAGAATAACTGATATGTGAGATAACATATTCGTTTTCGGGTACGTATGAAAAGAGGGTCAAATGGCACTAACAATTTATATGAATCATGCACGCACTGATTTACGTCATGCCTTATTACAAGATGTACAGACGAAAATGCAACAAGATAAAACGCTAACGGTTTATTATATCGTACCAAATCATGTTAAGTTTGATAGTGAGGTTGATGTTCTAAAACAATTTGCAATAATAAATGGTCAAAATCCTAAAAAAGAATTATACGCACAAAGTCGATTACAAGTATACTCATTATCACGATTGGCGTGGGCGTTGTTAAAAAATTCGCCTGATATACAGCCAAATATCATACAAAATACTGGTTTATTTATTATGGTATCAGATATATTGCGGGACTATGCAGGACAATTACCTATTTTTGCACGTATGCAATCTAAAAGTGGCTTCATATCAGCACTAGTCAAACAGTTAGTAGAGTTACGTGCCAGTCATATTACGCCACAAGATTTATTGCAAATTTTAAACGATACGAGTAATGATGCCACTTTTTTACACCAAACACTTGGCAGCAAGTTACGTGATTTAGCAATTGTTGCCGATGCCTTAGATAGAAAAATAGGGCAGGAATACATAACTGCTCAAGAAGTTTTGCCTTTTTTTGCTATGCAGTTAGCGGGATCATCACTAAAAAATGTGGCATTTTATTTTGATGGTTTTAATGGTTTTACGAGTGCTGAGATGCAGGTGATCACGCAATTGATTGCAAAATATCCAGTATCAATTGCACTTTTAGGGCAGGCTGATAGATTAGGAAAACAACAAGATGGCGATGTCTTTAATAAACCGATGTATACAGCGCAACAGCTCATACATACTGCTCAAATATTTGAGCAAAAAGTGCAGATCAACGCGCCAAAACAGTTACGTCATCTAAGCCAAACAACAAAACAAGTGTTATTGGCTTGGGAAAGTTTAGGTGAATACCGCGCTTTTAATGGTGACAAAGATCATGTTAACTTACAGACATTTGCTGCTGAAAATACAATTGTTGAAATACAAGAAGTTGCGCGACGCGTTCGACAGTTACTCGTTAGTGAACCTGAACTGCGTTTACGTGATATTTTAATTCTGGCGCGTGATTTAACACCGTATACTGCACATATACCAGAAGTGATGTCACAATTTGACTTGCCTTACTTTCTTGATAATGATCAACCAATGGCTAATCATCCATTGGTTGAGTTACTATTGAATTTGTTATTACCGCAAAAAGATAGGTTTCAATACCAAAATGTGATGGCTATTTTGAAAACAAGTTTATTACGTCCATACTTGGATGATGCATTAGTTTCTGAAACAGAATTTTTCGATGTGATGGGTTATTTTGACAATTATCTTTACGCAAATCGACCCTATGAAACAACTTGGCGTAATTTAGATAAACCATTTGAACTATTCACAGTTGTTGATTCAGTAGACGAGGATGATGCAACAATTACTTCAGATGACAGTATAGTCAATCGACGAATTGAAACAATGCGTCGATTTATATTGTCAGCATTTGATGATTTACAGCGACAATTGGATCAAGCAAAAACAATGCGACAAGCAGCCACAAATTTGGTACTGTGGCTAGAAAAATACCATGTTGATAGTGCTATTTTAGAACAACGTGATGTCTTACTTGCGGCAGGTGAATTAACGCGTTCACGTCAAGGGGAACAGGTTTGGCAACTATTTATTCAAACACTTGATGATATTGTAGCAATCAATGGCGATCAAACATTTGACCTGACAATATTTAAAGAAGTATTGAATGCTGGCTTTTCTGGGGCAAAATTTTCTGGAATTCCTAATAATTTGGACCAGTTGACAATATCTGAAGCAGGTATTGTTCAAAGCAATCATTATAAACAACTTTTTTTTATTGGTGGTACACGTACAAATTTACCAGCACAAACAAAAACAACTGCGTTAATTAATGATGCTGAAAGATTAATTGTACAACCAGCTTTGCAAGAAGCTGGCACAACAAAGTATTTACAAAATACAGCACAACAACAAATGGCAGAAGAAAACCTACTATTTTATGGTGCTTTGGCGACGACAACAAGTGGGGTCACATTCTCATATCCCATATTAGATGCAACTGGTAAAATATCGGAAATATCGCCTTTTTTCAAAAGATTAATTGATACTTTTGATATTACGATTAAAAAAATTAGTAATGTACCATCTAGCAGTGTTGATTTGTTGAAGCATTATATTGGTACACCTCGAGCAACGTTGTCTGAATTAGTTAAAATTATACCAACACAACAAGCAACGGCAGCTTTTAAAGCAGTTCAAAATGCTATTAGTCAGCAACAAAAAGAGCGTTTGATGCGTGTTTTACAAGCGCCAAACTATCGCAATACGATTCAGACTTTAAAGCCGGAATTTGTACAGGCGCTATTTGGTGAACAATTAAACGTTTCCATATCTCAGTTAGAAAGTTATTATAATAATCCCTTAGGCTATTTTCTGCAATATGGTTTGAAATTAAAAGAACGTGCGACTAATGAGTTGAACGTGGCCCAAACAGGGACACTTTATCATGCAGTGCTTGAAGCTGTATTACAGCGCTTAATTCAAGAAAATATTAGCTTACGAGATATTAAAACATCAGCCTTGATGATGTTATTACAGCAAGAATTGGCTTCCCAACTCATGTTACCAGAGTATAACTTGCTACAAGAGAATGGTAAAATGCGTGCCATAAGAGATTATTTGCAAAAAGTGAGTGAGACATTGTTAACTAATTTACAGCGTGCTGCTCGTGTTAATATTGCGCGACCTAGTGCTGTCGAAAAATTGTTTGGCTTTCCGGATAAAAATGCGTTACCAGCTTTAAAATTTTCTCGGGGACAAATTAATATGCAAGTGCGTGGTAAAATTGATCGTTTTGATATTCAAGATAACACACAAGTATTTGGTACAATTATTGATTATAAGTCTAGTGGAAAACAATTTGATTGGGGGCAAGCATTTGATGGGCTACAAATGCAATTATTAACTTATTGGCAGGCAGCGCAAATGAATGCTGAAGCACTTGGTGTTGAAGCCATTGGCGGGGCGTTTTTTGCACAAATAGCCCCACAAAAGCGACTGATATCAGATTTTAAAGGTGATGTTAGTGCCCTTTTAGATGGGCAAGTGAGACCAGATATTTTTAAATATCGCGGCCTATTTGTTTCAGAAGAAGATTATATTGATAGTTTAGATAATTTATCTGACAGTAATATCTCACAATTTTACCAACTCAAGAAGAAAAATGATGGGGAACTTTACGCCAATAGTGATTTTGTAGCTGCGCAGGATTTTGCATTATTATTAAAACGTAATACTGATAATATTATGTTTGCCGGAGAGAGAATATTGGCAGGCCTTTTTCCTTTAAAACCTACGGCAGCAAGTTTACAGTACACACCATATGGTGATATTTTACGGTTTGATCGATCATTAGGTGATACTTATCGACCAGAAGCACCTAAAGGCAAGGCCAATATTTTAAAAATTTTACAGGAGGCAGATGATAATGGCGACAACATTTACAATTAATCAGCAACGTGCAGTTGAAGAAACAGGGCATAATATTTTAGTCGCAGCCTCAGCTGGTTCTGGTAAAACAACTGTTTTAATTGAGCGTCTCATTCAAAAAATTTTGTCTGGGACTAGTGTTGAAAATTTTTTAATTGTGACATTTACTAATGCAGCTGCTAAAGAAATGCGAGAACGTTTGGAAGCAGCACTTGAAAAACGAATGAAAACGGCTGATAGCCAGATGAAACGTTTCTTACAAGAACAGTTGTTGTTACTACCAGCGGCTAATATTTCAACAATAGATGCCTATGCCTTGCGTTTAATTGAAAATTATTATCATGTGATTGGTTTAGATCCACAGTTTCGATTACTTTCAGATACTGCGGAACGCGACTTATTACGCCAAGATGTGTTAGACGAAGTATTTGCGTCATTTTATGAAGAGTCTCACGAAAATCATGCAGATTTTTTAGCGCTGGTCACTAATTTCAGTAGCCCAAGTGATGATACGCAATTGAAACAAATTGTTTTAAAATTGGCAGATTTTGCAGAAGCACGACCAGACGGTGATGCGTGGTTGCAACATTTAAATGATAATGACATATCAAAAATTAGTGATATCACGCAGTCAACTATATATCAAAATGACATATTGCCAATAATATCTGACATGATTAAACACCTTTTAAGTTCAGCAACGTCAGCGCAATCTTTAGTTGAAGGCATACCCGAGTTTAAAAAAACACAAGCAGGGTTCATGACTATTGTTGACTACTTGCAGCACATTCAGTCAGATTTGATGGGTACGACATGGGATAACTTACGTGAAAAAGTAATTCAAATGCCAAAGGTAAGTATTGAAACTCGGGCAAGTAAGGGGATAAAAGACGAACCAGACATGCTGTCTATTTTGGCTCAGGTGACTGCGATTAAAAATAAAATTGTCGGCTCTAAATCTGATTTAAACCAACTAATAGACTCATTTTTTAGATTTGATCAAGCAAATTGGCAAAAAATACAACGCGCAACGGACGAATTAGTGCGCACACTAATTGTCGTCACACAAACTTTTCGTGTGACCTTTGCACAATCTAAGCGGGAAAATAAGCTGGTTGATTTTCCGGATTTAGGTGCATTAGCATTGCAAATATTAGCTGATGAACCAACGCGAAAAACAGTTAATGGACAATTTATTGAAATATTAGTTGATGAGTATCAAGATATTAACCAGTTACAAGAAACCCTATTGTCTCTTGTATCGAACGGGAAAAATATGTATATGGTTGGGGATGTCAAGCAGAGTGTTTACGGTTTTCGTCAAGCAGATCCCACATTATTTACAAGCAAGTATAAGCAATTTAACACGACAGAAAATGATGATAGTCGGATTGAGTTAGCTGATAATTTTCGATCACAAAATAACGTGACACGAATGACAAATTTGATATTTACGCAATTAATGGATGAAAAATTAGGGGATATTGCGTATGCTGGTGAGGCGAAGTTAGTTCCAAAAGCGACATATCCAACTGCAGTACCAGCGGTATTTGACATTGATATCATAACAAAGCAGACTTCGGATCCTTTAGTGAACGATCAAGAAGAGACACAGGTATTTGAAAAACGCCAAGCACAGTATGCACAATTGGCTGATAAAATTTTAAAATTACGGGAAACGACGTTATTTGATCGTAAAAGCAAGCCAACAGGTATGCGGCCTGTTAATTATGCTGATATCGCAATTCTAACGCGATCAAAATCCGGTTATATAGACTTAGTGGCTACTTTGAGAGATGCTGGTATTCCTGTTCAAGTAGAATCTGTGGGTAATTATTTTCAAACCATGGAAGTTTATTTAATTCTTGATGTTTTACGTGTGATTGATAATCCACATCAAGATATACCATTGGTTGCTGTGCTACGTTCACCGTTGTTTGATTTTACAGAAAATGATCTTGCAGCTGTACGATTAGCAGATCAGAAGCATGATTATTGGTCAGCATTACAAAAATTTTCTGAAAATAGTCCACGTAGTAAAAAAGTTATCGCTTTGTTTGATAAGTGGCATTTATTGGCTACTCAAAATGATTTGGTCACATTAATTTGGACCATATTTGATGATACAGCTTGGCTAGATTATGTTGCAGGTATGCCTGGCGGGACACAAAGGCAGGCTAACTTGCATGCTTTGTATGAGTATGCACGCACTTATCAAAACAATACGAATGCTGGGTTGTTTAGATTTGTGCGTTATATCGAACAGCTGCAAGAAAATGATGGTCAATTAGGGGAAGCACCACAAGAATCTGATGCACAAGCAGTTCGTCTGATGACGATTCACGCCTCAAAAGGACTAGAATTTCCAATCGTAATTTTACCAGAATTTGATAAAGCATTTAATACAAAAGATTTGACAGGTAAGGTCTTAATTCAAAAAGACGCAGGCATTGGTATTGATTATTTACAACCTGACGCGTTGGTATCTATGCCAACTTTGCAAAAATTAGCAGTGCAACAAGCCATTAAACGGCAAAGTTGGTCGGAAGAAATGCGGTTGCTTTATGTGGCATTGACACGTGCTGAACAGCAGATATATGTCATTGGAACGGTTGCAGTTGATGAGAATGGGCAAAACAAACAATTATCTGATCTGTGGCAACGTGCTAAAAATACTGCTGGTCAATTTTTAAATGAGGATTTACGTTTGACGGCAAAATCTTATTTGGCATGGTTAATCATTAGTTTAGCACGTACTAAAAATGATGTCCTTGAAAATTGGCTAGGTGACGGGGATGTACCGCGTTTATTAGGTTCAGAAACGCTACTGGATGCCGAATTAACTGTGAATTTTATTTCCGAAAATGACATTGTTTTACAACATTCATCAGATACATTCGGCGCTGATGAAAAAATACTAAACGCATCATATGATGCAAATGACTATGCGCAGGCTCAAAAAATTTTGGCCTATGATTATAAAAATAAAATTGCTAGTAGTACAGCAGCTTACCAATCTGTTACTGAAATGAAACGCTTATTTGAAGATCCAGATCTTCTTAACTTGAAGACCTTAGACATCGATGAAGACGGTGATTTCAAACCTGCTAATGAATTAGTTAATCAAAGTTTAATGCTACCGGGATTTATGACCGATGGTTCGCATAAACCATCAAGTGCGGCAGTGGGTATAGCGACACATCTATTATTACAACTGATCGATTTTAAGCAAATACAAACAAGGCAAACACTAGAAGAATTACGTGATAATTTAGTCAATAGTAAACGCATTTTGCCACAGGTTGCAGCTTTAATTAATATTGAACAATTAATGGCTTTTTTGGACACACCATTCGCTAAGCGTTTGCAACAACATGCAGATACATTGCAACGAGAAGCGACATTTGCAATGATTATGCCAGCTAATCGTATTTACCAAACATTGACTGATGATGCGCCGGTATTAGTTCATGGTATTATTGACGGTTATTTTATTGATGAGTCAACGCAAGCAATTACTATTTTTGATTATAAGACAGATTTTATTAGGCATGATCGTGTGATAGAGGAGTTACAAAAAGTAAAAACACGATACCAAGGTCAACTAAGACTATATCAGCAAGCCTTGCAACAAGAATTCCCAACATATACATTTCATGACCCACAAATTATCGCTTTAAGCGTTGGTCAAGTAATCAGTGTGACACCACCTCATGTGAATGGATAGACGCAGACAAACTGTTTGATTGATCTTTCTCATCAAGAATAGTGTAAAATAAAGATTATGTTATTAACTCTGAAACAACAATTTAAGAATACACCAGTGACAATCAGTATTTTTGTCCTAACTGTCCTTGTTTTTTTCGCCGAATTTCTGATTGGACGGGGACAAACCGATAATGGTAGCATACTAGTAGCTTTTGGTGCAAAATGGGGACCATATATTAAAGTGTATGATCAATATTGGCGGTTAGTAACGCCATTATTTTTACATGCGGGGGTCATGCATATACTGACCAATATGCTAACGCTATGGTTCATTGGTCCCATTGCTGAAGAAACATTTGGTAGTCGTAAGTTTTTAGGATTGTATTTATTTGGCGGTATTGTCGGTAATATTATGTCTTATTTATTTGCACCTTTGACTGTTTCTGTTGGTGCCTCTTCGGCGCTTTTTGGTATGTTTGGTGGATTGATATTATATGCTGTACAATTTAAGCATGACTCTCGTATCCGTGCGCAAGGGACGATGATGGGACTTTTTGTCGTTCTAAATCTAATGTCTGGCTTTTTTTCGACAGGCATTGATATGTGGGGACACATTGGTGGTTTAATCGGTGGCATGATGTTTGCTGTTATGTTTGGTTTCTATGGTCGCTCTGGAAAATATCCAATGGCTTGGCGACTGACAATGGGTGTGGTAACGGTTTTGATACTTGCACTTGCTTTGATCGCAAAAGGAGGCGTTTCATGAAAAATTTTTATGACATACTAACTTATTTAAAAACGTTTGGGGTTTATATTCATGTTGGCAAACGGTTGTGGGATATTGAGATAGCTGCATTGGAAGTTGATAATTTAAAAAAAGCAGACGTTATTGATAATAAAAAATATGCCACAATGAAGTTAATATTGGCGCATGAACATCGATTGGAAGAAGAAAATCCAAGTGATTAATTCTGATCAATAATTGTTTACTGAAAGTTATGAAAACGCTTGCAATTTGCAGGTGTTTTCTGTTAAAATGAGTGGGTAATCAACTTACTAGGAGGAAACGTGTGCTGCACCGTATGTTAGAGAGCTACTCTCTTCGATGGCGGTATGTTGCACTTTTAAGATAATGGCTAAAGATAAATTAATCGGTGTTGACCTTGGTGGCACAACAATTAAGTTTGCTATTTTAACTGAAACTGGTGAAATTCAACAAAAATGGTCAATTAAAACGAATGTTTTTGATGATGGAGTACATATTGTACCAGATATTATTGAATCAATTAATCACCACCTTGACTTATATCAATTAGATCCAAAGCGTGTGATTGGGATTGGCATGGGTACACCTGGAACGGTAAACCGGACGACTGGTACCGTGACTGGTGCTTATAACTTAAATTGGAAGACAGAACAAAATGTTAAAGCAGACATTGAATCTGGTACTGGCTTTTTGTTGACGCTGGACAATGACGCTAACGCTGCAGCACTTGGTGAGGCTTGGAGAGGTGCTGGTAATAATGATGATGAGGTATCATTTATTACACTTGGTACCGGTGTTGGTGGTGGTTTAGTCTCCAATGGTCAACTGATTCATGGAACTGCCGGTGCAGGTGGTGAAATTGGGCATGTTGTTGTTGAACCCAACGGTTACTTATGTACTTGTGGGAACAAAGGTTGCTTGGAACAATATACTTCGGCGACCGGTGTTGTACACTTAGCACAAGATTTTTCTGAAGAGTATGTTGGTTCATCAAAGCTAAAACAATTAATTGCTAATGGGGATGAAGTCACTTCAAAAATTGTGTTTGATTTAGCAAAAGATGGTGATTTTTTGGCTAATAAAGTTATTGATAAAGTGGCATATTACTTAGGCTATGCTACAGCAGCTATGTCTAACATATTAAATCCATCAGCTGTTGTTATTGGTGGTGGTGTGGCCGCAGCGGGAGAGTTTTTACGTGCCCGTGTAGAAAAAAATTGGCAAACATTTGCTTTTCCAACAGTTAGAAGTACAACACGTGTTAAATTAGCCGAACTAGGTAATGATGCTGGCGTCATTGGCGCAGCATCATTGGCACGTGTTGACACTAACTAAATAAGTAAAATTAACTAACAACCGTCTGGTTGTTTTTTTTGACACGTTTTTTAATAAACAACACTTTATAGGTTAAAAAAGGTATAATGTAAGGTATTGTTAATTAAATAATAAGCTATAAGCGACTTGTTTTACAGAAAGAAGATACAAAATGATTACTTTAAAATCACCAAGAGAAATAGAAGCAATGCGCCAATCTGGTGCAATTATTGCTGGTATGCATCATATGTTACAAGACTTAATTAAACCAGGGATTGATACATGGGAAATTGAAACAAAATCACGTGACTATATTGAAAGCCATGGTGCTGTACCTTCACAAATTGGATTTGAAGGCTTTAAGTATGCAACAACAATTAGTGTTAATAATGAAGTAGCTCATGGATTGCCTCGTAAAGGGTTACATTTAAAAAATGGTGATTTGGTCAAGGTAGATACAGTCGTTGCGCTTAAAGGCGCTGTATCGGATTCAGCGTGGTCTTATGCTGTGGGCGAAGTAACACCTGAAATACAAAAGTTAATGGCTGTGACAAAAAAGGCCATGTATTTAGGAATTGATCAAGCAGTTATTGGTAATCGTATTGGCGATATTGGCAATGCAATTCAGCAATATACTGAAGTTGAAAATCATTACGGTGATGTACGCCAGTATATTGGTCACGGTGTTGGGCCAACAATGCACGAAGAACCACAAGTGCCACATTATGGTAAACCAGGTCATGGCATTCGTTTACGCGAAGGCATGGTTATCACGATTGAACCAATGATTAATATTGGTGGCTGGGAAGTTGATACTGATGATACGGCTGAAGATGGTTGGACTGTTACAACTAGTGATGGCTCATGGTCAGCGCAATATGAACATACACTAGCAATTACAAAAGAAGGGCCAAAAATACTAACAAGTCAAGATGCAAAATTCGATGCAAAATATTTGTAAAAGTAGGTTAAAAATTTGAAAATCAAGCCAAAACACAAATCATATTTAATTACTAAACGACTCATTGATGTGGTTTTTGCGTTACTTGGATTAATTGTGTTATCTCCCATATTTGTGATAGTATTTGTAATTTTAAAAATAGATAGTCCAAAATCATCGGCGTTATTTGAACAACAACGAATTGGTAAAGATGGTAAACCGTTTCACATTTATAAATTCCGTTCAATGGTTCCAAACGCTGAGGAAATTTTAAAAGCAGATAAGGTATTATACGAAAAATATGTTGCTAGTGGTTATAAACTACCAACAAAAGAAGACCCACGAATTACAAAATTAGGTTCTTTTTTACGTCGTTCAACCATTGATGAATTACCACAATTTTGGAATATGTTGATTGGTGATATGAGTTTAGTCGGGCCGCGTCCGATTGTTGCTGAAGAACTAAAAGAATATGGTGATCAAAAGGATATATTCTTGTCAGTTAGACCTGGTGCATTGGGTCTATGGCAAGCTAGTGGTCGGTCACTCATTGAATATCCAGAACGAACACAAATAGAATTAGAGTATGTTGCAAATGCAGGCTTTTTTTATGATATTAGTATCGTATTTAGAAACGTGATTGCAATTTTTAAATCTAAAGGGGCCTATTAAACTGATGAAAGATCTAAATAAGCCAATGCTAGCTTTATATAAAAAATAGGTAACGTTAAAATAAAATAATAGTCTCTACTAGCTAATTCGATATTGTAGAGCTAGGTGATTTGGTAAAAAAATATGGTTGATAAAATTCAAATCTTGGTAGCAGCACACAAAAAAGCATCAATGCCTCAAAAAGAATGTATGTATACACCGATTCAAGTTGGGTCAGCACTTGCTTCTGAAAAATTTGCTGGATTTTTATACGATAATAATGGGGTCAATATTTCTGCTAAAAATCCATATTTCAATGAATTAACAGCTTTATATTGGGCAAGACATAATTCTGATGCAGATGTTATTGGACTTGTACATTATCGCCGTTTTTTTTCAATTTCGAAGAAAAAAAGTTTGAGTGCAATTTTATCTGAGCCGGATTTACGTGAGTTGTTACAAACAACCGCTGTTATCGTACCTAAAAAGCGACGATACTGGATTGAAAGTAGTCAGTCACATTACCGTCATGCACATCATGGTGAATCATTAGATGTCTTACGTTCTGTGATTGCAACACGTCAACCAGACTATTTAGATTCCTACGATCGAAATATGGCACATAGCTGGGCACATATGTTCAATATGTTCATTATGAAGCGAAATAAATTTGACGCGTATATGGACTGGTTATTTGATATACTATTTGCAGTTGAAGTGCAAATACAAGATGATGTTGTGCAGTGGGATCACTATGAACAAAGAGTTTATGGATTTTTAAGTGAGCGTTTGTTGGATGTTTGGTTGGATAAAAATCATATCAATTATCAAGAAGTTCCCGTTATTTTCATGGAAAGACAAAATTGGTTGCTTAAGGGGGGGAGATTTTTGGCCCGAAAAATCGGCATAGGGCGAATTGTGTAAAGAGTTGGGAAATGTTTTCATAAAAACTGAATTTCATGTTACATCACATATAGTTTGAGGTTAAACCAATATTGTATTTTTGGTATTGTTCATTCAGAGTAGTGCATAATTTGGGATAGTAAATAATTTAATTATTTTTAATTTACTGAAGTTAACTGTTTTGAGCTTTAACGTTTTATACTTAGCAATAGCATAGTGTACACGTAGATGTTTTTCTAAGAAGAAAGAAGAAATAATGAGTAGAAATACTTTTTTAAAAATTATAATGATACCATTTGTTTTAATTAATATTATGATTATTAAGGAAACAACAGTTTCTGCTAATATAAATAATCAAGAAATTGTTAATGAACATGGTGCACTGTTAAGTCAACTAGCTGACGATGATAGTAATGCATTTGTGAGTAATAATGTTCAAAATGGATTTATAAATAATAATAGTCAAGTATATTATTATAATAACCAAGGTCAAATGATTTATGGTGAACAAAAAATTGATAATAATTGGTATTATTTTGATAAAATAACCGGAGCAATGGCAATAGGCTTCCAAAATTTAGGCAATAAAACAGTTTATTATAATAATCAAGGTCAAATGATTTATGGTGAACAAAAAATTGATAATAATTGGTATTATTTTGATAAAATAACCGGAGCAATGACAATAGGCTTTCAAAATTTAGGCAATAAAACAGTTTATTATAATAACCAAGGTCAAATGATTTATGGTGAACAAAAAATTGATAATAATTGGTATTACTTCGACAAAGTAACCGGAGCAATGGCAATAGGCTTCCAAAATTTAGGCAATAAAACAGTTTATTATAATAGCCAAGGTCAAATGATTTATGGTGAACAAAAAATTGATAATAATTGGTATTATTTTGATAAAATAACCGGAGCAATGACAATAGGCTTTCAAAATTTAGGCAATAAAACAGTTTATTATAATAGTCAAGGTCAAATGATTTATGGTGAACAAAAAATTGATAATAATTGGTATTACTTCGACAAAGTAACCGGAGCTATATCTGATGATAGTACTATTGTTCCTAAAAATGCTAAAGAGGCTGGTATTAATGGATACAATAACGGCGGCTGGGGCTACTATAGTCATAATTGTACAGCATTTGTCGCAGGCGTTTTAAGTGCTCAGGGAGTTCCAGACTCGGTAATTAGAGGACTAGGCAATGGATCTGAGTGGGCAAGCTGTGCAAGGAATAAAGGACTTCGGGTTGATTTAATTCCAGAACCTGGCACTGCTATTTCATTTAAAGGGGGAACTTCATTGTATCCATATGCTGAAGGCCATGTCGCGTATGTTACTAGTATAAACAATGATGGAACATTTAACATAATTGAAGGTAATTATAGTGGGTTGGCATATCATGAAAGAATAATTAGGGTAGACTCGACTGTAGCGGGAATTATACATTTTTAATTCTATTTTTTCTGAATAAACTTGAATTTTTAAAGATGTAACAGGTATAAAATAGACATACTGTAATTAACGTAGTGCTTTGCATATATGTGGGGTGCTTTTTTGTTTTTAAAACTAATAATATGTATTCATGGTAGATAAAATATATACTTATTTATTGTTATAAAAGTTTTAAATAATGTATAATGATGTGAAATAATCAATAAAATATGGCATACAATATTGTAGAATCGAGAATAAATGATATTAAAGGATAGAAAAACTAATATTGTTAATGTCTGCATACAATGAAAGTCAAACAATTATTAAAATGATTGGAAATGTAAGAAAGTTACAAAAATTATTTTAGGCATTAAAATATAAGGTTATGACAATAATTTAACTCATAATACTGAAACGTTGGTTGAACAGAATAAGTTAATAAGATGAGCATGACTATATTTGATACAGATTTGTTTATATATTGAAGCAGTTATAGTAGATATACTATGTTCCTGTTTTCTATATTTCGTCTCATTTTTTTCAGTACGCTATTATCAAAAAAGACTTAAAAATTTCATGTCGTTAATTAAAAATTGATTCGCAAAAAAATGTTTTACAATATGCAAAGTTGATGCGTCTCAGGTATAATGGAGATATTATGGTAAATAAATTTAATACAAAAAATTATGATTATTTAATTGTTGGTGCAGGGCCATTTGGCATGATTTTTGCATATGAAGCAGCCAAACGTGGAAAAAAGTCGTTGATCGTAGAAAAGCGGCCTTATATTGCTGGAAATACCCATACACATGTAGAACATGGTATTACAGTTCATGATTTTGGTGCACACATTTTTCATACGGATAATAAGGAAGTATGGGATTATATTCGCCAATTTGCTGAATTTAATGGCTATCAAAACCAAGTTGTCGCAAATTATCAGGGCACTTTATATAATTTGCCATTTAATATGAATACATTTTATCAAATGTGGGGAACGAAGACGCCCGATGAAGCGCAGGCAAAAATTGCTGAGCAACGCGAATTGGCGTTGAAAGATTTAGGAAACCGTCAACCACGTAATTTGGAAGAACAAGCTATTTCTTTGATTGGTACTGATATTTATGAAAAATTAATCAAAGGTTATACTGAAAAGCAATGGGGACGTCCAGCAACCGAACTACCGGCGTTTATTATAAAACGATTACCAGTACGTTTTATTTACGATAATAACTATTTCAATCATCGTTATCAAGGGATACCGGTTGGTGGTTATACGCAAATATTTGAGCGGATGTTATCACAATCACAAGGTTTAATTGATGTGTTAACCGATACAGACTTTTTTGATCACAAAGAAACACTATTGTCAGAGTTTCCGCGGGTTTTGTATACTGGGATGATTGATCAATTCTTTGATTATCAATTTGGTGAGTTAGAGTATCGCTCATTACGCTTTGAAAGTGAAGTGATTGATTCTGATAATTATCAAGGGAATGCAGTGATTAATTATACAGATGCTAAAACACCCTATACGCGCGTAATGGAATGGCGCCATCTTGATGGCTTGGCGGATGCAGGTAAGACAATCATTACCAAAGAATATCCACAAGAGTGGGATCGATCGAAAGAAGCGTATTACCCAGTTAATAATGATAAAAACACACAAATTTACAAGCAATATGCACAAGAGGCACGCCAAAAACATCCAGAAATTATTTTTGGTGGTCGACTAGGTAAATACCGTTATTTTGATATGGATCAAGTATTTAATGATGCATTCCATACTGTACGAGAAGAGTTTAACGTTGCTGCAGATTTTAATTTTGCACATGATGACACGAAGTAAAATGCCCAATGGGGCGTACATAAAAATTTAGGACCTAAAATGACAGAAAAAATTGACAAGTATTCAATTGAAAAACCAGAAGTATTATCACTTGTGGTGCCCGTTCATAATGAAGAAGAAACAATTCAAACTTTTTATGATACTTTATCTGCTCTGAAAGATAAATTAACAGCCACAATACAGTATCATTTTGTTGACGATGGTTCGACAGATCACACACTTAGTATTCTTCGTGAATTAGCTAATCGTGATGAAAATGTCCACTACATTAGTTTTTCTCGTAATTTCGGAAAGGAAGCTGGACTTTATGCTGGTCTGCAACAAACAACTGGACAATATGTTGCTGTGATGGATGTCGATTTACAAGACCCACCAGAATTATTGCCACAAATGTTGCAGGATGTCCAGAGTGGCGATTATGATGCTGTGGGCACACGACGAGCTGATCGGTCAGGCGAGGCCAAAATACGATCATGGTTTTCTGCACAATTTTATGTGTGGATGAATAAAATAAGTGAAACACAGCTTGTCGATGGCGCACGTGATTATCGTGTGATGACAAGGCAGATGGTTAATGCAATCTTGTCAATGAGTGAGAATCAACGATTTAGTAAAGGCATATTTAGTTGGGTTGGCTTTAAAACAAAGTATATCCCATTTGAAAATAGGGAACGTGTTGCGGGCAGCACGTCATGGTCATTTTGGTCATTATCAAAATATGCTATCGCGGGCATTGTTTCATTTTCAACTTTCCCATTAACGATTATAACTGGTCTTGGATTCCTCTCGTTTGGTATCTCACTATTGAGTGCGGCTTTTATTGTTATTCGTGCTTTAGCTTACAATAACAGCGCTGCGGGTTGGCCATCAATTGTAACAATTATTTTATTTATTGGTGGTATACAGTTGCTAAGTTTGGGTGTTATTGGTCGTTATATCGCTGCTATCTTTTTAGAATCGAAACATCGACCAATTTATATTACCCGAGAAGAAAAATAATTAAAGGATTATCGACTATGAAAAGAGTGATCACATACGGCACCTTTGACATGTTACATTATGGGCATATCAATTTATTAAAACGTGCAAAAGAAATGGGTGATTATTTAATTGTTGCACTTTCAACTGATGAGTTTAATTGGCATTCAAAACAAAAGAAAACTTATTTTTCATATGAAAAGCGCAAACAATTGTTGGAAGCCATTCGCTATGTTGATTTAGTTATTCCAGAGGAAGCGTGGGATCAAAAAACCTCGGATGTTAAGTTATACAAAGTAGATACGTTTGTTATGGGTGATGATTGGGCTGGTCAATTTGATTTTTTGCAAGATGAAACAGATGCAGAAGTTGTCTATTTAGCGCGCACGCCTGAAATATCAACAACCCAGATTAAAAAGGATTTAAATACAAAAGATTTGACGACTAATCATAAATCTAAAACAGATTAACTTTTTGTTGAAAAGGGCGAGAAGCCTTTTTTATTCGCACAAATACCCAGCTAATGCCGTAATAAACTGTTAGGCAGACAAATAAGGAGTTATGATGGGAACATTATCCGTATCAGCAGTTCTTGTAACGTATAATCGGTTAGAATTACTAAGCAAATCAATTCAAAAGGTTTTAAGTCAAGATGTTGATAGATTGAAACATCTAATTATTATTGACGGTGCAAGTACTGATGGCACACGTGAATATTTGGACAACTTATCAGATTCTCGCTTAATCATAGTGCATTTATCTGAAAATATAGGTGGTGCTGGTGGATTTAATTTAGGTATTCGAACATTTTTTGAACAAACAAACGACGATTTTGTATGGTTGATGGATGATGATTCAATGCCAACGGCTAATGCGTTAACAAATTTATTAGATATGTTTGATAATAATAAGTTGGCCGGTTGGGGTGCTAGTAAAGTGGTATGGACAGATGGAAACTGGGCTAAAATGAATATACCAGGTTTGCTAAATGGGAACAAGCGTAGAATATATCAGGGTGATGAAAAATGGCTACCCATTAAACATGCAACTTTTGTATCCACTATTTTTAAACGTGATCTAATTAAAAAAATTGGGTTACCTCAAAAAGAATACTTCATTTGGGGCGATGATATTGAGTATACCGAACGTGCAGCACGTGCGATGTCTGGATACCTTGTTCGTCAATCAATCGTGATACATGCCAGTCAATTTAATTCAGAACCCGGTGATATTGTTGGTGAAGTAGTCGTAAGTCGATTACCACGATACTTATTTGAATATCGTAATCGTCTATTAACATCTCGACGTCGACATTCTAATTTAAAACTTATTAAAACATTAGGACACAGTGTGCTCGATTTGTTAAAAACATTATTTTTACCTGGTGTGCAATATCGTGGTCAAAAAATAAAACTGATTGTAAAGGGAACAATTAATGGATTTAAATTTGACCCTGATATTGAAAAATTGTGATGAGTCCAAAAAGTAAAGTGCTTGTTGCTGTTCAAAAGATTTGCTATAAACCAGGAAGCTATTTAATTTTTATAGTACACGACATAGAAGCGTCTTTTTTTGATATAATAAGAATATGAAAACAGGAATAGTAAAAATTTGGCAAAAAGAACGTGGCTATGGCTACATTACACCCGATGATGGTGGTGAAGATGTATTCGTGCATTTTAATGGTATTGATATGATAGGATTTAAATCACTTATTCAAGGCGAAAAAGTGAATTATGTGCTTGTTCAGGGGTTTAAAAATTATCAGGCGGCACAAGTGAGTCCGATTATGAAGAAAGCAGTTGATGCATAATGGCAGAGCGCGAGCATGTCATTGATTCAAAAATAATTTATAAAGGGCCAATTTTTAGTATTGAAACGCAATCGGTCAACTTATATAATGGGCATCAAGCTAAGCGTGATATTGTAAGGCATGTCCCAGCAATAGCAATCTTAGCATTTATCGATGCAGATCATATGATATTAGAAAAACAATATCGTGCGTCGATTGGTGATTTTATTTTAGAAATACCTGCTGGTAAACTTGACGAGCGCGATTTTGATCAACCTGAACATGCGGTTGAACGTGAACTTAATGAAGAGTTACGAATGACTGCTGGCGTTATTAAACGTGTAGTAGGTTTTTTTGAAACAGTTGGATTTTCCGATGCTTATATGCATGTTTACACTGCTCAAGATCTCCAATTGGTTAGTGAAAAGGAGCAGTTACCAAGAGATTTAGGCGAATCTTTAGATCTGGTAACAGTATCATTTAATGATATGCAAGTGTTATTTGAAACTGGTAAACTGACTGATCAAAAAACGATATTAGCATTCTTGTACTGGTCATATTTAAGAGGTTAAAATGTCTGAAGAACTATCACGAAGGGCAGCCAAAAAAGCTCAAAAAAAACGTGAAAAAGAACGTAATCAAGTTGAAAAAAATTATGCTAGAGAGCACCCAACAAAAATAACAGTTGTGGCACCAGAAACACGCGAAGAAATGCGTCTGACACGCAAGGGACGTTATGAACTCGGATCTGATGGCAAGCTCACAGCATTAGGTAAGTCTAAGCGACTGACACATCGTTACAACGTTACCATTGTTGTACTGTTACTTTTGATTGTGGCGACATATGCATTCTTTTTTCTTGTGAATTAATTTGTTATCAATAAAAAAAGACATATGCAATGAGTTACGAACATATAGAAATGAAAGGGAACTTACTGACAAGTTTATAATGTACGGCCTTAAGTGCTGATACTAATGAATTGTTGGTCTATTAATTATGAAAATTGGAATTATTACGCCAATGGCGGAAGAAAAAATCACCTTAATTGCTGCATTAGAAAATACAGCAACAAAACGTCATGGTGGTACGGAAATTACGACTGGACAATATCATGGGCATGAGGTTGTGCTAACGGAATCAGGTATTGGTAAAGTTGCAGCAGCCTCAGCGACTACTGTGTTAATTGATAATTTCCAACCCGATTTAGTTGTTAATACGGGATCAGCCGGTGCGCTAGATCCTGATTTGAAAATAGGTGCTGAGGTTGTAGGGACGCATGTTGCGTATTCAGATGTTGATGTAACCGTATTTGGTTATGACTTTGGTCAAGTACCCAATCGGCCGCTGTATTATGAAGCAGATAAACAAGTTGTTAGAGAGTTTTCACAGTTGGCAGCAGTTAAAACAGGCCTTATTGTTTCAGGCGATCAATTTGTGCAAGATGAAGCTAAGCAACGTATTTTGACACATTTCCCTGAAGCTATGCTTGCTGAAATGGAGGCTGCAGCTGTGGCACAAGTGGCTTATCAATTTAAGACACCCTTTATTGTGTTACGAGGCGTTTCAGATTTGGCAAATGGTGATTCTGGAATTGTATTTGATGATTACGTTGTAGAAGCAGGAAAAGTTTCGGCTAAACTACTCTTATCATATTTGGACAGCAAAGCATAAGTGGGCCGCGATAGCGGCTTTTTGTATTTTTAAAATGAATATGATACCATAAAATTACGAAATAAGTTAAGGACTGAGAAATGATAACAACCTATAATTTAAAAGCATGTGGCGATATTTTGGTGATTGTTTTAGCACCTAATGCCGATAAGCAGCAGGTCACGACAAATGGTCAAGTAACACGTATTCAAGATAGAGACACAAAAAAAACAACAGGATTTAATATTGTTGGTCTGGGCAAACAATTAAATATAACATTACAAAATGGTCGAATTTTTCTCAATAAGGATCAAATTACAATTGTGAATAACGTGATTCGAGAAGCAGGATTTAATGATGTTTTGGTGGCAGAAGCATCAAAACTAGTCATTGGTCGTGTTAAAAGTATCACGGCACATCCTGATTCGGATCATCTATCAGTTACGTCAACAGCTGTGAGTGATGAGAAAGTATTACAAATTGTTTCTGGCTCGCCAAATATGCGTGAAGGAATCAAGGTTGTTGTTGCACAACCAGGGACTATGATGCCATCAGGTGCATTAATTTGGGACGGTGCCCTGCGAGGTGTACCATCAAGTGGCATGATTGTTTCAGGTCGTGAACTACAATTGGACGGTGCGCCTGATAAACCTGGTGCACTCATTTTACCAGAAAGCTTTGGTGAAATTGGCGAACCTTTTAACTTTGATAAAGCAAAATCATTATATAAAGATGGCTTAGTGGATACTGAATATTGATATGCTAATACAAGATAAATTACAAAACGCACCGCGTACTTATCGCACGTTAAATGATGAAAATGCGCAGTATAAAAAATTGATATTTGAGTTACGTAAAGGTGAATTGCAGTACTTTACATTTTTACCAAATAAGGGGAAATAATGCCTAAAACATATTATTTTATTGGTGTTAAAGGGACTGGAATGGGACCTTTGGCTCAAATTTTGCATGATCAAGGAAATATTGTGATCGGTTCTGATATTGATGCTTATACTTATACACAAGCTCCATTAGAAGCTGCTGGAATTAAAATTTTATCATTTCAATCAGAAAATGTTGACAAATACCGTGAGGCTATTTTTGTGCGTGGTAATGCGTTTTCTGATGAACAAGTTGAAGTAGCCAGAGCCTTGGCATTGGGCGTTACTATGATGACTTACCCTGAAGCTGTCCAAGAACAAATCATGCAAACAACTTCGATCGCAGTTGCTGGTGCGCATGGTAAAACATCAACGACTGGATTACTAGCACATGTTTTAAAAAATATCGCGCCAACTTCTTACTTGATTGGGGATGGGACAGGTCGTGGGGTACCTAATTCGCAATTTTTTGTTGCGGAGGCTGATGAATATCGACGTCATTTTAAGGATTATGCACCGGATTATGCTATTTTAACAAATATTGACTTTGATCATCCCGATTATTTCAAAAATATTGAAGATGTGACAAATGCCTTTTCGGATTTTGCTAATCACGTTAAAAAAGCTATTTTTGCTTGGGGAGACGATGCACATTTACGTGCACTTCGTCCTAAAGCAACGGTTTATTACTATGGAACGAGTCCTGAAAATGATGACTTTGTAGCTGAAAATATCCATAAGTCAACACAAGGATCACATTTTAATGTGACATTTCGTGGTGAAACATTAGGTGAGTTTTCAGTGCCATTGTTTGGACAGCATAGTATTTTAAATGCTTTGGCAGTGATTGCAGTTGCTTACATGGAAAAAGTTGATTTAGATCTGATTCGTGAGTATTTAATGACTTATCAAGGGGTTAAACGGCGCTTTAGTGAAAAGCAAATTGCTGATATTACAGTAATTGATGATTATGCGCATCATCCAACAGAAATTGATGCGACACTCGATGCAGCACGTCAAAAGTATCCTAATAAGCAAATTATTGCAATTTTTCAACCGCATACATATTCGCGTGTTATTGCATATAAAGATGAATTTGCTAAAAGCTTGGAAGCGGCAGATAAAGTGTATTTGGCAAATATATTTGGTTCAGCACGTGAATCAGTGGGTGCTGTTACTTCTGCTGAAATTGGCGCAGAGATAAGCAAATTCGGTGGTATTATTGAGGAAGAAAATATGAGTCTCTTAATGCCTTATGAAAATGCTGTCATGGTATTTATGGGTGCAGGTGATATTGAAAAATATGAATTTGCCTATGAAAAATTGCTTGGACAACTACGAACTGATTTGCAATAAAAGCTTATGTTAAGTGATAAATAGGGACTTTAAATAAAGCGATTTAATATAAATTTAATCAATTCTCTGTTATAATATGTGTTAGCTAGAAATAGTTATTGGTACAGTGTTTTACTTGAAGAACTTAATGTGAGGAGACTCAAATGGATAATTTTAATATTAATACACGTCGTGATGTAACAGGCATGGATGCGGGTATGCGGGCGTTTTTCAAGCAAACGTATAGCTTTATGGCAATTGCTGTTATGGTTACGGCAATTACGGGATTTGTTGTACAAAAATTTTTCTTAGCTCAAGTGGTTGCTTTGATTGCAGGAAATATCGTTGGCACATTGGCACTTTTTGGTATTCAAATCTTAATTATGACAATGATTGGGCGTGCAACCTTTAAAAACCCCGCACGAGCATTTGGCTTATTAATGGCATTTGCTGTTGTTGAAGGGTTGACGTTAGGTTTGCTGTTAGCAATTTATACAGGTGCTTCAGTGACCATGGCGTTTGTATCAGCCGCTGCAGTATTTGGTGGTATGGCCGCCTATGGTATCTTCACAAAACGTGATTTAACTGGTATGGGTTCAATTCTTTTTGGCTTATTGATTGGCTTAGTTGTCGCATCAGTTGTGAACATTCTATTTTATAATGGAATTGTGTCATTATTGATATCAGGTGTCAGTGTTATTGTGTTCTCGTTGTATACTGCTTATGATAACCAAAATTTAAAACTCATGTATAGCCAGTTTGCTGGGCAAGCTGATACAACTGGGTTAGCAGTTAACGGTGCTTTACGTTTGTATCTTGACTTTGTCAACCTATTCTTTGCTCTAATTCGAATTTTTGGTGTCGTTGGTGGATCAAGAGATTAGTAAGTTTCCAAACCAATATGATAAACATGAGTATTAAATTTAACAGCCTTGAGGGCTGTTTTTTTGTTACACTAGAAGATAGATAAAGGAATATAAAATGACAAAAAAACTACTTTTAATTGATGGAAATTCACTTGCTTTTCGGGCTTTTTATGCTATGTACAATCAACTTGACAGAATGATTTCACATAAAGGACTGCATACCAACGCACTAGTAGCATTCAATAATTTTTTGGATCAAATTGTGGATCCCATGCAACCAGATTTAGCTGTTGTAGCATGGGACGCAGCTTCTGGGAAGGAAACTTTTCGTGGTGAGTTATTTCCCGAATACAAAGATGGTCGATCAAAAGCGCCGTCAGAGTTTAAAGAACAATTTCCGTATTTACGTGAAATGGTTGCATTACATGGCTTGCGAAATTATGAGCAACCAGGCTTAGAGGCAGATGATATTATTGGTACTTATTCACGTTTGGGGGAACAAGCTGGTTACACGGTGATTATTGTGACTGGCGATCAAGATTTGACGCAATTAGCCACCGATAATATTACAGTTAATGTGACTAAAAAAGGTGTGACGGAAATTGAACGTTACACGCCAGACTATATCATGGAAAAGTTTAACTTGAAGCCGTTACAAATTATTGAAAAAAAAGCTCTTACAGGCGATACATCCGATAATTATCCAGGTGTAACAAAGGTTGGTGAGAAAACAGCTTTAAAATTGTTAGCTGAGTATCACGATATTGACAATCTATACGCACATGTTGATGATATGAAACAATCTAAATTAAAAGATAATTTAATTAATGATCGTCAATCAGCCTTTTGTGCTAGAAAATTAGCAACAATACTGACAGATGCTCACTTAGCATTGCCACTCGAAGAAATTGAATATCGTGGGATTGATTACGATAATTTGGTGACATTCTATGAAAATTTAGATTTTAAAAAACAGCTTGCTAAAATTAAAGCATTACAAAAATCAGGGCAAATTTCAGGCAGCCAAACAACTGTTGAGAAGAGCATTAATGTGATAAAGCTCCAAGATGACAATTTACAAGCTGTTGCCATGTTAGGTACCAAAATCGCGTTTCATATTGAAATGATAGGGCAAAATTATCATATTGACGACATGGTAGGCTTTGTGATTGGCAGCCCAGCTACAGGTTATTATGGTAGTCGTGATGTGACACTTTTACAAAGACCAGAATTAAAGTCTGTGATTGAAAATGCAGGTATAATCAAAAACGTATTTAACATTAAGGCACAGTTGATATTGCTTAAAAGATTAGGTATCAAACTTAAGGGAACTAAATTTGATTTCTTATTGGTATCATACTTACTTGATACAACTGATAATGATAATGAATTAGCAACCCTTGCCCAACGCTTTGATCTTTATATGACATCAGATGAGGATATTTATGGGAAGGGAGCTAAATTTGCAATACCCGAAGATGACGCTCGCGTTTTAGCACATTTAGCAAATAAAGCTGATATTTTAATGCAGGTGGAACAATCAGCATTTGACGCATTGCAAGAACATGAGCAAACACATTTATATACAGAAATAGAATTGCCATTAGCTCAAGTATTAGCAGATATGGAGTACCAAGGGATTAAAATTGATCAGAAAAGATTGCGTGATATTGGTAGTGACCTTGAGGGTCGAATTCATGCAATTGAAGATGCAATTTATATAGAAGCAGGTGAAAAATTCAATATTAATTCTCCAAAGCAACTTGGTGTACTTCTTTTTGAAAAAATGGGTTTGCCAGTAGTTAAACGAACAAAAACTGGTTATTCAACAGCTGTTGACGTATTAGAAAAATTAGCGGCACAAGCACCAATTGTCGATCATATTTTGCAATATCGTCAACTGGCAAAATTAAAATCTACTTACGTTGAAGGATTATTAACTGTTGTGCATGATCAAGACAGTAAAATTCATACCAGATTTTTACAAACGTTAACGCAAACAGGACGTTTGTCATCGGTAGATCCAAACCTACAAAACATTCCTATGCGAACAGAAGAGGGTAGACAAATTAGAACAGCATTTGTACCAAGTGAGCCAAATTGGCAAATTGTTGGTGCTGATTATTCACAAATTGAGTTACGTGTGCTTGCCCATATGACAGGAGACAAAAACATGCAGCGGGCATTTTTGAATGGTGAAGATATTCATGCTGAAACTGCACGCGCTGTTTTTGGCTTAAAAGATGATGCGCCGGTTGATGCACTGATGCGTCGTACAGCAAAAGCTGTTAATTTTGGCATTGTTTACGGGATTTCTGATTTTGGATTAGCCAATAACTTAGGTATTTCACGTGGGGAAGCTAAAAGTTTTATTGATACCTATTTTAAGGAGTTCCCTCAAATTCATGCTTGGATGGCAAAAATTAAAGAGATAGCCCACGAACAAGGTTTTGTCGAAACAATTGCCAAACGTCGTCGTTATTTGCCAGAAATCGGTTCAAAGAACTTTAATTTACGTAGCTTTGCTGAACGAACAGCGATGAATTCACCAATTCAAGGTTCAGCAGCTGATATCATTAAAATAGCAATGATTAAAGTAGCTGATGCGTTACAAGAGCATCACATGCAGGCACGTATGTTGTTACAAGTTCATGATGAACTGATTTTTGAAGCACCAATAGATGAAATTCAAGAGCTGACAGAGTTGGTTACAAACGTTATGGATTCCGCTGTGGTGTTAGATGTACCTATGCGTGTCGAAAGCCATTATGGTAATACTTGGTATGATGCAAAATAAAACCAATAAAACGTCTCATGTTATATAACCTAACATATATTCGCATAACTGATAAATATCAATTAGAATAAAAGTATGTTAACGGAGGTTGTCAAATGAGCGAACGTGAACTGAGAAGAAATTTAGCGATTTTACCCATGGGCACAATCCGTGAACTCACACTATTAACTGATCGTCAGATTCGATATTATGAGCAAAACGAATTAATTAGTCCAACGCGTGGCAAAGGAGGTCAAAGACGATTTTCATTAAATGATGTTGATCGTTTACTTGAAATTAAGGACTTTTTAGACGCAGGGGATTCAATAAAAGACATTCAGGAAATATTTGCAAAACAACGCCGAAAAGCAGTTGGGAAACAGGATTCAGAGTCAGCGCTACGACGATCTTTGCAAAAAGAATTTGCTCAAATTGGGCGATTTGATCGTTAATTATGCACAACTGTCTCACAAGTTTTATTAGTAGAAAGGGAACTCATGGCACGAAAGTCATTTACAAAAGAAGAAATCAACCAAATTGTTATAGATGAAAACGTCGAATTTATTCGCGTGACATTTACAGACGTTCTTGGCGCAATTAAAAATGTGGAAGTACCAACTTCACAATTGGACAAGTTGTTAAACAACAACTTAATGTTTGATGGTTCATCAATTGAAGGTTTTGTGCGGATTAACGAATCAGATATGTATTTGTACCCTGATCTATCAACCTTTATGATTTTCCCTTGGGCAACTGATAGTCGTGGTGGTAAAGTGGCACGTTTAATTGCTGATGTCTACACATCAGACCGTGAGCCATTTGAGGGTGATCCACGTCAGGCATTACGTAAAGTGTTAAATGAGGCAAAGGCGGCCGGTTTCTCAGCTTTTAATGTTGGTACTGAACCTGAGTTCTTCTTATTCAAATTAGATGCAAATGGTAAACCAACCACTGAATTAAACGATAAAGGTGGCTATTTTGATCTTGCACCACATGATATGGGTGAGAATGTGCGTCGTGAAATTGTTTTGACTTTGGAAAAAATGGGCTTTGAAATTGAGGCAGCACATCATGAGGTTGCTGAAGGGCAACATGAAGTTGATTTTAAATATGCTTCTGCCTTGGAGGCAGCTGATAATATTCAGACGTTTAAATTAGTTGTTAAAACAATTGCTCGTAAAAATGGGTATTATGCAACCTTTATGCCTAAACCTGTAGCCGGTATTAATGGGTCAGGTATGCATACTAATATGTCATTGTTCCGTGGTGCTGAAAACGCTTTTGAAGATACTTCTGATGAAATGGGCCTATCAAAAACAGCCTACAATTTCTTAGGTGGTTTATTAGCACATGCGACAGCATTTACAGCTTTAGCAAATCCAACTGTTAACTCGTACAAACGATTGACTCCTGGATTTGAAGCACCTGTATATGTTGCTTGGTCAGCCTCTAATCGTTCACCAATGGTTCGTGTACCAGCTTCTCGAGGTAAGTCAACTCGTTTAGAATTACGATCAGTGGATCCAACTGCTAACCCATATACGACATTGGCGGCTATTTTAGCGGCAGGATTAGATGGTATCAAAAACGAATTAGAACCCTTAGCTTCAGTTGATAAGAATATTTATTTGATGGATGAAACCGAACGTACAAAGGCTGGCATTACTGACTTACCAGATACTTTGCTGGCAGCAATTCGTGAATTAACGAATGATAGCACAATCACAGCTGCGATTGGCAGTCACATTGCAGATAAATTTATTGAAGCAAAAAAGATTGAGTATACATCATACCGGCAATTTGTATCGCAATGGGAAACTGATGCGTACTTTGAAAACTATTAATTGAACAAACTAATACACATTAATAAAATAAGATACATCATTTAAAAGCCACGACATTTTGTAGCTTTTTTGTTATGATGAAAGAAGTATTTTATTAGTTTTAGGAGCGTGTCGTCGACATGAAAAAATTCACAATTAATTGGCGTAAAGTATTGCTGATAGCAGTTGTTTTTCTTGCTAGTACTGCTGTTCAGGTGTTAGCTTTAAATGCATTTTTAATTCCAAATAAAGTTTTTTCGAGTGGCTTTAATGGTATCGCACAATTGCTATCTATATTTTTTGTACAATTATTTCACATTAATATGCAAACTGGAACTTTCATCATGATTTTCAACATTCCAATTGGTATTATCGGTTGGAAATTAATTGGTGGTAAATTTACTATTTTGAGTTTTCTAAACTCTATTGTTGTATCTGTTGTGCAAATTGTGGCACCAACGCAAGCCCTAACAACAGACCCATTGTTAGCATCGCTATTTGGTGGTTTACTATTGGGAGTTTCAATCGGACTGGCCATGCGATATGGATTTTCGACAGGTGGTATGGACATTATAGCGTTGGTCGTTCAAAAACGTACGGGAAAATCAATCGGCGTACTAATGAATGGTATTAATTTTGTGGTTGTTATTGTTGCGGGCGCTTTTATTGGTTGGCAAAATGCCTTATTTACGCTGATTGGTATTTATGCGACTGGCCGTGCAGTTGATGCGTTATACACTGGGTATCAAAAACTAACCGCATTGATTGTTACTTCAAATGGGGATGAAGTTGTTGAGGCACTGCATCGAGATTTGATACGTGGTATTACTATACTGCCATCTAGAGGTGCTTATACAAAACGCGATTCAATGACACTGATGATGGTTTTGTCACGCTATGAATTGGTTGAAATGCAAGAAATTGTTCATCGTACTGATCCGAAAGCATTTATTAATCTGTTGAGTACGGTAAGTGTTTCAGGAGAATTTTTTGATGCTGATCGTCAGTTACAAATGAGGCGTGCAGTTACGGTACCAAAACTTGAAACAGTAACTGCACAAATTGAGGCTGAGCAACAATTAGAATCACAACTTGATAAATTAGAAACAGATGATAATAAGTAGTCATTAGAAAAGAGAAAAGAAAAATGCCAATTGTACAAGTAGAATTATTAGAAGGTCGTACACATGAACAACTTTCAAAAATGGTAAAAGATATTACAGATGTCATTGTAGCAGATGTTGGTGCATCTCGTGAGGCAGTACATGTTATTTTACGAGAAATGCCAAAGGATCATTACGCAGTGGGTGGCATTTTAAAGAGTGACCAATAAAAAATAACGAATTGTAATTTAAATGTGGCAATTTGAAGTATTTTACAAAAAAGACGACGTGCTGTTTAACACGTCGTCTTTTTTATTATTCATTATAGTGTAGTGAGGGCTGTGAATTATTTTAGAAATTTATAATTAATTTGTGGAATCGCGAATGATGAGTTTACCGTCAATAACAATACGTTGTATTTGTATCGTATTATTATCGCGTACTTTTCGAAAGAGTCGATACAATTCTTTACCAGCCTCAAAAAAACTGAACTCAAAACTAGTAAGATTTGGAGAGACTGTTTCACTAAAATACGATTGACCAAATCCAATATAACGTGGTTTTTGATGTAAGGCAAAGGCTGATTGCATGGCACCAACAACAATACGATCAGTGGCGCCTATAATGAGATCAAAATCTTCATGTATCATGGCTTGGTACGCTGACTGCTTAGCAATATTAAGCTTGAAGTCAGTGATAATTTCTTTATGTGGCATGCCATTAAGTGCAGACTTGATACCAACAAAACGGTCGTGTCCGACCGCGTAATCTAGTGACATATCAACATTCAAAAGTAAAACATTTTTAGGCGCCAATTTTTGGAGATAGTTACCAACGGTTTTTCCTGCTTGAATGTCATTCATAATGACTCGGTTAAATTCGGCCTCATCTTGACCCTGAATAACAGTTGGTAATTTTGATGCTTTTATTACTGAACGTATTTCTTCAGTTAAGTTAGCTGTTAGTATAATAAGGCCACTGACGTTTTGGGATTGTAATTTTTCAATGGCAGCCAATTCGCGCGCGGAATCTTGATAGACATTGATAATTAAAAAGGTATCATCAATATTTAATTCGTCTAGTCCTCTAAGCATATCAGATTGTGCAATTGAATCTAATCGAGGGACAATTACGCCAATCGTGTGGTTGGTCTGCTGTTTTAAACTTTGTGCAAATGTATTTGGTGTGTAGTTATACTTTTGTACAATGCCATCAAGCTTCTCACGGGTATGTACACTAACAGAGCCACCGTTTAGATAGCGTGAAACTGTACTTTTTGCGACGTTTGCAATCATCGCAATATCGTTTATTGTAACTTTTTTATTCATACTTATAATAATAGCAGAAAAAAATAGAAAAGGTTGAAATCAAGTTAATAAATAAAGTACTTGCAAATATAATTGTAAGCGGTTACAATAAAAGTGTAATAAAGAACCGGTTCCGTAAAATAACTGTTTTAAAACGGAACATACTCATTTTTTATAGAGAGCAGGGAAGAACTATGAAGTATAATGAAGTTGCAAATCGTGTTATGAACGCGGTTGGGAAAGATAATATTGTTGCTGCAGCTCACTGTGCCACGCGATTACGTTTGGTCGTTAAAGATGTCAAAAAAATTGACCAAGCAGCATTAGACGATGATCCAGATCTTAAGGGAACATTTAATGCCAATGGGCAATATCAAATTATTGTTGGGCCTGGGGATGTTAATGGTGTTTATGATGAATTTGTAAAAATGACTGGTGTTAAGCAGGCATCAACAGATGATTTAAAAGAAATTGCTGCAAAATCAGGTAAAAGAAATCCATTAATGGATTTAATTAAAGTTTTGTCAGACATTTTTGTCCCATTGATTCCGGCGTTGGTTGCCGGTGGTTTACTGATGGCGTTAAATAACATTTTAACGCAGCCCTTTGGAACTAAATCGTTAGTAGAGATGTATCCCAATATTCAAGGATTAGCGGAGATGGTCAATCTCATGGCGTCGGCACCATTTGCATTCTTACCAATTTTGATTGGTATCACAGCAACACGTCGATTTGGTGGGAATGAAATTCTTGGCGCCGCAGCAGGAATGATGCTTGTTATGCCAAACTTGATTAACGGGTACGGCGTTGCTGAAGCAGTTGCTACTGGTAAGATGCCGTCTTGGGATTTGTTTGGTCTGTCAGTTGCACAGGCGGGCTATCAAGGGCAAGTATTGCCAATCATTGGAGTTGCGTTTATCTTGGCAACACTGGAAAAGTTTTTCCATAAGCATTTAAAAGGCGCCATTGATTTCACGTTTACACCTATGTTGGCGCTTTTGATTACAGGGTTTGTCACATTTATTGTTGTTGGTCCGGTATTACGTGTCGTTTCAAATGGCATTACAGATAGCTTAGTTTGGTTGGTGACAACATTTGGCTTCGTTGGATATGGCGTATTTGGTTCATTTTACTCAGCGATTGTTATTACTGGTTTACATCAAAGTTTCCCAGCTATTGAAACACAATTATTGGCAAATATTGCTAAAACAGGTGGTGATTTTATTTTCCCAATCGCCACAGCAGCAAACGTTGCGCAAGGTGCCGCAACCTTTGCAATATACTTCTTAGCTAAAGGCAATACAAAGTTACGCGCCTTATCATCGTCTGCAGGTGCCTCTGCCATGTTAGGTATTACAGAACCTGCTTTATTCGGTGTTAATCTAAAATACCGTTTTCCATTCTTTATTGCATTAGGTTCATCAGGTGTAGCAAGTTTGGTTATGGGACTATTTCACGTGATGTCTTCATCATTAGGACCTGCAGGTGTTATCGGATTCATTGCAATTCCAACAAACAAATGGTTTGGCTTCTTCTTAGCAATTATTGTTAGTTTTGGCCTATCGTTTGTAGTGACATTAATTTATGGGCGTTCACATATGCCTGAAGTCAATACAGCATCAGTAACAAATGTCCATCCAAATCAAGTGACGGGCTTTGAAATTAATGCACCAGTTGCCGGTGAACTTGTTGATATAACAACTGTTAACGATGCAGTATTCTCAAGTGGTATGATGGGTACAGGCATTGCAATTGAACCAGAAGATAATAAAATATTTGCGCCAATTGATGGCGAAGTGACGGTTGCGTATGCAACAAAACATGCGTATGGTTTGAAGTCAAATGATGGTGTTGAGGTGCTCATTCATATTGGTATTGATACAGTAAATTTGGATGGTAAAGGATTTACCAGTCAAGTCACACAAGGACAACAAGTTCATAGAGGTGACTTACTTGGTACATTTGATAAGCAGGTGATATTAGATGCTGGCTATCCTGTGACTACAATGGTTATTGTTACAAACACGAATAGTTTTTCAGATGTTGCTCTAGATACAACTTATGGTAAAACAGTACAGTCGAGTGATGTTATTATGACTGCTGTACCACAAAATAATACAATTACTGAAGCGTAAGGGGAGATTAATGTTAGTTACAAATGATGCAGTGAGTTTTGAAAAATTTCATTTATATCCCACCAAAGGGTTATTAAATGATCCCAACGGTTTAATATTTTTTAAGGGTCAATACCATGTGTTTTACCAATGGAATCCATATGCCTGTGATCATACGTATAAAGAGTGGGGGCACTTCGTTTCTGATGATTTAAAAGAATGGCAACGTGTTAAAACTGCATTAAAACCATCACTCGAAAATTTGGATAGTGCAGGTATATACTCGGGCACAGCTTTTGTACACGACGATCGATTATACATCTTTTATACAGGGAATGTTCGTGATACTTCAGGGCATAGCGTTAAATCATCCCAGATGTGGGCAGTTAGTGATGATGGTATTCAATTTAAAAAACTTGGTGAATTATTTCCCCATCCAAACGGATTTACGAAGGATGTTCGTGACCCTATGGTCTGGCAAGGGAAAAATGGTCATTACTTTCTAATACTGGGGGCGCAACATAGCAATAAGGTGGGTGACATCATTATCTATGAATCAATTGATTTCAAGAACTGGTCTTATCGTGGCTCATTAATTGAAAATCAATTATTAGATGTGCGAGGGTACATGCTAGAATGTCCAAATTTCATTGAAGTTGATGGGAAACAAATTTTAATGTTTTCACCGCAAGGACTTGCTGCAGATCCAAAAAATAATCGTTATGAAAATATTCATAACACGGGTTATGTGATTGGTCAGTTTGATGAGAAAAGCGCGCGATTCAACGTCATAACAGATTTTAAAGAGGTTGACCATGGATTTGAATTCTACGCACCCCAAACTATGATTGCACCAGATGGGCGCCGTATTATGTGGGGATGGGCAGGTATGATGACACCTGAACGTGAAGCGGCTGTCCCCACTATTCAAAACCGGAAATGGGTACATGTACTAAGTTTACCGCGTGAATTACATGTGAATGATAAACTACAATTGGTACAGCAACCAATTACTGAAATTATTGATACAACTGTCTTAACCTCGTTTGATAATGTGAGTATTGGTCAATACCGTATACCAACCACAGCTGATTGGACGATAAGACTTAGTGATCGTGCAATGTTGTCACGACATCATAATAAATTAGTATTTGAAAGGCAGCAATGGGAATCAGGTCAAGTTGAGACGAGACAATTAACAGGTGATTTAAATAATCTACTTTTAATTGTAGATGTTGATGTGATTGAAGTTTATACTGAGGATGGCCTAAATGCCATGACGGCGAGATGGTTTTGAATAGTACGAATAAAAAACTATATGAGATTTTTATCTCATCTAGTTTTTTACTTTAATGCTTGTAAGGCAAGATTATGGGCGCCTAAATTTTCTTTTTCAGGTAACCATTGGCTTAAAAATAATTTGTGTAAAGACACTAAAGTGCTAATCTCATCAACATAGATTTGGTAATGCTTAGCATAATTTTTATGTATGGCATCAATCAGTATTTGAGAATCACTGTACAATTGTATGATATCAGTTGTACTATCAAGTGTTTTTAACGCCCAAATTAAGGCAAGAAACTCGGCTTCTTGGTTGTTTTGAGTATCAGGTAAGCTACTTTTAAGCTGACGTTGTTTATTATTAGTAATAATAACTGCACCAGCAGCACTTTGTCCAGTTTGTATATTACGTGCTGCATCAACAAAAATTTTGATCATAGTATCTACCTTAGTGTCATAATTTTTGAATTGCTTTATTGATTAAATTATACCTTGTTTTCTAAAAAAAGTTATCAAATTACAATCAAAATCCATGGTAAAATAGATTAAGGCATGATTTCATAGATATATTGTTATTCTGTGAATAAGCCATATTTTATCGTAATGAAACTGGAGCAAAAAAATGATTCCTAAACGTGGATACTTTCAACCATTAGATATAACAGGACAAATAGGCTGGCTTTGGTGGTTTATATTGTTCATGGCCGGTATCATATTATGGAGTGAAACAACATTTAAATTAGAAATGATGCCAATCGTCTATCTCTTATTCATGTTGATACTAGGAATTATAACTATTTTGCGTCGTCGTGTTTATGTTGCGGGCGCACAATTGTTTTTGGGACGCGTATTTGTCTCAGATTACGAAAAAATTTCTCTTACAACGATGGTTAACTGGCAACTAAATGGCCATGTACTATCTTTTACACGTGCTGGACGATCACGTAAATACTGGCTAAGTCAAAACATTGCAAATCAAATTAAGGAATACATGGCTACTTATGACAAAAAAGATAACAATTAATATTATTGATCAAATAGGTCGCATTGATGCAATTTTGGCAAAAGAAAATTTACCATATTCACGTACAACATTAGCAGAGTGGTTACAAACCGGACACATTTTAGTGAATGGGGTTCAAGTCAAAAGAGCCTATAAAGTAACAACGGGTGATACAATCACCATTTTACAGCCAGAAGTGATAACAACTGAAATTATTGCAGAAGATATACCACTCGATATTATTTATGAAGATGATGATATTTTGGTTGTTAATAAACCGCAGGGAATGGTTGTTCATCCGGCTGCAGGACATAGCTCTGGGACACTTGTTAATGCATTACTTTTTCATGCGCCATTGTCGACAATTAATGGTGAATTCAGACCAGGAATTGTTCATCGTATTGATCGTGATACCAGTGGTTTATTAATGGTCGCAAAAAATGATCAGGCACATCAGGGACTTTCAGCACAACTTAAAGCACATAAAAATGATCGTATTTATTATGCATTAGTGCGTGGTGAATTTGTTGAAAATTCCGGCACAATTAATGCGCCGATTAATCGTCATAAAGTAGATCGAAAAAAGCAGGCCGTGCAAGAAGGTGGCCGTGAGGCAATAACACATTTTGAAGTGATTGAACGATATGTTGGTTATACGCTATTGAAAGTACGCTTAGAAACAGGTCGGACACATCAAATTCGTGTGCACATGACGTATATTGGTCATCCAGTTGTTGGTGATCCAGTTTATGGTTCTGCCCAAAATTTAGCTGGGGTCAAATTAAATGGGCAAATGTTGCATGCTAAAACCTTATCATTAACACAACCAAAAACTGGGGAAGAATTAAGATTTGATAGCGCATTACCTGCTTATTTTAAAGATGCTTTAGCAACCTTAACACCAATTATTCAAAACAATAATTAAGCTATTTGAAAGGAGAAGTATGTTGTTAAAATAACATACGCAACTATTATGACAAATAAAGAAGTGCTTGATAGTGCCTCGTTGCAACGTGCATTGACGCGTATTACATATGAAATTATTGAACGAAACAAGGGTGGCCAAGATTTAATTCTTGTTGGTATTAAAACGCGTGGCGAATTTTTAGCGCAACGTATTGCTAGTCGTTTAGAGCAACTGGAAGGTGTGAAAATTCCCGTTATGGCAATTGACATCACTAATTTCCGTGATGATGTTTTGAATCAAGAGGATAGCCTAGGCTTAAATGAGGCAGAAAAAAATAATATTGCTGATAAAAATATTGTTTTGATTGATGATGTTTTATTTACTGGCCGAACAATACGTGCCGCATTAGATGCGCTGATACATATAGGGCGACCAAATAGTATTTCTTTAGCTGTTTTGGTAGATCGTGGTCACCGTGAATTACCAATACGTGCCGATTTTGTTGGCAAAAACATTCCAACAGCTCAAAATGAAAAAATCAAAGTACTGGTTCAAGAAATTGATGGCCATGATGCCGTCGAAATCGTACATTAAGAGGAGAAGTAGGTGCACGGAGTTCAGAGTAATAATTTTACTGATGATGTGAATTTACAAGTGTAAAAATATGATACAACGTCACTTAATTCTTGAAGATGGGACGATATTTCCGGGACTTGGCTTTGGGGCACCGGCAACCACTTTTGGAGAAATTATTTTTCATACTGCCATGACTGGCTATCAAGAAATCATTACTGACCCGATATATGATGGTCAAATGATCGTTTTTGCGACGCCTGTTGTTGGTGCATCAGGCATTCATGCAGAAGCATATGAGTCAGTTAAACCCACTATTAGTGGCATGATTGTTCATGATTTGGCTGAAGTATCTGTTAACCGTCAGCGCCGTATGAATTTAGATCGGTTTTTAAAGCAACATAATATTCCTGGACTATATCAAGTTGACACGCGTCAACTCATTAGACATTTACGTGAAACTGGCCCACAAAAAGCGAGCATCGTTGATTTTGCGGATGAACATGCTATTGATCAATTGGTTGCAACTGTTTTGACAAACAAACAGGTGCAAAGTACTGCAACGCCAAAACCATATGCTAATCCTGGTCGTGGTCGGCATATTGTTGTCATTGATTTTGGTCTAAAACATGGTATTTTACGTATGTTGGGTGATTATGATGCTAATGTGTCAGTCCTACCCTATACGACCAGTGTGGCAGAAGTTCTGACATTGGATCCTGATGGTATTATTTTGTCTACCGGTCCAGGAGATCCTAGAACATTGCCAGATAGTGTTTTAACGTTAATTCGTGTTTTACAATCGAAAGTGCCTATGTTAGGAATTGGTCTAGGACATGAATTGTTTGCACTAGCAAACGATGCAGAATTAATGCCCCTACCATCAGAACATCATGGTATGAACCATCCCATCCAAGAAATTATTACTCGCCAAATTTTTTATGCGATGCAGGGTCAAGGCTACGCGGTGGATGCGTCATCAATTAACCGTAAAAAACTATTTGTGACTTATCGTGATCTTGTAGATGGCGCAGTTCAAGGATTACGACATCGTGAATTCCCGGCTTTTAGTGTACAATTCTTTCCTGATGCTGCGCCAGGTCCGCTTGAAGCAACAACTGTATTTGCAGATTTCTTTGAAACGGTAGAAGATTATGTCGAACATTACAATCAATAATAAAATCAAAAAAATATTATTTATCGGTGCTGGCGCAAATGATTTTGGCCGTGAAGCAGAGCATGATGCGGCAATATATCAAGTGATGCCGGAATTACGAGGGCATGGCATTGAAGTTTTTGTCGTTGATGAAAATCCTTACGCATTGTCGCTGGAAAGTTTGGCAGCGACAACTTTTTGGCAGCCCTTAACGATTGAAAACTTAAAAAAAATAGTCAAAGAAAATAACATCGATACGGTTGCACCTTTGTTTGGAGGTGAAGCATCGTTACGTTTGTGGGCAGAAGTCGTACAAAGCTGGTCGCATGGTGATGGGCCTGTACCAAATACACTTGGACTGAGTATTGAGATGTTACTCAAAGTGAATAATATTCCAGCCCTAACTGCGTATATGGCCAAAAATGGGTTACCGGTCATCAATAATTATGTGCTGAAAGCACAAGATGAAGCTAACGAGCTGTTACGTGAATTACAATTACCATTGATGATACGGGCTTTACATCCAAACCAAACAAATACACGCCATATTGTGGAACGTTTAGATGACTTTGAGGATGCTATTAATCTTGCAAAATTACAATCTGTTACGCAAGAAGTCATCATCTCTAAAGCAATTAATGGATTAAAGGAAGTCAGTATAGAGGTATTGCGCGATTTTCGTGGCAATAAAATGCAGATTGGTGCAAGCGAGGATATGGATCCTATTGGCATTCATACAGCAGATTCACTTAGCGTATCGCCCATTTTAACAATTCAAGATCAGTTGATTAGCAAAATGCGTGATTATGCATTTAGGGTAGCTGATATATTGCAATTACAAGGTGTGATGCATGTACAATTTGCTGTTGATGATGATACAAACAAGATTTATATTATCAAAGTATCACCTTATATAGACCAAATGGCAACGCGTATGTCATTAGCCACAGGGTATCCAACGATGCTTGTAACGATCAACTTAGCACTAGGTGTCGCATTAGAAGATATCGTTTTGCCACATAATTTTGGTAAAAATACTGCCATAATGGAACCAATGATGGATCATGTGGTTGTAAAGTTGCCTGTGTTTCCGTTTGGAGAATTAGTTCAAGCAGGTGTGCATGTTAACCGACAGCTCAATAGTGTGCAAAAGTCCATCGGGACAACCCTTGGATTTGGCCGAACATTTATTGAGGCCTTAGAAAAAGCAATTCGCTCAGCCCATTTTAATAATGCTAGTTTTTCGCCAACAAATATGGCATATATTAATGATGATGAATTGATTCAGCAACTGATTCACCCACAGGATAACCGTGTGTTATTGTTAATTGAAGCTATCAAACGTGGTTATGAAATTGATGAGTTAGCAGAATTAACAGCTATTGATGAATTCTATTTTTATCAACTGAAACATTTGCATACATTGGAGGAAGAGGTTGAGGCGGATATCGATAGCATTAAATCCTTACGACGTGGTAAAAAATATGGTTTATCCGACGGATTACTCGCACGCTTTTGGCATACCGATTTTAACATTATCAGAACTTTAGCAAAAGAGAATCATATTGACGTCACTTACAAGGCAGTTGAGCCTTCTGCTGGTGAATTTCCTGAAAACGCACGCCAATATTATGCGACCTATGAAGCGGAAAATGAATCGGTACAAATTAACGCAGACTCAGTGCTTGTTATTGGTTCTGGTGCTTTTAGAATGGGAGATGCAGCGTCAGGGGGATATGCTACGACAATTACGATGTCTGAGTTACGCCGATTACAATACCCGACAATCATTATGAACAATAATCCAAGTGATGCAACGTTATTACCACATTTGGCTGATAAGCAGTACCTTGAGCCGCTTGAAATATCGGATGTTATGCGAGTAGTAGAGTTAGAAAAACCTCAAGCTATTGTGATCCCTGGTAATCGCCGTAAACTCATTAAGGCTTTACGAGATCTAGGTCAGCAGGTTATTATTTTACCAAAGGAAAAGCATACACCAAGCGGTCCAAATGAAAATCAATCAGAATTTGCATTGAATTTATTTTATGATGGGCAAAATATGTATCCGATAAATTTCACGCAACATATGGCAGGTGAAGTGCGTATTATTCCCCAACTGGCGAATTTACCAGAAGAAATAGCTCAAAAAGAAATAGAGAGTCCTGGTGTTTATCAAATTATTTGGTATCAAAATACGGTCACATGGATTGACACTGTCGATGCAGCAGATATTGTTCATGATTCTTGGTTACGACCCATGCCATTTGGTCAAATTGCTTATATGACAAAAGTTATGGATGTACAATGGATAAGATTAACCATACGAGCGGCATTGCATGAACTAACTGATCAAGATGTTACAACATTGGCAATGATTAACCAGCAACCTATTGTTCAACCATTAAGCATGATAGCTGCCGATGTGAATTATCGCCTGCATCTCCAACCTAACGAAGTGATTGATGGTACAAGATTTGAAATAGGTGTCGGTGTGAATTATTATGAGTGATAGTAAAAAATACGACACACAATTGTTTACTGGTGTCGTGGTAGAGCAGGACGCCTCGGGCCGGTATCGACCTAAAACTGGTGTTACACCTAATGTTTGGCGAACCGGAAAACATACTAAAGGAAAATTTAAACAAATTGGGCAGGTTTTTTTAACGGAAAAAGGCCAGGCGATAGCTGTGCTAAATACTGAAAAATTGGCTTTTAACAAACGACATAATTATTCCTCGTTACAACGTTGGACCAGCCAACAAGTTAGTCTCGAATTGTTAAAAGATTGGTTATGACAGTTAAATAGAAAAAACGTGCATATAGAAAATATTTTTGTTATTTTCTATATGCACGTTTTTTATGTTGTCTCTGAATTCAATTTAGATTGATTCATGTTCTAAATGACGTGTTGATACATTAAATAATACTGCGTTGATAATGATAATGATGGTACAGAAAACAAATATACCACGATAATCAAATAGACTCGCAATTAATGCACCAAACATAGGACCCATGACTGATCCTAGTGATTGAAAACTTTGGTTATAACTAAATATGCGACTGGTCATTTCAGTAGGTGAGTTTTTGGATAACAAAGTTTGGATTGCGGGTAACATTGTGGCATCACTAATACCAACTAAAAAACGAAAAAACATCAACATACTAACACTTGTGACAAATGCTGTTGGGAGGAAGGCAATAACAGCTATCATAAAACCAATTTTAATCATACGATCGGTGCCTAAATGGTCTCCGATACGGCCAAAAGGTGGGGCCGCTATGACAGTTGCAATACCGGGCATGGCAGCAACCATACCAGCAATAAAAGTCGTATTTGAGGCATTATGCATTAATTCACGAACAAATAAACTAATAATCGGATTGATGGCTGTATTCACAGTTTGAACTAACATGGTTGTCACAAATAGACCAATAATCAACTGCTTATTTGGAATATGTGTCCAGAGATACTTAGTCGAAGCATTAGCAATACGGGGTGTTGATATATGAGGCGTTTCTTTGACTAAAAATAATGTCAGTACAAATACTAGAAACAAAATGATACCGGTGATATGAAATGACGTACGGTAACTAAAAAAAGTTGCTAAAGTACCGCCAAATAAAGGGCCAATTAAATTGCCTGCAGTCATGCCAGTGACCAAAATACCCAGCGCTTTACCAGCATGTTTTTTAGGTGTTTGGGTAGCAACAAGTGCATTCGCATTTGATATAAAGCCACCCATGCCACCTTGTAGTGCTCGTAAAAAAAGTAATTGCCACACATTTGTCACATTGCCCATTAAAAATAGCACAATTGACATGCCAAGAGCAGCCCGTAATAGCATTAATTTTCGGCCTTTTCTGTCAGCGAGTTTGCCCCAAAAAGGTGACACAATTGCTGTCACAAGAAATGAAATGGCAAATACAGCACCAGAATAAAAACTTAATTGATTTTTACTGAAAGTACCTAACGTATCAATGTAAAGTGATAAAAATGGCATCACTTCACTTAGAGCAACACCAGTCATAAACACACCAAACCAAAGAACAAAAACATTCTGTTGCCAAATTGGTTCAGAATCATCTAATTTGGTGTTATAATTTTCAGACATTTGCATATTCCTTCTTTAAAAGTAATATTACTAGTTTATGCTTATTTGTAAAAATATGCACACTCTAAGACTGGCCTTGTGAAAATATTAAAATTTTATTATAATTAAATTACGCATAAAAAGCGTTATAAGGCACACTGCGGTTTTTAAAATAGCAATGTGTCTTCCGGAAGATATGAAGGGAAATATGGTTACATTGACACCATACTATGGTTGTCTAAGTAACATAGTTGAAAATATGGCAAAAACAAAAAAATATACAGGCGAAGAAGTACTGACCTTAGTTGGGCAATACATGTCTGATGCAGATACTGCAAAAGTTAGGGCTGCATATGAATGGGCATCAGATTTACATAAAGGACAGTTGCGTAAATCGGGCGAACCTTATATTATTCATCCCATTCAAGTTGCTGGTATTTTAGCTGAATTAAAGATGGACACGGCAACTGTCATATCTGGTTATTTACATGATGTTGTTGAAGATACGCCAGCAACACTTGCAGATGTTGAAGCAAAATTTGGCGAAACGATTAGCCAAATTATTGATGGTGTTACTAAAATTAGTAAGATTCAGTACAAAAATTCACAAGAGCAACTTGCAGAAAATCATCGTAAATTACTTTTGGCGATGTCAAAGGACATTCGCGTTATTATTGTTAAGCTGGCTGACAGGTTGCATAATATGCGAACTTTAGGTGCTTTACGTGAGGAAAAACAACATCGTATTGCAAGTGAAACGTTAGATATTTACGCGCCATTGGCCGATCGCTTAGGTATTAGTACAATCAAATGGGAACTTGAGGATTTATCTTTAAGTTATTTAAATCAAGAAAAATATCATAGTATTGCATCACGAATGAATATGAAACGTGACGAACGTATTAGGTATGTACAGGAAGCAGTTTCTGAAATTGAAACAGCCATTCAAGAGCTTGAATTACAACATATCGATGTTTATGGTCGACCAAAACATATTTATTCAATCTATCGTAAAATGACAGACAAACATAAAGCTTTCGAAGAAATTTACGATTTATCTGCGGTACGTGTTTTGACAGAAACAATTCCAGATACATATGCTGTACTTGGCGCGATTCATTCAAAATGGATGCCGTTGCCTGGTCGATTCAAAGATTATATTGCATTGCCAAAAGCCAATGGTTACCAAAGTTTGCACACCACCGTGATTGGCCCTGGAGGTCGACCATTAGAAGTACAAATTAGAACACATACGATGCATGAAGTGGCTGAATTTGGTGTGGCAGCACACTGGGCTTATAAACAAAATAAAGGTGCTAATAAAGAAGTTAAAATTAATGATCATAGCCAACAAGCACTAAATGTAATCCAAGGTATTTTAGAATTGCAAGAAGATGCGAAAAATGCTGAAGATTTCATGGATGGAGTTCAAGGTGATTTATTTAGTGACCGTGTCTATGCATTTACACCACGAGGAGATGTTTTTGAGTTAGCTAAAGGTGCAGGACCACTAGATATGGCTTTTTCAATCCATACGAATGTTGGTATTAAAACAACAGGCGCAAAAATTAACGGTCGAATTGTGCCACTTGATTATAAAATTAAAACAGGCGACATTATTGAAATTATTACAAGTACATCCGCCAAACCGAGTCGAGATTGGTTAGATTTAGTGTCAACCCGTCGTGCACGTAATAAAATCAAACAATATTTTAAGCAGTTAGACCGTGATGACAATATTGAAGCAGGACGAGAATTAGTAACACGAAATTTGCGTGATACAGGATTTAGTACGATAGCTATTTTGTCAACAGAGAATTTAACTAAAACAGCTGAGGTACTACATTATCATTCATACGATGATATGTTTGCAGCAATTGGTTATGGGGATGTTACAGTTCCTGGGGTTGTGAACAAGTTGACCGAGGGTATCCGTGAAGCACAACAAGAAGCTGAAACAGCTGAATTACAGCGCGAATTACTTGAAGAAGGACATGAAATTAAGCGTGGCGAAACGGCATTAACACAACGTCAAAAGGGTTCAGCAGATGATATTGTGATTGCTGGTGTTGACAATCTTTTAATCCGTTTGGGTCGTTGTTGCACACCAGTTCCTGGGGATCAAGTGATAGGTTATATTACAAAGGGACGTGGTATTTCTGTTCACCGAGTTGGTTGTCCGAATATTCGTGCGGCAGAAACACAGGGACAACGATTAGTTGATGTACAATGGGAAGATGAAGAAGGCTTAAAACCTAATTATGATGCTGATTTGACAGTTCACGGTGAAAATCGTAATGGTTTACTTAATGACGTTTTACGTGCTGTTAATGGGCGTACACGATTTGTGAATTCAGTTAACGGACATGTGACAAAAAATGGTATGGCGCAGGTATCATTGTCACTTGGTGTCAAAAATAGTATGCAACTCAATGGTATAATGGATGCACTAAATACACTACCTGCGGTTTATGATGTCGAGCGCACTTTTCATTAAGATTTATGGGCATTTTCAAAGTGAATATTATTCGTGTTGCATAGTTTGGTAAAAAGTTTTTTAGCAGATTGTGTTGTCAAAAATATAGGGGTAAAAATGAAAATAGTATTACAACGTGTGACACAGGCATGTGTCAGTATTGCGGGTGATAAAATTGGTGAAATTGAGCATGGATTTGTTTTATTCGTTGGTGTGGCAGATGCTGATAGCCAATTAGAAATTGACTATCTTGTTCGAAAAATTAGTCAATTACGTGTCTTCGAAGATGATAATGAGCGTATGAATTTAAGTATTAAAGATATAGATGGTGCCATATTGTCTATTTCACAGTTCACATTATTTGCTAACACTAAAAAAGGTAATCGACCCAGCTTTACGGATGCTGGTGCACCAGCATTTGCATCGATGATGTATGATCATTTTAATGAATCGCTACGTGCAAGTGGTTTGTCAGTCATAACTGGTGAATTTGGTGCTAATATGCAGGTATCAATGGTTAATGATGGGCCGGTTACGATATTATTTGATACAGCGCATCAATAAAAAATGGTATTTGCATGAGGCAAATACCATTTTTTATTGATGTCTATTTTGACGAATGCTATTGTATAAACCAAAGGGTACTGTGCTTTCTGTACCGTTTTTAATGCGAGAAATATTCGAACGGTGTCGATAAAAAACAAATATAGTTAATATAATAGTGACAATTGTTAAAACTAAATCATGATAAAATAATGAGGCACAAACTGCGAAACTAAAACTAATCATAGCACTCATTGAAACCATTGATGTTAACAGCAATACTAAAATAAATACACTGATGGCTAAAATAAAAAAATATGGATTATAGGCTAATAGAATGCCAGCGGATGTCGCAACGGCCTTACCACCTTTAAATTTGAGCCAAATTGAAAATGTATGACCGATAATGGCAGCAACGCCAACTAACATTGGATTAATGTTACTGTTGAATAATAGAGGTAATAGGCCGGCTGCAGTACCTTTCAATAAATCAAGTGCTAATGTTACAATGCCGGCTGCAGTGCCAAGAACACGAAATGAATTTGTTGTACCGACATTACCAGACCCTTCATCGCGGATATCTTTATGGTAAAAGAATTTACCAATCCAAAATCCGGGCATTAGAGACCCAAGTAAATAAGAGAAAACGAACATTAATATCGTTGAAAACATGATTTAAACTCCTCATATTGATGCGTTAGCATAAATTTAATTTTAGCATAAAAATAGATAGTAGAGGGGGTGACTTAATCAAATTAAAATATTTATACTTGTCAGAATGCATTTTTTCATCTATGATAATATAGATTGACGCGTGATGATGAACAATTATTGTTGTCGTGTGTGTATGAAATTAAGAAAGATATGAGTATTCATGGCAGAAAAAAACCATTATGATTCAGATTCAATAAAAATTTTAGAAGGACTTGAGGCAGTTCGTAAACGTCCAGGAATGTATATTGGCTCAACAGATGGCCGTGGTTTGCATCACCTAGTTTATGAAATTGTCGATAATGCCGTTGATGAGGCCTTAGGCGGTTATGGTCATGATATTCGGGTGACAATTCACGAAAATAATGCCATTACGGTGCAGGATTTTGGCCGTGGCATGCCTGTTGGTATGCATGAGTCTGGCAAACCAACGCCTGAGGTTATTTTGACCGTGCTGCATGCTGGTGGTAAATTTGGGCAGGGTGGTTATGCGACCTCTGGTGGTTTGCATGGTGTTGGTTCTTCAGTTGTTAATGCTTTATCTGAAAGCTTACAAGTGACAATTGTTCGTGATGGACACAAGTGGCAAGAAGATTTTATTAAAGGTGGACAACCGGTAGGTACGTTACGCGATTTAGGTGTGACCAAAGAGCCTAGTGGCACAAAAGTAACCTTTAAACCAGATGCAACTATTTTCAGTGCTACGGTTTATAAATATGATACTTTGTCTGAACGATTGCGCGAGTCAGCCTTTTTGATGTCAGGTGTTAAATTCAGTTTAACTGATGAACGGGTAAAGCCAAAAAGAGTTGAAGAGTATCATTATGAAAAGGGACTAGAGGCTTTTGTTGGTTTTTTGAACGAAGAAAAGGAAACCATTGGCTCAATTATGACGTTTGAAGGACAGCAAGATGGTATTGCTGTCGAAGTAGCTGCACAATATAATGATGGCTATTCAGAAACATTATTATCGTTTGTTAACAATGTGCGCACGCAAGACGGTGGTACACATGAAGTAGGCTTCCGTACAGCATGGACTAAAGCATTTAACGAATATGCTAGAAAAGTTAACTTATTAAAAGAAAAAGATAAAAATCTTGAAGGCACTGATGTTCGAGAAGGCTTAGCAGCTGTTATTTCATTGCGTGTGCCGGAACAATTTTTGCAGTTTGAAGGGCAAACCAAGGGCAAGTTAGGAACACCAGAAGCACGTGGCATTGTTGATGCCGTGGTTAACGAGACTTTAGGTCGATTTTTAATGGAAAATGGTGATTTTGGTCAAAATCTCATTCGAAAGGCAATTCGAGCACGTGAAGCACGTGAAGCTGCACGTAAAGCACGTGATGAAAGCCGAACAGGCAAGACAAAAGGTCAAAAGGATCGACTATTGTCTGGTAAATTAGCACCAGCGCAGTCAAAAAATGCAGAACATAATGAATTGTTTTTGGTGGAAGGTGACTCAGCCGGCGGTTCAGCTAAGCAAGGCCGAGATCGTAAGTTCCAAGCAATTTTACCGTTACGTGGTAAAGTTTTAAACACAGAGAAAGCCAAGCTTGCTGATATTTTGAAAAATGAAGAGATTTCAACGCTTATTTACGCTATAGGTGGTGGTGTTGGAACAGATTTCAAGGTTGCTGATACTGCATTTAGCAAAGTCATTATTATGACTGATGCTGATGATGATGGGGCGCATATACAGACATTGCTTTTAACTTTCTTTTATAAGTATATGAAACCGTTAATTGAAGCCGGCCGAGTTTATATTGCTTTACCACCATTGTATCGTGTTAAATATGCGTCTAAAAAGTTCGAGGATAAGTTTGCCTGGACAAACGACGAACTAGAAACGATTACAAATCAAAATGATGCCCGCTATGAATTAACGCGTTTTAAAGGGTTGGGCGAAATGAATGCACCATTATTGTGGGAAACGACAATGGATCCTGAATCGCGTACGTTGATTCGTGTGAAAATTGATGATGCTGTGCTTGCTGAAAAGCGCGTGACAACTTTGATGGGTGATAAAGTTGAACCACGTCGTGAATGGATTGAAGCAAATGTCCACTTTACGTTGGATGAAGCAGGCTCAATATTGGATACAGTTGAAGGTTATGATAGTAACGCAAGTGATATTTTCGAAAAAGTGCGGAACCATGAAAAGACCGATTCAGTTGTAAGCAATGATATAAAAACAAGTGAACCCGTAATTACAACGTGGCAAAAAGATGATAAATAATTACCTTGCTGTATGTTAATAGACTGTAACAGTGAGTCATTAATCTGACTAGCTATTGAAATACCGTGTACAATTGTATACGGTATTTGCGTAGTAATTTTATTTGAAAGGAATTGTGTCTATTTAGTAATAATAGACAATCATATATATGGCAGATCGTATAACTGAACTTTCACTCGAGGCAGTGATGGGCGAGCGCTTCGGGCGTTATTCAAAATATATTATTCAAGAACGTGCATTACCGGATATCCGTGATGGTTTAAAACCCGTACAACGGCGTATTTTATTTGCGATGGATCAGGATGGCAATACGTTTGACCATCCTTATCGTAAATCAGCAAAATCAGTTGGTAATGTCATGGGTAATTTCCATCCTCACGGTGATTCATCCATCTATGAAGCAATGGTTCGGTTGTCACAAAACTGGAAAGTACGCGAACCATTAATTGATATGAACGGTAACAATGGCTCGGTTGATAATGATCCAGCGGCGGCCATGCGTTATACTGAGGCGCGCTTGTCAAAAATTGCTGGGGAGATGATGACAGACTTAGGACAAGAAACTGTTGATATGGTTTTGAATTTTGATGACACGACGTATGAGCCGACTGTCTTACCATCACGAGTTTTGAGTTTGTTTATTAATGGTGCCACTGGCATTTCGGCAGGCTATGCGACAGAAATCCCACCACACAATTTAAAAGAAATAAATGGTGCTTTAACCTATTTACTCGATCATCCGGAAGCACCTTTATCTGCATTAATGCGTTATGTTAAAGGACCGGATTTTCCAACAGGTGGTATTATACAAGGTCTTGATGGCATTAAAAAGGCTTATAAAACTGGTCGCGGTAAAATTGTGGTTCGTGCCAAAACGGTCATTTCAGAAATTAAGGGTGGCAAAAAGAAAATTGAAATTACCGAATTGCCATATGAAGTTGTGAAATCGAATTTAGTAGCAAAAATTGATGGTATTCGATTAAACAAAGAGGTTGCTGGCATATCTGAAGTTCGTGATGAGTCTGATCGGGAAGGTATGTCCATTGTTATAGAACTTAACAAAGATGTTAATGCTGCCGGTATATTGACTTACTTATTCAAAAAAACAGATTTGCAAATTTATTACAACTTTAATATGGTGGCCATTCATGATCAGAGGCCAGTTCATGTGAGTTTGAAACAAGGTCTGGAAGCTTTTTTGAACTTTCGTAAAGAAGTTGTTTTGAAACGCTCAGCGTATGAATTAGCGAAAGCGCAGGCTCGACAACATATTGTTGAAGGTTTGATCCGTATGTTGTCAATATTAGATGAAGTCGTGGCGACAATTCGTGCCTCAAAGAATCGAAAAGATGCCACACAAAACTTGATTGACAGCTATCAATTCACACAGCCACAAGCAGAAGCAATTGTTACATTGCAATTGTATCGTTTGACGAACACAGATGTGACACAGCTAGAAGAAGAATTTGCGACACTTGCGGCTAAAATTGTGCGTTTAAACTTAATTATTAATGAATCGTCAGCCTTAAATGATGTCATACGTGACGAAATTGCAGAAATTACAACAACATATCGATCACCACGCCGATCAGAAATTGAAGCTGAGGTTGAAAACCTGATCATTGATTCAGCCATTACTATCGCCGAAGAGGACGTACAAGTGCTAGTCTCTCGCAATGGTTATTATAAACGTGCATCTTTACGGTCTTATAAAGCCTCAGACTCTGATAATGGTTTGGCTGAGGATGATTTAGCTATTTTTGAAGGTCAGCTCAATACAACGCAGCATTTGTTTATGTTCACTAACAAAGGCAACATCATTTATCGACCAGTTCACGAATTACCGGATTCAAAATGGAAAGATACTGGCGAACATTTTTCACAGCAGCTATCAAATTGGCACGCAGATGAGTTTGTTATTAAGGTTATTGCTATTGACAATCTTGAACAAGAAGGTGCTTTTACTGTTGTGACTAATGATGGCTTTATAAAGCAGACAATATTAAGCGATATGGTACCAAAGGCTTACAAGAAAAAAACAAGCATGGCAATTAAACTTAAGACAGATAGTAGTTATGTAGTTGGTATCGCCTATTTCAAACAAGCTAAGCAACAAGATGTTTTGCTACTATCTCACGATGGTGTGGGTCTTCGATTTAAAGTAACAGATGTCCCAGAAATTGGGCCACGTACAGCTGGTGTCAAGGCAATGGATTTACGTGGAACTGACACAATTATGGCAGCATTGTTTATTACAAATGATTCACAGCAAGTGGCAATTGTAGCTAGTAATGGGGCGTTTAAATATATGCCGATTTCAGAAATCAATCGTTCAAAACGTGCAAATAAAGGATTATTAATTTTCACACAAAAAAAGACGGTTGCCTATCATGTTGCTGCTGCGACTATTTTTGAGGCTCATGAAACGGCATTGGAAATTTTGACCACGCGCTGGCAAGCTCAAGAGCTACAGTTAAGCGACTATCATCCATCGCAACGCATTGGTAATGGACAATATGTTGTCGATGTTAAGAAGAATGGGACACCTTGGTTGATTAAACCGTTATCGATTCATGCGACAAAATAAGCTTTTTTTGCTAAAATAGATTTATAAACTTTTAGGAGATACGAACGAATGGCTAAGACATTAGTTTTCGGGCACAAGAACCCAGATACTGACACAATCGCTTCAGCAATTGCTGCGAGTTATTTATTAAATCAACTTGGTGGTGATACAGAGGCAGTTGCGCAAGGCACACCAAATGCTGAAACGCAGTTTGCATTAGATTTTTTTTCAGTCACTGCACCAAGAATTACGACATCAGCCGATACTGAAACTGTTGTCCTAGTTGACCATAACGAGGCGACACAATCTATTGATAATTTATCAGAAGTTATTGTTGAAGGTATTTACGATCACCATAAATTTTCGTTCACAAATAGTACACCATTGTACATTAATGCCAAACCATGGGGTTCTGTTGCAACAATTCTGTATTACGAATTTAAACAAGCAAACATCGACATCCCTTCAAAAGTTGCTGGTTTGATGGCCTCAGCGATTATATCAGACACGTTGTTGCTGAAAAGCCCTACAACAACGGCTTATGATAAGCCTGCATTAGAGGATTTAGCCGCTATTGCTGGTCTCGATGATTATGAAAAATATGGCTTGTCGCTGTTGAAAGCAGGAACAGATTTATCCTCACGAACTGATAAAGAACTCATTGATGGGGATGCAAAGTCCTTTGAAATAGGGGGACACAAGTTCCGCATTGGTCAGGTCAATACAGTAGATATTGCTGATGTTTTGACACGTCAATCAGGTATTGAAGCAGCTATGGTTGCTGAGGACTATGAGGATTTCTTGTTTGTGATCACTGATATTTTAAATTCAAATTCAAAAGCACTATATCTTGGTGATGCCACAACGTCTATCGAAGCAGCCTTTGGGGCAAAAATCAGTGACAATGTGATTGATCTACCTGGTGTTGTTTCACGTAAAAAACAAATTGTACCACCATTAGAAAAACAATTTTAAAAGTGATGTTGAAGAAATGTTTGGCTGTTAAGCAATGAAATCACTTTCATCGAACAGATTTTCGCTTGGATTTATAAAATAACTTTACACCACCTCAATGTTCATGTATAATAACTATTTGTATTGACAAGCAAATAATTTTAACAAACCACACACTAAGGAGTAAGAATATGCGTATTCACGTTGTTCTAGGAAATGATGAAACTGGCGAACGTATTTACTTGACGTCTAAAAACCGTCGTAATACACCAGATCGTCTTGAGTTAAAGAAGTACTCACCAAAACTTCGCAAAGTTGTAACATTTAAGGAGATTAAGTAAAATGGCAAAAAAGTCAAAGATTGCAAAAGCGCAAAAGCGTGAAGCTTTGGTTGCGAAATATGCTGACAAGCGCGCCGAATTAAAGGCAGCAGGTGATTTTATCGGTTTGGCTGCTTTGCCAAAAGATTCATCTCCTGTACGTGTACACAATCGCGACTGGATTGATGGTCGTCCTCATGCTTATATGCGTGAGTTTGGTATGTCACGTTTGAACTTCCGCCAATTGGCACACAAGGGTCAAATTCCTGGTGTTCGTAAAGCTTCTTGGTAAATTAAAGTTTCGTCAGTAACGTAACTTACACCGTAAGCATTACGTGGGCACGTTAAAAGTCAATTATTATAGCATCAGCTAAATACAGTGACTGCCTCAATGAGCAAAGCGAATGGGGTCATAAAGGTTCACAAACTAGTAAAAATCACAGTAATGTGATTTTTTTTGTTGTATTATGGGATACGTATTTGCATTTTTTTGGCTTTAGCGTTACAATTATAGTTGTTAATTTACATAGATTTTGTAAATGAGCGGGTCACATCCGATGCGGCCGGCTCATTTTTTATGGGATTGGCACTTGCTTACAATAAATATTAGAAATTCATCAGGGAGGGGCAGATAAATGGTAAATAAAGTTGAACAAAGAATCATAGAATTGATTACACCAATTGTTGATAGACGAAAAGAACTGTTATGGGACTTGACGTACACTAAAGAAGGTGGGCAAAAAGTTTTACGTATCTTATTAGATAAGCCAAACCATCAATTTATCACAATGGCTGATTTAACGGCTTTCACACAGGAAGTTAACGAACTTTTGGATACATCTGACCCTGACCCTATTCCAGAGGCATACTTACTAGACATTTCATCACCGGGAGCTGATCGACCGTTAAAACAGCCTTGGCATTTTAAATGGGCACAAGATGGCAACGAAAATATTCTAATGTCACTTTTCGTTGCAAAGAATGGTCAAAAGAAATGGCAAGGAAAGATTAAGACATTAACTGATAATGGTTTAGTTTTACTAACTGATCATGGTGAGATAATTCTTAATTTTGATGAAATTGCAAAAGCAGTGTTAGATATCCAGTTTTAACATAAACGTATGTATTGGTAATTTAAAATCTGTATTTTTGATAAGAACTGCGAAAACGTTGTTCTATGATAATACAGTAAATATCAGTATATACTCTACTAATTGAATGAGGATAGGCGAATGAGTAAAGAACTAGTCGATGCGCTCGATGCCCTTGAAGCCGAGCGTGGTATAGAACGTGAGATTGTTGTTGCAGCACTTGAAGATGCGCTAAGAGCAGCTTACAAGAAGCAATATAATGCTGAACAGAACGTTGAAGCAGTATTTGATACAAAAAAAGGGAACGTAGCAATTAAGCAAGTCAAAAACGTCGTATTAGATGACGATTTTGAAAATGAAGATACAGAAATCAGTCTAACAGATGCGTTAGTGATTAATCGTGCATATGAAGCGGGTGATGAAATTCGTTTTGATGTGACACCAAAAGATTTTGGACGAATGGCTGCTCAAGCAGCAAAGCAAGTTATTGTACAAAAAATGCGTGAAGCCGGTCGTGAAGCGATTTATAATAAGTTCGCTGATTATCAAGATGAGATCATTACTGGTGAGGTTGATCGACAAGATGCACGCTTCTTGTATATGACACTTCCAGGTAACCAAGAAGCTGCTATGGCACCAAATGATCAAATGCCAAATGAACGGTATCGTATGGGAGACCGTATTAAAGTTTTGGTAAATAAAGTTGAAAATAACGCAAAGGGACCACAAATCTTCGTCTCACGTACGGCACCAGACTTGGTAAAACGTCTATTTGAACAAGAAGTACCTGAAGTTTATGATGGCACAGTTGAAATCATGAATATTTCGCGTGAAGCCGGTGATCGTTCAAAAATAGCTGTTTATACACATGATACAGATTTGGATCCTGTCGGTGCAATGGTTGGACAGCGAGGTGCACGAGTACAAGCTGTTGTTAACGAACTTGGTGGCGAAAATATGGATATCGTTGAATGGGTTGAAGATGAAGCGCAATATATTGCTAACGCGTTGAACCCGTCCGAGGTAGCAGATGTTATCTTTAATCCTGAAAATGAACGTGCAGTGACGGTCATTGTTCCCGACAATCAATTATCATTAGCAATTGGGAAAAAAGGTCAGAATGCTCGTTTGGCTGCAAGGCTAACAGGTTTTAAAATTGATATTAAATCTGAAAGTGAAGCAGCAAATAGCTTGTCAAAACAGTCACCTTTAAAAGCTGAAAGTGGCGAATAAACTTTAGAAGGGAAATGTCTGCAGCTATTTGTTTTTGTAAGACTAGCTAAGACATGCTAAATATTATGAAACCTAGAAAAATACCAATGCGAAAAGATATTGTTACAGGTGAAATGTTTCCCAAAAAAGATCTTGTTCGTGTCGTTCGTGATAAAGAGGGAAACGTTAACCTAGACCCAACTTCCAAAGCTAATGGCCGTGGTGCATATATTGGATTGGATCGTACCATTGCAGCTGAAGCCAAGAAAAAGCATATTTTTGATCAAGCGTTTGAGATGAAAATACCAGATGAATTCTATGATGAACTTATTGCGTATGTGGATCATCAGCAGGCGCGTAGGGAGTTGTTTGCTAATGCTGATAAGTAAAGACGAACAAATTTTAAATTTGCTCGGATTAGCGATGCGTGCGGGTAAGTTAGTGCTGGGCTCTGATTCAACATTAACAGCTATTCGTGGTAATAAGGTTCAAATGGCTTTTTTTCCTAGTGATGGTGGGCAAAGCCAAAGCAAAAAATTTGCTGATAAATCAAGCTTTTATAATGTGACACTGATTCAAGACTATACCAAGAGACAATTAACCGATGCTATCGGAGTAAATCGCAGTGTATTTGCAATTGCTGATCGTGGATTTAGTCGAAAAATTAAACAATTAATTTCAGAAAAGGAGCGGAACTAAATGACAGAAGAAAAGAAATTCTCAGGGTCAAACCGTCCTGCAAGAAAACAGGCAGTTCCAGAACGCAAAGAGTTACCTGCCTCACAACGCCGACATGCGGCAAAATTGACAGATGGAACAACGGTGACACCCAATAATACAGCGTCTCGTCCAAGCAAACCAGCACGATCAGGTCAACAAGGTCAACAAAATCGCGCCTCTAACCAGAATCGTACGAATGGCACAGCTACTGGAACTAATGCCGGTGGTAACCGTTCAAACAATGGTGGGCAAAATCGTAATAGTCGACCTGGTGGATCACGTGTTCGAGCAGCAGAGGGCCGTCCAGCTATGCGCGAAACAAAAAATTGGTCAACAAAACCGCGTGAAGGTCAAGTAGACTATTCAAAGCAAAAAGACAATAGTTTAAAGCAGTATGTGAGCGAAAATGAAAAGCGTAAGCAAGCTGTAGCTGCGGCTAAAGAACCACAGAAGCCAAAGCCGGTGGCAAAGCCAGTTGAAAATAAAAAAACAGAGCCCAAAGTAGCAAAACCAACAACTGCAGCGCCAGCAGCTGGTGCAGGCAAATTTGGTGGGGCACTAGCTTCTGGAAATAATTCAGCGCGCAATAATTCTCGTAAACGCAATACAGCTGGAACTGGTCAACAGACACCACGCCGTAATGATAAGCCACGAGGTTCAAAAAAGTCACGTCGTATTGCCGCTAAAAGAGGACCTGTCGCACCAGTAACCGAACGTAAGAAACAACCGTTACCTGAAATTTTAGAATATCGTATTGGTATGAACGTTCAAGATTTGTCCAAGTTATTACATCGTGATACAGCTGAAATTATCAAGAAGCTATTCTTGCTTGGTATTATGACAAACCAAAACCAATCACTTGATACGGATACGATTGAAATTTTAGCAGCGGATTATGGTATTGAAGCACAAGTTAAAGCAGCAGAAGACGTTGCCGATATTGACCGCTTCTTCGATGATGAGAATATTGATGAAGGTCAGTTAGTATCACGTCCACCAGTTGTCACAATCATGGGTCACGTTGATCATGGTAAAACAACTTTGTTGGATTATTTACGTAATTCACATGTTACTGAGGGTGAAGCCGGTGGTATTACACAGCATATAGGTGCTTATCAAACTCAATTAAATGGTAAAACAATTACTTTCTTAGATACACCTGGACATGCTGCGTTTACAGAAATGCGTGCTCGTGGTGCTAATGTTACAGATTTGACTATATTAGTTGTGGCAGCAGATGATGGTGTTATGCCACAAACAATCGAAGCAATTAATCATGCTAAGGCTGCTAACACACCTATTATTGTGGCTGTTAACAAAATTGACAAGCCAGGTGCAAAGCCAGATGACGTAATGAATCAATTGATGGCGTATGATTTGGTTCCTGAAGAATATGGTGGAGACACAATATTTGTTAAAATATCAGCTAAATTTGGTCAAAATGTTGACGAATTGCTTGAAATGATACTATTGCAAGCCGAAGTACTTGAATTAAAGGCTAATCCTGATATGCCAGCACGTGGCTCAGTTGTTGAGGCACGTTTGGATAGAGGTCGAGGTCCGGTTGCAACTGTATTGGTACAGCAAGGTACAATGCGTGTTGGAGATCCTATTGTTGTAGGTAATACTTATGGACGTGTACGAACAATGACTAATGAACGTGGCGTTGAACTGGAAGAGGCTTCACCAGCAACACCTGTTCAGGTCACCGGTCTAAATGACGTGCCACAAGCAGGTGACCGTTTCATTGTTATGGCAGATGAGAAAACGGCCCGTGCAGCAGGTGAAGAACGTGCCAAACGTGCACAAGAAGTTATCCGTAATTCGGGCGCAGTTGTTACTTTGGATACATTATTTAGTACAATGTCTGAAAAAGCAATGAAGACTGTACCAGTTATTGTTAAAGCGGATGTTCAAGGATCTGTTGAAGCGTTATCCGGCTCTTTGAAGAAAATCGAAGTAGATGGTGTACGTGTAGATATTATTCATACAGCTGCTGGCGCTATTAATGAATCGGATGTTACTTTGGCATCTGCTTCAGGAGCAATTATTATTGGATTTAATGTCCGTCCAACACCTTTGGCAAAATCTCAAGCTGATTCTGAGAAAGTTGATATTCGTTTTTATAATGTCATTTATAATGCGATTGATGACGTTGAGGCAGCTATGAAGGGCCAACTTGAACCAGTTTATGAAGAAAAGGTTATCGGAACAGTGACGGTCAAAGAGTTGTTCAAATTCTCTAAGGTTGGAATTATCGCTGGTGCCATGGTTGAAGAGGGTAAAATTACCAAAGAAGCTAAGGTTCGTATTATTCGTGACGGTATTGTTGCTTTTGACGGTGAAATTGCGTCATTACAACGTGGTAAAGATTCAGTTAACGAAGTTAAGATGGGATTTGAGTTTGGCTTTACAGTTGCTAAGTATAATGATGTTAGAGTTGGCGATGTTGTTGAAGCCTATGTGATGGCAGAAGTTAAAGCAAAGTAACGTTAACACTATTATTTTAATCCGATATTTAGAAAAGAGGCAAAAGTTATGGTTAATCCACAACGAGCAGGTCGTCTCGCACAAGAAGTACAACGTGATGTAACATCTCTATTGCTTAAACGTATTAATGATCCGCGTGTGCAAGATGTTACAGTAACTAGTGTAGAGCTGTCGGGTGATTTGCAAATTGCAACAATTTATTATTCAATTTTGTCTGATCTAGCCAGTGATGGTAAGAAAGCACAAGCTGGGTTAGAAGCTGCTAGTGGATTAATTCGTAAAGAATTAGGTTCGCGTTTAACAGTTTATAAAACCCCAGAGTTGAAATTTGTGCGTGATCAATCTGTTCAATATGGCAATCATATTGAAGATTTGATTCGTAAGTTACATTCTGAAAATTAATAATTGTTCATAATTTAACGCTACCTTTAAAGGGTAGCGTTTTTTGTGTTAAAATAGAATTACAATAATCTGATTAAAAATAAGGAATTTAAAAAATGGCTAATTTTATACAACCACTCAACCCAATCATTACTGAAATGGCACCCGATAAGTTACTAGGATTTCAAAAATCAGTGCGAGATATTCCAGGTATTTTAAAATTAACGTTAGGTGAACCAGGATTTTCAGTAGATGAACGTATCAAAAAAGCAGCTACTGAGGCAATTAACAGTGACCGTTCTCATTATGCAGAAAGCCAAGGAGAACAAGCATTACGATTAGAAGCAGTTAACTATTTTAATAAACGATATCATTTAAACTTTCATGGTGAAGAGAATGTTATTGTGACATTAGGTGTGAGTGAGGCGATTAATGTTGTTTTAGATACCTTATTGGGTACAGATGACGGTCTATTAATGCCTGAACCAACTTATGGCCCCTATTTTACGTCGTTGGACATAGCGCATGGGACAAAAATAGCGATTGATACAACCCCTAATCGCTTTAAATTAACACCAGAAATGGTTGATAAAGCAGTAGCCAGTGCGACAGTTCCTGTCCGCGCTATTTTGATGAACTATCCTGCAAACCCAACTGGTGTGACATACTCGCGTCAAGAAGTCATTGCGTTGGCAGAAACATTTAAAAAACATAATCTTTGGGTTATTTCTGATGAGATATACTCGTTGTTAACATACGATCAGGCACATGTATCTTTTGCAGAAATTATTCCGGAACAGACAATTTATATTAACGGGTTATCAAAGTCACATGCTATGACAGGTTATCGTGTTGGATTTATATTAGGAGCAGCTGATGTGATAGCTGAAATGCAAAAAGTGCATGGGGCATTAACATTTGCCATTCCAACGTTTATTCAAGATGCTGCTTTAATCGCTTTACGTGATGTATCCGACACACCGATAATTATGCGTGATGCCTATAAATCTCGTCGTGACCGCATTGTGCCGCAACTACAAGCATTAGGGTTTGATGTGGTATCACCGGAAGGTGCCTTTTATGTGTTTGCCAAATTACCTACTGATATAGGTGATGATGGCGATGAATTTGCTCTAAGGTTGGCGCATGAAGGCAAGGTAGCGGTTATCCCAGGGTCTAGTTTTAGTGAAGTTGCAAAGGCATATATTCGAATTTCTTATGCGGCATCTGATGCTGATTTGGATGAGGGCATGCGACGATTGACAGCGCACATTAATCAACTGCGTGGAAAATAAGTAAGAGGCAATTTATGAACTGGTGGCAAAATGTATTTAATCAGAAAAATAAGTATAATCGTGTTAAAACGACCGGACAGATGAATGCAGTTCATGTTGCCCGTAAGTCAAAATTTCCTGTTGTAGTTGCCCCTGTCACAGGACAACTACAAAAAATTGATGGTGATAATGAGCAAAACCATAGTAAAAATGGCTTTATGATGTTACCAGACGGGAATAATATTATGTCTCCGGTATCAGGCATTGTAACAGCCTCAGATGAGCATACTGTTATCATTAAAAGTGTGAATCATGATAAAGTGACAGTTCAAGTTCAAGCACGCAATGAGATGCTGCAAGGAACACGTTTAGCAACTTATGGGACAGGCCAACAGCTTCATGCGGGTGATTTGATTGGAACTGCGCATGCAATGGACCAAAACGATGTTCGTGTCTATGTATTTTTTGAAGATAGCGTCGTGCCATATGTAAATTATGGCGCTGTGTATGCTGGGCAAAGTATTTGGCAGTATCAAGAGGATGAAGATGCAACATAATAATAACGTCGATGGTCTTATTGTTGTTAATAAACCACGTGGTGTGACATCGTTTGACGTCGTTGCCAAGGTTCGTCGTGCAATTGGTCAAAAAAAGGTAGGGCATGCGGGTACGTTAGACCCAAATGTTGACGGCGTTCTCGTAGTGGCTCTGGGTAAAGCTACAAAACTAATAGATGAACTGCAAACAAGGCCTAAACAGTATGTTGGTAGTATCACATTAGGCTTTGCAACAGAAACAGAAGATTTAGATGGTGAGGTAATATCAAAAGTTGATATTGATGTGCCGTTTACTGATGCTGCAATTGATACTGCTATAGCTAATTTAAATGGCGCTATAAAACAAGTGCCGCCTATGTTTTCAGCTGTTAAAGTTGGTGGTAAACGACTTTATGAATATGCGAGAGCAGGAGAAGATGTAACAAGACCAATTCGAGAAGCGTTAATTTATGATTACAAACGTATTGGTGCCACGATTTATGAAAATAAGCAACAACATTTTGATTTTGAGGCAACTGTTTCCAAGGGAACTTATATTCGAACTTTAGCAGTGGATACTGGTTTGCAGCTTGGTGTTCCTGCGACAATGAGCAGTCTGACACGCACAATGGGCAGTGGTATAACAATCGCGCATGCTGCGAATTTAGATGACATTGCTACCATTGCACAATCAGAATTATTAAAACTAATCATACCAATAAAGGATGTACTGACGTGGCCGACAAAAGCGCTATCAGATGATGAATGGTTTGCTGTTAAAAATGGTCAAAAGATAGCAACGTGGCCTGCAAGTGATACTTATTTGCAACTCACCTATCATGATGATGTTAAAGCGGTGTATGCTTATAATAAAGAAGATAACGTCTGGCAATCGCGCTACGTGTTTACGAATGAATAATAATGATTAAAGTAATTAAATTGCATTATCCAATCTTAAAGAAAATAATACCAGACCCAACACCACAGGTTGTTGCCATGGGTTTTTTTGATGGTGTACATTTGGGGCATCAAGCCGTTATTAAGCAGGCTAAACTTGAAGCTGATAAACAAGGTGTACCTCTTGCAGTGCTAACCTATGATCCGCAACCAATTGTTGTATTTGAAATGCTGACACAGCCTTTACGTTACTTAACATCAATTAATCAAAAAGCAGCATTATTAGCTGACCTTGGCGTTAATACAATGTATGTCATGCAATTCACTTCACAATTGGCGAAATTGGCACCACAAGAATTTGTTAATCAAGTTATTATGCGTTTAAATCCAGTAACCGTGGTGGGCGGATTTGATCATGTATATGGCGGAGATGTTAGTATAGCAGATATGGATCATTTACCTCAATATGCAAAGAAACGTTTTAATGTTGTATCAGTTTCAGAATTGGATGTTAATAACCAAAAAATTGGTTCGTCGTCTATCCGAAAGGCACTAGAACTAGGCAGCATGAATATTGTGAATAGCCAACTTGGGCGTATTCATCAGACAACTGGTTTAGTAATACATGGTGAAGCACGTGGTCGTGAACTAGGCTTCCCAACAGTTAACATTAAGACACCAGAATTAGAATGGCTGCCCACTATTGGAATTTATGCAGTTAAAATAATGATTGGTGATGATTGGCACTTAGGAATGGCTAGTATAGGTCGCAATATCACATTTGGCGACGCGCGGCCAATTACTGTTGAAATAAATATATTAGATTTTAATCAGCAGGTATATGGCGAAAATGTCACGGTTAATTGGTATAATTATCTTCGAGGTGAAGTAAAGTTTACGAATATACCAGAATTAGTAACGCAACTAAAAAAAGATGAAATTGCTACGAGACAATATTTTGATGCACTTAACTAATGTTAAGTGTGTTTTTTTTAGCACTCTTAAAAAAGAGTGCTAAAAAGCTTGCAATATTTTTGAAAAGGTGTATTATTATAGATGTTAGCAGTGAGTGTTATTGAGTGCTAAAATGGAGGTGGTGGCATGCTAACAGAACGACAAAAATTAATTTTAAGTGCCATCATTTACGAATACACACAAACAGCGCATGCGGTCGGTTCAAAGAGTCTTCAGGAACAACTTAATATTAAAGTGAGTTCTGCTACAATTCGTAACGAAATGGCGGCTTTAGAATCAGCAGCATTGATTAAAAAATTACATACATCTGCTGGACGCGTACCATCACGAGCTGGATATAGATATTATCTAGATAATTTGATGATGGCACGTGTGGCTACACAACAAGATATTGCTTTGGTCATGCAATCTTTTCGTGGTAATTTTCATGAAATAGATGACTTACTGGATGAGTCAGCCCGAACCTTGTCACAACTTACTGGGGCAACGGTGCTAATTTTAAAACCAGAACGTTTAAATATAGTTGTTTCCGGGTTTCGTTTGGTACCATTAGAAAATCAGCAATTGATTGCGGTATTGGTAACTAATGACGGGAAAGTAACGAGTCAAACATTTAAACTACCTCGAGAATTGGCGGTTTCATCATTAGATAGTATGATTAAATACATCAATGACCAGACTAATGGGAGACCTGTTTTGGAAGTTTTACAGATGATGCAGTCGGATGAACTACCAACACAAATGAGCCGAATGATTAAAACGCCAGCAGCATTCTTACAATTATTTGGGGATGTGTTAGCAAGATCAATTGGCGATAAAGTGCACATTGGTGGCCGGTTAAATGTGTTGGATTTTAGTGATGATGATCAAAACACGAAAAACGTTAAGCAACTATTAGAGTTTCTAACTTCTGCAGCTGATGTTCGTCGAGTCGCCACAACCACAGCACATCATGTCACCATTAAAATTGCTAAAGAAATCGATGAACCATTATTAAAGTCCTTTAGCTTAATTACAAGGGCATTCACTGTACCGAATCAAGGAGATGGCGTCATTGCCTTATTAGGTCCGATTCGTATGAGTTATGCACGTAATGTCTTGTTAATGGATGCATTTGGTGAAGCATTGAGTCAAAAAATGATTGAGTATACATAAATTAGGAGGTCACTTACGTGGCAGATGAAACTGAAAACAAACTAAAAGATGACAAAATAACAGAAGATAGTGATACTACAGCAAGTAATGCTACATCAGTAGAAGAGATGATTGAAGATGAAAATGTTGTGCAGGAAGAAATAGATCCTAAGCAAACTGAGCTTAATGAAGCCTTAGCGCGTGTCTCAAGCTTGGAAGATCAATTACTTCGTTCACAGGCTGAAATCCAAAATATGCAGCAACGACATGCACGTGAAATTCAAAATGTGCATAAGTATGATGGACAAAAATTGGCTAGTGCAGTGTTACCAGCAGTTGATAATTTAGAACGTGCGTTGTTGGTTGAATCTGAAGATGCAGTTGCACAACAAATTAAAACTGGGGTTGAAATGACATTAAAAACGTTGGTGCAAGCTTTAACTGACAATGGTATTTCTGCAACTGGTGAAGTTGGTGAAACATTTGATCCCACAAAACATCAAGCGATTCAAAGTGTTGATTCAGATGATGTCGACTCAGACCAAATTGCATCTGTTTTGCAAAAAGGGTATATACTACAAGATCGTGTGCTACGTCCAGCAATGGTGGCAGTGGCTAAATAATTGCAGTATTATTAATTTTAAATAATGATAATGTTATGGTGATTCAGCACAACGCACTACACCTAAAAAAGACAAAATTAAACTTAAATGTAAAGGAAGAATAAATTCATGTCAAAGATAATCGGTATTGATTTAGGAACTACAAACTCAGCAGTGGCTGTTCTTGAAGGTGGGGAACCAAAAATTATTACAAACCCCGATGGTGGTCGTACAACACCATCAGTTGTTTCATTTAAAAATGGTGAAAACCAAGTTGGAGATGTTGCTAAGCGACAGGCTATAACAAACCCAGATACTATTATTTCAATTAAGTCACATATGGGTGATGCTAATTATAAAGTTAACGTTGATGGCAAGGACTATACACCACAAGAAATTTCAGCAATGATTTTGCAATATATTAAAGGCTATGCTGAAGATTATTTAGGTGAAAAAGTTGATAAAGCTGTTATTACTGTACCAGCATACTTCAATGATGCTCAGCGTCAAGCAACAAAGGATGCTGGTAAGATCGCTGGATTAGAAGTTGAGCGTATTATAAATGAACCAACTGCAGCAGCTTTAGCATATGGCTTAGATAAGCTAGATAAGAATGAAAAGATTTTAGTTTATGATTTGGGTGGTGGTACATTTGATGTATCTATCCTTGAATTAGGCGATGGTGTGTTTGAAGTTTTGTCAACTAATGGTGATACACATCTTGGTGGTGATGACTTTGATAATGCAGTTATTGATTATTTAGCAGCACAATTCAAGTCTGATAATGGTGTCGATTTAAAGTCAGACAAATTAGCGTTGCAACGCTTGAAGGATGCTGCTGAATCAGCAAAAAAGACTTTGTCATCAGCAACTGAAGCACAAATTGATTTGCCATTTATTGCCTCAGGTGAACAAGGCCCATTGCATTTGCAAACGTCATTATCACGTGCTAAGTTTAACGAGATTACAGCTAGTTTGGTAAAGAAAGCTGAACAACCAGTTTTGAACGCTTTGAAAGATGCTGGTTTGTCATTTTCAGATATCGATGAAGTTATTTTAAATGGTGGATCAACTCGTATTCCAGCCGTTCAAGATTCTGTTAAAAAGTTAACTGGTAAGGAACCTAACCATTCAATTAACCCAGATGAGGCAGTTGCTTTAGGCGCTGCTGTTCAAGGTGGTGTGATTACTGGGGATGTGAAAGACGTTGTATTGTTAGATGTAACACCATTGTCACTTGGTATCGAAACAATGGGTGGTGTATTCACAAAGTTAATCGACCGTAACACAACAATTCCAACATCAAAGTCTCAAGTTTTCTCAACCGCTGCTGATAATCAACCAGCTGTAGATATTCATGTGCTACAAGGTGAACGCTCAATGGCTACGGATAACAAGACACTTGGTCGTTTCCAATTGTCAGACATTCCTGCAGCACAACGTGGTGTACCACAAATCGAAGTAACGTTTGATATTGATCGTAATGGTATTGTGTCTGTTTCTGCTAAAGATTTAGGCACACAGAAAGAACAAAAAATCACTATCCAAGCTGCAGGCGGTTTGTCAGATGATGAAATTGAGCAAATGATGAATGATGCTAAGGCTAATGAAGAAGCTGATGCAAAAAAGAAGGAATCAGTTGATACACGTAATGAAGCGGATCAATTGATCTTCTCTACAGAGAAGACTTTGGAAGAAGTTGGCGATAAGTTGGGTGATGACGATAAAAAGGCAACACAAGATGCATTGGAAGCTTTGAAAAAGGCAAAGGAAGATGCAGCAGCTGATGATGCTGATTTAACAGAATTGAAGACTAAGTCTGAAGAATTAGGAAAAGCAGCCCAAGAATTGGCTATGAAGTTGTATCAGCAAGCAGCGCCACAAGAAGGTGCTGAAGGTGAAGCTAAACCAGCTGATGATAATACAGTAGATGGCGATTTCGAAGAAGTTGATCCTGATAAGAAGAAGGACTGATAGCGTTTTATTAATAAATATCAAGCGAACCGCATTCAATTGAGTGCGGTTTGTGTACATAATATTATAAGGAGTGGGTAAGTGAATAATACAGAATTCTATGATCGTCTTGGTGTGGAAAAAAATGCCAGTCAAGATGATATAAAAAAAGCATACCGTAAATTATCTAAAAAATACCATCCAGATTTGAATCATGATGCCGGTGCGGAAGAAAAGTATAAAGAAGTCCAAGAAGCTTTTGAAACTTTAGGGACTGAACAAAAGCGTGCACAGTATGACCAATTCGGACCAGCAGGAGCCAATGGTGGCTTTGGTGGGCAAGGTGGACCTGGTGGTTATCAACAGCAGGGCGGATTTGGTGATTTTTCTGATTTGGGAGATATTTTTAGTCAAATGTTTGGCGGTGGTTTTGATCCAAACCGTCCACGCAAAGGACAAGATTTACAGTATCGTATGCATCTGAGTTTTGAAGAGGCAGTGTTTGGTAAAGAAGAAACCATTAAATTTAATCGTGGTGATGGTCCTCATGAAATTAAAGTGACAGTGCCAGCAGGCGTTGAAACGGGTCAACAAATGCGATTGTCTGAACAAGGCGAAGCAGGCGCTAATGGCGGACCACGAGGTGATTTATTTGTGGTGTTCCAAGTTTCACCGTCTAAAGATGGATTTGAGCGTGATGGGGCAGATATTTATTTAGAGCAAGCTATTGATTTTGTTCAAGCGGCACTAGGTACTGAAATGCAGGTTAAATCAGTTCATGGCGATGTTAATTTGAAAATTCCTGCTGGTACACAAACAGGTACACGCTTCCGCTTACGTGGAAAGGGTGCCCCACGTCTGCGGGGGACAGGTCATGGAGATCAATACGTCGTTGTGAAATTGGATGTACCGACAAAGCTAAATAGAGATCAAAAAAAGGCGTTAGAAGCTTATCAAGAAGCAACTGACGGTACCAAAAAGAAGAGCTTTTTTGACAAATTATAAAGATTAGATGTGTCGTATGATCCTACACATTTATTTCTATGTTAATTGGTAGTTTTTGTTATAAAGAAAGCACCTATACCATGTGGTATAGGTGCTTTTATGAGCTCTAATTTTTAGAGGACTTTTGATAAATATATTTAGTCAATATATTTTGTTTCATCATTAACTTCCCACGGCGCCTTTAAATCAATGTGATCGTAGTACAGATGTCCGTGCAGATGATCAATTTCATGTTGAAAGACAATAGCTGGGTAATCGCGTAATTTAATAATTTTTGTGGCGCCAGTTTCATCTTGGTATCGTACCGTAATGCGATCAGCACGGGGAACAAAACCAGGGACATCTTTATCAACTGATAAGCAACCCTCGCCAACATCTAATGCACCGCGTTTAATTGATTCAGAAATAATTGTAGGATTAAATATCGTACCCTTAAAATAAGGGGTCTCATCGGATTCATGTGGATCTAATGAAGGTACCAGTATAGACGCCATTCGCAATGAATAATTGACTTGTGGCGCAGCCAAACCAACACCTGGGCGTAGGCCATATTGTTCATTTTGTGACTCATCTTGTGAAATGACTAAATATGTCATCATATCTTTAGCCAGTTGTGCATGCTCCTCGCTTAAAGGAAAAGGAACAGATGCAGCTGTTTTTCGTAAGACGGAAGCGCCGTCTCGTGTGATTTTATCCATTGTAAATCGAATTGTCATGTTTTTACCTCTTTATTAGTATATCAAACTGTACAACATGTTAAAATAGTTGTATGAGTGAAAATTATATATTACCAATTGATGGCAATTGGACAGTGGATGATATTGTTAAAATATCTAACCTTGTAGATAGTGTTTTAGATGTTTATGAAACCGGTGTATTAAAATCAAAATTATTGATACGATACAACGCGTTTCGTGATGTGTTACCAGCACAGAGTGAGCAAAAACAATTCGACAAAGATTTTGAACGTCAAACTGGACACAGTATTTATAAAACAATAAAATTAGCACAAGGAACAACAAAAGATAAGGTGCGGGGATGACGTTAAGTCAGTTTGAAATACAAGATATCAATCAAACCGTTTTATTATGGTTAGATGAGGTCAGGAAAAGAACATTAATTGCCATGCAGCAGCATTTAGATATTTCTATCAAACATGATGCAAGAGATTTAGTGACAAATGTTGATCGAGACAATGAACAATTTCTAAACGCTAAAATTAGGTCCTATGATTCAGAGGCCAGTATTGTCAGTGAAGAAGGTTTTGGGGACCATCAAAAGAATATGCAAGGCAATGTATGGTTTGTTGATCCTATTGATGGCACAATGAATTTTGTTAAAGAGCAGGCAGATTTTGCAGTAATGATTGCCCTTTATATCGATAATGAGCCTGTACTAGGCTGGATTTTAGATGTGGTTAATAATGTTGTTTATCATGGGGGACCACAAGTTGGTGTTTTTGCTAATCAATTGCGGTTAGAGCAACCAAACAATGATGCATTAAGTGATGGCATTGTATTGTTAAGTGGTGCTCGTTTACTTTATGGTATGTTTGGCTATGATAAAATTGCCAAAGCTGCTTTAGGATATCGTGTTATTGGCGCCGCCGGACCCTCATTTTTACGTGTGATTTCTGGTCGTGCCGTGGGTTATTCTTCAAAAATGATGCCATGGGATTTTGCAGCGGGGCAAGTTTTAGCAAAAACACTAGGTTTATCGATTTCAGATATTGACGGCAGACCGTTAGATATGTTATCATCTAACATAGTATTAGTGGCTACAAATCGTGCGCATCGTGATATTCTCATGTTGCATCAAAGCTAGGGCACAACAGACCCTAGCTTTTACTGTGAGATAAGTAGCATTAAATTAAAGGAGCACTAGGAAATTGGCAAATCGCGAAGATATTCGTAACATCGCTATTATTGCCCACGTCGATCACGGAAAGACGACGTTGGTTAATGAATTATTGAAGCAATCAGATACATTGGACTCACGCAAAGAATTGGGTGATCGTGCAATGGATACGAATGATATTGAAAAAGAACGTGGTATCACAATCTTGTCAAAGAACACGGCCGTTAAGGTCGGAGACAAGCAAATTAACATTCTTGATACACCAGGTCATGCGGACTTCGGTGGTGAAGTTGAACGTATCATGGGTATGGTTGATGGCGTGTTATTAGTAGTTGATGCTTTCGAAGGTACAATGCCTCAAACACGTTTCGTTTTGAAAAAAGCCTTTGAACAACATTTGACACCTATTGTTATCGTTAACAAAGTAGATCGTCCGGGCGCACGCCCTGAAGAAGTTGTTGATGAAGTATTGGATTTGTTTATTGAATTAGGTGCTGATGATGAGGGACTTGATTTCCCAGTTATTTTTGCCTCAGCTATGAATGGGACAGCATCATTGTCACCTGTTATTGCTGATCAAGAGCATTCAATGAAGCCAATTTTTGATGCTGTTTTTGATACAATTCCAGCACCAATTGACAATTCAGATGAACCTTTGCAATTTCAAGTTGCTATGTTAGACTATAACGACTTTGTTGGTCGTATTGGTATTGGCCGCGTGAAGCGTGGAACAATTAAGATTGGTGATGCTGTTGAAGTTTTGAAACTTGATGGCACAACACAAACTTTCCGTGTAACAAAACTAGCTGGATTCATTGGTTTAGATCAAGTTGATATTCAAGAAGCCAAAGCTGGTGATTTGATTGCCGTTTCTGGTATGGAAGATATTTCTGTTGGGGAAACAGTTGCAGATCCAGCTCATCCCGATCCATTGCCAATCTTACGTATTGATGAACCAACTTTGCAAATGACTTTCCGTCAAAATGACAGTCCCTTTGCAGGTAAAGAAGGTAAGTTTGTTACAGCTCGTCAAATTGAAGATCGTTTGCGACGTGAATTGCATACTGATGTGTCATTACGTGTTGAAGACACAGGCCAAGCTGGTGCTTGGTTAGTGTCTGGTCGTGGTGAATTACATTTGTCAATTTTGATTGAAACAATGCGTCGTGAAGGCTTTGAATTACAAGCATCACGTCCACAAGTTATCTATCGTGAGATTGATGGCGTACAGTCAGAACCATATGAATCAGTTCAAATTGATACACCTGATGAATATTCATCGACTGTGATTGATTCTCTGAACCAACGTAAGGGTGAAATGATAAACATGGAGTCTGTTGGTAATGGACAAACACGTTTGACTTATATGGCACCTTCTCGCGGATTAATTGGTTATGCAACTGAATTTATGTCAGCAACACGCGGTTATGGTATTTTTAACCACACTTATGCTGAATATCGTCCAGTAGTGCGTAATTGGGAACCAGGCCGACGTAATGGTGCATTAGTGTCAATTACGCAAGGTACAACAACTAACTATGCTATCATGGGTGTTGAAGATCGTGGACAAATGTTCATTGGTGCTGGTATTGAAGTTTACGAAGGTATGATTGTTGGTATGAACGCACGTGACAATGATATCTCTGTTAACGTAACGAAACTAAAGCCACAATCAAACGTTCGTTCATCAAACAAAGACCAAACTTCGTCTATTAAGACACCACGTCTTATGAACTTAGAAGCATCTTTGGAATTTTTGAATGATGATGAATATGTTGAAGTAACACCTGAAAATGTTCGTATTCGTAAAGCTATTTTGAATACAGCAGAACGTGAAAAGTCTGCTAAACGTCGTAAGGCCTCAACAAATTAAATAGTAGTGACAGAAAATCTGACTAGATTTTCTATTACGGAGCTATGGCACAATCCGGTACTGCAACGGACTCGAAATCCGTCGAGCCGCTTTTGGCGGTGTGCGGGTTCGAATCCCGCTAGCTCCTTATTGGCTGTTTTATCAATAAATTTGATAGAATAGCTTTTTTGTCTGTAAACGTTTGTATGACGTTATTTTCAGTGTTTAATAACGTTCATTTATGTTTAACCAAAAACAATATTTTCACTTGTTAGTGCTACAGTTTATTTAATTCAGTCAATGCTTTTGAAGTTTCAATTTTTTTATCCAGCAATTAATCATTGCTTTCTAAACCCAATTACCTAAAAAGAAGCGCTTATTATTATCGTGCTGTTGTAACAAACATGTCTAGACAAGATAAATGTATAAAATCTATTGACAATTGTATATATACATTATATGATATCAAAGTTGTGTTAAATATATTTTTACAAAAAGTAAGTGAAAACAGAAGGATATTATGAAGTACAAAAAAACAATCATCACAATTACTGCTGCAGCCGCCATATCTTTTGGAGCAGGAGCAGCACTTGCCGATAGTGGTTCGTGGATTGGAACACCCAATTTAGCCCACACACGTAGTATTATTGACCAATTAGGTGATAAGTTGACAACGCAATCTGCTACCATTTCTACATTAAGTCAGCAAAGCACAACTTATCAAAGTCAGTTAACTGATGCCAAGAGCAATTTAATGTCATTGCAAAATCAGGTAGCTAGTCTACAGACCCAAGCAACAAATGACAATGCCGCTTTCCAAACCCAATTACAGCAAAAAATTGATGAAATTAACCAAAAAATAGCAGAAGGCAATCAAAAGGTTGCTGATAAACAAAAAGAATTGGACGGTGTACAATCGCAATTGACTGCTGCCAATTCAAAAGCATCAGATTTGCAGCAACAGTTGAATAGTTTGCAACAAAAATCAAATGATTCAGAAAACAAAAATTCTGATTTGCAAAAACAACTGGATAACGCATTACAAGATGCTAAAAATACTGAAACACATGCACAAGATGTTTTAAATCAACAGCAAAAGTAAAATACTAATATCTATCACAACATAAAACCGAGTTGATAAAAAATCTCAGCTTTTTCTATAAATTCATCTAAAATAAAGCAAGCTACTAAGTAGCTTGCTTTATTTTACTCAAGATTGTATAATATTGATTTATTGTGTTGTATACAAATGAAAAAATAACTTACAAATTAGTGAGTTATTTTTTCTTGTAGCGTATGTTATTATAAATTTTAGGTATAGCTTCAAACTATCAACAATATATTAAAAATTGTTGATAAATAAAATTTTTAATGGAAGAACAAAAATGTTAATCAAAATTTTTTTTAATTTCAAAAATAAATTAAAATCAAAGGTAAAGAATAATAATTATTTACAAAGTAGCGAGCTGAAAAGCGTGCAAACAATCGGAATTATTGGTGATAGTGTTTCTTTTGGGTTAAAATCTAGCATGAATTATGGTCAATACCTTCAAAAAATAACCGGAGGCGTAGTTCAAAACTTAGCGTATTCAGGGGCGCATTTATCCGATAATGGTCGAAAAAGTATTTTTCAACAATCTCAATATCTGGACCTGTGTGATTTGTATATTTTACAAGGCACTGACGATGATTGGCTCGCTAATGTGCCAATTGGTCATAAGGATGATACTGCAAAGCAATCTTATATTGGCGCTTTTTACCAAACTGTTTCTCAGTTACATCATTTGAATTCAACGGCCAAAATCATAATTGTTTCAACGACATGCCAAACACCTGTGTGGGGTAATGTTGTGAGACGTACGGATAAAACTGAAAATATGTTAGGGCATTCCTTACATGATTATATGATAGCACAAGAAAAAGCATGTGCCGATTTAAAACTACCTTTTGTTAATCTAATGCGTCAGACATTATTTGATCCGAGTAAAAAATCATTTCGGAAAAAATATATGCCTGATGGATTGCACCCGAACAAAGAAGGGCATCAAATTATTGCTAATGAAATTGTCAAGATTTTTAAACAGAATTTCGGATCATGATAATCAAAAAAAGCGCTTAGCTTAACTAAGCGCTTTTTTGATTAGTATTCAAACACAACACGAACACCTTCTGGGATAGTGAAGTCTTTTTGTAGTAGAGAGAGTTCACCGGATTGACTGTCACGTGCGTATAATGACACATTATCAGTATCTTGGTTAGCTACCACCAGGAACTCTTGATTAATATCCCAATTCATATCTCGTGGAAATTCACCTTCGGTGCTAATTAGCTGAATTCGTTCAATTTCTGAACCTTCATTAGCAATTTTGAAGACGGCAACAGAATTATGACCTCGATTTGAAGCATAAATAAATTTACCATCACTACTTAAACGTAGGGCAGCTGAGCCGTTATGTGCTGTCCAATCGCTGGGAATAGTAGATGCCGTCATAACATGTTCGAATGAGCCATCCTCTTTGTTGTATTTAAGAACACTCAGTAGACTAGACAGCTCACCGAGTAAGTATGCGTACTGTCCATCGGCTGAAAATCTTATGTGGCGTGGACCAAATCCTTCTTCTGTATGGAATCGAGAAGCTTCTAATAAACTACCACTGTCGTTAACATCAAAAGTGATAACTTCATCAGTACCAAGATCAATGGCAACAAGACGCTTATCCGGTGTAAGGTTGGCAAAATGAATATGTGATGAGCTTTGTTCAGGTCGGGGACCTGAACCGCTATTTTTCCAAGTATCAACAAGCGTTAAATTACCATCAGGTTGAATGCGATATGACTCTACTGTTCCGCGATGGTAATAACCTGCAAAAACTAATTGTCGTTCTTCATCAACACCAATATAAGCTGGGGCTGATCCTTCACTTAACTGTGAGTCAATTTCCGCAATGGGGCGGACTGAATTATCCAGTGTGACAATACCACCCTGACCGTCACGATTCTCAACGGCGTAAACTTTGTTCGCCTTGGATAATGCCAGATAAGTTGGATTTGTTAACTCGTTGATGAATGTTGGATTTTGTAACTGCTGTGATTCAGTATCTAATTCAGCTTGATAAATACCCTGTGAAATACGTTTTGTATAGGTGCCAAATAAAATCTTATATATTGCCATTTTTGTCTCCTCAATAAACTATTAACATTATACCACAAATGTAAGGGGTTTCACAAGTTGAGAAACAATCAGACATTCAGTATAATATAATTAGCGAACAAATGTTCAAGAAAGGTTACTATGAAATTTATTCATGCAGCAGATATCCATCTGGGCAACCCATTCATTGGATTAGACCAAACACTACCTAGTCAATTTAAAAAAAGTGTTCAACAATCGACGTTAACAGCGTTTAAAAGTTTAATTAATTCATCTATTACTGAAAATATTGATTTTTTGATTATCTCAGGTGACTTATACAATGCAGCTCAAAATAGTCCTCAAATTCAAGAGATTGTTAGTCAACAGTTCGAACGTTTAAATAGTGCTGGTATACCTGTTTATTTGAGTTTTGGAAATCACGATTTTGAAGCGAATAAACAAAATCATCTCTCTTGGCCAGAAAATGTGCATGTGTTTGAACAAAATGTTGAAACAAAATATTTAACGCTTAAAACAGGGGAAAGTATTGCTTTGACTGGATTTAGTTATCAAACACAACGTCAGACAAAAAAAATAATTAATGATTTTCCGGTAAAGATGCAGTCAGTAGATTGTCAAATTGGCTTGTATCATGGTGCTGTTGGCATAGATGGTGATCCGTATGCGCCATTTAGCGTGAGTGACATGTTGCAAAAAAATTATGACTATTGGGCGCTAGGACATATTCATATGCGGCAAACGTTAAATAATCAACCTTTTATCGGTTATTCCGGTGTATTACAAGGTCTTAATCGTAAAGAAATTGGCGAGAAAGGTTATTATTTAGTGACAAGTAAAAATCATGTATTAGTACCGGAGTTTTATGATATTTCGCCAATTATTTGGGAAGAATTAATCTTGTCGGAAGTGAGTGATGAGCTTGACTTAATTAATCAAGTATTAAATTATAAACATAATAAAATAACTTTTTTATCAGTCAAAATTACAGCAGATTTAGATGAGACAGTCATTCAACGTTTAGCGAGCGGTACGACATTGGAAAAGTTACGTGAAAAAGCATCGGTTAATCTGTGGGTAGTAAATTTAACAATCACTCATGAATTGTTGACATTGCTTGCTTCAGATAATATTGATCAAAAATATTGGCTAGAATCATTTGAAAAAATTTTCTCTGATTTTGTCATATCAGACTATGTCTCTAATCAAGCGCCAACCTTTGTTCGTGACTATTTTATGGGTGAAGAAGGAAAAAGCAGTCTGCAAAATAAGATGCAACAATTAATACAGTCTCGAAAGGTATGACAAATAATGAAAATAAAACAAATAGACATTAGTGGCTTTGGACGCTGGTCACAAAAAAAATTTGATTTTGTCAATGACTTGCAAGTAGTAGCTGGTCAAAATGAGTCTGGTAAATCAACATTACGTGCGTTTATTGTTGGCATTTTATTTGGTTTTCCGTCCAAAAAGAGTAGTATAAATGTTTATGATCCAAAAGATGGCAGTCAGTATGGTGGTAGTCTCATCGCTGATTTTAATAATATTGTTGTTAAAATTACGCGTCTTGGCAGAATAAAATCAGAGTTAACAATAACGTATTTATCTAATCAGTTAACTATTGTAGATCCTGAAAAATGGCTAACAGATCAATTAGCACCGCTAAATCGAGATATATTTAACAACATTTTTAATTTTAGTCAGCAGGATTTATCAAAAATATCACAGTTAAAAGCAATAGATTTACAAAAATTGTTGTTAAATATTGGTGCTGTTGGGAGTTCAGGTTGGCTTGAAGTCTCTGCCGATATTGAGAAACATGCAGATAAGCAATTTGCACAGCGAGCAACAGGAAAACGGCCGTTGAATATTGCTGCTAAGCAATATGAAGCACATAGTCATTTATTATTATCTAAAAATGAAGAAATGGTGGCTTATGTCGCTGAGAAAGAAAATATTGAAAGACAAACGCAAATCTTATCTCAAAATTATGAAGAAGTTCGTAAACTAACGCATCGCGTTCAAACTAGTCAAACAGTGATGCAAAAATATCAACTATATCAATCAGCTCAGTTATTGAAAAAAAACATGATAGTATCCGTACCACCAGTCACAGACACCGATATAGCCGCATTTCAACGGTTAAAAATTGGTATTGATATGCATCAAAATAAAATAAGTGAATTGAATACATTAATTAAAAAAATGCCGCAAACAACAGATTCTGTTGAAAAGTATGATGCAACCTCAGAATTGGCAAAAATTCAGATTGCTGAACGCCATTTACAGGAATTAATTAACCAAAAATCTTCAATTATGGCAGATGAAAAGCATCTGAGAGACCGTTTTTCAAATAAAAAAGTACCAGAATTATTGTCGAGTACGGAACAAAAAATATTGACTAACAAAAACAAAAGTATAATCACGCTATTAGTTGGTATTTTTATTGGTATCGTAGCTTTTTTCACTATCAAACCAATTGTTGTCGTGGCGCTATTAATAATTGTATATGGTTGTTATCTTTTCTACACACGTCGTAAATTTCTAAATAAGATACAAAAACGTTATAATATGATGTCCATTGCAGATATCGAGCTGATGCAGTCAAATATTAAGCAATTCTCTGATTGGCAGCATCAACTCGTGGCGATAGATGCAGATATTTTGGAGAAACAAAACAAAATTATGGCACAGTTATTGCCAATTGCTGATCATTTTCAAGTGCAATTAAACGATGATGTCTTTGAGGCTGTGATTATAGAACTCATGCATATTAATGATCAACAGCACATGCAGTCGCAAAATAACGCCGTAATGATTGCGCAAAAAAATCAACAAGTTTTAACAGAGATTAAACAACACCAGGAACAATTGGCGCAGCAATTATCAGATCAGCAAAATATACTACAAAAATATCATGTGCTAAATGAGCAAGAATTACTAACTTTAAAGCAAAATTATGTTGATCATATCCGGACTAAACAACGCTATGATGATATAATGCAACAAATTGAACCTGAAACGATGAATAAATTACAAGAAGTGACCGATGAAAAAGAATTAAAGAAACAATTGATATTATTGCAACATCAATTAGAACAGAAACAACGTACTGGACTAAGTTTACAGGCACAGTTATCAGATATGCAAGCACAACAGAAACAACGAACCAGTGACGACCAATTTTTGACGCTACAACAAAATTTGGCTGATGAACAGACGAGCTTGATTGATCAATTTGGGGATTTCATAGCAGAAAAAATGGGTGTTAAGTGGATTGATCAGGCTTTGCAACTGGCAACACAAAATCGTTTTCCAAAAATGCAACATATTGCTACAGATTTTTTTAAACGTCTTACTGGTGGTAAGTATGTAGCTATTCAATTTGTTAAAGATGATTTGAATCTCATTAGCTCAGCAGGTCAAAAATATCGTGTAATTGAATTATCAACGGGCGCACAAGAACAATTATATGTTGCACTACGGCTGGCTTTAAGTATTGTTATAGCAGATATTATAGCCGTACCACTATTGATTGATGACGGTTTTGTTAATTTTGATTCGATACGAAAACAAACGATGATTGATATTTTGCAAGAAATTGCTGAGGAACAGCAAATTTTTTATTTTACGACGTCATTATCACATAAGGCGAAAATTAATGTGATAAACTTGTAACAAGAGGTAGTGTATGACTAAATTATTAACAGAATACATAGATACAGAGCATATTGATTCCTTTGCGTTAATCAAAAGTGCTGATATTCGTTTGACAAAAACTGGAAAAACTTATTTAAATTTGCTCTTTTCTGACCGTTCAGGTGACTTACCTGGTAATCTTTGGGATGCATCAGACGATCAAATAAAATCATTGATACCTGGGCAAATAGTCAAATTACAGGGTGTACGTGGGGCTTATCAGGATAAACCACAAGTACAAATTACAAATTTACGTTTGTCAGAAACTGGTGAGCCAAATAATCCGACAGATTTTATGATTCATGCGCCAGTTAAAGAAGGTGAAATGAATGATGAATTAAGTGATTTTATTTTAATGATAACCAATCCAACATGGAACCGGTTAGTACGCAAGATTTTTTCGTTGTATCATGACCAATTTTTACGTTTTCCTGCAGCAAAGTCAAATCATCATGCTTTTGCCGGTGGATTAGCGTTTCACTCATTATCCATTGTTAAATTAGCTAGAAGCGTTGTGGCGCAGTATCCACAATTAAATAGCGATTTATTGATCACTGGCGCCTTGTTGCATGACCTAGGAAAAACAATTGAATTGTCTGGACCAATAGCAACACAGTATACACTTGCTGGTGATTTAATAGGCCATATTACATTAATTGACGAGCAAATTGTTTTAGCCGCCAATGAATTGCACTTTGATCTTCAATCTGAAGAAATGATTTTAATACGTCATGTTGTTCTGGCTCATCACGGTATTTTAGAATATGGGTCACCAGTTCGTCCTGCTGTTATGGAGGCGGAAGTTTTACACCAGTTAGATGAAATGGATGCTGGGATTCAAATGATGACTGCAGCTCTCAATAAAACAGAGGCAAAAACGTTTTCGGATCGTATTTTTGGACTTGATAATAGGAAATTCTACAAAATATCAGAATAAAATAAAAATGCGTTACAGCTGTTGGAAGCCGTAACGCATTTTTGGTTTACTTAGATGATGAAATGCCTGCAGTCATGTAACTGTTTAAAGCATTTTTGAGTTGAGAATCTTTGACATTGACGTTTTCCTTGCGTAAAATTTTACCAATGATAGTTTGAATTTTGGTTGTATTTTTTTGATCATTTAAGGATGTTGAGACAATTTTGTCTGATAACTTACTACGGACATTGTTTAAACTGGGCTTAGTCGTTGTCTTATTTAATTGAATGACATAGAATCCACCGTTTGAACCGGTAATAGGAGAATCTGAATAGTCATTTGGCTTGCTTAATTTAAATGCAGCTTCTTGAACAGCTGAATCGACGCTTGTGCTTGTTGAGTCAAATGAAGGTAGTTGACCATTCTGTTTGGCATATGTTTTTTCAGTTGTGTATTTTTTATAAACCGTATTCCAACTATCACCAGACTTCAATGCCTCAATGGCTTGTTTAGCAGAATTATCATCTTTAGCAGTTATCATGGAGATAGTGATATTTGGATGGTAGTCTTTATATGCCTGATTGATCTGCTTATCTGTCACTTTATAGTTCGCTTTGATGGCAGCATTCATGACTAAATTATTTTTGATGTTCGTTTTGAACTGATCCTCAGTTGCATTGTTTGATGCTAATACGCTTTTAAATGAATCACCATATTGTGCTTTTTGTGTATCATAAGCATTTTGAATGTCTGCCTTTGAAACGTTACCACCATATTGATTATCAAGAACTTTGTTAATCGTCATGTTGGCAAATTCTTGTTGGCCAGCTGATGATTTTTTGACATCATTGATAAACTGTTTTTCTGTAATTTTTCCTGAGTCAGAGGTCATCAATGTTTTTGATGAGTTTAAACTCAAAAATACAAGGCCCCCGATAAATATCACGGTAAGTAGACCCCAAATAAATTTACGCATGTTGTGTTTCCCTTTTCTGATTAGTATTTGAATAGTTTACCACAAAAAAAAATATTACGCTTTAAACTTTGATAGTTCAGTATTGAGATGATCCATTGTTTTCTGAATACGGTCCAAATGTGGCTTATTCTTAAAATTCATTTTCTCGATATCGATTTGAACATCATCAAGAACAGTTTGTGTATCGATTAATTGCTTAGACAAAATTTGTTGTTGTGATTGTAATTTTTTTGTTAATGCGGCAATTGTTTTAATTTGTGCGATTAATTGTTTGAAATCATCAAAAAGCTTCATGTTAGTCCTTTCTAAATTGTGCCGAAATGGCGTCAGCAATAGCTTGATATTTGTTTGCAGAAAAGTCTGCACTATGATCAATTGTTGGCGCAAGGGTAGAGGTAAGACCATCATCGTCATAACGAGGTATGAGATGCCAATGAGAGTATAGAACAGTTTGGCCTGCTGATGGACCATTATTAGATTGTATGTTGAGACCGCTGATTTTTGGATTGCTGTTTTTGATGGCGCGAGCAATCACAGGCAACTTTAAGAGGACTTTTTGAGCCATGGTTTCGTCATATCCAAAAATATCATCAACATGTTTTTTGGGTACAACAAGTGTATGTCCGGGTGTTACCTGTGAAATGTCCAAAAATGCCAATACGTCGTCGTCTTCGTAGACTTTATAACAGGGTATTTCGCCAGCAATAATTTTATCAAAAATAGTCATGTGTGAACCTCATTTCATTTTGTTACTTTCATTATACCAAATAACACATTATGCCTGTTATAATAGATTGTATGGGATTAAAAATAAAAAAAATATCCGGCGGCTATGTCGGTAACTCGGTTTTGAAAAATGTATCATTTGAAGTTGCTGATGGTGAAATTGTTGCCTTGATCGGTTTAAATGGTGCAGGAAAATCGACGACTATTAATCATATCATTGGTGAACTACACCCGCAGCAAGGAACAATTATGTTAAATGATGTTTATTTATCACAAGCACCTACTGCTTTTAAGTCTCAAATCGCTTACATTCCTGAGCAACCAATTTTGTACGATGAATTGACTTTGGAGGAACATTTACATTTAATGTTGTCAGCTCATATGATCGATAATACTGTGACATGGTCACGTGCTTTTGAGTTACTCAAATTATTTCGTTTGGAAGATAAATTACATTGGTTACCTACGCATTTTTCAAAAGGTATGCGTCAAAAGGTGATGTTAGTTGCTGCTTTCATGTTAGATGCGCCATTATTAATTGTCGATGAACCATTCTTAGGGTTGGATACATTAGCTCAAAAAGATGTTGTTCGCTTGATACGGGAGCAAGCAAAAAAGGGTAATAGCGTGCTAATGACAACACATTTATTGGCTTCTGCTGCAAAATTTGTTGATAAATTCATTGTACTGCATGAAGGCACTGTTCAATTTATTGGGACACCTCTAGCACTGGCAGATGCGCATGGGTTGACATTGGATAATCTAGATGATTTTTTTGACTTAATGCATGAGACTATAAATGATGAAAATTAATGACTTATTTGTGCAGCGTTTTGTGCGTGCACAAAATATTAATATTAAATATTTAAAATTACTCTTTAACGATCATTTCGTTGTCTTTCTTTTGATTGCTTTTGGCGCTAGTGTTTTGGGTTATCGACAATTAATTTTGTCCCCACAGCTTACATTAATCTGGCAATCAGCATGGTGGCAATTATTTGATGTGCTGTGGTTAATCATTGGGTTACAGATGGGAACATTAGTAACTTATTTTAAACCAGCAGATCGTCTTTACTTATTGAGTAATGATTATTTTATTGCAAAAAGTTACATGAAGCGCAGTATTGAGGTTAGTACAGTATTTGCTTCAGTGTGGCAAGTAATATTTGTGATTTTATTGGTACCTGTATTCTGGCAAACTCATGTTTTTTCATTCTGGCGTGTAGGCACCTTATTATTATTTACGTTGAGTTATAAATTGTTATTGTTGCTATTATTACGCGATAGTCTGTTTTTAAAACCACGTGTTAATCTGTTGAAATACCACAGCAGAATTAAGTATGTACTGTTTAATGTCATCGTGCCTGGAACAATAATGACACTTATTTTGCAATTGCCATCAGAATCTATTTGGATATTTGCTTGTTCATGGCTTATTGTAGCCAGTGTATGCGGCTACTTTTTTTATATCGACGACAAAAAAGCGGGACAATTAGCGCTTGATTGGACAAAAATAGTATCACAAGCAATAGAACATGAACAACGCGTGTTACATTTTTATGCCACTTTTGCTGAAGTACCACACCAATCAAGGACTATTAAGCGTCGAAAATATCTTGACTTTATGATCCGAAAATTGACAAAACAGCACCAGGTCATGTATCGTTTATATCTCATACGTTTAATACGAGATACTGAGGTGTTACCATTACTAGTGCGGTTAGAATTGGTTGGCGCTGTTGTTATGTATGCTTTACTGCGTGCCCCTATTTGGCTCATTGCCACAATTGCTGCAATGACAATGTATCTCATCATTTTTCAAATGATACCAATCTATTCAAATACTAAACAAAAATTGTGGACACAATTGTTACCAATAGACGAAAAAGCAAAACAAAAATCGTTTCAACAACTTGCAAAACAAGTGATGTTTATGACGACAATTTTATTGGCAATGGTTAGTTTGTCACATGGATGGTTGACCGCAATTGTCGTCATAATTGTTATGTATGCTATTGGCATTTTCTTAAACAAACAATATATTCCTAAAAAAATAAAATAAATAACAGAAAGTAAACGTGTGGCAGTGGGGTCGGTGTTAACTGCCACGCGTAGAGAAATAATATGCATCTTAGAGCAAAACCTTGGGCATCTGCTTGGTTAACAGCGCATTCTGACATTGTCATTGATCAAAAACAGGCAACAGAACAGATTGGCAAATGGCAAATGTTATTTGATCAAAAAAACCCAATTCACATTGAAATTGGTTCTGGAAAAGGACAATTTATTCTTGGTATGGCACTAGCACATCCAGAAATAAATTATATTGGTATGGAGATTCAAGAGACAGCAATAGCTATTGCTGCACGTAAAAGTTTTGAACAGGTTGGAAAACTGCCGAACTTGCGCTATATTTATGGCAATGGTAATGGTGTGGAAACGTACTTTGAAAAGGCTGAAGTTGCCAAATTATATCTTAATTTTTCTGATCCATGGCCGAAAACTCGTCACGAATCACGTCGATTAACCTACAAATCTTTTTTAAAGTCATATGAGGCTATTTTACCTGAAAAAGGCGAAGTAGAATTTAAAACTGATAACCGTCATTTATTTGAATACTCGATGGTCAGTTTCGTGAATTATGGTATGCGATGGTCAACGAATGACTATTCTTTAGATTTACATCAAGATGATGAAAAAGTTTTAGGTAATATAGAAACAGAGTATGAACAGAAGTTTATGGCTAAAGGTCAACCTATTTATAAGATAAAGGCTCACTTCTAGAGCGACAAGAATTACAGGATATTATATAAACAAAAAACAACGTCTAATTTAGGCGTTGTTTTTGCTTTCTGGGGACATTTGGGGACTTGAAGATAAAAACTTTAAAGCCATTGTACTTTGTTCTGTCTCTTTCTCTTTTAACATGTGGGCATAAACGTCTAATGTTATACGCGTATTCTTATGACCTAAGCGCTTGGAAACATAATCAATAGAAACATCGTTGTATAGTAGAAAACTAGCGTGAGAGTGCCTTAAATCGTGAAATCTAAGGTGTGGTATATCAAGAGCATCTATAATATCTTTTAACCGTCTGCTAAATTGTCTGTTGTAATAGTGAGAATATAAAGGGAGGTAGTCAGAATTGTCGTGTAGTAATTTCGAAAACTGCTCTGTGATAGCTATAATTCTATGCGATTGCATGTTTTTAGTTTCTGTCAATTTTTGCACGGCTATAGAATAAGATTTTGTGATGCGGTTTGTTTTCAGTGTAATATTTATTGTACTAATAAGGATTCTAATAGGTCAGGTGACAGTATCGATGATCAGTAAACATTGCTCTGATTATGTAATTACATGGCGATGTTTAAGACATATTGTAATTAATATGAACTGGTAGAACAATAAAGCGACATAAATGACGGTTATCCGTCGTACATAATATTAAGGAGCCAGACGAAAAATGCAGTTACTACCTGATATAAATGAAGCAGCAACGATTAGAGATGTCCGTCAGTTTTTCGAAGTGGAGGTGGAACGGATTGCCAGAATAGCTCATGAAGATATGGGTGGTTTAAAGTCACCAACTATGTCAGATATGCCACGGTCAGAAACATTTGGTAATTCAGTTGAAACTCGGTTGAATAAGCAAATCGAGGCACGTATGTTGTTTGATAAGATAAAAACTGCAATTAGTTTCATCAAATATCCCTACCGTCAGATACTCGAGACAAGGTATATTGATGGCATGAATTGGTTGGATATGGGGAGTCAGTTTCAATACTCGTCTAGACAATTAATGCGCAAGCGCGATCTAGCCTTTTTGTATTTTGCCGATACTTTTGAAGAGGTGCATGATTTTCATATTTACCAGTAGCTGAAAATGTCGCACGCGTGTCTGTTGAATGGTGGTATATTGGTATTATCGAATGATTACGAAGAGCACATCTTGCACGCACATTTTGGTTCTATATTAGATATTCACATGAGCAAGTAGCATACTTGATGTTCAGAGTATTTGGCTAAGGTTTAGAGTTCGATATGCTGCTTGCAAAGAATAAATAGCATTTTCAATACATGATAAGTCATATCCTTGTATCTGTTTTATATTAATTTAAAACTATTCTTGCATTATCCTTAAAATTGTTGTTAAATCTTAATAAGTAGATTAGAAAGAGAATAATGATAAATGGAAGAAAAAGAGATTACGAGTGATACAGTTTTAACGGACGTAAAAACTGTGGCAACAATGTTGAAAAAAGCAGGTGCAGACGTTAGATTATACCTTTTATGGAAAAATAAAAAAGAAACAATGTTTAGTTATGCTGAAACAAGTAAAGAGATTAAGGACTCGTTTAAAAAAAGGTGGATGAACGATTATAATGATGATAAAAATCAAGAAATTACTCAGTTTAATGTAGGCATGGAAAAAACGGATCATTTGATGTTTTGCAGTTCTGAAGAATTTCCTTTGATGAAAAAACATGTTGAAAAAACCAATACAGAAAATGATCCTAAACAATTTGTTGAAGATTTGTCTACTATTAGACCAAAATTAAATCTTGTAAGAGGTTACTGTGCACATATTTATACTGATGAAGAAAACTTGTATCTTTTTGGTAGCACTAATACTTTCAATAGCCTAACTAAATCGCGAGGGTTTGGATTGATTGGAAATGTTGGAGACAAAGAAATCACTAAATTATCGGATGATGATTTGATAATTGGATTCAATCCAAAAACTACTTGCTATATACACAATAGTGTTTGTGTAATAAAAAATAAAAAAGGATTTGAAGACTTATTTGGATTATTAGAAGAATATAAAAAGTTGGCAGAAGAAACAATAAAATTATTTTCGAACTATCCGGAATTTTATCAAGGAATCGAAAATTTCGAAGACGACCTGAATAGAAGACCTATCTTATATAGGTCAGTAGTTAATTTTGGAAAAAAAACTGGTATCATAGAAAGCGTTTCACAGCACTTGGATGAAATTAAGATGATTAAAGAAAACGATGCCTTTAAAGCGAAGTATAAAGATTTAAAAATAAATGACAAGGGAATAGTTTATACTAGAAGTTCACTTCCATTATTTTTATCTTTACTTAATGAAGAGCCGGTTAAATCCATAATTACAGGAAATGAATTTTTTGCAGAACACTAATATCCTGACAAAGGTGGGCACATGATAAAAATACAATTATTCTTGATATCATATATTCCTTTATATGGGTTAGTATATTTGCAATTAGTAGCTGATAAATATTTTCAATATCAAAAAAATTTTAAGTCAAATAAAATCTTAAATAACGTTCTTCTGATTATAAATGAAAATGCTGTTTTTGGATATTATATCCTAGCTCTTATTTTATTTCCTTTGCTATTTTTCATTATATACCTTGGTTATAGAATTAAAAAAGATAAGGGATCTGATCAACTTATAAATCGAATAAAAAAATCAGATGACAACATTATTAGTTATTTGATGACTTATGTGATTCCTTTTTTGACGGCCGGAATAAACGTTAGCGCTCCAATAGTAACAAATTTTGTATTGTTTCTTATAATAATGATCATTTACATTCGAATGGATTTAGTATATCTTAATCCTACCCTGATATTGGTAGGGTACAATATTTATATAGATAGTAATGATGATATGAAATACCTTACACGAAATTCATCGCAAGCAATACAAACCTCAAGGCAAAATCATGAAAAATTAAAAGTTACCAGAATTACTGATAGTTTTTCGTACATCGCAAAAAGAAAATAAACTGCACGTTAGTTTAAATCTAACGGCGGTTTTTTAGTACATAAAAATAAGTGGTCAAATTTGGGAACTTGAAACAACTACGCAGGTTGGACCTTTTGCATGGAGCGAATTATGAATGATGAAGAACTAATACGAGAGCAACGGAAACGCAATAGGCACATACGCGATGCCACAGATACCAATACATGCAGATGAGGTCAAGCGTGAGAGTGTTGCAAGGCATGCAAGAGCACGTGTGCAGATTAGAGCGGAAGTCGTTGATAACCGCAATATTGATTATAAGAGCCACATGGCGTGGTTAAGGAGATAAATAATTAACTAGTGTTAATTATGGTTGAAAGAATGTAGTATTTTTAATCATTTCATTATACAGCGATCCCTATTTCAATTTCATTCGTGTATAATATCTCGTGGAGATGAATTTTAATAAATAATAGGGAGTACTACATTCATGAAATTGAAAAACATTGTAATATCTGTAACTGTGATTTTAGCGGTGATTGGTGGTTCACTCGTATACATCGGTCACAATAGTGACACAGATCAAAAAGAAAATCACACAACTAAAAAAAGTGACAGGTCTAAATCAAGCTCAAGTTCTTCAACAAAGGAAGCCGCCAGCGAAAGCCAATCAGAGAATAATATTCTCATTTCAAGTGGAAAAGACTACGGTATTCAGCTATATCATGGGATGCCTGGTGCGGGTGCTCTAACTGCTAAACCAACCGCAATGACCAAAATGCTTAATAGAGAGACAGTCATAGATGTTGTCGCCTCCACTCCGAATATGAATCGCGGAAAATTAGTTAATATTGTTGCTGCTGGCGATAATTGGGAACTTGAAGTATCAAATAATAATACACAATATAAAGTTAAAGTAATGCATGCTCAAGATAATAAGGGAGCTGTTGTAGTCAGTACGGAAGGTGCTGATACTTTATTCTATGGTTTTACTATTCCTGAATCATTGTATGTACCATACAGGCAAGCAGAAAAAGAAAAAGCTGATGCGGTACATGATCAGTTAGTAGGAAAAAAATATAGAATCTCACCATCATTGTATGATGGTGAGAATACCGATCAAGCAATGAATGAACAGAAAGCCCCACAAAATTTAGCTCACGATGGTATACAAGATATCACGTTTATTACTGACTCCGTGGTACGTGTGAAACGGAGCGGTTCTTATAGACCTGATAGAGATGTTTCCTATACTCTGAACGCAACCACGTTGAGTTTTGATTACCAAAATATCCCCTATTCATTAATTAATGGTACTGTTTCATTCGACTCTTGGACAACTAATATGGACGGGCATACTGTTACTTGGACTATTACTCCTATGAATTAAATTTCAAAGTGCATAAGCGCTTTTTATTTTGCACTAAAACATTGAAAGGAGGTGCCGTAAATGACATGAAATTAACACCGAAACAGAAGAAGTTTGCTGATGAGTATATCAAGACTGGAAACGCTACGCAGTCAGCTATTGAAGCGGGTTACAGCAAGAAGACTGCAAGAAGTGTTGGCAGCGAAAACCTGACAAAACCTGACATATTTGAGTACATAGCTAAGCGAATTGAAGAAATCGATAAAGATAAGATCGCAGAGCAAAAAGAGATATTGGAGTTTATGACTCGTGTCATGCGCCGGCAAGAGATGGAACAAGTAACTAATGTGCTTAAAAAACCTGTTGTCTTAACTGTAACAGGTTCTGGTGATGATAATACTTATGAAAAGATCGTCAACGAAGAAGTTCTTGAAGTAACGGAAATTGCAGGTAGTGTGGGGGATGCAGTTAGAGCAGCAGACCTTCTTTCAAAAATTATAAAGCCAGCTAAAGAAGAGACATCATTCGAAGAGGATAGGGCTCGCAAGATGAAAGCTGATGCTGATCTGGCTGAAAAGAAAGTCGAGTTATTGAATGGTGGTAGCGGTGAGATAACTATCAATGTTAAACCGTTCGAGGAGGACATGTAATGTCTGAAATTGAATGGAATTTACCAGAAATGGTTAGTAAAGCATACGCGCCACTTTTTAACAGTAAGAAGCGCTACATTGTCTACAAAGGTAGCCGTGGAAGTGGTAAAAGCGAAGCAGAAGCCACGAAGGTCATCTACGATATACTCACGAAGTCATACGTTAATTGGTTGGTGTTGAGGCGATATGCCAACACTAACAGACAATCAACATTTACATTATTACAAAAGGTTGCTAATCGCATGGGCGTTGGCAGCCTTTTTCAATTTAACAGCTCACTACCTGAAATAACGTATAAACCAACAGGGCAAAAGATACTGTTTCGTGGTGCTGATAAACCATTGTCTATTACATCTATATCGGTTGAAACGGGTAATTTATGCCGATTATGGGTAGAAGAAGCCTATCAATTAGAGTTAGAAGATGCGTTTGATACAGTTGATGAATCAATGCGTGGCATTATTGCAGATCCAGACGGTTATTACCAAACAATAAATTGGGAAACATATGCAGCGATTGAATTTGGCGAGCGTGTCACTTCTCAAGAAGATTTCAACAAGTCATACGGCGCTTATATGTGGTTGACTCGTAAATTAGCAGACGAAGCAGGAGCAAATTATGATCTCGATGACAACGACGTTATTGAGATCAAGACGCACAACTTTGCTTCGCGTACCGGACGTGGTTCAGACCATGTAGTAGATCCTATTGCATTTTTGGCGAAGTGAAGTATTTGTTATGATCAATTAGAGGAAGACTCAATTAACGGTTTGGAGGAAAAATCTATGGCACAACCTAAATTGAAAGATGGCGATAACATTTGCCTAACAACAAAGGCAAGCACTTCTGCATATGGTACAGCGTTTGAATTGCATAAATCAAATTCTAACGACGCTTATCGTGTGGCGTTTTGGTATAACAATGCCATTGTGTTTTGGAATATTTTGGAACAAGATTTACAAATTAAATAGACAAACCACCTGTTAATTAAAATAGATGGCTTTGTGTTGTTTATTATGAATGGTCAATATTCAACGAACTTTAATTTTGAACGCACTAAAAAAGCCCAACTGGATAATTTCTGGTTGGGCTTTTTTGTGTTTTGGTAAGACATACTATTGTTTTTGTGCTATTATTATTGTGGCGATAAAAAACAGGTATGGAAACAATAAGAAATCAAGGTTCAACTCCTTGGACCGCCATTCCAACTTGTCTGTTCTGATGTCGTCCATCCTGATAACATTGTGTACTTCGATAATTGCTGACTGCATTTCACGTTTAGTTGAAGAAGGAGTGACTATGGAAAAGGTAAAATATTTAATAACATTTGGTGCTTTGCTTATTGTGGCGGTTCTGGTGATTAAAAGCACCAATATTAATTAGAGTCAGTGTAATAGCTGATTTTTTATTTGCAAATAAAAACAAATGTTCGTATGATGCCATAGAGGTGACATTATGAATTACGACGACCAACTTATCAAAAAAATTAAGGAACGATTCATTAAAAAGATAAACACACTATATTGGGTATGTATCGTGTATCAAAAATACTCAAAGAAAATTAATGTATATTTTCAGTTTTCTAAAATAGATACGGCAATACATTCTGGACAAATCGCCAAATATGATGAACAATATAAAGAACGAATGGCTGGATTATCTAAACGTATTAAACATGAAACAAAACCGACTAGAAATTAATTTAGTCGGTTTTTGTTTACCTGATAATTACTATTGTATTCTGCAATTTCAATAATCATTTTATCGCATGGTGCTGCTAGTTTTGTGTTTGCACAACACATGAAGTATAATTAAGCAATAAATAAATTAAACGAAAGAATGAACATGTCAAATCAACAATTATTTACGCAACTAAAACAATTGGCAAAATTAGTTGAGGGGAATAGTGTAACAGTACCAGCTTTTTCTAAAGAAAGTAGGACGTTGTTAAAAGACAAAGCAACCCGTAACTCGAAATTTGATTTAATTATAAACAAAAAGGGTCATAGAAACAAAGACATATTCTCACTTGTAATAATGTCAAGTAATTATCCAGATAAGATAATGATGCGCTTAGATTATTCAGGATCATCTCATAAAGGTGTGGAAACACCTCATGTTCATATATTTGATGAACAGCATGATTTTGGAAGTAAAGCTATTTCTTTACAAAATTTGTCGAGTATTATGATTAATCAATACATGGATGCATTAACTTGGTTTTTGAAAGAAAATAGTGTTGATATGTCGGGAGTACAAATTCAAGAAACTATTGTTTAGAAAGGAGCAGAACTATGAAACTTGATACAACGTTGTTGTTATCTCAATACCTGGATTGGTTAAAAAATAAGTATCGCATAAAAAATTTGGAAGATTCTAACCAAATAATTACTCCTTTTACAAACGCTATCGGTGATAATATAAATATATATGTTGATAAAATAGATGAAAAGCATTTTCTTTTAAGCGATGATGGAGAAACAATAAACGATTTGTCCTTAAACGGAATCGAATTAACAACTACTCGTAATCAAATGATCGATAGAATATTAATCGGCTCTGGCGTTCATAGAGTTGATGATGAATTGACTATAGATGGTGTTTCATCTGAATTTCCAGAAAAAAAGCACTCACTATTGCAAACAATTCTAAGAGTAAATGATTTGATGATGACTCGTAGGAATAATATTGTCAATCTTTTTTCAGAAGAAGTCACGGATTTTCTAAAAGAGAACGATATAATAGGGACGAGTAAAGCTAAATTCGCAGGTATTTCTGGTTTGAACTATACGATTGACTATACAATTCCGGCCAGAAAAAATAGGCCTGAAATGTTTATTCAGTTTCATAACCACTTGACATTTAGTGCGATTACTAATTCTACGTTTATTTTTGAAGATATTAACGAGCAAAGACCATTAGAAGTAGGAGACAAACCAATTAATAAAATAATTGCTAATACTGAAGATTATGCTATTAGTGACAAAGCATTTCGTGTTGCTGAATCCAAGAATATTGAAATACTTCCGTTTTCTGACAAAAACAAAATTTTAGCTACTCTACATTGATTATAATAATATTCTTTCATAAGTAGCATTAATTAACTCTTAATATAACAAATAAACACCACGTAACTTAATACGTGGTGTTTATTTGTTAAAATCAATCGATAAATTGGGGACATTTTGGGGACTTGCTACTAATATTCAGTTGTTGTTAACATTCAAAAAGCTTGATAAATCAACAATTAATCAATACATAACAGTGTTGATTAACTAATTTTTCGCTGAAACAAAATATGAACAGAAGTTTATGGCTAAAGGTCAACCTATTTATAAGATAAAGGCTCACTTTTAGAACGACAAGGGTTACATAGTGTTATCTAAACAAAAAACACGATTAAAATTGATGTGAATCTAGAAAAGGGACTTACATCTGTTCTCGTTAATCAGAACGGCCCCGTGCGTTTACGCGATTTATCAGACTTAACTCTTCAAAGATTAAGTTTTTTTATTTGCGATGAGTTGACCAAAGCAGGTAACATATGGCAATGATTGCTAATAGTGCGAAACTACCATATATAATCAAAAATATTAATTTGATATGAAACAAGCTGTACCTTAAAAAATAATTCATTTCTCCAATATCCTTTCGTCTATGTACGCCCGAGAGGGCATGTTATCGTTGAGCTCTTCTATAGCCATTTGCCTGAGCTTCAGCTTCACTACCAAAATATATAGCATTTGCTGAGTTCATATGGTATCCGGCTTGACCAGGAACATGATAAATGTGAGACCTTGCGTTACCGATAATTTGTTGACTAGTGCCTGTGTATACTTGTGTTGTGTCTGTTGCGTTATTTTGAGAAGCAGTAGTTGCAGCAGCATTATCATTAGATGCTTTTTCTGAATTCGATAGTGACTGCGCTTCGGATATCGAAGCAGCCTGTGACACTCTGACAGTTTCCTGACTTGATTTTTCAGCAGCGTCCGAACTAGCCTTTTCAGATGATTCAATACTTGCTTGTTTTGCTTTTGAACTTGCAGCAGCCTCCGAACTTGAAATCGCCTTAGAATTAGCTATACTAGCTTTTTCACTTGATTCGCTAGCAGATTTCTTTGACGACTCGCTTTTTTTCGAAGCACTTGAGGTCGGTTTACTGTCTTTGGTGGCGTTATTTGCGGTAGCGACGCCACCCATTAAACTAACAGTTAATACGACAAGCGAACCAATGATAGCCTTCTTAAACATTGGAAAGGGCTTATGCTTTAATCTAGCAATAAACCAATAAATTGCAATTCCGATACTAGCTAAAAATGAAAAGAAAAAAATAAAACCAAATAATATGCTCATCCCTAAAATCTCCTCAAACCTTTTTATGTGGTTGTTCAGCACATAATGCTAAATAATTAAAAATTGGATGGCATGTTTCAGCCAAACTTGTCACACCAAATGAGTGCGCAGTAGCTACTTTCTGCAATGTCGCGACAGTAGGTTCCCTGATAGTTCATGAATATATTGATTTTTCACCAATACTTGCCCTAATAGCAACACCAGTTAATGATAAATCACGTTTTTTTGAAACTTCTCTTATCGTGTCTATTAGCGTTTTTCTTATGTAAAACAAGAAAAGTATCACATACAGTAATAAATTATTGAAGAGTGTTTTAGATAGTATTGTATTTAATCTTGTAAGTTAATTACGCAAACAAAGAACAGGTAAAACATTACCAATTTTGACGAAAGAATATGTTATAAAATGGTTTATTGGGATATGTTTACTCTGTGATTATAGTACTTCACAGAGTAGTTGGAAAGTAAAACTTACAAATATTATTACAACAAATAATACTAAGAAGGAAAACATGAGTGTAAAAGAAGTTATTCAAGTACTGAAAGAAGACGTTATAAGTCTGTTCTTCATCTAAAACCAAGGAAGTTAAAATCTGATATGTTGGCGCCTTAAAGTCACCAACTATGTCATATAGGCCACGATTTGAAATATTTGGTAATTCAGTTGAAAGTTGGTTAAATAAGCAAATTAATGCACGAATAATATTTGATAAGATAAAAACAGCAATTAGTCTCATCAAATATCCTTATTGTCAGATACTCGAGACAGGAATGTTGGATGGCATGAATCGGAGTAAGTTTCAATACTCACCTAGGCAATTAATGCACAAGCGTGATCTAGTCTTTTTGTAGTTTGCTGATACTTTTGCAGAGGTACATGATTTTCATATGTATCAATAACTGAAAATGTTACATTGATGCTGCAAGCGTGTCTGTTGGATGATGGTATATCGATATTGCTGATAATTAACGAAGGCGTGGTTATTGCGCCGTACACTAATTTTACTTTTTGCAAGATTAATGATATAATTTATTAGTCAACCCAGTGATTTTACGATCGCCATATTTCATTTATCTAAATTGAAGTATATTCCAGGGGCTGACGTACATAGTAAAGTAGCAATTAGAGAGACACCTTTATTGGTGTTTTTATTTTGCCGTTAAACAAGCGTATCCATGAGTCGACACATATAAAACTTTAAGGCACAGCTCATAGGTTGCTAAATATTCAATGAAATTACCCTCGGTGATATAGTTTGTTTTGGTCTAGCATTCACAGGCGCTATGGGTAATAGATGGGGCTCATACTTAGTAACAGTTTCCAAAAAAGAAACAGCCACGCTACAGCACCATAAGGGTATTTTTTTATTAAGGATTTTCTAATTTAGTAAATTTGTATGTACTGATGTATAATTAATTTAGATTAATAAGTGAGGGAGAATGAATATGTCAGATGAATTTTTTGTAAAAGTACGACGAGCAATTGGCTTTGATGGACTGATTTCTATAATTATCGGTGCCTTTATATTATTCCTGCCTGGTCGAAGCGCTAGAGCAGTTGCTGGAATGATGGGTGCTGCTTTAATCGCAGCTGGGTTGTTCAAATTGCTTTCTGTGTTTAAAAAGGATAGCGTTAATGGCACCACCAGATTGGGACACTTAATCAGTTCTGTTATCTACATAGTTGCTGGTTTATTTATATTCATAGACATGCAAGCGGCCGCTGTATCACTCATTTTAGTAGTTGGTATATTGACGGGTATGGCATGGTTAATTGAGGGGATTATTCAGCTTACAATTTTAAATCAGATTAGCACTAACAAGTTTTGGTCAATCTTATCAGCAGTGATTAGTGTATTAGGCGGTTTAAGTCTATTATTTAGCCCATTATTGGGTGGTATACTTGTATGGACGTTCTTCGGTGTTACTTTGTTAATCATTGGAATTTTTAAGATAATACAATACGTCACTTTAAAAAAATAGGTTATTTCAATACACTAGTTAGTTAAATCTAACGGTGTTTTTTATACATAAAAATGAGAAGAACGAGTTATCTGCAGATCAACCTTTGTTTGCGAAGATTGATCATGCTAATTAATGAACTAAATTAATGAGATAATATAAATGATGAAATAAGCAATTGTTTGAGATGTGTGTTATAATTAAAACATTGAACGCAACAGAGAGTGTGTTCAGCAGTCTAGCAGAATACTTGTCAAATTATTAGTTACTGGTTTTAATATCATATTTGATATATGTTGAATGATACAGAGAGATCTTCAACCTCAGAAATATTAAGTTAGTTTAGTTAATCAATAAATTTAGTTTTGTAATGTATAGAAATTCTTATCAAGAAGCCTGTTAGGCTTTTTATTTTGTTATAATGTATTAACTTGCGTGGTTTTATATCTAAACCTCAATCCATAAGTTAGGAATAATTGAGCAACACATAACAGTTTTAAATAACTATATTTTCGCTGAAACGGGCAAATGAACAGAAATTGATGTTATGGCTAAAGTGAACCTATCTATAAAATTTAGGCTCACTTTTCATTTTCTAAAGGTGGTAGTAATATTAAGGAAGGATTATCCAGTATGAACCAGTCTCTCGAGTTAATAAAAAGAGGGGTCACAACTGAATTGGCGTATAATGTTGAACAAATGAGTGAGGAATCGCAAAATGTATTGTATGAAGGATTCAGATTCCGACTAAAAAATAAAACGTTTCGGAGTCGGCTAGCAAAAAAAACACCTACAAAAAAGGGCTATTTTGTTGCTTTTTGGGAAAAAGATAATCATGCTAAAAATAAACCGTTTGATTATGAAAGCAGTCCCGATTTTTTAATAATTAATGTGATTGATTTTAAAAACCAAGGGCAATTTATATTTCCTAAAGCATTATTAGCGCAAAAAAAAATATTGTTATCATTGAATTCAAAAGGAAAGATGGCAATAAGGGTTTATCCAGAGTGGGTGAAGGAATTAAATAAAACTGCTTTTCAAACACAACAATGGCAACTGCATTATTTTATTGATCTATCAAAAGATTTAATAGATGTCTCTAAATTAAAGCAGTTATATACAATTTGACTGCAAAACTGTATAAATTTTCAGTCAATTCGATGTCAGAGGCGTGATAGTTTGATACTTAAGTCTATTTCAATAGTTATTAGGAGAATTTTTATATGCCATGGATTTATTTGTTACTTGCAGGTTTTTCGGAAATACTTTGGTCAACTACTATGAAATTAAGTCATGGTTTTACAAAAGTTGGTTGGGCAAGTTTGACAGTTATTGGTTTGATTGCAAGTATGTTCTTTTTATTACAAGCAGTGAAGTATTTGCCATTTAGTTTAGCTTATCCAATTTGGACAGGGATTGGGGCAGTTGGATCAGTGGTAATTGGTGTCATATTATTTCACGATCAATTCCCACCTATTACTTGGTTTTTTATTATTTTATTAGTTGTTGCAATTATTGGTATTAAAGTAACTGCCGGGGAGTAATATTAATGTCACTGATAGTTTCTTTAATCAATTCAGAAACGAAATAGAAAACGGCGACATGTCAGGGAATGAAGCTAACATATTAAAAGTCATTATAAGCTGATCGAAACGTTTAAAAACGATGAAAGAAAATTTTGAAGCAAGGAATTTTCCTACGCCTAAAAAAGCCACGTCATTCAGTACGTGGCTTTTTTAGCACTTAGGTAACACTAATTCGAAATAAATTTGTTTATGGGCATACTATTATGTAATAAATGTCCTAGAGGTCTCAACTTTTTTAAATAAAAAAACTGTTTTACCAAAATTACAGGTAAAACAGTAACAATGCGCGGGGGGGGAGTCGAACCCTCGACCTGCCGGGTAGAAACCGGCTGCTCTATCCAGCTGAGCTACCAGCGCAATACAATATATATAATAGCATAAAAACAGTAAATATCAAAGATTTAATTTATCTATTTTTTTAATTGGCTTACCTATAGTATACTATAGGTAAGCCAATTACAGAGGATTTAACATATGAGAAAAGCATTTATCGCACTAGGCGTGATCTTTGTAGCATTATTAGTTGCGTTTGCAACATTTAATCAACAACCTAAATATGCCGGTGTTTCGATGCCTAGAGCAGATTATCGGCATTTGGAGCAGTCACGTCGTAGTATTAAAACCTTTATTTCGGCACTAGATGATTTTGATTATCAAGATGCTAAAACGATGGCTGTTGTTGAAAAGTCAGGCAATCAAATTATTAAGCATAATAGTAATAATTTAAGCAGTACCGATTCTCAGGCATTACGTGATGCACTATACGGTAAAACGGGAATTATTACAATTGTGCAAATAGCCAAAAAAGGTCACTATAATATCGACAGTAGTGTTGCTTCACGTTTCCATGATAAATTTGATACAATCATTACAATGTCAGTGAATGCCATGAATAAAAGTTCGGCACAACGTGCTGATATTGTGACACAAATGAAAGTAGATTTAAATATTGAAGCGGCAATATATAGAATAGGGGCAAAGAATGAGGAGTAAAGAGTAGTAGTATCGTTTTCCGGGAGAAATGATGGTTAAGAAAGAAGATGCACGTGTTTTACGGACAAAAAAAAATATTGAAGAAACAACAATTACGCTATTAACAACACAACCTAATTTTTCGATTACTTTATTATTGCGCCGTGCAGATGTCACCCGAGGTACTTTTTATAAGTACTATCAAAATAAAGAACACCTTATTTCTGAGGTCAACCATACATTGATACAGGAATTTATTCAATATACGCAAGGTAAATTTCATGTTGCCAAAATGATCCAAGCTGTAAGTGATCGTGCTGCTTTTTATAATGCGGTGCTCAATTTACATAGTGATTCAGTTTATGTTAAAACACTTATGTCGCGAATGCGAATGCAGATGCAATCACAATTGGGAATTATTGAAGACGAAGAGCGGTACAGACATCAAATGTTTCAATGGGAAATTATCATAGGTGGCTTTTGGGCGCTGATTTCACAATGGTTGTTAGATAATATGAATGTGACACAAACTAAGCTATTACAAGAGTTTATCGAATTATTACGTGTTGACACCACTGGGTGGACACAAACAGGTTTGAACTTATTTGATTTTGACAATATTAATTAAAAAATAGACTTGTATGATATTGACGCGATTATTAATTTTTGTTATAATTGATAGGTTGTTAGCATAGCTACAACCACTCGGAACAGGTTGAAGTACGTGTCGGACAAGAGCCGACCCGCCTGGAATGGTGAGTCTAAGTATAAGGAGAATTCAATAATGGCATATGCAGTTATTGTAACAGGCGGCAAGCAATATAAAGTCGCTGAAGGCGACACAATCTTCGTCGAAAAGTTGGATGCAACAGAAGGTGAAAAGGTAACTTTTGACCAAGTTGTTTTGATTGATGGCAAGGTTGGTGCACCTTTTGTTGAGGGTGCTAAAGTTGTTGGAACTGTTGAAAAGCAGGGTAAGCAAAAGAAAGTTATTACTTTCAAGTACAAGGCCAAGAAGAATATGCATTCTAAGCAAGGCCACCGCCAACCATATACACGCGTGAAGATTGATTCAATCGCGTAATTATTACTTGTAAAGGAGAAATAGACTTATGTTGATGAATCAAGAAAACTTACAAATGTTCGCTCACCACAAAGGTGGCGGATCTTCAGCCAACGGGCGTGATTCAGCTGGTCGTCGTTTAGGAACTAAGGTTGCTGATGGACAAGATTTGACAGCTGGTTCGATTATTTATCGCCAACGTGGGACACATATTTATCCAGGTGTTAACGTTAAAAAGGGTGGAGATGACACTTTATTTGCTTTAACAAATGGTGTTGTTAGATTTGAACGTAAAGGACGTGAAAAGCGTCAAGTATCTGTTTATTCACGTGAACAATACAATGAAATTTTAGCTGCTGCAAAGTAATTAAAATCAAAAAAAGAACAGTTCGCTGTTCTTTTTTTGTACTTATTAACAAGTTCGGCAATATGATGTATTGAATTAAAAAGTAATCGTATGAGCTTATGATATAATTATAGATAACAATGAAAAGGAAAGTATCATAAATATGACTAAATATTTTGAAGCACGTATTGTTAAACTGCAAAAACTACTTAAACAATTGAACCTTGATGGCATGATTGTATATCAAGGTGCTAACATGAAATATTTAACAGGTTTCAGTGGCGGAACAGGTGATGGAGTGGTTATTATTGGTCGTGACTCTGCTTGTTTAGTAACTGACGCACGATACGAAGAAGCATATAAAGCAAGTTTACCAGAAAGCGTTAATTTAAAAATAACAAGAGCCTATTATGAAGAGGCAGTTTCAGTAGCAGTATCTTTTGACATAAAAAAATTGGCTTTTGAAGCCGATATGCCATATAACATTTATGATTATATTGATGAGCTATTGCCCGCTGATATATCATTTGATGCGCTACCATTTGCTATTGAAGCCCTACGTGAAGTGAAAGATGAAGAGGAACTCACTGCGTTACGTAAAGCGGCAGCTGTGTCGGTGGCGGCATTTAAGGAACTCATTCCGTTTATTAAGCCGGGAATGACTGAACGACAGGTGGCCAATGAATTAGACCGGCTTCAAAAAAAATTCGGAGCAGAAAAGGCCTCATTTGACACGATAGTTGCATCCGGTTATCGTGCCGCTTTGCCTCATGGTGAAGCAACTGATAAAATAATCGAAAAAGGTGAACTTGTTACAATTGATTTTGGTTATTATGTCGACGATTACACGTCCGATGTAACCCGAACAATCGCTATCGGAAGTATAAGTGATGAGCTCAAACAAATTTATGCCATTGTTAAACAAGCAAATGAAAATGCCATAGCAATTGTAAAACCAGGTATTTCTGGTAGTGAAGTTGATCGTGTTGCACGTGATTATATATCTGCGCATGGTTACGGTCATGATTATAATCATTCTACTGGTCATGGTGTTGGCCTAGATATTCATGAAGGTCCAGCGCTGAGTTCGCAATCAAGTGATGAATTACAACCGGGTCATCTTTTAACCATTGAGCCAGGCATTTATCTTTCAGAAAAAGGTGGTGTCCGCATTGAAGATGATATTATTGTGACATTAGACGGTTATGAAAATCTAACACATGATCTTACCAAAGATTTAATTGTAATTGAGGATTAATATGACACACACGCGATTAGATTTTTTAGTGTTTTATCGTGGTAATTTAGTGACTGGTTTTGATTACATTTACATCAAACGCCATGAGGGTCATGCTTTTTGGCAGAGTAGAGATAAAACCCAAGAGGCGAAAGACATTGCAGATATAGATTTTGATTTTTATAATCCGCATTTTAATCAAGCGGGAAAAGCTTTTAATTGGCGTTATCATGAACAATGGACTGATATGACAATGTCATGGGATGAATTTACCGATAAAGCTATGAGTTATATTAATACTTGGATGACAGAATATCCTGGTCCTTCTCAGACTAAACCTAGTTTAAACGATGAATGGGGTATAAGATTTAAAGTGCCAGGTGAACATGAACGTATGATTTGGGGATTGAATGCTTATCCGGCTAATTTACAGAAATTCATAGATTTTCTGTATTCATTTGCTAATTGAGGCGCTGCATCTCGCGGTGCTTTTTTGTTGAGTTGGTGTAAAATGATAATAGGGAGCATGTCTATAAAAATAAAAAGTAACGATACACGCATGTAACAAATGTACCACTACGTTTGAAAGGAATTAAATGGGAACTGAAACCATACACTTATTGCATACGAATGATATGCACTCACACTTTGAAAATTGGCCACGTATTTTGCGCTTTTTGTTGGAAAAGCAAAAAACATATACGCAAAGTTACACATTTGATATTGGAGATGCGATTGATCGTTTAAATCCATATACTGATGCAACAATGGGACAAGGCAACATTGAATTGATGAATGAAGCAAACTATGATGGCGTGACAATTGGAAACAATGAAGGGTTAGTGTTGTCTCATGAAGCAATGAACCATTTATATGATGGGGCCAATTTTGATGTTTTATTGGGTAATTTAAAGGAGTATCCTGGTTTAACGCAACCAATATGGGCAAAAAACTATAAAATTATAACGACTACTTTGGGAACCAAAATTGCTGTATTAGGATTGACTGCACCTTATAATTTAACCTATCCTTCACTTGGGTGGAAACCATATGATGTGGATGAAACAATTGATAAATTATTACCAATACTTCGTCAAAAGGCTGATGTCGTGGTGTTATTATCTCATTTAGGATTACCAACAGATGAACATTTAGGTGAAAAATATGACATTGATATTATTATTGGTGCACATACACATCATTTGTTAGAGCATGGTAAAATGGTTTCAGGGACTTTACTGGCGGCAGCAGGCCGTTATGGTAATTATGTCGGCGATGTTTCTTTAGAAATATCAGATGATGGTCATATTTTGAGTAAAAAGGCAATCACGACACCGACGTATGAAATGTCGGAAGATGATGAGGACTATCATTTCATTCATGGCTTATTAAAAAAGGGACAAAGAGCTTTGACCACGCGATATGTGACGCAGATACCACGAGATATAACAACCGATGAACAAAGTTATGATGCGATGAGAGCTTTAAAGCAATATTTTGATGCACCGGCAGCTATGCTATCAACTGGTATGTTTGTTGAAGATTTTCCAAAGGGCCAGTTGAATCAATATGAGTTGCTCGAAAGTATGCCACATGCGATTAATCCGATGTTAATGACACTTAAGGGACAAAAGATTATTGAGTTGTTCGAAGAACTTGATTCGCAACGAGAATGGTTATCAACTTTAGCGATGAAGGGTAGTGGATTTCGTGGCAAAATTTTTGGTTATATGCGTTTTGATGGTATTGATAGACAAAAAAATGGTCAAATTCTGTACCAAGGTAAAATCATTCAGCCTCATCAAAATTACCAAATTGCTACACTTGACCATTACAAATGGGTACCATTTTTCCCTGTGATACAAGATGCACCAGTAAAAATCGAATTGCGTATATTATTAAGAGAATTGATGGCGCAATATTATAAGAAAAAATACAGTAACGTATAGTGTACTGTTAAAAGAGAGGCATTTAATGGATCGTGAATCGTTAAAAACACAAACGCTATTACAACAAGAAGAACGTAAGATGGCATATCAAGTTATACGCCATGAAAATAAAATAAGCATTGATAAATTAACGTTAGAACTTGTTGAAAATTTTAAAGAAGCTTTTAATACTGAAAAATTGGCCATACGTTATACACCATTGTTAGCGCAATATGATTATCTTGTAGGTGATATTTCAGCTGAACAGTTGCGTCTTAAAGGTTTTTATCGCAACGAAAAACATGTACCAAATCAAGATAAAATAGAGACATTGCAGGACTATTTGTATGAATATGTTAATTTTGGCGCACCTTATTTTGTATTAGAAAATATTAATCCGCGGCAATTGGAACAGGAAGATCGTCCTAAAAACAACAGGCGAACACATAAAAATAATCATAAGCGTTCACCTGAAAAGGAAAAAAACAAAACAAGCGTGAGAGAAAAGCCACAAAAAAAAGAGCAACCAAGTAACAAAAAACCAAGTAAACGGCCTTTCATAATTAAACAAAAATAACAGCCTGAGGCTGTTATTTTTGTTTAATTATGAAATATAAAAAGCCACAACCGAAGCTGTGACTTTTTATAGCTCGTGAGAGAATCGAACTCTCGATTCCGCCGTGAAAGGGCAGCGTCTTAGCCGCTTGACCAACGAGCCATGGTCAGTGATGCTTGTTTCTACCAAACAACTATACTAGTATAACAAAAAATTATTCACTCGTCAATGACTATACTAAAAATTGTTAGCTTTTGGTGCGACATAGGTTATTGAAAGACGCTGTGTGAATCAAGAATTAGTTAAGAGGAACATCGACAGCCCAATTTTCGGGTCCTTTTTCATCCCCATATTGAATAGCAGTTAGCCGGTCGTACAATTTTTGTGTCCATGGACCAACTTCTGTTTCTGAATAAAATACATGCTTATTACCATGATGTGTGATTGAACCTACAGGAGAAATAACTGCTGCGGTACCCATAGCCCCTGCCTCGGTGAATTGGTCCAAGTCGTTAATTGAAATGGTCGTTTCTTCAGCTTCAAGTCCAAGCTCCTTTGCGACCTCAAGAAGTGAATATTTTGTTACTGAAGGTAAAATTGAAGGTGACTTTGGTGTTAAGAAGCGGCCATCCTTTGTGATACCAAAGAAGTTGGCTGAACCTAATTCTTCAATATTCTCATGTAAACGAGGATCTAAATAAACAACATCAGAGTATCCAGCAGCATGTGCCTGATCGCCAGCAAGCATTGATGCGCCATAGTTACCGCCAGCTTTAGCTGCACCCGTACCACCGTGAGCAGCGCGGTCATATTCATTAGTAACGTAGGCTGTTGGTGTTAAGCCACCTTTATAGTATGCACCGACAGGTGTTGCATACACCTCAAAAACATAATTATCTGCAGGATGAACACCAACAACTGGCCCACCACCAAATTCAAATGGTCGAAGATAAAGTGTTGCACCAGTGCCATATGGTGGAATAAAATCTTTATTTGCCTTTGTTACTTCCTGTAGGGCACGTAAGAACAATTTTTCAGGAACCGGAGCCATCATTAATCTTGCAGCTGAATTTTGTAACCGTTGTGCGTTTCGATCAGGGCGAAAAAGATTTGCACCACCATCTTGACGTCTGTAAACTTTCAGACCCTCAAAAATATTTTGCCCATAATGAAGGCCAGTGGCTGCTTCATTCACTGGTATATTTGAGTCAGTCTCTAGGCCGCCTTCACTCCATTTACCATCTTTAAAATATGCGCGGAATCGATAAGGCAAATCATGGTATTCAAATCCGAGTTCTGACCAATTAAAATCTTTGGGTTGCGCTTTCTTCTGTGACATTTTCTTCTTCTTTCTTATAAAAATATAATAATTTTACTATAACGCTTATAGCATAATTAAACAACATCTAAATGTAAATCGTTTGGCCGCGTTTTACCAATCTTTTTTAAAGCATAGTACATTGCCATACTTCCAACTATTGGGACTACAATACCAAATATTGCGACAAGTAGTAGTGCCCGAGGATCTGATGAAGCTAATGCTATTGGGGCAATAAAACCATTTAAACCAAGTCCAGCAATAGCAAATGGGACTTTTAAATTAAACACACCAACAGCGACCATGGCTGATATACCAGCTATGAAAGCTGGACCAAACATAAGTAATGGGCTTTTTAATAAGTTAGGAAATTGCACTTTTGGTGTAACGATTGTTTGAGCAATATTTGCACCGACATTATTTTGTGTCCAACCCATAGCTGTATAAACAACGAATCCAGCGGTAGTACCAATTAAAGCTGCACCTCCCGAAAGTGGATCTAGCATTACTGCAATCGCAAGCGCTGCAGAAGAAGCCGGTGTCATTAAGAAGAGAAACCAAACAACCGAAACGATGAATGAGCCAAGGAAAGGATTGACATTCATTGTCGAAGCCAATGATTCTGATATCCAGTTTAGAAAGGGTGTCGTTACTGCTGCTGTGCCTAAACCAAAGAATGTTCCGGCAAGAGTGGCACCTAGCGGTACAAGCATCATGTCTAGCGGTGTCTTACCTGTTAACCAATTGCCTACTAATACAGCTAATAAGGCTGCTAAAACAGCAGAGATTGGTTGGCCGGAAGTCAATACAATTGATCCAGCAGCCTGATCTGCTACCCATCCTGTTGCTGTGTGAGTTTGTGGTGCTACAGCTGAAGTAAAGTAAACAGCGTTTGAGCCAACTGTGGCAGCAATCAGAGCAGCACCAGTAGTTAAAATATTAGCACGCATCATGATGGCAATACCAACACCAAGTGCAGGGGCAAGTAATTTTTGACCCATTAGACCAGCTTGCACTAATGGCGTGTATCCAATTATATTTCCAATTGAAGACATCAGGAGACCCATGCCAAGGACAGCAAGAATAGCATTGGAAATGCCAGTTGAGACATCAAACACGACATCGCGAACGGATGAGGGTGATTTTTCTTTATTACTTAATGACATTTTGTCATGTTTAGCTGTTGTGAGCGGGGTTGCTTGATTCATTATCGATCCTCCTAAATGTTGTTCAGTTAGTGATAAAACTATTTTTACAACTAACAATTGAACTGGTTCTTGAAATGTATAAAAAATAAAATAAAAAGAGACGCTAGTAAATTACTAGCGCCCCTTGAAAACATTGAGAAACTCAACATGTTCACGCCAGTTAAGAAAATGACTTCTCAACTGGTAGACAAAACAGACCAGCGAGGAGTCAGATAATAATGACTACGTTGATCGTAATGAGTTTTGTGAAATTGTATGAGTTTAGTGTGAACATTTCATTAGTTTCCTTTTATTTAATATTTAGTATTATGTCATTAAATTAATTAAATGTCAACAGCGTAATCTTAAATTCATTTTATGTCAAACATATGAGTATTTGATATAATGTAGTAAATTAGATTGGAGGCAGGTTTATGTTACTTTTAGCAGTAAAAGGAATCACTGAATCAAACCGCAAATTTTTATCACAATATGATGTCACTGTTGTAACACCCGATACAATTACGGCACAGCAAATACCTGAAATTGTCATTAGCTACGCATGGGATGATGCTATTGGCCAAAAAATATTAGCTAATCCAAATTCAAAATTAAAATGGATTCAGACACAATCGGCAGGAGTAGATTATTTGCCACTAAAAAAGCTGAAAGACTTTGGTGTTGTTGTCACAAATGCCAGCGGTTTAAAGGCCATTCCAATTGCGCAAACAGTTTTAAGCTATATATTATACTTTGCACGTGGTTTAAATATTTATGCGTCACGAACGCATTGGGAACCTTATACCAATCAATACCTAGTGACAGAATTACCTGTTTTAGTATTTGGTACGGGGCGTATTGGTCAACAAATTGCCAGTCATATTAGGGCATTTGGTGGAACTGTTTATGGTGTGAACACAACTGGACATATGGTTGATGGTTTTGACGAAGTCTATAGCATGCATGACTATCAAAAAGCGTTAGCAAAATCTCGCGTTGTTGTTGATGGTTTACCTGGTACACCTGAAACTGATGATTTTTTTAATAATCATTTTTTTGATCAAGTTAATCAATTATTTTTATTTATTAATATTGGTCGCGGTACGACCTTAAATCAAAATGACTTGTTGGCTGCAATTGATGATTCCCGTGTTAAATATGCTGCACTAGATGTGACTACACCTGAGCCATTACCTAAAAATCATCCACTATTCGACCGACCACAAGTATTATTGACACAACATACGAGTTGGGGAGAGTATGTTAATGCGGGGCGTACTGGCGGGCTATTTCGTTTATTTGAAAAGAATGTCCCTTCCTTTGTAAAAAGCGGCACAATTCAATACAATATTGTAAACCTTGATAAAGGGTACTAAAATAATAAGAACATACTAGAGATGGCATGTTTAATAATTAAGAGGGAACACAAAACGTTTATGAAAAAAATTGCTCATCGTGGTATCTCAGCTCAAGCACCAGAAAATACGCGTGCCGCATTTAAAAAAATGGTGGCATTGAATGTTGAGTGGTTAGAGACAGATATTGATATGACGTCTGATGGTGAATTAATCCTCATTCATGACGATAAAGTAGACCGCGTGTCAAATGGCAGTGGTTCAGTCAATGATATGACATTAATTGAGTTACAGAAACTAGATTTTGGTCGGTGGTTTAGTGAGGCGTACGCTAATGAGCGTATTGTGACCTTGAAATGGTTAATTGATTTTATTAATCACTATCAGTTTAATGTTAATTTTGAACTCAAAACAGCGTTGAAATCTGACACACAACATGCCTATCTCACATCTGTTTGTCAGGCATTACGGCAGGTTAGTTCAAAGGTTGAAATTATTGTGTCAAGTTTTGATATGACGCTGCTTCAAAAGTTTCACGTGTTAATGCCTAGTATTCAACTAGGTGTTTTAATTGAGGCACAATTACCAGATAACATTGTTGAAATTGCTAAAAACATTGGCGCTACATATGTTCATCCTGATGTTACTTTTCTGACAAAAGAGCAAACTCATAAATTAATTGATAATCACTTACAGGTGAATGTTTGGACAGTTAATGATATGATCGTGGCTGAAAAATTGGAAAAATGGCGAGTTGAAGCTATTTTTACGGATTTTCCAGAAGTGAAAGCAATATGACATAAGTAGTGCTTTATAAAGTATATCCTTGAAAACATGTCTATACTAATGAAACATTGTTTCTTTAGTATAGACATGTGATAAAATAGATTTCAGAGAAATTGTTGGAGGATTACTTTGGAAAAAGCATCAGAAAAACGTGAGGCTCGTGTAGCGATACGCTATAAAAATATCATAAAAAGTTTAGACAATACTTGGCATGTATTAGACGATACACGTGTACCAATTGTTCGTCAAGTATTGGGTTGGCTAGATCATCCAGACCAAAAACTAAAAATAATTCATATTGCTGGAACTAATGGTAAGAGCTCTACTGGTGCTATGATGGGAGCAGTATTACAAGCTAATGGCTATTCATATGGCCGTTTTTCAAGCCCTTTTATTCTTTCAGCAAGAGAACAAATTTGTATTGATGACGAGATGATTTCTAAAAATGATTTTGTTGATTACTACGAACGGCTCATCAAATGTTTTAAACTTAATAGTGTCTCAGCAGATTATTTGACATACTTTGAATATTTTACAATTATATCTTTATTATATTTTGTAGATCATCAAGTTGATTTCGTTTTGTTTGAAGCAGGATTAGGTGGTCTTCGAGATGCAACAAATGCAATAGACACACCTTTGTTAACCGTTTTTACAAAAATTAGCGTTGATCATCAGAATTTAATTGGTCGAAATTTAACCGAAATTTCAGAAAATACAGCCGCAATTATTAAAAAAGGCACTTGGGTTATTGATTATGCTGGTCAAGATCTGACTGCACGAAAGGTTTTAAAGGCGCAAACAGAGGCGGTCGGCGCAAAATGGTTTGAATATAAACAAGATCAAATCATTATTGCAAATACAACACCTTCAGGACTAGACTTAATAATTAATGGCATACCTGGTTATTTTTTGAGTATGTCTGGGGCTTTTCAAGTGCATAATTTTAGTATTGTCTTACAAATAAAAGCGGCTTTAACTGCGATGGGATACACCTTTATAAAGGATAAAACGCGAGAAGGGCTTGCAAATGTCAAACTGGTGGGTCGTATGAATTATCATAAGACATCAAATATTTTGTTTGATGCGGCTCACAATGTTGATGGGATAAACGGTTTGGTTGCGGCGCTTAATGCTTGGCATTTAAAAATTAAGCCAACCTTGATTTTGGGTGTATTAAAAGATAAAGATTATCACGAAATGTTGGACACTATTGTACCTGTTGTACAACAGATTATAACGGTTACGCCAAATAATAAAACACGTGCATTATCGGCAGATGAACTCGCGGCGGAATTATTGACAAACTATCAAAACATTGATGTCGAAATAGCAAGTGATGCTACTGCAGCTATTTCACTTGCTATGCGTGTTCGAGAATCATCACAGGCTTTGATTGTTGTGACAGGTTCTTTCTACACACTAAGTGCGATTCAAAAGGATCATCGAATGGCATGATTATTTTGATCTAGTAGCACAACGATATGAGCTATAACTACTATAATTGTATCGTTTATAATAATTAAGGAGAAGAGATATGACTGTAGAGTCTCCTCAAAACTTTTTCTGGGATGACGTCGTAAAACAAGCGCAACTAGAAAATAAGCAAGCAGAGAATCAACCTTTTTTTAGTATGGCACCAATGGAGGCTGTAACGGATACTGTCTTTCGACGTGTTATAGCACAAGCTGGTGGACCAGATGTTTACTATACCGAGTTTACAAATGCTAGTTCGATGGTTCATCCACAAGCTAAGTTTTCCGTTCAGGGTCGCTTAGCTGTGGCAGAAAATGAAAAACAACCGGTTGCTCAAATTTGGGGTTCACGGCCAGAAGAAATCGCTGGCGCTGCCAAAGTCTTGGCAACAATGGGTTATCAGGCAGTTGACATCAATATGGGTTGCCCAGATACAACTGTGATTAAAAATGGTGCTGGTTCTGACTTGATTCGTCATCAAGAATTAGCAAAGGAAATTATTTCTGCTGCTAAAAAATCAGGTCTAGCGGTTTCTGTAAAGACGCGATTAGGTTTTTATCAAGCAGAAGAGTTTCGTGAGTGGTTACCTATTATTTTACGTCAACAGGTGGCTGTACTAACTATTCATTTGCGTTCGCGTAAGGAAATGTCAAAGGCACCTGCACATGAAGAGTATATAGATGAAATTTTAGCTATGCGAGATGCCATTGCCCCTCAAACACTGATCCAAATAAATGGTGATATTAAGACACGCCAATCGGGGATGCAACTTGTAAAAAATCATCCTGGTATTGATGGTATAATGATTGGCCGAGGTATATTTGAAAATCCATATGCGTTTGAAGTTAAACCCAAACAGCACACTTTAGAAGAATCAATTGCATTATTGAAGTTGCAATTGGATTTGTTTGACGATGTGAATGCTAATATCGCACCCAAACATTTTGAAGCATTAAAACGTTATTTTAAAATATATTTGCGTGGTTTTGCACACGCCTCAGCATTACGTCAACTACTGATGGAAACACATGCAACCGAGGAAGTGCGTGATATATTAGATCGTGAATTAGCAAAAGTGTATGCGAAAGTTGCCGCAGATGAACATATTTATCGTGATAACGGTGTTGCAAGTGCAGATGTGGCAGCAGCTAACCAATTGAAATTAGCACGGGAAACAAAAAAATATAATTAGTGCCTGTTGTTGGTTAATAACCTGATGTTAAATTGACAATATTAACCTATCAAGGCATGGTTAAAAATCACATATGACTAACATAGCAACAATTTTTTTGTATAATAGCAGTATTATTGCCTCTCAATAATACATGTGCATAAAAAGTTGTTAAATCAAGATTGAAAAATAAAATAAAATCTATTTTGCATATAAAATAGTTTAACAGTCGGGAACTTTCAAAACAAGTTGCTGACAATTTTCCTTCGTCTGTTCGGTTGTTGTAATACATTGACATATCAATGTATTACAGCTGGTGTTTTAGCCATTACAATCTTATCGCCGATGAATTATGGCATAAATGTCGATAGAAAATAGCCAAGTAATGTTTATTAAGAAAATGTTTATTTAGAATTTTAATATATAAGCCGCTAGTTAGTTAAATTTAAGGGCAGTTTTTTAGTACATAAAAACTAAACTGGTTGAAAAAGACTAGTTTAAAGTAGCACTTTATATGGGTGCTTTTTTATGTAACAAGTATTCGTACATGCATAATATCCATTTTTATCATATAATAATTACAAAGGAGAAATATTCATGATCGCATTACATATTTTATTTGGTTTAATGATATTAGTTGGAGTTATCATGACCTCTGTTTCATTTCAAGGTGATACTGAAAAACTAACCAAACTACAAAAGTTTTCGTTAATTTTCACCACATCGGCAATTGGTTTAACAGTTGTTGCTGTGACGGCAATGTCGAGTTCAATTTACATTGCGCTAGCAATGTTTGTTGCATTAGCTTTGTACGAATATTACGCATTCTTACGCAAAGCTAGCCAAAAATAAACTAAATATCAAAAAAGCGCAATCTTAAAAATAGGTTGCGCTTTTTTATTGGAGTAAATTATGGATAAAGATGATATCATATGTACTATATTTGCAATTACTGGTATGGCTGATGTGGTTGTGGGAGTGATAGTTCAATTTAAATAAAATCTTAACCCTCTAGTAGTACAATAGTTATATCGGAGGTATGTGGACATGAAAAATAAACACAAGGTTGGCTTGTATACCGGTATATCTGCAGGTGTCATCGTGCTAATTACGGATTGGTTAAATCTTGAGAGGACGATATCATTCTTTGTAGTTTTAATTACAGTATTTGTAGCAAGTTCTATAATCAATAAGCTGATAAAATAATGTTTTATTGAACAAAACTCTAATTCAACCTACGTCTTTCTAGTAGTATAATTATTGTTATTGGACGTTGAAATACCAAATTCACAACAAGGAACGCGTGACCGAGATACTAGACGACATGTTGTATTTCAAAAAATATGATATTGATGTTACTAATATATCATTCAACAGATTTGAGAATGAAATAGAAAACGGCAACATTTCAGGAGATGAAGATGATGTATTGGAAGTTGTTGATAATCTGATCGGAACTTTTAAAAAGATGAAAGGAATTTTTGAAGCAGGCAATTTACCTATATCTGAAAAAATGGACTAACCACGTATTAAGTTACGTGGTTTTTATTATTGCAAAAATATGTACATCTTGCTATCAATGGTATAATTAAATTGTTAAAATAAAAAGTTGGGATTTAGTTGGGAACACCAATCGTAAACGTTGATGTTACAACAGTTAGTATAATAGCAGTATGAAACTTACAAGCAAAACAATTGAACAATTATTAATTGAACAACAGCTATTGGTATCAAAACCAAATATAGATTTGGCATTTGATTTTTTACATTATGATACGCGGCAGGTGAAAGCCAACACGTTACTTGTTGTTAAAGGCGCCTTCCGACCTGAGTATTTGACGCATACAGCTGATATAGAAGGCTTGATTACTGAGACAATATTAGATGTTTCTTTACCGCAGTGGCAAGTGACAAATGTTCAAAAAGCACTAGCTGTTTTGTCAATGGCTTTTTTTGATTATCCGCAAAAAGCCTTGTGGATTGGCGCTTTTACAGGAACAAAAGGTAAAACAACAGCTGCATATATGGCATTTAATATCTTAAAAGATGCTACAAACAATCATACAGCTTTGTTTTCAACTGTTGATCGTATTACAGGTACAGGACCTGGAGACAAGAAAAAATCGGATTTAACAACACCGGAATCCTACGAATTATTTAAAGATATGCGTCAAGCAGTAGACAATGGTATGACGCATTTGATTATGGAAGTAAGTTCTCAAGCTTACTTGAAACAACGTGTTTACGGTCTACGTTATAATGTTGGCGCGTTTTTAAATATTTCGCCGGATCACATCGGACCAAATGAACACCCAACTTTTGAAGATTATCTGGCTCATAAAATGATGCTGTTTGATCATTCAGACCAGGTTATTGTGAATGCTGAAAGTGAGCATCTTAAGACAGTTTTGGGGCATGCGACGCAAACACACGATAAGGTTTATACGTACAGTTTGGCGGGTCAAGGTGGCAATTATTCTTATGTTTCACGAGAAAGCGCTATTCACGAAAGTCGACTAATTGTTGAGCCAAGTGATTTAAATGAACTTGCTGGTGAATATCGTTTGAATTTACCAGGTGACTTTAATGAGTCAAACGCTATGGCAGCATTAATTATGACTGCACTGGCTGGCGCAAAACACGAAAATATGGTTCATGGATTAGATGTTGTTTTTATACCCGGTCGCATGTTAAGCTTGCCAATTGTAGGTCATGGCGTTGCCTTTGTAGACTATGCTCATAATTATGCATCGATGCGTGCATTACTTAATTTTGCTCAAAACCAGTATCCAGAAGGTAAAGTATTGGTTGTTGTTGGATCTCCTGGCAATAAAGGGGTCTCGCGACGTGCTGACTTTGGCCGAGTAGTTTCGGAACTAGCAGATATTGTCTATTTAACAGCTGACGATCCCCAATTTGAATCGCCAAAAGCTATTGCCGATGAAATTGCTGAAAATATTAATAATAAACAGCTTGAGGTTCATTTTGAAATGGATCGTATCAAGGCGATTTTTCAAGCAATTAAGCAATCAGGAGAGAGAGACATTGTCATAGTTGCCGGTAAAGGTGAAGACCCCTACCAAAAAATTAATGGTAAGGATGTACCATATATTGGTGATTATGCAGTTGTTCAAAGTTACCATGACTAAACGGGATTATAAAAAAACTAGCAGTACACTGCTAGTTTTTTTGATCAGAAATTCAGTTTGGCTGTTGTGTTAATGATAAATATGATATCATTAGTATATGACAAATCCAATTGAAGAATCACACAAAAAATCAGGTAAAATACCATTGAGAATTGATCCGGAATTGCACGAAGTACTGGTAACACGTGCAAACAAAGAAGGGCGTTCACTGAATAATTATTTAACAAAATTATTAGAGGATGGTTTGCAACCCAAAAATTTCGAAGATCGACAGTTTGTAGGGCAAGTGATCTCAGGTGAAAATTTTGATTTACCTAGTCGTTTAGTATCAATTTCGGGTATTTATTACCGTTATTTGATTGATAATGCGATAACGGCTAAAGCAGATGCACAATATGCTATCATTGAAGCAAACGGAAATATTTTAACATTACGAGAATTGAAATAGGAAATTATTTTTAGTTCAATAAACTCATTGAGTGAGGGAGAAAATTATGATTTTTTTTAGAATTGTACCACAGAATAATGCGGGGTTAGTCGAAACATTAGGCAAGTACAGTCGTCGCAAAGAAGCTGGTTTGCATTTTTATGTGCCTTTTTTTCAGACAATTCGAAATGTCAGCTTAGCCATGCGTCCACTTCGTTTACCAGACTATTCAGTGATTACTGCTGATAACGCTGATATTAAAGCTAGTGTGACGTTGAATTATCATGTAACAGATGCTGTGAAGTATATGTATGAAAACACTGACTCTGTAGAGTCAATGGCACAATTGGTACGTGGTCATTTGCGGGATATTATTGGTCGTATGGAATTAAATGAAGCATTAGGGTCAACAACGAAAATTAATGTACAATTGGCGGAAGCAATTGGTGATTTAACGAATACGTATGGCATCAATGTTGATCGTATCAATATTGATGAATTACGACCATCGGTATCCATTCAAGAAGCCATGGACAAACAACTAACAGCTGATCGAGAACGTGTGGCTACAATTGCTAGGGCAGAAGGTCAGGCGCGCTCGATCGAGCTCACTACAAAAGCAACAAATGATGCATTGATGGCAACGGCCAAAGCAGAAGCTGATGCAACTAAAACTCGAGCTGATGCAGAACGTTACCGTATTGATACAGTTCAAGCTGGACTAGCAGGAGCTGATGATAAGTATTTCCAAAACCAATCAATTAATGCATTTACAACATTAGCTAGTTCTGCAGCTAATCTAGTCATTGTCGATGGTAAAGAAATATCTCAACTGGGTCAACTACCTGTGGTTGGTAAGTTACTTGAAAAAGGTTTGAAATAATGACACAAAACCTATTTCCACTAAAATAGTGAGTTTAATATGATAGATCAGATATGAGTGAATCATTTAGAATCATGGTATTGACTATTGTTGTTCTTGACGTTATTGAAACATAAAACCCAGTAAACGCATCGACAATTGTTAAGTGCTATTTTTGATAGAAAAGAAAACATGGGCTACCGTCATGCTTATGTGAACAAAATTAACTGTAATAATATATATTAAAGTTGTCTATTTGGTGGAAAAAGATGTTTAAAGAAAAAAATGTTTTAGTAATGGTTTCTGGTAGTGTTGCCGCATATAAATCTGCAACATTGGTACGCTTATTGATAAAATCTGGTGCTCAGGTTCGAGTTGGCATGACAACTGCAGCACAAGAGTTTATTACAAGTAAAACCTTATCAATTCTGTCAGGAAATGATGTTTTAACAGATTTATTTGTTGGCCATACGTCAGATGTTGTTCATATCGATTGGGCAAAGTGGGCTGATATCATTTTTGTTGTACCGGCTACAGCTAATATTATTGGTAAACTGGCACAAGGAATAGCAGATGACGCTGTAACGACAACTATTATGGCATCAATTGCTGATAAAATAATTGCCCCAGCGATGAACGATAATATGCTGACAAATCCAGCAGTTGTGCGTAATATAGAGACATTAAAAAAAGATGGCTGGTTCGTAATTGAGCCAGCTGTTGGTTTTTTAGCTGAAGGCTATTCAGCGCAAGGCCGCTTACCTGAACCAGTTGATATTTTACAGCAGTCTGCTGTGAGATTGCGCGCAAAAAATGGCCTCTTAATAGGAAAAAAGATTATTATCACGGCTGGTGGGACACATGAAGCGCTAGATCCAGTACGTTATCTAACTAATCGATCCAGTGGTAAGATGGGTTACGCTTTAGCTCGTGCTGCTGCTGAGATGGGAGCAGATGTTATTTTAATTACAACAATAGCACGTGAAGATATATTTGGGGTAAAAAAAATATTTGTCAACTCGGCGCAAGAGATGTTTGATGCATCCATACAGGCATTTGCAACGGCTGACATTTTTATTAGTGCTGCCGCAGTTTCTGATTTTAAACCTGCAGAAAAAGCGATTCATAAAATTAAAAAGCAAGCCAATGGTGGTTTAACACTAAGACTGGTGCAAAATCCAGATATTTTACGAACTATCGGTCAATCTAAAAAGAATCATCAAATTGTGATCGGATTTGCTGCTGAAACGCAAGAAATATTAGCACATGGACAAGATAAATTAATCAAAAAAAATGCAGATATGTTAATTATTAATGATGTTAGTCGATCAGACACTGGCTTTTCATCGGATGACAATGCGGTCACAATTTTGATACCAGGACGCTTACCAGAAACATTATCGAAAGCATCTAAAATAGATATTGCGAGAGCCATTATGACACAAGTGATAACATTGAAATGAACGGCTATTTGTGATAAAATATGGTGTTACATATTGATTACAGGAGGAAAGATATTGACAGTAGGATAATTAGTTATGATGTCAGAAACTAATTATGATAAAGTTTATAATATCTTAATATGCTAAAATAATGACAGATGAAGAAGAAAGCAAGGCTTCAAAGTATAATATTGGTGACATTTTGCTTGCCCCAGCCTATGGTAATTTAGAAAAGCCATTTACTGGACAAGTTGAAAAGATATATGAGAATGCGCTTTTAGTTGAAATTACTGAAAATGATCCATCAGATCAACCGACAGTGAATGAAATGAATCACCGAGCAATCGTTCGAATGGACGAGATCGAGGTAATTAAGCATGCACCAGTTCCGGCAGCAGAAAAAATTGATGGCGACATCGAAGAGTAAATAGTTTCATATCATTTATATGTAGCGAATCTGAGAAGGTGAAAGTCAGATAATAAATGGAAACGGCGCGTACTTTGGATTTTGAATGATATATTGAGTGGCGAAAGCTATTAGAGTGGTACCGCGGGTAAAAACTCGTCTCTTGTCAAAAATAACAAGAGACGAGTTTTTTTATCCAGTTAATCAAAATAAGGTATAATAGTAACTAGTAAAAAAAGGAATGAATAATAATGGCAAATAATGAAATGGTTGTCGCTTCACTAGCAAAGGTGTTGACAGATTTTAAACCAGAAGAAATTTCAATGAAGTTAGAAACACCTAAATCATCGGAAATGGGTGATGTAGCATTTCCAACTTTCACTTTAGCAAAGGTTTTGCATCAGGCACCTCAGCAAATTGCAACTGACATCGTCGCTAAAATTAATCAAACAGGCTTTGAAAAAGTTGTTGCGATTGGTCCTTATGTTAATTTCTTTTTAGATAAACCAGTTACATCAGGTAAAATTTTACGTTTGATTCTTAAAGAACAATCGCATTTTGGCAGTAATACAGATGGCAATGGGAACAATGTTACGATCGACATGTCATCACCTAACATTGCTAAGCCAATGTCTATGGGACATCTAAGATCAACCGTTATCGGCAATGCATTAGCAAACATTACGGCCAAAAATGGATATGTTCCTGTTAAAATCAACCATTTAGGAGATTGGGGAACACAGTTTGGTAAGTTGATTTATGCTTATAAGACTTGGGGTTCAGAAACTGAAGTTAAAGCTGATCCAATTGCTACACTACTACGTTATTATGTTGAATTTCATGAGAAAGCTAAAAACGACGACACGTTGAATGATGCTGGCCGTGCTTGGTTTAAAAAGTTAGAAGATGGCGATTCAGAAGCACATCAGTTATGGCAATGGTTCCGTGCGGAATCGTTGAAAGAGTTTACAGCAATTTACGATCGCTTGGATATTACATTTGATTCTTTTAACGGCGAAGCTTTCTATAATGATAAGATGGCTAAAGTCGTTGATGTTTTAGAGGAAAAAGGTCTTTTGGTGTCCTCACAAGGCGCTAAAATTGTTGACTTATCAGCTATTAATTCTAGTTTGACACCAGCAATGATAAAGCGGTCAGATGGTGCTACATTGTATATGACACGTGATCTAGCAGCAGCTGTTTATCGCAAAGAAACGTACCATTTTTCAAAATCACTCTATGTGGTTGGTGGCGAGCAACGTGAGCATTTTGTACAAATGAAAGCAGTCTTATCATTAATGGGCTTTACATGGGCAGACGATGTTGAACATATTTCATTTGGATTAATTACATTTAATGGCAAAAAAATGTCGACACGTAAGGGTGATGTTGTGTTGCTAAAAGATGTCTTAGATGATGCACATGAGTTAGCATTGAAACAAATACAAGAAAAGAATCCGGCACTTGAGAATAAAAATATTGTGGCAGAACAAGTTGGTGCAGGTGCAGTTGTCTTTCACGATTTAATGAATGATAGAACAAACAATTTTGATTTTAATTTAGAGGAAGTTGTTCGTTTTGAGGGTGATACAGGACCTTATGTACAGTATACTAATGCTCGTGCAAAATCAATCTTGCGGAAATCTGGTGTCACAATTGTTGATCAGAATTTAGACTTGGATGATGTGGCAACATGGGATATTGTGACAATTCTTAATAGTTTTCCAGAAACGGTGCAACGTGCATGGCAACAACGTGAGGCAAGTATCGTTGCAAAGTATGCTTTAAATTTGTCACGATCATTTAATAGATATTATGCTAATTCAAAAATTTTAACAAATGATCAGCAACTAAATGCACGTTTAGCGTTAGTGCAATCAGTGTCGATTGTACTATCAGAAAGTTTACGTTTGTTAGGTGTGAAGTCACCAGAGGAAATGTAACTGTTATCTAACACGTTCTCAATTAGGAGAAATTATATGATTTCAAAACAACAACGACAAGAACTTATTCTTGATATCATTCAAAATCAGCCAATCACTAGTCAAGAAGAGTTACTGAGTGAACTTTTAAAACATCGTGTTGAAACAACACAAACAACGGTTTCAAGGGATATTCGTGCATTAGGCATCGTCAGAATTAAGGATATTAATAATGATTTACGTTATCAACAATTGCAAGATCAGGGTGAGACACCTGACCTCGTCGTAACAGAAAATGCGATAGATGCTGCTATTATCGAATATGCTGTTTTTGTCAAGCGTGTTCAGTTTATGACAATTATAAGGACAACAGATTCAAGTGGGAATGCCGTTGCTGGCATAATTGACGATGCAAACTTGCCGCAAGTCATTGCAACGTTAGCTGGATTTGACACAATTTATGTGACAAGTCCAGATGAAGTAAGTGCAGAAGCGTTAACTAAACGTTGGTCGGCATTGATAGGATAATCTATGAGTTGGTTGAAGCATATTATAAAAAAAATAAACGAGAAATTTTCCCCATTCGCTAAACGTTGGCAATTTGGACGTTTTCTTATCATAGTTTTTTTATCATTTTTTTTGATTATGAGTATGTACTTGGTTACTTTAGCGAAAACAGCGCATGTTAAAAATTTACAGGCAACGTTAGCACAAACAACAACGGTCTATGATGATTCAGGTGCAAAAGCCGGGGAACTGTATTCGCAAAAGGGAACTTATGTCAAGTATAGTCGTATATCTCAAAATATGCGTGATGCGGTTATATCAAGTGAGGATCGAAATTTTTACCATGAGTATGGTTTTTCTGTGAAAGGAATCGCTCGTTCAGCGGTACTTAATATTAAGAATAAGCTCTTAGGTTCATCTACTATCGCTGGTGGCGGATCTACTTTGACACAACAACTTGTTAAAAATGCTTACTTGACGCAAGAGCAGACAATAACACGTAAGGCTAAAGAAATTTTCTTATCGATGCAAGTTGAACAAGATTATACAAAAAATCAAATATTAACGATGTACCTGAATAACGCTTGGTTTGGCAATGGTGTTTGGGGTGTTGAAGATGCGTCTCAAAAGTATTTCGGTGTTCATGCTAGCGAGTTAACAACATCGCAAGCAGCAACTTTGACTGGCATGTTACCAAGCCCAGCGCTATATAATCCAATTGATCATCCACAAGCAGCAACTAAACGTCGTAATGTTGTTTTAAGTACAATGGTAGCAACAAAACGCTTGTCAGCATCACAATTAAAACAATCACAAGCAGCACCCATGATTTTGAATGATACGTATAATAGTTCAAATAAATATCAGTATCCGTGGTTTTTTGATTCAGTTATCAGCGAAGCTATTAAAACATATGGTTTAACTGAAAGTGATGTTATGAATCGTGGCTATAAAATTTATACAACATTAAATCAACAAGATCAAACAAATTTACAACAAAATTTTAATAATAGTGCTATGTTTAATTACAATACGGATGCGCAAGCAGCAAGTGTTGTGCTAAATGCGAAAACAGGTGGCGTTCGTGCACTTGTGGGTGGTCGTGAAGAAGAGCACACATTCCGAGGATTTAATTATGCAACGCAATCAAAATTATCACCAGGTTCATCAATTAAGCCAATTGCTGTGTATGCACCTGCCTTAGAAAAGGGTTATAGTATCGACACAAGCTTACCGAATACGACACGCACGTTTGGTACAAATGGTTGGGAAGTTCATAATGCATTGAATGTACAAACAGATGATGTACCTATGTACGAAGCTTTAGAGCACTCTTACAATGTGCCAGCGGTTTACTTATTAAATAAAATTGGTGTGAATGCAGGCTATGCAAGTGCACGCAAATTCGGTTTACCATTATCAGATAAAGATAAAAATCTTGCGTTGTCTCTAGGTGGCTTAACAGTTGGTGTTTCTCCTATGCAAATGGCACAAGCCTACACTGCTTTTGCCAACGATGGTGTTATGAGTGATGCACACTTTATTACAAAAATTGTTGATGCAACTGGCAAGGTGATTGTGAACCATCCTAAAGCTAAGCAAAAGCGTGTCATTAGTTCGCGCGTTGCAGATAATATGACACGTATGATGCTTGGCACTTATACTAATGGGACTGGTTTAGGGGCAGCACCGGCAGGTTTTACTATTGCTGGTAAAACAGGTACAACCGAAAATCCCAATGATACGGAAAATAGTCAATCATCGAAAGATTCTTGGGCGATGGCGTATACAAAGGATGTTGTCGAAGCTACTTGGATGGGGTTAGATGATAAAAGTAAAAATAATAGTTTGCCCCTTGGATTAACAGCAACTATGGGGCCTTTGGTAAAAACTTCATTAGAGGAAATTTTGCCAAATACACCAGGAACAAACTTTACTGTAACAAATCCAAATAGTGGTACCGACAGTAATAGTAAGGCATTTAAGTGGTCAGATATTGGTTCTGATTTCTCAAAGGGAGTTGATAATGCTGTAGAAGGGGCCAATAAAACTTGGCAAACTATTAAGGGATTATTTGGCAATTAAGAATTATTGATTGATTTAGTAATGATAGTGTATACAGTTTATTGAAAGCAAAAAGGAAAAGAAAAATGACAGTTAATATTTATGATAATGCCAATGAAATGGCAAATGTATTGAAGCAAACACAAGAATATACAGCATGGCAAAAAGCTTTTGATGACATTCAAAATAATGAAGAAGCTAAGAACTTGTTTGGTAAGTTTCAAGAGGTACAAGTTGCCGTGCAAAAAATGATGCAAGTCCAACAACAACCAAATCCAGAACAAGAAAAAGAATGGGATATTATTGCAGCTGAAGTGCAAAAAAACGAACTAATTACAGCACTTTTAACAGCTGAACAGGCATTAAATAAATTATTAACGGAACTTAATGATATTATTACAAAACCTGTTGCTGATGCTTACGCACAACTACGAAAGTAAGTGTGAAAACAATCTGTTTAGTTGTTTTTGTACATAAAAAGAGAGAAATACTATGCAAAATAAATTTGTTCAGTTTCTAAAAGAGTGGGTTGTACCAATCTTGGTCGCCGTTGTTGTGGTTGCCTTGATTCGAACTTTCTTATTCAGCTTTGTAAGGGTAAATGGGCCGTCAATGACGCCTAACTTGCAAAACGGTGAATTGGTTTTGTTAAGTAAAGTTTCTAAATATAAACGTGGTGATGTTGTGGTGTTTGATGCACGTCAAGAAGATCCAAGAATTAGATCTGGAGAAAAAGATTATGTCAAACGGATCATTGGCTTACCAGGAGATACGGTTTCATATCAAAATTCTAATTTATACGTGAATAACAAACGTGTTAATCAAAATTACATTGGTATCAATGAGCAAACACAAGGCACTGAAATGTCATTTGGCAGTACATGGTCATTGAAAACATTATCATCTACTGATCAATGGCAAGAAAAAGATCGTAACCATAGTAGGGTGCCCGCAGGTGAGTACTTTGTCATGGGTGATCATCGGTCAGTATCTAATGATGGTCGTTATTTTGGATTTATTGATAAGCAACATATTAAAGGAAAAGTCTATGTACCTTTCTGGAATTCAAATAAAACAGCTAAGCAAAATGTTAATGGTCAGAATAAACTTTTTTTTGCAAATTGAATTTGCTTAGTTGTAAAAAAAATGATAATATATGAGAAACAATAAAAACCTTTAATTAAGTCCAGAGAGACTTACAAGGCTTTTAGATACTTGGGTCAAAGTCCATTCTTTGACCGTAATTTTCTAGAACCGCGTGAGTCAAAAGGCTTATGCGGTTTTTTGTATAAAAAGGAGTATTATGCGACATTTTTTGAATATAAATTCAGTAAATGAATCTGATGTGCTAAAATTAATTCAACGGGCCTTAGCATTCAAGTCAGGTGTGCAGCCCGATCAGACCAATTTGACGGTAAGTAATTTGTTTTTTGAAAATTCTACACGTACGCATAGCAGTTTTCAGATGGCAGAAAATAAGTTAGGTTTTCAACAAATTAGAATTGAGCCGCAAAGCAGTTCAATGTCAAAAGGTGAAAGTTTAGTCGACACGTTGAAAACACTAAAAGCTATTGGTGTTGATGTTGCTGTTATTAGGCATAATGTTACGAGTTGGTATGAAAGTGTTCTGAGTGCAGAAGGACATGCTATACCACAGCTTGTGAATGCTGGGGACGGCAGTGGGCAGCATCCTTCTCAGAGTTTGCTAGATTTGGTGACAATTTACGAACAATTTGGTCATTTTACTGGTTTAAATATTCGAATTGTTGGTGATTTAATGCATTCTCGTGTGGCACGTTCAAATGCGGAAATTTTGAAAAGATTAGGCGCTAACATGACATTTTCTGGACCAGAAAATTGGCTACCAAAAGATTTTAGTCAATTTGGTGAGTTTGTGGCTATTGATAAAGAATGGGAACAGCTTGATGTTGTGATGTTTCTGCGTGTGCAACATGAGCGTATCACACAGACTGAAAATCAAATTTTTTTAACCAAACAATATCATGCTAAATTTGGACTGAATAAATTACGGTATGAACAGCTTAAAGCGCAGGCAATTATCATGCATCCAGCACCAGTTAATCGTGACGTGGAAATTGCCGATGAATTTGTTGAAGCACCAAAGTCACGTATTTTTGAACAAATGACGAATGGGGTGTTTGCAAGGATGGCAATACTAGAATATACAATGGAGACAAATCATGCAACTTATTAAGAATGCTAAAATTTTAGAAGATAGTCATTTAGTTACACGAGATGTGTTGATTGATGGTAAAAAAATTGTTAAAGTATCAGAAAATAATAATTTAAAGGTTGACACGTTTGATGCTAAAGGTGCGTTTCTATCCAGTGGATTAGTCGATGTACATGTTCATTTTCGGGAACCAGGTTTTGATTATAAGGAAACGATTGCGACTGGTTCTCAAGCGGCTGCGCGCGGCGGTTTTACAACAGTTATTGCGATGCCTAACCTTAACCCTGTGCCAGAAACTGCCGAACGTATCGCTGCACAGATTAAATTAAATGAAACAAATGGGACAGTTCATGTTAAACAATATGGGGCTGTTTCAGCCGATTTGATAGCATCTAAAATATCAGATATTTCAGGAATGTCTGCTGCTGGAGCTGTTGCATTTAGTAACGATGGCAAAGGCGTGCAAACCGCTGATACCATGCTACAAGCTATGGTAGCTGCTGCAAAAGCTGATAAACCATTAGTAGCACATTTAGAAGATGATTCCTTATTACATGGTGGGGTTATGAACGCTGGAAAACAATCTAAAAAATTAGAAATCCCAGGAATTACTGGTTTAGCGGAAAGCTCACAATTAGCGCGTGATTTGATGTTAGCTAAAGCAACAGGCGTGCACTATCATGTTGCGCACATCTCAACAAAAGAATCTGTTGCATTAGTTCGAATTGCAAAATTGCAAGGCGTAAATGTTACAGCTGAGGTTTCACCACATCATCTTTTGCTCTCTGATACGGACATCAAAGGTGATAATGCGTTATTCAAAATGAATCCACCTTTACGCTCACAAGCAGATCGACAAGCCGTATTAGCGGGATTATTAGATGGCACAATTGATATGATTGCAACAGATCACGCACCACATGGTACGGCCGAAAAAAATAAACCATTTCGAGAAGCACCATTTGGGATTACAGGAATTGAAACGAGTTTTCAATTGCTGTATACACATTTAGTTAGATCAGGCGTCATGACGCTAGAAACCCTTTTGCAACGTATGATCAGTGCACCAATAGCTTCTTTCAAACTTGAGGCGCCAACTGAGATTAAACCTGGTGAAACAGCTGACTTAGCTTTGTTTGATTTAGAGCATCAGAAAACTATTTCAGTAGATAAGTTTAAATCAAAAGGTAAGAACACACCATTTATTGGCTGGCAAGTTTACGGAAACACACTTGCTACCTGGGTTGACGGGCAGTTAGTTTATCAATCATTGTAAACGACGAAAACACGATAACGAGGATAATAAGACATGAAAAAACGCTATATAGTACTTGAAAATGGCTCAGTATATGAAGGTGAGTCCTTCGGATCTGATGCCAATGTGATGGCAGAATTGGTCTTCAATACTGGCATGTCAGGTTATCAAGAATCAATAACTGATTTGTCATATCGTGGTGAAATGATTGTTTTTACCTATCCTTTAATTGGTAATTATGGTATTAATCGTGATGATTTTGAAAGTTTACGACCGGCAGCTTCAGCAATTGTTGTCCATGAAATCGCACGTCGGCCAAGCAATTGGCGTCAAATGATGAGCTTAGAAGAGTGGGCGGAACGGATGAACATGCCTGGTATCACTGGTATTGATACACGTGCATTAACACGGGAATTGCGTGATAACGGTGTCATGAAAGCTGCATTAGTCAATGAAGTAACCGACGACATTTTTTCAGAGATTAAAAAATTTGTCCCTTCAAAAAAGATGGTTGCTGATGCGACAACAAAGACACAATATCAAAATCCAACAGACGGTGTGTCAATTGCTTTGATTGATTTTGGATTAAAAAATTCAATATTACGCTCTTTAGCTAAAAGGGGGGTCAATGTCATGGTGTTTCCAGCAGATGTTGATGCAGAGACTATTTTAGCCGCTAATCCTGATGGCATATTATTATCAAATGGTCCAGGCAATCCACAGGACGTTGCTTACGCGATTCCCACAATACAAACACTGCAAGAACAGTTACCATTGATGGGTATTTGCTTAGGCCATCAATTGTTTGCAATAGCTAATGGCGCTGAAACTTATAAATTAAAATTTGGACACCGTGGTTTTAATCACGCGGTTCGTAATTTGTCAAAAGAGCGGCTAGACTTTACTTCTCAAAATCACGGCTATGCTGTCAATCGAGACAGCTTATCAAAAACAGAACTGGTTGTGACACATGAAGAAATTAATGATCACACAGTAGAGGGTATCAGATTGAAAAATCATCACGCTTTCTCTGTTCAATTTCATCCAGATGCAGCACCAGGTCCACATGATGCTGAATATTTATTTGATGACTTTTTGAACATGATTGAAAACGCAAAGAAGGAGACAACACAAAATGCCTAAACGCACTGACATCAAAAAAATATTGGTGATTGGCTCTGGACCAATTGTTATTGGTCAAGCAGCAGAATTTGATTATTCTGGCACGCAAGCTGCACTAAGTTTAAAAGAAGAAGGCTATTACGTCATTTTAGTTAACTCTAATCCTGCAACAATTATGACGGACGCAGAAATTGCAGATAAAGTTTATATTGAACCATTATCAATTGATTTTATTGAGCGTATTTTGCGTAAAGAACGGCCTGATGCCATTTTACCAACATTAGGTGGTCAGACTGGTTTAAACATGGCTAAGGATTTGTCTGAAGCTGGCATATTAGATGATTTGAATATTGAGTTGTTAGGCACAAAACTATCTGCCATTGAAGAAGCTGAGGATCGTGAAGAATTCAAAGCACTCATGGAACGTTTGAATGAACCTATTCCTGAGTCAACAATTGCAACGACACTAGAGGAAGCACTCGAATTCGCTGATACACACAGTTATCCCGTTATTGTACGTCCAGCGTACACATTGGGTGGCACAGGTGGTGGTATTGCTGAAACGCATGAAGAATTAACTGAAATTGCGGCGAATGGTTTAGAATTATCACCAGTCACACAAGTCTTGATTGAACGATCAATTGCTGGCTATAAAGAAATTGAATTTGAAGTCATGCGTGATGCACATGATAATGCGTTAGTTGTTGCATCAATGGAAAATTTTGATCCAGTTGGTATACATACGGGTGATTCGATTGTTACAGCACCGGTACAAACATTATCAGATCGTGAAGTTCAAATGATGCGTGATGCTGCATTGAAAATTATTCGTGCTTTGAAAATTGAGGGTGGTGTCAATATTCAAATGGCACTCGATCCAAATTCATACAAGTATTATATTATTGAAGTCAATCCACGTGTATCGCGTTCATCAGCGCTGGCTTCTAAAGCCACAGGATATCCTATTGCTAAAATGGCAGCCAAAATTGCTGTTGGTTTGAATTTAGATGAAATTATTAACCCTGTTACTGGCACAACAAAAGCAGAATTTGAGCCGGCATTGGACTATGTTGTATTTAAAATTCCACGTTGGCCATTTGATAAATTTGCATCGGCTGATCGTAGTCTAGGGACGCAAATGAAAGCAACAGGGGAAGTTATGGCAATTGGCCGTAACATGGAAGAGGCGTTATTGAAGGCTGTACGTTCATTAGAAATTGACGCAATAGGGTTAGATGATATCACATTTGATGACCTATCAGACGAAGACTTATTGGCATCATTAATGCCTGCTCGCGATGATCGTTTATTTATGATTGCTGACTTATTACGACGCGGCGTGACAATTGAGGCTATTCACGACAAGACCTTAATTGATGAATTCTTTTTGGACAAAGTTCTTCATATTATTGAAATTGAACGTGATCTAGCACATAGTATTGGTGATCTTGATCAGCTCGCATATGCTAAGAAAAACGGTTTTGCTGACGCAACTATCGCAAATATTTGGCATAAAACAACAGTTGAGGTTCGTCAATTAAGAACACAAGCAAGTATTTTACCTGTTTATAAAATGGTTGATACTGTGGCGGCTGAATTTGAGTCGCAAACACCGTATTACTATGCGACATATGAGCGCGAAAATGAATCAATTAAAACGCATAAAAAATCTGTCATTGTACTGGGTTCAGGTCCAATACGTATTGGACAAGGCGTGGAGTTTGATTATGCGACTGTTCATGCAGTAAAAGCCATTCAACGCGCAGGTTACGAAGCGATTATTATGAACTCTAATCCTGAAACTGTGTCAACTGATTTTTCTATTTCTGACAAATTGTATTTTGAGCCGCTAACATTAGAAGATGTGTTAAATGTGATTGATTTAGAAAATCCGATTGGTGTTGTTGTGCAGTTCGGGGGTCAAACAGCTATTAATTTAGCACAACCTTTGACAGAAAATGGCGTGCACATTTTAGGCACAACAGTTGAAGATTTGAACCGTGCTGAAGACCGTGAAGCTTTTGATCAAGTCATAAAACAATTAAAACTACCACAACCCATAGGGAAAACAGCTACAACAGTTCCTGGTGCTTTGGCAGCGGCACAAGAAATAGGCTATCCAGTTTTGATTCGGCCATCGTATGTCCTTGGTGGACGTGCAATGGAAATTGTGACTTCAGATGAAGAATTAAATGACTATATGCAACGTGCAGTTAAGGTGTCAAATGATCATCCTGTTTTGATTGATTCATATTTGGTTGGTCAAGAAGCCGAGGTCGATGTGCTATCAGATGGTGAAACGGTTGTTATTCCCGGTATAATGGAGCATATTGAACGTGCAGGTGTACACTCTGGTGATTCTATGTCTGTCTATCCACCGCAATATTTATCACAAAAAGTTCAAGATGAAATGACGCAAGCCGCTATCAATTTAGCACAAGCCATGAATACGATTGGCTTAATGAATGTGCAGTTCGTCATTCATGAGAATACAGCTTATGTCATTGAAGTTAATCCACGAGCATCGAGAACTGTACCATTTATTTCGAAAGTGACACATATCCCGTTAGCACAATTGGCAACACGTGTCATGCTGGGGGAAAAATTAGCTGACATGGGATTTGAAACTGGACTAGTACCAGCAGATGACATGGTTCACGTTAAAGCACCTATTTTTTCATTTACCAAGTTACCAGATGTCGATTCATTACTTGGGCCTGAAATGAAATCTACAGGCGAAGTGATGGGCTCTGATACGACTTTACCAAAAGCGCTTTATAAAGCCTTTGTAGCCTCAAACATTAAAGTACCGCAATATGGTAATGTTCTCTTTACAGTCGCTGATGATGACAAAGAAGAAGCACTAATTTTGGCTAAACGATTCAATAATTTAGGATTTGCTTTGTTTGCAACATCAGGGACTGGTGCATATCTTGAAGTCAATGATATGCCAATTGAAATTTTAGATAAAATTTCGGAATCTAACAATAATTCAGTAGAAGCACTGAAATCACAAAAGTTACAAGTTGTCATTAACACAACTCAAGCTGATGATCGGGCAGAATCCGATGGTCGCCTTATCCGTAATGCGGCAATTGAAAATGCTGTACCATTGTTTACAGCATTGGACACAGTTAACGCTTTCCTCGATGTTTTGGAAAGTCGTAGTTTTACAGTCAATGAAATGAAGTAGTGATTAATGGATAGAATAACTAATAAAATTGTCCAGTGAGACAAATTAGGAGAAAAAATGATAGCAAATAATCGTCTGGCGGTTAACCTACCGGGATTAAATATGAAAAATCCTGTGATGAACTCATCTGGTTCTGTATATTTTGGCATAGAAGATAAAGGATTTGGGATTGAAAAAACAGGGGCACTAGTCACTAAAACTGTTACTATGACACCACGTGCTGGTAATCCGCAACCTTGGATTATTGAAACGCCAAGTGGTATTTTGAACTCAGTTGGGTTAGCTAATCCAGGTATCGAAAAGGTAATATCAGATATATTGCCAGCTATTCATAAAAAATATTGTGATGACATGCCGGTGATGGTTTCAATTGCTGGTGAAACTGTACAAGAATATGTTGAGTTAGCACGTCGGTTAACACATTCAGGTTTTGTAACTGCAATTGAAGTCAACCTATCATGTCCTAATGTTGATCGCGGAGGTATGGCTTTTGGAGTTGATGCACAAACAGCATCTGAGGTCATTGCAGCGTTACGACAAGCTACTCATTTACCACTTTATGCTAAATTATCACCAAATGTGACAGATATTAAACCAATTGTAAAAGCACTTGAAACTGCTGGTGCAGATGGTATTGTCCTCATTAATACAGTTATGGGAATGAGTTTTGACTTGGCAAAACGTCAAGCACGCTTAGCACGGGGAATAGGAGGTATGTCTGGTAAATCGATTCATCCTATTGCTGTACGTTTTGTTTATGAAGCTGCTCAGACGGTTAATATTCCGATAATTGGTGTTGGTGGTATTGCTAGTGTGGCAGACGCGTTGGAATTAATGATGGCAGGAGCCAGTGCCATACAAGTTGGAGGTGCACTAACTCAGAAACCTGAAGCAATGTTAGAGATTATTGATGCGATGACTGAAGCGTTAGATAAGTATGAGTTTACTGATGTTCGAGCTGTGACCAACACCTTTAGAAAGTAAATATAGATTAATTTATTTAGAAAGGACTATCCTCTATCATGAAGCGACCGGTATTTATAGCATTAGATTTTCCTGATGCAAAAACAACAAGACTTTTCCTCAATGATTTTCTTAAAATAGCTGATAAACCTGCAATAAAAATCGGCATGGAATTATTTTTTGCTGAAGGACCAGAATTTGTCCGTGAACTGCACAGACAAGGTTTTACAATTTTCTTGGATTTGAAACTTTATGATATTCCAACAACAGTTGGTCATGCGGTTGCTAGTATTGCAAAACTAAATGTTCAATACCTGACAGTTCATGCTGCCGGTGGTACAAAAATGTTACGACAGGCTGTAGCAAACAAAGGTAAGGAGATGAAATTACTAGCGGTCACGCAATTAACTTCTTTTTCAGAAGCTGATATGCAGGCAACACAATTAACGTCTTCAAGCATGACGGAAAATGTTATTCATTTAGCTGAATTAGCATATCAATCAGGAATTGATGGGACAATTAGTGCGCCGTTGGAAGCAGGTTTCATTCAGAAAAAAACGAATGATTCGTTTCTACGTATAACACCGGGAATTCGATTAACTGGTGATTCAACTGATGATCAAAATCGCATTACAACACCTGAAAAAGCGCGTGAATTGGGTGCTACCGGCTTAGTTGTCGGTCGTTCCGTTACTAAATCCAATGATCCTGTGGCAGCCTACCAACGTGTATTATTAGAATGGAGCAATTAAATGTTGAATTATGCAGAACAAGTGGCAAATGATTTACTGACAATTGGTGCAGTAAAATTTTCCCCAGAAAAACCGTTTACTTGGGCATCAGGTATTAAAAGTCCTATTTATACGGATAATCGCATGACTATTGGTTACCCAAAAGTCCGTCAAAATATTTATGAAGGTTTAGCAGCATTAATTCAAGAATCATTTGGGGATGTTGAAATTATTGGTGGTGTTGCAACGGCTGGTATTCCTCATGCTGCATGGGTATCTGAGAAATTGAATAAGCCTATGATTTATGTACGATCGAAGCCAAAAGATCATGGGGCCGGCCGTCAAACAGAGGGAGCAGTTACTACTGGTAAAAAAGTTGTATTAATTGATGATTTAATTTCAACGGGAGGATCGGTATTAGCTGCCGTTGAAGCGATACGTAAAGAAGGTGCTAATGTTTTAGGTGTCGTATCAATTTTTTCATATGAATTATCTGAAGGACTGACTAATTTTACTAATGCAAAGTTAACTTTTAAATCATTAACAACATACTCTCAATTGGTCGCCACAGCTATTGAGCGTGGTGAATTAAACAAATCTCAATTGAAAACACTACAAAATTGGCAACAAAATCCTAACAAATGGCAATTATAAATGGACACTAAAAAATCTTTGGGGAAATGTCCCCAAAGATTTTTTGTTTTTAATAGATTGCATCACGATAGAGGCCGATAACTTTACCTAAAATAGAAACACTTTTAAGAATAATTGGTGCCATTGCGTCATTTTCAGGTTGTAAACGGAAATGGTCTGCTTCTCGGAAAAAACGTTTAACTGTTGCTTCGTTATCATCATTCATGGCTACCACAACGTCGCCATTATCAGCGTTATCTTGTTTACGGACAATGACCTTATCACCATCTAAGATACCAATATTGACCATAGAATTGCCACGAACATTTAGCATAAACATGTCACCATCAAATTGCATCAAATTGTCCGGAATTGGAAAAAATTCAGTGGCTTCTTCTTCAACAGCCAAGATAGGTGTACCAGCAGTAACAAGTCCTAGTACAGGGATACGACCAGGAGTAATAGATACACCCAATGCTTCTAAACCAGAATCAGTGACTTCAATGGCACGAGCACGTGGTTTTGAGGCATCCTTTAAAAGATAGCCTTTTTTCACTAGCCGCTCGATGTGACCGTGAATTGTTGAAGAAGAGGACAAACCGACAGCTTCACCAACCTCACGCACCGTAGGTGGATAGCCATTTGTTATTTGTGCTTCATGGATAAACCTCAGCACCTGTAGCTGTTTACTTTCTTGAATTTGAATTGTCATTTTTGGATTTCATTCCTTAATACTACTCGATTTAATATGTACTAATTATAACGAAAAGCTAAAGATAAATCAAACATTTGTTCGTTTTTTTAGGTTTTAATAACTTATTTACTAAAAACATTTATCATTTCTTTAAAAGTACGTCTAATTTCAAGGGAAATCTGTGGATAATATTGTTGAAAGTCAGAGGTTAGTATTGGCAGAAATTTTGACGTCATTATTTTGTACTTTATGCTATAATTAATCTTAGAAATTTATTAAGGGGAAGACTATGACTTTAAATATTGGACTCGTCATCTTGATTGCAGTTTTGACTTTAATTATTGGATTGGCGGCTGGATTCTTCTTAGCACGGAACTCAATGAAGAGTTATTTAGCAAAAAATCCACCAATTTCAGAAGAAATGATGAAGTCAATGATGATGTCAATGGGTCAAAAGCCATCACAAAAGAAATTAAATCAAATGATGGCTCAGATGAAGCAACAAAGCGAACAAGCGCAAAAAAAATAAGCCTTAATGGCTTATTTTTTTTCACGTTTAGGATCGACATAAACGAAGGTAGGATCTACCTCATGATCTAGCTGATCAAAAGCGTCTTGAATCATCTGTGTATATTTGGCAATGTTTTCTTTATTTAACCTGTCTTTACGGTCTATTATAATCGGTTCACCGAAATTAATGGTGGTATTGTTTCGCTTAAACAGCTGTCCAAAGGATACTGGTCCTTGGTATACAGCGGGAACAATCGCTTTTCCTGACATCTTTGCGATCAATAAAGAACCTGATTTTAATTCATCATTGTGTCTGGAACCAGAAGGAAACATGATAAGTGAACGATTGCCGTGCTTTAATTCGTTCACTGGTATTTTGATAACACTCGGGCCAACATTTTCTCTATCAACCGGGAATGCACCAGCAGATTTAATGAGCCAAGCAAGTGGTGGAAATTTAAAAAGTTCAATTTTAGCCATAAAAATAAAATGTTTTGGGTAGGCAGCAACTGCATACCAAACGGGATCCCACCATGTACGATGTGGTCCGACCAAAACATAGTTATCATCAGTAGGTATACGATTTCGATTCATATACTTGATTCGCCCATTTACTGTCCACATTAGGCCAATAGCTACACCGCGCAAAAAATCATAAAATTTCATTATTAGTCACCTCATAAACTACCTTAACTATTTTACACGATAAAGCGAGAAAAAAACAATGATTGAACCAATTCTTAATACAGGTGAGCGTATTGATGGCTTACCATCACAAAATATTCATATTATCCAAAATCCGGATATGTTTGCATACTCACTAGATGCAATTTTATTAGCACATTTTGCTGATGTTAAAGGAAAAGGGCGTGGATTGACCGTGGATCTGGGTGCTGGTACAGGTGCTGTTGGTTTATTCTATGCACCAAAAGTTGCGGGTCTGATTAAGTTAGTGGAAATTCAGCCAGAACTAGCCGAAATGGCCAAAAGAAGTATTGCAATGAATGGGTTACAGGATCGTGTTAGTGTCTTACAGTCAGATATGAAGGCTATATTTGATGATATTCAACCAGGTTCAGCAGAAACCGTTTTGTCGAATCCGCCATATTTCCCATTAAATAATACAACAAAAACAAATCAAGATGAACATTATGAATTGGCGCGTCACGAATTGACGATAGATTTGCCAGGATTAGCCCAAGTTGCCAATAAATTACTTAAAAATAATGGCAAATTTTATATGGTTCATCGACCAGAACGATTGGCTGATATCTTTTCAGCATTTTCAGCACGAAAACTAATGATTAAGCGCATACAATTTGTCTATGGTAAATCTGATCGAGAAGCGAATATGGTACTTATTGAGGCAATAAAAGCTGGACGTTTAGGCGGTGTTCGCATTATGCCACCAATTGTGGCTTATACACAAACAAATGAATATACAAATCAGGTACAAAATATTTTATATGGGCAATCATGGGTATGATAAAACCATATTACTTTTACGTCTTATATACGGCTGATGGTTATTTTTATGCTGGCTTTACCGATGACGTTCAACGCCGATTTAAGACACATCAAGTGCGTAAAGGGGCGAAGTTTACACGTGTCAAGTCAAGACATCCTTTACAATTAATTTATGATGCACAGTTTGATACAAAAAGTGACGCGCTACGAGCCGAAGCAAACTTTAAAAAACTGACCAGAAAAAACAAAGAGAAATTTTTGATAGCGCATCAGGTTAATGAAAAAATTTGGATCTAATAGCTTGCAATACTGTTAATTATTTCGTATAATAATAGCTGTTGTTATTAGCAACAAATACACACGGCAAACAAGTTCACATAGGTGCAGAAATGTCATTGTGAATGTCGAATTTGTCGGCGGAAAAACCTAGGAGACCATATCATGGCAGTTATTTCAATGAAAGAACTCCTCGAAGCAGGAGTACACTTTGGGCACCAAACACGTCGTTGGGACCCAAAAATGGATGAATACATCTTTACAGAACGTAATGGTATTCATATCATCGATTTACAAAAGACAGTTAAGCTTGTTGATGAAGCTTATAACTTTGTCCGTAATGCATCAACAGATGATGCCAACTTTTTGTTTGTTGGTACAAAGAAACAAGCATCAGATGCTATTGCTGAAGAAGCAACACGTGCTGGTCAATATTTCATCAACCATCGCTGGTTGGGTGGCACTTTGACTAACTGGAATACAATTAAGACACGTATCCAACGTTTGAAGGATTTGGAAGTTATGGCCGAAGACGGCACTTTCGAACAATTACCTAAAAAAGAAGTTGTTTTGCTAAACAAGCAACGTGAAAAGTTGGATAAGTTTTTGGGTGGTGTTAAAGATATGCCTGGTTTACCAGATGTATTGTTTGTTGTTGACCCTAAGAAGGAAGAAATAGCTGTTAAGGAAGCAAACATGTTAAACATTCCTGTTGTGGCTATGATTGACACAAATGCTAACCCTGAAGTTGTTGATGTTAAGATTCCTGCCAATGATGATGCTATTCGTGCAGTTCGTTTAATCACTGCTAAGATGGCTGATGCTATTATTGAAGGTCGTCAAGGACAAGATTCAGCGCCTGAAGATGCTTTTGTAGCTGGAAATGAAAACACAGAATCAATTGAAGAAATCACTAATATCGTTGAAGAAGGCAATAATTAATATTTGAATGACAAATGCCGTTCCTGCGGACCTGTTTGGGATGCGGATTGGCATTTTTATTTGTCCGAAACGTGTAAAAAGCATGTTATAATGAAAACATAAATATTTTTAGAGGAGCAATATAATGGCAATTACTGCTGCACAAGTAAAAGAATTACGTGATAAGACATCTGTTGGTATGATGGATGCAAAGAAGGCTTTGGTTGAAGCTGATGGTGACTTGGAAAAAGCAATTGACTTGCTTCGTGAAAAGGGTATGGCTAAGGCTGCTAAAAAAGGTGACCGCGTTGCTGCCGAAGGTATGACATACGTTGCTGTTGATGGCAATAAAGCAGCTATTATCGAATTGAACTCAGAAACTGATTTCGTTGCGGGAAACGCTGAATTTAATGACTTGTTAAAGGCTGTTGCAAATGCAATCGTTGAATTTACGCCTGCAGATGTTGAATCTGCATTGGCTTTGGAAGTAAAAGCTGGCCAAACTTTGAATGATATGATTGTTGGAACAACACAAATCACTGGTGAAAAGATTACTTTACGTCGTTTCTCAGTTGTTGAAAAATCAGAATCTGAAAATTTTGGTGCTTATTCGCATTTGGCAGGATCAATTTCGTCATTAGTTGTCGTTGAGGGTGCCTCAGAAGCAGCAGCAAAAGATATCGCGATGCATGTTGCAGCTATTGCACCACAATATGTTTCAGATGATGAAGTACCTACAGAAGTTGTTGAGCGAGAAAAAGCTGTGCAACTTGCATCTGAAGATTTAGCTGGTAAGCCTGACAATATCAAAGAAAAGATGGTCGAAGGACGTATTAAAAAGTTCTTGGCTGAAATTTCATTGTTGGATCAAGCGTTTGTTAAGAATGGTGACCAAACTGTTGCACAATTTATTGCATCACAAAATGGCTCGGTAAAATCATTTGTACGTTACCAAGTGGGTGATGGCATTGAAAAGAAAGTGACTGATTTGGCTGAAGAAGTTGCTAAACAATTAGGGTAATAAATATTAAAAGTGCGTTATATCATCATAACGTACTTTTTTTGCGATATATTTTTGGTATAATTGATTAGCATAGAAAATGAGGTAAATCATGTCGAGTATGAAATATAAACGTGTTTTGATGAAACTTTCTGGTGAAGCATTGGCTGGAGAAAAAGGGCAAGGTATTGATCTTGAAACAGTTTCTGAAATTGCACAAGATTTAAAAGAAGTCCATGATCTAGGAACACAAATTGCAATTGTTGTTGGTGGTGGTAATTTATGGCGTGGCGAACCAGCTTCAAAAGTTGGTATGGAACGGTCACGTGCAGATTATACAGGCATGCTTGGTACAACGATGAACGCTCTCGTGTTGCAAGATGCATTGGAACGCGCTGGTGTTGACACACGTGTTCAAACAGCGATTACCATGCAACAAATTGCTGAGCCATATATTCGTGGTCGTGCTATTCGGCATTTGGAAAAAGGCAGAATTGTTATTTTTGCGGCTGGGACAGGTTCACCTTATTTTTCAACAGATACAACAGCTGCATTACGAGCAAATGAAATTAACGCAGATGCTATTTTGATGGGTAAAAATGGTGTTGATGGCATCTATGATTCGGACCCTAATAAAAATGCAAATGCTGTTAAGTATACCGAATTAACGCATTTGGAAATTTTGCAAAAAGGATTGAAAGTGATGGATTCAACAGCTAGTTCACTATCAATGGACAATAATATGCCACTCGTCGTATTTAACTTAAACACACCAGGGAATTTAAAACGTGTTGTACTGGGTGAAAATATTGGGACAACGGTTACAGGAGGAAAATAATGGCTTTTAACTTAACAGACGCTAAAACACGTATGCAGGGTGCTCAAGATGCTTTAAAACGTGAATTAGGTAGCATTCGTACAGGACGCGCTAATCCGCACATTTTAGATCGTATCGAAGTAGAATATTATGGTGCAATGACACCTTTAAAGCAAGTTGCTTCGATTTCTGTTCCTGAAGCGCGCATTTTATTGATTACACCATTTGATAAGTCAGCTTTAGAAGAAATTGTTCGGGCGATTAACATGTCTGATTTGGGTCTTAATCCAGCTTCCGACGGAAATATTGTACGTTTGGCAATTCCTCAAATGACGGAAGAAGGTCGTAAAGATCTAGCTAAGCAAGTAAAAGCTGAGGCGGAAAAAGCAAAAGTTTCTATTCGAAATGTTCGTCGCGATGCAATGGATACGGTCAAAAAAGATAAAGAATTACCTGAAGATGACGTTCGAAATGCTGAAGATGATGTTCAGAAGTTGACTGATGATAATATCAAGGCAATTGACGTCATTGCAGCCGAGAAAGAAAAAGAATTGTTGACAATTTGAAAATTTTTAGTGGCAGACATAGTGTTATACTAAATGATCATAAAAACTTGACGATGGGTCAAGTTTTTTTATTTGGAGGATATTTATTGTGCGTAGGTACTTGAGATATTGGCGCGAAACGTTTAATTTTAGGGGTGGCGCTTATCGCTTAGACTATTGGCTGGTTCAGGCTGTTAACAACCTGATTTTTGCCCTGATAATTTTTATTGTTGGTACTATTTTTAATGAGTGGACGTTATCAAGTCATATTTCTTCAATATTTAGTCTACTAATATTTGTACCAAACATATCCCTATTTATTCGTCGATTACGAGATTCAGGTTTACCTCAGCAAATTATAGCAATAATATTATTTAGTCCATTTTTAATTGGTATTTTTAGTGGCATTACTGTTGCACTCGGTTTATTGATTGCTGTACCGGTTCTATTGTTGCTATATTTAAGTGGTATAATTTACTTGCTCCTTCGACGTTCAGCATATTGGACACCATATTTAAACGTACAACAAAAAATAAATTATACTATTGTCTTTGTTACCATCATTGTGCTGATAATTGGATTACAAATTTTTACTATCAAAAAACAAATGACTGGTATTAATAATATATGGCAAAAAGCGCTAAAACAACAAGTCCAGCAAACACAACGTGAATCAGAATTGATTGATAAGTCGGCTAGTAGTCAAACAAATATTGAATCAAGTTTATCCAGTGTCTTGTCTAGTGCTGCGTCTGATACTCATCATTTAGAAAAAGCTCAAAAACCAATACCTGACATTTCAGTTAAAGCATTGCCAGATGATAAAGTAGCTGCTAGTTATCGTAATTTACCTGAGATGCGATTGGGAGATAATGATTTTGGGACTTTCACGGTTCAAGGTCACTGGGAACAAGACAGTTCAACACTACAATGGTTTTTAAGCATACAAGAACAACATGTGCTGATTTTGACCAGCACAATGGGACAAGGGTTCGGCGTTGATATATCTAGCTTGCCATTTGAAAAAATTGTTGGGCAAAGTTATTTTCAGTTAAAACAGCAGGGTGATTTACAAGTTTGGCGTATTGATGGTACATATAAAGAGCCCACAACGGATCAAATTAAAGCAATGAGTTATTTGGAATGGCATATGCCAGATGGTCATATTCGTGTGATGTATTTAATTTCTCAGTCGAAACCGTTGCTAAATACAATAATTAATTCCGTAGCAACAACGTACAGTCAATGACTTATAAATAAGATGAAACACTTGACGTTTTAAGAGTTGCAGTGCATAATAAATATATTCAGTTTACTAACTAAGATATCATGTGGCGATGATGGAGTGCGTAAACAAATCAAGTGTCGGGAATTTTTTCCGGAAATCAGGTGGAACCGCGTGTAAGCGTCCTGATGTCAATTATTTTGACATTGGAACGGATTATGGGCGGTTTTTTAGTGTCGGAAAGGGAAAATAACACACAGTATTTTTTAAAAGGTATGTGATTTTTATTTAAAAATATATCATTTCAATATTCCTTTTAAAATACATAAAAGATATATAAATATATATCTTTTATGCGAAGATATATATTTATATATCTTTTATGTGATATACTTCAAATATGGAAAAAAAGCAGACAATTTATTTCGAATTAGATGTGGTTAAGTCACGACTGGTTAAAGATAATAATGTATTGATACAGCAGACCATGAATGTGACAGAATATTTAAACAAATTGACTAAACAAACATTAATAATGCCATTTCAAGTGCACAATGGTGATGCGATTTCTGGTGCGGTGCAGTCAGTTAATGCACGAGATGACATTGTTAAAATTTATCAGTCATTGACAACTTATTTAATCATGCAAGCCATGACTTTACAATTATATATGGCTGTTGGTGTTGGCGATATTGATACAGATTTGAATTATACGCAAGATGAGGCGTTGGTCAATGGATCTGCTGTAGTATTGGCTCGAAATCTAGCGATGCCAACGTTGAAATTAATTGCCACCAAGCAAATGGATAAAAAATTAGGCATTCAAACTGATTTTAAAAAAGCACCAATTTTACTGAAAATCGCTACTGATCATGAAAAAATGTCAATGGTTGAACACATTCTGATGTTAGTTTACGAGTTCGAACTTAATACAGACAAAAAGCGTTTAATTTATTCAACGTTGCAACATTCTGAGAATTGGCGTGATGATTTGCCAAAATTGATTGCTATAAAAAATAGTGGATTTAAAGAGACGGACACACTTAAACAAATTGAAAACCGCGCACGTATGTTGGTTACCAAAGCAGATGTGCAAGCTGTTAATAACCAGTTAGCGGTATTTGAGGAAAAATAAATGAAGCAAGAATTAATAGATATGACATTTATAGTTGTTGGGTGGTTAGTACTAAGCTATTTCTATGGGATATTGATCAGTTTTACTCTGAGCAAAATTGGCCAAAAAAAATGGCAACCTGTAGCTGGTAAAAAAACTGATCCATTTATACATGGTCAACTCATTGGTAATATTGAACGCACTTTTGCGATGTTATTAATTTCATTGGGCAATGTTGGTGCTATAAGTATGATTGTTGCTATCAAAGGATTTGCGCGATGGGGTGAATTATCTAAATTAGATAGTGACGTGCAAAGTGTTGCAATTGATAAATTTATTATTGGTAATTTACTGAGTTTAGGATTTCCGGTTTTAATAGCTGCAATTTGGTTTTTTGTTAGTCAGTTTTAATAAAATAACGTTAAAATTTGAAATATTTAAAGGAAAAGAAAAATGACAAATACAAAACTATCATTACAAGATATTATTTTGACTCTTCAACAGTACTGGGCCAAACAAGGGGCAAACTTAATGCAGGCATATGACAATGAGGTTGGTGCTGGAACACAATCACCATACACATTTTTACGTGCAAATGGTCCTGAACCATGGCACGCAGCATATGTTCAACCATCGCGTCGCCCGGCTGATGGTCGCTATGGTGATAATCCAAATCGCTTATTCCAGCACCATCAATTTCAAGTTGTTATGAAACCATCCCCATCAAACATTCAAGAATTGTATTTAGGTTCGCTGGAAGCTTTGGGAATTAAATCATTAGAACATGATATACGTTTTGTCGAAGACAACTGGGAAAATCCATCAATGGGTGCAGCAGGCATTGGTTGGGAAGTTTGGTTGGATGGTATGGAAGTCACACAGTTTACTTATTTTCAACAAGTAGGTGGCATTGAGGTGGATTCCGTTACAGCTGAGGTAACTTATGGTTTAGAGCGATTGGCATCATATATTCAAGATGTCCCTACAGTGTATGATCTTGAGTGGGGTAATGGCGTACTGTATGGTGATATTTTCAAAGAACCTGAATATGAACATTCAAAATATGCTTTTGAATGTTCTGACCAAGAAATGTTGTTGAGACATTTTGATGAATTTGAAGCTGAAGCAACACGGCTATTGTCTTTAGGATTGGTTCACCCAGCATACGATTATATTTTGAAATCATCACACACGTTTAATTTATTAGACGCGCGTGGCACAGTGTCAGTCACGGAACGTGCAGGTTATTTGCATCGAATTCGTACCATGGCACGTCATGTATCAAAGGTATTTATTGAAGCCCGCTCTAAGCTTGGTTTCCCATTATTAAAAGATAGTGATTTACGTGAAAAGTATTTAGGTGTGAACGGTAAATATGCACAGAAGGAGGGCATGTAATGATGTCAACATTTTTACTAGAAATTGGTTTAGAAGAAATGCCAGCACATTTGGTAACGAGTTCAGAAGCGCAATTAATTGCACGTACAACAGAATTTTTGTCTGAACATCGTTTATCAGTAGGTCATATTCAACCTTACTCTACACCACGTCGATTAGCGGTAGAGTTGATTGATATATCATCTGAATCAGAGGCACTATCAGAAGAAAAGCGTGGACCATCGATTGAACGTGCAAAAGATGATAACGGTAATTGGTCAAAAGCTGCCCAAGGATTTGCTCGAGGGCAAGGTATGACACCAGAAAATTTTGAAGAACGTGATGGTTATGTTTGGTTAACTAAGCATACGCCAGGCGTGTCAGCAGCTGATATTCTAGCTAGTATTGGTGAAGAAGTTATTGCACAAATGAAATTCACAACATATATGAAATGGGCTAACAATGCCTTTTTGTATGTGCGGCCAATTCGATGGATTGTTGCTTTACTTGATGAAAAAGTGATTGATTTTAACATTTTAGACGTTAAAACAGGACGTATGACACGTGGACATCGTTTTTTGTCAAATGAACATATCACAATTGCTAATGCGGGGGTATATGTTGCGACCCTAAAGGCGGCCTATGTTATTGTAGATGCAGCGACACGTAAAGGTATTATACAGTCACAACTTGAAGATATAGCAAATCAAAATAACTGGTTGTTAGATTTGAGCTCAGATGCAGCGCAAAATTTGTTGGAAGAAGTTAATAATATTGTTGAATGGCCGACGGCATTTTCTGGTGGTTTTGAAAATAAATACTTAGAATTGCCAGATGAAGTGTTAATGACATCAATGCGTGAACATCAGCGTTTTTTCTATGTGACAAATCAAGCAAATGATTTGTTACCACACTTTCTGTCAGTACGTAATGGTAATTCTGAACATCTTGATAATGTCATTGCAGGCAATGAGAAAGTGCTGGTCGCTCGACTAGAAGATGCTGAATTTTTCTATCAAGAGGACAAACAAAAAACCATTGATGATAATATGACAAAGGTTAAAAAATTGGTTTTCCATGAAAAAATTGGGACAGTTTACGAACATATGCAGCGTGTTGGGCGACTAGCTGCTAGTTTAGCTGATGAGTTGCAATTTGATGAGACGCAAAAAGCTGATCTAGCACGTGCTTCTGAAATTTACAAGTTTGATTTGATGACTGGCATGGTTGGTGAATTTGATGAATTACAAGGCATTATGGGTGAACATTATGCGCAATTATTTGGTGAAAGCGCTGCAGTGGCCAGTGCCATAAGAGAACATTATATGCCGGTTTCTGCTAATGGTAATATTGCAGAAACTGCAGTTGGCGCCGTGTTAGCAATAGCTGATAAACTAGATACCATTGTCACTTTCTTTTCAGCCGATCTTATTCCCTCTGGATCAAATGACCCATATGGTTTACGACGCGCAGCAAACGGCGTGGTAAGAACGCTTCAAAATAAGCACTGGCATGTTGCATTGCGATCATTGTTATCTGATTTTGTAAAATCTAACGGTGAGGTCACCGAGAATGCTGATCTGACTGCAATTATGACATTTATTTTGGATCGTGTTCGTAAACTAGCTTTGGATGGCGATGTACGGCCAGATATTGTGGCTGCGGGAACAGCTCTGACGCCTGATGTAGATGTTGTTTATATTGTAGACCGTACGCAAACGTTAGCAAATCATGCTGATGATGATAATTTCCGTGATATTATTGAAGCATTAACACGTGTTTCACGTTTGGCAATGAAACAACCAGCAGAAGGGCTTGTTGATGAGAGTCTGTTTGAAAATCAAACTGAGCAGGCACTATTTATAGCAACACAAAAAATTAATTTGGCAGCACTAGAATCACAAGGTGGCGATGCAGTGTACAGTGCCTTAGCTGAACTACAAAAACCAATTGCAGATTACTTCGATATGACAATGGTTAATGCGGATAATGAGTTGGTTAAAAATAATCGTTATTTACAATTACATATGATTGATAAACTTATTTCTGCATTAGGTGATTTAGAACAAATTGTGATTAAATAGTTGCAAATGATATGAATGACTGATAAAACTAAACAAGGGTGAATGATTATGTTAAATATTGCTTATATTGGTTTTGGGAAAAGTACAAATCGTTACCATTTACCATACTTAAAATTACGATTGGATCAGTTCAAAGTAGGACGTATCGTGACTCCCACACTTGGAAAACGGCCGGCAGATCAATTTGAATGGGAAACAACAGGCACTATTTTTTCTACTGATGTACAAGATATTATCAATGATAGTACTATTGATCTTGTCGTTGTTGTCACACCATCGTCTAGTCATTACACGATGACTAAAAGGTTACTTGAAGCTGGCAAAAATGTACTGGTTGATAAACCAATGGCAGCAAATTTTGATGAAGCAAAAATACTTGTTGATTTAGCACGTAAACAAGGTCTATTCATTATGCCATACCAAAGTCGTAGATTTGATAGTGATTTTTTAACTGTAAAACAAGTCATAGGAAACGGTTATTTGGGTCGTTTAGTAGACTTAGAGGTCCACATGGATCACTATAGGCCAAATGATGGCATCTTTGAAGGACCTGCTATTGATGGTTCTCTTTACGGACATGGTGTCCATTTAGTCGACCAAGTTGTCAGTCTGTTTGGCGCACCAAAATCAGCAATGTACGATTTACGAGCGACACGAATTTTAGAGGCAACTCTGGATGATCAAATAGAAGTTAATATGTTCTATAAAAATGCGCTGAAGGCAACAATACAAACAACTGAATTAGCAACTATTCAGTATCCAAAATGGCAATTACGTGGCACACATGGCACCTTTATAAAATATGATGTTGATGAACAAGAAAACGATTTAAAAGCTGGAATTATGCCAGGGACTGTTGGTTTTGGGGTAGATGCACCACAAAATTATGGGAAACTTGTTTATTTCAATCAAAGCGGGGATCGTATTGAAAAAATGGTTCCTAGTGTTTTAGGTGATTATGGTCGTATATATGATAGTGTATTTGATACCCTGGTGAACGGCGCGCCAAAACTTGTCAGTGATGAACAAATGTTAACGGTTATGAAATTATTATCAACGGGTGTATCAACTGATTCAAACAAATTGGTATCCTTTAGTGGCAATTAATTTAATCATTTAAAAAAAATTAAACGTGTTGCGTATCAGAAATGGTGTGGCTCACGTTTTTTTCTGTCTATTCATGATAAAATAGACTAGATAGAAAAATTGAAAGTATACGCATAACTTGCGTGATAAAAAAATGACAGAAATTAATTTGGAACAACTTAAAGAACGACAAAAGCATATCCGCAATTTTTCAATTGTGGCACATATTGATCATGGAAAATCAACGATTGCAGATCGCATTTTAGAGCAAACACACACTGTAGCTGAGCGTGATATGCAAAATCAATTGCTCGACACTATGGATCTGGAGCGTGAACGTGGGATTACAATTAAATTAAACGCAGTCGAAGTACATTACGATGCAAATGATGGTGAAACCTATATTTTTCATTTAATTGATACACCAGGGCATGTTGATTTTTCCTATGAAGTGTCGCGCTCACTAGCTGCTGCTGAAGGGGCTATTTTAGTTGTTGATGCAGCACAAGGCGTAGAAGCACAGACGCTTGCCAATGTTTATTTGGCATTAGATAATGATCTAGAAATTTTGCCGGTTATCAATAAAATTGATTTACCGGCTGCTGATGCAGAAAAAGTTCGTGCAGAAATTGAAGATCTTATTGGTATTGATGCATCGGAAGCGGTATTAGCTTCTGCTAAAAAGGGTATTGGTATTCCTGAATTATTGGAAAAAATTGTGGTTGATTTACCTGCACCAACAGGTGATTTAACAGCACCATTACGCGCGTTGATTTTTGATTCAGCCTATGATGCTTACCGAGGTGTTGTGGTCAATATGCGGGTGCGTGAAGGTATAGTTAAACCTGGCGATAAAATTAGGATGATGAATACTGGAGCAGAATATGAAGTCAATGAGGTTGGTGTGATGTCACCAAGTGCTCAGAAACGTGATTATTTAATGGCTGGGGACGTCGGTTACTTAACTGCAGCAATCAAAGATATTCACACAACACATTCTGGTGATACAATAACTTCTGTTGACCATCCAGCCAGTGAACCATTATCTGGCTATAAACCTATGACACCAATGGTTTATTCGGGTCTGTACCCATCTGATAATGCTAAGTATACAGATTTACGTGATGCGTTAGAAAAATTGCAACTCAATGATGCTGCTCTAACATTTGATCCTGAAACATCACAAGCTTTAGGATTTGGTTATCGTGTTGGTTTTCTAGGTTTATTGCATATGGATGTTGTTCAAGAACGCTTAGAACGTGAGTTTGACTTGGATTTGGTGACCACTGCACCTTCTGTCACATATCATGTGATGACCAACGATGATGAACTGATTGAAATTGAAAATCCATCTGAAATGCCTGATGCTTCAAAAATTAAGTATATTGAAGAACCTTATGTGAACGCTCAAATTATGGTACCAAATGAGTATGTCGGTGCTGTGATGGAGCTTGCGCAACGCAAACGGGGTGATTTTGATACGATGGAATACTTAGATGAGACACGTGTGAACGTGAAATATAAAATTCCTTTATCAGAAATAATTTTTGATTTCTTTGATAAACTAAAATCAAGTACGCGAGGGTATGCATCATTAGATTATGACATTTTCGGGTATCGTCAATCTGATTTAGTCAAAATTGATATATTACTAAATTCTGAAAAAGTTGATGCACTGAGCTTTATTGTTCATCGAGATTTTGCAGCTGAACGTGGTCGTGTGATTACATCAAAATTGAAAGAAATTATTCCACGGCAAAATTTTGAAATTCCAGTTCAGGCAGCTATTGGGGCAAAAATATTGGCACGTACAAATATCAAAGCGTATCGTAAAGACGTAACATCAAAGATCCATACTGGTGATCCGGATCGTCGTGCCAAATTGCTAGATAAACAAAAACGTGGTAAAGCACGTATGAAGTCAGTTGGTACGGTTGAAGTGCCACAAGAAGCTTTCATGGCAGTGTTGAAAACAGATGATGATACACAGTATGCACGTGGAAATTAATGCTATTTTGTGATCTAAATGCTTGTTTTAAAGAGATGCAGTGAGATAACTCATGTTAAAAAATGCTAATAATCAGCGTTTTAGGCATATTAAAAGGAGACAAGTATGTCATTATTTGACAAGATAAAAAAATATTGGCCGTTTGGTGGTCATAAAATGCGCGCAATCGGTTTCGAACGTGCCTTAAGGATTGATCAGCCAAATGTTTTTATTGAGAAAAATATTTTGCAACCGAAACCTTCTGATCACGAATTATTAATCAAGGTTGCTGCTAGCGCTATTAATCCTGTTGATACGAAAATGCGTATTACTTATCAAGAAGATGGTCAATTTCGTATACTTGGATTTGATGCGACTGGTGAGGTAATTGGATTAGGCAAAAATGTCTCAAAATTTGAAATTGGTGATTTAGTATATTATGCAGGTGTGCAAATAAATCCAGGGGCCAACGCTCAATACCAAGTTGTCAATGAATCACTCGTAGGCCATGCTCCAGTTAAAATCAGTGTAGCCGAAACTGCTGCAATGCCTTTGACAGCAATTACTGCAGTTGAAATTCTACAGTCCTTTGGATTTGATGTGACTGAAAATGAGGGAACCGGTAAAAGTATTTTTATTTTGAATGGCGCTGGCGGTGTTGGATCAACATTAATTCAACTGGCAAAATATTTGGGACTAACAGTGATCACCACGGCATCACGTCCAGAATCTGTAACATGGGTAAAATCACTGGGTGCAGATTATATTTTAGATTATCATCAAGACTTACATGAACAGTTAATTCAAATAAAGCATGATAAAGTTGATTATATTGCTATTTTACAAGATACCAATAAATATTGGCCACTAGTATTAGAGTCAATTAAGCCATTTGGTCGTATTGCATCGATTGTTGAAACGAGTGGACCAATTGATATTGGTCCACTCAAAAATATTGGTGCGCAATTCAACTGGGTGTTTATGTTTGCAAAAGGAAATTATGGTGTTAACATGTCAAGCCAAGGTGAAGCGTTGAACAAAATAGCTGACTTGCTGGACAATAAAGTGATTAAATCTACACTAACTAAGACTTACAAGGGACTGACTGTTGACAATATTAAACAGGCCACTCGAGATGTTGAGAGTGGCCATATGATTGGTAAAGTTGTTATCTTACACGATGAGGAACCACTATGAGTTGGCAAGCAGTAAGGGTTGACACGAATACTGAGGCAGTCGAATTTGTATGTGATCTATTAATATCTGTTGGTGCTGATGGCGTTCAAATCGATGAAAAAAATGGGATATCAGTCATCGCTTATTATGAAGAAAATGATCAATTATCTTATATTCTTGCAAACATTCAAGCGCGACTTCAATCATTATCAAAAATAGCGGTAGATCCTTCACCGGCAACCGTGCATGTGAGTGGTATATCTCAATCAGACTGGGAGAATAATTGGAAAAAGTACTATCATGCGCAGCGAATCACACGGCATTTGACAGTTGTGCCATCGTGGGAGACATTTAAATCACAACAGTCAGAAGAAATGCCAATTATTATGGATCCACAATTAACCTTCGGTACGGGGACGCATGAGACAACGCGTCTTATGATGCAAGCTTTAGAAACGGTTGTACGTGGTGGTGAGTCAATGATTGACGTTGGGACAGGTTCTGGTGTTTTAGCAGTCGCGGCTAAGCTATTGGGTGTTCGTTCTGTTTTGGCGACAGATATTGATGATATATCAGTAAAAGTTGCAAAAGAAAACTTGATGTTAAATCCAATTGCGACAGATATAAAAGTCATCACGAGCGATTTATTACTAAATGTTGATACACAGCCAGTTGATCTGATTGTGGCAAATATTTTGGCGGATGTGATTGAAAGATTAATTCCACAGACTATCTCACGTTTAAAACCAACAGGCTACTTTTTAGTATCGGGTATTTATGATGCCATTGCACCTCATATTGAAGAACAATTACATATTAATGGTTTTGAAATTGTTCAAAAATCTCAAATGGGCGAATGGCATAGTTATATTACACAAATTAAGGAAAAATAATCATGCAACGCTACTTTTTAGAAAACTTAATTAACAGTGATCATATAACCTTGACAAAGGATCAAGATGTTTTCAAACATTTTGGCAAAGTATTACGTGCACGAGTTGGATCACAAGCAGAGTTTGTGAGTGTTGATTTGAAAGTTGTCATTGGTGAAGTTATTGCTATTGATGAAGCGAAAATCACGTTAGCAGTTAAGTCAAGATTAGACAGCGATGTTGAATTACCACTAAATGTCACCATTATTGTATCACCATTGAAAAATGACCGTTCCGATTGGCTTGTTCAAAAAGCAACTGAATTGGGTGTCAATCGAATTGTATTTGCTGAAATGACACGTACAGTGGCTGACTGGAAAAAACAAGAAGCAAAAAAAGCAGTACGGTTACAAAAAATTGCCCAAGCTGCTGCTGAACAGTCTCATCGGCTGTTAGTGCCACAAATTCAATTTTTAACTTGGCAAAATGTGCTTGATTTACCTAAACAAATGGGGTTGGTAGCTTGGGAAGAGTCCGCTCGTACCGGTGAAGTCGCAACGTTGGTTAAATCAATTAATGAGGTGCCTATAGATACAGATGTGAATCTTGTTTTTGGCCCAGAGGGTGGATTGACGATTTTAGAAATTGAAGCGTTGGCTCGTCATGAATATTATCCAGCCGGATTAGGGCCAAGAATCTTACGAGCGGAAACAGCGCCTTTATATGCACTGTCTGCAATTAGTGTCTTGCGCGAGTTAAATGAATAGTTTATAATAAATAATACATATTTACATATTGTTTTTTAATTAAAAGGTGGTCAGATATGAAAAAAGCATTTAACAAATTTTATGGTTATCAGTGGCTGTCTGCAATTTTATTGGGATTTTTGTTACCCTTCTTTGCACAACAAATTGGTTTTCGCGAAATCCATCAAATCATTTGGTTATATCTTGTTATTAATGGTAGTTACACATTATATTTTGGTTACGCTATTCGAAAACATGGCTATTCGCCATTATTAATTTTACTCTTACCAGTTATTTTTGGTGGTGTTTCAACGTTTTGGTTAAAACTTGTTCATACGCAATATGGTTTCTACTTTAGTTTGCTCTATATTGTGCTCAGTCTATTTACATTTTTTGGTGATACACGTGATGATCCCGATGAAAGTTTGATTCCAATTGAGAGTGGCTTTCAGGATCTTGCCTCAGGTATTGAACAGGATTTTTCGCTACCGATTGATGGTGGGTTCAAGTCTTAAGTGAGTAGTATATTTTTACTAATAGATCGTCATTATTGTGAAAAAGCGCGAAATTTCGCGCTTTTTCTGGTATAGTTATATAAGGTATTTTACCGATATGTGCGTATTGAACATATTTCATTGGAGGAAAAAAATTGATCACAGTATCAGAAATGAGTTTCAGCTTTGCTGGACCTAAATTATATCAGGATGTTTCTTTAAAGTTGATACCTGGAAATACTTATGGCATTATCGGTGCCAATGGTGCCGGAAAATCAACCTTTTTAAAACTACTTCAGGGTGAACTATTGCCAACTGAAGGAACAATTACCATTGGCGATGGTGAACGATTGTCATCTTTGCAGCAGGATCATTTTGCTTTTGATGCCTTCACAGTGCTAGATACTGTTGTTCAAGGACATAAAAGGTTATATGAAGTTAAAACTGAGATGGATGCAATTTACGCTAAACCTGATTTCAATGATGAAGATGGGGTACGCGTTGCTGATTTAGGTGCAGAATTTGAAGAACTCGATGGTTGGAATGCTGAAGTTGAGGCTGGACAGTTATTAAGTAAATTGGGTATCTCAGATACGATGCACAATACTTTAATGGGTGAATTGACAGAAAACGACAAAGTTAAAGTTTTGTTAGCCCAAGCGTTATTTGGAAACCCTGATATTCTGGTATTAGATGAACCAACAAACGGTTTAGACGTGCAAACGATTAACTGGTTAGAGGATTTCTTAGCGGATTTCCCTAACTTAGTGATTGTTGTATCGCATGATCGTCATTTTTTGAATGCTGTGTCTACTAATATTTTAGATGTTGATTTTGGTAAAATCACACCATTTGTTGGTAATTATGATTTTTGGCGTGAATCTTCAGAACTAGCTCAGCGCTTAGCTTCACAACAAAACTCTAAAAAAGAAGAACAAATTAAACAACTACAAGAATTCGTTGCACGTTTTTCAGCGAACGCGTCGAAATCTAAGCAGGCGACTGCACGTAAAAAGCAATTAGACAAAATTACACTTGATGATATTAAACCCTCATCACGCAAGTATCCATTTATTAATTTCCCACTTAATCGTGAAATGGGAAATGACATGATTCGTGTGGAAAATATCTCCAAAACAATTGATGGCGAAAAAGTGTTGGATAACATCTCGTTTATTGGTCGTCCTAGTGATAAAATTGCTATTTTATCACGCTCTGATTTGGCAACAACAACATTAATGCAAATTATTGCTGGTACTATGATGCCCGACACAGGTACTGTTAATTGGGGTGTGACAACAACACAGTCCTACATTGCAAAAGATTTAAATGATAACTTTGAAAACCAAGATGTAACGATTTTAGATTGGTTACGTGATTTTGCAGAAGAAGAACAAAAAGATAATACGAGTCTTCGGGGCATGCTTGGACAGTTATTGTTCCGTGGTGATGATTCGCTCAAAGCCATTAAAGTTTTATCGGGTGGTGAAAAAGTTCGTATAACACTAGCCAAAATGATGTTACTCAAGGCAAATGTATTATTAATGGATGATCCAACAAACCATTTGGACTTGGAATCCATTCAATCTTTAAATGATGCTGTTGTTAATTTCAAGGGCGGTATCGTTATGACTTCACATGACCATGAGTTCTTAGCAACGACGGCAAATCATGTTATTGAAGTTTCTGCTAAAGGTGTTGTTGACCGTGTAGATACATCTTATGATGAATTTATTTCAACCGAGAGTACACAAGAAAAAGTTGCGGCACTTTACTAAAATTATAATGAATAAATGTCATGCAAAAAAGCGTCTAGTGGCGCTTTTTTGCATGGTATAATAATTTCAGAGGAGTTTTAAATAATGACAATAGGTATTGATAAAATAGCATTCTACACCCCTAACTATGTGTTAGATCTTGTCACATTAGCAAAGGCACGTGGTGATGAACCAGATAAATATACAATAGGTATTGGACAGAATCGACAAACCGTCGTGCCTAATTTTGAAGATGTCGTTACAATGGGTGCTAATGCAGCTATAAAAATCATAACGGCTGATGATCGTGAAAAAATAGATCTCATTATTTTTGCAACAGAGTCTGGTATCGATAATTCAAAATCAAGTGCGCTTTATATGCAAACATTGCTTGAACTTTCTGAATTTGTGCGTACTATTGAACTCAAACAAGCATGTTATGCGGGCACTTACGGTTTGATGCAAGCGCGTGATTACGTCGCAACGCATCCTGGAAGACGCGTATTGGTTGTCGCATCAGATATTGCCCGTTACGGTTTATCGACGTCTGGCGAAGTTACACAGGGTGCTGGAGCAATTGCTATGATAGTATCGGAAGCACCTAAAATTGTTAGTATTAATACTGATTCGGTATATATGAGTCGCAATGTTTCTGATTTTTGGCGTCCAGTTGATCGTCAAGAGGCACTTGTCGATGGGCACTTATCAACTGATATTTATAAAGAAATGTTTCTGACATTGTGGCAGCGTTACCAATTAAAAACAAATCAACAGTTAAATGATTTCGCAGGATTTGCGTTTCATCTACCTTATACAAAAATGGGTAAAAAAGCACTTGATCAAATTATAAATGAAGCAACATTGGCACATCAACAAAAGCTAACACATCATTTGAAAGCTAGTCAAAAATTCAACCGAGAGGTTGGTAATCTTTACACTGGTTCAGTATATTTAAGCCTCTTGTCCTTATTAAGTTATGCTACTGATTTAAAATCTGGGGACAAATTAGCTATTTTTAGTTATGGATCAGGTGCAGAGGCAGAACTTTATTCTGTCACCCTTCAAAACGGTTTTGAAAATCACGTACCAGCTAAAATGACACAGCAGTTATTATTGAAACGGCAACTTGTGTCTGTAAATCAGTATGAAACGATGTTTAAATCCCAGCTGTATGATTCTCATATTAATATTAATTCAAATGCTGTTAAAGACACCAAGTTATTCCAATTTTTAGGTTGGCACAATGGTGAACGTGTTTATAGGTGAGCCTCCTAAAAGTAATGGCATTGAACATGTAAATACTGTATAATTACTTAAATAACTTTTAAAGAGGAAAAAAATGGCTAAAGCAGTTGTAACAGTTATAGGGAAAGATAAACCTGGAATTATAGCCGGTGTCTCTAAGACATTATCGGACCATAACATTAATATTTTAGATGTATCACAGACAATTATGTCTGATATTTTCACAATGAGTATGCTAGTTAATTTGGCACAATTGGATGAAGAGTTTAACAAACTTCAAGATGACTTAAATCTACTTGGCAAACGATTAACTGTTGAAATTCATACACAACGTGAAGAAATATTTGATGCAATGAGTCGTGTTTGAGTAACAGCAAGCATTAAAATAGATTAGTTACACAAACAAAAATTGGGAGAAATTATGGAAACCACTCAAATAACTGAAACCATTAATATGGTTTCAGAAGAGCATTTGGATATTCGAACCGTTACGATGGGTATTTCTTTGCTTGATACTATAGCTGGCACACCACAAGAAACTGCAAAGAACATTTATCAAAAAATTACAACTTATGCAAAGAATTTGGTTAAAGTAACACAACAAATTGAGCGTGAATTTGGTATTCCGATTACAAACAAGCGCATTAGTGTGACACCTATTGCTTTGATTGCTGGGAAGGCAACACCTGATGAGATGCTATACTATGCGCATGCTTTAGATGATGCTGCTAAGGCTGTGGGCGTAGATTTTATTGGCGGGTATTCTGCATTAGTTCAAAAAGGTTTTGCTAATGGTGATTTATCTTTGATCAAGTCGTTACCACGCGTGTTAACTGAAACAGATCTGGTTATGTCAAGTGTTAATATTGGATCGACAAAGGCTGGTATTAACTTAGATGCCATCAAATTGATGGGTGAAACGATTAAAGCGATTACTGATAAGTCAGATACTGCGAATGCAAAAATGGTTGTTTTTGCTAATGCGGTAGAAGATAATCCCTTTATGGCTGGTGCCTTTCATGGTGTGAGTGAAGCTGATGTTGTTATTAATGTCGGTGTTTCTGGTCCAGGTGTTGTAAAGCGTGCTATTGAAAAAGTTAAGGGCGAATCGATTCAAGTTGTTGCCGAAACGATTAAGAAAACAGCTTTTAAAATTACACGTGTTGGCCAAATGGTTGGCGCATTAGCTGCTGAACGTTTAGGTGTGGAATTTGGTATAGTAGATTTGAGTTTAGCGCCTACACCAGCTCGTGGTGATTCAGTTGCGGAAGTACTGGAAGAAATCGGACTTGAGATGGTTGGTACGCATGGCACAACAGCAGCACTAATGTTACTAAATGATGCTGTTAAAAAAGGTGGTGTCATGGCATCGCAACGTGTCGGTGGTTTATCTGGTGCCTTTATTCCCGTTTCTGAGGATGCTGGTATGATTGATGCTGTTAAGGCGGGGGTGTTATCATTAGCAAAACTTGAAGCAATGACAGCTGTTTGTTCCGTTGGGCTAGATATGATTGCAATTCCAGGTGAAACGGATGCAACAACTATTGCGGCAATGATTGCTGATGAAGCGGCAATTGGGGTACAAAACAATAAAACAACTGCAGTCCGAATTTTACCAACTAATGGCGCTAAAGTTGGGGATATGATTGATTATGGTGGTTTATTAGGGACCGCACCAGTGATGCCAGTAGTTGAGAAATCAAGTGCAGACTTCATTAATCGTGGTGGTCATATTCCAGCACCTATTCATTCATTTAAAAACTAATAATAGCGGCGTGTTTAACGTACAAATGTTATGCTTCTCATAAAAGCGATCTTATCAAAAAGATAAGATCGCTTTTATATTGGGAACATGAATTATTTTGATTTCTGTGGTGTTTGTTCTATAGGTTGTTGATTTGTTGAATTAGATTGTCCTGCCATAATAGCAATATAGACAATTAAGACGATAATGACGATACTTGCCAAAACTCGAGCTGGGCGATGCAAAAAAGATGTTATATGGTTTCGTATCTTGGATGATTGCTGTATGCCACTGTTGCTCTCTGTCATGGCAGACTCGAGTGCGTACGCAAAACTGTTTGAGTCAACGACTTTAGCATTTGATTCATAGGGGACAATGGCAATTTCTCTCGTATCAGATAATTTCAATTGTTTTGAATTAATATGATGCGCATCACGATTATTTAAAATGTTTTGTCGGAAACTGCTAATTGCGTGTAATGATTTATTTTTTAAAAATAAAACATTTTGATGTAATTGTTCCAATGGTGTTTGGATAGGTATTTTCATAAGGAGTCTCCTCTGTGATTAGTTTAAGAATTTAGTCAAACTACTACTAACCTTAATTATATCGAAAAAAAAACATAATTTGGGTATGTTTGAATGATTGTAACTAAATTAAAGTCTTCTTAATTTTTGAAACGAGAGAATAGCGCGTATAATGAAGTTATGAAAACACGAGAACAACAATTGTATCAAGTCTATATTGAGTCTGAGCGACAATATTCGCCGTTGACATTGAAGGCATATTTGTCTGATATTGATGAATTTGTGATATTTTTAACGAAAAATGGTGGATTTATTAACTTTAAAACAGTACAAATATTGGATGTAAGAGTCTACTTAAACGACTTATATGAGCGAAAATTAGCGAGAACAACTATTTCCAGGAAAATCAGTAGTCTACGTATGTTCTACCAATTCATGATTGCCAATCAATTTGTGACTGATAACCCATTTGATAATGTGGCCCTTCGAAAACATGAAAATCATCTGCCAGAATTTTTTTATGAAACAGAAATGACAACACTATTCGATGTCGCATATAATCCCGAAGATTTATTGTGGCAAAGGAATGCTGCTATATTAGAGTTTTTATATGCTACAGGTGCACGTGTGGCAGAAATTGCCAATTTGATGACGACACAATTAGATTTTTCTCAGCGATTAGTTTTAATTCATGGCAAGGGGAATAAGGATAGATACGTGCCATTTGGTCATTTTGCAGCACAAGCGCTATCGCAATATTTAAAAGAGACACGTCCTAAATTGATAGCAAAGCAAGTACCACATGATTTTGTGTTTGTTAATCATCGTGGTGAACCAATAACAACTGCAGGGATTACATATATTTTAAACGAATTAATGAAGCGTTCGACATTAACTGGTAAAATTCATCCACACATGTTACGTCACACATTTGCTACGCATTTGCTTAATAATGGTGCTGATATGCGTACCGTGCAAGAATTATTAGGTCATGTTAATTTGTCGACAACGCAAATGTACACGCATGTGACACGTGAAAATTTACAAAAAAATTACCAAAATTTTTTCCCACGTGCCAAAAAAAAGCTGTAAACGCTTAACATTAATTACATTTATCTCTCAAAATTTGGTAGAATATAGGTATTATGATTAAACTAGAAAATAAAAACTTAAAAATAATGATTAATGAAGAAGGTGCCGAATTAACTAGCGTGTGGCACAAACAGGCCGAGTTGGAATATATTTGGATTGGAGATCCAAAGTATTGGGGGCGTCACGCATCTAATTTGTTTCCTATTGTGGGCCGTTTACGTGGGGACCAGTACAAAGTTGCAGGTGAAACCTATTTTATGAATCAACATGGTTTCGCGCGCAATACAGTTTTTGATGTCGTTGAGCACAACGATAACCATGCTCTTTTTCGGATTCATGATACAGGTTCGACAATGCGCGTCTATCCATTCAAGTTTCAATTGGATATTCGCTATGATTTAACAGATGACAATGATCTTAAAATTGCATATATTGTTCACAATACTGACACAGAAGAATCACTATTTTTCAGTGTTGGCGGACATCCAGCATTTAATTTACCACTTGATGGTGGTAAATTTTCAGATTACTATGTTTCGATTGAACCGGAAAAACTTTATGATCGTGTCCGCTTAACTGGTCCTTACTCGAATCCAAACGTACCAACCCCTTTTAATGCAAATATTCCGTTACGATTACGTCAAGAAGATTACCATGATGATGCGATTATTTTAAAGTTAGATCGTCAAAAAACATCATTTTTACTTGCACGTCTTGCTAACCAACATGGGCTACGTATGACGTTAGATAATGCACAATTTTTAGGTATTTGGACACCAGCTGGAAAAGAGGCACCCTTTATTGCATTAGAACCATGGTGGGGAATTGCTGATACAGTTGATTCAACCGGCAACTTTAAAGAAAAGTTCGGTGTGAATGTGTTGGCAGCAGGTGACACATTCAACGGGACTTATAGTTTGAAATTTTTCTAGACTATGTTCGCGTCAAAAAATATTGAAGTACATCAATAACATGTTTTTTAGGTTTAATAGAATAGTGACAATATCATCGTTTAAACAAACTAATAAGATGAAGAGTAAACCAACTGTGTACTGAAGAAATCTAAGACACTGAAATCGTAGGCTTTCAAAAAATAATTAAAAGTAGTTTTCAGGTCTGTATTAGCAAGCTATGGCGGAGTAAGTTATTAGGTCATTATCTTTGATATGGTTTGATATCTGAAAATCAGATGGCACCGCGGAAAACTATCCTGAAAATATTGCAATAGGTAAATATTTTTAGAATGGTTTTTTATTGTCTCTAAAAACGATTGTACATGTAGAACAATTTGAACAATAAAGTGATAACATCAAGCATAGATTATGGATAATTTATGCTTGAATTATTGATGCCCGTTGTCAGTAAGGTGTTGAAATATTTAGTAAATTTGTTGATGATATACGAACTAAATTAATTGGGTTTGAAATAGTAGTTGCTAAAGTCATGTTATTAAACATGCAGCACATCGTGAAAGATAAAACAGATATATTACAATTCGATAGGATGGGCAATACGCGCATATGACTAAAATTAAACTTTGTGGGAACTTTCGTGTTGAAGATGCTGACCTTTTAAATAAAGTGAACCCTGATATGGCAGGCATTATTTTTGCACCAGGACAGCGTAGGACAGTGAATTTGATGACAGCGCTTAAAATACGCGATCGTTTAGATGGTAATATTCCGTTATATGGTGTATTTGTTAATCAAAATGTGATGGATATGTTGACTTTTTTTTCTACTGGCCTCATACAAGGTGTACAACTACACGGTGATGAATCCGAATTAGAAGTAACATTATTACGAGAAAAAAATGTTCCTGTGATTCAAGTGGTTAAACCACAGCAAGCATTAATTAAAACAGCCGCAAACTATGTATTGCTAGATAACGAATTTGGCTCTGGGAAAACATTTGATTGGCGTATTGTACCGCCAAAACCCTTACGTCAAACACCTTTGATGTTAGCGGGTGGTTTAACAACTGACAATTTGCAAGATGCGATAAATCAAGTTCAGCCGGAGTGGGTTGATATTTCTAGTGGTGATGAGGTATCCGGCATTAAAAATCTGGAAAAAATGCGTGCTTTGGTAGATATCGTACGACAACAGACAGATAGAAAATAATATTTTAAATAATTGTTGAATTAATCACAATAATAGCGATATTTGTTAACCTATAAGAGTTACTGTTGGCAACTAATAAAAGCAGTTTAGAAAGAATACTGCATGCGTTCTCAACAGATCAACCCTCAAAAAATTAATGGAGATTTTACGACACATGCTAAAAGCGCTTAATAAATCATGGTTATTTGACTTGTTTGGGGTACTTATTGTTATTTTTGCCGCCTATACGTCAGGTTATTTTTTTGATAATCTTACTCAAAGCGTATTCTTTTCAAAAAATGAATGGGCTAAATATGTGCCATTTGGTATAATTTCAGTGATTTCATCTAGTTTATCTATTATGTCTACACGCTTAACTGCTAGGTTGAACAAATTTGGAAACATTGTAGGAACTGTCAATACGCTCGTGTCAGGTGTCATTGATTTTATACTCGGAAACAATGGTGCTATATTGACATATCCAGTGTCTTTTTTACTTAACGCTGCATCGATTAAGGGCTGGCGCCAATATGAAGACAAACATGTTAATCGTGCGACTGATTTCAAGAAATGGCTGCCATTCGTAGTTGGCGGCGCAATCATATTAAGTTTAGGTTTAAATTATTTAGCTTTTCAAAATACAAGTCCGTTATTTTGGTTAGCAAGTGCAGTTTTTAGTCTTTCTTTAATTCCAAATATATTAAATATTTTCAAAATTGAAGATCAATGGTTATTTTGGATTTTTTATAACTTTGTCCAATTAGTGAAAGCTACTACGCAAGGCAATTTTGCTAATGTTGGAAAATATTTATATTATATTGTTAACAGCGGCGTCGCTTATCCAATATGGCGAATGGCTAGACAGAATGATATTGAAGACGTTTAAAAGAAATTTTTTTATGTTACTTGGTGCAAATAAAGCAACATGGTAGAATAAAATAACTGGCGTTGTTAAAATATATGAATCGAGTGGTTAAATGATTAAAAAAATAATCGTAGCATCCAATAATTCCGCAAAAACACGTGAAATACAAGGTGTTTTTGCGGAATTTGGGGTATCCATTATTAATTATCGTGAATTAATTGATGAAAAAGAATTTCCGACTGAAACAGTCTCAAATCAATACCTTAATGCTTTAAATAAGGCACAATATATTCAACAATTTTTACCAAATGATAATATCTTGGCTGATGATACTGGCGCCTATTTTGCAGCTTTTCCTGAACGTTTTGGATTAACAACCTCACGAGAATTAAAAGCACTTGGATTAAAATCAATTCATGAGGAAAACGATTATTTATTGCATCTTTATAATTCAGATGTTACTCGCAGTGCTTACTTAGAGGCTTTATTTGTTCTAGTGATGCCCCATGGTAGAATAGCTACAAGCAATGGACGTGGTGGGGTCATTGTTGCACAAAATGAACGTGGCAACTATTCAGTTGGATTTGATGCCCTATTTGTAGCCGAAAATGGTAAGACATTTGCAGAAATGCCGATGTACGAGAGGGTGGCTTATTCACACCGCGGTCGTGCAGCGAAAAAATTGTTGCAAGAAATAGACCAAACATTTTAAAACATTAACTAATTTAGAATTAAATTGGCAGCTATATGTCTAGAAAAGGTTATCTTTTTGTTAGTATTAGCATGAGAATAATATATTCATTAAAAAAGATTGCTATTCTTAAAAAAGTGAGCTATACTATAGAGGACCAACTGGGTAGAATCTATCTACCTACCCGCCACTTATTCTTCGGAGTAGGTGGCGTTTTTTAGTATGTTAGCAACAGATTTTAATCTGATGATTCACACAATAGTGAATTAGAACAAATATTTATGTGATGACAGTTTTGAATTCACGTTATAATTAACAGTACGGACAACATAATTGATAATTTATTTTTTGAAAGAAGATCACGGTAAACAACAACATGACAGAGCTCGTTATAACAGAACTAACACAGGCAGATACTGCTAAACAAGTGTCTCAAGTACTTAACATTACTTTTAAACAGGTTAACGCTACACTAACGTTATTAGGCGATGGCGCTACGGTCCCCTTCATTTCTCGATATCGTAAAGAAATGACGGGTGAACTTGATGAAGTACAAATTCGAGATATTCAATCAACGGCTAAAAAAGTTCAGGATTTGGCTGATCGTAAGCACACTGTTTTAAAAGCTGTGCAAGAGCAGCAACAGCTCACACCGGATTTACAAAAAGCAATTCAATCTGCAGAAACATTACAAATTGTGGAAGACTTATATCTACCTTATAAACAAAAAAGACGTACAAAAGCAATGGTAGCTCGAGAAAACGGTTTACAGCCACTAGCTGATTTCGTCCTTTTACATGTAACGACTGATATTCCTAGCGCATTGTACATTAATGATGCACTACCAACTTCAGAAGATGTGTTAGCAGGCCTACATGAAATATTAGCAGAACAAATTGGTGAAAATGCTCTTTATCGGCAATGGTTACGCACACGAATGAGTACAGATGGTGTGTTAATATCAAGCATCAAGCGTTCTGGTAAAGAAAAAGATGAACAAGAAGTTTACGAGCAATATTATGATTACAATGAGCCAATTAAAACATTGCGTGATAACAAATTTCGCATTTTAGCAGTTAATCGTGGCGAAAAAGAGGGGATTTTATCGGTTAAAATTGATTTTACCGAAGCCCGGATGATTCATTTTATTCAAACAAAAGAATTAAAGGGACAACCCGCATCTGGATTAGGATACGTAATACTACGTGCAGCTATTGAGGATGCTTATAAGCGTTTTATTCAGCCTGCTGTAGCACGTGAAATCAGACAAGAATTAACGACACAAGCACAAGAACAAGCTATTAAAGTTTTTGGAGATAATTTGTATCATTTATTAATGCAAGCGCCACTTAAAGAAAAAATTGTCATGGGATTTGATCCAGGATTTAGGACGGGTTCTAAGTTGGCTATCGTTGATGGCAATGGCGAGTTTTTAAAAAAGCAAGTTATCTATCCGCATAAACCGGCCAATGCACAGCAACGACATGAGGCAGGTGAAATATTTGAATCCTTAATACATGAATTTGATGTCCAATTGGTCGCAATTGGAAATGGTACGGCTTCACGTGAATCAGAGGAATTTGTCGCTGCACACTTACCAAATGGTGTACAGTATGCAATCGTTAATGAGGCAGGCGCTTCAGTTTATTCTGCATCCGATGCAGCGCGAGAAGAATTTCCCGATTTACATGTTGAAGAGCGCTCGGCAATTTCTATCGGTCGTCGTATCCAAGATCCTTTAGCAGAATTAATTAAAATCGACCCAAAATCAGTTGGTGTAGGTCAGTATCAACATGACCTTAACGCTAAATCACTTGATGAACAAGTTGATCATGTTGTAGAGACAGCAGTTAATCAGGTCGGTGTTAATTTGAACACAGCAAGTGTGGCGTTACTCACACATATTGCAGGTTTGAACAAAATTCTAGCTCAAAATATTGTGACATATCGTCATGAAAATGGTGAATTCACTTCTCGAACACAGCTTAGAAAAGTGACGCGATTAGGACCAAAAGCTTTTGAACAATCAGCAGGATTCTTACGAATTTTATCAGGTAAAAATATATTGGATAATACAGATATCCATCCGGAGAGCTATCCGGCTGCTAAACAGCTTCTAGAGTTGGCTCATGTAACACCGCAAACGTTAGCAACGCAATCAGCCAATGATGCGTTAACGATGTTGGATAAAGCAGACATAGCGGATAAACTGTCAATTGGTATGCAAACACTACATGATGTGATTAGTAGTTTACAAAAACCAGGTCGTGATGGACGTTCAGAAATGGTAGGGGCGCTATTAAAATCAGATATTTTACATATTGAAGACTTAAAATCTGGTATGAAAATGCAAGGTACTGTGCGAAATGTCGTTGATTTTGGTGCATTTGTTGATCTTGGTGTTAAACATGACGGATTGGTTCACATTTCTCGCTTGGCAAAACGTCGTGTGAAAGCACCATCTGAAGTTGTTGCTGTTGGTGATATTGTTGATGTTTGGGTGGTTGACATTGATGAGAAGCGTCAACGAATTGGACTAACAATGATTAGTCCAGAGGAGAGTAATGAATGATTATACAACCTGCTAAACAAATCGATCAAGCAGCGATTTTAAAACTTGAACAAACAATTTTTGATGATATGGCATTAGAAATATATGAGGAATTGAGTGTTGCTGATGTCCAGGCGGCATGGACGCTTGCGGTCGCGACATCAGAGAAAAGTCGCTATCATTACAGTCGTGCAATAGTTGCCAAAAATGATGACAATGAAGTGGTGGGGGTTCTTTTTGGTTATCCAGACACAGAAGAAAAGATACTTGATAATACGCTGCAGACGATACTAGCAGATAAATATAGTTATCATCGCTGGTTGTTTAGTGATTCAGAAGTTTTTGACAATGAATGGTATCTTGATTCAATTGTTGTGACAGACGCTGCGCGTGGACAAGGAATTGGCAAGCAATTGATCAAAAATGCTGAAATTCGTGCCAAGCAAGAATCGCGAGAGACAATTGGATTAAATGTTGATGATGGTAATCCAAGGGCCCAAAAGTTATATGCAGCGTTAGGTTTTGAGTCGGTAGGCAAAATAATGATTGGCAAACATGCCTATACACATATGCAAAAAAAACTGTGAAAAAGTTCTCACTGGCTACTGCTAGTGAGAACTTTTTTAGAAGAAGAAAAATTTTTTCTTGGGGCGTAGGTAAGAAAAGCCTTCGCCTAATTGTTCTTGTGCCGTAAATATAGAGACAAATGCTTTAGGGTCGATTTCTTGAATGATATGTTGTACGGTGCTGACTTCAGATGGATCAACAACAGCGTAAACAACTCGCTGCTCGCGATGTGAGTAGCCACCTTCTGATTTTAATAAACTTGTACCGCGTTCCAACTCATGCATAATTGCATGTGATATTTCTTCAGGATAATCCGTAAAAATCATAAATGACCTGGCAGTATAAGCACCTTGTTGTGTTAAACCAACGACTTGTGCAAATACAAATGAGGCAATTAAAGTGTACATCATGTGGATCACGTCAATATAAATTAAAGACATCAATAGCACAACAGCATCTAAGGCAAACATCGTACGGCCAATTTGAATACCTAATTTTTGTTCCATAATGCGTGCAATCACATCTGTACCACCAGAGGTACCGCCAAACCTAAACACAACACCAAGACCAATGCCTGACATAATGCCAGCCAAAAGACCGGCAATTAGCATGTCATGGTGAAGTGCTGGAGGCATTGGAAATTTTTGCCAGACATAGAGCCAAAATGATAATGAAATGATGCCCCAAATTGTATATATTAAAGACCGTCGGCCAAGAACACGGTAACCGATAATCAGTAAAGGAATGTTTAGAATTAAGTTGGTATATGCAGGATTCCAGTTAAATAATGCCAGTAAGATCAATGTAATACCAGATAATCCACCCTCAGCTAATTGATTGGTGATATTAATATTAATTAGACTCCAACCATAAAAACCTGTGCCAATCATAATCATAATGATATCTTTTATTGAAATACGTGCTAAATTTGTATTGTCCATAGACAATTTTTCTCCTCAAATACATTGATTTCATTTTATCATAAAATCTATTGGCAGGGACGTCTGTAAATTTGGTATAATAAGTTAAATTGAGAGGTGCATATGGCAGATAATGATTATAAACGTCCTAAATTTCAGAAATCAACGCATAACATACGTAATTTTTTTATTTTAATGGCAGGAATAGTTATTATTGGATTAGGTGTGTTTATCTATATTGGTTACTCGTCGTCACCAAAAACGTCAGAACCAATATCACAAAGTACCGCAAATAGTAGTACAATTAACGAAACAATTGATTCAAATGTGAAAGAATCTGGTGATGAAAGTAACTCTAGCCGTGCTACTGATTCGTCACAATCATCTAGTTCGTCTTCTTCTAGTAGCCCTGATAAAGATTCGGCTCATTTGAAAGGGAAGAGCATTAAAGAGGCAATAAACTGGGCTAAATCCCATGGCCGCTATTATTCATGGTCCATTACATCTGGTGGTGACAATGCTGTTGTTACTTCAGTAACGGATGATGGCCACAATATTAGTTTTATTGCATCCGAAAAATAAAATAGTAAGAGAGTATCATATGCCACATAAAATTTTAACGATTGCCGGTTCAGATTCTCTTGCTGGTGGTGGTATTCAGGCCGATTTAGCAACTTTTGCTAACTATGGTCATTTTGGATTGAGTGTGATCACGGCAATTGTCACGATAACACCAACTGATTTTGAAATATATCCAGTAGACCTTAAAATTATTGAAGCACAATTGAAATCTGTATTATCATTAGATGATATTGTAGCAGTCAAGGTCGGCCTCCTTCCTACACCTGAGATTATAAATCTTGTCACTAGCTATTTAGCACAAATAAATGTGCCAATTGTGGTTGATCCAGTGATGGTGTTTAAAGAAACGGATCAGATTAACATTAAAAGTATCGCAGATACGTTGAAAACGCAGTTATTACCGCTAGCTACTATTGTCACGCCAAATCTAAATGAGGCACAAATTTTAGCGAACCAGCGAATTGATAGTGTTGATGATATGAAACAAGCGGCAACTACTATTGCTCAGTATGGATGCAAGAATATTGTTGTTAAGGGCGGTTCTAAACTCCCAGGTAATGAAGCAATTGATCTATTATTTGATCGTGAAGCATTTTATATATTTCAGCAAGATAAGATACAGACATCTGAACTATATCACAATGGTGCAGGGTGTACTTTATCTGCAGGTCTTGCTGCTAATTTAGGGTATTCACTTGATATGATTCATGCGCTTAAGGATGCAAAAGATTTTGTTTGGCAGGGCATTCAAAACGGGGTGACATTAAATTCAAAGTTCAGTGATGGCAATGTATGGCAGGGTGCACGGAGAAACAATCATGAAACAAAAATTTAATACCAAGCAAATGACTATAGTAGCAGTGATGATTGCACTGAATGTTTCATTGTCATATATCGTTAGAATTCCAGTACCGGCAACAAATGGCTTTGTCAATTTAGTTGAGGCTGGTATATTTCTGACTGCGATACTTGGTGGTGCACGAAATGGTTTAATTGTGGGTGGACTCAGTGGTTTGCTACTGGATTTGTTGGCTGGCTATCCACAATGGATGATTTTCTCGTTGGTAATCCATGGTATGGAAGGGTTAGTTGTTGGTTATTTTGGTTATCAAAAAAAATTGCCTAGTCAAATTATTGGTCTAGTAATTGGCTCATTAATTATGATTATTGGCTATCTGTTAGCTGGCACATTTTTATATAACTGGACAGCTGGACTAGCATCAATTGTTGGTAACATAGCGCAAGCAGTTATGGGTTTGATTATTGCACTCGCTTTAATCCCAGTATTTAAACGGTTACCGCAAATTAATTTTAGAAATTAAAAGAAAAGGCGACAGGTTTTTGTCTGTTGCTTTTTCATGTGATGAGGTGTATTTCATGAAGTATCATTTTTCACGTGACCTATGTGATAGCGATAGAGCACAACTTAATCGTGCATTAGACTTTTTTAATATTACGGCTTATTTTAAGACCGTGGATGGTCAAGAAGAGTTGTTTGGTTTTGGCGCACAACAAGAGGCTGATGTGCCAAATAAATTGAATGGTACTATGATATTTGGTGGTTATCCTTTTGATCAACAAGTTGTAGAAAACTCTAAATTAATGAATGGCATTTGGTTTGTTCCCATAATTTTTGTGAAGATTACTCAAAATATTGTTATTTTTGAATCTGATACTGTCGAGAATTTTAACGAATGGTTAACGAAATTCAAGACCATAGCCAGATCCAAAGTAGTCAGCCATGTTATAACGAGCGAATTAGACTGGACATCACGGACACAAAAGTTAATTAATACAATCATTAGTAATGACAAACTCAAGAAAGTTGTTTTTGGAAGGCAACATCAGTATGCACTTTCAGACACATTATTGGCTTCAACGCTCGTTCATGCGTTAATCACACAAAAAAATACATATCATGTTATTTTAAAGTATCAGAAGGAAATGTTTGTTTCAGCAACACCAGAACGTTTAGTTAAAGTGACTGATGGGGCGGTTACAACAGCAGCAGTTGCTGGTACAATTCGTAGAGGAAATACACAAACTGAAGATAAATTACTTGGTGATATGCTACTAAATAGCCATAAAAATCAACAAGAGCATCGATATGTTGTCAATAGTATTTATCAAAAAATACAAAATATGACAACCAGTTTAAATTTACCACCTCAACCAATCTTATTACAAAACAGGCAATTGCAGCATTTGTATACGCCAATTAGTGCCCGATTAATCAAAAAATACACAGTACTTGATATTGTCAATGCCCTACATCCGACGCCAGCACTCGGTGGTGTGCCACAAAAACAGGCGTTAGACTACATTAGAGCGCATGAAAGGTCGCCGCGTGGTTTATTTGCAGCACCTATTGGCTATTACACGTCAAATAATAGTGGTGAGTTTGTTGTAGGCATTAGATCAATGTATATCAATCATGCAGCGCATACGGCAACTTTATTTGCTGGTGCAGGTATTGTTTCTGATTCCAATGCGACACAAGAATACCAAGAAACTAATTTGAAATTAGAACCAATGCGACAATTACTGAAAGGTGATGTCAATGACAATTAATTCGCTTACTAAAAATACGAAACATCTATTGCACGCACTTTATCAAAGTGGTGTCAGGCATTTTGTTGTGTCACCAGGATCGCGCACAACACCAGTTGCATTATTATTAGCAGAATATGCACGACAAAATAAAAACATCAAACTCTATATTGATGTAGATGAACGTTCGGCCGGGTTCTTTGCGTTAGGTATTGCAAAAAGGTTACTTGAACCAGTGGCGCTCTTAGGAACCTCTGGCACAGCGATTACTGAATATACCTCGGCTGTTGCTGAAGCTCACATTTCACATATTCCACTTATTGTTTTATCGACAGATAGGCCGATAGAATTGCAAGATAATGGTGCACCGCAAACGATACCACAACATCAAATATTTGGTGCGTTAACAAAAAAATTTGTGGTGTTTACCTTACAGGATGAACAACCAGATGTGACATCATATATTGATTTCATGACACAGAAATTAGTTCATGAGATAGTGATGGCACCCAAAGGACCACTGCAGATCAATTTACCGTTACGTAAACCATTAATGCCACAATTAAACGAACCAACCACAATTGTTGTGCCACCCCTAAAATTTGATAAAACAGCTGATAGTATGCCACCAATGCAGCTTTCTGAATCGCGAGTAGTTATTATTGCAGGTCCAAATGAAGGCAATGACTACCAGTCTGAAGTTCTCAATTTTTCAAAAAAATATCATGTACCAGTTATTGCTGATGTGTTAAGCCGTACACGACAGAAAGCAACCATTTATGGTATTGATGCACTGATTAAGGCCAATATTTTGACGGCGATTTATCAACCAGATCTTGTCATTCGGTTTGGTGCAACACCAATTTCGGCTCGTATATTGGAATGGTTAAAATCAGAAAATATACCAGTCTGGTTTGTCGGTGAAGATACGTTAGCTGATCACTCGAGACATGTATCACGTGTCTCGCAAGTGTCGCCAACTTCTTTTTTATCACAAATATCTGTCAACAATGATGCCGATTTTTATCAGCAATGGCAACATTTAAATCAAAAAAAACGACACATTACCGGAGAAGCAAGTATTGCACATGTTTTAGATCGTGTTTTACCAGATCAAACGGCTGTGTTTGTTGCTAATAGTATGGCTATTCGTGATATGGATGATGTTTTTACTGGACAGACAACACAAAATATTTATGCCAATCGTGGGGCAAATGGTATTGATGGTATTGTCTCGACTGCTTTAGGAATGAGCAGCACTTCACCAAGGCGTAGTGTATTGTTAACCGGTGATTTAACGTTATTTCATGATATGAATGGTCTCATGATGGCGCGACAATATCACTTACCAATTGATATCATTGTGATCAATAACAACGGTGGGGCTATATTTTCCTTTTTACCACAGGCGACGGCAGAGTCATATTTTGATATGTTATTTGGAACACCGCTTAATTTAAATGTGTCAAAAATTGCTGACTTATATGAATTAGCGTATGTGAAAATAAAAACGGCTGATGAATTAGAGCGGGTGATTAAAACCCCCGTTACTGGAACAAGATTGATTGAATTTGAAAGTAATCGCTCGAATAATGTTAAAGCACATCAGCAGTTAATGGGTGGTGTACAGCATGAATAGAAAAATTGTTACTGTAGCAGGTTATTCATATCATGTTTTCCATCAAATAAATGATGAGACGGTAACAAAGTGGGTATTACTTCATGGGTTTATGGGAACACATCATGATTTTGATGCGATAATTAATGAGTTACCAGGAGAGGTAATGACTTTTGATTTGCTAGGGTTTGGTGAAAAAGCAAATATAGTTGATGATCCAAAACGTTTTGAAATGGCAGCACAAATTGCTGATATTCAATTGATTTTAAAAACTTATAACTGGTCCAATATTAATTTGTTAGGCTACTCAATGGGCGGTAGATTAGCACTTGGATTCGCATTTTCGCACAATGAATTGATTAATCAATTATTTCTTGAAAGTGCATCAGCTGGTCTTAATTCAGCTTTAAATCGAAAAAAACGGCGTGCAGCAGATAATGAAAGAATAAAACAAATACTGACAGATTTTCATGAATTTGTTTTAAACTGGGAAAAATTGCCATTGTTTGCAACACAAAAAGACTTGGTAGCAACACAACGTCAGGCCATTAGGGCACAACGCTTAGCGCAACAACCGCAAAACGTTGCTAATTCTTTAAAGCATATGGGAACAGGGGTACAGGTTAATTTTTGGCCCAAACTAACACAATTAAAAACACCAACTATATTACTTGTTGGTGAGTTAGATCAAAAATTTAATCAAATCGCAGATGACATGGTCAGACTTTTACCTAGTGGTCAAAAGCATGTGATTGAAAATGCCGGCCATAATATGCATGTGGAGCAACCAAAACAAGTCATTGAGGTATTAAAAAATGTATCGTATTGAAGCATTGGAAATGATACCCATTTCTTTAAGATTAAAGCAAACTTTTAAAACAGCGCATAGTACCACTAAAAACCGCCCATTGACACTAGTTAAACTGACAGTTAGTCACAGTGCTACCGGTAAAAAGACAATTGGGTTAGGTGAAATACAATCTTTTGCTGACTTTAGTTATACGCTTGAAAATCAATCAGTTAGCCGAGATATTGTGAGCACTATGATTAATCCAATGATTCAAAACTTAACCTTTGAATCACCACAACAATTTGCTGAAAAGCTGGAACGTTTGACGCCGTTTGGTTCTTTTGCAAAGGCTGGTGTTGAAATGGCGGCTTGGGATGCCGTAGGTAAACTAACAAATCGATCTTTGGCACAAATGATTGGCGGGACAAAGCAATGTGTGCCGGTAGGGATTGTACTTGATGTAAATGCTGATGTAAGTGATATTAAACGAGCTATTGATAAGGGATATCAACGCATTAAAATAAAGATTGATGCGCAACTGTTAGATAAACAAAAATTAATTGAGCGATTAAATCAATTTCCTAATCAGCAATTTTCATTGGACGCTAATAGTAGCTTTAGTAGACAAACAGCAGATTTTTTTAATCAACTACCTGAAAATGTTACTTTTATTGAACAACCATTTTCTGAAAAAGATTTTGTTGATCATGCTTTTTTTCAAAAAAAGACACCACATTTTTTAAGTTTAGATGAAAGTATTAATAGCTTAGATGATATCCATACAATGATTGCGTTGCATGCTGCCAAAGCGGTTACCATTAAACAAGCCAAAATAGGTGGCATTACTGCGGCATTTAAAGCAATTCAACTTGCTAGTCATGCTGGCATTAAACCATGGATAGGTGGCATGTTGAGTAGTAATTTAGGCCGAGCTGTTGATCTCGCAATGGCTAGTCTACAAAACATTACTTTTGCGGGAGACATATCTGAAAGTAGTCGTTATTTTGAGCATGATATGACAGTTGAAACATTTGAAATAGCACAAGGATTAATGACTGTGCCAACCAGGAGTGGTCTTGGCGTGACTTTAGATGACTCTTTTGACGTGTTATAATAGACTTATAATTGGAAAGGAATTGCATATAATCATGATGAATAATTTCAAATTTCAAAATAAAACGTCGATTCGTTTTGGGAAAGATCGCTTAGAGGCAGAACTGCACGATGCTATCGCACAATTTGGCAATAATGTTTTATTGGTCTTTGGCAGTGGCTCAATTAAAAAATCAGGTCTTTACGACCGTGTTATGAGCTTATTATCCGACATGAACGTTGTTGAACTGTCAGAAGTTTCACCTAATCCTAAAATCAGTTCCGTACGTAAAGGCCAAACATTGGTAAAAAATAATGATATTGATGTTATCTTGGCTGTTGGTGGTGGATCAGTAATTGATGCCGCTAAAGTGATTGCTTCTTCTAAATTTTATGATGCAGATCCATGGGAATTAGTAGTAGATTCAGCAAAACGTCAAACAATTGAACAATTACCATTAGTTGATATTCTAACCTTATCAGCGACAGGAACAGAGATGAATACTGGATCAGTGATTTCTAACCCAGATACACATCAAAAATTAGGAACATATGGTCCAAAAACACCAGCAGTGTCATTTTTGGATCCACAATTGACATACTCGGTTTCAAAGTGGCAAACAGCTGCCGGATCAATTGATATTTTTAGTCATTTGACAGAGCAATATTTCGATAATGGCGCCAATGATGTGACATCAGGTATTATGGAAGGATTATATCGGGCAGTCATTAAAAATGCACCGATTGCCTTAGCAGAACCTGATAATTATGATGCACGTGCGACATTAATGTGGGCCGCAACAATGTCATTGAATGGTCTAACGAGTGTTGGTAATCAAAATGGCTGGACTGTACATCCTATTGAACATGAGTTATCAGCTTATTATGATATTACACATGGGGTTGGGTTGGGAATTATGACACCACGATGGATGAAACATGCATTGTCTGATGAAACTTTACCAAGATTTGCTCAGTTTGGTCGTCAAGTCTGGGGATTAACGGGTACTGATAAAGAGGTTGCTCAACTCGCTATCCAAGAAACGTTTAATTGGATAAAATCGCTTGAAGTTCCAACCACACTACCCGAAGTTGGCATTATCGATGACACATATTTTCAAAATATGGCTGAAAGTGCCGTAATGGTTGGTTATTTGAATCATGAAGCATATGTAACTCTACAAGCTGCAGATGTGGTTCATTTATTTGAAGAAGCAATGACAGATCACGATTTCAGTAAGTAGGATGTGCTCAGGTTAGCAAATCAATGCTAACTTTTTTGTTAGCACACAATGAGTAAATAATCATAAACTATCTAATCGTGATATACTAATATTAAAGGATTTTAACTATGGACAGCATACATCTTTCACCGCGCTTAAAAGCAGTTGCTGATTTTGTACCTTTAAATGCGCGATTGGCAGATATTGGTTCTGATCATGCTTATCTGCCAGTAAACTTATTACTTAATGATAAGATTAGCCATGCCATTGTTGGCGAAGTAGCTAAAGGGCCACTAGATAACGCGCATCATGAATTAAAAAAACGTCATCTTCTGGCGCACGCCGATGTACGACTAGCTAATGGTTTAGCAGCAATCAATGAGACGGACAATGTCGATACGGTCACTATTGCTGGTATGGGAGGCATTTTAATTAGTAACATCTTAAATGCTGGTAAAAAACAAGAAAAAACTTTCAAGACACTTGTATTACAGCCAAATACGGATGAACAAATTGTTCGAAGGTGGCTAGCGGCACAGGACTATCAAATTATTGCTGAGACAATTGTACAAGAAGAGAGTCATTTTTATGAAATTATTGCTGCAGTAGTTGGGGAACAACAGCAACAGTTATCTGACCTTGATTTAATATTTGGACCTTACTTAAGAGTAGAAAAAACAGCAACTTTTGTTGCTAAATGGCAAAAAGAGAGTGAACGTATTACGCTAATTTTTAACCAGTTAAAGGCTGCAGGTAAATCAGATACAGATGCATATAGGCAATGGCAATTACGCTACAATCAAATTCAGGCGGCCATTTCATGATTATTGCACAGGATTTAATTCATAAAATTGAAGCGTTTGCGCCCAAAGATCTGGCTGAGTCAGGAGACCCTGTTGGTTTACAAATAGGAGACCCACATCAAGTGATTCATCGTGTTATGACGGTGCTTGATGTCAGACCAGCAGTTGTCCAAGAAGCCATTGAACAACATGTCGATTTTATTTGGGCACATCATGAAGTTATGTTTTTGCCAGCAAAAAATTTAGATTTAAGTGTTCCGCAAAACAAAATGTACGCTGATTTGATTAAACATAATATTGTTGTTTACGCAACACATACTAATCTAGATAGTACAGTTGATGGTATGAACGATTGGCTTGCTGAAGCAATTGGTATTCAAAATGCTATACCAATAAAACCAAATGATGATGGTAAAACAGGATTAGGACGCATAGGGTGTTTGCCTGAAAGTATGACTGTACAGGCGTATGCTAAAAAAATACGCGATGTGTTTGGCGTTAAAACAGTTCGAATTATTGCCAATGATTTAAACCAATCGATTCAAAAAGTGGCGGTTCTTGGTGGCGATGGTGGCAAGTTTTGGCCTATCGCTCAGGCTGCAGGTGCTGATGCATACGTGACAGCTGATATATACTATCACGTTGGACATGATATTTTAGCTGCTGACTTTGTAGTCATTGATCCAGATCATCATATGGAAGCCATAGCCAATAAGCACATGTCTGAAAAAGTAAAATTGTGGTTTGAAAATGACAACACGCTCACTGTTTTTCCAACCAGTATTAACACGGACCCATATACTTATCTTTAAAAATAGTGGCGTTTTGACGTCAATAATGCCAAATTCGAAAGGAAAAATGATTTTAATTTTGCTAATATTTGTTAATAACAATAGCTAAAAATCATATGATACGCATGAAAAATGAAAAATATCCAGAACTAACACAACTTTTTTTGAAATATGTTGCAGTTGACACACGATCTGATGAAAATTCACAAACAGTCCCTTCATCTCCTAAGGAAGTCGATTTTTTGTCTAAATTAGCTGAAGAACTACAAGTTATTGGATTAACAAATGTTCGTATAATGCCAGATGGCTATGTTTTTGCTGAGTTAGCAAGTAATACTGACAACAAAAAAATACCAACTATTGGTTTTATTGCGCATGTTGATACGGCAGATTTTAATGGCACCAATGTTAAGCCACAAATAATTGAAAATTATGATGGTGAGTCCAATATAAACTTGGGAAATAGTGGCTATATACTTAAACCAACAGAATTTCCAAGTTTGAGAAAATATGTCGGACATACTTTGATCACAACAGACGGCACGACTTTACTTGGTGCTGATGACAAGGCTGGGGTTGCAGAAATAGTGACTGCTGCAAAGTATCTTGTGTCTCATCCAAATATTTTGCATGGGGATTTACGTTTTGCTTTTGGTCCAGACGAAGAAATTGGTATTGGGGCAGACAATTTTGATACAAATGCCTTTGGTGCTGATTTTGCCTACACGGTGGACGGTGGACCTGCTGGTGAGTTGGAATGGGAAACATTTTCGGCAGCAAGCGCAATAATTGATATACAGGGACGCAATGTTCACCCAGGTACTGCAAAAGATACCATGGTTAATGCTATTCAAGTCGCATTTGATTTTCACGCGCAATTGCCTGAAGCCGATCGTCCAGAACATACAACAGGCCGTGAAGGATTTTGGCATGTGATGGCAATTGAAGGTAATCCAGAATCAGCACAATTACGTTACATTATACGTGATCATGACCGTCAGAAATTTGAAAACCGCAAGCAAAAATTATTAGATATTGTGAACCAGTTCAACACGAATTTTGGTCAAGAACGTGTGACTATCACACTAAAGGACCAGTATTATAATATGGGTGAAATTTTAAAGGATGATATGCGATCGGTATCATTGGCCAAAGAAGCGATGCTAGCGCTAAACATTGCTCCTATTATCGAACCTGTTCGTGGTGGTACGGATGGTTCAAAAATCACTTTCCTCGGTTTGCCAACACCTAATCTGTTTGCTGGCGGTGAGAATATGCATGGTCGTTTTGAATATGTATCTACGACTGTGATGTCACAGGCTACCGATACGATTTTAAAAATTATTGCATTAGCAAAATAAAAACTGTTAGAGCAATCATGATTGGTTGCTTTTTTAAATCCTTATGCACAAAATTGCATGACTTAAGTAGTGGTTTAGCGTGGGTCCAATATTTTTGATACAATGGAGTATACATATTTCTAGAGGAAAATAATGAGAAAAAATTTAAAAATATTAATCACATTCGCTATTGTCATTTTACTGGGTATGATTGCATTTATTTGGCTCAAACAAACGCAACCATCGGTTAAAAATGCTTCACCACAAAAAGCAGCAAAATTAGCTAAAGTAAAGCATATTAATTTAGTTACATTGGGTGACTCTTTAACAGAAGGTATTGGTGATGATAAAGGAGAGCAGGGCTATTCTGGACGCATTGCAAAAAGAATTGAAATACAGTATAATATTGCTGTCAATATGTCAAATTTTGGTAAATCAGGTGATCGATCAGATCAAATTCAGGAACGCCTGACTGCACAACCTAAATTTCAACATGCTGTTAAGCAAGCTAATGTCATTGTTTTGACTTCTGGGGGGAATGATCTACAGCAATCGTTGCTAAAAAATGTATTTGCAAAAACGCCCACGGACTTAACGACTGCTGTAGTCAGTGAACAGGCTACCTATCAAACTAAATTAACACGGCTTTTCCATGAAATTAGAACATACAATCGACAGGCACCTATTTTTATTTTTGGTAATTATAACCCATTGTTTGTCCATTTTCCACAAAGAGAAGATTTAAACCAAGATGTACAACGATTTAACACAATTAATAGCCATGCCGCTAAGCAAGACAAAAACAGTTACTATGTTGATTCGTTTGACTTAACGTTTGGTCAATATCGATCAAAAAAAATGCGGCAATCATTGGGCCAACAAGCTGTTAAAAAAGCAACTGAAGATCAAAATAGCAATCAAGCTATGACAGCAACTTTGATGGGTGCAACACATGTCAATAATACATGGATTAGTCAGACAGATAATTACCATCCAAATAATATTGGTTATAATTATATGACAACACAACTGTACCACGTCATGAGAAAGGAACAGGAAAAATGGTTGATAAAACATTAAAAAGACCGCAATTTTTGAAACGGAAACAGTCACCTTGGTTTTGGTCATTTTGGTCACTTTTAGGTATAATCTTATTAACTGGTATTTTTTTATTTCATATTGCGGCACAACCAGCAGCAATGACAGATCACAGGTCTAAAATTGCCACTTCAGATGCCACATTTGATGTGTCACTCAATAAAAAACAAGTTAATGCGTTAGTTGCTTATTATTTGAGTGATTATCATGCTAATGGCTATTCTTTTCGTGTTGAGAATAATATTATGATGTATGGTAGCGCAAAATTTCTCGGAGAAAATTTTAAGTTTGGTATGATGCTACGACCAGAAATTACAAAAAATGGGAATGTTATTTTAACCGCACAAAAATTAGCTATTGGCAATTTACCATTACCAATCAGTGCGGTTCTGCAATATGTTAAAACGAGTTATGATGCGCCAAAGTTTGTGGAAATTAATCCTAAAAAGAAGCAAATTTTTATTGATATGACGCAATTGCCGGTGACGCAAGGCATGTCTTTTCGAGCGAAAGTGATTGATATGAAATCAGATAGTTTTATTTTTGAAGGGGGTCTTGCTAATGGCAAAAAGTAGTCGCTCATTTTATAGTTGGTTAATGACAAACAGAAACACAGTTTCGGCTAACGAAATACAGCAGTTTGCGAATAACGCTTTTTTAGATTTAACATTTCCCAAACAAAGTTTTGATTTTGATGAAATTTCAAAATATTTGGAAGAAAATACGACATACTTGATGAGTATGACAACTTTTGATCAAGCATGGGAACTATATCATACTGCAAGCACATAAATTTAAGATAGGAAATGTATTCACGCGATAGAAAGCGTATACATATATACTCATGGCACAAATAATACAATGGTTCCCTGGCCATATGGCTAAAGCTTTTCGCTTAATGCGCGAAAATTTAAAATTAGTTGATGTGATTTTTGAACTCGTTGATGCACGAATTCCAGAAAGTTCACGTAATCCAGAAGTTGATAAGCTAATTGGTTCAAAACCGCGCCTGTTAATTATGACAAAGGCAGATTTAGCAGATCCTGAACAGATTCGAGCATGGAAAGCACGCTTTGAATCAGAAGGACATACTGTTTTGGTACTCGATACACGCGATCCGCGTACACCACAGTTGGTTATAAAAGCAGCTCGACGTGCAGTGGCATCAAAAAAAGCAGCACAAACTGCCCGTGGCATTCAGGATCAACCCATTCGGGCAATGATTACTGGTATTCCAAATGTCGGGAAATCAACTTTACTTAATCATTTAGTTATGAAAAACGTCGCACCAACTGCAGATCGTCCCGGGGTGACTAAAAAAATTGCTTGGTTGAAAACGCCAACTAAATTAGATTTATTAGATTCACCAGGTGTGTTATGGCCTAAGTTTGAAGATCAAGTCATTGGTATGAAATTAGCATTAACAGGTGCAGTTAAAGATACAATTTTTGCCAAAGATGATGCGGCGTTATTTTTGATTGGATTTTTTAGAAATTATCGACCTGAATCAATTATTGAGAGATATCATTTGACAGAAGATATTTTTGACCAAGAAAATGTGCAAATATTACTCGAAATTACAAATAAACTTGGTTTTAAAGATAATTATGAAAAAGCGAGTGAACGGTTATTAAATGATCTACGCAAAGGAAAACTCGGAACATTTACTTTAGATTTAATTGTGGCGACAAATGACTGAAACCATTAGTAGCATTAGATCTTTACTGAAACAAATTGACGATATATTTGATGTTCGTTTATTGAAGTGGCGAGCAGATTCGCGTATAGGTGTTCAAACAGCACTGAAATCTTGGGATAAGCATTATGCAAAACTTCGTCAGCAAGAAGAAGCTTTTCAAGGACGCTTTTCCTTTGAACGCCATTATTGGGATCAAGGCGTGACATATATTGCAGGGATTGATGAGGTTGGCCGTGGCCCATTAGCAGGCCCGGTAATCGCAGCAGCAGTTATTCTACCATCTGATTTTCATCATATTGATGTGATTGATTCAAAACAGTTGTCAGCAAAAAAACGTGAAATGTTATATCATATCATTATTGAACAGGCTATCTCAATCGGAGTTGGGATAGTCGACGCAGCCACAATAGATGACATTAATATTTACCAAGCAGCCAAACTGGCTATGACAAAAGCAGTAAAAGATCTTGCACCGGAACCAGAAGTACTATTAATTGATGCGATGTCATTAGATATACCAATCACACAAGAATCACTGATAAAAGGTGATGCGTTGAGTAATTCAATTGGTGCTGCAAGTATTATAGCTAAGGTGACACGTGATCGCTTAATGACAGAGTATAGTGTGATGTATCCAGGCTATGGTTTTGCTAATAACGCTGGTTATGGGACCAAAGAACACTTAGATGGCCTTAAAAAAAGAGGGATTACGCCAATTCATCGCCAATCATTTCAACCAGTGCATGACCAGTTATAAATATGAAACACTCAAAAATCTCCAAGCAAGTTAGAAAAAATCTAGCTTACTTGGAGATTTTGGGTATGTCATGTTCTTTTTTATTGTTTAAAATTGCAAATAAATCATGATTAAAGCAGGATAATTTTTCGTTTATCTAATATAATAGTCCCGTTTGTAACTAGCTTTTTAAATAAGCGACTCAATGTTTCTGGTGTAATATGTAGTGAAACAGCTAATTCTTTTTTGGTTATGGCTAATTCAAATGTATTGTTCATTTGTATCGCAGCAATTTCATGAAGATATTTAAGTAACCGCTCATCTGCACTTTGTAATGATAAACTAATTTGGCGCTGTTCTAATTCAGTTAAACGTTCACCATACACATTCAACATATGTAAAGATAATTTTGGATTTTCTTGTAATAAATTTTGAAAATCTGTTCGGCGAATCATGCAAACACTTGAATCAATTTTTGCACGAGCAAAGTGATGATGAAGCGCATCGGTAAACAAAGAAGATTCGACGTCGACTTGATGACTATGTAACGTGTATAAAAGCAGTTCTTGACCATTCTCGTTAACATTTAAAACGTCAATTTTCCCAGTATCAACAATAATTAAAGCAGACAAATCATCATCAGGCTCATAAATATAACTGCCAGCAGCATATTTTTTTTGGTGTATGGATATGTTGACTAGTTCTTCAATCAACACATCGGGTAGTTGGGAAAAAATAGGTGCCGCTTTAATACAGGCAAAAGCAGAATGTGACATTTTTCACTCTTTCTTGATCCAAGTCAATTTTTTGTATGTGAATTAATTATACAATAAAAGTATCAAGAAAAGTAATTTGCCCTTGGAGGACAAAACATGAAAGTTATTATTATTGGTGCAACACATGCTGGCACGGCCGCAATTAAATCCATAACAAAGCGGCATTCTGATGTTGAAGTGGATGTTTATGAGAAAAATGACAATGTTTCTTTTCTTTCTTGTGGAATTGCACTCACAGTTCAGGGAGAAGTTAAAAATATTAAAGATTTATTTTATTCGTCACCAGAAATTCTAAAAGAAGCGGGTGCGAATATTCACATGAATCATGAAGTAACACACGTAGATACAACTAATAAAACAGTTGATATCTTAAATCTTGTTACAAATGAAACGGCCACAGAAAGCTATGATAAATTAGTTGCTACTACTGGATCCTGGCCAGTTGTACCTCCCATTCCAGGTATTGATGATAAACGGATTGTTTTATCGAAAAATTATACACATGCGCAAGAACTAATACGTCATGCCAATGACTCTAGTATCAAACGTGTTGTTATTATTGGTGGCGGCTACATTGGTACTGAACTTGTTGAGGCATTTAATGTCAAAGGATGCGAAGTCACATTAATTGATAATCAACCAACAGTTTTGAATCGTTATTTTGATGACGAATTCACCAAAAATGTCGCACATTTATTTACCAGCCACGGCATTGCTGTTGAAACAGGCAAAACAGTACAGGCATTTGAAAGCACAGATGAAGCAATTATTATTAAAACGGATGATGGTGATTTTTCAGCTGATTTAGTTGTCATGTCTGTTGGATTTCGACCAACAACACAGCTCTTTCAAGATCAACTTGAGATGACTCAAAATGGCGCTTTAATTGTTAACGATTACATGCAAACCAGTGATCCAGATGTTTTTGCTGCAGGAGATTCAGTAGCTGTTCATTATAATCCCACTGGTGAAAATGCCTATATTCCTTTGGCAACTAATGCAGTACGCCAAGGCACATTGATTGGTTATAATTTGGTAAGCCCAACCATTAAATATATGGGCACGCAATCTACTTCTGGTTTGAAGTTGTATGATTTAAACATGGCATCTTCAGGTTTGACTGCGTCTCACGCAAAAGAATTAGGACTTGATGCTAATAGCTTGACCATGACCGACAATTTTCGACCTGAATTTATGTCGTCTACTGAACCAGTATTGATGACTATTACTTGGGAAAAGGGCACTCAACGTATTTTAGGTGTTCAGCTGCAAAGTAAATACGATATTTCGCAATCCGCTAATACAGCGTCGGTAGCGATTCAAAATCGTATGACCCTAACTGATCTCGCTTTTGTAGATATGCTATTTCAACCCTGGTTTGATCGACCATTTAATTATTTAAATCTTCTAGCACAAGCAGCATTAGATAAAGACGAAAATTAAGTAGCAAGGAAACTATTTCAAAAATAAACTGTACCCGCAAAGTCATAAATACAACTTTGCGGGTTTTTATGACTAAAATTTCAAAAGAAACAAAACTGCTAGTTTGGCAGTAGAAGTTGAATTGGGTGATTTATCGAACTATATTACCATTGAAAAATTGATAACGGTTGTTACTCAGCCCAAAAATGCATAAGCTATTATCCGAGAATATCAAAGACATTCAAATTAAATAGGTAGCACCTAAGGATAAAATATCGGTTTCGGGCTACTTAGAAAGGATAAATAACAATTTATGGTTGTATTGGAATATGTTCAAAATTGGTGAATGATGAGCAAACAGAAACTTATTTTGAAAGATATTTATCTGTTTTTTGTGCAATTGTTAAAACATCCCCGTTTGGCGTCATATTGATTTTACTATATACCATGACTGGAATATCTGTTATTTCTGCCGCGACAAGGGGCAAGGCTTTTAAAATGTCCATAAGTTGGTTATAATCGCCTTCCAAAGTTGATTCAAAAGCACCCACTTGGTAATTTACACCGGAGTGATCGATATAGGCAATAACATGGTCAACAATACGAATTACTTCTGATTTGTTGGCGGTCATAGGTAATACCTGAACAGCAATACTTGCATTGATTTGAGACATCAGAATATCCTATCTTTCGGTTGATTTAAAATAGTAAGTTTAGTAGCACACTTATATAGTTTGCAACCAAACACGCTATCAAATAATGGTATTATTACGTTGGGGAAATATTTATATGCATCACAAATTAGCTGGTTTAGTCTGAATGTTAGGCAGACCGTCTATACGCGTTATTTTATCACAATGTGAATGTTCCTGCAATTTTTTTGAACAATATGATAAAAGTTGCCAAAGACTCACTATTTTATTATACTAAAATAGTATAATATTTCGTTGTAATTAATATTTCAACAATCATTGACAACTAACTATATTTTGGAGTGTTACTAATATGCTTTATTTTCTTGGTTTATTTGCTGGTTTTATTTTGGCTAATCAAAGTCCGATTAATGCTAGATTAGGCGATAGCGTAAAATCACCATTCATTTCGAGCCTTATTTCTTTTACTATTGGGACAATATTTTTGGCAGTTATTTATTTTGTTAGTGGGCAACACGTTGCAAACATGACTTATATTGCTGCCACTAACCCTTGGTGGATTTGGTTTGGCGGCGTCATAGGTGTCGTTTATTTGACTTCTAATATTTTAATGTTTCCCAAAATAGGTGCGATTCAAACAATCATTTTGCCTATTGTGGGGCAGGTTTTTATGGGTGTTATTATTGACAGTCTGGGCCTCTTTGGTGTCGAACAAGTGCCTATATCTTTAATAAAAATAATTGGTGTATTTATTTTGTTTATTGGTATTTATATTGCCGTTGTACTGGCCAATAAAAAAGTAGTAAACAAATTCTCGACAACGGGTGCAACGCAAACAACAGCAATATTAAATATGTGGCGTATTTGGGGCGTGTTTGTTGGTGCATTATCCGCAATTCAACAAGCTATCAATGGCCGTTTAGGTTATTTACTTGGATCAGCAGTAGCTAGTGCCGTTATTTCATTTATAATTGGCACTGTTATTATTTTAATATTTATTTTGGTAAGAGAGCCGCATTCATTAGCCAAGGCAGTACCACTTAAAACTAAACCATTTTGGTTGTTCATTGGTGGTATTTTAGGCAGTTTGTTTGTCTTTTCAACAACCTTTTTAGTTCCCAAAGTTGGTGCTGGTATGACTGTTACATTAGGCCTGACTGGATCTATATTAGGATCAATGGTTGTATCACAATTTGGCTTATGGCAATCGCCAAAACAGCAGGTAACTCGTATACAAATCGGTGGCATTTTGTTCATGATTTTAGGTGTCGTGCTGATTAAGTTTGGGTAAAGTATAATGCTTGCAGCAATAATTATTTTATTAAAAAAGGAAAGTGTATGTTTCAAAAAATTAAAAAATATTTAAAATGGTGTGTCATCTTATTAAGTACTGTGATTATTATTGTGACAATAGCTTTTACTGTGTCTCCGTGGCCTAGTGCCTATGTTATCGGACGTATGTTTAATGGTCCTGTCAAAATTACTGATAAGTCAGTGTTTGAACAAGCAAAGAAAAATGTGACAGTTAAAAGTGATGTGCGCTATGAATCCACGGTCAAAAATAATACGTTAGATATTTATACACCTAAAAAGGAAACAAAACCAGTAACGACTTTGATATGGGTACATGGTGGTGGCTACGTTGCTGGCGATAAATCAGGGCTAAGTGAGTTTGCCACGAAATTAGTTAACGATACACATGTTGCTGTTGTTAGTATCAATTACCAAACTGCACCATCAGCTATATATCCGAGTCAAGTGCGACAAGTCAATGATGCTATAAAATTTTTGAAAATGACGCCCAAGTATCAACAAAAATTAAATCTCTCACGTGTTATGTTTGGCGGTGATTCAGCGGGTGCACAGATTGCATTGCAATACGCAGCCATTCAAACAAACGCACGTTATGCTAAAGAGATGGCAATGCCAGCCGAGTTAGAAAATGGTCAAATTAAAGGAACAATCTCATATTGTGGGCCGCTCGATTTACAACAGGTAACTAATCAACAATCAAAGTCCTTGTTCATGAGATGGTTTATCAATACTGTTGCATGGAGTGAGTTGGGAGACAGAAACTGGCGGGAATCGTACACATTGCAACAAGCATCACTAGTGAAACAAATTACGAGTCAATTTCCGCCAACCTATATAACGGATGGCAATGCGTATTCCTTTCAAGAACAAGGATTAGCATTTGAAAAACGGTTACAATACTTGCACGTACCGGTTACGAGTTTGTTTTTCAATCACGTTCAAAAAGAAGTGACACATGAGTATCAGTTTAATTACCAAACGTCATTAGCTCAAAAATGTTACGAAGAGACACGTCATTTTGTGATGCGTTATCAGTAAGTACGTTAGGCAATTCTTTGATTACGACGAACTAACAATAAACTACTATTTCAATTTGTTGGAGCCTTTAAGTTATCTGTTATTACTTTATTTTTAAATTTTTAGGATAGTTATTTTATTTTAATTTAACGTGGTAAACGACTGATATATTTAGTTCACTATTTCAATATTTATTTTATTTGTAATGAATGTTGTTAAAAACAAGAATTCTATTTGACTTTTTATATTTGTTTTTCTACAATGCATTATATAGTATAAAGGGGAAAAACAGATGTTAGACAAAACAATTTACAAGCAGATTTTTAAGGCTAGTTTTAACGCCCCAATCGACGTTGAATTCTGGGATGGTGAACAGGTGAGTTATGGTACGGGAGAACCTATTGCTAAAATCATCTTACATGAAGTTATACCAATTAAAGATATCATGTCACATGCTTCATTGACTTTTGGTGAAGCCTATATGGATGGTAAAATTGAGATTCAAGGCAATTTACAAAAATTAGTTAATACAGTTTATAGTTCAAAGGAAAGTTTTTTGAACAACTCGAAGTTTTCTAAATTGATTCCAAAACATGCACACACAGAAAAAATTAGTAAGGCAGACGTTCAAAGTCATTATGATATCGGTAATGACTTCTACGAGATGTGGCTTGACCCAACAATGACCTATTCTTGTGCCTATTTTGCTAGCGAGGATGATTCATTAGAAGATGCACAATGGAATAAAGTGCGTCATATTTTAAATAAATTACATACTAAACCTGGTGAAACGGTGTTAGACATTGGTTGTGGTTGGGGAACATTAATGTTTATTGCGGCCAAAGAATATAATTTAGAGGCTACAGGTGTTACCTTAAGCCAAGAACAGTATGACTTTGTATCTCACAAAATTGAAGCAGAGGGTCTACAAGATCGTGTTCATGTTTATCTTAAAGATTATCGTGAACTTGAACAGACTTATGACCATGTTACTTCTGTTGGCATGTTTGAACATGTTGGTAAAGAAAACTTGGAAGAATATTTTATGCAAGTTAAAAACCGTTTGGTTGATAACGGTACTGCCTTAATTCATGGTATTACAGGGCAACATGATGGGGCTGGTGTGGATGCATGGATTAATAAGTATATTTTCCCAGGTGGTTACATTCCTAATATTGCTGAAAATATCGGTCACATTATGACTTCATCAATGCAAATAGATGACGTTGAACCACTACGCCGTCATTATCAAAAAACGTTAGAGATTTGGACTGAAAACTTTCATCATGTCAGTGAAGAAGTAATCTCAAAGTACGGGGAACGTTTCTATCGCATGTGGGATCTTTATTTACAAGCATGTGCTGCCTCATTTGAATCAGGCAACATTGATGTTGTTCAATATTTGCTTACCAAGGGCCCTTCGGGAACAAAATTGCCAATGACGCGTTCTTACATTTATAACGCTGATATTGCACACAATGTAAAATAATTTAAGAAAAAAATGCTAATGATCATGTGATTATTAGCATTTTTTCTTAAATTATAGTGGGATATAAAGTATCATAATTGTGATTATAATAACTAATGGTTGACATATGAGTTAAATAAGACTATATTGTAAGCGATTACAAGATCATCTTATTTGTTTTAGTAGCAATATTTTTATAAACAATAATAAGATAGGAAAATAGTTTTTGCAAACAGAAAGCAGGTAAAAAATGATGGAAGCAGATTTTGGTGTCGTTGGTTTAGCAGTAATGGGGCGTAATTTAGCGCTAAATATAGAATCACGTGGTTATAATGTTGCAGTATATAATCGATCACGTGAACGCACTGACGATTTGATCTCAAAACATGCAGATAAAAAATTTGTCCCTAGTTATTCAATTGCGTCATTTGTGCAAGCGATTAAGACCCCAAGACGTATTTTATTAATGGTTAAAGCTGGCACAGGAACAGATGCTGTGATTGATGAGTTATTGCCACAATTAACAAAAGGAGATATGTTAATTGATGGTGGTAATACTTATTTTGAAGATACAATACGCCGTTCTGAAAAATTAGCACAATCTGGTATTAATTTTATTGGAATGGGTGTTTCAGGAGGCGAACTTGGTGCGTTACAAGGTCCCTCGTTGATGCCTGGTGGTCAACGTGAGGCATACGATTTAGTTGCGCCTGTTTTACGTAAAATAGCTGCTAGAGCCCCTGAAGACGACCAACCAACAGTTACTTATATTGGCCCAAATGGCGCAGGTCACTATGTTAAAATGGTACATAACGGTATTGAATATGGCGATATGCAACTTATTTCAGAATCGTATGATATTTTAAAACGTCTGTTAAAATTGGATCATAATAATTTATCATCAACTTTTGCACACTGGAATGATGGCGAATTAAATTCATATTTAATCGAGATTACAGCTGATATTTTGACAAGAAAAGATGATTTAGGTTCGGATAAACCCATTGTCGATATGATTTTAGATCGAGCGGGAAATAAAGGTACTGGTAAATGGTCTTCACAATCAGCGTTGGCTGTTGGTGCGCCACAATCATTAATTACAGAATCTGTTTATGCACGTTATATTTCTGCTATGAAGTCTGATCGTGTTGCTGCTTCTAAGGTACTGTCAGGTCCAGAATTCACATTCACAGGCGATGTTGATGCCACAAAGGAAGATATTCGTCAGGCATTATACTTTGGTAAAATCATGTCTTATGCACAAGGATTTGATCAATTGCGCATGGCCTCTAATCATTATAATTGGGATTTACCTTTTGGCGAATTAGCACAATTATGGCGTGCAGGAGCGATTATTAGAGCACAATTCTTACAACGAATCACCGATGCATATCAAACTAATCCCAACTTGCACAATTTACTTTTGGATAATTATTTCAAAAATATTGCCGAATCATATCAAGCTGCCACACGTCGTGTAGTGGCAATGGCGGTTAGTGCTGGTGTACCTACGCCAGCGCTTTCAGCTGCTATTGCATACTATGATTCTTATCGATCAGAAGTTTTGCCAGCAAACTTGGTACAAGCGCAGCGTGATTACTTTGGCGCACATACTTATGAAAGAACTGACAAACCATCAGGTGAGATGTATCATTTTTCATGGTATGACGAAGCTTAAAAAATGTGAAGGCGCTTTTAAAATATGAAGCGCTTTTTTTGTGTCTATGTTAAAATTTTGTTTTATATTTTGTCCCTTCTGCGGGAGTAGTGACGAACTTATCATACTGATAGCTGGCAGAAAGTGATCAAAAACTATCAGTCGGATTTAAAATCTAACGAAGTCAGCACTAAGTTATTGACCTATGGATTTAATGAGATGTTGTTAAAAGCAACACCAAAATGGCTTATTTTTATAAAATAATTTCACAATGTTGTTATTTATATTTCAATGGTGGCAGCGTAATTAAGATTACTGATGTGCCACTATTATTTCGTTCAATAATTACAATTCAACTACCTATTTATCATAACGAACAGCACATTACTTGCAATGTCGTATATTAAAAGTTACAATCAAACTATATTTTAATGAAAATAGAAATATTATAAAGGAGAATTTTAACATGTCAAAAGAAAAACACGGGACTGGATTTTGGGGTAAATTATCATTATTGCTAGCAGTTGGTCAATTATTGTTTAGTCTTTATCATGAAATTCGAAGTTCTCGATCACGCAAAAAATAAAGCACTATCTTATATGAACCAGATGACCAGTGATTTCATCTATCACTTGAAAGGCGTGTATTATGCTAAAAAAAGTTATTAAATTTGCACTAGCTTCAACGCTAATTGTTAGTGGGTTAGTTATTGGCACAACTATTTTTACAGTTAAAGGCATTGATAAACTTGGGGATAAGTTAGAAGATACGATACACAATTAATTTATGAATAGTATAGTTTGAAGGAAGGCATAAACGTGGTTGTCCCTTCTTTTTTTATTAGTGATTTTTCAAGCAATTTAATTGTAAGCACTATGAGTTAATGATAGACTGAAATTGTAGGAGTGTTGTGTCATAGCATGATAATGAACAAAAGAGAAATGGAGGTTGAATGATGATTTGGTCATTAATAGTTGGTGCGATCATTGGTGCTATTGCAGGTGCCGTCACAAATAAGGGTGAATCAATGGGATGGATTAGTAATATTATAGCAGGACTAGTCGGTTCTGCTATTGGTCAAGGACTACTTGGCCATTGGGGACCTAGTCTAGCTGGAATGGCTATTATACCATCGATTATTGGGGCAGTGATTCTTGTGCTTATTATCTCAATGATATTTGGTTCTCAAGTCAAACGTTAAAAAATAATTTTAAATAACATTGATTTTATCATTAAACTTTTACTGCTAACTAAGTATAGTCATTGTTTTGATATTTAATTTGATTTTATGAACACAATGCAAATGCCATTATGACTAGTTACTAATGTCATTACAAGCTTAAAAATATAGACTATTTTTTGATAAATAATTAACCGTTAGGAGAAAACTCAGTGAATAATAATACTGTACCAGTTTATAATTTAAACGATGGACACATATTGCCTCAGATAGCTTTGGGAACATATCAAATACGTGGTATGCAAGGTGTTGATCAAATTTTAGCAGCTATTCAAACTGGGTACCGTTTGATAGATACGTCTACCAATTATGATAGTGAGGGTGCCGTTGGTGAAGCAATCAGGCGATCGGGCATTCCGAGATCATCATTTTATGTCACGTCAAAGCTCCCAGGACAATATCATCATCGGGAAGATGCTCTAAAAATGATTGAGGAAACACTTTTGCGTTTACGCTTAGATTATTTGGACTTGTATTTAATTCATTGGCCATTGCCTAAGCGTGATAATTATGTTGAAGCTTGGACTGCTCTTATTGAAGCTCAAAAACGTGGGTTGATACGATCTATTGGCGTCTCGAATTTTGAAGCGGCACACTTGGATCGCATAATTGAAGCAACAGGTGTCACACCAGCGGTCAATCAAAACGAAATTCACCCTTATTGGATACAGAATAGTTTGTTGCAAGCTAACAAAGACCGCGGAATAGTTACTGAAGCTTGGAGTCCATTAGGTCGTGGAATTGGAGAATTAAAAGAACCAATTATTTTAGAATTAGCAGAAAAATATCACAAAAATGCAGGACAGATTATTCTGCGTTGGCATCTTCAACGTGGTGTGCTACCTGTCCCTAAAGCTGGTAGCCTACAACACCAACGCGATAATCTTGCACTTTGGAATTTTGAGTTAACAGCAGATGAAGTAATTGCTATTAGCTCATTGACCAAAGTAGATGGACGTGTGGATAATCAGGATCCAAATACTTATGAAGAATTTAATTAAATTACGAACAAAATAGACTTTTAAAACCCCACTAACTGTTGAAGTTAGTGGGGTTGTTTATTGATTATATTTTAAGTCAATGCAACTATTCCAGCACATCATGAATGGTGATAATGCCAACGACGCTATCATCGTCATCTTTGACTACCAAATTGGATATATTATTCGATGCCATTTTTTTCCAAGCTGCGCTATTACGTGCATTTTGATTGATGCTAATAAATCCTTCAGTCATATAATCAGCAGCAGTTGAATTTTTGACTTGATTAATGTATAAAAACTTTTTACGAATATCACCATCTGTTATAATGCCAATAACTTTTTCTTCGGGTGTTTTAACTAAAGTCATGCCAACGCCAAAATCACTAATACGGTAAATAACATCGTTAATTGGTGTTGTTGTTTGAACATAAGGAATCTTAGTGTGCATAGAATGTGCAACATCCCGCAGTAACATTTTACCAATTGAGCCACCGGGATGGTATAGTGCAAAATCTGCTCGTTTGAATGCCTTTGCTTTTTCGACGGCAATTAGCAGTGCATCACCCATAACAAGTGTAGCAGTGGTAGAACTTGTGGGTGCTAGTTTAGTTGGGTCAGCTTCTTCTGCGACATCTACTTTCAAAAAAATGTCAGTATTTTTAGCTAACGTTGCATCTTCAGAACCTGTGAGAGCAATCGTTTTTAACTCGTTTTGATGAATATTTTTCAGTGCAAAAAGTGTTTGTACAACTTCTTGTGTTTCACCACTATTTGAAATAAAAATAACTAAATCATCTGCTGAGACACGACCTAGGTCTCCGTGGTATGCGGTACCAGCATCAATGAAAAAGCTTGGGACACCAACGGATGACAACGAGGCAGCTATTTTTTCAGCAATAATACCAGATTTACCAATGGCGATAAATATGGAACGGCCTTTTGTATTTAAAATTGCTTCAACCACCTCATCAAAATTTTCATCTAATGTCTCGCGGACTGTTTGTAAAGCAGCAATTTCTGTGTCAAAAGTTATTTTAGCGTCATCAAAGTAATTCGTCATTGTCATACACCGCCTTCATGTCGAGATGTTCGTGAAAGAGTTTGTTGGCATTTTCTAAAATAGGTTGAATTTTAGATAAGTAAAGTTGACTATCCTGATCAGAAATGGCTTCAGGTGGGTTAGGGTGTACCTCTGCAAAAATACCATCAATACCTATAGCTAAAGCGGCACGCATCAGAGGGAAAGCGTAATCACGATTACCGCCAGAATGATTTCCATAACCACTTGGAATTTGGACAGCGTGTGTTGCATCAAAAATAATAGGATAACCTGTGTCACGCATTTGAATTAAGCTTGTCATGTCAACAACTAATTGGTGATAACCAAACATTGTGCCACGCTCGGTAACCAGAATATGTTCATTCGTCTGAGCAACTTTGTTAACTGCACTTTTAATGTCTTCCGGTGCCATAAATTGTGCTTTTTTGATATTAACTACGAGCCCAGTCTTAGCTGCTGCTACTAATAAATCGGTTTGTCTACTCAAATAGGCAGGAATTTGTAGAACATCAGCCACCTTGGCCACAGGTTCACATTGGTAGGATTCATGTACGTCAGTTACTATTGGTACTTGATAGTTGTCTTTAATTTTTTGCAAGACTTCTAAACCAGCCGTCATACCAGCGCCACGTTCAGATTCAATTGCGCTACGATTAGCTTTATCAAACGAAGCCTTAAAAACGTAATTAATATCTAGCTTGTCTGTTAAGTTTTTCAGTGTCTCAACTACTTCAGCACATGTGTCGTATGATTCAATTGCACAGGGTCCGGCTAACAGTGTTAGTCGATCGTTACTAAAACCATATCCTTGAAATACATCAGTTATTTTAGCCATAATGTTCCTTCTCCTTTGCTTTAATAAAATTAACATTAAATTTTAAAAATACTATTTTAAAATTATGGTCATTATATCATCTTTATATATGTAATATGATTCAATAATTATTACAAAATAAACACAATCAAAATATTTGCAAATCAGCATTAAGTTTGTTATTATTTAAAAAATTATGTCTTTATGAAAAATGAGTTTTAAATAAATTAACTTTTTTGTTCATCAATTTATAATATCAGGAGACAATAATGCAGAATAAAAATGAGTAACATTAATCTAACACATTTAAAAAAACAGAGTCTCGATATTAGTTGATGATAGTGTGACAAATGATATGATCAATCATCCTCACTTGATAGCGGGTAGATAATTAGATGAACGAACCGATTAAAGTTGCTGGTGGGTGATCTGTCATAATTATTTTGATTAAATATTTAGAAGGGAGGTCAAAAATGGTGATTTTATCTCAAAATATGCAAGACATGATTAATGATCAATTTCCTTTTTTGGCGACAACAAGCCCAGATGGTTCACCACAAATTGGGCCAAAGGGTTCATTACATGTTTTAGATGATTCACATCTCATTTATTATGAACATACGTTTAGGCACGCCTATGAAAATTTACTAACAAATGGCTTAGTAGCTGTTGCAGTAGTCGATCGAGTGGCAGAAAAAGGGTTTAGATTTGAGGGTAAAGCGCATATTCACGAGAATGATGATTATGCCTCAGAAATTTTAGCAAAAACAAAAATCTATGACAGATTTCCACGCGCGGCTGTGGTGATTATAGACGTAGAACGAATTTATAAGTTAGATAACACGCTGGATGCAGGTATGCGATTGGCTTAAAATTAAGTGGTGATAGTGACAATGCGTGTTATTAAACAAATAAATAAAATGCCATAATCGGGCACCAACTTCTTAGAGAAGCTGGTGCCCGATTATTTAATATAAAAATGATTTTTATTTTGACAAAGTATCTACTAGCATTTTTTCTTCATTGGTTAATAAATGATTTTTTCTAAATGCGATACTGCCAGTGAAAAAAGGTTGTGGCTCATCTAATAAAGGTAATACAACTATGTCTGAAGCTGTTGTTTTGACGATGTCCGTTAAAATTGCAACCCCTAAATTTTCTGAAATCAGATTCATTAAAAAATGAATATCGTTTGTCTTCATAAAATATTTTGGTCGAAAACCAGCTTGTTGACTCATTTTTTTAATGGCTTGATTGTGAACAAAACTGGAGTCTAATGCTACAAATGCTTGCTTCTGCAAGTCTGAAAAATAAAGGTGTGATTTTTTGGACAATGGATTATTTTTTGAAATATACACACAGAAATTTGCGCGGATAAAGGGAATAATAAGTAATTCATCATCTTGTGGCATATTTAAAGCACCCAGTAAAGCGATATCAATCTCTCCAGCCATCAAGGCTTGCTTTAAATAGTTAGAACCGGCTTCATAAATGGCCATATTATTAATATTAAACTGACGGTCAAATTCTCTAGCAGCTATAGCAATTTTAGTAAAATAAGCGTTTTTAAGAATAGGTGGCAGTCCAATCGTTGTTGTTCGTGATTTCAAATGATCTAACTCATGTTTTGCGCTATTTAATTCGTTCAAAATCGACACCGTATGTTGGTGTAATTGTTCACCTGATTGTGTAAATACTAATTCAGATTGTGTGTTGCCTCTAATAACCAATTTCACTTGAAAAAAATTTTCCAAACGTTTAATAGCACTGCTAATAGATGGTTGGCTAATATTAAAATGTTTTGCAACTTTAGTGAAATTCTTTTTATTATATAACTCATTATAGTATTTTAAATCATTTATTTGCATGTATATTTCCTTTAATATCAATCATTTCCAAGGGACCTATAGTTTATATTTATAACATCATAATAATTTGACTATAAACTATTGACACGAGTATAGTCAAGCATGTTGTTAAATAAACTATAAATATAAGGTGGTAGTAACGATGCATGCAAAAGGATATGAAGTATTACGGAATCCCTTTTTGAACAAAGGGACTGGATTTACGTTAACAGAACGAAAGACATTGGGCCTAAATGGCACATTACCTAGTCAGGTGCAAACCATTGACGAACAAGCTGAGCAAGCATACCAACAATTCCAATCAAAAACAGCACCACTTGAAAAGCGTATTTTCTTGATGAACCTCTTTAATGAAAATATTACTTTGTTTTATCATTTAATGGATCAACACGTTTCCGAATTCATGCCAATTGTTTATGATCCTGTTGTTGCGGATTCAATTGAGCAGTACAATGACATTTATATAAATCCACAAAATGCCACATTTTTATCAGTGGACAAACCAGAAGATATCAAGCAATCACTTATTAATGCAGCAGACGGCCGCGATATTAAGTTAATTGTGGTAACAGATGCTGAGGGTATTTTGGGTATGGGTGATTGGGGTGTCAACGGTGTCGATATTGCTGTTGGTAAATTAATGGTTTATACTGCAGCGGCCGGCATTGATCCAGCCAGTGTTTTGCCAATTAGCATCGATGCTGGTACAAACAATCAATCACTGCTAGAAAACGAACGCTATCTCGGAAATAAGCATGCACGAATTGCAGGTGATGCCTATCTTGAATTTATTGATCAGTTTGTGATCGCAGAACAAGAACTATTCCCAGAGTCATTACTGCATTGGGAAGATTTTGGTCGTGCAAATGCACAGGTTATCTTAGACAAGTATAAAAATAAAATTGCAACTTTTAATGATGATATTCAAGGAACAGGCATGATTGTCTTGGCAGGTGTTTTTGGCGCATTAAATATTTCAAAAGAACGGCTCATTGACCAAACATTTGTAACATTTGGAGCTGGAACAGCTGGCATGGGCATTGTTAATCAAATTTTTACTGAACTACAAGAAGCAGGGTTATCTGCTAAAGAGGCTAAAAAACATTTTTATCTTGTTGACAAACAAGGCTTGTTATTCGATGATATGTCAGATTTAACAGTGGCGCAAAAAGCATTTACTCGAACGCGAAACGAATTTAATCATGCTGAAGAACTAACAACATTATCTGCAGTGGTTAAAGAAATAAAGCCAACAGTTTTAATTGGTACATCCACACAACCTGGTACATTCACAGAAGAAATTGTAAAAGAAATGGCAACACATACAGCACGTCCAATTATCTTTCCTTTGTCAAATCCTACGAAACTTGCTGAAGCAACGGCAGAAAATTTAATTAAATGGACTGATGGCAAAGCATTAGTGGCAACGGGTATTCCTGCAGAAAATGTTGAATACAAAGGTGTCACTTATAAAATTGGTCAAGGTAACAACGCATTGATTTATCCTGGACTAGGTTTTGGTTTAGTAGCCTCAACTGCGAAATTGCTAACACAAAAAACAATTTCAGCAGCTATTCATGCATTAGGTGGTTTAGTCGATTCCGATCAAGAAGGTGCAGCAGTATTGCCACCAGTTTCAAATTTGACTGAGTTTTCGCAAAAAATTGCGGAAGTAACTGCACAAAGTGTCGTAAATCAAGGTTTAAATCGTGAAAAAATCAGTGATGCTAAACAAGTTGTGCGAAATGCTAAATGGTCTGCTAATTATTGATAGGGATGAAAATGAAGATGAGAAGGTTTAGGGAAATCAAAATTAGTGGTGTGAGTTTACCACTTTATATCATCATGATAATTATTTTAATGGTGACCATAGCATACCATAAACTCCCACTTAATATGTTGGGCTTGACTTTAATGCTTGTGTTATTAGGACATTTGTTTTACTATATTGGAAACAAATTGCCGATTTTTAAATCTTATCTAGGTGGCGGTTCAGTATTTACCATCTTTGCTGCGGCAGCTTTAGCCACGTCAGGTGTCATCCCTTCAAATGTTGTTTCTGCGACAAAAATATTTTTGAACGACACTGGATTACTAGATTTTTATATTGCCGCTTTAATCGTCGGGGCAATTTTAGGTATGAATCGTAATCTGCTGTTGAAAGCCGCAGTTCGATTTATTCCGGTTTCTTTTGCAGCTATGGTTATTGGATTTTTCGCAGTTGGTTTGATGGGCATGCTACTAGGAGAAGGATTTGGACATTCAGTTATGTTTGTTTCGATGCCATTAATGGCAGGCGGCATTGGCGCTGGTGCTGTCCCATTATCACATATATATGCGCAGGGACTACAAACAAGTTCAGGTATAATGTTTTCACAGCTAATTCCAGCCGTAACATTAGGGAATGTTATGGCTGTTATAGGGGCTGCTTTGATAGCAAAACTTGGCGCGAATACAAAATATGATGGACATGGTGTATTATTACCAATAAGTGACGATGAAAAAACCAAGCCACTAGTAGCACTAGATGCTAATAAAATTGGTGTGGGTATGATGGTATCATTTTCATTTTTCTTAGTTGGTACTATCCTAAACAATTATGTGCCAAAAGTGCACACATATGCTTTTATTATTATCTTAGTTATTTTATTTAAAGCATGCAATTGGGTGCCTCAAGAATTAGAAAAATCCGTTGTGATGTTTAATACAGTCATTATGAATAATTTAACGCACGCTGTGCTAGCAGGCATAGGTTTAGCGTTGATTGATTTGCATGTCTTAGCACAATCACTGACCTGGAAGTTTGTTGTTTTGACTTTAACAAGTGTCGTTGCTATGGGACTTGCTAGTGCATTTATCGGTAAATTATTTGGTTTATATCCTGTTGAATCAGCTATCGCTGCTGGTATGAGTGATAATAGTATGGGTGGTACTGGTAACGTTGCCGTATTATCTGCCTCAAACCGCATGGGAATGATTGCATTCGCACAAATGGGTAATCGTATGGGTGGCGCAATCGTGCTTGTTCTCGGTGGCATTTTAATTCATTACTTTCATTGATAGTTTTGTTTTAAATTGATGAATTTTTAAGTGCTATGCTTATTGATTATGATAATCACCGTTTAACGGTTATATTATTAACTAAATCCTGCCGAAAGCGATCGATTTAATCAGTTAACATTATTTAATCAAGTTAGTCAAGAAATTTTAAAAGCCCATGAACATTATTTTATTAATGTTCATGGGCTTTTGTATTTAACTTTATTTTGTCATGCTGATCATTGTTTTACTTTGAATCACCTTGGCCGCCCGTTTTAATGAAAATAGCAGCAACAATACCACCAATAATCAATAGCATAGCATCTAAACGTATAATACTGATAAAACCTTGGTCAAAGGCTTTACGGACTGCTATTTGTAATTCGTGAGCAAAAGGTGCCTTTACTAATTGTTTACTCATAACAATCATATGACCGGAAAAAGGACCTGCATCAACAAGCGCTTTATGCAAAGTAGCTATAGTCGTTGCCGAGGCACCCGTAACCTCAGGTAGGTGTTTAGCCAGTCCGGCCTGATAACCATCGGCTAAATGTAATCCTTGAAAAACAACACCAAAACTGACACCAACTTGCATAAAGGTAGAAATCATACCCGAAGCCATCCCCATTTGCCGTGGTGCAACTGATGACATGGCTGCCGTTGTCATCGGTGGATTGATTGAGCCATTACCAATACCAATAATGATAAATGCTGGCCAAAAATCAGCAAATGTTGCTGTTGTGGTTGTCAAGGCACTTAAGGTAAATAAACCAACACCAATAAATAACGCTGATGTTGCTAACATATAGCCATGCCGTAATCTATTAGTGAGCATACCAGCAATTGGCCCTAATACTAGTGAGAATCCTGAAATTGTAGCTTGTCGTAAACCTGTGTCCCAAGCCGAATAACCAACATAATTTTGCATGAATGTTGATAAATATGCAAAAAATCCATATAGACCAGCACCTAAGAAAAATGCAACCAAAACAGCACCAGTAAAACTTGATGATTTGAACATACTTAAATCCATCATTGGGTTTTTAGCTGTACGTTGTCGCCAAATAAACAAAATAAATAAGATAACGGCCATGATTAGATAGCCGGCCACTTGCATTTTATCCCATCCCCAACTAGCATTCATCTCTTTTTGCACTAAACCAAAAACCAAAGAAAAAATTGTCCCAGTTGACAATAGCATGCCAATATAATCAACACTGCCTGTTGCGTGATGAGTTTGTTGGTTTGAGATAAATAATGATGCCATGATGATTGTTATAATACCAATTGGTAAATTAATAGTGAAAATTGATTGCCATGAAAAAGCGTCAACTAACCAGCCACCAACTAATGGTCCCGAAGCAGTAGAAAGGCCTATAATCGAGCTCAAAATACCTAACGCAATACCACGCTCTTTGCCATTAAATGTGGTACCAATAAGAGCGAAGGATAGAGACATCAAAGCTGAACCACCAATAGCTTGAACTGCTCGAAAAATATGTAACATGCCAATTGATGTTGATACAGCATCAAGTCCTGATCCAATTGTAAATATGATTAAGCCAACGATGAACATTAATTTCCGACCATATAAATCTCCTAATTTTGCCCAAATCAGTAATAAAACCGAAAAGACAATAGTGTACGCAGAGATAACCCATTGTAAATCTGAGTATGATGCATTCAGGTTTGTTTGAATACTAGGCAAGGCTACATTGACAACTGTTGTGTCAATCAACGCCATAAATACACCCAAAGAAACGGCTATTAAGGATAACCAGCGTTTTGGATCTAATTTTTCTTGTGATACATTTTCCATTATTCTAACTCACTTTCAATGATATCTAAATGTTCTAAATAGGTATTAGCTAAGGCGTGTTGTAATTTATTTATTTGCATAGCTGATTTAAAAAAACTCGCTTCAGAGTGATGAAGCTGTAATTGTTGATTGTACTCTGCATATTGCACACACTGTGATTGCTTTTCAGCACGAAAATCAGCAATAATTTGTTGCGCTAGCGTACGATCTACTAGTGATAGATTTGATAATTTAAATAAATAAACATCATCCATATGAGCATTTTTTGAGATTGGTTCTCGCATTAGTGTATCAAACCTGGTTCGACCAGCTGCGGTAACGTGTAACTTTTTTTTACCATGCCAATCTAAATCATTTGTCATCACAATCACACCCGTAGTTTCCATCTTTTCTAGTAATGGATACAGCACACCAAAGCTGACTTTTCGATTTATCCCCAACACATTTTCAAGGACAAAACGTAACTTATAAGCGGATCGATCAGTAAACAGTAATTGTCCTAATATATATAATTCATACATATTAATCTCCTTAATATATCTTTTAGATATGTAGAAACACTTGATTAAGTTTACTTTTTTTAGTTATCTTTGTCAAGAGACTAAAAATACAACTTGTTAGTTTTGCCATAATCAATTAAATTTATGTTGTAGCTATAGTTAGTTCCTCCTGAATAACGACTAGTAATAAAATATGCTATAATTATTGCAAAAAAGTTATTGCTCAATAAAAAAGGAAGAGAAATGAAAAAAAGAATTGCTTTGCTATCAGATGTTCATGGGAATAGCACAGCCCTATCAGCTGTCGTAGAAGATCTCAAAAAAAGAGATGTTGATACATGTTGGTTCTTAGGGGATTTAGTCATGCCTGGGCCGGGAAACAATGAATTATTTGATTTGCTTGCTGGTATTAATACAGATATATATATCAAAGGTAATTGGGATGATTGTTTTCTTGAGGTTATTAAAAGCCATTCTACGCTTGATCTTAGTGATGAGTCGGATGTGTATATTGGTATTTTAGGTCAATATGTTTATGAGAAATTATCGACGAACAACAGAGATAAAATTAAAAAATTTGAAACTTGTGCAACTCGTGTCATAAATAATCTAAAAATTAGTATTTCGCACAACTTACCTGATAAAAATTATGGATCAGCATTGATTCCAGTTGCTGAAACAAGCAACTTTAATGAGCTTTTTATCAACTCTAGTTTTGATATTGCTGTCTATGGTCATGTACACCACCAATTGTTAAGATATAGTAGTCAAGGGCAACTAGTTATTAATCCAGGAACCATTGGTGAACCATTTTTTGCGCATTCAAAACTGAATAATGATCGACGTGCGCAATATGCAATTTTAGAAATAGATGAAACTGGCTTAGCAGACGTTGATTTCAGAAAGGTGACTTACAATCTTGATCAAGAGATGTCTCTAGCAAGAAATATTAGCTTAGCTTATGCTGAATTGTATTCAGAAATGATTTATGATGGTCGTGTCTATACTCATAATCAAGAAATATTAAAAAAAATCAATCAGAAAAACAATTATTTAAATGCCTTGCGCCCGTTTCTTGATTCATTCTCGGAAGAATAATACTATGGAAAATCAATTTTTGTTTAAAAAATTTAAAGCGTCAAATCGTGATTTATATAGTCAAAATATAAATTTAAGAAATAAAATATTACGTGAACCATTAGGAAAATCATTATCAGCAGATGATTTACTCATTGAAAAGAACAATCAATTTTATGGTATTTTATCAAACCAAAAATTGATTGCGACATTGTCAAGTTATGAAACAGATAATTCAGTCATTAGACTCGTTGCTGTTGCTGTTGATACAAATTTTCAAAAGCAAGGCATAGGTTCCTTACTGCTCAAACAGGTCATTGATGATTATCAACATAGAGGATATGGTACGTTCAATTTGATAGCCAGAGTTTCAGCTCATGGCTTCTATCTTAAAAATGGGTTTCAAGATATTTTCGGACCGTTTAAAAATCGGCATTTGGATGTTACAGACTATGGTATGCAACGCGTGATTGAATGCAAACAAGGGTAATCTTCAAATCAAACTATTAAATCATATTTGTCTATCATTATTAACGAAAATTTTAGTCATAAAAAGCCACTAAATGTTAGTGGCTTTTTATCTGAACTAGTGGATTGGTTAGTTCATTTAAATGGTTGATCAACTATTTGACCTACGAATGACTGAGCACTTATAAAATAATATACATTAAAGTTGACACAATGTCATAAAAGTGACACAATGTCATATATAGGAGATTAACCAGTTATGCCGACAAAAACATTTTTAAATCTGAGCGCAGAAAAACAACATACGATGTATGATGCCATGTATGCTGAATTTTCAACATATACTTTGGCGGAGTCTAAAATATCAAATATTGTTACGACTGCACATATTTCAAGAGGCTCTTTTTACACCTATTTTGATGATATTGATGATGCATATCAATGGGTGTTGACTGATGTTATCACAGATATACATCAAACCATCGATAAGAAAGATATTGTATCATCAACAGAAGCCTTTATTTTAAAAGCTAAAACAAGTCCACATTTTGATTTTTTGAGTCATTACTATATTGTGAATGAAGCTTTTTTGCAACAAAAAACTGTTAAGACTGCGCAGCATGATTTTAAGTTACTGGACACTAATTCGACTACTGACGATATATCACAATGGTTGGTCATTCAATCTGTCCATCAATTAATTAGAGCGTTTTTTTTAAATCCTGACAAGCAAGCACGTATCATAACAACACTTCACATGTTGAAAAATTGGAGAACGGTAGGCTAAATTATGTATTTAACATTGAATGAGATGCACAAAGAAAAGTTGAGATATGGCTTAATCATAGTTGTTATGACCTTGATTAGCTATTTAATTTTTATTCTAAGCGCTTTAGCTATGGGGCTTGCTAATCAAAATACGTCTGCCGTTAATAGCTGGGGCATTAACTATGTTGCCATGAACAATGATGCCAATGGTAACTTAAGTCAATCCTTGTTAACAAACGACGATATTGATAAAACAAGCCTATCTGCTAATCAAGCAGCAATTGGGGTTGCGCCCATTATTGTTAAATCGCATGAAGCACGTGTCTCAGCAATGTTTATTGGTATTCAAAAAAATGATTTAATTTATAAACAGATGCAATTAATCAAAGGTCAATTACCTAAAAATCGTTATGACGTGCTAATTTCGTCGGCACTTACTCAAAAGGATTTAAAAATTGGAGATCATATCAAACTGGGCATGCTTGCACATGACGTTAAGGTCGTCGGGTACGTGAAAAATGCAACGTATAATATGGCGCCAATTATATATGGTAATTTAGTTAATTGGGGGGATGTAAAAGGTGTCAATAACACATTTTACGCCAGTGGCATCGTGTCTAATGGTGCCAAAAAAGCGAATACAAAAAATCTAAAGAATTACACTAAAGCACAATTGTTTAATAAAATGCCAGGGTATACCGCTCAAAACAGTACCTTTATATTTATGATTGGATTCTTGTTAGTGATTTCAGCTGTTATTGTTGCCATCTTTTTGTATATTCTAACCATTCAAAAAATACCTAATTTTGCTGTTTTAAGAGCTCAAGGTGTTCCGGGAAATTATCTTGTGTTAAATACGATCAGTGAAACACTTATCATTATGATCCTTTCGGTGCTCATCAGCAGCATATTGTGTGGTGTTACGGCGTGGTTTATACCTGAATCAGTACCCATGTTCTTTGATATTAAACTATTAGTATTGTCATCCTTGGGGTTGGTATTGACAGGTATTCTTGGCGCAATTGTGCCAGTGAGATTAATTACAAAAATTGATCCAATGTCAGTTATAGGAGGATAGACATAATGAGTAATCTTAAACTAATTGATGTTACAAAATTGTTTGGCACAGGGGATAGTCAAGTGACGGCTTTAGATCATGTTAATTTCACTGCAAATTCTAAGGAATTAACCTTAATTGTTGGTCCTTCTGGGTCAGGTAAAAGCACACTTCTCACAATTCTCGGCGGTTTACAGGCTGCTACTAGTGGCCAAATACTTTTAAATGGACGTGATTTGAATACTTTGTCAAAAAAGCAAGCAGATAACTTTAGGCTATCACATATCGGCTTTGTTTTACAATCTTATAGTTTAGTGCCATATTTAACTGTGCAAAAACAATTTGAGTTAGTTAAGCGAATTAAACCTGATAATAACTTGTCAGCAGCCTTATTCACACAATATTTAGAACGTCTTGGCATAACTAACTTACTATCAAAATTTCCAGACCAACTCTCAGGTGGACAAACACAAAGAGTGGCTATTGCAAGAGCGTTATATACTAATCCTGATTATATATTAGCAGATGAGCCAACGTCAGCTTTAGACAGTCAACGTGTAGACGAAGTGGCTAAACTATTTAAAGGCATTGCTAAAAATGAAAATAAAGCTGTTGTTATTGTGACACATGATTTAAGAATGCGGGCATATGCAGATAGAGTCTATGAAATAATTGATGGTAAAGTAGTGGTTGAATAGTAGAATGGGGGCGCCATAATGTTACTAAAAATGATTGGTCCCAGGGAAGCAACACTGAATTATGAGTTACGTATATCACCGCGTCGTTTATTTAGATAGTAAGCACTTTTAAAATAAATATGACATTATCATCAAGATTAAATGTTATTTTAAAAAAACCAAAATTGTTATTTTTTTATTTCTATTGTGAAATATTTTTTGTGTAAGCGTTGCCAACTCAATAGAACAGGCTATTTATTTGTTTAAAGTTTGTGAAATTTTAGAAATAATGATATACTGGAAGGTAATAAGTAGCGCTACTTAGATTGAGCAAGAAAAGAATGGAGGATTATATTATGATTTGGTCTTTAATCGTTGGTGCAATTATTGGTGCAGTTGCAGGTGCAATTACGAATCGTGGTGAATCTATGGGTTGGATTAGTAATATTATTGCTGGTCTTGTTGGATCAGCAATCGGGCAAGGAATTCTTGGTCATTGGGGTCCTAGTCTTGCTGGCATGGCAATTATCCCATCAATCATCGGTGCGGTTATCCTTGTCTTAATCGTATCAGCTGTTTTTGGCATTCGAGCAAAGCGTTAACGCAACCAAACAAAGGGGTGTGATATGAAAAAATGGCAAAAATCCCTGCTAAGTTTGCTTAGCATAGGTTATTTGATCGGATTAGCAATCATGCTTTGGCCACGTGTTATTTTGACAATAATGGCTTTATTAAAACGTATAAACATTAATATCACAATTAGCAGTCAAACGATTGTTGATTATTATGGTATGACGCTCATTGCGATAACTATAATTATTCTTTTAGTGATATTATTGATGCCTTCACAGAAGCCAGATATACAATTAAGTCAAACTAAACGCGGGCGACTAGCATTAAGCAATGATGGTATCAGTCACTTTATCCAAACGCAATTATCAGGTGAAGGATTGTCGAACATCAAAGTAAAAATTAAAAACACACGTCATCAAAGACGATTTCATATTGTAGCAGACTCAATCTATCAACAATATGCGATAACAGAATTACCCAGATTGACAAACACTTTAACAGATAAAATAGCAGATTTATTGGCAGGCGTTAACACCGTTCCCATTAAGGTCGACATGAAGGTCAATCAGGCAGCCGGTGGTAAGCGTAAGGCGACACGGGTTATCTAGCAGTTTGGAGTGTAAAAATGATTAACAAAAACAATATCTCAATGATTTGGATTACTGGTGGCACTGGTTTTGTTCTAGCAACCTTGTTAATGACTGTTGGTTTTCTCAGCACGATTTTTATCATCATTGTAACGCTGGTAGCTGCTTTTGGTGGCTATTTACTAGAAAAAAATAATATTAATTTATCGCGTATAGCTGAAAATTGGCGGCGGAAAAACCAACGCTAAACAAACTTGGAGGAAATGATAATGGTTACAGAAAACAAAAATGCACAGCGTTCAAACGTGACGACACCTAAGGGTGAATTAACATTTAATGACAAAGTGATTCAAAAAGTTATTGGTTATGCGATTGAAAATGTTCCTGGTTTACTAGGTGTTGATGGTGGTTTTATGGCTAACATTAAAAATAAAATTGTAAACAACGACAATTCTGTTGATGGCATTTCAGTTGAAGTTGGTAAAGAACAGGTTGCTGTTGACCTAAACGTTATCATGGCTTATGGGAACAACGCACACGATATTTATAAAACATTGACTGAGGTAATTGCCAAGCAGCTTACAGAAATAACGAGTTTAGAATTGGTTGAACTTAATGTTGAAGTGATTGATATTCAAACAAAGTCAGAATTTGATGCTGATCAAGTGTCGTTGCAAGATCGTGTGACGGATGCTGGTAATACAATTAAGGAAAAAACATCAGACGGTGTTAATACTGTCAAAGAAACAGCATCAAAAGTTAAAAATGATGAAGATGTACGTGTTGTATAAGCAAAAGATAAAATATTATTTTTATTATATATGTATTTTATGACATGTGTTGAAGTGATTTTCAAAAATTGGATAAAGTATTAAATAACAAATTGGTCGACATGAATCCGGTATTGAACTGGGCTCATGCCGACCAATTTTATTTTGATACTGGTCATAAGTTACAAAATGTGCTGGCTGACGTGTAAATTTACATGATAACCATTCATCAGTCATATATTATAGTCGTGACTTACGGTATCTTTGACTTAGAGGTAAATGGTAATTGTAGATTTCTTTAAACACGGTATAATCATCATGTTGCAGTTTTTGTAGCATTCTTATAAATTCATAACAATTAGCTTCATCACTTTTTTGATCCGATCCCAAATAGAGAAAAATGATCAATCTAGCAAAATTCATAGTCAATTTAGCTGTAAAATCTGTTAATGTACTGTAGCAAGAATTATCAGTAATTTTCTGCAAATTACTTGAATTATAGTTAAAATTTGTGAGTTCAATCTGAACATAATTAAGAACAATACTCGCAACACTTTGTTCGATTATATATGAATATTCTGTAAATCCTTTATACTTTTTGTATACTTCATGAACCTTAGCCATACATTCAAGTAATTCTGACGGATCTTTTCTAAATATAAAAATGCCATCAACAAATGCTCTTAATTCAAACACAGACCAATCTTTAGTCTGAGTTAAGTGCTTTTTTAGGGGATACGCAGGATCAATGGACATTCTTAAAGGATTATTGCCAATAATATATATTTTGATATAAGCAATAGCAGCAAGAATTTGACTGTCTAGAGATAAATTTTTTTTAAAAGTCACATGCTTTTTCATTAACCCAGCTGTATTTTTCATGCTAGCATCATTGTCAATTTGATTTAAAATGTTATTAAACCAATATTCTGAGTTATTATAGTGAATAAATTGAAACTCATTTGGAGAGACTTCTAATCGTTTGAGAATGGCAAACAATTTTTCGGATTCAATACTGTTATGTCCATTTTCTAATCGAGATGCGAAGTTTCTAGACACAATTCCCATATAAACTTCCTTTTGAGTTGTTTTCGAATTGCTTTAATCGTTTCTCCAATTGTTGTCATAATTCGTATTTCCTCCGCCTGTACCTAATAACGTAAACTATACTACACATATTAATAAAATGTCTAGATATAGTTGATGGTAAATTAGAAATAAGGAAAGGGCGGACGATAATGTTCAATACAATTATAAAAACATCATTAATTAGTTTAGTTTTTAATTTAGCGATAACCTCTTTAAATTTTTTTTTCGGATTATACTTTCTGCAAATCACTGGGTCAGCTTTCATTTTTGGGACACTAACAATTATTGGGCCATTGGTCAGCCTCATGCTCACACCGATTATGACCAGAATTGTAGACACAGGTTCACACAAGAAGATATTATTAATCGCTCAAATAATTTCATTTGTATTTCTTGTGGTTTATTGGGTCGTGGTTCGTGATCATTTAGATGTCGGTACACTATCATATGTCTATATTTTGATGATTATTATCCGTGTTAGTGAAGAACTATTTATCGTTACATTAAAAGCGTCTACGACACAACTAGTTGAAAAATATGACTATCAAAGACTGAATGCATCAGTTCAATCAGCTACTTCGGTTGCAAATATTCTTGGGCCTATTGTAGGCGGATTAGCATTTAGTCTCCTCACACTACCATTCTTTATTTCACTCATAATTTTTCTAGTCGGAATGTCAATCTTATTCACAAGGACGCTAAAACTAGCTCCTTTACATAGGCTATCAGCTACTGACAAAAATTCTTTTTTGATGGTTATAAAATTTGTCAAAGCCCGGCCAGAGATTTTATCTCTTGTGATTATTGCGATGTTTATAAACTTATTTGCCTCATCTATAACTATTGGTTTACCCATACTTGTTATTAAGCAACTGTCTCTGTCTAAATTAGTTTACAGTTTTTTGGAAAGTTTAACTAGTGTTGCAATGATAGGAGGTGGCATCCTATTGACTGTGCATACTATTAAGGATAACTTAAAAATGATGTATCAATCAATGCTATGCTTTACTATAATCATTGTGCTATTCGGGTTTCCGGAGTTAATAACGCGTAACTATTTAATAATTATTGGCTTTCTAGGAATATTAGTAGTTGTTTTCGGATTAATAGTGGTAGTGGCTAATACGGCAATGACAACGTATTTACAAATTGAAGTGCCAGAAAATAAACAGGGTGGGGTATATTCCATCATCAATGCCATTTCTCAACTGTTTATTCCCCTGGGGGGATTATGTTACGGCCTATTGTTTGATCGCTTTGAAAGCTACCAAGTATTTATTTCATCTGGACTTGTAGCCTTTGTTATCATCATTGGTTTATTACTACTGACGAAAAAAAGAATTATTAAAGGAATATAATTATGACATCATATTTGATGACTGCATCTATTAGTCAAAAAAAGATATTGATTTTAAATAGTTACTAGAAAATAGCGATATAGAAACAACAAATGTCAATAAAAATACAATAAATGAATGATGATTTTTATTAAATGTTGCGATAATTAATTCGAGTGGTCATTTTTGCCTCTAAAATGTGAATACTTTAAACAGTAACCTTTTATTAAGAGAAATTTCAATCACGAATTTATCAAAAAAGGCTATGATTCTTGAAAGTCAGATAGTCTAATAAACTATATCTGACATTCAAGGTCAAGCCTTGCTCTTGTGATTTGAATTTTGACAAATAAGCTTTTACTCAGTAGGTATTACTTATCTAAAATAGCCTTTGATTCAAGATAATCGTCTATTGAGTAGTGGCCGGATGTTCTGCCGACTCCTGATTGTTTCATTCCCCCAAAAGGAGCTTTCGGTTCATCGCTGTAAGCTTTATTGATTAGTACTCTGCCTGATCTTATCTGATTAGCAACTTTTCGGGCATTTGCAATATTTTTCCCGAAAACATAACCAGACAAACCGTAAATGGTGTCATTTGCTATTTTTACAGCTTCCGATTGATTTGCATATGTTAATACAGAAAGGACAGGTCCAAAAATTTCCTCTTGTGCAATTGTCATATCCGAAGTAACATTTGTAAAAACAGTTGGTCGAACAAAGTAGCCGTTTTCTAAGCCTTTAGGTTTTCCTAGACCGCCACTTAATATATGAGCGCCTTCTTCCATTCCAATTTTGATATACTGTTGTACTCTTTGATATTGCTTTTCACTTACCATCGGTCCAATTTGAATATCCGGATCTGTTGGTAGACCTACTTTAAAGTGGGGAAGAGCATTTAACAAAGTAAATTTAACGTTATCCAGTTTGCTTTCAGGTACAATCAACCTTGTTCCTGCATGGCAGGCCTGACCACTATTGCTGAATGCTATAATCAGTGCCTTTGATATGACGTCATCAAGGTCAGCATCCTCCAAAATGACGATGGGTGATTTCCCTCCCAACTCTAATGTCATACGAGCCATACTGTTTGCCGTTTCTTTCCAAATCATTTTACCTACAGTGGTACTTCCAGTAAAATTAACCTTGGATATCTTAGGGTTTGTTACGATTTCGGTACCTACAGTTGCTCCGCGACCATTGATTATATTTATTACGCCATCAGGTATTTCAGCATCAGCAAGGCATTCAGTAAATACCTGTGTTTGTAGAGCGCTGATTGCACTTGGTTTTACTACGATTGTGTTTCCTGTGGCTATAGCCGGTGCAATCTTTGAGGCAATATGAGTATAGTCTGCGTTCCAAGGAGTGATTGCCCCAATAACCCCCAACGATGTCATTACAACGGTTGCTTTACCTTCTTTATATTCAAACGGATAATGCTGTAGTTCTTCTTTCATTTCTAGAAATATTTGTGCAGAAAATTCGGTACGTCCATTCGTTGCGCCAGCAGGAGAACCGTACTCCTTCATGGCAATTATATTTAGTAAATCTTTTTTTCTCATAATACTGTCATATAAACGTTGAAGCATGGCGCAACGTTCATCAATTGATGTTTGAGAAAATTTTTTATATGCAGCAGCAGCAGCATTAATGGCATTCCGAGCGTCAGTTTGATCGCCAAGACTGACTTCACCAATTTTTTCTCCGGTAGACGGATTATACAATTCCTGAATTTCAGTTCCGTGAGAGGGCACAAATTTACCATTTATAAAATGTTGATTAATTATTTTCATTTTTAAAATCCTTTCTTTTCTTCTTTACTATACTTCTTAAACCGACGTTGAAGTAAAGGAAAACATATAAACAATGTTTAGATTTTGTGCATTTATAGATTGAATCAATTCAAAAATACGATTTTAGTTAAATTTATAGTAGTATAGTATCATAACTGAATAATCATAGATGAATGTTTGACTTAAACGTCGGTTTAAGTTGTATAGTAGGCTTATATATAGAAAAAATGGTATCTACTTGGCATTAAAATAAATAATAATATAAAAAAAGGAGAGGGATATGTTTTACAGTATCAAAGAAGTATCTGAAAAGTTGAATTTACCATCTTCGAAGATTCGCTATTATGAAAAACAGGGCCTGATTGTTAATATTAAACGCTCTGCAGGAGGAATTCGTCAGTTTGATGATCACGATATTCAATGGATTTTCTATATTTCTTGTTTTCTAAAAACGGGCATGAAACTTGCCGATCTGCGCAAAATTGTTGAATTGGGAATGGCAGGAGATTCTACTCTATATCAGAGGATGGAGATACTTGAAACCCATAGAGTAGAGCTACAAAATCGCCAGAGAGATCTGGATTTGGCAAAAGAGGCACTTAAGCATAAATTGGCGTATTATAAAGAAAAAATAAGTAATTAAACACAAGAACTCTTAATAAATTAGCAAATCGTCGGAACAAAGTTGTAAATTGATGTTGATAGAATGAAATGAAAAAGTAGTTATTGATTAATTTGTGACTTTCATGCCATGTTTATAAGAAAAATACAATTCAAGAAATATTTTATACTTTAATACTGATAGTTAAGCTTCGTTTGGCATTATGAATTTTTATGTGTTCGGAAATCAATAGTTTAACTATGATATACTACGTTTGCTCAGAGAGGCCTCTGAGCTTTTTTGATTTAGACAATCACTATCCATAAAGGTTCTTCAGCCTGTTGTTTACAGTGATGGGTTTCATTTTACAATTTCCGTGTACTTTTCTGACATATTTTAACCCTTTATCTGTTTTGTTTGAATTTTGGCGTTGAAAAAACAAAAAAATAGCAGATCATTAACTAAGTAAGCGCTTACAGTTTTATAATATACTGTGCTATTAAAATAGAGTGAAGGAGAATAAACATGGATAATAGCAACCAGGTTAGTTGGCCCGAACGATATTAGACTAGGTACTAAAATATTTGAACAATATTTAAATAATTAGTTTTCGTCTATTTTTCAACGTATTTTGGTAAAAATATTGATGGTATAATCATTAGTCCAGTTAACAAAACTGACCACCAGAATGCGTGTTGATAAGCAATTATATTTGCTAATGATGTATGATGCGTTGAGAGATATGAAGATATGATAGTTGCTACTAAGGCAGAACCGAAAGCACCACCCAAATTTTGAAATATTCTTGCACCAATATTAGCTTGTGGCACCAACTTTTTATCCATTCCCATTAATATGGTTGTCATTAATGGCATAATAACACCACCAATACCCAATCCACGAATAAACAATACGACGCTGATAACCAGAATATTTGTCTTGCTATCAATCCACCCAAATGGCATTGTCCCCAAGATAGATAATGATAGACTTAGCCAGACAACATAGCGAGCACCAATGCGATCCAGTAATTTTAACAGTAGTGGTCTAATTAAAAGCATACCAATACCTTGAGGGAGCAACCAAAATCCTGTTTGTAAAATGCTTAAACCACGGCCTTGTTGAAAATACAATGGCAGAATAAGCATGGGACCAGTTGTTATAATGCCAGCCAGAAATAAATTAACGGTAGACGCAGCATAAACAGGTGCCTTGAAAAGAACTAACGGTAACACTGCTGTTTTTTTCTTATAAATACCCCAAATAACATAAATAAATAGCGCAAATAGTCCGATGCTTGCAAATAACCATGTATCAGAATTGTTAAAAGTTGCTAGTTTCCCAGCTCGCGACAAACCGTAAATTAATGATGCAGAACCGAAACCTAACAAAGTAATGCCAAGCCAATCTATTTTTGTAGTTTTATCAGTCGCAGGAATACTGGGGACTATCCAAAAATTTAATGCTGCAGCTATAAGCATAATTGGCACGTTTATCCAAAAAATCCATTGCCAATTACCATATTCTACAATAATCGCACCTAAAATCGGACCGAACACTGGGCCAATCATTATTGGCAACATCACAATCATCATGAGTTTTTGAAAATAGTCACGTGGTGCAATATTGACAAGCAAGTTGCTAACAAGTGGCATAATTAAACCAGCAGCAAATCCTTGAAAAATCCGATAAAATATAAGCACATTTACCGTTGTACTCATGGCTGCACCTATGGATGATAAACCAAACATCATCTGTGCAACCAAAAAAACATACTTACCATTAAAATGTTGTGTTAGCCAACCAGAAAATGGGACAGCAATACTAGTTGATAATACATAGGCAGTTATAATCCATTGAACGCTGTTAAGCGTCGTGTGTAAATCATGACTAATATTGTTAATCGCAATATTAGTCATTGTAGTATCTAACATTGGCGCTAATAGACCAAATGCTAAAACTAATGATATGTTTCTTACTTGCTTAAAATTCATTTTCCCATGTCCTTTTTATTATTTTGTTTCTGTGAATAGAGTACTATTTGTTCTTTATAAAGTCAATAAAGAACTTTTTGTTTCTAATTTGATATGGTAGAATAGCCTTATGGAAAAAGAAATTCAAACAAGAAAACGTGGCATCACGTTGGAAAATACAATCTATGATGTTACCTTAAAGTTATTTGATGAAGAGGGTGTTGATGAAGTAACTTTTTATAATATTGCTCGCTTAGCTAATACCTCACGTAGTGTTCTGTATAGACGTTGGACTAACCCTAGGAGTCTTCTATTGGCAGCCGTACATCACTGGGCCCATAAAAATTCTGGCTATCCTGAAAAGATTGATTTAAAAAACTTCCCTGATATGGGTAGCTTACGTGGTGATTTAATTGAAAATGCACGTCGTAATGCTATTTTGTATGATTCATTTAGTAAATATCTTGTCAAATTTTCCATGTACAGAATGGCTAATGGAGAAAATATAAGTGATGATATACTAATTGATGCTGAAGAGGGTGCCATTGCTTTAGGAAAATGTTTTGCTCAACGCGCAATTAAAAGAGGAGAATTAGAGACTGTTCCTACAAAAGAAGTTCTAATGTTACTCGGTAATTTACGCCGTTATTACACTTTTGTAGCACCCGATTCTGCTCCCACAATTGAAGAACTGATAGATAATATAGTCTTACCTGCTTGGCTAGCAAGCAAAAAATAAAGACATTAGTTTCTGGTTAAAGGGCATTGTTTATCCTATTTTTAGCTAAAAAATTGGTTAACCTATCGTTTTGTTTACAATGTTATGTACAATATCAAAACTAATTTTGCCACACTATTAGACCGTATTGGCACGAATTAATTACAAAGCGGTAGTAGTGCCTTTGTCTTATAGGAAGAACACAAATAATAATATCAGTAATTTATTGCACAATTCAAAGTTAGATTCAAAATACCCTATGTCTATTCATATGTTATGGGGGTACATATATATTTTAAAGTGTTATAATTTCTTTAAAATATTCTTGGCATGATCATGTCAGTTAAAGGTAAGAAAGCTTGTATTATCAATGAAAAAATTACTACTCACTGCTTATGGGTTTTCAACACCTACAATTGGGGCCGTTGCTCTGAAAATGATTCATAAAAATAAAGTAACTAAAGCTTGCATTATTTCAACATCTTGGCCAAAAGAAAAAGAAAAACATCCTCAAATGAATCAAATAAAAAATGATCTGATCGACATGAATGTGACGAAAGTAGATTTCTTAGATGTTGAGTTTGAAGATGCAAAAAAGCTATATGACTACGATCTTATTTTTTTGAATGGTGGATACCCATTTTACCTATTACATTTTCTAAAAAAGAGCGGGGCAGATCGTATTTTGAAAGAAAAGTTCCGTAGTGGGAGCTTAATATTTGGTCTAAGTGCTGGCTCAATTGTAATGGGGCCATCTATAAACTTAATGCAGTATCTTTACCCGGAAGATAATCAGTTCAATGATGTGGATTTGACAGGTCTTAATTTAACTCATTTACAAATCTATCCACATTTTAAAGAAATGCTAACACGTGATGCAACGATCAAAGAAAAGATTACTGAATACGAAAATAAAACTGAAATTCATATAACAAGACTAAATAACAATCAAGCCGTGAAAATTGATAACGATACTTTAACATTTTTAGGTTAATTCACGTAGATTTGTTTTATATTTCACTCTAAGTTCACCCAAATGGATGGGCTTTTTTCGCGTAAATGCAGCTATGAACGATCCTTACACCCTCGTTATGCTGTGAAACACTTTAGTGGTCAGGCAGTAACATCAATGATTGTAACATTATTCAAGGCATTGAAAATGCAAAAAGAATTACAGCGTATTTATAGTAGAGAGTTTGCCAAATATGATGAGATTGAAGAAATTTGAGGCATTCGACAATAATTTTGACAAGGTACTGCCAAAACGGCAGTTAAGCGATTATGTTTTAGACTAATTGTTATTTTTGCGTGTGATATACTAGAAACGAACTGTAGAGATGTTAAAAAATAGACGTCAAGATAATTCTTTTATTTCGAAAGGTGTGTGATTGATGATTTTAATAAAAATTGCTCATTTGTTATTCAGAGCGCTAAAATTTGTATTTATTATGACTATTTGTTATTTGGTCTATATCGCTCTTTTATCTGACATACTGACAAAGGGATATCATATAATAGCATATCTAACCATCTGGTTATTGTCATCATACGTGATTGCACCAAAAGTCAACAGATTTATATCTAATCATTACTTACCAAATTACTTCATTGGTAGGTCTGTTACCAGTGATGGGTTGTTAGGCGATCCCGTAAACATAGCGATTAACGGCTCAGAAGAAACTATGAAAAACATATTTTTAGAATCAGGATGGCATATCGCAGATAATCTAACTTTTAAATCTTCTGTTAAAATTGTAATAGCCTCGTTATTAAAAAATTCTTATCCAACAGCACCTGTCAGCACTTTGTACCTTTTCAATGACAAACAAAGTTTTGCTTTTGAAAAAGAAATAAATAATAATCCGAGAAGGCGTCACCACATTAGAGTCTGGAAAACCCCCAGTAATTGGTACTTACCTGGAGGTTACAAAACTGATTGGTTATGTGCTGCAACATTTGATCAAAAGGTCGGTTTATCTTTGTACAATGGTCAAATCACTCACAAAATTATAGGTAATGTAGACCAAGAACGTGATTTTGTGTTAAATACATTCAAAAATTCAAATATTTCATATCAGATAAATGTTGTTGAAAATTTTACTACTGGTTATCATAGTAAAAATGGTGGCGGAGATAGAATATACACGGATGGTGCTTTACCTTTTGTTGATCTGAATAAAGACATTTAAAGTTTATAGTAAAATAAACATAAATGGCCATCCCCCTGATACAAAGAGACAGTTTCAATCATTTCATTTAAATATTTTGACATCACAAAACCCGATAACTTTCTGAACAGATTTTTATTTTGTCCAAGTTATCGCGTTTACTTCAAAGGCTACTTTAAGTAGCCTTTTTAATTTTAGATTATGGCAAATTCAAAAAAATTACTATCTAAAGAGTAACAAAAAACTTCTATGTGATTAACAATATAATAATATTTTTTGTTTGCACTATCAATTAAATATACATATTAACATGGGTGTCCCAATACCGGACATTGAGAAGGTGTTGTTTTCAGATAATGCGTCTGCTCTCATCACATTTGAAATGTTGGGGTTCCATCAATATTGGAAACGAAAACGTGTGAATTCTTGTCAAAAATCAGCAAATCGTGAATTATTAATATATTGCATACGTCAACGAACTAGGCTATATTTTAATAACAAAGAGAGGACGTGATGACATGATTTCGATTAAGCAAGTAGATTATAATGGCATTGATAGTTTGGAATATGTAATTGAACCGATACCCAAAGTTACAACTAATGGTGTTTTGGTTAAAATGTCCGTGTTACCAGTCGTTCCTACAGATTTAAAAAAAGAGAACAATCCTCATGCAACATCAGAACAATTTGGAAAATTGCCAAGAACAATAGGTGTTTCTGGTGTTGGAACCATAGTAGCTGTAGGTAGTAATCGCGACCAAAAGTTAATTAATAAACGCGTTTTTTTACTGAACCCAGCAGGTGCTTTTAGCGAGTATGTGTTGAATGAAAACAATAATTGGTTGTTTGTGCTACCCGATTGCGTATCAGATAATGAAGCAGCAACATTAACCGCAACCTCATTAGTTTTGAAGAAAGAAATCGAAAAATCAACTTCCTCAAACATCTTTATAACTGGTGCAAATTCCGTAATAGGTATTTATTTATTGCAACAACTCAATACAGTTAATAAAAAAATATATCCAATAGTAACACCATTAAGTAAAACATATTTAAACGATTTTTTGCCGGATATTCAGGTTTATACTGTTTCAGATATTAAAGAAAAATTTGATTCTGCCATCGTTGCAGACATAGCTGGCAATACGGAAATCCTGAAAGTTTTATCCGATAAAATTGTTGATTTGTCTATTATTTCGATTGCAATTATGACACAAAATGAATTTTCTAATTTCAAATTCGTTCATGAATCATTCGATCACAGTACTTATAAACACTTGATAGAAGCGTTAGCGAATCATTCATTGAAAGCGCCAATCGGTGAAATTTTTGACGATCATGATGTAAAAACAGCTCAGCATTTCCTTGAGGATAATCATAGTCGTGGTAGAATTCTCGTCAAATTTTAAGTTACCATGTTTAAATGCCTCAAAAGCAGAATTGTTTAAAAAGGTTGTTATGAATTAGGCATTTGGGGCAATCACTCTAGTACGAACTATGCTCAAAAAAGATGGTGGGACACGCTAGCTTAGTGAATGGTCATAATGAACGATAATAGCTATGATTAAAAGAAAGGATACTTGTTCATGGTACGACCTGAATTTACCAAAAATATGAGTATCAAAGAATTTCAGAGCTATTATTGGTACAAAACTGAATTGCAACAAATTTGCAAGAAGCACAGTTTACCAACAGCTGGGACAAAGGCTGAATTAATAGCTTATATTGTTAAACTGCTTGCTGGCGTACCAGTATCAAAAATTCGAGTAGCCAGAAAAATACGCCGAAAAGGTATGAAAGCCGATTTAATTACACCAAGTACACGCATATTAATGTCAGGTTTTAGTTTAAACAATGAAGCTAGAGCCTTTTTTAAAGCGTATTATGGATTAAGTCAATTTAGGTTTAAAAAATCCATGGCAATTAAGATGAGAGAAATTGAAATTGCACAAGATACTCTGGCCACAGTACAAGATTTAATGGATGCTTACGAGCATCCTTATGAGAAATTAGCATCTAACGCTGAGGAACAAACTTATCAATGGAATAACTTCATCAAATCATTTATGGCTGATGATTGTACCAAACTCTATCATGCGCGAATGACAGTTGCTTCCATTTTGTGGACAAAAGTTAGAGATTCTAATCAGCCTAAACTATACAGACGAGAATTATTGAAACAGTATCAATTAGAAATTCGTCAATACTTACTTTAAATAACATTTTTATGTTATTTTTTTATACAAAAAAACTAAAAGAATGAAATTTATTGTTAATAAATTTGGTAGTTTATCACTACAAAGAAAAAGTACTGGAATGTTCTAACAAAAAATATTTTGTATAAATATCTTTTAATTTTTCAGCCAATCTTATCATCTCATAAAAGTAGTAATCTCAAGTGCTATAAAAATAATGCTATTTTATAAATTATTAATCGCCTGCTAAAATAATTTTCAGCATGACAATCTTTTGATCTTTCATGGTGAAATAGTAATCAAGCGCAACAGGACTTCCATCAAAATTTCCAGATAGAGTAGCAGTGATAACCATTTCACTGTTTTTTTCTATGGCATTTGTAATATCAGTTTTAACCAGCAAATCGTTATTTGCCACTATAATATGTGCCTTTATAGCGGAAGGACCATGATAATTCTGTCCATCATCATAGAGTATCGCATCCTCTGCAAAGCACTTGGCAAGCAAGTTGCTGTCATAAGAGTTTGATGCCTGAAAGTAGGTTGTAATAGCTTCCGGTAAAGAAGTCGTAACCGTAAAAGAGCCATCTTGATTTTTTGTTATTTCTTTATCATCGAATTCATCAAACACTCGATAAGCACCTTGAGGGGAAATTTTCACTTGCACGTCAATCCACTGTTCGGAGTTTTGATTCTTTTCATCTATTGAAATTCTTTCCGAATTTAAACATTAATTGCTATAGTTCTTTTTAAGATTGTTTTTAAAATATGAAATCGTGCTATTCCATGTTTCATAGGTATCATTCATAATTAATTTTTGTCTGTATTTTTGTATCGATTATTAGGTTGGAATGGAATAGTCAACATGTGCCCAGCATTTTCAACATAATTTGAATTAAATTGATGTTGAAAATGATTTTGAGCTAATCTTCTTTGAATTCGTTTGCTTGCTTGTAATGCGTTCCAAATTTCATCTTTTGATGATGCAATGCATAGAATATTACAACTAATTTTTTCAACAGGAATTTCATAAGAACCATTTTCATTAATTATTGGAAATTCTTTATGAGTAATTTTGGAAAGAAGGAACTTTTTAAATACAAAAGGGAAATAGTTGATACTCTTACCTCTATAAGACCACGATGATGTTAGTGTGGGGAATCCTTTATGACTAATTCCTTCGTAAACAACATTTGAAGGTGAATTAACTACAATACATTTAATCTCGTTGAAATAACTTGCTGCAAGTAGAGCGAATTCTGCGCCTTTTGATCGACCGTAAATACCAATATGTTTACTATTAATCATTTTTTGGGATTTAAAAAAAGATATGGAATTTTCGATTATTTCTAATGGAATCTGACTTAAATCTTTTGTTAAATTTTCTATTCCAAAATAACCGATCGCTAGTGTTGCAAATCCGTGATTAGCTATCAATTGCGCTATCGCTTGCGCTTTTTCAATTCCACCTTCACTACCGCTTAGTACTAGAATTGCAGGTAGGTTTGATTCATTTTCTGGGTAGAAAAATCTTGCTTTAAATGCACTTTTCTCTAATAGTTTATGTTTAATATTTTTAAAAAATAGAAAGGATAGGTAAAAAATATGACTTTTAACGTTACAAAATACAATTAATATCAGAACAATCGATTGCAGATTTAAAAACAATCGAGAAATTAGGCGACTTAGAACATCTCTCACAGCTCAGTGATGAATTAAAGCGAATGCTTACTGATGAAAATTTGAAAAAATTAGTCCGATGTTGCCACCATACATTACAGAAATCCGAAAGAATATCGGGTTTTTATTGGGCAACTATAAGTCGATTCGAACTCATGCGATTAATCGTACTAAAGAGTTAAGTGCATTAATGGATCAACTATCACAAATCAATTAATCAGGATAATATAAAAGTCGCTTTGGAAAGTTAACTTTACATTCAAAAACTAAAGTAGTATAATTAATGGAAAGGGTGCTTTACATTAAGGAAGGTGACTTATTTTGTTAAATAATTTAGAAAAATTGCGCAAAGAACACAAAGTTAGCCAACAAGATTTTGCGCAGTATCTAGGTGTGACTAGACAAACAATTAGTTCACTAGAAAATGGTCGTTACAATCCTTCTATTTTATTAGCAATGAAGATTGCAAGATACTTTGGAAAGAGTGTTGAGAATATTTTTATTTATACAGAGGAAAGTGATAATCATGAAAGATAAAGAAAATACAATCAATTATAAGGAAATTGGCATTTTTATTTTGGTATTGCTAGCTATTATATTCATACTGCTAAAAGTAGTCCCAACTAATTTTAGATATGGCATTTTGATAGCTGTTGGTATTTCGCTGATTGTTATGCCTATGACAAAGAAAAAAATTATTGACCACGATGAAAGAAATTATCAAATTGATCTTCAAGCTAAAACATTTGCATTTAATATACTTGAGATAGTGTTTGGTTTGCTTTTACTCAGTTTTAGTATCATGCATATCACATTCATTGCTTTAGTTTTAACTTTGAGTGCTTACTTAATTATAAAAATGGTTAATCTGTTGGCTTTCTCGTATTACCATAAAAATAATTAACTAGAAAATGCATGAGAATTTTTAACGATAAACATTACTACAAACCTGTTGCTAAAGCGATAGGTTTTTTATTTACAATTGATATCGACTGAAAGGATGATTTATGACACAAAAAGTATGGCTAAAGCCAGAACAACTAGAAAACTATATCGCTCAACTACAAGGATTCAGAAACACTTATCAATCATTATTGAGTATTTTAGCATCAAGTCGTCAAAATTTTGAATTCAAACCAGGTGCACCAAACTTCCAAAATACACTTCAGATGTCAATGAAGTTACATTGTTATATTCATTCATTGCAGTCACAGACCTTTGAATACCGTGACTTAACCAACTTTATTAAATGATCATGATGTTAATAGTGAAAGTGGCATCAATCTAATTGATGCCACCCTAAAACAAGCGAAAAAACAATATCCTGTAAATACTTGTCCGTCTTCAGCTTCCAAGGCGCATACAACATGTTCAGCGTATACAAAAGGTGACACTTCATGTGGATTGTAAAGTACTTTAGCTTCGTTATACAGTTTTTCCCAAATATCCATTAAAAGTCTCCTCTAAATTGGTTAAATAAAATAATATTAATTCCGAACTATTTTTTGATATATTATCTAGTGTTAAACTGTGAAAAAGATCTTAGAAATACAATTTAAATAGTTCATAGTGACAAAATGAGTATACTATAAGAATAATTTAGAATTGGTATAAAAATATTTTGCTTGTGAGATTTAGAATGTGGTGTAATAAAATAGGCGTTTTAAGGACTTTGTGAAAAGTTTTTACAATAACCTTTTTTAGTGTTTTTGAACGCTGATATAGTACTACTTAAGATATCTCACGTTATGTTAACTTTAATTGGTATAGTTTTACCAATGTTTAGTTCATATTTTTTTGTTTAATTTTATTCTCTCTAGATGATAAGTGTACTTATACTATTGACAAGTATACTTGTCATAGATATACTTATAACCAAGAAAGTGGGGAATAAAAAATGAATCAAAAAAGATTTTTAAAGGTCGCACAACAGGAAAATAACGATGAGGGTCAGATAGCTGAACATAAAAATATAACAGTGGTTCACTATATAATGTTATTAGTAGCTTGGTTATTTATATTTACTGTGCGCCTAGTTCAAAAAGAACCAACAAATGATTTGTTTTTTATGATTCTATTACTGGCACTTGGACATGAAGCATACTTATTTAAAAGGAAATCCTCATTCTTTAGTATCATCACGATAATTATTTTATTGATAGCTACTATTATGACAGCGTGGTCAATTGTAGGTATGATTTTCAAATGAATAGTAATCATCAATTGACTTTAAAAAATAATTTGAAAGTGGCGCGGGCTGAACAAGAGTTTAATCAAAGTGAATTAGCAAAATTAGTTGGTGTATCTAGGCAGACTATTAGTAATATTGAAACTTATGAATATATTCCGACAGCGAAATTAGCGTTATTAATTTGCATTGCTTTGAATAAAAAATTTGAAGATTTATTTTATTTTTGAATAAGAAACGACATGACTTTGTAGTTATGTCGTTTTTGTTATAGTTTTAAAAATTTTAGAAAGAAGAAATATCTTTTATTAATGAAAAATAATAAAAGAAGTCCAACTTTTAGATTTCAGAATTTATATTTTAAAAAAGTAGAAAGAAGGTAAACAACATGACTTTAGATGTTAAAAAAGTACAATCATTGTCGGAACAATCGATTCTGATTTCAAAACAATCGAAAAATTAGGAGATTTGGAACATCTCTCCCAGTTAAGTGATGAATTAAAACGAGTGCTTGCTGCTGGCAATTTAGAAGAAATTAGTCCGATGTTGTCACCCTATATTACGGAAATCCGAAAAAATATTGGGTTTTTATTAGGAAACTATAAGTCGATTCGGACTCATGCGATTAATCGTGATAAAGAGTTAAATTCATTACTGAATCAACTCTCCTGGATCAAGTAAATAAGTAACGTAAACAAGTTGATGGTCTAATTTCTAGATAGTCAACTCGTTTTTTGTACATAGTGCTTGTTTGAGTAGAGTGATTCGACCGACCTGGAGAGCCAGTGCCACGCCCTACCCTTGTAAGAGGGCAGGGTGCGTGGTCGCAATGACTATGAGTGTCAGCGACTGGCACGTACTCTGCTCAAGAAACCACAAAAAAGACTTTAACCCCCAGTTACTAACAGGGGGGTTAAACCGGAAAAAACGCTGAAAGTGTCAACCCAATATGGGGTACAAACGCTGATATGAAACGATTTAGGTTGAAAAACAAAAATGTCCCTTTAAAGGTACCAAATGGGACATTTTGAGAAAGGAAAGCAGACATGATAACGATTAATAATAAGCCAACAGCTTATACACCTATTTTTCTAGGCACAACACAACATAGCTTACGGTTATCGTTGGAAATACTTATCATGATCGGTATGAAATTAAACGATGAAATTATGGAGACTTATAACGTGACGGTGTCGGCTATTGAATTGAGACAATTACCTAATATTGGTAATGAGATTGCGATTGATGAAATTACTGGTAGTGAGCTATCTGGTTTCAAAGCAAAATTTAGACAGTCTGATGCACAAAGACAAAACACTGTTTCAACTGAACTAGAAAACTTAATCGAGTTAAAGAATGTTGGTCAATACCAACTGTTGAAAGGACAAAAAAACATGAAACAAAAATTAAACGTACCAGAACTATCAAACAATAATTTGATATTGATACGACAATTACTTGAGGTAACACAACAAGAATTAGCGACTGCAATGGATATTAGTAGAAAAACAGTTAATCGTTTTGAAATTGGTGAGCAAAAAATATCGGATAAATTTGTTAACAAAGTCCTCTCGGTTTACCCACAATTATCTGAAGCTATTGAAGTGCAACTTGGCTGGGTTTCATTGACGTTCCCAGATTCAACTTCAAAGCAAGTGATTGCTGATGTGTTAGGGTTTCAAGAAAATCTATTTTTGGAACGTCCTACGTCTCAAAATTTTTATACGCGTGAAATGGCATTCGCTGGCGAGAAAAATATCTATATATAAGACTTTGCACCAGTGAAAAGCCCTGAAACACAAGCAGTAGAGCAAAAATTTGGCACAACTCTTTATTTAACAGGTAAAGGAACACGTCTATTTGAAAAAACTTTACTTAAACAAAACATGAATTGGCGCAATTTTTTTGAGAAAACAAGACAATATCGGGGACATTTAATTCGGTTAGATATTGCTATCAACGATAAATGGGGTCTGCTAGATATGAACTAATTAGTTAAAGTCGTACAAGAAACACGTTTTTGGAGTAGGTCAAAATCTTATGCCGTTCATGGCAACGTTGATGATGGCTGGACGGTTGATTTTGTTATCCGTTCCTATGATAAACACAAAGAACAAGCAAACAAGGGCTATGATACTGATGTTAAGACTCGTGTGGAATTAGAATTGCATCAGGATAAAGCAGAATATGTACTTGATGAGTGGTTTAATCAAGATGAAAAGTTGGTTGATATAACCTTTGATATTTTGTACACCTACCTTTGGTTTACTAATCAGCCGATTGATGCGCAAAAGCTAAAATCAGATAAGGTACGTGAAGTGATTGAGCAAACAGTTGAGCCAATGCCTGCTTGGTCATTATTAACAGCTTTAGGAAACAGAATGAAGTTTTGTTAGGCAACCAAAAAAACAAAGAGTTGAACGTATTGAAAAATGGGTCTTACAGTCAGTTGTTCCTAGTCTAGCAGTATTAAAGAAAACAGGACATTGGCATGAAATTGTTGAAGCGATCAATAGTGTTGAGTTGTCGGCAGAACACCAAAAATTGGTAGAGGCTAATTTGGTTAATGCTATCACACAAGCAAACAGTATTTTGCATCAGGCAAATATAACTTTTGATAAGGAACAGGAAATGTACAACGATCATTGTCTTTTATAAACCATTGACTCACAACAGATATTTTAGAACTTCTATTAGCTGAATAAGGTACATTATTTATTGTAAACTAAAAAAGGAAAATTGAAAAATGCCAACAAAAATATGGTTAAAGCCAGAACAACTAGAGCTGTATATTAAGCAGTTAGAACGATTTAGAGACTTATACAGTCAACTAGACCAGACTTTAGAAAGCGATAGACAAGGCTTTCAATTTAAAGCTGGTGCGCCCAACTTCCAAACAACTTTAAGTGTATCAATGCAATTACACACAACGATACGACAAGCACAATCACAGACCTATAGTGATGTGCTTTTTTTTAACAATGATTTAGCTAAGCGTGTGCAAGATTTGGTTGAAAAATCAATCGCTATTACGTTTGCTTATCGTGATTTAGACTTGCTGATAAAGGGAACTGATCGTACTAGTGACAGTGGTTTAAACAAGATTGAAGAACAGTTGTACCAAGCTAAAAAACAATTAAGAGAGCGTAGTTAGTCCATGTTTGAAAAATTATCTATTGCAAATATTAGGAGATTTCAATGTTCTATGACTAAATCTGTGTTTATTTTTTTGCTTTTCAATAGGGTCAAAAATAAAATAATAGGCATAAATGAGAAAGTGATAAACTTTATGATAGGCATTAAATGTCGGACTATTATAATAAGGAGTGTTTTTTATGAGTGATGAAACACCAAAAAAACGAAAGCGCCAACCACATATAAATGAAAATCAACGGCATATGATTGAATATTTGTGGAATATTGAGAAAATGACCCAATCTGATATTGCTAGGCGCTTGGGATATACACCGTCATCAATACTACGTGAACTACACCGTGGGAACACACTTGATTTTTCACATTTAGATAGACGAACACTGTTGAATATGGATATACACGCACGTATTAAGTATTCGGCACAACGTGGGCAATATCTTGCGTTAAAAAAGCGTAGTAAAATGGGGACTGGTTTAAGATTGACACCTGAATTAAAAGAAATCATTGAGATTTGGGTTAATGATGAACATTGGACACCTGAACAAATTGCTGGTAATGTACAAGATGTCGATGTGTCCGCATCTGTCATTAGATTATGGGCTAGACAAGGACTACTAGATATTCGGACACACAAGTATCATCGTCAAAATGGGACACCAAAAGAACGTACAGTAGCCCAAACAAGACGTGCTAAAGAACGTGAAATTGCAAGACTACGCGATCAATTAAAAAATGACGGCGAATTAGTCCGTCACTCTATATTTGATCGCTCACAGGTAGTAGAAAGTCGTAAACAGTTTGGACACTGGGAAATTGATTTGGTTTTACCTGCAAAAATGAATAATCAACGGTATCAAGATACGACTGCAATTATGACTTTAACCGAACGCAAAACGCGATTTACAGCGTTAATATTAGTCCGGAGTAAGAAATCTAGTGATATGGTTGAAGCCTTTAAGGTATTTTATGAACGCTATGGTAAAGCCGTGCGCACTGTGACCGCTGATAATGGCTCTGAATTTATTTCATGGGACTTTTTAGAGTATGTCCAGAAACAACTTAAAATCAAGCTATATTATGCTACACCGTCATCACCACAGCAACGTGGTACTAATGAAAACAGAAATCGTAAGCTACGTGATTGGTACCCTAAAGGCACGTCATTTAAAGATGTGAAGCAACGACAACTAGATGAAGTGGCTTCTAAAATGAATGCAATGCCACTTAGACAAGCACTTGACGGCAAACGACCTATGGTAGTCTTTGAACAAGAATATAAAGCGATGCAACGTTATCGTAGAGCTTATGAAAAGCGTAAACAGCGTATGTTTGAAGAACGCGAAAATAAGAAAAAATAAGCTATCAAAATCAGTAATATAAATAATAAACAAAAGACACTAGATATGTCTTTTTTATTTGTGCTTAAAATATAAATATTTAAAGACGGTTTAATTGATTGAAATATTTGATATACTAGTGAGTAAATAGATTGCTTAAAGGCTGTATAGAGATGTTTTAAAAGCGTGTAATCAAGGTTTACTTTTAAACGAAATCGTGATAATATTAAAAAAGTTGTGCTTTGTTATAAAAATAAAGTGCTTTAAGTTTACAGCAATGTTTCTAATAGATTACTATAATATTAAACATGTGGTTTTTGGGTTGACCTTAAAGTATAAACTTATAAGCATAGGGTGTGAAACAGGAGTTGAAATACTTCTGTAACATTCCTTGTGCTTATTCTTTTTGTCAAATACGAATAATTATTAAGAAAGTATTAACATTAAAAATCAGCACAAAAAAACACAACTAGATTTACTAGCTGTGTTTCAGTACATTGAAAACTTAATATACTCTTGATTGATAAAATAATGCCTTCGACAACGTTATTAATGAGAATCAAAATTTAAAGTTATTTTCAATAACTCAATTTTATATGATTATCAGCCATCAATCAAGCGCAGGTACAGAGAGAAAAGTCTGGTACTGTGTTGAAGAAAATCATAAGACCGATGAGATGAGCACTTATAGTGGCATATAAGCGCGCCTAAGGCTTATGTCGTGAAATACCATAAGTAAGTGAAAGACTAAAAAATAAAAAGTGATTTAGTCATTAGAAAGAGTGATATGATACGTGCTATTGTATATAAACCATATACTAGATTAAATATAAATCACATCAAATAATGTTATAATTAGTGATGAAACTAATGAAATTAGGAATTTATTTTGACCACAATTACAGAGTTTAATAATCTGTCTAAAAAATATCAAAATCGAATAAAAAAAGCATTACAAGCAACTGAATGGTATCATGCAACGACACGAAGTCAGCTTACATCCTTACAAAATGGCATTGATGTCAATCACAATTTAAATAATGCCTTAGATTTTGGAGCCGGATTCTACTTAACATCAGATTTGGAAAAAGCCAAAGAATATATCGGTAATAATCGTAAGTATGAAAATGTTGATAGTGTCTTTTTGAACAATGATTTAAAATCAGATCCTATTGTATTACAATATCATATTGATAATTTGTGGGATATTTTTTTTGATTCACCGAATTATAAGTTCTGCGTTTTTCCAACCTACAATGATGAATTTGCCAATTTTGTGTTTGAAAACCGTTCCGATGTATCAATTGTGCATCATGATTATGACTTTATTTATGGGGGACAGACAGACAGTAACCCATCTAAATTAATGGCTGATTATCAGAATAATACGATATCTCGCGATGCCGTTATTGAAGGTTTAAAAAAACATAATCCTCAAACTCAATTATATATTCATAATCAAGATTTTTGCGATAATTTAAAAATTGATGGTATAATTGATATAACAAATAATTAGTTAAAGGAGAAATTGTATGGTAAATAGCGATAAGATGTTCTTTTGTAATCAACTTACGGAGTATTTACTTCAAGAGAGTAATTACAAATTAGAAAACGATGTAGCCCACAGTATTGCAAAATCTATTAGTGAGTCTATAGACTTTACAAATCAATATGAAGTCCACAAGAGTATCCGCCAGCGTGCTCTTGATATCTTACCTAGTGTAAAAAAAGAGTACTTTATAGCTTAATTAAATGCTGTGTGAAAATATAGTTTTTATAATATGTAGGTGTTCACTAAAAGTTCAAGCAAATTTGTTTGAGCTTTTTTTCTTATCAAAAGGTTCTTTTATTCTTCTGTGACTATTTTTTATCAACTTCCTCCATTTGCATGGCTTATATTGAGACTTTTCATGGCATAATAGAAGAAGCAATAATCAATCGAATAATGCACTTTTCTATAAAATTGCATTGACGATCATTTATTAATTACAACTAAGGATCAGTCAATCATGTCATCAGAGTTATCAATTGAAAATCAATTTATCCATATTCTAAGTGAAAAAGAAAATCAGTGGCGATTTCGTTCAGATTTGAAAACTGAAGCTGATCTTTGGTCTAATTTTAGAAATCATCTTAATCGTTTAAATACGGCTGTTTTGGAGGGCTTATCGCTCACAGATACAGAATTTGAACGTGTTCGAGTTGAATTCCTACGTTTAACAAGTTCACCATTTTTAGCATCACAATGGTTACGTGGTGAAAATGGGGTTGCCCAAATTCTCTTAGAGCGAGAATCTGGAGAAAAAATTAGTTTGGAAGCTTTCCGTAATAAAGACGTAGCTGGTGGTACTTCAGCTTATGAGGTCGTGCATCAAATTGTTCCAGATACTGAACGCAGTACCAGAGGCGATGTTACGCTACTCATCAATGGCTTACCAATTATCCATATCGAACTCAAAAAAGAATCGGCTAAAGACGGATACATGCAAGCCTATCATCAGATACAACGCTATGCGCAAGATGGTTTTTTCAATGGTATTTATGCGACTACACAATTATTTGTGGTATCTAATCGGGTTGATACCCGTTATTTTGCACGTCCAAGTGAAGATACCGATAACGCTTATCAACGCATGACCAAATTTTTATTTAACTGGCGCACTGAAGACAATGTACCAATTCCTGATTTATTTGATTTTGCCAGAATTGTTCTCAGAATTCCAGATGCGCATGAACTCATCAGCCAATACACGATTTTAGTAGATGATCAAAAGAGTCAAAAGTTTTTGATGGTTTTACGTCCATATCAAATTCATGCTATTCGTAAAATCAAACGTCAAGCTGCTTTACATGAAGGTGGTTTCATTTGGCATGCGACTGGTTCAGGTAAAACTATTACGAGTTTTGTGGCTACTAAATTATTAGCCCAAAATGCAATTGGTGTTGATCGCACGATTATGGTTGTTGACAGAACTGATTTAGATGCTCAAACACAAGATGAGTTTACCAAGTTTGCTTCAGAATACCATACAGGGCAAACATCGGGCAACAGTATCAATAATACTTTGATTGTCGGCATCCAAAATAAAAAGCAATTAACACGACAGTTATTATCAAAAAAGAATAATAACACGATTATGATTACAACAATTCAAAAACTTTCTGCAGCGATGCGTTCGGCACAAGATGAAAGTAAGCAACAAAACGGACATAATCAGTTTGATAAGCTACGTCAAGAACATATCGTATTTATCGTCGATGAAGCTCACCGTGCGGTGAGTGATGAAGAAATGCGAAACATCAAAAAGATTTTACCCAATTCCACTTGGTTTGGCTTGACAGGGACACCAATATTTAAAGAAAACCAAAAGCAAGAAAATGGTACTTATGCCCGTACAACGGAACAACAATATGGTCCGTTATTACATGCATATACCACTAAAAATGCGATGGATGATCAAGCCGTACTTGGTTTTCAAGTCGAGTATCATGCACTTTTGCCAGAAGGAGATCAAGAAGAAATTATTGCACGCCTTAATCATGATCAAGTACCAGATGAACTCTTGGCACAAGAGCGCTTACTACCGACCGATATTTACGAAACTGATCAACATATTCAGGCAATGCTACACAAAATTTTTGATCGTCGGAGCGTTATTAAAAAATTTAAAGTGCAAAATGGTTATCCAACCATGTCTGGTATTTTAACCACGCACTCGATTGCTCAAGCTAAACGGATTTATCATACTCTAAAAGAGATGAAAGCTTCAGGAAAACTCATGACGGGGCGCCATTTTGATGAGCGTCATCAATTGATTGACCCTGATTTTCCACGCATAGCGATCACGTTCTCAACAAATCCTGACCAACAAGATAAAAACAGTACCGATGATGAATTGCTTGAGATTATGTCTGACTATGCGAAGCAGTTCGATAGTACCATTTATACTGATGAAAAGTCATACAACCAAAATATTAATAAGCGTTTAGCTCGTAAAGAAAAACAGTATCAATTTAATGGGCAGTGGCTGGACTTAGTCATAGTTGTAGATCGCTTGCTGACTGGTTTTGATTCACCAACGATTCAAACACTTTACGTTGATCGCGATCTGAAATACCAAAAGTTATTACAAGCCTTTTCTCGAACCAACCGGATTTATGCTGGTAAAGATGCAGGAATGATTGTTACATTCCGTAAACCAGAAACAATGAAACAAAATGTACAGGATACTTTCCGCTTGTTTTCTAATGAAAAGCAAAATTTTGAAGTCCTAGTGCCTAAAGAATATGCTGAAGTACGAACAGAATTCGATGATTTGGTGAATCAATATTTTCAGGCAGAAATAATCTTAGAGGAAAGTCCTGGACATTTACCAAGTATGATTGCACAAGTGAAAGCCTATCAAAAGTTAGCGCATAACTTTAAAATCTTAAAAAGTTATGATGACTACGAAGAAGAAGCTGATGCTTTGGCACCAATTACATCACAGTTACCAAGTTTTCAAGGTAAGGCTGAAAATTTAAAAGCAACCATTAAAGATGAAATTGAAGGAAATGGCGATAATACCATTGACCTAGAACAATTGTTATCAGATATTGTTTTCTCATCAACACAGAATGCAACCCATAAAGAACAAGTGGATAGTTTTTATATTAATCAATTGCTAAAAGCGATTCAGGATAAAGAAGATGGTGCCATTGAGAAGTTCGATCAAGAAATTAAAAGAAAAGATCCGTTGGTGCAACCAATGTATCAAAATTTAAAAGAGCAACTACTCCAAACATCAGATAACATTGATGTGGTTGCTTCAAAAGAAACTGCAATTCAAGCAAAAATCCAAGCAATAATGGCAGAGCAGGCACAAGAATTTGGTTTGTCACTTGAATTACTAAAATCAGCAGTTAACGAGTACCAGGCTGATAAACAAGTGATTCCATATTTACCTGACTTATTAGCGACGATGACCTTATCAAAAAACGATTTTGAGGCTCAAACAGGTGAAAAGTACCGAAAGCGTACGAAAATTATTGAACAAAGTTTACGAGCACGTTTTGATCTCATTCAAAAGTGGAAAGAAGAATTATAATGGCAACAAGTTTAGAGCAACAACTATGGGCAGCAGCGGATATTTTACGTGGTAAGATGGATGCTAGTGAATATAAAAACTATCTTTTAGGACTAGTCTTTTACAAGTATCTTTCAGATGCTGAACTTCGTGAAGTCTATGAACAAGAGAATGGTCAAACGAAAGATTTTCCAGATCGTAGTGTCCAATTTCAAACCCTGACAGAATGGTTTAAGGACGATGCAGAAGAACTAACAGAAATTATTCAACTGCAAAAAGGCTACTTTATTCAGCCAACACAATTATTTTATACGTATCGTCAACAAGCAGATCGCTACGAATTTAATTTAACAGATTTGCAAGCTGGTTTTAATGAATTAGAACGTCAAGGTGATCAATTCAAAGGATTGTTTGCAGATATTGATTTAAACTCAACTAAACTTGGTTCAAATGCACAACAACGTAACGTCACTATTACCGAAGTGCTTCGTGCGTTAGATGAAATTGATTTGTTTGAACATGATGGTGATGTAATTGGCGATGCTTATGAATACTTGATTGGCCAATTTGCGGCTGGGGCTGGTAAGAAAGCTGGAGAATTTTATACACCACAAGCCGTGTCACGTATCATTTCTGAAATTACTTCTATCGGCCAAGAGGATCGGACACCCTTTCATATCTATGATCCAACAATGGGTTCAGGTTCATTGATGTTGAATATCCGTCGTTATTTATCTAATCCAAAGCAAATCCATTATCATGGGCAGGAACTAAATACAACCACTTATAACTTAGCACGTATGAATCTAATTCTTCATGGCGTTGATCAAGAGCGTATGAATTTAAATAATGGTGATACCTTAGATTCTGATTGGCCAACTGAAGAGCCTTATCAATTCGATGCCGTAGTGATGAATCCACCATACTCAGCTAAATGGTCAGCAGCAGATAAGTTTTTATCAGATCAACGATTTGAACGTTTCGGTAAACTAGCTCCTAAATCAAAAGCTGATTTCGCCTTCTTATTACACGGTTTTTATCACTTGAAAGATACTGGCACAATGGGTATTGTCTTACCACACGGTGTATTATTCCGTGGTGCAGCAGAGGGTACTATTCGTCAAGCATTACTTGAAATGGGAGCTATTGATGCCGTGATTGGTTTACCCGCTAATATCTTTTATGGGACAAGTATTCCAACCACTGTGATTATTCTTAAAAAGCATCGTGCAACACGAGATGTTTTGTTTATTGATGCTTCAAGTGATTTTGATAAGCAAAAGAATCAAAATATTTTATTGCCAGCACACATTGAAAAGATTGTGAAAGCCTATAAGCAACGTGAAGACGCAGATAAGTATTCACATGTAGCAAGCTTTGAAGAAATTAAAGAAAATGATTTCAATTTAAATATTCCACGATATGTCGATACTTTTGAAGAAGAAGAGCCAGTGAATCTTGTAAAAGTCAGTAACGAAATTGCTAAGATTGAAAACGAGCTTTCCAAAAATCAATCAGATCTATTAGACATGATGAATCAAATAACAGTAACAAAAGAAAGTGAAGAGATTATTGAAGCCACAAAAAAAATTCTAGCAGGTGGTCAACATGAGTAAAATGACACCTCAGATTAGGTTTCAAGGTTTCACGGACGATTGGGAAGAGCGTAAGTTAGGAGAATTATCTAATATTGTGGGTGGTGGAACACCAAGTACATCGAACCCTGAATACTGGGACGGTGATATTGATTGGTATGCTCCAGCTGAAATTGGAGAACAAAGTTATGTTAGTAAAAGTAAAAAGACTATTACTGAACTAGGTCTAAAGAAGAGTTCAGCTCGAATTTTACCAGTAGGAACCGTCTTATTTACTTCTCGTGCTGGTATCGGAAACACCGCTATATTAGCCAAAGAAGCTACAACTAATCAAGGTTTTCAATCAATTGTTCCTGATCAAAATAAACTTGATAGTTATTTTATTTTTTCAAGAACTAATGAGCTCAAGCGATATGGGGAAGTCACCGGTGCAGGATCTACTTTTGTTGAGGTTTCAGGTAAGCAAATGTCGAAAATGTCGATTATGGTACCTGAACTTTCAGAACAACAAAAAATCGGTTCATTCTTTAAACAATTAGATGACACTATCGCTCTTCATCAACGTAAGTTAGATTTACTCAAGGAACAGAAAAAAGGCTTCTTGCAAAAAATGTTCCCCAAAAATGGCGCAAAAGTTCCTGAGTTGAGATTTTCAGGGTTTGCTGACGATTGGGAAGAGCGTAAGTTAGAAGATGCTGCTGAAATAATTGACGGTGACAGAGGTAAAAATTATCCATCAGGAGATGATTTTAAAAATAGTGGGCATACATTATTTTTAAGTGCAACAAATGTCACTAAACAAGGTTTTGTATTTAAAGAAAATCAATACATCACTAAATTAAAATCTGAATTATTAGGAAATGGTAAAGTAAATTTAAATGATATTATTTTAACTTCTAGAGGATCTATTGGACATATAGGGCTTTATGACGAAAGAATAAATGAAAATATACCACATGCCCGAATAAATTCAGGCATGTTAATTCTAAGAACTGACAAATTTAATAGCCCTAGTTTTATAGCACAATTTTTGAAGGCACCATTAGGAATAAAACAAATTAAATTAATTAGTTTCGGATCTGCGCAACCACAACTTACAAAAAAAGACATAAAAAAATTCAAAATCACACTGCCAAAAATTGAAGAACAGATTAAAATAGGAGCCTTCTTGAAACAACTAGATCACACTATCGCTCTTCATCAGCGTAAGTTGAATTTGCTCAAGGAACAGAAAAAAGGATTTCTACAAAAAATGTTTGTGTCGTAAATTTTATTGCAACAAACAATCTGTGTAGTACATTAATTTTATAAAGTAAAATTATCAAAAGTTCAAACTCAAATATTTGAGCTTTTTTTGTTTATCAAAAAATATTAATAAAGAAGAAAGAGGAAACAACAATGGTTAACAAATTTAACAAATTATCACTACAAGGCAAGAGCTTAGGAAAATTGACCTATGTAGGTCGCAACAAAGTTGGGACAAATGGCGACATTTCTGTTGCTGTGTTAAACATCAATAACACTCTAAATACGGAAAACATCACACCACAAGCTGGTTTTGATTTTGCTAAACCTTTTGGTACTGAATTGAAGTTAATCAATGCTTCAATAATTGGCGGTGAAGCACGTAGTAATCGCAGAGGTGGTGCGCGAGTGGCCACAAAGTCTGGCACATTATTACCAAATTCTGATTCAAAGACTGATGATATACCAGAATCAGAATATGATGCTGTATTTGTTTCTGGTAAAGACAAAGCACCAGTCGGACGAGTTCGTTCCGCTGATGCTTTTGATAGTCACGATTTGATTTTATTTAGTGTTTCACCTAACTACCAAACTGATAATCAAAACAATCCGGTTCGTGATGATAATGGTGAACCAATCATTTCAAATTACCAATTTAATTTCATGCAACAAAGTAAGTCGGGAGAAGTTAACAATGATGATACTTTTATTCGCATCTTAATTAATCCAACCGAAAGCGAAAGATTACAAGTTGATTTGCAGCCTGGGGCAAAATTAGTGCCACAAGGATTGAAGTTTGCCTTTGTTGGGAATAATGCGACTGATTGGACAGTATATGCTGATACGTTTGTCACAATTGAGGAAGCATCAGAGAGTACCTCAATAAAAAGTTCAAAAATAGTATCAGAAAACACAAATACAGACAAGAATAATAAATGATGCAGATAACATTTAAAATAAATTTATTTAGTCAGTGACTTTTATTCTCATAATATATATTATGCAAAATAGTATACTTAACTAAGTAAGATGTAAATAGTTTAAGAATATTGATATTAAACGGATAGAAAGATGTGACAAAAATTATGAACAAAACGATAATAAAGCATATTAATGACGCAATTGATAATAATTCTTTACTTATTTTTGTTGGAGCAGGTGTATCAGCAAATTCTAAATTACCTAGTTGGGATGAATTAATAGAAGAATTTAAGTCTGAAATGAATATTCAGGGAACAGATTATTTAAAAATAGCACAATACTATTTTGATTCAGTAGGGCAACAAAAATATTTGCAAAAAATTCTAGATATCTTCCAAGAACATGTCAATGCACAACCTAATGAAATACATGATGAAATTTTCAGGATTAAGCCTAGACATATTATTACAACAAATTATGATTCATTGCTTGAACAGAAAATGAACTCTAGCCTTGACAAATATGAAATTATTAAGAAAGATTCAGATATTCCCTATTCACAATCTGATCATTATTTAATTAAAATGCATGGCGACTTGATTGAAAAAAACATGGTTCTTAAAGAGGATGACTATTTAGATTATGAAACCAATTTTTATATGATTTCTACACTAATCAAATCAATTATTATGAATAATACAATATTATTTATAGGATACTCCTTAGGTGACTCAACATTCAATTCAATTTTCAGGTTGATTCAAAAAGGTTTTTCTGACAATGCTAAAAAAGCTTATTTCTTTACTGTCAATAAACAAGATAGTGCTAAAGTCCAGTATTTTAAAAATAAAGGTATTGAAGTTTTTACAAGTGAAACTAATAAAAAAATTAATAAAGAAGAGTTTGGTAACTACACAGTACAGTTTCTGAAACAGTTAAATTCTGATAACAAGGGTCTTCCTAGCACTTCCAAACAATTATGGAATAACATCAAGTTTCTAGACAATCTTTATTTTGTTGATCCTGATTCAATCGTTACTTTTTCTAATTTAAAAGATGAAGTATTCTATTTTTTATCTAGCCTATCATGGGAAAATAATAGTGAAACCAAATTTAGTGTTTCTGATAATATTACACTAACCAATTTTTTAAATGATAAAACTGGCTTTATAAATTTTTTTGACTTTAAATCTGATGATAATTTCTCATACAATCAAAATCCTTTTTTACAAAGTGGTTATAACCTTTATAACGAACATAAATATAGTGAGGCAAAAATAAGATTCAGAGAGCTGGCTAATGAGGCGTTTGATAAAAAAGATTATTGGAATTATTTAGTCGCTGAATTTAATATTAATCATATAGTTTTGTCTTTCTTTGAATCTAAGGAAATTCCTGAATCGAAGTCAGGCCTTAATAATTTAACACAAGCTATTGATGCTTTGATAATAAATGGAGATAATCAAACACAAAAAATAGCACTTTATTTTAGAGATGAAATACAGAGCTTTCGATTTGTATATAGAAAGCTTTTTAAAATTAATGATTTGTTAGATGAGCTTAGAAATGAACGTAACAATTATATGAATGGTGGGAATTCAGCTAATAATAATCTCGAATATGCCAAACAAGAATTTGGTTTATTAATTAACTTCGTTGAGTTGAACTGTATCACTATTTATCAATATAAAGAATTTCAACAGGTGGTTCATCGCTTCTTTGAATGCTTATTAACTGCCATTGGTAACGCAAATTATGGTTCTTCCCAAAACAATGATTTAATAAGAACATCATCAATTATTAATAATCTGTCGTTGGATGATGTAAAAAATATTGTTCCACACTTGAAAAAAGAAAGCATCAGAACACTACTTGAGAACTATGGTTTATCAAAGATTTCCATTGCTAATGATGCAAAGAATTATTTGCTTGAAAAAATTTCAAAATTATCTAGTAAAATCGATAAAAATCATTTTCGGGGTGATAAAACTGAACTAGCCAGGTATGTTGGATTTCTTTTCTTTATTAAAATAGATAATATTAACGACTTACTTCCTGTGTTAGACAATTACCCTATGGACAGGAATAATTTTGAAGATTTCCAACAATTACTTATTATGAGTATTAAAAATATAGATTCAATGAAAGAAGAGTCAACTGACGAAGTATTAACAATAGTGACTGATCAAATTAATAATATAATTGATAATGGTTTTTTAGATTTTCATAAACGCAATTTTGAATTGTATTCTTTGCTAATAGCAAAAACAGTAAATTTGAAGAAAAAAAGTTATGTTTTTCATTCGGAATTATTAGAAGAAAAATTTTGTTTTATTGATAATAACTCAAATAAAATTGATAGAATTCACAAATATAAAGAATTCCTTGTTAATTTTTATAATTTTTTAGATAATACCTTAAAAAAATATGTTGATAATATATTGTGTAAATATGACACTTTGGATGACGATTCTTTTAACTACTCTTTTGCGAATGATTTAATTATTTCTAAAATTAACTTTTTTCCAGAACACAAATTCAAAGTTTTGGAACAAGAAGTTAAAAAAATAAATGATAAACCAAAGGAATTCTATATATATCCCGATCCACGAAAAAATGCCATATCAGACATATACGCTATGATTCAACAAAGCTATTTCACACTTGAAGAAGTAAAAGAAAAGCTAGATCTTGAATCTATTAGAGGAGTTTTCCCTGAAGTAGACTGGACAATATTTGGTGATTATTCTGATCAAACGATTACAAAATTTATGAAAAGCCGTAATTTTTCAAATGTTCAAAAATATTTTGGAGATACAGATGAAAAACGTAAAAAACTTAATGAGTGGGTAATAAAACAAGCTCTTGATGATAATGTACGGTTTGAAAATTCTAAATAAAGTGTAATTTATTTACATGTACTTATGGAAAAGGAGAAAGATGATGCTCAAGATTCCGAAACTCAAAATTAACTTTGAGTACGAAAAAAAGAAAAAAGAAAAACCCATCAAAATTCCTAAAGCACATACTTTGAACTTAGGTCGGGTGCGTTCGATTGTCCTATTAATCTTAATAGGGCTTTTTATTTACTTGAGTTATGTGCTACTTTTAGCTAATGCAACTGCGCATAAAAATAAATCTTTACAACAAACAGTCACCACTTTGAATCACCGCATTAACCAAGAAAATGCTGGTACAACCAGTTATAATCCATTAGTGGATCAGTACATGACCCAGTTTTTAAAAGTTTATTATTCACCAGCAAGTGGTGATTCCGATACGCGAACGAAACAGCTAACTCAATATTTATCCAGTAATTTAACGTTACCTAATACCGATAAAAATACTGATTTAAAGCTGGTTTCATCTACATTAACTGGTATTTTCACAGTAGATACCGTCAAAACAGCACAATATCGTTTAACAGTTGAAGCCAATAACAAACAAAGTCAATTAACCGTTGATATTCCTTACCAACAGGATAACGAAAAGCTAACCGTTACTGGTTTACCTTATGTCGCCAATCCCATTAACAGTGTCAGTCATATAGGTCAATCTCGATTAGCTAACACTGGAAAGACACTGAGTAGTGAACAAACCACAAAAAAAGTTGCCAAGTTCACCAAACAATTTGCCCAAAAATATGTTTCCTCATCAACGAAAGATATGGCTTTTTTGATGGCATATCCTGTTGGCTTAGATGGCGCAGTTGATTTTGTTTCTCTTAATGATAGTTCAATCAAAGTATCTGGTACTAGTAAAAATCCAATAGTGACAGCGACTATGACCGTCAAAGTTCACGATTCAGATATCACACAAGTACAAACGATTCGACTGTATTTGAAACAACAAGCTTCAACTTATTTCGTCACTAAATTTATCCAAGCATAGAAAGGAGAACTAATGGATATTTATAATGCTTTAAAACCTGTATTACTAGGACTAGTCGTTATCATAGCAGGTGGTCGAGCCATTCAACACTATGGTAAAAATGAAAACAAAGATATGTGGGTCACTATTTTAATTGGTGGCTTAATTTATTTCTTCGTCAATGGGCCAGCCAACACCTTAAATGCTTTTTCGGGCTTAATGAATTCTGTCTTGACCTTTATTCAAGGGTTAGGAGGGTAAGAAATGTTTAACTATCGTCGTGTCTATACAAACTCTGCTAAGTTTCGAACGATTTATGGTGACTTGAAATTACCAGTCTTCATTGATTCGCGAGTGGCAGGGTTGCTAACGATTACCACAGTGATTGACGTGGCCATTATCTTTATTTTTCAATTTTATCAAATCCAAAATGACCGATTAACCTTTGGCTTTGCTTTACTAGTCATCTCACTATTTACCGTTTATAAATTGGATAAGGTATTGAAAATAGATGATCTACCTTTTGAAACTACGCTTAAATATGCCATGTTACATTACTGGCGTTATTGGTTTCAGAAGAAACAACTTTATCAAGATCAACACTTAAACAGTAATCAGAAAAAGTACCAAATATTATAATCGAAGAGCATGTGTAAGCATGCTTTTTATTATGTCATCGTCAATTCTTAGAATAGGACTGGTTGGGGCAGAACCAACCAAATGACACCATACTATTCGTTTAGAACATTACGCTCGAAAGGAGTATCACAATGAAAAAAGTTCAATTTGAACAAAAATTAAAAGACTTAACCAAACAGTTGACTAGCAGAAAATTCATCTTATTTATTGCTAGTGCTTTACTGATTGTTTTGATATGTCTACTACTCTTTGTATTTCACAATAAGCAGTCATCCGGATCACATTCAGAAACGAGTCAATCTTCATCACAAGTAACTAATCAACCTAGCGAGGATAAAGACTATCGAATTCAATATAGTAATTCATCGCTAATCAAACGCGCGACATTAAACACAGCCTTAAAAAAAGCTGGTTTGTTTGATTTCAAGTATTTATTAAACACCAGTGACGATGGTGGTAATGATGCCAAGATTTTAGTTTACTACAATCAAACCAACCAACAATTAGTTTTTAAGTTTTATCAAAATGGTTATCACTCAGACAATGACTATCAAATTGGTGGTTATGATCTCCAAAAGCAAACGGGTATTCACGGGTTACAACCGTCATCTTTTAATGGGCTACCACTGATTTATACCTGGGAGAATTTACAAACTAAATAATGGAAAGGAGGAAAACATGAAAAAAATATTATTGACCATAGCGGTGTTATTAGGCACGGCTTTTTTTGTACCACAAAATGTAGTGTTCGCTGATGGCACGATTGGCTCATCAAATGCGAATAGTAGTGTGATTGGCAAGAATAACAAGAGTAGTTTGAACACAAATACCACTAAACAGACCAATAGTCTTAGTACTGATGGTTCACCAGCTAATCAAAGTGAAAGTACCATTAGAGACAAACTAGGCGAAACCACTGGTTCACCGGATATGAACTGGGTGACGAGTAACATTTTAGCCAATTACAAAATTTATCACGAAGATGGCTCGATTACTGATTTTGCTTTAGGGGCTTCACATATTGTCACTGATTTATTTACCGCGATTAATTTAAATATTGTTTATCCTTTGTTTGATCAATCGCTATCGACGATGTTTGATCTCACTAACATTACCAATGGGGTAAACAATATCTTAACCGATGTCGGGCAATACACGAAAAGTTCCTGGCAGAGTCAAGCTTTTAAAGGTTTGCTTTACTTAGCCTTTGGTGTTGGTCTCGTTTGGGTGTTTTCTAAAACCTTTAATCATGGTGGTGGGTTGAAATCTATTCTCACTGTCTTAGTGATTGCTATTATTGGTACCGCTTGGGTTGGTTCGGGGAGCAAAGTCCTGCAAACGATTAATACCTTAACCTCACAAGCCCAGACACAGGTCTTTACGGCTACTAGTAATATTAACCAGACGAGCTTTTCTGATACCGGTGATAGTTTTCAAAATGCTTTACGTTATGTCTACTTTCAAAAAGCCGTAGCCAGACCATTTGCACTAGGCAACTTTGGTCAAGCTGATGTTGCGAGTGCTTATCAAAACAAGGATAAACAGGGAAATCCTTATCGCTTAATTGGGGGCAATGTCGATGATAAAGTAATTGCGAGCTTTGCTAGTAAAAATCATTATATCTCCAAAGATGGCGGTCTTGAATGGTATCAATCAGCGATTGCTTTTATGTCACCGGTCATGTCCGTGGCTTATGGCGTGCCATTACTAATGATTGGGTTAGCTAATTTATTAGTACAACTTGGCGCTGTCTTGTTGTACTATCTAGCACCATTTACGATTTTGATTTCATTGTTACCAAAATTTGCCAATAGTGCTTTAAAAACAGCCATGGGCGCACTCGGCTTACTCTTTGCAAAAGTTGGTTTGTTATTTGGTATCATGTTTGTTTCTTGGGTAGGTAATGTGACTGATGTCGTTGTCCCTGTTAAAGGGAGTGCCAGTGCGATGTTAAACTCCATTGTCTACATTACCTTAATGATCTTGCTGTGGAAAAATAAAAGTTGGCTCGTGCAAACGATTACTGGCTCAAGTGTTGCGAATAATGCTATGAATAAAATCAGTATGACTAAAGCTGGTCGTAAAGCCTTAAATGCGACTGGTGAAATGAAGCATCGGGCGAATCAACTATATAGTGGCGCTAGAAGTGGTTTCAATCAAGGCAAGCAGTGGCGTGACAACTATCAAACGAAACACAATTCAGAATTTGATGACAACGCCTTACGTGCTGAGTTACAAGCCGAACAACAAGACCAACGCAAGCAAGATCGCAAAGAATATTTAGCCAAAGATATGCAAAAGCACGCGCGCAAGATTCGCAAACAACGTGCTGAACGACTAAAGAAGATGAAACAGCAAAAGCACCAAACAAATGAGCCACAACATGAACCTGATAACACCGCTCGTTATCAACGTTCTAAAAAGCTCAAAGCAGACCAGATTTCCACACAAGAGTATGTAGATGTACCGAAGACTCGAACCCGATATGTTGTCAAAAATACAGCCAACGCCATTAATCATAAGCCTTACTTACGTGCCAAAAGATTGAAAAAGCCATTACCCAACGATTTTAATCAGAAGTTACAACAAAATATTGATCAACACCAACAAAGAAAAGAACGACTTGAGCAGGAATTGAAATGAAAAAACTGCTTAAAGGTTATTTAATAGCGATTCTTGGTCTGGTGTTTTTAATTATCTTAATATTGGGTATGTTTGCGGGCAACAGTAACCAATGTCAATCAACAAACACGTCTGTCACTGTGACAACTAGTGCTGATAAGGAGGCATTAGCTAAATCCATTCATGATAATTTGAAAAAAGTATCGGGTGTTACTGAAGCTGGCATTGCCGGCTATTTGGGAAATATGGAAGTTGAAAGTGGTTTCAACCCGAAAAGTATTGAATCCAATGCTACTTATGATGAGAGCAAAGCCATGAATGCTAGTTTAAGGGGTTATGCTTTTGGACTTAATCAATGGGATAGTGCCAGACGAGTGGCTTTATTAACTTATGCCAAAACCCAAAATAAGCAGTGGTCAGATGCTAGTTTACAATTAAATTTTGCTTTAAATCATGACGGTACTAATTCTGATTTGTTAAAACAAGGGTTGAAGATGACTGATGTCAATCAAGCCACTGAATTTCTAAGAGCTAAATGGGAACGTGGTGGTCAAGGGACAACCACTAAACGGCAAGCTTTTGCTCGTAATTGGTATGCCAAGTTTTCAAATGGGTCATCAAATACAGCCGTTGATACCGCAACGAATGGCACAGAAACCACACAAAACACGGATAACACGACCCATAATGCTAGTGGCTGTGCAACTAATGTGACGCAAGGAATGGGTACGAGTGGGGCACCGGTAAAAGAAATTCCTAGTGCTTATAAAAATAAAATCAAGAATACGAACTTTACCGCTACCTCATCCACGAATACTTATGCTTTTGGCCAATGTACTTGGTATGTTTTTAACCGTATGCAAGAGTTAGGAACACCAGTTGAGAATGGTTTAGGTAATGGTGCTGATTGGGGTAAGCATGCAAAAGCAAAAGGTTATAAAACGGATAGTCAGCCCCACGTTGGTTGGGCAGTGAGTTTCTCACAAGGCGCCGACGGAGCAGATGCCACTTATGGACACGTTGCCGTTGTTGAAGCAATCAGTGATGATAAAAAACATTTCTTAGTTAGTGAATGCAATGTCGTTAGTAGTGGGTCTGGTACAGTAAGTTTCCGTGAGTTAACGGCTGGCACAGGGGTCACTTTTATTCAAGGCAAATAAGAGAAAGGGGAGAAGTATGAAAAATAGTCATTTAATCATTTTTGCTAGTTTGGTATTGATTGGTATTTTGATCACACAATTGAATCAAATACCGAATCTCGATAAACAATTAGTACAAGCTAAAGCTGATTTAAAACAAACTAAATTAAGTCACAAAAAATCAGAAACAATCTTATCTAGTCCACAATCACAACAAGATAATGTATCAGATAGTACAAAAATAGTTACTGCATTCGTTAAAACCTTTAGTAATCAGCCAACATCAAGTTATTCCGAAGCCTTGAAAGGATTGGCCTCACAAAAAGTGATTAACGAATTAACCCAGACCTTTGCACCGAGTGTGACATTCAGTGATAAGGCTCATTACGATGTGCCAATTGTGGCGATTAAAAATGCTTGGGGTTCTGATTTGGAGTATCTAGTCATTGCTAAAAGTGATGTGCAAAGTGTGGCATACACAATCACTTATGATACTGATGAAAAGCAAGTGACTAATATGTCACGACTAACCTTGAAAGGAGCATTCGATAATGAAAAATAAAGTTTTACTTAGCATAATGGGTTTGCTTTTGGTTGGTCTTGGCATCATGATGTCAATTACCAATGGTAAAAGAGTACAAATTGAACAAGTTAAAAAGGAAGTGTCGCAAGTGAATAAACAACAAAAACAGGTCACAACACAAATTGATAACTTACAAACGACTTACAATTCTAACGATGAGCAAGCCAAAAATGACTTACTAGCTTTTGCCAAAGTCTACTACACTTTTAGTAGTCAATCAGATTATGATAAGCGTTTTAGTAAAATAGCCGATATTGTTGATTTAAAAAGAGATCAGAAAAATCAGTTATTCGATAGTGGACTAGATGTCACTGGTGGATCACGCATTGATAATCTGGGTCTAACAAGCCAGTATCACACAGCTACCGGTTATACTAGTGATTTGGACAACCAAACGATTGAAGCTCTAGCAACTGTTATGGTGCAAACAAGCGGTACTGGTCAAAAGGCAATCAGCCAAACCGTTCTATTACATGGCTGGTTTGATACTCAAACACAGCAATTCACGTCGATTAAAATTAATCAAATACAATAGGAGCAAAAACTGATGAAACAACGTATTAAGCGACCTGATAAAAACACACCATCAAGGTCGCTGACAAAAATAATAATCATCAAAGTATTACCAGTCATAGTATTTCTAGTGGCTGGTTTTTTATTGGTTCCGTATGGATCACTGTATTTTCAAAACAATAAAGTGAACACGATTCAACCCAAGAATGAAGCAGTGCTCTTCTACAAGGCCAATTGTCCACATTGTCAAAAGGTCTATCCTAAAATATTTTGGCATAATGTTTTGAACCTTAAAAATGAATCGAAGCAGATTCAAACAATTAATGTTCAAAATGCTAATAATAAACACTATATTGCTGAATTTGCTATTCAATCGACACCAACTTTTATGAAAACAACCAATATCAATCAACGGTTAGTTTCTACCAATAGTCAACAAATCAAACAATTTATTCAGACAGGAGGTCATTAATCTATGGGTAAAAAAGTAAACATCAAATACGAAAATCCAGTTGTACAATACCAAGATAACTTGCTATTAACTACGGTCGGTGATGTTTGGGCTTATTATCAATTGAAACCATTTCAAATCAATGTTGCCAACGTTCAAGACAAACAAAGCTTTAAAGAGAGTTTTATTGATGTCTTTGAACGTTTGCAAAAATATGATGATGTGGACTTAAAACTCATTCCCGCTGACATGGACTTAGCCGGACGAATTCAAGGGACTAGTCCTGATTGGGCTAAAGATATTGCCGAGGTGGCGCAGTATTACATGGGGCAAGAAGAAGTCAATATTTTAGAAAGTGAATTTCAACCAGCTATTCGTGATGAGTTTTATATCGGTGTGAAACTCAAAAATACCAATGTAGGTGATGACTTAAAAGATAAGTTTCAATTTGCTACGGATTTAATTTTAAGACGACTAGCCGAAACCATGCGTTATCAAGTGAAGTTTGATGCTCAGTTTTTTGAGCGCTTTACGACGATGAATGATGACGTGTTAGGTATTTTAAGACCCTTAGATGCCACTAAAATCAGTGAAGCTAAACTGATTAATTTATTAGGTACGAGTTATCATCATCAAAACATCAAAGACTTTGCCAATATGCGGGACACGACTTTTGATTTAGCCAAAATGGGCATTGTCAAAAGAGAAACAAAAACAGCAACGGATTACATCAGTCACTTAGTATTAAACTTGCCCGACCGTTTGGATAATCTGGCCTTGATTCCGGAAATTCAATCTTTTAAGTTTCCTGTTGAAGTCCATATCAAAGTCAACTTTCCCCAACGTGATGGCTTTAAAGGTATGAAGCAAGAAACTAGAAGTTCGAAAGGAAAGTACAAAGATGAACTGCGTGATGCCTTAATTAGTGATGATGATAGTTCGCAACGGTCTAAAACTAATTATGCGTTAGCGCAAGAATTAGCTGATGTCATGGATCGCAAAGATGCTTTTATGCAGTGGTTATTAGTTTTAGTCATTCGTGATGATGATTTAAAACAATTAAAGCAAAAAATTCGTATGGTCAAGACTAGGCTATCAACATTTAATCGTGATATTGAGGTGTTCCAGCCAAGTTTTAATCAAGAAATATTGTTATATCAAAATCTACCAGCAACGAACTTAGGCGTGTTTAAACGGTGGCGACAATTCACTACTGCGCCTGCCTTAGCACAACTCATGTTTGGCACCAGTCATGAATTAGGTTCAAGGACTGGTTTTTATATTGGGCGAGTATTAGATACGAATCGTTATTTTAGTGTGGATAGTGCGGTCGCTTCTTCAAGAACGTTACTGCTAATTAACCCAGTGATTGCCAATAAAGGGATTGTTGGGGCTAAAACCGATAGTCCACATATTGCCATTACTGGTGATACTGGACAAGGGAAATCCTTTTTAGTTAAAATTCTGTTACTTTACTTAGCGATGTTTGATGTGAAATTACTTTACGTGGATCCAAAACAAGAAGTTAGACGCTGGTTTCAGGCTTCATTACAAGATAACGATAATCCGTTCTTTACCGAGTTGATGAATGCTTTTCACTATGTGACTTTAAATGCTAATGACAGTTCCAACGTAGGCGTGTTAGACCCAATGTTAACCTTGAACAGTCAAAGTACGATTGATGAAATTCCGAGCGTTTTGACTTTGGTCAAGGAAATGTTAGTACAAATTCGTGCTATCTCTCAGGATATGGAGTTAGACACAGCGCTAACCAATGCGATTAAACAAGTTTGTAATCAACGGTTGGCTGGTGAAAAAGTCGGTACGATAGCCATTATTGATATCTTGAAGCATGGTTCTGAAAAATCTAAACAGCTTGCCAATTATTATGAAAGTGTGATTCCCGACAGTATGTTAAAACTAGCCTTTAGTGATGGTCATACGGATAGTATTGAATTTAATAAACAACGGACAATTCTAGAAGTGACGGGATTAGATTTACCGCATGCCGACCAAAAGTCGAGCAGTTATACAGAAACACAAAAGTATTCGGTCTCGATTATGTTGGCATTAGGTAAATACTTAGAGAAATTTGGGCGTGAAGATACCACTCGATTTAGTGCCGAAATTATTGATGAAGCGTGGATATTCAATGCTTCACCAGCTGGACGAAAAGTCCTAGATGGCATTAAACGATTGGGGCGGTCAGAAAATAATATGTTGATTTATTCTACCCAAAGAGTTGGTGATGTCAATGATGAAAAGAGTAATGGGCAGTATGGTCAGATTTTTGCTTTTGATAGTGCCGATGAAAGAGAGCGAGAAAGCATTATTCAACACTTTGGTTTACCAGTGACCAAAGCTAATCTGGAAATGCTCAAAGACTTGAAAAAAGGACAATGTTTATTCCGTGATATTTATGGTCGTGTGGGCAAGGTGGTGATTCACTCATTATTTGAAGAATGGACAAAAGCCTTTAAGACCGTTGACAAAAATGCTGGTGCAGAACTTGAAGCACAGTATGGCTCGTAATTTTTCATTAATGGCCTCTATGTTTTTCTGATTTCTTTTTTTGTGATAGTAAGTAACGTTGCTTTTTTATTTCTTGATTCCTTAATGATTTATGTTTCTTTTTTTCAAGTTTTTGGGTAGTTTGTGCTAATTTAACAGCTTCTTGTGCTTTTATACTAAGACCTGATTTTAAAGCCTTTTTGGCCAGGCGTTGCATTCTTTTCGGGTTGACCTTTTTTGAATTCGTTCATTATTTGCGATATTCACTGTGTTGAAGCGAACCTGATGCCAGTTTTCAACTAATAGTTCTTAAATCGAGCTATCACGAGGTTCTGAAGTACCCAAATTTATTTTTGAAACCTCATAAGTATTGCCAGTTCGCCGTTCAAAAATTCCAACATAAAAATGTTGATCAAAAATAATGGTCAACGACAAAAAGTTACTATTTTGGTGCATATCTTTTCTCCTTAATTTACCGATAGAAAGATGGACAACCAAGGAGGAGGTTTACTGAAAACTATTACATTTATGTCCGGACTACCAACCGCACAGTGTTTTTACTTTCTGTTTGTTATTATAACACCGAGAATATGTCAGTTTTATAGTCTTATTAAAAAATAAAAAATTGTTCAACCGATAAGGAGATTAATATGATACAAAAATTTACAATACAAGACTTATTACAGTATTACCCCAAATATGAGGAGGGCATGGATTTAAACAAAGATATTGTTCGAAATATTCAAAAATGCTCTGATGACTTTCATGCTTTACTGATGGAAAATAAAACGTTAAATAGAATAACTTGTTTACGCGATTTAGATATTAGCTTACAGTGTTTTTATGAAAATGCTCAGGGATTACTGCAAGAAGGACGAACTGATAGTTTAGATATCTTTGGTTGGTATTTAACCATCAATGATGACTTTCGTTATGCTAAGGACAAATTACGAGGCAAAACGATTTATGTTTAGAAAAATTAAATACAGTGATCAATATTTAGCAAAGACTTTGTTTAAGAGGACTTTACTTTTTATTTTTTTACTGGTTAATGTTTTGTTTATATCGTGGTACATCTCTATTTTTAGAGAATTGATGCGTGAGAAATTTAGTTGGTGGGATATGTCACCAATTGGACTTAGCTTTCTAGTAACCATAGTTTTCAGTTGGAGTTTGTTTTGGTTTTATAAACATTACGCACCAACACACGCTGACCTATTTTCCCGCTACTTAAAACGAATTGAATTTCAGCAGATGATTAGTCTGCTAGTTGTTTCTAAAGGTTTTTTTGATACAGAAAGTATGGACAATAATACTTATTTAACTTACTATCCAAAACTAAAAATCAAGGTGAAGCATACCACTGGGCAACTATTGATTGAAGAGCCAATTGATGGTGAAAAGTATATGGCACAATTTGCGAGTGGTGATTTTGATCAAAGTGTTGAAATAGCCTTATTAGCTGACCGACAAACAACTGAATTTATGAAAAATAAAATGATTAGTACGTTTGCGTTTGAACCGATTAAATTTAGACGGCAGTTATTGGCATTACATCCACAAAGAGGTCGCTTACAAATTGCCAAAGGGATTGATTGGAAATATGACACCTTTTATAATGCGTTAATTTCTGGAAATGTCGGAACAGGTAAGTCCTATACAATTTTCTCCATCTTAGGACAATTACTACAACTTACTAAATACGTTGATATTATTGACCCCAAGCGCTCTGATTTAGCCAGTTTGAAATATATTGATGCCTTAAAAGGTAGAGTACACAGTACACCAACTGAAATTAATCAAGCAGTCATTAAGTATTATCAAAATATGATGGCACGAGCTGAAAAAATGGAGAAAATTAAAGCGACCGGAAAAATTGGGACATATAAGGATTATCATTTTGAGCCATGTTTTTTAGTGTTTGATGAGTTTGGTGCTTTTCGAGAAATGAATGACCGGCTATCGTTTAGTGATCCCGCCTATGAAGCCTATCAAACAGCCATGTCTAATTTAAATGAGATTGCTATGCTTGGACGTGAATTGGGATTCTATCTTATTATCGGTATGCAACGACCTAGTGCAGATAGTCTACCAATAGCAATTCGTGGACAATTGAATTTACGCATTAATATGGGGGTGCCAACACCAGAAATTGAAAAAATGGTGTTTCCAGACAATGATAAACAACTTCGTCCGTTATCTTCGCAACTAAAAGGATGGGGCTTTATCAAAGTAGGTGATAGTCAAGTGCGTGCTTTCTTTGCGCCAGAAGTACCCAAAGAGTTCAACTTGCATCAATGGTTAGGCGAGCAGATAGAAATACGAAAACAGAGGGTTTCTTAAATTGGTCTAAAATAAATTGGCTTGTGAAATTCTAAAAACTTTGACGTCAAATCAACGTTTTATGGACTTTGTGAAAGATTTGGAGAAAGACATTTTTTTAAGCGGTTGGAAACACTGATATAGCATTACTTTGTATAGCATGTCTTATGTAAACCTAGATTGGTCTAGTTAAAATTACCAGTAACTGCAAACAAAACAAGTAAAACGATGACTACAATAATTAAAATAATCGTACTCTTGACATTAATAAATGCAAAACGTTGTTCTGAGTGAAATGTTGATTCAACTGGATTATTGTCTTTGTTAGTTTGGTTTTTAGTCATTAACAGTACCTCACAAGTTTATTTTATTACACCACATTTGATTTGATATAGCAATTAAGTACGGAAAAGGAAAATATTATTCATGAAATATTTAGCACGTAGTCCAACATAATTTTAAGTTTAATTTTATATATTGCAAATGTTCAAAAAGAAAAGAGGAAACTATGGCTTTTGACGTTAAAAAAGTACAATCATTATCAGAACAATCGATTGCTGATTTAAAAACAATTGAAAAACTAGGAGATTTGGAACATCTCTCACAGCTTAGTGATGAATTGAAACGAATTCTTGCTGATGGCAATTTAGAAGAAATTAGTCCGATGTTGCCACCATATATTACAGAAATTCGGAAAAATATTGGGTTCTTATTGGGAAACTATAAGTCGATTCGGACACATGCTATTAATCGTGATAAAGAGTTAAATTCATTGCTGGATCAACTCTCACGAATCAAGTAAATAGGTAACGTAAACAAGTTGATGGTCTAATTTCTAGATAGTCAACTTGTTTTTTGTACATAGTGCTTGCTTGAGCAGAGTGGTTCGACCGACCGGGAGAGCCAGTGCCACGCCCTGCCCTTAGCGGAGCGTAAGAGGGCAGGGGGCGTGGTCGCGGTTAAACACGAATGACCATGAGTGTCAGCGACTGGCACGCACTCTGCTCAAGCAACCACAAAAAAAGCTTTAACCCCCAGTTACTAACAGGGGGGTTAAACCGGTAAAAACGCTGAAAGCGTCAACCCGATATGGGGAACAAACGCTGATATGCAGACATTTAGATTAAAAAAAGCAAATGTCCGGTTGAAAACGTCAAATCGGACATTTTGAGAAAGGAAAGCCGACATGATAACGATTAATCATGAACCAAAAGCGTACACACCTATTTTTCTAGGAACAACTCAACATAGCATACGGTTATCGTTAGAAATCATGATCATGATTTGCATGAAATGGCATGATGAAATTATTGAAACTTATAACGTAACTATTTCGGCTATTGACTTAGGGCAATTACCCAATATCGGTAGTGAAATTCCAATTAGTGAAATCAACGGTAGTGAGCTATCCGGCTTCAAAGTAAAAATGAGACAGTCTGACGTCCGATTACAAAATAAGGTTTCAACTGAATTAAAACAATTAGTTGATTTAAAAAATGTTGGTCGCTACCAACTGTTGAAAGGAAAAAATACCATGACACAAGAATTAAATGTACCAGAATTAACAAATAATAATTTGATATTAATGCGACAATTACTTGATGTAACACAAGAAGAATTGGCAATTACTATGGGTATCAATGAAAAAACAATACGACGTATTGAAAATAAAGAACAAGGTATTAGTGAACGTTTTGTAGACAATTTACTATCAGTTTATCCAGATTTAGCTCAAAGTATTGAAGTACAATTCGATTGGGTTTCACTGACATTCCCAGATTTAACTTCCAAGCAAGTGATCAAAGATGTACTAAGTATTCAATCTGATTTATTTTTGGAACGTCCAACATCACAAAACTTTTACACTCGTGAAATGGCATTTGCTGGCGAAAAGAACATCTATGTGCAAGACTTTGCACCGATTAAAAACCCTGAAACACAGGCCATTGAACAAAAGTATGGGACAACCTTATATTTAACTGGTAAAGGCACACGCTTGTTTGAAAAAGCTTTGCTAGAACAAAATATCACTTGGCATGATTTCTTTCAAAAAGCGCGACAATATTGTGGGCATCTAACCAGACTAGATATTGCCATTAATGATAAATGGGGTCTGCTAGATATGAATGACCTTGTCAAAGCCGTGCAAGAAAAACGTTTTTGGAGTAAATCAAAATCTTATGCTGTTCACGGTAACGTTGATGATGGGTGGACAGTAAATTTTGGTAAATCGCCATTTGTTATTCGTGCTTACGATAAGCATAAAGAACAAGCCAGCAAAGGCTTTGACACAGATGTACAAAACCGTGTGGAGTTGGAATTACACCAAGATAAAGCAGAATATGTCATTGATGCGTGGTTTGATCAGAACAACAAGAAAACATTAACGGAAATTACTTTTGATATTTTGTATACGTATCTTTGGTTTACTGATAAACCAATTGAGGAAAAATTCCTAAAGGGTGATAAAGTGCGCGATACGATTGAAGCTTCTGTTGCGTCGATGCCTGCTTGGTCATTACTAACTGCTTTAGGTCATAAAATGAAATTTATACGTCAACCCAAAGAACAAAGTATTGAACGGATTGAAAAATGGGTTTTAGATTCAGTTGTTCCTAGTCTAGCAGTCTTAAAGAAAACCGGTCATTGGGCAGAAGTCATTGAAGCCATGAACAGTGCTGAATTATCAGCTGAACAACAAAAGTTGGTCAAGGCCACGATGATTAATGCCATCACGCAAGCTAATCAAAAATTAACGATTAATTTTGAAAAACCAAAAAAACGTTATCAAGAAATTTAAAAGAAGAAAAAACATGACACAAAAAATATGGTTAAAACCAGATCAATTAGAAAACTATGTTGCACAATTACAAGGATTCAGAAACACGTATCAATCATTACTAACTGTTTTAGCCTCTGATCGTCAGAATTTTGAATTCAGACCAGGTGCGCCAAACTTTCAAAACACACTCCAGATGTCAATGAAGTTACATCGTTACATGCAATCAGTCCAGTCACAGACCTTTGGCGATATCCTAATTTTCGGTAGAGAGCTCGATAAAGAAGTACAAACTTTAATTGAGACCAGTATTGCTTTAACCTTTGAATACCGTGACTTAACAAACTTATTGAATGGCCATGATGTTAATAGTGAAAGCGGTATTAATCTGATTGAAGATAAGCTGAAACAAGCGAAAAAGCAGCTTTATGAAGCCAAATGATAAGTAATATGAGGCTATTAATTTTTAAACCGTTTATCATCTTGATGTTATAAATGTTTGTTACGCTTAAATTGTGTATTTTTGAACAAAGGAGAATGAAAAATTAAATGACAGCAGAACAACCAAAGAAAAGAAAACGACAGCCACGATTAAACGAAAACCAACGGTATTTAATTGAACATTTGTGGAATAATGAACAATTGTCACAAACGGATATAGGTCGTCAATTAGGTTATGATCCATCAGTGATTAGTCGTGAATTAGACCGTGGTAATGTGCTAGATTTTTCAAACTTAGACCGTCACACGTTATTAAGAATGAGCATTCATGCGCGTATTAAATATTCGGCACAACGTGGTCAATATATCGCCACCAAAAAACGCTTTCGTATGGGACAAGGGCTGTTACTCACACCAGAATTAAAGGAACTGATTGAACACTGGATTAATGTGGAACATTGGACGCCTGAACAGATTGCCGGCAATGTTCAAGATGTGGCAGTATCGTCTTCAACCATCAGAGACTGGTCAAAAAGAGGGTTAATTGATATCCGTACCCACAAATATCATCGCCAAGATGGCTCCCCTAAACAACGTGAGTTAGCCAAGAATCAACGCGCGCGACAACGAGAGATTGCTCGCTTACGAGAAAACTTACAAAAAAGTGGTGAGTTAGTCCGTCATTCTATTTATGACCGTTCACCAGTGGTGGCTAAACGTAAACAATTTGGTCATTGGGAAATTGATTTAGTGTTGCCAATGAAACAAAATAACGGTCAATACCAAGACCACTCGGCTATTATGACGGTCGTTGAACGCAAAACCAGATTCTACGCCTTGATTAAAGTTAAAAGTAAACAATCGAAAGACATGATTGAAGCGTTTAAACTGTTTTATCAACGTTACGGTAAAGCAGTACGAACAATTACCGCTGACAATGGTTCTGAATTTATCTCTTGGGACTTCTTAGAATTTGTTCAAAAAGAACTTAAAATAAAACTTTATTACTGCACACCATCATCACCACATCAACGAGGTTCTAACGAAAACCGCAACGGTAAATTACGTGACTGGTTTCCCAAAGGCACAAGTTTTAAGCCAGTGAAACAACGACAACTAGATGAAGTAGCTGATAAAATGAATGCCATGCCAATGCGCATAGCGTTACAAGGTAAGAGTCCAATTGAGTTATTTGATAAAGAATATAAAACGATGCAAAGATATCGTCGAGCATATGAGAAACGGAAATTAAAGCAAAGCAAACAAAAATAATTATGAGCAGATAATAGATACAAATAATAATTTAATCAAAAAACCTTAAAAATAGCTTTGAAAACGCATGTTTAAGGTTTTTTATTTAAAATAAATCATAGATTAACTAACTTATTTTAAAATATTGCGCTTGCTAAACAGAACGTTTGTTCGTATAATAAGTTATACACACTTGTTTTGGAGATAGTCTATGGTGGACCAGCAAAAAACTGAATATGATTATACGCATGAAGAACGACGTGTGATATTTGTGATTGACTCCAAAAGTTTCTATGCCAGTGTGGAGTGTGTGGAGCGTGACTATAATCCATTAAAAGCATTACTTGTTGTGATGTCGGAACAAGAAAATACAAACGGTGGTTTAGTTCTAGCATCTTCACCAATGGCCAAGGAAAAACTGGGTATTACTAATGTTACCCGACAACGTGATATGCCTGTTTGCCCGGACTTAGTGATTGCTCACCCAAGAATGAATCTTTATATTCAAGAGAACTTGCGTATTAATAACATCTACCGACAATACACTGACGATGCCCACTTATTGCCATATTCGATTGATGAATCTATCCTTGATATGACGGATTCTTGGCAATTCTTTGGTCGGACACCAGCAGAAGTTGCATTCAAAATACAGCAACAAGTTCGGGCAGAAACAGGTATCTATTTAACTGTTGGTATTGGTGATTCACCCGTATTAGCTAAATTAGCACTGGATATTGAAGCCAAGCATGCAAAGAATTTAACTGGTATTTGGCATTACGAAGATGTCCCAGAGAAATTATGGCCAATCACACAGCTCAATGACGTTTGGAGTATTGGTTCACGGACTGCGCGTAAGCTCAATTTAATGGGTGTTCATTCGATGTATGACTTAGCACATCAAGATCCCTATTTTTTTCGTTCAAAGATGGGACTAATGGGCGAACAACTGCTAGCTTTGTCTTGGGGTATTGACCGTTCTGATTTGACTGAAAACATTCAGTCAAAAAGTAAGTCTTATAGTAACTCGCAAGTGTTACCACGTGATTATAGGCAACAAGATGAGATTGAAATTGTCATTCGAGAAATGGCTGATCAGGTTGCTACAAGAATACGTGCGCATCACAAGCAAACGTGCTTAGTTAGTTTGTTTATCGGCTATTCCTTTGCCGAAAGTGAACAACAAGGATCTCATGGTTTTAGGAAACAGTGCCGTATTCATTCTACCAATGATACTCACACCCTAATGGCTGTTATGGTTAATCTCTTTAGAAAGTATTGGCATGGCGAAGTGATTAGAAACATTGGTATTGCTTACGGTAGTCTAGTTGATGACACTGGGGTACAGCTTAATCTCTTTGAACAACCTGAACATCTCCTTAAAACAAATAAAATTGACCAGGTTGTTGATGAAATACGTCAACGTTTTGGCACAACTGCTATCATGCGAGCCATGTCTAAAGAAGCCGGTGGTACTGCGATTGATCGAGCTAGCTTAGTGGGTGGCCATAATGGGGGTAATAGCTATGATTAAAAGAAAGCGTATACTGGCCAAGTAAGATGACAAACAAAGAAGACTTTAGTACGATTATCAATCGATATTTTCAAAATGATTATCGTGAACGTGGCAAAATCAAATGGAATGGTTTCTTTTTATCCGATCACACCTCGTCTTTAGTTAAAGATGACAGACAACGTAATCAGAAACCGCAAAAGTTACCAAAAATACCACTAAATGAAGCACAAAGTATCTTGCAACACTCATGTGTTAATTATCACATAGTGACTATACAACAAAATATTGAAACTACTGATGGTTATTTGATTCCTAATGTGACTGGTTTAGTCAATGGCTTCACAGAATTAGGTGTCTACATCAATCAACAATTTATCGCTTATGAAGACATTAGGACGGTTATCAGAGAAAAATGAATCCAATTGACGACATGATTACAACTATCCAAACGCTATTCACCAAACAACCCAATACGATTTATGAAGTACGTATCGTTAATCAACGATATGCCAAAAAAGTTAATATCTTCTTTGAATACTATAAAATTGGACAAGCTAGACGCTCACAACAAATTGGTCGTCTTGATGATGAATACCGATTGCAAATACCAGCAATAGCAAAACAGATTTATCAAGCTACTAAATTAACGGTTCGTACGAGTACCTAGTCACATTAATTAAGACTATAAACAATCAAAAAATACAGTTACTCAGCAAAGCAACTGAGTAACTGTATTTTTTAGAAATATAATTGCGGAATCAATGTGTTAAACAGCTTTAAAATAAGCTTTAGAAACCGTGGACAGTGATTTAACATTAGTGTATGACATTGGTATAATAGAATAACAAGTGTCTTACAAATAAAAAAACAACCAGTGAAATTACAAAAAGATTTCCGGAATTTTACTAATTGATTAAACATCTGGTAAATGACTTGCAATCCGCCCCGAACACATTAGTTGACATAATATATATTATCGAAAGTAACATATGTCGGGCAGATTGCAAGCTGATTTATATATCCTATTCATTGGATTTAATTACAAATAAAAAAGCCAACACATATTCATGCTAACTTTGTAACCTAGTCCTCAATAATGAGCCAAATTGCTGTAAAAATAAAATATAGCAACTTTGCTTAAAAAAACTATATTTCTTGTACGTTAACCTTAATTTTATCACTGCTACTTGCAGTAACCATGATATTTTGGCCCAATGGCACGGTGAATATTGGTTGAGTATGTCCAAAATCTAAATCATATATTACTGGTATTGTTTTTAAGATTAAAAACTTATCTAAAATAACTCGAAGTTTCTGTTCACTCATTTCATTAACAGTAGGAAATCTGCCTATTACAAGTGCCTTTATATCAGTGTGTATTTGTAATATCTGAGCTAACTCACGAGAAAACTCAAGTGGGTCTCCATCTTCTGCTTGTTCAATAAAAACAATTGGACTTTGTGTTTTCGGAAAAAATTTTGTTCCTGCTTGTAAACAGTATGTCTGACTATTGCCACCAGTTGAGATACCTGTCGCTTGACCATTAGTATACACTTTCCATTTATTTGCCATTGGATTACGTGCCAATGACTTGTCAAACCACAAATCACTAATCCAAACATTACTAGGTTTTAATTCAAATGAACTATTTAATGCTGCCTTTAACCACTCTGTTGTTTGATATTTTTGTAAATCATCCATCTTGAATGAAGAGTAACATGGTCCATAATAAGTAACCTCATTTGTCATTGCACGAATTGCGTTATGTAGACTAGTTGTATCCGAATACCCAAAAAACATTTTTGGATTCAAACGCACAACATTCCAATCAATATGTGGCAATAATTCGTTCGAATTCAACCCGCCGATGGTAGTCATAATTGCTTTAACATTTTTGTCACCGAATGCATCGTGAAAGTCCGAAACTCGCGATGATATACTACTAGAATAGAACGCATCGTTTTCAAGAATATGTTTCCCGAAAGTTACTTTAAATCCTAAGTTCTCTAATCGTTTTTTTGCAATTAAATTGTCCTTAAAACCACCAACTCTCTTTATTGAGGAACTGGGAGATATAATTCTAATTTCGTCACCTTTTGTTAGATTTAAAGCCATCATAGATCACCATTTTTCTTTTAACATTAATTATTTATTATACCTTACGATAACGACGCAGTCCAAAAACATTGGCCACGAGTAAGACAACTATAAATATAATTAGCATCAAAAGTTCAGGTAAAATATTTGCAAAACTTTTCCCATACAAAATAACATCAGTCATTGCATTTGAAGCGTACTTCATTGGCAATATGTTGCCAATCCATTGTGCCCAGGTTGCCATAGAATCTAATGGTATAATTCCTGAAAAAATAATTTGTGGCACAACAATAATAGGAATAAATTGCATCATTTGAAATTCTGAATTTGCCAATGTTGATAGTAGTAATCCAAAAGTTAATGCAACTAAAGCCAGCAATAGATTAATTATGAATACATTGAGTATCGAGCCTGTTACTTGGACATTTAATACATAAATGGTGAAAAATACAATTATCGTTGTTTGAATAATAGCCACTAAACTATAACTCAAAATATATCCAAAAACTATTTCTGATCTTTTAACCGGTGTGGCGAGTAACCTACCCAGTGTGCCTGAAGTACGTTCTTTGAGTAAAGACATGCCTGAAATCAAAAAGACAAATAGGAAAACAAAAAATCCCATAAATATTGGCATTATTGATGAAAAATAAGTTGTATTTTTATTGCCGTAGTTATATGACTCTTTTAAATTAACACCATTAGTAGTATTTTTATTATCAGAATTCATGCCAAGTTTTTCTGTCATTTGTTTAAGCGTATCAGCCATTTGAAAAGTTTTTTCTTGAGTAAATGAAGCGCTCAAAATACGCCTAATCATCGCAGTTTTTGAGGCAGAAGTGTTTGCGTACAACACACTATAATCATCATGTTGATTTTCTTCGAAAATTGCATCTACTTTTTGATTATCTAACGCTTTTTTAGCTTCTTTTTTATTATCATATTCCTTTACATTAACATGTTTAACATCATTAATAGTAGATTTCATAGACCTTTGCACATTAACAACACCTATATTTACAGATGTACTAGTATTAATTGAAAAAACATAATTTAGCAGTGTCAATATTAATACAGGCGCTAAAAATAGCATAGCTAAAGTTCTCTTATCTCTTATTAATTCTAAAAATATTCGTTTTGAAATAGCTATTGTTCTCCTCATTTTAACTCACCTTCAGCTTTCAAAAATACTTTTTCTATGCTATCAACATGATACTGGCTCTCTAAGTTTTGAGGTGAATCGTTGGCTATTAATTCGCCACCTAATAACAGCGCCACACGATCAACTAACTCAGCTTCATCCATAACGTGTGTTGTCACTAAAATAGCATGGCCTTCATCGCGCATACGATGGAGTTCTTGCCATATTTGTAACCGTAAAGCTGGATCACTTCCTACAGTTGGCTCATCTAAAATCAATAATCCGGGATCAGAAATTAAAGCTATAGCCAAAGATAAACGCCTCTTCATGCCACCAGAGAAGCCAGATACTCTTTTATCTAAATAGTTTTCCAAGGAAACTATTTTAGCAACACGTGTTATCTCTTGTATTAATAACTTTTTGTCAACGCCTTTCATCTCAGCAAAAAATTCAATATTTTCTTTTGCAGTTAAACTTTCATATAATGAATCTGATTGTGCCATATACCCTAATTTACCTAGAAGCATTCTATTTGGCATTTTTTCTCCAAATATTGTGGTCAATCCTGAATCTGCTCTTTCAACACCTAGGGCAATGTTTATTAAAGTGGATTTTCCTGAACCTGAAGGACCGATTAACCCAATGATTTCTCCTTTTTTGAGCAGCATGTCAATATTTTTTAGAACTTGTTGATTTCCGAAGGATTTTGAAACTTTTTCTACACTAATGACAGTTTGCATAGTCATTCTCCTTTTGAGTGATTACTCACGACTTTAATAGTAATTGTCTACAACATCCATATAAAAGAGCTGCAGCTTAGTCTTATAGTTTATCATCTCATGAATCCTCTGTCATTAAAACCATACCAAACTAAATCATGTCGTTTCTATTAAAAAACATAGTAAAACCCGATTAGTCGTAGAAAATATAACTAATCGGGTTTGATTTAAAAAAACAGATAACTGCCATTTTTAGAATAAGGATATGGTTTATTTTGGCCGATGGCGATTGCAGACAAAAAACAAAAATTGTCCCTAATTATTTGATTGCCATTTAGTTTGAATAGTCTGGAAAATACTAAATACATCGGCAGTCATGTCATTATAAACCTTAATTTGATTTGGATTTTCAATCGCATTCTCAAAATCTTCAACTTCATATACTAGTGCATCCTCCGTATTTCCGCCTATAATCACCTCACACGTCTTTGTTTCCGTATGATACCAAGTTGCTTCTTGCGCACGGGGAAATTCCAGGACACGAATATATCCTTTTGTTCCTGAAATTGTTAATGCTTTGGGCTGTTTTGCCTGCATTGATAAAGAAACAGTAGCTAATTCATTTTTTGAATTACTTATAATTGTTGCTGATTGCTCATCTACTCCTGTTTCAAAATAATTGACGAAAGAACTCATATTGTTTGGTTGCTCCGACATAAAATAGCGGGCTGCTGTAAATGCATAGCCACCAATATCAAGTAGCGCACCACCGGCTAAGTCAGGGTTAAAAAATCTATTTTTAACATCGTAAGGTTTGTGACTGCCGAAAGTAACATTAATGGTCTTTATATCTCCTAATGCACCTGCTGTTACTAGTGATTTAACTTTTTTAATGAGCGGCATGTGCAATAGAGTCATAGCTTCCATGATCATTAAGTTTCGATTATAAGCTATATTATTGAGCTCATTTAACTCATCTCGATTGACAACAATAGCTTTTTCTATCAACACATGCTTATCATGTAGTAAAGCCTGCTTCGTTATCTCAAAATGAGTATTATGTGGCGTCGCAATATATACTGCGTCAACGTGCTCATCTGAAAGAAGTGCTTCTAACTTTATAAATTGTTTTTCTATATGATATTTATCAGCGAATTGTTGCATTTTGTCAATATTACGTCCGCATACTGCATAAATATTTTTATTTTTCTTCAAAAATGATGTCGCCATTTCATTAGCTATCGTGCCAGTGCCAATTATTGCCCAATTTAATCTCATCGTTTTTACCCTTTCTAATATAAAATTAATAGCATCCTCAAAATGTCAAATATCTGATCGACTACATCTATTCTATGGGGGCGTAACTCATCTCTAGAACAAGAATGAAGCTAACCAAACGGAGATTAAACCTGAGACAGATAAGACACTTGTTAATGTTGTCCATGATAGTAATGTTTCTTTCAAAGATAAGCCAAAGTACTCTTTAATCATCCAGAATCCTGCATCGTTAACATGATCTGCAAATACAGATCCGGCGCCAACCGCTAATACCATCAAAGCTGGATTCACACCCGAAGCCTGAACCATAGGTAATACCAATCCAGCACCCGTTATACCTGCAACTGTTGATGATCCAAGACTAACTCTTAAAATAGCAGTGATTAACCATGCGGCAAATATTGGTGATAGATTACTCGTAGCAAAAATTTGAGAAACATAGTTTGCAATGCCGCCCTGAACAAGAACTTCCTTCAAAGCACCGCCACCGCCAATAATCAAGAGCATCATGGCGATTTGTTTAACAGAATCGGTTAAACTGCCACTCAACCGGTCAAGAGTTTGCTTACGTCTAATACCCATAGTGTACAAGGCAAACAACAGAGATAAAATCATAGCAATGTCTGGGCTGCCTACGAATGTTACTGCTGTTTTTAGGACACTTTTACCAGCCAACAGTGACTGCACAATCGTGCTCACTCCGATTAAAATAACAGGCATCATCGATGTCAAAATACTAATACCAACCCCTGGTGTCTCATCAATATCAAATTCTTTTAAATCGCCAAATATATTTGGCAGCGTCTTGTGATAAGCTGAAGGATATACTTTTTGCAAAAACCAGTTAAAAAGTGGTCCAGCAATTATAATTGTTGGAATTGATACAACGATACCAATGAGCAATACTTGGCCAATATTTGCATTGAAAATTGCTGTAATTGCTGTTGGACCAGGATGTGGTGGTAAGAAAGCATGTGCTGTATTTAATGTAGCAGCCATTGGTATACCCAAATACAGCAATGGTATCTTCAACTCATTTGCAATAACAAATAAAATAGGTAACAAAACGACCAACCCTACTTCAAAGAAAAGTGCGATACCAACAATGAACGAAGCAATAACTACGGCAATTTGAATCTGTTTAACGCCAAACCTTTTTATTAAGGTTTGTGCAATGCGATATCCCCCACCAGTGTCTGAAACTAGTTTACCTATCATGGCACCTAAAGCAAAGACAATGGCCAAATGACCTAATTGAGAACCAATACCGGCTTCGATGACAGCAGGTATTTTTTCTGTTGGAATGCCTAAAGACACAGCCAGCAGAACTGCTGTTAGCAATAATGCTATGTACGTATTTAGCTTTAATTTAACAATCATGAATATCAATAAAATGATAAATACTAATGTTATTAATAATGGCATAATTCAATTCCTCCAAATTTTACGTAAGCGGTTACGTCATATTTATATTGTAAGCGCTTTCTTTTAAAAAGTCTATACTTGCACATTAATTTTTATAGTAGTACTATACAGGTATAATATATTTTACGTAAGCGCTTTCGTAAAAAAACAACATTTTTAATTTAAGGAAGAAAACAACATGACAACAGAAAATTTTTCAATTAATACTTTTAGTCTCACTGGAAAAACAGCTTTAATTACGGGTGGTGCATCTGGTCTTGGACGATACTACTCTGAAGCATTAAGTTCAGTCGGCGCTAATATTTTAGTTGTCTCGCGTGATGAAAGTGGTTGGGCAGAGACAAAACACATTGTTGAATCCTATGGGCGGACCGTTGATTTTCTCAAGTTGGACATCACAAAAAAAGATGCAGCAGATCAAATTATAAATTTTATAAAAAATAGCAGTCAGACATTAGACATTCTCGTTAATAATGCAGGCATGCAAAAGCGTCATGAATGGCAAAAATTTCCAGATGAGGATTGGGATGCAGTGATTAATTTGAATTTAAATGCTGTATATCATATCTCTAAAGCTGCGGCACTGCTAATGTCTGAAAATGGCGGCGGAAAAATTATCAACATTGGCTCGATGCAGTCTTATCGTGCCGGGAAGTTTATTTTCCCCTATACGGCTAGTAAACATGGCGTTGTTGGTCTAACTAAAGCTTACGCAGATGCCTTAGCAGTTCATAATATTCAAGTCAATGCCATTGCGCCAGGATATATCGATACACCAATGACCAAAGCATTGCAAGAAGATGAAACCAGGAACAAAGAAATTTTGCAACACATTCCAGCTGGACATTGGGCAAATCCTAAAGAACTCATGGGAACAGTGGTATTTCTGGCTAGTCATGCTTCCGACTATGTCACAGGCGTAACGTTACCAGTTGATGGTGGTTATTTATTACGATAAGTCGTTTATAGCGATCGGTACAAGCGCTAGTAAACATGCTTTGCAAATGCTAGAATGAAATAGGCTCAGTATTTTAGAGTATGTCTAAAATACTGAGCCTTTAATTTGATTGATGGAGACTGTGTAAGTATGGATAAAACTAAAAAATTAACGATCAAAGATATCGCTACTAAAGCAAATGTTTCAACCGCTACAGTCAGTCGTTATCTTAATGGCCAGTTGAATCAAATGTCTGAAAAAACAGCAGCAAAATTAAAAAAAATAATTAAAGAAACCGCTTATATTAGAAACTCAGCCGCTGTGCAATTGGCAAAACAAAAATCAAACTTAATTGCTGTTATTGCCTCAAATATTGATGAATATTTTTCTTCTGAATATTTCAAGGGCATTGTCTCTATTTTAAGTGCGCAAGGCTATATTGGTGTGCTTTTTGATTCAAACTCAGATAAAATAATTGAATCCGCTCTGCTAGAATCCGTTTACAACCAAAACTTTGCAGGTTTAATTTTGCAACCATTATCAACTGATCGTCGTTTAATTGAAAAATTTTCCAATAACCATATACCAGTTGTCCTAATTGACCGAGATATTGGTAATGGTGAAATTAGTGCTGTCACCACGAATAATTTTCAAGTAACAAAATTTGCAATGACAAGTTTTCTAGACAAAGGCTTTAAAAAAGTTACGATCATCACAGAGCCTGTTAATGACATATCAACACGTGTTGAAAGAGTTGCAGGCGCTCGCTCAGTTTTTGACCATGTCCAACTTATCGAAGTTGATACGGATCATCTTGATCTGGCTGAATTATCTGATAAAATAGATATAAAAAATTCTAAAAATCTTTTATTTGTCTTGAAAGAACGGCTATTAATTCAATTGATAGCCAACACTGATCTTTTGAATGAAACAACCAGCCAACAAAGATTGACTGGTTTTGTGGATACTAATATTCCTAAATACTTAGCACCAAAATATAAATTCATTCAACAATCTCCTTATCTTATGGGTGCAACAGCTGCTGAGATTTTAATGGCTCAATTTTTAGAGCAACAGACTACTGATATAAAACAAATAGTGATCCCATCACATTTCGAGTAATCTAATTATACTATCTGATTAGACTACTGTTTTATAAGTCACACTTCTATACCAACTTACTTTGTAGAGTATCACATTTTTAGCAATTGATATCAATGTAACTCATGATCACTTAAAAACGTGAAGCAAAAATCTTTGCGTTTTTTAATTTCTATTCTGACATCATAAAAACCGACCTCTTAGGCAAAATAATTGCGTCTAAGAAATCGATTTAACTGTTACAAATATCCCATTTAAACATTAGGCTGACTGACTTTAGCCGTGCCGTCACTACCAAAATAACGCCATGCATTATCAGATAATTTTTCAAAATGATCCGTCACCATTGCACCTGAATTAGCATCATAATACCGTGCTATTCCTTGATTATCAGTAACTGCTCTACCTTTAACTTGATGATAATTATCATCAAAGTAAAGGTTTTGACCATTTATTGTTTGATATCCCTTAACTGCTTGACCAGTGGCATCAAAATATGCCCATGAACCATCAGCTAACTTTTCAAAACGATTACTGATCATTTCACCAGAATCTGCATCATAAAAGTGTATCTGACCTTGTTGATTAACAGTTTCATGACCTTTAATTTGGTGAGCATCGTCATCAAAATAAAGCTGTTGTCCCTTAATTGTTTGATATCCTTTAACTGCTTGACCCGTAGCATCAAAATATGCCCATGAACCATCAGTTAACTTTTCAAAACGGTTACTGAGCATGTCACCAGAATCTGCATCATAAAAGTGACGTATGCCTTGATTGTCTACCTGTTCATGCCCTTTAACTTGATGATAATTATCATCAAAGTAGAGATTTTGACCCTTAATTGTTTGCTGTCCTTTAACTGCTAACCCGTTAACGCCAAAGTAAGCCCATGATCCGTCTGCTAATTTTTTAAATTGACTAGTTAACATGTCACCAGAATCTAGCGTAAAGTAGCGTAATTTACCATCTGCATCTGTGATAAATTGGTCTTTAACTTGCGTGCCATCCTGATTAAAATACTGTACGTGTTCTTTAACAGTAGACAATCCTCTGGCCATGACACCGTTTTGATCGAAATATCGCCAATTCTTATTACTATCCATGAAATAATTGTTAACAGTTTGCTTGCCTTGCTTATTAAAATAATAAACATTACCTTTACTATCTGACAAGTAAGCATCTTGCAGTTCAATACCGTTAGGTAAGAAATAATAATTGTCATTATTAATAGTTTGCAATCCATAAAGCATGTATCCGCTTTTATCGAAATAGTACCAATTTGATTTTTCATCTTGGATAAAGGTATCTTTGGCCTGATAGCCACTAGTTGAAAAATATGTCATACCTTTATCATCGGAAGCAAAACCTGTGTTAGAAATTTGATTCGTTAACTGTTTAGGCAAAAAATCATTGTTTTTATCCGCCGAACTAACTTGAAAATACGAATTAGTAGCCCAATCCTTTAAAACGTAATAGGCACCACGACCTTGTATATTGCTACCATTAAAATATTTTGCTGACCATTCTTGTATCTTTTCACTAGGGTCCATAGGCACACCTGTTGAAATTTGATTTGTTGTAAATAATGAAGGATATAATGACTTAATCTTGTCAAGAAAAGCACCGCCATATAACTTTTGATAGTCACCACCACCAACAGTTTTAGCTGCATAAAGTATTTTATTAATCACTGAATTTTCGTTGTAAATCCCAGAATTATTGACACGCTCTGCTGTCACAATTTGTTTACCCGTCAAATTATAAATCTGATCAGGTACCCAATCAGCCATTACTTTAATTCCTGTGGCATGCAGAGATTTAATAGCATCACGTAATTGATCAACTGTGCCGTACTTTGTTGGCGTATTGAAGCCAAGATCATATCGATCAGTAAAAGCATAACCGTTTTGAATAATTGAATCTAAAAAACTACCTTCTGTGCTTGATCGATACTGTGGTGGTAATTCAAAACTGGTAATGCCCCAACTTTTGTATAAATCAGTATTTTTGGCAATTAAAACGTTCGCATAATCACTTTCAGTCGTTGGAAAGTACTGAAAATTTGAGAAACCTTCATAAATTACTTGTGAATCTAATGCAGCGTTTGAATGAAATGTTTGATTATCTTTGGCATATTTTACATTATCACTACTTGTTCTTGCATCTTGTGTATTACTTGCATCCACTGGTACCCAGACAGATAAATAACCAGATACCTGTGGATTAGCAACGCCTTGTATGTCAGCCTGATTAAACACAAGTTCACCATTGTCAGTGGTGTATTTAACCAATGCTTGGTCAACGTCTGCATCAGTTAAATATGTTACAATACCATTCTTGGTTGTCAGTATTGCTGGCCGATAGGCCTGGTTTTTATGAGCAGCACCCATTTTTAAAATAACTTGGTCGGTTGCGCTTAATTTCAGTTCGGGATTATTGCCTTCAATAACAGCAATGCCCTGTGCCCGTGTGTCAGCCGTTCCTTTGTCTTCTGCTGTCATAGCGCCTTTACCATAACGAACAGATGTTAGTAAGCCACGATTACCTTGTGTAGCCATACTATTGTCACCCATCATATATGTCATAGACATTTTTTGTCCACCCGAAACATACTTCAATCGTGACTGCAATAGCGTATTAATGGCATCATAATATGGTGATTTGTTTGCCATATACTGACCGTCATCAGTATATAAATCACCATAATAAACGCGCGGAACAGTGTCTTTATTTGTTAGCAATAATGCGTAAGTACTAGGAATATTAAATTGTGTAAATTCTTTGTTTGCTTTTAATTGATCAGCATTATAAATTTTAAAAGCTTGTTCCAATTGATCTATTGTTGGGGTTAAACCATCAGAATTGGCATCAATTTTTTCCTTAATAATTTCAGCAATGACAGTTTGCACCTCACTATCATGTGCCCGTACAAACGAATAGTTAGGTTGTGCTATATTGTCAGTTGAATCTGTGGTACGATCAACCAGGCTATTTGTAATCAATGGCTCTAGTCCACTTCGGATAGCAGTACCCTTTTGATCAGTTAGTGGCATTGTCAATGAATATTTTAACGCTAGACGTAATTTATTATCCATTGACAATTGGTTATTACCTTGATCTTTAACATATGCTGCATCATTATCACTCCAATCCTCAAGGATTGATAAATGTTGATTGGCAGTAGCATCATTTTTATCAACGCCATAGGCAGCTTTCATATAATCTGAGGCGATTTGTAACAAATCTGCATCCACATTGTCAACAGCATCAACGCGAATACCGTCGAAATTGGCATCAGCATCTTGATTAGTAATTGAACCAAAATTCAATAAATAATACATCCAATTTAATTGTTCAGCTTGAACAACCGGATTCGAATTATCAACGTCATTAGCTAATAAAAAATCATAACCGCCTTGTGTTGGATCGATAGAATACGATGAATAACCTTTTTGGTTTGTTGGTGTGCGATTTAAAAGACGATAATCAGAATTAGCATCAGGCGTTTTATCGCTATTAACATAACGTAATGCACCACCTTGAAGATGGTCTTTATCATTACCAGTTGTTTGATACTCACTATTAATATTCCAATTGGATTGACTATCAACAAAATCAGAAATATCATGCTGTAGCCAATTAGTTTGGCCTTCCTGACTAATTTTTTGTTCGATTTTTACTTGTATATCTTGACTAGCCTGATTTAGTATACTTTGGTCATCATTGGCGGAAAAATTAACTGAACTATTGCTTAAACCAAGGGTTTTCATATAATTAAGATAATTAACTTGCGTCATTTTATCTGGCCACCAGCTCATCAAAAGTGGTCGAAAATCTTTATCAGATGAGGTTGTCCAATCTTTCCCATTAACTAATATATCTTTCGGACGATACCAACTATCAGCTGTTAAGTAACCATCAATTTCAGTAAAGCTATCCTTAGTCGTATTTTCAACCGCATTATGTGCTGTAAAGCTATTGTTTTGACTTGTCAGGCCTTGCTTGAATTGATAATCATTTGTTGCTGATAAAAGGCCCGTTTCTTTGTCAAAATATAGTACTTGTCCATCAACAACGGTGGTAAAGTTTTTCTTTGCCTGTCCATTGTCATCAATATAGTATGTTTTCCCGTCAATTGTTTGGATATTTTTGGAATGATATTGATTTGAATCTTTTTTTATTTCAGACTGATTATTTTCCTTTACTGGTGCCGTGCTGCTTCCATGATCTTCTGTTGGCGCTTTTACAGATACTGAAGTGTCATTTTTAGTAACAGCATCATTATCTTTTTGATTGTTAGCCAGCTGGTTGTTAGTAGTATCAGTGTTTGGCTGATTATTTGAATTAGTCGTGGATTGACCAGTTGTAGGTAATACATCAGTAGGTGTTTTAACAGGTGCATTAACTGCAAGGCTGTCCTTTGTCTGTACTGTATTAGCATTACTATCAGTATTTTTGTTTTGATTAGCTACAGAATTGTTTGAATCCTGAATAGTTTTTTTATCATTACTGACTGGTACTGCAGTTTGAGCTGATAAATCGTTTGAAACTGGCTGAGTTAAAGTGTTATCTTGAACACGATCTGTTGCTCCCTTTGTTTGATTCGATGAAACAGAAACATTTTGGTCAGTATTTGATATTTTTTTAGTTGCAGCAACAGGAGCGTCTTGCAACGTATTCTTGGCTTTTTTTACTGCAACATAGTGTGTCGTATCAGCACTAACTTGCTGTACAGACATGCCTAAACCGATAATCAGCGACATCCCAGCAGTAACCCATAATTTTCCTGATTTGTATAATTTTTTTCGGCACGTTGTTTCTTGATTTTTCATTTTCATTTTCCTCCAAAACCTTATTCATTATTTTTGATCATCTTAGGTTGACAGACCTTTAATTGACACAAACAACCTTTTCAATATACACTAATAAAATAATGATTTTTATAATATGCATAAATGAATATTATAAATAAGGGGGGAATAATGTTAATTCAAAGTAATGCAATTATTAGAAAAACAAGAAAATCAAGAGGCATTTCGCAAAAAGAATTGGGACAATTAATAGGTTCTCAGTCTATGATATCTCGAATTGAAAACGGTCTCACATCACCTACTGATCGTGCACTTCAACAAATTTGTGATATTTTAAACGTACCTATTGTTGATTATTTTGATACTGTTTTTGATAAAAAAAACAATTTATCTTTATTAAAATCGGAATTAGAGCAAGCATATCTTGATCAAAATAAAATTAAACTCAAAAAAATCTGTGAGTCGATAAAAATAATGTCTGCCCATCGCCCAAATGATGTTGCTTTACGTCACTTCTTTTTGATGACAAAATCTACAATGTATCATTTAGATTTTAATATAGCATCAGCATCTATACAACAGGAAATCATAGATTATTTCTTTGGCATTGAGAACTGGCAATATTATGATCTTTGCCTGTTTTTTTTTGTTGCTAATATGATAAGCGTTGAACATATACAACCCTATGTTACAGACATTATTGAACAATACGTTCAAAAAATCATGTCTCAAAATACTGCTCGTATGGTAGCTCCAGTATTAATTATGATTTTAGAAGCTTCTATTGTGCAACATCAATATCATCTAACGAGTGAATTATTAGGTAAAATTGCACCTTTGACATTTTATCAACAGAATTTTGAATTTCAAACTTGGTTATTATTTTGGGAAGGTATTTTTGAAAATGATGTACAAAAAATTGATGATGCTTATGGCATTACACACCGCCTTCACATTAACACAACTAAATTATTATTTGACCATATATTGACACACTATCAAATTGAAAAATAGTTATCAATTGAAAACCCTCGAATTGGACATAATCCAAATTTCGAGGGTTTTCAATATTTTATCATGTAATTATTATTCAACAGCTTAATTTATGATGTTATACCTTAAATAAGGTTGGTTGAATACGTTTTAAAATTTCAAGAATAATTGTTGGTACTAATGACAATACAAAAATAGTTATCCAGTGCCCTACTGAAACGGCTGTCAATCCAAACAAGACTTGTGTCGCAGGCAATAGTGCAACTACCAGCGTAATAATAGTTGCTAATATAGCCATATTTACTAAACCTGGATTGGCGTTATATTTAATCGAAAATAACGATTTTTCTGAACGGATATTAAAAACATGAATGATAGACGTCATCGATAAGACTATAAATGCCAATGTTTGACCAATTTGTTCATTTGGTGCTAAGCCACCAAAAACAACATTTTGGCCAATCCAAATCGCTATCAAGGTTACAATTGCAAATAACGCCGCATTGATCGCTATTTGACGACCGAGCCCTTGTGCAAATAAGTTAGTTTTTTTAGGCATTGGTGGTTCATTCATAACATTTGTTAGTATCGGCTCACGACTTAAAGCAAATCCTGGTAAGCCATCAGACACCAAATTAATGAACAATAAGTGAACTGGTAGCAATGGTGATCCCCATCCTAGCAGCATTGCAATCAAAATCACAATTATTTCTGATATGTTTGCACTCAATAAGAAGTTAATGGTTTTTCGAATTTTGATATATACGCCACGCCCTTCAGAAATGGCATCAACAATTGTTGCAAAGTTATCATCTGTTAAGATAATATCTGATGCGTCACGCGCAACGTCAGTACCCGTTTCACCCATAGAGATACCTACATTGGCTGCCTTTAATGCAGGCGCATCATTAACACCATCACCAGTCATTGCAATCGTAGCATCTTGCCTCTGCCATGATTTGATAATTCTAATTTTATCAGTTGGGGTGACACGCGCATAAACAGTATAGGCTTTAATATTTGCATCGAGTTCCTGATCTGATAACTTAGCCAACTCTGATCCGGTAATTGTTTGATCTCCCTCATGTAAAATACCTATTTCAGAGGCAATTGCACTGGCCGTTTCAACATGGTCACCAGTGATCATAATTGTTTTAACACCAGCTAAACGCGCCTTTTCAACAGCTAGGGTTGATTCTGGCCGAGGTGGATCAATAATACCAACTAATCCTACTAACGTTAAGTTTTGTTCATAAAATGCCTGGGTTGGATTTTCAGGCATCACATCAAAAGTTTGTTTTGAAATGGTTAACACTCGTAGTGCTTCACGACCAAACATTGTATTAATTTTTTCAGCCTGTACCATATTTCCATGTTTAATCATAGGCAACAAAACATCAAAAGCACCCTTTGTAATTGCAATATAACCACCTTCAGGTTGTTTATGAACAGTCGTCATTCGCTTTTTTGTAGAATTAAATGGTATCTGATCTACTAGTGGGTATTTAGCCAACAGTGCATCACGGGATTTCTCCATTTCGATGGCACGTACTAAGGCCACCTCAGTTGGTAAACCATCGTATATCGTTTGCCCATCATTCTTTTTAATTGACACATTTGTTGAAATTGCTGCTAGTGATAAAACCTCTATAGCATGAGGGTCTAGAGCGTCATGTGTTTCACTTAAATAATCTTGTTCATTCTGCCACACTTTGCGGACAGTCATTTTGTTTTGGGTTAATGTCCCAGTTTTATCAGAAGCAATAACATTTGTTGTTCCCAAAATTTCAACAGCTGGTAATCGTCGAATAATGGCGTGTTTTTGTGCGATTCTTTGCACACCTAAAGCTAATGTCATTGTCACAATAACAGCTAAAGTTTCAGGCACAACCGCAACTGCTAAAGATATTGCGGTTAAGAAAATATGTTTCAAATCCATTCCTTGCGCAATGCCGAGAATCAAAACAACTACAGCCGCCCCAATGGCAACCCAAGAAATATTTTTACCCAATTGAACTAAACGTCGTTGCAATGGGGTTAACGATGTCCCATTTTCAGCATTAAGAAGACCAGCAATTGTCCCCATCTCAGTTTGCATACCGACAGCCGTGACGATAGCTTTACCATGCCCATTGACAATTGTCGTGCCACGATAGACCATTGTCACACGTTCACCTAAACTCACTTCAGTATCAGAATTAAAGATTGCCTCGGCGTCTTTTTCAACCGGTAAACTTTCCCCAGTTAATGCAGATTCTTCTGCTTGTAACTCAATTGCTTCAATCAAGCGAGCATCTGCAACAATTGCACTGCCATTCTCAATTATCAGTATATCACCTAAAACAATGTCGTCTGCATCAACGAGATTCGCTTCCCCATCGCGTAAAACTTTGACCTGGGTGCGATTTAAATTATGTAAAGCTGCTAATGAATTTTCAGCTTTTCCTTCTTGAAAAATCGAAAGGAACGAGTTAATGATAACAATACCAATAATCAGTAAACTTTCAAAATAATGCCCCGTTCCTTCTATGTATGTTGCCACAAATGAAATAACTGCAGCAATCAATAATATAATAGTTGCCACGTCTTTTAAACTAATTAATATTTTATGCCACAATGGTTCCTTCTTGTTTGTGACAAACACGTTACTGCCAAACTTTTCTCGGCTAGAGCTCACCTGTTTTTTACTTAATCCTTCTTGCACATCAACATTTTGTGCTGCGATTGTTTCTTCAATACCCTTTCGGTACGCTGTCATTCGAATTCCTCCTTGACTTTTAGTCATTTCAATACAACTATAAAATAAACAAATTCCATTCTTTATAACAAGTCCATCATATTATCATTCTAAAATATGCCCTAATCGAACAATAGATAAATATCGGTTGTTAATTAAGCGATCACTCTCATATTATTAAAATAATGTTATTGTTATAGTCAATACACCGGTATTATATGATAAATAAATGACACGATGTGTGTATTTGTTTAATTAATGTACTATATATATCATAACATAGTTAGCCGATTCTATGTTTTAGTCTCATAAAAAAAACGCGCAAATTTAAATAAATATAAATCTACGCACGCGGCTTAACTATCGGAACTATGATATCTCTATAATGATAAAATAAACTTTCATATTGTTTAGAACAATCAGTTCAAAACAACAACTAACATGCAACAATGGTTTTGAATAGGAGAATCAGGACGGACAATTTCTTAGAAAGATTTAAACGCATTGTCAATATTTTGGTATTCGTCTGTAGACAAATCAATCTTCAAAGTAGCAACGTTATCAGCCACTTGACTAGGAACTCGTGCACCTGGGATAACAGCACTTATTTCGGGGTTTTTAATATACCAAGCTAATATTATTTGCGTAACTGTAGCACCATGCTTATTAGCAATAACATCAATACCCTTTAGTATTTGAATAATTTTTTCAAACTCTTCACGATTCAAATGCTTGAATTTATTAGCATCATCAATTGTATATTTTCCAGTCAGCAAACCTGAAGCCAACGGAAAATAAGGTACGAACTTGATGTCGTTTTCTTTTAAGTACGGCCATATTTCTCGCTCCACATGACGTTGAATGAGATTATAATGATCTTCAACATAATCCACTTGATTATTTTTATTCGCTTCTTTGATTTGTTCTAAACTAAAATTAGAAAGGCCAATCGCACGAATTTTGCCAGCTTTTTTCAATTCATTTAACGCTGCAACAGCTTTATATTTTGGTGTTTTGTCATCTGGAAAGTGAATATAAAAAATATCAATATAGTCAGTTTGTAGTCGTGACAGAGCATCGTTCACAGATTTTTCTAAAAAGATAGGATCATTATTGATCGTTAAATTATTGTCTGGATCTTGGGCAGCTTTTGTGGCAATTTTAAAATTTTCCCTAGGATAATTTTTTATAACCTGTCCAATAATTTCCTCAGAGCGTCCTAACCCATACATATATGCCGTATCAATCATGGTGATACCAGAATCAAGCGCTTCTTTGACAACATCAAAACCATCTTGATCTTTTAAATTATCAAATAAATTGTGGCCACCCACCTTATTGGTTCCAATACCTAATTTAATGGCCTGATTATTAATCATTTTGACTTCGTTTTGATCGATTAACATGATATCCTCCTAGTTTGTCTTTATTATTTGCAATTATACAACAAAGTGTTATTGCAAGTTGGTAATTTGCTCATAATACTATCACTGTTTTGCTATGTGCATTCGCAAACATGTAATCTCCTCTAATTCCAAGGATTAACTTATTGGGCCTGTTAATTAAAAATACCCCGAAAGTTAAAGTAACTTTCAGAGTATATGATATCATTGGTTTTTGAATTTTTGAATTCTAAAAAAATCAAGTAAAAATGTTAGGATAGGTAAACCGACAACCAATCCCCAAACACCAAACAGTTTTTCCATGATAATTAGATTGAGCAAAATGACTAATATCGGCATGTGCGTTCGCTGTGACATAAAGTGTGGATGCAAAAAATATGACTCAAGAAAATGGACACATGCGACAGCTACTAAAATAATCAATACCGTATGCCAATTTCCAATGATAAAAGCAGTAATTGTTAATGGTACTAAGGAAATAATGACACCAAAAACTGGAATTAATCCCAGAATAAATATCAGAATTGCAAATCCTAATAGGTATGGAAACTGCAAAAATGCTAGTACTGCCACCATGACTGCTGTATTGATAACACATATCATGAGTTGTACTTCAAATAATCTACCTAATATAATAATAAAGCGATGAATAATAATATAAAACTCACCAAAAAATTTATGGTATGGACTATGTAGAAAATGCAATGACCATGCTCGCAACTGTGGGTATGTCATACTAAATATGAAGCTAAACAGCAATGCTAAAACTAATTCATACAAGACATGACCAACTTGATTTAAATGCGAAATTCCTTTTGAAATCAATTGATCAGTATTTAAAGTATTCGTATAGTGATGCATATTTTTGTATACTTCCTTTAGGAAGCCATTGGTATCCCAACTGGTGTCTGTTGCCAGTGCCATCATACTTTTAACTTGATGCATCACAGTTGTCGTACCATGATTAATAGCTAATACAATTAAAGTGATTACCAAAATATAAACTAAAGCAATTGATATTGCACGCGACGTTTTTAAAACAGCAGATACCCGTTTACCAGCATTAATCGCTAGATATGAAAAAATAATTGTGAGTAGTAATAACGACATAAATTGTTTTAAAAAAACAATCAGTGCAATAATAACTGCTAACACAAAGTAACGGTACAGTTGGCTATGACGCCATGATATAAATGAATTCATTGAATTCCCCCTCTATATCATTTATTATATACGAAATATCAAAAATAAGTCGGACAATATTAAAAACATTTCAGATAGTGACTATCTGAAATGTTTTTAGTGCATTACTTTTTTATTTTAACACGTTTTTGATATCATCAATCATATCGTTTGGACTCGTTTTTGGTGCAAAACGTTTCACTACTTGTCCATCACGATTAACCAAAAATTTGGTGAAATTCCATTTGATCGTACTTCCTAATGGACCCGGTATACTTTTTTTCAAATATTTGAACAAAGGATCTGTATTTTTACCATTAACTGCAATTAAATGATGCATTGGAAATGTAACGCCATAAGAAAGTCGACATGCTTCTGCTGCATCATGACTAGAATTCAATTCTTGTTTAAACTGATTTGATGGAAACCCAAGTATCATTAACCCATCATCTTTATATTTTTGATAAATGGCTTCAAGCTCTGAAAACTGTGGTGCAAAGCCACACTTAGTAGCCGTATTAACGATAATTATTGGCCGCCCTCGCAGTTCATCAAGTGAATAAGTCTCCCCGTTTTCCTTCATGACAGTAAATTGATATACATTTTCAGACATTAATTTTCCTTTCTATGGCCTAAATTATAAGGTATAGGCTATACTTTTAATAATAAGATAAAAGCAGCCTTTTCCAATAGAAAAGGACTGCTTGAAAGACTATTTACTTAAGTCAACTATAATTTTAGCTTGAGATTTATCATGTGTTAGTGACTCAAAACCATCGGTCACAATATTATCTAATTCAATCGTATCAGTAATTACCGGTGCCACATCAATTTGACCACTACTTACAAGATCAACAGTTTGTTGGAAAGTTTCTTTTGAATAGGCAATAGTTGTTGTTAATTTAACGCCAGCATTCATGAGTTGCATTGGGTTAAATGTAATTGGGCGCGCAAATATTGATACAATAACCATTGTACCTCGTGGTCGTGTTGCATCAATTGCTTGCTCGAATGTAGGTTGTACCCCAGCTACTTCAAACGAGACATCTGCACCCCCAGGAATAATATTTTTAATGGCAGCTACTGTATCATCTACTTGGCTTGGGTTAATAATATCAGTTGCTCCCATTTCAAGCGCTTTATTCAGGCGAACTTCAGATAGATCAACAGCAACAATTTTAGTCGCACCAGCTGCTTTTGCGGCAGCCGCTACTAATACACCGATTGGTCCAGCACCAAATATAACTACTTTTTCACCGAAACGTAGACCACCTTCTTTAACAGCCTGAACAGCAACTGCTGTAGGTTCAATTGTGGCTGCTAATTTCATTGAAAAATCTTCTGGTAAACGATACAAGCTATCTTCGGGTACATTGACGTGTGAAGTGAATCCACCATCAGTACTCAAACCAATGAAACTGTAGCCATCATACACATCTACATCATCAGGTACATGTCCTTTAGTAATCGTTGGATTAATTGACACATGGTCGCCAACTTTATACTTAGTAACATCAGCACCAATTTTTTCAATAACACCTGAAAATTCATGACCCATTGTTAACGGTGCTTGACCACCTGTTAGTTCATCTGGTTGATCAACCGGAATAAACACTGGACCTTCAAGATATTCATGCAAGTCGCTACCACAGATACCAGCGTAAGCAACGCGAACAACCACTTCATTTGATTTGGTTGGTTTCAATTCCACTTCTTCAACGCGAACATCTTTAACGCCATGCCATACAGCTGCTTTCATTATAATTCTCCTTTATCATGAGTACGTATTTTAAAATTAGCTATCGCTTGATTTTATTATAGCACTACTCATTGAAAATGGTCACAGAATTTACAATGCAATTGTGCCTCTAAATTATCTTTTTTTAGTCACGTTATCTGAATTTTTTTGAACTATCAATCTTAATTCACGTTCAATCCAAAAATCATTTTTCGATCAAATATCTTCTTTAATTATAGAATTGAATACAGATCTATAATAGTAGTAATGTTTTATGATGTTAATGTCCAATTGTCCAACCACCGTCTATTGGCAGTACCGCACCGTTGATATAATCAGCTTGAGGGCTTGTTAAATACAGCGTCAAATTAGCAACTTCTTGTGCTGTGGCCCAACGTTTAGCTGGTGTTTGAGACGCGACTTTTTTTGCCATATCGCCATTACCAGTAAAATCTGCTGCGTTCATAGGTGTTTTAATTGCACCAGGAGCAATGGCATTCGTATGTAATCCCTGTGCCGCATAATCATACGCTAGTTGTTTTGTATAACCAATAATGGCATGTTTACTCGCAGTATAGGCTGCGCCACCACCACCAGCTGAAAAACCAGCAATTGAAGCCATATTAATAATATGGCCATAACCGCGTGATAACATAGCTGGTAAAAGAGCATTGCTTAGAATAAACATCGGTGTTAAATTCGTATTCAACACTAATTGCCAATCAGATAGCGACGTGTTTGTTGATGATTGGTAATCATCTAAAATACCAGCCGTATTTAATAATATATCAAAATCAACTTTATCCGTTATTTTTTTAACAAGTTCCAGTAAGGCATCATGTTCACTTAAGTCAATTTTAAAAGTGTGCAGATGTGGATGATTTAAAGGGATTTTTTGATAATCCAATGCATAAACAATTGCGTCGGCAGCTAAATATGTCTTTAATTGTGAAAAACCGATCCCTGATGCGGCACCGGTTAATAAAATATTTTTATTTGTATAATTTTGTTCAATCATTATTTACTTAAGTCAACCATCTTACTTAGTGCATAGATAACAATACCACCAGCAATTAATGAAACCACCTCACCAGGCATCACACTTAAATAATATGCCAGCCACTGCGCAAAGAGCCCACCATTCGAACCAGAAGGAAAAGCACCACTAGCACCAATATTAAAAGCTAATGTGAATTCTGCAGCTAAAATTGCCATGCCTATGGTCGCAACCACTACTGAACTAATTACAATTTTTGTAACAGCATGCTTAACACGGCGTGTCGCTAAGTAAGTAATGCTAGTCATAATAACAGTGCCCATAGTTCCAAATATCCAATCAATCCAACCAAGTGGGGAAACCAGATTAGCAATAAATACCCCTAAACCTAATGCTATAATATAGCGTTTGTGCCATGCTGCTAAATGATTTAATCCTTCAGAGGCGCGTAATTGCACGGGCCCAAAAGCAAAAGGTTGAATCACAAACGTAATGGTAGCATAAACAGCCGCAATAACTGCGATCAGCGTAATGTTTTGTACCGAGCCAATAGACTTATCCGTTTTAACTAAATTTTTTTGCATATTAAACATCTCCTAGTTTTTTTATAAGCGGGAAGGTTGATGAACCGCTAACAAGTAGCATAACATATGATAATAAAAAAAGCCACAGAACCTGTCGCTTCAAAAATGGTTAATTATTGCCATCATCCATAAAATCTTTTAATTGCTTGGAACGACTAGGGTGGCGGAGCTTACGCAATGCTTTAGCTTCAATTTGGCGAATACGTTCTCTTGTCACACCAAATACACGACCTACCTCTTCAAGTGTACGTGTGCGGCCATCTTCCAAACCAAAACGCAAACGTAACACATTTTCTTCACGGTCAGTTAATGTCTCCAACACAGATTCAAGTTGTTCACGTAACATTTCATATGCTGCTGAATCAGCTGGGGAAACAGCTTCATTGTCCTCAATAAAGTCCCCTAAATGTGAATCATCTTCTTCACCGATCGGTGTTTCAAGTGAAACTGGTTCCTGCGCAATTTTTAATATTTCACGTACTTTATCAGGTGTCAAATCCATTTCAGCCCCAATTTCTTCTGGCAATGGTTCACGACCCAAATCTTGAAGCAACTGACGTTGAATACGAATTAATTTATTAATTGTTTCAACCATATGAACAGGAATACGAATGGTGCGCGCTTGATCAGCAATAGCGCGTGTTATTGCCTGACGAATCCACCATGTAGCATAGGTTGAAAACTTGAATCCTTTGGTGTAATCAAACTTATCAACGGCTTTCATCAAACCCATGTTACCTTCTTGAATCAAATCCAAAAATTGCATCCCACGACCAACATATCGTTTAGCAATAGAAACAACCAATCGTAAATTAGCTTCTGCTAATTCTTGTTTGGCTTCAATATCACCATCTTCAATGCGTTTAGCAATATTAATTTCTTCGTCACCTTTCAATAAATTAACACGACCAATTTCTTTAAGGTACATACGCACAGGATCGTTTATTTTAATGCCGGCAGGTGTTTCTTGTGCTTGATCTAACTCTTCTTTGGATGGCTTATTTTGCTTTGCCTTTAATACTTCAGGTGCTGGTTCACCTTTTTCATCAACAATTGCAACACCAGAATCTTCAACTTTTTCCATTAACCGTTCGATATTTTCACCGTCTAAATTAAATGGTTCTGCTAACCTTTTTGCCAAATCTGCATATGTAATTGCTTTAGCAGCCTTATATTCTGCAATCAACGCCTTGACAGCTTTATCATATTCAGGGTTCTTAATAATCCCTGATTTTTTGGCCACTTTAGGCTTAGAAGCTTTGCCAGCGGCAGCAGCTTCCTCTGGTGTTTTGCCCTGTGCTAATGCTAAAAGTTCTGCTTTTTTAGCACGGCTATTGTATGAGATTTTTTGTTCATCTAGGTAATCCTTGATGTCTGAAATTTTACTTGAAGCTAAAATAGTTGCCATTGATTATTTCTCCTAGCATAAAAGCCATTTCAAAGGCGCGTACTAAAAATACGTCTTTGATTATATTTATAATTCTGATTGCTTCTTTTTGATATTAATTAATTCTGTCATAAATTGTAACAATTTTGCATCATCATGCTGTTGTTTAGCTGTATTAATTGCTTGTTGCAACTCACGAATTCGCGCATCAATAGGTGCATCATGCATGATAACACGTAAGTAATCGTTGATTGCGGCTTTTTCAATTGCAATGTCACCATATGAGCGATCAATTGCCATAATTTTTTGATTCAATTCTGGTTTTTGGATAAAATCCATGTATTGAGCTAAATCAAAATCTCCAGGATGCTGCGTTTGATAGATATTTGTCAGCATCATTAATAATTGATAATCCGGATGTACAAAAGCAAATCCCGCTGTCTCTTTTACTTGAACCATCACTTGTGATGATTTAATCATTGCCATGATTAGTGCTCGCTCAGCTTGCTCAACTTGTGTAATGCTTTGATTAATATCTTTTTGTCCTAAACCACCATCATAATCATTACTGTATAATGGCGGTTCAACCATAGTACTATAGGTTTGTTGGGATTTACTGGCTTTTTGAGTCACACTTTGTTGTAATTGTGTTTGTAACGCGTGCTTTGATGTTCCAAATTCATTAGCAATTCGAGTCAATTGAATATCTTGCTCAACAGGAGATGCAGATTTTAATGTTTTCATTACCTCTTGTAAAAATGCAAGATACTGTACTTGATTACTTAAATTTTTCCCGACACGTGCTGCATTTACCAAAAACTCTACAGGTGTTTGAATATTTTGTTCTAATGTTTGTTTTAACACTGACAATCCACGTTGCACACGTACTTCATCAGGATCAAGATGATCTGGTAAATATACCACACCAATATCAACATTTTTTGCGTATTCTCGAATGAGATCAATAGAACGACGTGCTGCATTTTGACCTGCTTCATCGCCGTCATACACTAACAAAATACGTTTCGCTACGTGCGATAATTGTCTCACATGATCACGTGTTAGTGCCGTACCCATTGTCGCCACACCAACTGGTTTTTCGGCCATACTTGCGGAAATAACATCCATAAATCCTTCAAAAATCATAACCGTATTTGTTTGCCGAATTTGATTTTTAGATAGATCAAAATTATATAAAATCTTCCCTTTCGTAAAAAAAGGACTTTCTGGGCTGTTCATATACTTGATACTATTATTAGCATTTAACGCACGACCTGAAAACCCAACCACTTGACCGCGTTCAGTTTTAATTGGCCAGACTATGCGACCAGAAAAGCGATCTCGTAATTCACCTTGATCATTCGAAATAAACAACTCAGATGTTCGCATCATTTCTCTAGAAATATTTTGTTCGGTCGCGTAATTTAAGAGTGCATTGTCTTCTGGGACAAACCCAATCCCAAAGTGTTTGATAATATCATCAGTTAATTGACGTTTATCATGAAGATAAGCTAATGCTTGTTCTCCAGACGTTGTATTCAACAATATATGCTGATAGAGCCGTTGCGCAGCGGTATGTAATTGATAAACAACTTGTGTTGTGCTATCAACTTGTTGTGTTACGCCAGCAGAAATACTACTGTCAACCTGCATGTCTGCACTTTCAGCTAGTGACAAAATGGCTTCCGGATAACTCATGCCTTCTTTTTCCATTAAAAATGAAAAAACAGAACCCGAACGACCACAGGAAAAACAATTAAATACTTGCTTATTTTCTTCAACAAACAATGAAGGATGATGATCATCATGAAATGGACAAGACCCATTCCATTGGCGCCCGCGCTTGACGAGATCCGTATATTGACCAATCACATCGACGATATTCACTTTTTGACGTACTTCAGTAATGAACGATTCTGGAATTCGACTTGCCATAGACCACCTTTCAACAATAAATGTCGCAAACGACAGTCTGCGACATTTCAATTGAACTACACTAAATTATACGTCGTACAACTTGATTTGTCAATCCCTACAACGTCACCTGACCTACTGTTATATCAACATTTCTTTTTTTAATTAACCAGATTATGTTAACTAAAAGCAGACGGCACATGTCAACCCAAAATAGAATATTGACGCACTTTTCATCTTTTTTTTGGCTATCTTTTAGCGAGCCATGCTTGCATATCAATGATGATAGTGTTTATTACAGTTTGATGATATTTTGAGAAAAACAAAAAAGTTTCCCTTATTTTTTACTAACGTTGTTCTTTTCTTATGTCATCACAAATAAACCAATCCAGTCCCTTGTACACAATCTTGACCAGCATGTCTAATACCACATCAATCAAGAACGCTTAGATTCAAAAAAGCATCAAATTTTTACGAAAGAAAGCTCATACAATTTGATGCTTTTTATTCATTTATGGTAGATTGCAAGAATTAACCGAACACGACAAATTGCTGAAAAATCTTTTGTTGCGATTACCCAGATACTTGTAGAGCCCCTAGCATTTTCTGACTAGAAACATGATCAACGTTACTTGTTAACATTATTAATATTAAAATCATTGCCTTTGTCCCATTTTTCAGACAACTTTTGGCAAAGACCACAACTTTAGTCATTACTACTTCATCACTTTCTGTCCGTTTGTGTTAGAATTTTATCTGAATTCGGTTTGAAATCTAAACTACTTTGACAAATGTCTTCTGTTACATAAGGTGCCTTAGATTTTGCCCTGGCATCAAAATCAGATTGACCGAATAACATCCAATCTCAGTTACACAATTTATCTAGTTGGGTCGTATCTGCACTCACATTGGGCTATTTTGAACTAAGTGCCTGCGTTTATAAATTATTATTGTGTTTTTGAATTTAACTAATGTTGTTAATAAGTTAGGTCATTTGTTTGTGATTGAAACTAATCAATCAGATTGAATAGACTAGAAAAAATGATTAAAGTTACAGCCAAGAGACAACCGTATATTTTCGATACATTTTACTTCTCTTTTTCTGTTGTGTTCACAACGTTATCAGAAAAAAAGGCAACGCAAAACCAGACTCTGTCAAACAAAAGTATGTTGAAATTGTTAATTGGCAACAAACAGGCTTATCAATAATTAGTGCTTCGTGATGATATTAATTACCTAACATCAAGACATCTAGTGGAAGTTGAAATGATTAATTTTAGTTTAAAAGACCGGTCTTTTATTTTTTCTGAATAATATGTTGGCTCAGTGCATCTATAAATTTCTCGATTACTAGTAATTCATTATGATCAAAGTTATCTAAAATACCTAAATAGCCTTTAACAGCCTCACTGTGCAAACGATCATGTTGTTCAGCCAATATTTTACCTTGAGAAGTTAGTTGAATTTTTTTCTGTCTTTTATCTTGACCTGAATCGATAGTAATTAACTTATTACTTTCTAGCTTACTGATAAGTCTTGACACAGCGGGTTTACTGATAGATAGGACACTTGACAGCTTTGTGATCCCACATTGAGTGTCTGAATTAATTAAAGATAATGCTTCTAATTGTCTTAATGACAGTGACGCATTTACATTTTTGAAATCAATCGTTCGACTGAGATGATCTTTTCTATTCCTAATTTTTGCTTGAGCACTGTACAAACTAATTAACTTTTTAATAATATTATTTTGCAATTTTTGAGTCATTTTTACTGCCCAAATCGTTTAAAGTTTTATCATCTAAAGATTGTGTTACTTCTTCACATCTAATGATTTTCTTGCCTTCGATAGAAAATAGGGCAAATACTTCAACATGCCCTACTACATTGTCAATCTTTGTAACATTAACGACATAGTGAAGAAATACTTTTTGATTTTGCACATCAAACATTTCTTCGAGAAAATGAGGTACTTGAATATTTTTTGTCACTTTTTGTAGGGTCATAATGTGCTGCTTGAATTGATCGTATGTTGCGTCTATCCCATCTGTTGTTTGTCGATAACGCGTATCAAAATATTTGTCTATTGTATCTACTTTAAGATTATTTAATACATCCTCGTAGGTATTTTCAATCAATGTCTTCATATCTCGTTGTTCCATAATTTCCTCCTATTAGTTAACATGTTAACTATTAACTCCAAAAAAATAATTTGTCAAATAAAATAAAAAGAGTTTAACAACGTCTTGTCAACTATCCACAAAGAGTATTAACTAAAAATCCCTTTGAATATTGTAGATTGCAGGACTCATCTGAACAATCACATCTTCCTTAAAAACTTTTCGTGAAGATTGCCAGTTAGGCGTTTTCATTGATTTGATCTTAGCATTATAAAATATGACACATTAAAAGACACAAGATCCAGCTTTTTTTGTCAGGCGTTTAGTTTGATTTTATAGTTTACCTGATACTCATCTCACTAAAATATGAATATCATAATTTTTATATTAAAATTATGATATTTCATTACAAAAATTTATAGAAAGCAACAGTATTTCCTTGGTCAGCAGACATAAAGCCATTATTTTCATAAAAATTTCTAACAATAGGTTCGTCATCTGTCAATAAGACCTTTTGTCTAACCTGTTTATATTTATCTAGAATCATAGATAACATAATTGTGCCAATTCTTTTATTTTGATATTCTGGGTGAACCAATAAGTCTTGAACATATATTATTGTGGATCCATCTCCGACAACTCGGGTTAATCCAACTAATTTATCATTATCCCAAGCAGATACAACTGCCAGTGAATTACTAATCGCTTGTTTAAGCGTACCCATATCATCTGTATATACAAACCACTGAACACTTAAGTATAGTTTTTTAAGATCATTATTAGACAATTCCTTAGTCTCTTTGTAACTAATCATTAAATACAACTCCTATATAAGATATTTTTAATTTATGTGATAAAAATTAATTTTATAGTATACTAGCATATTAAATATCTCCAATTACAGCCATTTTAACATAAATGTTGATACAAAAAGTAACACTATATCAACATTTCCAAGCATTTAAGTATTTATCATTTTTAAATACTTTCATAGCATCCTTAAAAATTCGATTTTTTACATAATTTTTATCAATAATTCTTGGACATACCTAGTTAATTCTTTGTTTAAAAAAACACATGTCGCCATGTGTTTTTTCTCGATTACCTTATAGTTTGTTCACATAATAGCGAAAACTGGTCTGCCTGCATTCCAATCACTGCTATCTCTACTTAAATTATTAGAAAGAGCGCTGACATCATACCAGCCATTATAATAACATCTATTATACGGATCTAATACTTCGGTAGCCCCATTGCTATAACCATACGTGGTAAGAGCATGTCCAATACCACCAGCAACATTTACAAAGAATATGACCGGCACACCTTGTTGCAATAAATTAGCAGTACGTTCAACTGTATTAATTTGTTCTACTTTTCTTCCATAAGCAGTAATTGTATTGATTAGATCACGTCCTGTGGCACCAAAAGATGATTGACTTAAATTGTTCATAACTGTTTTAACATCATCAGGATTCACATTAATACCGTATGAGCCATTTAATACCATGGCGATACTGGTAGGTACACAGCCTGCTTGACCCATTGAGTAATCATTAAATCGATGATTAGACCAACGACTATCTAACTGAGAAAAATAAACTGGCTTTTTTGCGATAATTAAATCACCGTTCCCACCAAAATCATATTTTTTGCCATTAACACGGATTGATGTATTACGTAGTTGATTATAGTTATTACCATAATATTCAACTTGATAAGGGTGACTACCATAATAACGTAACCCTTTTACGGCATCTCCATTGGCGCCAAAGAAATAGATGGTATTGGCATTTGTGCGAACATAATTGTTACGTACTTGGTTATAGTTATTACCATAGTATTCCATTTTGCCATTATCATAATTACGAATTCCCTTTATGGCATCTCCGTTGGTACCAAAGAAATAGATGGTATTAGCATTTGTACGAACATAATTGTTACGTACTTGATTATAGTTATTACTATAATATTCCATTTTGCCATTATCATAATTACGAATACCCTTTACAGCATCTCCGTTGGCACCAAAGAAATAGATGGTGTTGGCATTTGTACGAACATAATTGTTGCGTACTTGATTATAGTTATTACTATAATATTCCATCTTACCATTATCATAATTACGAATTCCCTTTACAGCATCTCCGTTGGTACCAAAGAAATAGATGGTATTAGCATTTGTACGAACATAATTGTTGCGTACTTGATTATAGTTATTACTATAATATTCCATTTTGCCATTATCATAATTACGAATACCCTTTACGGCATCTCCGTTGGTACCAAAGAAATAAATGGTATTGGCATTTGTACGAACATAATTGTTTTGTATTTGTTTAAAGTCCTGACCATAATATTGCATTTTGCCATTACCATAGTCACGTTCACCTGTCACAGCGTGTCCGTCTTTTTCATCAAAATACATATATGTCTGATCAACTTTTAAATAGCCATAATGCATGTGACCATTGTTATCATAATAAACAGTTTTAGATAAAAGATTGGTTAGTCCAACTGAATAATTGCCTTGCTTGTCAAAATTATACCAGTAATTATCAATATTTTTTTCACCGACAACTATTTTACCGTTTTCATAAAATTGATTTGTTCCGTTTTTATTGATCCACCCGTTTTTCACAGGTTCTTGTGTTTGAACCTGTGCGGAACTATCTGTCTTCCCTGATGTTGGAACGGTACTGATCTCTGATGAAGGTGTCACGTTAGTTGCTTTATCATTACTATCAGTGGACAAAACTGTACTTGATGATAAACTACTATTTGTTGCCGTTTCCTTGTCATTATTGACAGTAGTGTCAGTATTTGATGTGGTTTGCTTTTCAGCTTGTGCCTTATCTTTATCATTTTGCGTGGTAGTTATGTTACTATCGGCGACTTTGTTATCAATATTATCAGATGAATTTTTTGATGAATTCATTGCTATGTGATCTGGTTCCTTGACAGAACTAGAAGCCGTTGCTATCTGATTTTCAGATTGGTTAGTATCCGATTTGACAACTGCACTGTCTGAACCAGATACTAGCGTTGTATCTGCACTTGCCGAGTTAATAGCAAAGGTAGTCATGATACCAGTAGTTAAAACAACTCCTGTGACTAACCTCTTACCAACTTTATATAATTTATATCCCTTAATCATTTTGCCCCCCAATTATTCCATTGCAACAGTAATTTAATATCTTAATATTATAACCGGTTTTTCATTCATGTACAATTTAATTTTCATTGCTATTTTTATTAATTTCCGTTTAACTTGATATAACTGTTGTCCAATTAAAGTAAAGCCTATTCCCAGCAAAGCTAAATCACGATAGGTAACGGTTACGAACATGTTAATTCTTTGAGTTTGTTCACTCAAAGCAAACAAAAAAGAACTATCATAAATAAGTATAACAGGCGTTCCTTTTCAATCTAAAGTATTACAGTCAGTCCTGTGACATGCCTGATTTTTTGCGCAATTTCTGGCAATTTCTCACGATAAATTTCCCCATCTAATCGCGCAATCTGTTGAACTGTTGTGGCATAGCCAATCTTATAGTATTGAAAGTAGATATTGATTTGACCAGAATAAATTTGATCCACCAACTTGACTTCATAAATCGTGTTTGGTTTTTTGGTAAATAGTTGTTCGATTTCTAAAATAATCTCGTCAATTGTTGTCATGACTTAACCTCACTGCCCACATGTTCTCAAATAAAATATGTTCTGTGCCAATCATGACACCACGATCAGAAAAACCAGCAACTATACCAACAACGTTAGATAACATATGATTTGTTTGGTCTGTGTAATTTTCTTGCACAATAACCAATTTATAATTAATACTGGCATACTGTAAGCGTGACTTCATTTCTGATAAGGACATTTGTGCCATTTTTTTCGTGACATGATGTCTTTGTTGTCTTTGTTGTTTTTCTTGTTTCAGTGACGATGTATGATCAGATAAAAAGTAACCGTTCCACTTGACTTTGCCACGCTCACGATAATCATTTTTGAAGAAGTTGGTCACCAATCGGCTAAAATCATCATTCATAGCTGTTACCCCCGTCATGGCCACCCACTAAATTCGCACGATCAATCGCTGTACCGCCTTCTAGTTTGGACATGGCACGCATAATCGCAGTTGTCCCAAAGCGTTGACGTAACTCATCAACGACTTGATCAATTTTATTAGTGTTAATCTGTTGTTCTGGTTGTCTAAATAAGTCTAGTTGAATACCCATGGCATCAATTAGCCCACTATAATCAATGCCAATATGACGAATAACTTCGCCATGCCAATTTTGCTCAAATAACTGTATCATAATTTCCATTAATTTTCGCGTGTCGTTAGTTGCATCAATTCGTAATTGTTTTCTAAAACCATGACTACTTTGTTTTTCACTTTCTGCATACGAATGACCAATAAATAAACTCACTATAGTTGCCTGTTTTTGATGGAATCGAATACGTGAGGCGACTTGATCCACCATTTCACGAATGACAATTTCAATTTCTTCACGCTTATGATAATCGCGTGGTAATACTTGCGAATTACTATAAGATTTACTTTTAGGGACAATAACCTCTGTTAAATCAGAGCGATCAATGCCCCATGATAGCGCATAAAATTGTTCGCCGACGATACCCATTTTAGCACGGAAAATATAAGGATCTTGATGAGCCAAATCATACATGGAATTTACGCCCATATTATTTAATTTAAGTGCTGTGCGCTTGCCAATACTCCAAATATCATTTAATTGCGTGATTGGCCACAATTTTTTAGGGACATCTGCGTAATGCCAAACGCCCATAAGATTAGGCGCATGTTTAGCTTCTATATCTAAAGCAATCTTAGCCAAAACTGGCGAATCGCCAATACCAACAGTCAGATAAATGCCAGTCTCCTTACGGACACGTTCTTGAATTTTTCGCGCCACGATTTCTGGTGAATCGCCAAAGAAATCCCAAGTATCCGTCACATCTAACAATGACTCATCAATTGAATACGCCAATAATTTTTCTTCTGTGGTATATTCACGATAAATACTGTTAATCCGTAAATTTTCTTGAATATACAGGTTCATTCTAGGGTGTACAATAATCAATTTTTTATCTCTAGGTAAATCACGTTGGCGCATGATGTTACTTGCTCCAAGATTTTTTTTAGCCATAGGTGAAGCTGCTAAAACCAAACCACCATTTGTATTGGCTTGTTCAGACATAACAACTAAAATTGATCGCAGTGGGTTCAAACCAAGATCAACGCTTTCAACACTGGCATAAAAGCTTTTTGAATCAATCATAAAGAATACGCGTTGTTTTTCATATTGATAATTATAGCTCTGCCCAACCATTTTTTATTGTTCCTTGTCATATAGTCTATTTTACCATTATACGAACAAATGTTCTTATATGCAATAGTTTAATATATTAATTTTCTTAATTGTTTTTAGCATGATAAAGTTGTTATTACTTAAATTATATCCTGTATCTATAAAACTAAATCACGATAAACAAAGATCACAATTTTGAATTTTTCAACCAAATTTTGTACGCGCCTTGCTAAGTATTGAATCAAAAAGCACATCACTATATGTCTGTGATATGCTTGTCATATTTTAGTATGTAGCTGCATAGATATCTGTAACGTTTTTGGAAATATTGTTAATGTTTATGTTAAACTAATCATGAAATATTAATAGAAAGATGAGGTCCAAGGTTATGACCGAATTCCCTAATCCCGATAAAATTTATCCTGATGAAAATGTTAAAAGTATTGTCTTTTTAAAAAATGTTGTTACTAAACCTAATATTGATGTAGGAATATATACATATTTTTCAGACAAAGAACCGACAAAATTTGAAGATCACGTCACTCACCATTATGATTTTATAAATGATAAATTGATTATCGGTAAATTTTGTTCAATTGGAGAAAATATTGAAATTATAATGAATGGCGCTAATCATCTCATGAAAGGAATGACATCTTACCCTTTCTATATCATGGGTCACAACTGGTCTGATCATCTCCCAACATTTGATGATTTGCCAATCAAAGGAGATACTATAATAGAAAACGATGTGTGGATAGGTCAGAATGTAACAATTTTACCAGGAGTTCACATCGAAAATGGCGCAATCATTGGTGCTAATAGTGTTGTAGCTAGTGATATTCCGGCTTACTCAATTGTTGCTGGGAACCCTGCAAAAAAAATTCGAAAAAGATTTCCAGACGCTATCATTGAGCGTCTACAAAAACTTGCCTGGTGGGACAAAGATATTACATGGATAACGAAAAATATTGACAACTTAATGACTGCAAATGTTATAGAATCAAAAATAGACGAATTAATTTAATTCGTCTATTTAGATCCAATCTAAAATTTTTGAATTAAACTTTTTTTGATATTTGCAAAATTAATATCTCATTTTATAATTGCTTGTGTAATTAATACTTTTAGTCGTTACTAAGATCAAATTTTCATGTTTTAGCACTAATTTCACTGTATCGATTGCTTCAATAGTTTGTGCCAATGACCGGTTTTCTTTAAAACAGCGGATTCGGAACAATTGATTGCAAAAGCCATTTTTTAATATTTTCTACTGATTACTTTCTTGGTTGTCCTATAAATTGCATCCTATGTCCTAACAACGTAAGCATAATTATTATTGTACCGACTTGTTGGACAAATATTAGTTTGTAATTGATTTCATGTTAGCATAATCCAAATAAAATAACTTAAAAAATACTATGATTTAGTTATCACAGTATTTTTACTTTGAAGATTCAAGATTTAATAAATATTTTTTTCGTTCGACACCACCTCCGTAACCTCCAAGTTGGCCATTACTATTTATCACTCTATGGCAAGGAATAATAATTGCAATTTTGTTTGCACCATTGGCATTACCTACCGCTTGTGATTTGTTTCTGTCGCCAAGTATTGTAGCTATTTCTTTATAGGTCAGTTTATCTCCAGCCTTGCTAGTTAGTAATATATTCCAAACCTTTTTTTGAAATAAAGAACCGTCCAAGTATAATGGTACATTGAATTTTTTTAATTTTTTGTCAAAATATAGATTAATTTGGTAAGCGGTTAATTCACTAATTTTTGTGGCACCATAAATTAGTCTTGCATTTTGCTTATTACGTAACTTAGATATTTCCGTTTCAAGTCCTCTTCTATTTTCAAATTCTAAAAGATATAAAAATTCATCATCTGTTATTGAAATCATTCTACCTATTGGTGTTTCGATAAAATTAGTGTTTAGTAATTTTACTGTCATTCTTGTGGATGGGTTTCCCATTATTTTTGTAAAGGCATCATTAAAACCGCTTGCTGACTCAAAGCCAGCGGAAACTTGCTGATCGATTACTTTACTACCTTGCTGTATCGCTTTGAATGCAATACCAATACGTCGTGATCTTGCATACTGAACAAATGTCATACCATAAATTTTCTTGAACATTCGGCGAGCACTTGCCGAATGTATTCCTAACAATTTAAAATCATAATCTTTCCATTTTTTTTCAGGATTTTGTTCAATAGCTTCAACTAATAGTTTTACTTCAGTAGGTAATTCTTGTGGATAGGAAAGCGGATGACACACTTTGCAAGGTCTATAACCTCTTAATAATGCCTCCTCAGCTGATTGATAAAACTCACAGTTTTCGAATTTGGGCTTTCTAGCAGTGCATGATGGATGACAAAATATACCTGTTGTCTTAATCCCAGCGAAAAATACGCCATCAAATTCTGTATCTTTTTTTATCAACGCATTATAGTAAATCTGCTTTTGATTTTCAGACTTAATCAATGATCTACCCCCTTGCTAAGTTAATTAGTTTATTGTTTTCTAAATATGAAATTTGATCAATTTTCTGCTTAAAATAGTCTTCAACCGTAAAATTAGTATGATTAAATTCCAGAAAAGTTGAAGGACCAAAACTAATTCTTGAAATCCCTATTGAGAGATATTCTTCCAATTTATCAGATTGAATATCAAGCATAATATTCAAAGGAACTGAAATATTTCGTGCTATTGTACTAATAAATTCTTTGTTTTTTAACCCTGGAATAAAGATACCATCAATGGCATGTTTTTCATACTGATTGATTCTGTCGATTGTTTCCTTAAGTAACTCTTTATTTTGATTTTTAATCATTAAATCACCTGAAAAAAAACTATCAGTCCTAATGTTCACAAACATACTTTTTTCGATATCAGTATGATTGATTAGATTTATTTTTTCTGTAAATTTTTCAATGGCTTGCAGTTCATTTTCTCCAGGTAGTTTATCTTCTAGATTGATTCCACTAATCTTATTTTTAATCAAATATTTGATGTTACTTTGAAGGCTGTTTGAATTATCGGAATACCCGGCTTCAAAATCTAAACTCCTGAACATATCTCCTGTTAGACTGCTAAAAATGCCAACATTTTCATTTAAAGATACCTGTTGTCCATCTTCCTTGTTCTTATCTGCTGCAGAGCCATAGCTACTGCTGGCCACAACTTTTATTTTTTCATGTTGTAATGCTTTTGCACTATCCCTATTCCAGACATTCAGTAACGTTAGCGGTCTGTTAGGGTTATGCATTTTAGCAAAGTCATTGTTATTCATTAGTAAGTTCCTTTTCTTTTATAGGGTATGTACAGTATAAATAATTTTTTTAATTAATACATACGAAAAATGAACAACTATTTTTTTAAACAACAAGGACTCTAACCAATTACAAGTATCTAGAGGATAGTTTTAAATGACACCCTTAGCCATTCTAATCCATTTCTTCAGAGCGATATATTTCACCACTTTGTACGAATACCTGATGCGAGCATGAATATTCATGTTTAATCGTGTGCGTTTATCAAGGTATGAAAAATATAGTGAATTACCATGAGGCAATTCACGTAGAATCAATGGCAGTGTATATCCCAGTGATCTAGTTTTATCTGATTGAGTCATTTTTTAATATTCAATCATGTGACGTTGATTTTCATTTAAATGTAACCGACGTTTAAATTTTTTGGTGTTTCATCATTCATGAAGAATGCTTTCTTATTTTCATGTTTAGATTAAATTTTCTTGTATTAAATTTATTATTTCACATATATGTTTATTATTTTATTTTTAAAACTGATTTTACTCTGCTAGTCACTAAAAAGTTTGTAATAAAATTTCATTGTATAATATGCTTATAATAGTAATTACTACATTTCAATTTCAGTGAGGGAATTTCATATGATGAAGATAAAATATACAACAGTATTTATTGATCGCGACGGTACCATTGGTGGTAATGGCCATTTCAAGTCGTTGCAAGATTTCAGACTATTTCCCTATACAGTTAACGCCATTAAGAGATTAAAAGCAAATGGTATGCAAGTATTTGGTCTATCCAATCAAACGCATATTGAAGATGGGGAAATGAACTATTATGATTTTTTTAATTCACTACTGTCAATAGGCTTCGATGATGCTTTTATTTGTCCTCACTCTGAAAACACTAACTGCAATTGCCGAAAACCTAAACAAGGATTAATCGAACAGGCCCATGCAAAATATGATTTCGACAATAGTCAATCAATCATTATTGGTGATCGTTACTCATCTGATATGCAGTTGGCTCTGGATTGTAAAATGCTAGGAATTCACGTATCTACAGGAAAATCTGAATTGAATTCTCCACTGAATAACAAAGATATTACCGAAGGCATTATCAAAGTTAAAAATCTAGAAGCAGCTGTTGATTATATAGTTGTGTAATTAGGACCTGTGGCCTTTTATCGCCATCACATTTTAGCTTATTAATCATCTGACTTTGTTTATCATGTGCTTTTTTTGTTAAAAGACTTTTTCCGTTTATAAACATTAATTTAGATATGGCAGATTGCAAGTCGAAACAGTCAATCACCAAGACAAATCTTTCAGCAACATATGATGTTCGGTTAATTATTGCAATCTGCCTAAGAAAAAATAACAATGGTACTACGATATAACAAAGAGCCATGACGCTAACCACGGTTCCTAGTAAATCTGTTTTGACAGTAACTAACAATAGTTATTAAAAAATCATTATCTGGTTAAATATAAGTGGGTTACTTTTTCGATTAACAAAACTACGAACGTCAAAATACCTAAGATGAATTCACCAAAAGCACCCATGAGTTGTTATGCTGTACACTTATGCCATTATATTATTTTTTTCAGCTAAATTAATTAACTAATTGACTTATGATGATATTCTCTTAGTGCAATAGACGTACGCGTGTGCGCAGTGTGTATTAGTTCAAAAGGTGTTCCTTCAAAAAGCACTTTACCACCATCTTCACCAGCCCCTGGGCCCATATCAATAACCCAATCAGCCTGACTAATAAAGCGTAAATTATGCTCAACTACGATAATTGTGACATGATGCTTCACAACTAATTTTTTGAGTAAATCGATGATTTGCTGGATATTTGACTCGTGTAACCCACTAGTTGGTTCATCTAATACAATAATGCTATTTTTGTCTTTTAATAGATTCTTAGCTAACTTTAAACGCTGTAATTCACCACCAGAAAGCGTATTCATCGATTGCCCAACTCTGATATAATCAAGTCCACAATTTTGAAGGTTTTCCGTTACATGCTCAAACACCGGAAAAACTTGAGATAGCTGAGCCGCAGAAAATTCTAACACTTCGTGAATGTTATAACCATTTACACTAGCATTCAGTATTTCGTCAGAGTAGCGTGAGCCTTGGCAAACTTCACAAGTAGATACCTCATCACCTAAATAAGCTAGATCTAACTTAACAACTCCCAATCCCTTACAAACCGGACAGGCACCTTTACCATTGAAAGAAAACAAGGATTCCTTGTATCCGGTAGCATTTGAAAATAGTTTTCTTAGTTTATCAAATTCACCTAAATATGTTAAAACATTAGATCTGGAACTCGTGTGGATAGGTTTTTGATCTAATACTGTGACTGAAGATTGCGTTTTGATAAATGCATAGAGAAGCGAGCTTTTCCCTGATCCTGCAGGACCCGATATTACTGTTAGCGCATTTTTAGGAATTTTAGCATCAATATCTACTAAATTGTGAAAGTTCAAATGATTCAATCTAATAAATTGTTTTTTTAGTAAATCACTTTTGTTAATTATACCAGGATGTCTTAGTGCTTTGCCAGTAACCGTTGAACTGACAAGTAATTTCTCATATGTGCCCTGAAAAGTCACATATCCTCCTTTTTCACCTGCTTCTTCACCTAAATTAATAATATTATCGGCTATTTTAATGATGTCTGGATCATGATCAACAACTACAACTGTGTTTCCTTTTCGAGTAAGTAATTTAAAAATTTTGTTTATGCCAATTAAATCATAAGGATGAAGGCCAACACTTGGCTCATCAAAAATATATAAAACACCTGACAAGGCACTATTGAGATGATTAGCTAATTTAATTCGTTGTGCCTCTCCGCCAGAGAGTGTACTTGTGCGGCGATCAAGACTTAGATACGAGAGCCCAAGAGTTATTAGACTATTAATTTTCAAATTCAAATCTACCAGTAAAGTTTGAGCGTTGCCATCATTTACTCCTGCTAACCATCTTTTAAGGGCAATAAGTGGCAAAGCGCTACAATCTGATATTGTTTTGTGATTTAACTGAGCTGTTCGTGCGTCTTCATTCAGTCGTGTTCCATAACATTCGGGACAACTAATTTTTTGAGTAATATCGTTTAATTCCTTGCTATATTTGCTATTTTCTTGGTTAAAAAAAGATTTTTTCAGTCGCGGTATGATTCCAAGATACTTGGCCGTTTTATGCCATGCAATTGTAGGTGCTTCAGGAATCTGTTCTTCACCATATAACAATAAATTTACCGATTCACTTGTCCACTTTACCAAAGGAAGATTATTATCAAAAAAGCCAGATTCAGTGTAACGTGTTAATCGCCAGCCACCAGGCTGAAATGTTGAAAATTGAATGGCACCCTGATTAAGCGATAAACTTTTATCAAGAAGCTGATTAATATTTATTTCTTGAATATACCCCAATCCTTCGCATTTTTGACACATACCAGCCGGATTGTTAAATGAATAAGCCATTGAGTACCCAATAAATGGCCGTGCTTTTCGAGAAAAAAGTAGACGCAACGCAGTATAAATTTCAGTAAAGGTGCCGACAGTTGAACGTGCATTACCACTAATACCTTTTTGATTAACAACCACAGAAAAGGGCAAATTTTGAATAGTGTCTATATCCGGTTTTGTATATTTTGGTAGAAGCTGTTGAATATAGGCACTATAATTTTTGTTTATTTCTCTCTGACTTTCTGCTGCTAATGTTTCAAATGCTAAAGAAGATTTGCCCGATCCAGAAACACCGGTTAAAACGGTTATTTTGTTTACTGGAATATTAACATCCACATTCTTTAAGTTATTGGTTTTAGCGCCTTTGACAATAATATTACTATGAACCACTGTGTCCCCTTCTTTCTCGTAGTTCTAACACAAATTTTTCAGCCAGTTCGGAGAATAATTTCTGTTCATCGCTTGTAAAACAAGCCTTAGCATCAGACAATAATTCATCGTGCTTTTCATCAGTTTTAGTGAGGAAGATAAGTCCTATGTCAGTCAACTTAGTAATCATTTCGCGGCGATCAAGTTGAGCTGGTGTTTGATTGATATAACCCAATTCATGTAATATTGTTAGGTTTTTCGAAAGTTTTGATTTTGTAATACCAAGATGTTTACTCAGTTCTTTTGGCAATAGTGATTTTAACTTCAATAAACTTAAAATATCATATTGTAGCCATGAAACTTCTGCAGGATTGACGAGATTACGTTCCGCCACCAATTCACATTGTAATTGTGATAATATTATTTTAAATTTTTCGTCCATAACAAGTTCCCTCCATAAAAGGTATAGTTTCTATATAGAAACTATACCTTTTATGGAACTAAAAATCAACTATCTACTGCTAACGTATCAATTAATACGTGTTCGCCATTCATAACACAATGATTCAAATACTAAAATTTTAATCATTATTTATATTTCTACAACTGCTATTTTATTAACCATCTTCATTTCAATATACTAATTAATCGACCACCAGTTCAACTATGCAAGCTATCAACACCTTAAATTTGTGAAAAATCCACACTGTAATGAAATCATAGAAAAAAGGCGTAGTGTGTGAAGTGAACCCAATAACTTGGACAGAATAAAAAATCTGTTCAGAAAGTTATTGGGTTTTTCTATGTCAAAATATTCATATGAATTTAAATTAATGGTCGTTAAGGAATGGTTATCTGGTCAAAATAGTTTGATTGAATTAGTCAAAAAATATGCCATCAATAATGATCACGCGATTCGCGAATGGCGTGATGAGTATCTCGTGACTGGTTCCATTGGTTTTAAAAACCAGAAAACCTATTCAGCAGATTTTAAAATGACCGTGTTGAACTATCTTGAAACACACTCACAATCAGAGGCGGCACGCTATTTTGCGGTCTTCCCTAGTACAACAATCGCTAATTGGTTGAGAACGTATCGAAAATTCGGGTACAATGGGTTAAAACCTAAACCGAAAGGCCGGCAACCAACAATGGGACGCAAACGCATTCATCCACTCACACCCGAACAACAAGAACTCGCTGACTTAAAGCAAGAGAATTATCAACTCAAGATGAAAGTGGCGATATTAGAAAAATTAAAAGCCTTAGTGGATCAACGAACCGAGAAAAACAAACGGCAGTAACGTCACTAAGGCGGACTAAATATTTTAAAGTGGATGATTTATTAGCTCTAATTGGCTTGAAACGCAGTACCTATTATTATCTAGAAGCTCATCCGCTCAATACGGCATCAGACAACAAAATAGCAGACGTAATCCGTCAAATTAAGTCACCTCAATTCCAAACCGAATATGGGTATCGTCGCGTGACAACGTTGTTGCACGACCAAGGTTATTTGGTGAATCACAAGCGCGTGCTCCGCATTATGCGTCAAAACGCACTCCTCAGCACCACGTATAACACGCGTAAGCGTCGCTATAATTCATATCGCGGTACGGTTGGGCGGATTGCCGAACGCGTTATCAAACGCAATTTTCAAGCACAAGAACCCTATCAAAAGATCGTCACAGACGTCACTGAAATTCAGTTGAACGATCATAATAAAGCTTATTTGACGGCGTTTGTCGATTTATATGCAGGCGAAGTCCTGTCGTATCATTTAGCCAAAACACCAACCATGACGCTTGTCATGCGACCATTAAAAGCATTGTCAAAGCATCGTGGAGCTATTATTCATAGTGATCAGGGATTCCATTATCAGACACCGATGTTCATTAACACGTTGAAGGATTTTGGCATGACGCAAAGCATGAGCCGTAAATCAACACCAGTCGACAATGCACCGATTGAGAGCTTTTTCCATATTTTGAAAGCCAATATCGTGCATCATAAACAGTACGAATCATTTCATGATTTCAAAGTGGTCGTTGACGACTTTATCAATTATTACAACAATCACCGGATCAAACAAAAACTCAACGGTCTGTCGCCGGTTCAATATCGGCAACTTACCACTGAGTCTGTTAGTTAATTAATTCTATGTTGTCCAACTATTGGGGTTCACATCATGTGACTACGTCTTTTAGAAAACCCGTTTCAATGATGTTAATTCATAATTACTGATCATCCTCTTGTCATACAACAATGTATTTTCTTTAAAATAACAGAGCGTCCATAAGATAATAAACGCAGATTCTTTAGGATTGTTTTAAACAATTACCATCAAAGTCTCTGCATCTTTTTGTGCAAAGTGTGCCATTTAATTTCGCAATCTGCACTATATTTAAGTCAAGAATAAGAAATTATCCAATTTTTATTGGTTTTTGTTATTGATTAGTTTGTTAAATAGAGAATAGATAGTGTCAGGTTGATCTATCATGATATTGTGACCAGCAGAAGAAAGTAATGTTATATCGGCATTTTCTTTTTGTACAAATAATGCAAGTTGTTGTTTATAGCCTACAATATGATCATATCTTCCCAATACGACTTGAATTTTTGTTTCACTACCAAAATGATCTAATTCTTTTTCAAAAGATAGCCCATAACTATTTTTTTGCAATTTTCCTATAAATACCTGATTAGCTTTTTGCAGTCCAGGTAAAATGAGTTCTTGATATGCTAACCAACTTGTTTCATTGATCATAACATTCATTGCTTCAAAGTCAGAAAAAAAAGCATCATTCGTCGTAATCTTTATTTCATCGCCAAATTCATTTTTGTGCTTTTCAGTTATTCTTAAATTATCGTCAGCAATTACTACAGGACAAGTTAAAAACATTGCGCTTACCTGATTCTGGTAGTGATGAGCAATTGCTTGAGCTAAATACCCACCATATGAATGTCCATATACGATAAATGACTTTTCTCCGATGATATGATCGATGAATGCAACTAGTTTTTTAAATATTGCGTTAGAAGAAGGCTCTTCAATTATCGCCGAATCACCCATACCTGGAAGATCCAAATATATACGCTTGAAATTAATGATTTGTGAATCTCTTTCAAAAAATATTTGTGTAGAATTTTTATCTAAAAATAAACCATGAAGAAATAAGATTAGCTCTCCTTCACCTAAATCCTGGTATTGAATACCATTATATTGTTTAAGTACCATAAAATCTCCCTATACGTCATATAAATATTTCAAGTCAAACCGTAGATATGCCTAAAATTCTAGAATACACAGCGCTCAAAATCAAAAAATTCCGCACAACATTTAAATTGTGATCAAACATTTATATAAAAAATCAAACTGATAATGACTTCTTTTCAACTAGATAGCCATAACCTCCAACAAAAACTGCATCAATCATATCATCATGCGTTTTTAAATTAACAACTATTCGCGAAGGGCTATTTAGATTATAGCCTTGCTCAAAAATATATTGTGATTTTTTTTCAACATATTTAAAGAGATAACAAGCTAATGCACAGTTGGAAGTTCCTGTTGCAGACTCTTCATCAATGTCGTAAAGAGGCGCAAAATTTCTACAAATTGCAGTAATGTTGTCCATGCCTTCTTCTAGAGCAAAGGCATGGACACCAATGACGTTTTGTTCTTTACTCAATTCTGTCATAACACTAAAGTTAGGATCTAATTGTTGTAAATGCTTAGTTGATTTTATTGGCACCATAATGTCTCTTAAACCAGTAGACACAATCTGAATTGGTAGTTTATCATTGATTGAACTAGTATCTAAACAGTCATTAAATAAATCTAATGATAATTCATTAAAAAAAGTTGGTGTATTTTGTGCCATGAATACCATACCATCTGGATCAACTTCAATAGACAACACACCCGATTTAGTCTCTATTGTATAATTATTTTTAGATAATTTATTCAATAAATTCAGAATTGCAAATGTGCCTATTGTGGCGTGACCACAAAGTGGCACTTCTTCAGTGGGTGTAAAATATTCTAAACAAAAATCAGCTACGCTTGAACTTGTTATAAACGCAGTTTCAGCATAGCCTAATTTTTTTGCAATTGCCATTTTTTGAACTGAACTCAAATCAGGTCTATCAAAAACTAGTCCAGCTTTGTTCCCACCAACGTTATCCTTGCTAAAAGCACTTGCAACATAAACGTCAACCATTTTTATTTTCCTCTTTGATTATCTATAAATTTACTTGTTTCAGTGATTATACAGATAAATTTGGTTAATTACAACAGATTTAATGAATGAAATTTGAGAACTTGCTTCAATTTTACACTAGTACAATCTAATCTAATGATTGCAAATTATATCGCTCAACTAAATTAATGAGCCTATTAGCATAGGTTGGATCAGTCGCATATCCAGCTGCCTGTAAACCATTCGCCATATTCACATAATTTTTTGCATTAATGACACCATTGCCAGCATAGCGACTATTCGTCAATAAGAATTTCGTATGATCCTGAAATGAAGCCATCTGTGAACTATAAGCTCTGAATGGTGCCGAGATCGTCACCCACTTACCGTTTACATACTCAGAAGTTTTCATATTAACAATTGCGCCTTGCCAACCAGTTCCCTGTTTAATGCCAAACAAGTTATAGTAAGGTGCTGAAGTTAAAATTGATTGTCCCCAACCACTTTCAAGAATGGCTTGAGCGACAGTGATAGAAGGTAAAACGCCTGTCCCAATTGTCGCAATTTTTGCATCTGCCACAGCTGTTTTCAGCCAAGCAGCTTGATAGATACTCAATCCAGCCGTCGAGATATTCCCCGCTACTGGTGTTGATATCTCAGATGTAACAGGAGTCGCCGTTGATGTCGTTGTCCCAGAAATTTTCAACACTTGCCCAACGTAAATTGTACTTGTCAACTTCAAACCATTTAAAGTCAATAACGTATTAACGTTCATGCCTAATTTTGCAGCGATGCCATACAAGGTTTCTCCAGAGTTAACCTTGTAACTATTCGTGGTTGTGGTTGGCTTTGAAGTTGTTGTTGTGCTTGTCGTACTTGATGTCGTTGTATTTATAACTTGTTGCAAAGTTAACTTTTGATCAGGATAAATAATGGCTCCACGTGATAATTTATTCCAAGATAATAAGTTTGACAGTGTGACACCATTTTTGTTAGCGATTGCAGTAAGCGTATCTCCAGATTTAACCACATATGTTGTACTGGTGCTGGTCGTTGGCTTAGAAGCTGACGGAGCTGACTGACTTGTACTAGCAACAGTACCAGAAACTTTCAAAATCTGTCCAATGCGAATAGCATTGAGATTAGTAATTTTGTTTAAAACCGCAATTTGAACGAGGCTCATATGGTGGTTTGCAGCTATTTTGGATAGGGTATCACCTGACTTAACAGTATATGACGCTGTATTCACCTTAGCTGTTGTTGTCGTAGTAGACTTTACGGGTTGTACTGCACTGCTTGTTCGTGTTACTTTCAATACTTGTCCAACTCGAAGCATGTTCACATTTGTTATTTTATTTAACGTGGCCAACTGTGCTAACGTCATTTTGTTTGAACTAGCAATTTTTGATAGCGTATCACCAGATTTCACCGTGTAAGTTGCTGTACTTGTAGTAATTTCCGGACTGCTTGTTTTGGCATTACTTTGATTTGTGGAAATGCTCGTTCCAGCTATCTTTAGAACTTGTCCAACACGAAGGACGTTAACATTGCTAATTTGATTCAAAGTAGCAATTTGGGAAAGGCTCATATTATGATTTGAAGCAATTTTTGATAAGGTATCACCAGATTTAACGGTATATGTATTATTCGACTTTGTCGTAGTTTTTGTAGATGTGGTCGTACTAGAAGATGTTGCTTTGCCTAATATTAACTTTTGACCAGAATAAATGGTATCGGAGTTCAAGTGATTAGCTAATTTAATCTCACTGACGCTCAAATTATTTTTTAATGCAATGACATACAATGTATCCCCGGGTTTAACATTGTATGTGGTACTCGCAGAAACTTCAACTACCTGTCCACCCACAACTGATGCTGCAACTGCAGTCACTAACAAATATTTTTTCATATATTCTCTCACTTTCAAAATCAACAGATAAGTAAATTATAACATATTTCGTAAGATTGTTAAGAAAAACTTAAGAAGATTAAGATAAACTTTTCGATAATATTAATTGATCAACATAACACAAAAAAAGAAACAAAGCCTTTAATAGTAATTGCCTAAAACTAACCATAAAGGATCTGTAACTTATATCTCGTGAACATACTGTCATTGGAACGTTTCATTTCAAAGGAACGAAAAATTGAAACAATGAGTTCGATCAAATATATCAGTAACTGAATACTAGGCCAATGAAGCCAATTAGCTAGTAGCCACCTAGACCAGTCTTTCAGAAACATGTCGTGTTCAGTTAATTTTTTGTAATTTGCTTTTCACATACTTCTTTTAAAAATATTAGCTTTTCAATTAAATAAATAGACCAAAATAAAAAAAGACAATTGATTGCCCTTTTCGTTCTTCTCACAAAAAACAGTCACATTAGTGTTTGAATAAAAGCAATAATTAATACAACAGTGAGTGCTTTCTTCATATTTTCGGCATTAATTATCTTGTACGTTTTTGTTGTGATGGGTTGTAATTCTTCTTCTTCGTATAATCTTACCAGATGAGTTAAGATTTTGTGTTGACTAATCATATCTTCAGTTTGGTCGTACGATTTGCTATACATCCACTCCCAACTGAATGTCACTCGCTTTTTAGTTAGCTTCTGAAGGTCAATTAATTTATGATTTTCAGTGGTAGCATATGAAAAAACAACTACACTCAGATGATTAAATGAACAATCACACCAGAAAAATTCCGTATCATTTTTGGTGATTAACTATCGACAATTTTTGAAATTATAAAACGCATAGCTGCAACAGCTATGCGTTTTTACATTTTTTATATTATATATTACGTTTTATTTTTTTGAATAGCTGACGCCAGTATTGCACAATATAGCCAGTTAACGTAGCAATTAAAAACGTTCCTATACCAAGCGGTCCACCAAATATAATAGCTAATACAAAAAATAACAAATCTTGAACAGATCTTGTCAGGCGGTAACTGGCCCATTTTTTCTTACTAAACAATGGCGCGATTGCATCGTATGGAGAAACGCCTAGATTGACGCTCGTGTATATGCCAATTCCCAGTGAAAACAGAAGCATGCCAATAACAAATAAAAATATATTTTCAAAATAAGAAAAATTTCCAAACCAAGACATAGTTATAGGCGCTAGTTTCGGCGTGAAATAAGCGACAATGTATCCAGGTAAAGACATATTGATTAAAGTGCCAATACCAAATTGCGTTTTATCAAAGAACAACACGCCTAAAAACAGCAGTGCATTAAACGCCAATTGGTAATTCCCCAAGTTCCAATGACATGTATCTGATATCCCAACATCTGCTGCCGTAACCGGATCAATGCCTATGTTCGCCAAACGAAATAAGACAATACCAAATGCAATTATAACAGTGCCGACAATAGATAAACCAAGACGAAGAGAAAATACCCCTAATTTTTTATTGAACAAATTTTTCCCTCAACTTACTATTTGTAGGTGAATTATAAATGTTGTACTCAAACTTGTCAATAAATTATATCGTTATTGAAAAAGGCTACTTGCCATTTCACAACAGCGTTTATCCACTTTAGCCTTAAGTTATTCGTCTTTCAGCAGATCAAACAAATGATTATTTTATGTTGTTGTTGATTGCGTCGACAATTTTTTCAGCATTGTCTGCTCCTAGAATCAAGCGGTTAAATTTTTCGTTACGCAACTGAATCACGATTGGTTTAGCCTCTTTTTTTATGTTGAAAAAAACTTTTTTCACCATTTTTATCATAACTACCAGCCCAGTATCCCGGTAAAGCAGTTCCAAGATTTCGAAATCCCTTATTTTCATTTAATATACCCATATCAATTGAAGCACCAACTACATTTTGCCAAGGAATTTCCAGTTTTGATTTAAACGATGCTATTTTATCTATTCCTTGCGGGATGACAATTAACATTTGATTGGTTATCTCGATTTTATTTTCCATTATCTTTACCTCATTTCATTATTCCACTATTTTTTAACAGCACAAACCCCAGTTGTTTGGCAATTTCTTCATGCTGATTGTCTAAATACCACGTTTCAACTATGTCAAAAACTTTTTTATTTCGTGCCGTTACTTCTAGCATCGCTACTATCAGTAATCCCCATTTCAAATCATCTTCTCCTGTTTTTAAACATAGTTCCAATGTGGCGACAAACATGCCGAGTTTACTTCCGAAAGTCCCATAAAGACTTCCTCTGAGAAGACCAGTTTTCTCAACAATATCGTCTAGAGAGGTGCCGTTGTACCCTCGACTCACGAATAACTGCGCAATTTTTATGAGAACATCATTCGTGTTAAAACTTTTATTTTTACCCATAAACAAAGTATATATTTATTTGACTGTTTAGTCAAATAAATATAATTGTGTTTCCCATGATTTGGAAAAATAAAAACGCCCTTATGAAAACAGTTTAAATAATAAACCTGTTTTCATAAGGGCGTGTATCAATCACATATTTCCCAAATTCAATGAGTTGTGATAGTTAGAATTGACCCCTGAAAGCTTTTGAGTCACTTTGACTCATTCTGATGTCAATAATATCACCAGCTCGTAAAACTAAATCACCTTTCGGTATTAATAAGTTATCAGATCTTTTAACCAGTGTAATTAAGCTATTAGGCACTAATTTCAAGTCTCGTATTTGTTGATCTTCCATAATCCCACCTGCTAAAACTGATATTTCTATGGTGGTCATGTCAGATGATGTCATGCCTTGCTTGCTTCTTTTTAGTAATCTTTCCAGCAGAGACTCATAAATTGGGGCACCATTCAGTAAGTCAACAATTAAATACGCAACTAAACTGACTAATGCTAAGGGCAAGATATGAGTTATGCTGCCTACCATTTCAATAATAAGAATGATTGCTGTAAATGGCGCTTTACCAATACAAGCAAAATAACCAGCCATACCGATAACAACAAAATTCAAAATATAAGACGTAGGCATGAGATTAAAATACACAAACAAATTGGCAAACAAGGCACCGCTCAATGCGCCTAACGTTAGGATAGGTAAAAATATACCACCTGGTAGCCCAGACCCATAACTAATCATAGAAAAAATAAATCGTACCATTAGCATCACTAAAAGCACCTTAACATTCATTGGTGTGTCTTTTAAAGATAAAATCAGACTGTTACCGCCACCTAGTAGATTTGGCCAAAAAATACCGACTGGCATTAATAACATGAAAGGTATGATACCATAAAAATATTTTGGTATTTTTAATCTAGCGTACGTTGCCAAACTAAACAGCAATACTTTTTGATATAAAAATCCAAACAAACCTAATGCTATACCAAATATTAACAGTAACCAATATAACCTCACGGGAAAAATATTTAAATGACCAACAGCTAAGACTGGTGTCTGACCAAACATAACTGTTGAAACAAAATCAGCAACTGTTGCACCAGTCAAAGCGCCTACCCAAACAAATGGTGAGATACTGTGATAAACTTCCTCTAATACAAACATTACACCGGCTAGTGGTGCATTAAATGCAGCGGATAAGCCTGCGGCTGCGCCACTTGCAATCAAACTTTTTGTTTTATTGTGGCTCAATTGCCGGTATTTTGCAATACCCTGACCGATTGAAGCGCCTAATTGTATAGATGGCCCCTCTCGCCCTAACATTAAACCACTACCAATAGCCAGAATACCTGCCACAAATTTACGCCAAAGCGTAGACCACCACTTAACAGTCAATTCGCCCATTAACAGACCTTCGACTTGCGGTATGCCAGAACCGGAAATATTTGGTTCTCTTTTTAACAACCAGGATACGAAAAATAAGCACAACACATTTAATATGATAACAATGATTAGCGCTTGAAAATTACCATGACCAATACTCACATATAAAGACTGAAAATATGATAAGGATTTTTCAATCGACAATCTAAATAAACTAACTACTAATCCTGTAAAAAAACCTATAACTGCACCGTACAAAACAATGGCAAGTTTAGAAGTATTAAAATGAAATCTTTTTTTTAACATAGCATTAGTGTACAACAAAATGAGATGTTACTTCAACTTCATTTTTCTATTCGTGCCATTGCTCGCTTTCTTATTCATTCGCCAGCAACGATTTTTCATGAGATTAAATGCTCAACATCTTATATTGACTTAATTGTTTCATAAAAAACTTGTCAAAAATAAATTCAGTGTGTATAATTCCATTATATTGAATTTAATTTCATAAAGTAAATAAGAGGGCGCTAATGATTGGAAAACGAGTTGGAGAAAACTTGAAAAAGGTACGTATTGAAAAAAATATGACTTTAGATAATGTTGCAGAAATGACCGATGTCAGTAAACCAACACTGCATAATATTGAAACTGGCAAAACTTCACCATCAATTGATAATCTTTGGAAAATTTCGAGTGGTTTAGGTATTCCTATTAATTATTTTTTTTCAAAGGCTGGCATTGATTTTGAACTTGTCAAGCAATCCGATTTACATCCGATTGCTACTGAGAATATAGGTGTCACGATTCAAGCAACATTTAATACCTCTGTAAATGATAATTTCGAAATTTTCAAGATTTCCCTTAGTGGTCAGGCAGAAAGATATTCAGAACCACATGTTGATAACACAATTGAAATGCTAATCGTAGCAAGGGGTGCGTTAACAATTGTTGTTAACGATGAAAGCCATACGATTCAAGCGGGAGAATTGGCTAAATTTGATGCACAAGTGGGCCACCGATATATCAATCAAGAAGCAGACGACTGTGAATTCTATTGTATTATGCTGTATGACAATACACGATAAAGTGAGGTATTTATGATGATTGCTAAAATATTAAAGGCCCCTAATTTTATTGGTATTGTGTCGGCATTTTTCTTTTCGTTGACTTTCGTTCTGAATGAATTGATGGCAAAAAGTACTGGCTCATGGATTTGGTCTGCAATATTGAGATACTTATGGATGATGCCCCTGCTATTACTGATTCATTTTTTATTTAGTGATAGTTTCTCAATAAAACACGTCATTAAACGCATCAAATTAAACAAAATGCAGTGGCTTATAGGTAGCCATCTGTGCTTCGTTTTGTTTTACGTACCACTTTGTTTTGCTAATAGTATATTTCCAGGTTGGCTTACTGCAAGTATGTGGCAAATTACTATCGTGTTGGGGGTTCTTATTTCACCCTTAGTTAACACGACAAAAAACAGCAGGTATAGAATTCCTCGACAAAAAATCCCACTATCAATTTTGCCATGGCTATTTTTAATACTTATTGGTGTCGCTTTAACCGTATTAAACTACTTAATGGTTGACGGTGTGATTCTAAACTTTGGTATTGCGCTAGTTATGATGTTTGTAGCTGCTATCAGTTATCCGATGGGTAATAGGATGGTGATGCCTGTCAGTGCTTCCCTAAATGGGTTCGAGAGATTATTTGGTATGCTAGTTTGTACTTACCCCACATGGTTATGCCTATCCGTAGGGACTTATATTAAGTTCGGCGGACCATCTTTTGGTCAAGTGGAAACAACATTTCTAGTCGCTCTTTTTTCCGGTGTGATAGCAACAGGTCTATTCTTCCATGCAACTTCACTAGTCATGACCGATATGAAAAAACTAGCAAATATTGAGTCAACCCAATCAATGGAAATCATATTTTCAATATTGCTAGGGATTATAATTTTAGGCAATAGTTTGCCAAACTTTGTTATAGTACTTGGTATAGTTATTATTATTCTTGGTATTTATGGCGGTAATATGAATCGGTAGCGTCGTAATTAACATTATTTCATATTTTTAATTGTTTAGTATATTTAAAAAATAGATAATTCTCATGACTATTTATTAAGCTATACAATACAATCTAAGACGTCAGTAATGTTGAAATAAGATACCCTCTTATTGGTAAATTCATACGACTAACAGCCAGACAAACAATACATTGTACACAATACCTTTAATACTCATAACAAAACGCGATCCAAAATATTTTGGATCGCGTTTTTTTAGAAGCTATACTTGTTGTCGCTAGTTTCTTTAATGTATGTTGACGTTAGTCCCTCATCCTCAAGGAATTCACGGAATGGCACTAATTCTTGTGCTTCGTATCTTTCTTTATAAGCATTAACAACGTCTTCACTGTACAAGCTAGTATCCAACTTCAATGTTTCTACAGGTATTGGACGGTCCTTAGTGATTTTTGCATCAATAACAACAACTCGTCCTTGATTATAGTAGTCGACTGCCTCTTTCATAATACGGTCAATATCTTCAATGCGGTTTACAGTCAAACCAACAGCACCCTGTGCTTCGGCAATTTTAGCATAATCAACATCAGTAAAGTCAACGCCAAAGTTATACGTGTTTGTATCTTCATACTTGTTCTTGATGAAACCATATTCAGTATTTGTGAAGACAACGTTGATCACAGGCAAGTCATACCGAACATTTGTGACAACATCTGGATACGTCATGGAAAAAGCGCCATCACCCATTAAATTCCAAACTTGACGATCTGGGTAAGTATTCTTAGCGCCAATACCTCCTGGCAACCCAATACCCATTGTTGCAAACAGTGGTGATGTGCGCCACATATTCTTGGGTGTCATGTGCAAATGACGAACTGACATTTGTGTCACGTTACCAACATCAGTTGAGAAGATGGCATCTTCCGCTGCGTACTTATTAATAGCATTGTAAACTTGATAAGCTTGAAGATCACCTTCAGTCTTTTGTTCAAGCTTATTCATGTAATCACGCCAATTTTGCACGTTTTTAACGTTAGCCTGCCACCATGCTGATTCTGTAATTGGGGAAACTTTGGCAAGTATTTCATCAATCGCTTCACCCGCATCACCTAGAATAGCAACATCAGTTTGGTGACGTTTGCCTAACATTGCAGGATTATTGTCGATTTGAATAAACTTATCAACATGACGGAATGTACCCTCAACCTCTGAGAATGGGAAATTTGTTCCGACAAACAATACAGTGTCTGCTTCAAGAACAGCTTCGTTAGCTGGCTTCCAACCAACTCGGAATGTCGATCCAGTGAAAGCTTCGAAATCCCATTCGAAAGTCTCGAAGTTCTTACCAGTTGTGATAATTGGTGCCTTAATCTTGTGTGCCAACTCTTGGACTGCTGAACCGTGACCCATCGTGCCGACACCAGCATAAATTACTGGACGCTTTGCTTGGTTCAACAACGCAACAGCTTCATCGATGTCTGTTGCGTCAACAGGTGCCGACTTATATTCTTTATATTTCAAACCTGACGAATATAATGGTGATGAATAAATTGAATTAGCATCAATTTCTGAAAATCCAAAATCAGCAGGTACTTCAAGAACGGCAACACCACGCTTCGCAATTGCTGTTCGGATTGCATCATCAACCAAGTGAGGTAATTGTTCCGCAGTAGCCACACGACGATTATAAACGGCAATGTTTTCATACATTGGGTTCTGATTCAACTCTTGGAACGAATCCATATTCAACTCTCGCACTGGCTTTGATCCTAAAATGGCCAATACTGGTGTATTATCCATTGCTGCATCATATAGCCCGTTAATCAAATGCGTCGCACCAGGTCCACCTGATCCGACGGCAACACCCAACTTACCGCCAAATTTCCATTGCATGACGGCAGCCATAGCAGCGACTTCTTCATGTTTCACTTGCAAGAATTTGATATTATTTTCAGGATGTCCCATCGCATCCATCAAACCACTCAATGTTCCGGAAGGAATCCCGTATATTGTGTGAACACCCCATCCTTCCATGACTTTCAAAGCTGCTAACCCAGCTGATATTTTTTTATCTAACATCTGATATCTCCTCCTAAATGAAAAAAAGCGTCATGTATGAAAGCGCTTTCATAGCGATAAATAAAATTATATCTCAAATAATACACAAAATCAAGTCACTCAGTTAATTATTTGAATCTGTTATGATTTGAACTATATAAATCCCATTAATTTAGCAAATTGTTGCGCACTTAACTCAATCATTCACCATTGAGTTAAGTACCATCTATCTCCTATTTACTATGGCTTTTGCTGACCCAATGACATGTCAATCCGTACCGAATCCCAATACTAATCTTATCAGATTTTTATCTAACCTAAAGCAGACCTTGCAACAGCATTGACACTAGAAAATTAGGCCACATTAATGAAATTCCGATTAATAAAATATCGATTACTCAGAAGATCGTGTTAAAAATCAGGCATTGCATTAATCACTGCTCAGCTTCTTTTTTGATTGTTTTTCTAGTCATCAGTATAGGTAAAATAAAGTATGTTAAAAAAATCTAATAGTTCAGCCAGATTTTTATTCTGTCCAAACTATTAGATTCTATTCATCACATTAACTACTTTACTGTTTTTAAATTCATCCTTTGAAAAAAATACATGGTTATACCAAAAAGAATACCTTCAATAACGTACACTATCATTATGTGCCATGATGTTAACTCTCTAAAACCTGGAGACATGGTGCCATTACCAATAAAGGTCAATGTTCCAAAACATACACCTTGTCTAATAGATATATACACTAAACGTTTCTTTTGGCTTTGAAAATCTTTTGCTTCGATCCTTTCCAATTGCGCAAACGTTTACTCACTCTGTATAAAAGCATTGTAAACGTTTACTCAACATGTTATTCTGTACTCATAAATATAAAAGGAAAATACGCTCATGGCAAAACAGTGGTTTAAAGATTCAGTGGTTTATCAAATATATCCTATGAGTTTTCAGGATAGTAATAATGACGGTATCGGTGATTTAACTGGTATTAAACAACGTTTACACTATATTCAAAATTTAGGCGCAGATGTCATTTGGTTAAACCCAATTTATGTATCCCCAAATAAAGATAATGGTTATGACATTGCTGATTACAAAAACATTAATTCAAACTATGGCACGATGCAAGATTTTGAAGAATTACTCCAACAGGCGCACCAACTTAATCTTAAAATTATGATGGATCTAGTTGTCAATCATACATCTGACCAGCATGAATGGTTCAAAGAAAGTCGTACAAGTCAAACGAATCAATATGCGGATTACTATATTTGGAAAGATCCTGTTAACGGTCACGAACCAAACAATTGGCTAGCGGCATTCGGTGGTTCAGCCTGGACTTATGTTCCTGAACGAAAACAGTACTATTTACACATTTTTGCCGAAAGCCAACCAGATCTTAATTGGGAAAATCCAGAAGTGCGCGAAGCCGTGTTTGATATTGAACGTTTTTGGTTAAACAAAGGCGTCGATGGTTTTCGTATGGATGTCATCAACTTAATCTCAAAACCTGATAGTTTACCAGACGTTCCTGCACCCGTAACATCTGGCACAACAATGGATTTTGTTGCCGATGGTCATCGCTTAAATGAATTCTTACAACAGATGAATGATGAGGTTTTATCTAAATATGACACCATTACTGTTGGTGAGATGCCTGGAGCTACACCCGATGATGCGATTAAATATACTGGTTTGAATAGCCATGAATTAAATATGGTCTTCCAATTTGAACATGTCGCATTAAGTCCTAATCCAGATGTTCGAATAGGAAAATGGCATGATGAACCTGTTAAATTAGTTGAATTAAAACAATCGTTAAATCGCTGGCAAACAAGTCTTGATGGTAAAGGTTGGAACAGTCTCTATTGGAATAATCATGACCAACCTCGTGCAGTATCCCGCTTTGGCAATGATTCAAAAGAATTTAGAGATGTGTCAGCAAAAATGTTAGCTACTACTTTACACATGTTACAAGGTACCCCTTATATTTACGAAGGTGAAGAACTAGGCATGACCAATGGTCACTTTACTAAATTGGCACAATATGAAGATATTGAATCACTTAATTTCTATGATGAGTTAGTCAATCAAAAACACCTTGTCACTTCAGAAACAATGCTCAAGTATTTAGCAAATCTGTCGCGTGATAACGCTAGAACACCTATGCAATGGAATACAGAAGTTAACGCTGGATTCTCGACAGCAACACCTTGGTATGCACCAAATAATAATTACCCCGAAATAAATGCTCAAAAATCTCTGTCTGATAAATCTTCTGTATTTTATCACTATAAAAAGCTCATTGCGCTTCGTCATGATTCAGAAGTAATTAGATATGGTAATTTTGAACCTATTGACTGTGATGACGATCAAGTTTATGCTTATCGTCGTCATTATGAGGGGCAAACAATACTTGTTTTAAGTAACTTTACCGATAAAACCATTTCACGTGATTATCAACAATTAAACGCAGACGAATTATTGATTAATAATTATACCGATGACCAAGGAAAGACTTTACGACCATATGAAAGTAAAGTATATCTTTTCAAAAAATAAATAGTAGAACGGATAAAAATAAAAAACCTGCGACTAATGATGTGTACCCCGAAAGTTAAAGTCACTTTCGGGGTTTTCTGATGACTAAAATAGCTAAAAATTTACTGGTATTTTTTTCAAAAATCGGTTCTCTTTTTCACAAAAACAAATTTTATTAAGCGAAGTATTCGTTTGGGCTTGCATGATTCCTTGAATTGAATGCTTGATTTTTACTAACTCAGCAATTTGATCCTGAATTTTTTGCTCAGCTATTTTAAAAATGTTTGCATGATCTTTTTGCATCAACAATTCTTTTATAGATTTAATAAAGTAGCCAATTTTTCTAAACGCAATGACTTGATATAATTTGTAAAGATCTAAAAGTTCTAGCATAATACTTTTAACCACTTGTTAGCTCTTGCAAAATTAATTATCGTGTATTTATGTAAGACATCTAATTTTAGAAAAATGCCATTACTGTATCATAAACAAACTATTCACAGGAACCAAAATAGCTAGCAAAGTTTTTTAAACAAAGTCTTTGCTAGCTATTATTTGCTATACTTGATTACTTTAAACAGATTTTCCCTCTGTATCATTTTAATTTTTTTATAAACTTCTTTTGATTCTTCGTATGAACATAATTGATATGTTCATAAAATTCGTGTGCACTTTTTCTACTCATACCAGAATTTAAACGAATAGATTTGTATCCTTTTGATACAGCAGTGTTTTCTAACCATGACATTAACTGTGTCCCGATACCGCTATTTTGATTGTCTCTTACCACAGCCAAAGCTAACACATTTAGAGTAGGTTCGGCATATATTTCTTCATAAACTTCAGCATGAACATAACCTAAAATTTTTTTAGTCGTCTCATCTTCATAAAGTGCTAACAAATAATGGTTAGAATCATTCAAAATCTTACGAAGTTGCGTCAAAGATTGTTCTCTTGGGTAATCATACCCCAATTCTTCACTATTTATTTTGCAAAGCGCGTCAATGTCAGTTGTCATGATAGAACGTATCATTTTTTACTCCCCTTATTATCACCTTATAATGAATTGTATCACAGCCAACAACAAAACATTCTCGTATGTTACACGACATTTTTTACATACTGCATAAAACTTAATTTAATCAGAATTTTCACTACCACTCTCAGTTGTCAGATAGTTGTCATCACGTTCAACTTGCACAGCACTTTCATCCCCGTTGGATAAATCCACATAAAATTTTGTAAATCAACTATTTAATTTATCATAATGTTTTATTTATAAATTAACAATAAAAATATTTTTATTAATGATATTGATAAAATTAATGAAAATATGGTAATATTACTATGATATTTAAATGAATAAAGAAATGAGATTAAAGTAATGATTTTTATTATAGCTATCAAGATAATTATTTCACTTTACGCCTTGTTAGTGATGCTTGCATCACTAACAGAACTAAATTCTAAGAACCGTTGGGGTAATATATTAAATCTTATCAGTGGCCTCACTATATTACTAGCAAACTTCATGAGCCTAGGATCATTTAAAACAGTAACGATTATTGGACTGATAATTTTTGAGCTAACAGCTATCCTAAACGGATTACAAAACAATTCATTTCACATCAACCATCATCTCACAAGATTTCTGATCACACTAGTTTTTATTGTTTTAATCATTTTTATCTAAACATTTGAACCATCAGTTTGTAACTATACTTTTCTTCTATTCTGGTGCTCTCTCATTGCGTTTATAATGCCATATTCGGTATTATCCCTCTCCAAAAAATAAAACGCTCACAAATAATGTAAGCGTCATACTAAACTATTTATCTATATTTTGTGCGTCTACGTATAATTAACCAAATAATTTCATAGATACTAGCACGTGACTCGTGGTTAATAATCTTTGCAATCAAACACTAATAGTTCAAAGTTTCACCTTTAGTTGGTAAATAAACATTCAATCCAACTTCTCGCAAAGCTTTCGCCTCTTTTTCTGGCTTGAATGAATGCCATGTCACTGTTTTTTTGGCACTAATGTGTTGTGCCAAAGCCACTAAATCATCTGGCGTAGCGTGTCCACTGACCCCCAGACTGCAAAATAGCACATCATTGTTAGTTAAGTAATCACTTAGTTCAGCAAAACGTGGATCATATTCACCAAGTGGTTCGCCGTTCATATGCAAGTAAACATAATCGCCATTAAACTGATCCAAATCATGTAACTGATTAAAATGATTTTGAATCACATAGTGACCTGGCTGAGCTAAAACAGTCTCCCAATCAATCTCTTTGACATCGGTCATCCCCACCGCAAGCAGGATTGTAGCAAATTGATGATCCCAACGCATTTCACGTCCATTAGCTTGTACAGTTGCTTGCAAAGCTACTAAACGATCAATATTACGTTCATAGGGGTTGATCACAACCAATTGTTCTGAGCTCTGTAATATTTGAGCAAAATTTTGTTGCAATGACATTTCTGTATAGCGCTCATGTGCAATATCGTTTGCTTCATCAAAACTAAATTCAGTGCCTTCTAGTAACAACAAATCAATGTTTTCGTCACGTAAAACATCTGCCCAATGATTTACACGTTCTGGATGCGGACCATCTAATCGTACGTCGCCACTATGAACGACTGTATGCTCCCCGTTTCGTATACGAATAGCTGCTGCACCACGTGCATCATGATCTGTTTCAAAGAAAGTCACCTCAAAGTCACCAAAACTAGTGGGTTTTTCAAAATCAATGACTTTAATATTTGCGTAAGGCGCAGATTCGATCCCTAATTTTGTTAAAACATAGTATAAATCAGCAGATGCTTGACTCATGTAAACATCGATAGGCTTTGTTAAATATTTCAAAGCGCCCATATGATCTAAGTGTAAATGTGAGACAAATATTGTTGTCTCATATTCACTACTCACATCAGTAAATAAATCAGGTAAATCTGGTAGTGTGCCATTGGCTAATAAATCCCCTGTAGGTGTTTCAGATGGTGCAAAATTGACACCAAAATCCATCACAAGCCTTGTTTTTCCCTGCGTAAATGATACAACATTCCCCCCGATTGTATTGAGTCCATTTAAGAATTTTACTTGCATACGCATTATTCGTTCTCTTTCAAAGTCTTCTTTGTTTGATCAGACAATGTTTTCAACGCATCTGACGCTGGTGTTTTCTTCGTTAACATTGAATCAACGGCATTTAATAAGTTTGTATGATAATCTTGGTAACCTAAGAAAGCGGTATCTGAGAATGCACCTGGCAATGAATCTGAAGCAGCTTGAGCAAGTGGATTCTTTTTCAAATAGGCTTTATAAGCGGCTGACTTGGTTGCTTTTTTAGTAATTGGCAAATAACCTGTCGATTCCGCCCACTTTTCAGTTTGCTTGTCAGACATTAGATATTTCATGAAGGCCCATGCACCAGCTTGCTGATTCTTTGTTGCCGTTGCAGTCACCACTAAGCTGTTACCAGCCAAAACTGTTGCTGACTTACCTTTGTATGAAGGAAGTGGTGCCGTGCCCCAGTCAAAGTCTTTGGCAGCTGCAGCTTTCGTTGCTGTAATACCGGCAGATGATGAGAATGTCAAGGCTATTTTACCATTAACAAAATTTGTGGTGCCATAGATATCAGAACCGGCTGTTTTGGCAGTGCCATCAGAAACCATGTCTGTAATCAATTTAGCTGCTGCAACAGCTTTTTTGGAATCAACATTGACCTTGTTTTTATTCGTCACCAATGATACACCTGCTGAGCGAGCCATTGAGTTCCACTCCATATCAAATGACTTATCAAAGCCAACAGTGGCAATACCATCTTTCTTCAAAACTTCAGACATTTTAGCAGTTTCATCCCAAGTTTTTGGTACTGAAAGGCTATACTTCTTCAACAGTGTTTTGTTATAAAACATTTCACGCACTGATGCTGAAAAAGGTGCTGAGTAGAACTCACCTTTATATTTTGATTGTTGCAAGAAACCTGGATAAATATTGTTTAATTGTTTCTTTGACAAACCATTTTTACCATCAACTTGAGGTTGAAGTGATGTTACAATGCCATCTTTAACGTAGTCAGGTACCTGTGTGTAAATTGTTTGGGCCATAACAGGCAATGTTTTAGACTTAGCACCAGCCATAATTTTTTGGTTCAAAGTCGTATAATCACCTTGAGCAGTGGCAACAATCTCATATTTACTTTGTGATTTATTGAAAGCATCAATACGCTTTTGCAACGCGTCTTTATAAGGGCCAGCCATGGCGTGCCAGAACGTTACTTTTACTGGCTTACTGGCAACAGTATTGGCACTTACTGTTGGTGTGTGAACTGCTGACAAGCCAGCAAAAGATGAACCTGCCATAATTGTAATAGCAGCCAAAGCTGCGAATTTCTTCCCAGTACTCATGTGTACATATTTCCTTTCGTGTTCCCAAAAAAATTTAGCTGCTTTTATAAGCAGTAAAAAGACGTTATTAAACATGACATCTTTTTACCACCCACAAAATGTGGACAGTAAATTAACCCTTGATTCCCCCACCAGAAATACCAGCAACAACATACTTGTTTAAGAACAGATATAAAATTACCATTGGCAAAATGACAAAAGTCGATGCTGCCATCAATTCAGGATAATTAACACCCGAATCAGAACTAAATGCTTGCAAACCAACCGGTAACGTCCTCATTTTATCTGTATTAGTTACAATTAATGGCCACATGAATGAATTCCATGAACCAATAATTTGTAGAAGACCAATGGCGGTAATCGATGATTTAGCATTAGGCACCAAAATTTGCCATAAAAATTTCCAATCCGAAGCACCGTCAAGTTTGGCAGCGTAATACAACTGATCAGGTACGCTTGCAAATGACTGACGTAGGGTAAAGACTGCAAAGAAACTGGCTAACCATGGCAAAATCAAAGCGCCATATGTGTTGACAATATGTAACTGTGATAAGGTCACAAAGTTAGGGATGATCAACATTTCTCCCGGCACCATCATGGTCGCTAGTAAGATTGTGAAAAGTATTTTTTTACCGTGAAAATTCATTTTGGCAAATGCAAAAGCTGCCATAATTGCTGTAATGATTTGACCAATTGTCGTCATAAACGATACAATCACCGAATTTAGTAGATACGTCGCAAATGGTGCTGCTTTCCAGGCAGAAATCCAATTTGTAACCTGTAGTTTTTTCGGTAGCCATGTTGGTGGCACCTGTAACGCTTCAAATCCAGTTTTAAATGACGTTAACACCATCCAAAAGAATGGCAACAGCATTGTCAAAGCACCAACTACTAACAGCAAATAAACGATTGTGTTTGATATGATTTTTTTCATCGTCAACTCCTTTTAGTAATGCACATGCTTTTTGCTAAACCACATTTGCAATAATGTCACAATTAAAATCATGACAAACAATACAACACCAGCCGCTGCGGCAATACCGTACTTGTTTTGTTCGTAAAACATTCGGTAAAGATAGAAAACAACTGTCATCGCTGCATTACCAGGACCTGCTTGCCCACCAAATAAAGAAAAAATCTCATCAAACACTTTAAATGATCCAATGACTGCATTAATCGTAATCAAAAATGTCATTGGACTAATCATTGGTACCGTGATATGCCAAAAGCGTTGCCATATACTAGCACCGTCTAAAGTCGCCGCACGATATAGACGTTTATCAACATTGTTTAAGGCAACCAGGAATAACATGATATTAAATCCTAGACTTTTCCAAATGGCAAGAATAATTAGCGCTGGTAATGCCCAATTAGGGTCATTTAGCCAATCAATTGGATGAATACCAACAAAGCTTAAAAAGTAGTTCAACAACCCTGCATCTTTGTTATAAATCCACTTCCAAACCATTGAAATGGCAACGATGCTAGTCACAAATGGTAAAAAATAAATCGTTCGAAAAAAACCAGCAAACAATTTAATTTGGTTCAACAAGACAGCCACTGTTAAAGAAATAACGATTTCCAAAGGGACAACGCCAATCACAAAGATTAATGTATTGGACACAGCAGCATGAAACAACGGATCTTCCCACAAATATTTAAAGTTATCAAACCCAAGCGCCATTACTTGATTGGTAAAAAAGTTATACTGCGTATAAAAACTCATGGCTAAACTTGAAATAATCGGATACAAGCTAAAAACTGACACGATGATTAACATTGGTAAAACATACAACCAACCTTTTAACGTCTGTTTCCAAGTCGTCTTCTGATTGCGCATCATGTGCGTTCACCCCGTAGCGGGAGCCTCTGACCTTCTTTGTCAAAGGCATAAACCCCACTTAACGCTGCAAAAAGTGTCATTTCTTGATTAATTAACGCTGTTGTAGTCACATCAGTCGCAATTAATTGGTTTTCACCAACAGATATAGTTGCTTGATGATCACGTCCAAATGACAAAACTTCATGAACAATCGCTTGCATTTTAATTGCAGGTTCTTTGACTTCATTTGTCAGTGCTTCAGCACGAATACCAATAGTCGCGACCTCCCCATCAAACAATTGCGTCACTCCCGGACCAAGTTGGCGCGCCGATATGACGTTGAGTGCTGGTTCACCAATGAAATTAGCAACAAATTGATTACTTGGATTTTCATATAATGATTGTGGTTCATCATATTGTTGAATACGACCATCATTAAGCACCATTATTTTATCAGCAACATGCATGGCTTCACTTTGATCATGAGTAACAAAAATTGTTGTCACACCGGTTTCTTTTTGAATACGACGAATTTCTTCACGCATTTCCACACGTAAACGCGCATCAAGATTAGATAAGGGTTCATCCAAAAGCAAAATATTAGGTGATTTTGCTAAAGCGCGGGCAATGGCTACACGTTGTTGCTGACCACCAGATAAATCACTTGGTTTTTTGGCGATTTGATCATCAACTCGAACTAATTTAGCAAGATCTAAAGCACGCTGCTTCCGTGTTGCCTTATCAATTTTTGCCATTTTCATCGGGAAAATAATGTTATCCAATACTGTCATGTGTGGGTACAATGCGTAATTTTGAAATACCATGCCAACGCCGCGCTCTAAAGCGTCTTGTTTTGTCACATCTTTGTCTCCAAAGTAAATATTACCAGTTGTCGCTGATAATAATCCAGAAATCAGATTCAATGTGGTAGATTTACCACCACCAGAGGGTCCCAAAAGTGCAACGAGTTGGCCATCATTGATATCAAAATCCATATCATGCAACACTTCGATGCCATTTGGATAAGTCAAAGTCACGTGATTAAATTTAACTTCCAATGTGCTTCTCTCTTTTCGTTATAAGATAATGCTACTATGCTATCGCACAAATAAAATGTGAACCAAGACAACTATTGTCTATGCTTTTAAATATAACAAAACTGAGTCACGATTCTGTAAATATTAGATAGAGAGTTTATCGTCATTGTAAATATTAACTTTATTGGATAGATTATAATAATTAACCTCATGTCATATCTGATAAATCAGAAAGCTTACTTTGACTAAACCTATGCAATATCCATTGTCTAAAAAGTACATACGGACTGACTTCAGGCAATGGCATATTTTTTTAAATAGAGAAAATAATATAGCCATACACAACATTTTTGACAAATGACATTAAGGTTAGTTGCTTTTAACAACTAACAGAGATATAATCACTAATGTAAACGTTTACAAAATAAATGGATACTTAGGAGACAACAATATGAATCACACAAGACATTTATCAACAAATTTTGTCTATTTTTTCGGTGCCCTTGGTGGGCTGTTGTTTGGATACGATACAGGCGTCATATCAGGTGCTATGCTTTTTATAGGAAAGGAATTAGATATTAAATCAGGTTCCTTTCAAGATGGCTTTATTACAGCATCTGTGCTTCTTGGTGCCATAATTGGTGCTGCCGTTATAGGCCCACTATCTGATAAATTAGGACGTAAAAAACTTTTACTAATTGCCGCAATAATATTTTTTACAGGTGCATTAGGATCTGGTATAGGAATCAATTACACTGTATTAGTCGTGTCACGTGTTATTCTTGGTATTGCTGTAGGAGCAGCTTCAGCTTTGATTCCTACATATTTAGCTGAATTATCACCAGCTGATAAGCGCGGTGGTATCGGCACACTATTTCAATTAATGATTATGACAGGTATTTTCTTCGCCTATGTTTCAAATGAATGGCTTTCACCTAACGGATTTTTAGGACTTAAAGAAAATGTTGGTTGGCATTGGATGCTTGGTTTGGCTGCAATTCCTGCTGCATTATTGTTTTTTGGTGGTCTCAGATTACCAGAATCACCACGATTTCTTGTGCGCAACGGAAAAATTGATGACGCTAAACGTGTGCTGTCGCAAATGAATCCCAATGCGAAATTGGTCGAAGAAGAACTACACGATATTCAATTACAAGCAAATATTCCATCTGGTGGCTTTAAAGAATTATTCGGCGTTATGGCGCGCCCAGTTCTAATAATGGCTTTGGGTTTAGCTATTTTCCAACAAGTCATGGGATGCAATACCGTATTATATTATGCACCCAAAATTTTTATATCCGCAGGATTTAGCGAACATTTTGCGCTCCAATCCCATATTGTCATTGGCTTATTCAATGTTATTGTGACAGCTATTGCCGTTAAAATAATGGATAAAATTGATCGCAAAAAAATGCTCACCTACGGTGCAATAGGTATGGGTATTTCGTTATTACTGATGTCAACAGCGATGTTAGTGCTTCAAGCTGGTAATGGTAATCTTGGGTCATGGGTATGTGTTATTTCTCTGACGCTGTATATTGCATTCTTCTCAGCTACATGGGGTCCTGTTATGTGGGTCATGATTGGCGAAGCATTCCCATTAAATATTCGTGGCCTTGGTAACTCGTTTGGTGCAGTTATTAATTGGACAGCAAATTTTGCAGTTTCTCAAACTTTTCCTATGCTGCTTATTGCATTTACACCGGCTAATGCTATCAACTCAGAGGGAAAAGGTATTGCTAAATTATTCTTAATATATGGCGCTCTTTGTTTTGTAGCTATTTGGTTTATTGCTAAATTTACAATTGAAACACGTAATCGCTCGTTGGAGTCAATAGAAGCTGGTTTACGTTCGAAAGCTCATGCAAAAATGCCATACAGTCACAAAAGTTCACTACTATAAGTTATTAAATCTCCTCTATGACTGGCTTGATATAGGAAAACAGATTGACATCAATGCGTTGTTTCTAAATTAGAGTCTATGTCAAAATTCGAACAAAAATACTTGTAAAATTGATGCTGAGAATATTTGATTCTCGGCTCTTTTTGACGCATTAGATAGATTATCATTCAGCACGGGTTATATTACCGTTAAAAACTATTGTAAGATTGAATCCGTTAATTTTCCAAACTGTAAACACAAGATACAGTTTGGAAACATTTGTTTAACCATAGCTTGTACTGCTTTATTTTTGAACAAAAAAGAAGCCCAGCAAAGGGCTTCTTGACATGTAAATTTAGTGCTATGTTTTAAAATTATTTCAAATTTTAATTTAACTAACTTTCTACGTATCTCAATTCTATCTCTATGACACATGATAATAGATTTGTCTCATTCTCTAGACTGTCATTAAATCAATTGTCCTTGCGACGCAGCCATACAGCTATGGTAATTAAACCAATTATTATAAATCCATAAGTAGCAGTCCAAGCAATATTTTCCGAAGCAGTGTTTGGCAAACTAACTGACTTATGATTTGGCTGCCATGGCACTACAGGATTTACAGGATTGTTTGGTGTAATTGGTATGATAGGATCTATAGGTTTATCAGGATTAATAGGTGTGTGCGGCGTGTAATGATTAATCAAATCATAATTAACTATTTCTGTTTCATAACCAGATACCTTATCCTCAGTAATTGCATAACTGATTTTCTTACCATTGTTGTCATACTTTGGCAAGTCAGTAAACTGATATTGCCAATCATCATTTGCTGTAATCGTTTTCGTTTGTATCCCCTTACCATTAGCAAGTAGGTTTACCTTTATTGCATCAGGGCGCTTACCATCTTGGTTATTTTGATCATCCCAAGTTTTCGTCCCAGCAATTTTCGTGATATCTGATAGGGTGTTAGTAAAATCATACCCGGATTGAGAAGACATATAGTGATCAACAGACTCTTCCTTCACTGTATAAATATAGGCGTTACCGTTAGCATCGTACTTTGGTAAGTCTGTTATCGAATATTTCCAATCAGATTTGGCAGTGACAATCTTTGAATTGATCTTGACACCGTTTTGGTAAATATCGATAGTAATTGCATCAGGACGTAATCCTTCGATGTTATTATCGTCTTGCCATGTCTTGATACCGTCAATTGTTTCGGTGGTTTCACCATCACCACCACCACCATTATCAGGTGAATAAACATCAATGGTTTGCTTCTCAATATTTTCACCAGTTAATTGACCGGAGTTTTCATATTTTGTCGATGTACCACCATCGGTGGCCTTTGTATCATAGTCAACAAGGACTGTATCTGTTAATTCATGTAGATTAACGTGAAACTTCAACGTACTATCCTCAAAAATATCAGAACTGGGCACGTCATTTAATTGCGTAAAGTCTGTCCCATCACTATTGTATTCAACATGATAGGCTTGAATTGATCCTGGTACAAGATTTTGATTCCCACCAACAAAATCTGTATAAACAGCGTTTTTAATATCAACCTTGGCATAATTCAAACGCACCCGCCAATGAATAATTGTCGGATCATTTGAATCATACCAACCCCACTTGTACAACTCTTCATCAGGATCAGGACCGTCGTTTCCTGGATCAATATCAATATCAGTAGAACCACCATTGCCCCAATCAACAGGCACCGTTGTATCTTCTTCAACTTGTGTATGATCCCAATGAACCCAAATATTAAATTTACCACTAATACCATTTTTAGCAGACTGTTCGGCATAATCAGTAAATGTAATTGTGACTTTACCAGTGTTATGATCTGCAACTGCGTGCCCAATAACATTACCAGCAACATCGGTGATATCGAATTTGACATCAGTAGCCATGGTTAACACACTCGGCACCGTCACTGTCATCGTGTCATCTGTTTTGATATTGGTACCTGCAGGCACTGTCATATCCCAATGTGCCTGCATATCATCGTAAATGTCGAAATTTGTTTGTGGCTTACCATTTTCGTCTTCTAGTTCAGCATGTGTAATAAATTGATCTCCCCAATCTTTACCAGCTGTGATAGTAGGCGCACGTGGCTGCGTTGAACTTGATTTTATTTTACCAGTTTTAATCGTGTTATCTGTTGCCGGCGTGACTTTGGGTAACCCAGCCACTACATTTTTACTTGCCTCTTGCTTTTCAGTCGACTTTTCAACTGGTTGAATATCAGAATTTGATATGACATTAGAAGAAGTCATTGCAGTACTCAAATTGTCAGTGTTGGATTCTGCCAAGACTGAAACCGGTGTAACAAAAAAAGTACTCATAATAATTAATAAGCTAAAAAAAGTTGCTGTCTTTTTGAACATCTTTGTTCTCCTTTTAATATATTTCGTGAATTTAATTCATCATTTTCCCCAAGTTATCATAAGATAATGACGTATCATTCATTATTGCTATCTAGAGATTGTCTTCACCTGAGCTCATAAAAATATTTGTCAAACCAATACTTTTACGGCATATTATTAGCCATACTAAAGGTGATCTATCCATTACCATTACACATGTTAGCAGGTGTCAGAAACGATCACCCCCCTCGGTAGTAACTCTTGACAGGATTGCTGTTTTTGGATTAATAATAATTTTATCAACATACGTCGTTTGTTGTGACATATTTTCTGTGTTTACTTGATATACTACTGGTTGGATAACTATTTGTTTCGCATTATTTTTGGGGGTCATTACCTTGCTTTTCAATAAACGACGTTGTTTTGTTGCTAACACTTTATAGAAATTAGTATTATTAGCATTATTACTGACAGTTAATATCTCGATAATAGTCACTAACATCATCAAAAAAATACTTGAAACAGCTAATAAATGCAGAAAAAGAACTATTCTTTTAGACACCATTCATTTTTCCTTTCAATTGATGAATTTTATATTTCAATGAATTTCTATGCCATGTTACTATTTGACTTCGAGCCATTTTTGTAGTTCGGTAAAATTTGAATTCGTAACGATAAATCTAGGGACATGTTTTAGAATGTCTGGCATATTATTAGACACAATACCAGGTTCTAAAAGAAATATCGCCGCCATACCATGCGATGACATATATTCTGTCAACGATTTACTAGAGCTACCATATGGATAGGCAAAAACTGTTGGATCAATTGACAATTCTTTTTTTAGCTTTTGCTTTGATTTTTGGTAGTCTTTTATGATTGCTTTTTGTGATAATTTCCCACTAGATAAAATAGGGTGGTTATCTACTTGGTAATGTAAATCATTTGTATGTAGCCCTACCGTAACATTTGATTTCATCGCTAACTGCGTAATTTCTGACCAAGAAGCCAATTGCTCCCCATCTAAATTTTGCCCAACTTTACCAGTAATAACAAAAAAAGTAAAAGGTATACTCAGTTCGGCCAATTTTTGAGAAGCGTTTCTTGGCAACGTTGTATCAATATCATCAAAAGTAATGACAACGTGTCTACCACGAATCGTATTATTTTTAGTATGTTTAATAAATTGTGACATTGACCAAACACTGATATGATTCTTTTTTAACCAATCCATCTGCCTGATAAATTCGTCTTGAGACACATTATATTCTTGAAGTTGTGGATTTTTAGATATTTTTTGCGCAAAGCTCACGGTAGCATTATTTTTCAATATACGATGATAAGCTAGTACGATAACGCCGTCTTTAACATTGCTGTTCTTTTCAGCAAAATTTAAATAGGAATAATCTACTTTTTGTGTTACTTTTTGTCGTGCTTTTCCTTGTTGTATCCCAGAAAAAAACATTAGAATCAAAAGAGTTACCATTGTAAGAATCATATAGAGAACCAAACGCCTCTTTTTGTTAGTCATAACATGATGCCTCATTTTTTGACAATAATCCAAATAGTGTGGGAATGATAATTAAGGTTAAACAAATCATTATAATATGAATACCTTCGTCCACACTTGCGCTGTTCATACCAAGTAATAATTCTAATACAACAAATCTATCAGAATAAACATGACTTTTAATGGCTAACGTTGAAAATATAATAAATAAATTGAATAACCATGCAAGTAGCGTGATAACAAACGTGATTGTGTTGCCTATTTTATTACTTCGCCGAATAATTATATTTGGCATTAGTTTACCTCCCACGATCTGGACTGCTCCAAGATCCTCTCTGCTTATGAAAAAAAGCAACATTTAATTGTGATATAATGGCTGTTATTAATACCGTAATCCAATAGAATGTACTATAAAACGGTATGACGAATAATTCTTGCACGCCTACTTGTGATTGCCCATGATCTTGTACAATACCTTGTAACATCATGCTAAAGAACAAAAGAATATATATCATTATTACAACACCTGGTAATGAAAATGTTTGCGTATCAATCGTGACTACTAAATACTGAATAGAGGTAATAACGACTGTCCATGACCAAATATGGCTTAAACATACGTCAACCAATAATAGCTTTTGCCGTTTATTAGTGCCTTTGAATGTCCACTTCAAATTCTTCAATAGTACCTCGATGCCACCAACTGACCAGCGAACACGTTGTTTAATATAACCGTGGATTGTTTCTGGTGCCAGTATATAAACTAAAGCATGCGGTGTATAGCGAATTCGCCAATTCTTCTTACGTAAACGCCAAGTAATGTCAATATCTTCAGTTATGGCTGTGCTATCAAATCCTGCCACTGACATCAGTGCCTCACGTCGATAGAGCACAACAACCCCTGCCACTGTCATAATGCCACCATATAAAAAATCTTGCGCGCGTTTAATCCGATCAATAATTCCAACATATTCCAGAGTTTGAAGCTTTGCCAGCAAAGTTGTTCTATTTCTAACAACAGGCTTTCCAGTCACTGCAGCAACTGTTTCATCAGTCATCTGTTTAAGCAAATTTTCAATCACGTCATGTGCTAATATTGCATCAGCATCTGTTACTAATATATATGGCGAATTTATTTGTTTAATCGCTTGATTTAATGCTGCTGCTTTCCCAAGGTTTTTAGATAATTCAATTAGCCGTACTGGTGTACTTTCATGTTTATTTAACCAATTTTTGACCAAGTTAACTGAATTATCGGTACTCTTATCGTCAACTATGACAACATCACAATTAGCATATGTTAATTGTGTAAAAGATGACAATGTTTCAACTATATTATTTTCTTCATTAAATATTGACATTAAAATTGTCACTTTTTCATTAGTGTTTGGTTCGTTGAATTTTTCATGATTGAAATGAAACGAAGAAAGCCAAGAACCGATAATCCATATCAATGACATAAATATCGGATAGTAAGTTGTAAAATCTTGCACCAATTCGGAAATATAGGTCATCATTTTACGCTCTCCTCCGTTGATAAATAAGTGACATTATTTTTTCCAAAACATAAGCTAACAAACTCGCAAGTGTAAATGATAATAAAACAACAACTGGAGCCCACACAAAGCGCGAGGCAATATTAGGTACCAAGTGATTAAAATAATGATAGATGAGACTGTCAGTTAAATCTGAAAATAAATAAATAGTTAAAGTCATATTAGATAGTAAAATAAGTAAATTATGAAACTTAGTTGTTTTTTTAGGCTGGCCTATTTTTAAAATCAGTAGTGAAATCAGAATAGCGACTAGAAATGGCTGGTAACCCATATAATCATTTGCATCAGTCCAAGAAAAAATCCGACCATAATTGTCTATCAAAGATAAAAATGAAATCATACTAAAAATTGAAACAGACCATATTAATAACCGCTTAGTATTGATTTTTTTGATTTGTTCTAGGTAAGTTTTAAAGTAAAGCCCAACGTAATAGTACCCAATCGGATAAGCATTAGTCCACCAATCAGGTAGTATTTTACCTAACCCATTAAATAACGATGGCAAAAAAATAAAATCGTTGAAACCATAATAATATATATATGATACTGCTTACTTAAATCATAGTTCCAAGCTGCATTTAACAACGGTATGAGGAGATATAGACCAATATACATTTCAACATACCAAGAATAACTATCTGTTGAAAAATCAAGTAATCCCAGTAGCGCATCCTGCATAGAAATATCATTTTGAAATATAATCGTTTGCATAAGCCAATCGATCATTGATACTAAGACATAAAGTATGATTACTCTAAAAATTTTTGCAATGTATTGATCGCTAAGTTTCTTGGTTCCCATTAAAAATCCTGTTGCAATAATGAATAATGGTACTGATGTTATAAAAACCAACCGCAAGACAATTCCTAAACTGGCAGAAAATGATTGCATGTCAATGTCATAAAATCCTGTATTGAGTAGAAAATGCACTGAAATAACAAAAAAAATAGCCATAACCTTTAATACATCTATTTGATAAACACGGTTTCCCATATAAGTATGCCCCTAATAAAAGTTTTCACAAAAGTAATATGATAAATTAATAATTTAATTATATAGTGACGATTACCATTATTTTTCTCCAAATTTTCAAAAAAATTCAAAACAAAAAAAGCTTAATAAATTAAGCTTTTATCTATCAGAAAAAGTGGTTGTTGTAGCTAAAACTGCTAAGACCTTTGTAAAACTACTAATTTTATAGTTAAAAGGACTAGGTTGTGCTTGTCGGCTTAATTTCTTTTCAATCGCCATGCCTTGATCCAGTGTTGTCATATACATTGATTTATCTTTTTTTGGATGAGAAATGATATTAACAGAATTGTTTAATTCAAATTTATAAAACGTTAATTGTTGTTTTCGGGGCGAATCGTTCTGATCATCATTAGCTGCAACTATTTCTGGTATTATATTTTCTTTTTCGGGGAGAACAACGGTTTGATCTTGTGGCTCTTGATTCTCATTATGCTGGTCCATTGCCTGATTTGGTGTTTTGTTTGATGTTTTGTTTGATGCTTCATTAGTATCAATTTGTTCATTTTTTTTGGATAATTCAATATTAAAATAAAAATTTTGCTGATCCGTTCTAGGAATTGTAAACGTGCCCGGCCATTCATTACGTGTCACTTGATATTTTTTTAAAACTTCTAGCACAGGCATTGTGGCATAATTAATTGTCTCACCTGTATTTCCAGAAAACACCTCTTTGCGCAATGTTCTATCATTATACCGAAAATTAACAATAACATGGTGTTGCATTGGTTGATAATAAAAATTAATCTCTGAATCTGTTTCGTTAAATATACCTGAACTATTTTGTGATTGGTTAGACAGAATATACCCTGGAATTTTTTCTTCGTTTATTTTATAGGTTTCACCAATATTACCAGTAAATTTGGTAGACGGCAGTAAATTATTTTTCCTGTTATCAAGATAGTTTACTGTAACAGATGATGTGAAAGGTTTGTAATTTGTATCGTCAATCATAATCTGCTGAACATTATGATTTCTACCCGTTGCTGCTGAAAATACCAAGTACATAGGGCTTTGAAATTTTTGCATATTTTTATAATGCCAAACTTGATTATCATAAGTAACTGTAAATGAGCTAGACTGACTATTATATGAAACAATGAGCGATTTAAACTGGTTGTTAAATTTCTCATCAATTTGTTGTGCTTCATCCGTTATTGTGTGAATAACACCTTCATTTTTGGAATCAAAGAACGCGCCAAAACTTTGGCCATCCCCTTGCCTATGGCCAAACTGAGGAGGATCTGCTTCAAAAGAGCCTTCCTCAGGAAAACGATTAAAATAGGTATCAATTTTAAACCCAAAGATATGCGAGATACCACCTAATCCTAAACTTCCCCCATTTTTTTGATTGACCTTTTTTATTTGATCAGCAGGAACGAAGCTAACAGCCATACCATCCCCACCATCATGTTGTTGCGATTTATTGCCAATGTTGACGCTCAAATTTAAAGAAACATCATTTGAAAAATTAATCGGTGTTTTAATATAAGCTGTTCCTGATTGCTCAGTATTATCTGATGTCAGTGTTATCAAACTATCATTTACTGAAGATGAACCATTTAAGATAAGTTGACTAGCTAAACTGTTTTGATTGAGTAATTGCGACAGCGTAATAGTTTTAGCACTGACCTTATAGTTTGATGTTATCGAACTAAATGATAGCAACATAACAGATACTGTGGCCATATAAAACAAAGGCCTGATTCTAACTTGTTTGTTTTTCATTTTACACTTTTCATTTTTTTGATTTTCACAATTAGCTCACCCAATGCCGTCCAATCACTTAATGTAGGTGGCTTTTTCCAGATTACTTGTTCTCCAAGTACATCATCGTCAATCATATCAGATAAATAAATATCAGCAATTTTATCTGTACATGCGAAATCGACACTCGCATGATTAATATGACTTTTAAGCATTGCAATCATCATATCATTAGTAATTGGTGTTGCTGAAAAATTAACACTAATATTCACCCTATCAATGCTTGTATTCGTAATGTTTCTAAACATGATACCTATAAGATTGAAACAAAATAATTCACGCTGATAATTATTGACTATCGTTTCTTGTATGTTAATAATATCAATAAGGTAGGTTATTAATTTAAAAATTGATGGATAGATATCACGAAAATAATTTAGATTGACTTCCCCTTCATTTGTTACAAACCATTGATTTTTAAATCCAAAACGTAAACTATAAACTGAAATTTTATAACTCAACTGTGCTATTTCATTCTTCGTTGATTTAGAGAAAAAATTTTCTAAGGCTGGCGTGATATCATTTTGCAAAAGTATAATTTTATCACTTACATATTGTGAATACTTATAATTTTTATTTTCTAATAAAAAGTCAAAAATATCTAACATTTCTAGCAATACTGACAAAATTTTATCCGAATCATTGCCTATAAAAGAGGTAATAATTATTGGTAGCGATACAACAGTATGAATTGCAACTTCTCTATTTTCAAAAAGTGCCTGATTATTATACAACATTTCAGATACACAGAAGTTGATAAGTAACATTTTTTGCCGCTGATTCAAATCATTAATGAAATGATTTTCCAATAGAAACTTTAGCATTTCTTGGCCGATTACTTTGATACGATCAGAAAACATTGGTTTCTCATCAAAATAATTATAGATAACATAGCCAGCTTGAATAAATTCAAAAGAATCATTATCATTCACAAGGCCATTTAGTATTTTTTTCTGTGAAAAGAAGTATGACGGACTCCATCCATAATCGTATTGAATCGTTGTATAAGTTGGCAAAGAACCTGTTAAAACCCTCGTCTCAAGAAGTGGTTTCAAAGCCGAAAGATTAAAATAATACTGTGACATTTTATATAAATGATATCTCGTCACACGATATCTAGGATAAACCAATCCTTTTTGTAGTAATAACCAATCTGAATCTAAAATGTTATGCAAATCTATATTCAAGGAATCTAAGATTTCACGCAACATATAATTAGAAACAGCAAACTCTTGTTCTAAAGTTTTGGTCTCATAAAATTTTTGATCAGTTTCTAAGACATAGTTCATTAACTCAATTTTCAACAAATCATTTTTATTAATGAATGACACTAACGAATTCATAACGCTCCTTGCATATTTTAAATATTTTTATAGATTGCCATGTTGTTTATCATGCAATATACTGTCATTTACTTCATTCTTTCTAATTATACTATAATCGCTGATCTTTATTTTTTTGTAATTTTTAAAAAAATCAAAAATCAAAAAAATAAATCTACTCGACATTAGATTTAATTTTTTAAAATAATTAACAACCGTACTGTTTATGGTTAGATTATAAATTTAAATCGAACACTTTGCATAAAAAACTGCAGATTCTTTAATGGTCATTGTCTAAAACTAACCATAAAGAATCTGCAGCTTATATCTTCTATTTTATCATGTCATGCATTGAAAGCATTGCTTCAACTGTTCGATTTTTCAACCTTTATTCTTCAACAATTGATTACAATTGAATCGTATCTTACTATAAATGGTAATGTGTTAGCAACTCATCACAGTGTACTTAAGCTGACTGTACAAGCAATTGCCAAAACAAGTCTTTCAGCAACCTGCAATATTATATTAACTTTATGTCCGATCAGCTAATATTAATAATTGAAGCAACTCATTGAACTTGTTTTTATCATCCTTTAGAACAGAAAAGAATTTCTGATCTACTTTTTCCACTACTGGTAACGTCTCATTAATAATGTCTGAACCACTTTGCGTCAATTTTATAATTTTTGATCTCGTGTCTTTTTTTGAAACTTCACGTACAACAAATCCTGATTTTTCCAGGTTTTTTATAATCACCGAAACAGTCATAACATCAATATCAGAATGCTTTGAAATGTTGACTTGATTAACTTCATCATTCTGCTGTGTCAAATAAGCTAATGTTGATAATACAATAAATTGAGGATGTGTTAAATCATACTGGCGTAATTTAGTTTTAATTAATGTGTGCCATGCGTTATAAACTTTAATAAAAGAAAACCCTAACGAATTAGCCGCGTTATCTTTAAATTCTGAATTAAATTTTTGAATCATTAGTAGCAACCTCAATAAGTGAAAAAACGCTTGCTGGAACGTTTTCAAATATCTTAGAAATGAATTGCAAATCATTAGCTTTTGGTTCTCTGTTTAAAGGCACAAATTCAACAGAATGTCTAATGACTGTTTCTTTATGATGAGTTTCTATCAACTCATGAATAAAATTAATATCTCCCATATTTGGAATAGTTGTTTTATCAATAAAAACTTCCTCGGGAATAACTTTAACAAGTTCAAATGACATAGGCGGCATGTTCGTCAAGGTCATACTACCCTTAGTATTAGTTTCAAATAATCCTTCTAAGGAAATTTTCTCTAAATCATTTTCCCAAGTAAACCATTTGTTGACGTTTTCGTATAACGACCATACATCTGTAATTGAAGCGCTTGTTTTCTGCTCAAAACTATATTTCATATTCTCTTTTTTCCTTTTTATAAGTATACATATAATATAAACTATTATTATTTATATGTCAATAATTTTTTATTAAAACATACTAGATTATCTTTTACAATCATCACAACAATTTTAAGTAGCAAGCGTTACACCAAATGGTAGAATGCTTATTTTAACCAAATTTTGCGCACAAAAAAAGCTGCAGAAACTTTAATGGTCATTGTCAAAATCAACCATAAAAATCCACAGCTTATGTCTTCTAATTTATCATCACATGCCTGTACTACCACTGAGACAATACCTCAGCTTAATTTTTCTATTCAAGACTTAACGAGCACATCATTAATATTGTTCATTTATATTTTTTTGCTGTTCACGAAGTTTCTTAGTAATTTTTCTATAAGCCGGAATCATCACAATTAGTGATCCAATCCAAGCCAGTACATTAGCTAAGCTGGCCCCAAAAAAGCCAAAGGGCCCGACCAATGTAATGGCTGCCACAGTTCGCATCATCAATTCTGCAATGCCTGCAAAAGTTGGTGTTTTGGAATCATTTAACCCTTGCAAGACATATCGAATAATAAATAGTGCTGATAGAATATAATAAAAAGCACCATTGGCCCAGAAATATTGTTGCGCCAACTCAAGTACACGTTGCTGATCTGCGCCTACAAACAGCATGACCGCAAAATCACCAAAGGAAATTTCTAAAATTCCCATGAATAGGCCAAACCCCATACTCATGAATAACGCCTGCTTCACCCCAATAAGAATACGTTCATATTGTTTAGCACCGTAATTTTGGGCAGCAAAAGTTGCCATTGTAATACCAAATGACATTAACGGTAACGTAGCGACTTGATCAATACGTTGGGCAGCCGTCGTTGCGGCCACTGCATCTGTTCCTAATGTGTTAAGAGCTCCCTGTAGTACAAGTGCGCCAATAGCGATTATCGAGCTTTGGAAACCCATTGGTAATCCAGCACGTAAATGGATTCTAATATCTACCGGATCCCATTTGAAATCAGAACGATGAACTTGCAATAAAGGAGAAAAACGATAAATATGCCAAAAGCTTAATATTGTTGATACAAGCTGTGCAATAACTGTTGCCAGAGCGGCACCGGCAACGCCGTAGTTCAAACCGATAATAAACCATAGTTCAAGTATAATGTTAATGATCATGCCAACAATAAGATAAACTAACGGTGAGCGTGAATCACCAATCGCACGCAGTGAATTCGCCGTAACATTGTAACCCATTGTAGCAAAAATACCGCCTAAGATAATGGCGATAAAAATAAATGCTTGATTAAAAATTTCTGCAGGTGTTTGCATGATTTTTAATAATGGATAGACAGCGAGTAAACTCAAAATCGTGACAATAACGGTTGTTAATGCTGAAACAATCAATGTTGAAGCCATACTTTTACGCACACCCGCAATATCACGAGCACCATAACGTTGTGCAGTAATAATGGATAAACCAGCCGTAAATCCTTGCACAAATCCTAAAATCAAAAACATAATAGATCCGGTGGCACCAACGGCTGCCAAAGATTTAACGCCTAATGTTTGTCCAACAATAACAGTATCAGAAAAATTGTAAAGTTGTTGAAAAAGATTCCCAATAACCAATGGTATAGTGAAAAACAAAATTTGCTTAGCTGGTGAACCTTGAGTTAAATCTCGCATAATCAGTCACATCTCCAAAAATAAGTAGTCATAAGCTAAATACCTATTTTACCGGAATAACATCTGTTTGACTAGTCTTTGATTTAAGTTTTTAGCAAATTTATTGCAGGGTCTTCAAAATTAAACTATCTTTTTGTAGCGGGATTAACACCACAAACGCCATTTTTTTCTTAATGGCCTGTGTTGCTGTTTTTTAGTAATATATTATTCATTTAATGTATACCAAATCGTGTTTTTAATACCCGCAAGGTATATCAAATTTTCTTTTCGACACTGTCATAACGTTCAATGACTCGCGTTACATTTTTTTTGCCAGTATAAATTGCGTAGCCAACAGTTAATATAACTAGTATTCCAATCACGCATAACGCTATGCCGGAACCAAAAAACCAGATATTTTTATTTTTGAAAAAATAAATGAATAGCACACCAACACCTGTCAATAATGAGAAAATTGATTGCCAATGTTGTAAATTACGAATCATACGTTCTTGAAATAATATTTCTATTTTATAAGCTTTTTCTGTTTTGTCAGTATTTACTGTCATTACCCTCACCTCAACGTTAATTAGTATGTTAAGCCTGGATTAAAGAAACCAACTAATACACCAACAAGTGCAACAACTACCAAAATTAGCATAACTTTAATAGGAGAAATATTTTTTTTAGCCATTAACCACCAGCAGAGAACTATGAACAAAGCTGTCAACAATCCAGGATATACAGAATCAAGTTGATTTTGTAACACTAAATATGACTTTCCAGAACCATTTGTGAGCTTAAATGATGTTTTTACCGTCACCCAAGTTGCAGCGACACCACCAACAACCATACCACCAATGGTCGCAATCGCTTTCCTAATTGCTTTCCCCTGTGCACCAATTAAAATACCGACAGCCTTGTCACCTAATTCGTAGCCTTTGAAATAAGCAAAACGCATACCGAAGTAACCAAGTAAGTTCCATACAATAATGTAAAATATTGCACCTAAAGGTGATCCGCCTGATGACATACCAAGTGCAATACCTAAGATTACTGGGATTAATGTTCCAACAACAAGTGAATCTCCAATGCCTGCAATGGGACCCATAAGACCTGCACGTAAACCATTAATCGTGGTATCATCCACCTCACCATCATCAATTCCTTGACTAGCACGTGCTTCTTCTAAACTAGCTGTAATACCCACGATGACAGTTCCAAGTTGTGGTTCTGTATTGAAAAAAGCAGTATAGGTTTTCATTGCTTTTTCCTGATCTTCTTTGTTATCATATAGTTCTTCAACAATAGGCAACATAGAAGTTAGGTAACCAAATGTCTGCATATGTTCTTGAGAAAAAGCTGTCAAATGACCATAGAACCAATGATGAAAAGATTTATTTAAAGTTTTACGAGAAAGTGTCTTTTTTTCTATATTTGCCATCTTAAATATCCTCCTCTTCCTCATCATCAATTATTGTGTCATTTGAACCATTTAGTATTGGTTGTCGATTAATACTAATTGCCATATCCAACTTGTAAAAGATCATTGCAAAAATAAGTGAGATTACAGTAACTGAAACTAGGTTTAATTTTAGTGACGCCGCAAATGTAAATCCAACAAAAAATGGTATAAAATCAATTGGACCCTCAACTATTTGTTTTAACAAAATAGCTATACCAACACAAGGTAGCAATGCCCCAACAGTAAATAATGTTTTCATTGGGATACCATCCATAGGTAACGCTGTTCTAAGTGCATGAACAGCACTCGAACCAAAATGCGTCATTAATACTGTTGGAATGAAAGAGAAAAATAAATGTGAAATCCAAGGGTAACCCCAATCAACCGCGTATAGTTTTTTAAACTCACCTTTTTCAACTGCACGCCAACCTATATGCTGCCAAACTAAATTCATCGTTGCAGTACCGTAGAATAATACGGTACCGACAGTACCCACCAACGTGCCCATTGACTTAGCTAAATCAGCGGCATTACCAGATGTTGCTGCTAAACCTTGTGCATGGATAGCAACCATAGCAAGTGGTATACCAATGTATGATACCGCTCGTAAATCTGCAGAAACAGTCCCACCTGGAGTTACTAATGCAATATAAACTAACTGCATAGCCACACCAGCTGCAATACCCGTTTTTAAGTCTCCTAGAACAAGTCCACAGACTAAACCACCAACTAATGGACGTCCTAATGTATAATTACCAATTGTAGATCCTGCCATTCCTGGCATAGACGACAAACTGGCAAAAATGCCTAGAATACTTGCTTGTATCCAACTAATTGTCATATTCCTCACCTTTTCTATATCAAGTTACAAATTAAACTTTCCTTTAAAATCATTCCAATAGCCAATTGAAACGTCAGGTAATAATTGGAATTTAACCTGATAACCTTGCGCTTGAATTGCTTCAAATGCTACAGCTTCTTCAGGAATGATAGATTGATTATTACCTAATTTGATAGCATGAGGTCGATCATTAGCAGGTCCAACAATGATTTTTTTAACATCCCCTGGTACAAATCCAAAGTCAACAAGGATTGTTTTCATGTCTTGTGGTGTTTTTGTTATGAGAAAATATTGGCGTTTAGAAGCTAATACTTGCGCCTGTTTTTCCTTAAAATGTGCCAACGTCCAAACAAACGTCTTTTTTTCAGAAGCACTTATAAAGGCCTCTTTTAAAACAGGATTCGATGCGGCAGCATCGTTTACCGCTATTAAACCATCGCAGGGGTATTCCTTTGCCCAACGTGTAACTGTTTGTCCGTGAATAATTCTATCATCAATACGTACAAATGAAATACTCATAACCTATTCTCCTTTTTAAATATCATCATCATTTTCATCTGGTTTTTCAACTAATGAAAATTGTTTCACTGATGATACTCCTTCTTTCATAATAGCTGTTCCTAAGTCCTGTTGGCTGAGACTATCTTTTAAAATAGCAGCATTCAGCGCCATTGGAAAGTTCATGCCACCAAAAATAATGGATTTTTCTAGTTTCCCTTCTTGATTCAAAACGTTAGTTATTGTAGTTAAAGGGCTCCCTCCCATGATATCTCCCAATACAACGAGTTCCGCATCGTCAGTTAATTCAGAAACAAATTTTTGAAAACGCGTAGCCAAAACTTTTGTGTCTTCACCTGATTGCAACCCGATCGCTCGCACTGAATCCATGTTATCACCAACAAACATGCCTAGCGCATCTTTCAAACCTTCTGAAAACTTACCATGACTTACCAAAATAAGATATTTCATTTTTTCCTCCCACTTTTATTGAAATGACTCTTTTATATGTAAGCGCTTACATACCTTAATTAATATTTTACGCTTTTTTTTAGAAAAAAACAACAACGTTCCTCAATAATAAGAAAATAATAAAAAAGCCTGTCTTGACTAAAAATTTTTTTCAAATAGTTAGAAAAAATCTAACAGATTTGGTTAATTTTAGTCATGACTAAGCTTTTGACATATATTTATGAGTTGAAACTGTACTAAATACTAATCTAATATTATGCTTTTGATACTTCATCTTCAGGCACTTTTGGTGTGGTACCATCCGCCAAAGTTTTTTCTGTTGGCTTATCCCAAGATACAAATTCACAATCTGGGTAACGAGAACAACCATAAAATGTACGTTGACGCTTCGTTTTTCGTTCAACAATTTGACCTTTATGGCATTTCGGACATAGCAACCCAATTTCTTTAATAATTGTTTGTGTGTTACGGCAATCTGGAAATCGTGCGCAAGCATAAAATTTGCCATAACGGCCCATTTTAACAATCATTGGTGCACCGCAAGTTTCGCAATTCATACCAGCAAGTTCATCATGCATAATAACTTTTTCTAATGTAGCTGCTGCCTGCTCAACTTCTTTTGAAAACGGTTTATAAAAAGAATCAATCACCGGTACCCAGTGCTTATCACCTACTTCTACCTCATCTAGCTCATGCTCTATGCTAGCTGTAAAATGTGTGTCTGTTATATCTGGGAAGCTCTCTTCGACAATTGTTTGTACAATTTCACCCAATTCAGTGGGCACAAATTTGCGCGCATCAATTCTAACATAGTTTCGTCGTTGGATTGTGTCTAACGTTGGTGCATAAGTTGATGGTCTGCCAACACCGTTTTCTTCCAAAGCTTTAATTAACGCAGCTTCAGAGTAGCGCGCCGGCGGTAATGTGAAATGTTGCTCTGGATTCGTATTCGTTAATTTAACTTTGTCTCCAACTGATAAATCAGGTAAGGCGTTATCTTTTTCTTTAGCTGCTGGATATGCTTTAGTAAATCCTTGAAATTTTGTTTTAGAACCGTTTGCGCGAAAAACAACATTATTTTGTTCAATTGTCACGGCCATGGTATCCAGTATTTCTGGGGTCATTTGACTTGCAACAAAACGTGACCAGATTAGCGAATATAGTTTAAATTGGTCTGGTGTTAATTTATCTTTTATGCTTTCAGGTGTTCTTGTCACATCAGTTGGGCGGACAGCTTCATGCGCATCTTGAGCGCCTTCAGGCAACTTACCCTGAATCGGCTTATGTTGCGAGTATGCCTCTCCCCAAGTATCATGAATATATAAAGCAGCTGCATTACGAGCCAGAGAAGAAATACGTGTTGAATCCGTACGCATATACGTAATCAGACCAATTTGGCCAATACCACGCCCTAAATTAACCCCTTCATATAATTGTTGTGCAGCCATCATCGTTTTACGTGTTCTAAAATTCAACTGTGTATTAGCAGTTTGTTGCATTGTTGACGTTGTAAAGGGCTGCTGTGGATTACGTTTACGTTCCTTAGCTTCAACTTTGACAATATTAAAATCAGCAGATTGATCAATCTGCTTTAAAACATATTGAACACTCTCATTATCCGGTAATGGTTGTTTTTTACCGTCAAAACCATAGAATGAAGATTTAAACTTTGAACGAGATTTCTTAAATTCTGAATCTAATGTCCAATATTCTTCTGGTTCAAATGCCTGAATTTTACGTTCACGCGAAATAATCAGTCCAAGTGCGACTGATTGCACACGTCCTGCAGATAAACCACGTTTAACTGTTTTCCACAAAATTGGCGAAATTGAATAACCTACTAAGCGATCTAAAATACGACGTGCTTGTTGGGCATCAACAAGGTCTTGATTTATCTTGCGCGGTATCTTAAAGGCGTTTTTAATGGTATCCTTTGTAATCTCATTAAAAACCACACGATTAGGTTCTTCAGGATTTAACTCTAAAATATGTTGTAAATGCCAAGCAATAGCTTCTCCTTCACGATCTGGATCACTTGCGAGATAAACTTTTTTAGCTGCTTTTGCTTCTTTACGTAAACCCTTAATAACATCCCCTTTACCGCGGATGTTAATATATTTGGGATCGTAATCATTTTCAACATCAACGCCAAGCGTTGACTTTGGTAAATCACGAATGTGTCCTAAACTCGCAACGACTTTATATGAGCTTCCGAGATACTTCTCTATCGTCTTTGCCTTCGATGGGCTTTCCACAATGACAAGATTTTTCTTAACTTTAGCTCGTTTACGTTTTGTTGTTTTCTTTGTAACTAATTTGGTTGTTTTATTTTTTGTCTCTACCATTAGATATGCCTTATAATTTACTTCTTAGTATATAGCATATCAGATTGTATCAAGTATTTGGACACTTTCTATAATATCTTGGGATTTTGTGATTAACTTGGCACCCAAACTAAGTAATTCATTCGTACCTTGTGATTCTTCTGAAAAAATAGATCCTGGAATTGATAATACTTCACGATTATTTTGTAAGGCAGCATTAGCAGTAATTAAACTACCTGACTTTATTTTTGCCTCAACGACTAAAGTGGCTGAGGATAATCCAGCAATAATTCGATTTCTTGCTGGAAAGTGAGAGCGATGTGGTCCGATACCAGGACCGTACTCACTGACTACTAATCCTTGTTGCGCAATCTGCTTTTGCAGTGACGTGTTACGTCTAGGATATGCCACATCCGTACCAGTACCGATAACTGCAATCGGGACACCATTGTTAGCAAAAGTAATTTGATGAGCCATGACGTCTATTCCTTGTGCCAATCCAGAAACAATTGCAATGCTAGATTGAATAACTGGTGGTAACAAATGACGCAAACTATTTAGACCATAAATCGTAGCTGAGCGGGTACCTACGACTGATAAACTCGGTAAATTTAAAGCTGCCAAGTGTCCTTCATAAAACAACACAAGTGGTGGCTCAAATATTTCTCGCAAACGTTGCGGGTAGTTATCATCAGGGTAAGTAATATAATTACCCTTAAAATTACTTGCGCGTTGTAATGCCGTCGCATAGGTTGCACGAATTCTATCATGGTAACCACGATGAGTTATTTGTAGTAATAAATCTAGCGGCCAAGGATAAATACTTGGTAACAAGTTAGAATTCATTGCTTCAATAAGACGAGACTCAGTCGCAATGCCAATCCCTTGTGTCAAATGAATTGCCAGTAATTGTTGGTTTAAGTTCATATCGTTTTCCTCAGAAAATAATACGTTGTAACCAGCAGTGTATCACAAAAAAATTATGATATACTGGCTATTCTGAAACAATTAAAATAACAATCTATCCTGCGACAATTTCGCTCAAATACTCCCATCGATCCATTTTCTTATCAAGTTCTGCTTCAAGTTTGTCGGATTCTTTTTGCAAATCGCCAAGCTTAACATAGTCAGTACCATTTTTTGCCATGTCGTCTGGTATAGCAGCTAATCTAGCTTCTAACTTTGCAATATCATCTTCAATTGTTTCCCATTCTTTTTTTTCGTTATAGGTTAATTTCTTCTTTTGTATTGTAACTGATTTAGATTTTGAAACAGCTATCTTTTCTGATACGTTTAGTCGATCATCTGCATGCTCTATTAAATATTGACTAAATAAACCATCATAACGTTCAACAACGCCCTGACCTTGGAACATATATAACTGACTTGCTACCTTATCTAAAAAGTAACGGTCATGAGAAACAGTAATGACAGCTCCAGAAAATCCTGACAAAAAATCCTCTAACACGGTCAACGTCCCAATATCTAAATCGTTTGTTGGTTCATCTAACAATAAAACATTTGGTTGTTGTAATAAAAGCTTCAAGAGATACAATCGCCTTTTTTCACCACCAGACAACTTACGTATCAATGTACCGTGCATGAAAGGCGGAAACAAAAATTGCTCTAGCAATTCTGAAACACTCACCTGATTACCATTTTTATCCGTCACCGATTCAGCAACATCTGATAAATAAGCAATAACTCTTTTATCATCTGGTATTTCTTCTGTACTTTGCGTGTAATAGGCCATTTTGACTGTTTCACCTAATTCAATCACGCCACTTGTTACAGGTAAACGACCTGCAATTGCATTCAAAAAGGTTGACTTGCCGGCACCGTTTTCACCAGTGATACCAATTCGATCGCCTGCTGCTATACGCAAATTAAAATTTTCCAATATGATTTTATCATCAAACTTAATACTAGCATTGTCAATAACAATCACTTTTTTTCCCAAACGCTGCTGTCCTAAATTAACAGCAACATCGTCGTCTAATTTTAAATTACCCATCTGTGACTCTAATTCAGAAAAAGCATTCTCACGAGCTGTTTGTTTCGTTGTCCGCGCGCGTGCTGACTTACGCATCCAAGCCAACTCTTGCTTATAAAGCTGTTGCTGCTTATGATCAGCTACCTTACTTTGTTCAACACGTTGGGATTTGCCAATCATATAGTCTTGATAATTGCCTTTATATTCATATAAATCACCAAATGATAGTTCGAAAATACGCGTCGTTACTGCATCCAAAAAATAACGATCATGGGTTACTGCCAAGACAACGCCTTTATAATTAGCCAGATATTTTTCTAACCAAGCAATTGAATCAAAATCTAGGTGGTTTGTTGGTTCATCTAAAATTAATAGATCAGGCGCTTCAATTAATATTTGTGCTAAACCGACACGTTTACGCTGCCCACCCGATAATTCGCCAATTTGACGTTGCAAATCAGGCATATGTAATTGCGTTAAAATTGCTTTGACTTGTGCCTCAGTTGTCCACGCTTCGTCACGATCCATTGCATTTTGTGCATCTTCGAAATTTTGCGCAATTTTAATATTAGTCGGTTGTTCACCAAATTGTTGCAATGCATACTGATATTGTCTAATTGTTTTGAAAACTGGTTGGTCCCCCGATAAAATAGCATCCATAACTAAAGCATTGTCATCTAATGTTGGATTTTGTGTTAGATACCCAATACTATAATCATTTTGTTTGAATATTTTACCTGAATCAGCCAAATTGACACCAGAAATAGCATTGAGTAGGGAAGTTTTTCCAGACCCATTAACACCAATCAGACCAATACGGTCACCTTCTGTCATTAAAAATGAGATATCATTAAATAATACCTTCTCGCCATATGTACTTTTTAAATTGTCTACTCTAAATTGTTTCATATTATTATTATACCCAACATTGCTCCTTTTTATCGTGTTATTTTTTTGTTATACTTAGATAAACATTTCACGAGAAAATCATATTAGTCAGAGGAAACCAATTATGCAACTCACAGCCAATATTCAAAACTACCATTTTAATCACATTTTGCTTAACGCTGCTGGTGTCATGTGTCAAACTAGCATGGAGTTAGATACAGTTCTAGCATCTGAATATACTGGAGCAGTTGTTACTAAATCTGCCACGCCCTTGGTACGTCCTGGTAACCCTGCACCACGTTATTATGAACTAAATAATGGTTTAGGAACGATTAATTCAATGGGATTGCCAAATGAAGGCTTTGACTATTACATGGACTATGTTGACACTAAAGAAACTTATAAGCCCATTTTCTTTTCAATTGCTGGTTTATCCAAACAAGAAAACATTGCGATGTTGCATCAATTACAAGATGCTGATTTTGATGGTCTCATTGAATTAAATCTATCATGCCCAAATGTTCCTGGTAAACCTCAAACGGGTTATGATTTTGAAGCCACAGAACAAATACTAACTGAAGTTTTTGCTTTCTTTAAAAAACCTTTAGGGGTTAAATTACCACCCTATTTTGACATTGTTCATTTTGATGATATTGCGGCGATCCTAAATAAATTTCCTTTAGCTTTTGTTAATACGATTAATTCAATTGGCAACGGATTAGTCATTGATCAAGATACTGATACTGTCGTTATTAAACCCAAAGCAGGTTTCGGTGGTATTGGCGGCACATTGGTCAAAGCAACAGCTTTAGCTAATGTTCGTGCACTGCGCGACAGATTAAATACAACTATTAAAATCATTGGTACAGGTGGTGTAACAACTGGTCGTGATGTATATGACCATCTATTGTGTGGTGCTGATTTAGTTGAAGTTGGTTCGCAACTTGCTATTGAAGGTATTACTGTCTTTGAACGATTAGAGAAAGAACTAACCGAGATACTCACAGAAAAAGGTTATGATTCTTTGGATGATGTACGTGGACAATTAAAAATTATGTCATAAATCATAAAAAGGTTGATATTTCAAAAGTATCAACCTTTTTTATAAGCTCTAACAACAAAATAAAAAACAAGCTGATTAAAGACAGCTTGTTTCAAGAATATAATGATTTTAGTTTTTTACCGTAATGATTCCACATCACGCGCAATCATTAATTCTTCATTAGTTGGAATCAATAATCCAGTAACAGTTGAGTCTTCAGTAGTTAAAATGACTTCTTTACCACGGACATTATTAGCATCAGTATCTATTTTAACGCCAGCAAATGCCAATGATTCCAAAACTTTTGCACGTGTTACAGCATCATTTTCACCGATACCAGCAGTAAAGATAAGCGCATCAACACGTCCTAATTCAGCAAAATACTGTCCAGCGTAACGAATGACACGATCATAGAACATATCAAGCGCTAATTTAGCATGCGTATTAGTTTCTTGAACTTCTTCTAAATCACGCATATCACTTGAAATTGTTGAAATACCAAGTAAACCAGATTTTTTGTTTAATATTGACAGCATTTCTTCATTTGACAGACCTTCGCGCTCTTGAATATAGTAAACTAATGATGGATCAACATCCCCAGAGCGTGTTGCCATCGTCAATCCTGCTAATGGCGTGAATCCCATTGATGTATCATATGATTTACCATTCTTAATAGCTGTAATTGAAGCACCCGCACCTAAATGGAATGAAATTGCATTAAATTCATCAAGTGGAATACCTAATTTTTTAGCTGCACGTTCCGTCACATAGCGATGCGATGTGCCATGTGCACCATATTTACGTGCGCCATATCGTGCATAATATTCGTAAGGAATACTATAGAGATAATTTTTTTCAGGCATTGTTTGGTGAAAAGAAGTATCAAATACTGCCACAGACAATGCATTTGGTAGCAGTTTTTGAAAGGCACGGATGCCCATAGCATTAGCTGGATTATGTAATGGTGCGTAATCTGCCAAACGATCAATTTTTGTCAAAACTTCTTCAGTTACAACAACAGAATGATTAAACCATTCACCACCAGCAACAACACGGTGTCCGACACCTGTAATTTCATTGAAATCTTTAACGATGCCAAGATCTGTCATTTTCTGTAACAAAATATCGATTGCCTGATCATGATCCTTAATTGACATTTCATGTTCAAACTTTTGACCACCATTTTTTGTTAGTGTGATATGCCCTTCTTCAGCACCAATTAAACGCTTTGGTTCAATGTTTTGACCATATTTAATGGTAATTTCAGCATTTTCCTGACCAATGCGTTCAATAATTCCCTGCATTAATACTTTTTCTTCGGGCATTTCTAGCAATTGAAATTTCAGTGATGAACTGCCGGCGTTGACCGCCATTACTTTTGACATAATGTTTTCCTTTTTACCTTTAAGTTTAAGTATACCTTCACAACATACGCCGCTTGATATGTCATAGAATTATTGTAACATTTTTTGAAAGTAAAGGACACGTTGATATGTGTTACAATATTGATACATATAAATTGACTCGTGTAGGTATAAAATGATTAAAAAATGGCTCTTAAGTAATTTAATTGGCATTGTAATAACTGCCCTTGTATTAATAACAACATTTGGTTTGATTCTCTCTCTTGTTAATAAAGATAAAATAGCAACACGACCAAATAATGTACAATTTCGTACTGGACCTGGTCGAACATATAAATCTACGGCATCTCTGAAAAGTGGTACAGACCTCATCATTTTAAACAAGACACGTGGTTGGTACAAAGTTCGACGTACCGATAATGAGAAAATCGGCTGGGTCGCTGGCTGGGTTGCTGAATCAAAAACATTGCGTACAGCCACACCAATTAGTGAAGCTACAATTGTTTTAGACCCAGGTCATGGTGGTAATCCAGACAAAAAATACGACGGTTTATCTGGCGATAATGGCTCAGCATCCGTTAACGGTAAATTTTTTGAAAAAACATATACATTACGTACAGCGCGACAAATGCGCTCATCATTACAAAAAACTGGTGCACGTGTATTTATGACACGTGATAAAGACGTTCTTGTCCCGTTACTCCATATTCCACGTCTAGCCGAACATTATCAAGCAGATGCACAAATTTCAATTCACTTTGATCACGATGGCAATGAGGATAGCGCAACAACAGCAAGTGGCGTTTCTCAATTCTATTATCATCAAAATAGTTACGCATTGGTTACTGCGCTTAAAAATGCGCTCGATGGCCTACCCATTAACAATCGTGGTATTGATAGAACGCAGTATCTTGTATTAGACCATGTTACTCGGCCCGCCGTACTACTCGAACTAGGCTACATCAATAACCCAGAAAATTTTAAAAAAATTCGTACAGAAAAATATCAACAACAAATTGCAACTTTGGTCACCCACGGATTAACTACTTACTTTAAACAAAATACGGAGATAAAATAATGGCTTTATTTAAAAAAACAAAGCAAGCGTTTGAAGACAACATTGCTAATCAAACAACAGAGCAAGTAGAAGAACATTTGGATGGTATGATTGTTCAGCCATTTGCCTATAAAAAACTATTAATTATCTATCGTATTGAAGAATATCCAAGTACGAGTAATCATATTGATAATAAAATTCTAACTTTTGACAAAAAAGAACCGCTATCAGAACATCGTTACAATGACATCATCTCACGTTTAAAAAATGATGATAGTGATCGCATTTCTATTGTTAATATTTTGCCATTAGTGGATTAAAAATCATATAGCAACAAAAACGACACGCTTCTTTTTAAGAGATCGTGTCGTTTTTTGTCGTTATACTTTAATATCATTTTTCAAAAAAGGAAACTTTTGACGTAAATAAGGTGTAACCCAATGATCTAAACCAATTTTTCCAGAGTTATAGCCGCCAATCAACAAAAGCGCACCAATAATTATAAATGTCGGATTAACGGACACAACACCAGCGCCGAGATAAGAAAAATTCATGACTAGTCCAAAAAAGGCTGCAGCCAGTGTTAGTGTGCCAAATATTAAACCTAAGCCCACTAATAGTTCACCCCAAGAGACAAGAAATGAAAAAATTTCCGTATTTTTGCCATGGCTTGTTGTGACATTCAAAAACCAATCATACCATGGAAATGCCTTCGTCTTATCTGGTGTTAAGACAGGGTTTTTGATCGCACCTATAATTAGTCCAGAAGCATCAAATCCACCGCTAGTTGTTATTTTTTCCCAACCATCCAAGGTCCACTGATAGCCCAAATACACGCGTAAAATTGTTAAAATCCACATTGCGACTGGTGAGTTACGAAGCCATGTCATCATAATCTATTCTCCTTATACTATGCGTAGTCATCATAATTTCTATTACAAATAGTAAGTATATAGAACACATTGTGAAAAGTCAAACAATTTGATTTGAATAACATGACTTTAGCATAATGCGCATTTTATTATCTACAACAGATAGGTTAGTAATAATCATATTATTATTTTCTTTGACTCAAAATATGACTCACTTTTTGATCATGTCCTTCTAATGGTAAAGATGTCACAAGTTGCACGCCTAGAGCCAATGATACAGTATCACCACAAAATAGCGATAGAAAACGATCATAGTAGCCAGCGCCATAACCTAGTCGCTCCCCATATACGGTAAACGCTAGACCTGGTACAATTGCTAAATCAATCAAAGTAATATCGAAAATAGTGCTATCTATTGGTTCTTTAATATTCATTTGACCTAAATTAAAGTTAGAACCAGACGTTATTTCAACAAATACCATTTGCTTATTAATAATTTTAGGTACAACTGTTCGCTTACTTTCTGACCACGCACGAGCAATAATTGGTTGTGTATTGATTTCTGTGGCTGTACTCAAAAAAACAGCAATTATTTGGGCTTTTTGCCACTGATTGCTGCGAAATAGTAACTTTCGTAATGCCGTTTCCTCTTGCATGCGCTGAAATCCAACGTAATTAGCCAATCGCTGTTTTTGCAGAGTACGCACTATTTTTTTATCTAACATATCTTTATTCAAACAAATGTGTCATAGCTAAAATTTCAGTATCCTTTTTAACTTCTTTTAGTACTTTTAGATCATCATAGTTATGAATAGCTGTGACAATTAACTCGGCAACTTGTCGCGCATCAGCCTCGTTAAAGCCCCGTGTTGTCATCGCAGGTGTGCCAATTCGAATACCAGAGGTTACAAATGGACTCAAAGTTTCATTTGGTAACGCTTCTTTGTTTGTGGTAATCGAAACCGTATCTAACAATTCTTGTGTTTGCTTACCGTTTAAACCGGTTTTTGTCAAATCCAAGTTAAACAAATGATTATCTGTCCCGCCAGCCACAACACGAATGTCTTCAGTATGATTAAAAACATCAGCCATTGCTTGTGCATTTTTAATGACTTGTGCAGCATATACTTTAAATTCAGGTTGTAAGGCTTCACCAAATGCAATTGCTTTACCGGCTATCACGTGCTCCAAAGGGCCACCTTGTGAACCTGGGAAAATTGCGGAATTAAGTTTTTTAGCATATTGTTCTTGTGATAAGATAACACCGCCACGAGGTCCACGTAAAGTTTTGTGTGTCGTTGAAGTTACCACATCAGCAATACCGACTGGATTTGGATGCAATCCCGCAGCAACAAGGCCCGCAATATGTGCCATATCAACCATCAAATAAGCACCAACTTCATCAGCAATTTCACGGAACTTTGTAAAATCAATGATACGTGAATAGGCAGATGCACCAGCGACTATTAATTGTGGCTTGACTTCTCGTGCCTGTTTTGCAATAGCCTCATAGTCTAGTCGTTCTGTCTCAGAATTCAATCCATAGGTATAAGAATCATACATCTTCCCTGAAAATGACACCTTAGCACCATGTGTCAGGTGTCCACCTGCATCTAAATTCATTCCTAAAATCTTGTCGCCGGGTTTCAAAAATGCCATATAAGCTGCAGCATTCGCCTGCGATCCTGAATGTGGTTGCACGTTGGCATATTCTGCACCAAAGAGTTCTTTTAATCGATCAATAGCCAGTTGTTCAACAACATCGACATACTCTGTTCCACCGTAGTATCGCTTATACGGGTATCCTTCAGCGTACTTATTAGTTAACACAGAACCTTGCGCCGCACGAACACCTTTTGAGGCAAAGTTTTCTGAAGCAATTAATTCAATCGTACGATTTTGACGCGCACCTTCTTGCTGAATTGCACTCCAAACCTCGGGATCTCGTTCTTTAAATGACATGTTATTCTCCTAATCGATTAATAATCTAATTATAACGTATTTTACGTTATTTTTAAGTTTAATAGTCCGGATAAATACGAATTATTAAAAATAATAAATGAAATAGTTCGTGTTTAAAAAATTTCATGCTTGAGGGTAGCTAAAATTTGTTTTGAATCTATCACCTGTTTATGTCGTATTGGTTTATTAAATAATGTTGCAATTTGAATAGGAATTTCAGTTCCTGTCATTTTTGATAATTGAGCAAGTGCGGCTTGTCCGGACACCGGCGCCATATTAAGTGCCTGTAATACAGTTTCTGAAAACTTGTAAGGACTTGCTGTTGCGGCAATCAACGTTGGTCCTGTCACAGCCGTTTGTTCATAAGCATAACGACCAACGGCTGTATGAGGATCAATTGTATAGTTTGTCGCGTTGGCAATCTTTTTAATTGTTTCAGATACTTGATCTTGTGTTGCAAACGCAGCAACAAATTTGTTTAAGTTGGCACGTGTATCAGGTTTGATAACATAGGCCCCATCTTCCTGTAATGCTGTCATATATGCCTGAATTTCATCACTATTTTGACCACTAGCAAAATATAATAAACGTTCTAAATTACTAGATACCAAGATATCCATGGCCGGTGCGTTTGTCACTTTGAAATGACGGTTACTATCGTATTTACCTGTTGTAAAGAAATCCGTTAACACATTGTTTTCGTTTGAAGCGACAATGAACTGTTTCACGGGTAATCCAATTTGACTCGCATAGTAAGCTGCCAAAACATTGCCAAAGTTACCTGTTGGCACCACAATGTTAATTTCATCTCCAGCTTTAATTTTTTCGTCTTTAATCAGTTGAGCATAAGCATATATATAATAAACAATTTGTGGGACAAGGCGTCCAATATTTATCGAATTTGCAGATGAAAATCGCAGACCTTCTGCCTTTAAATCTTTTGCTAATGATTCATCAGCAAGTAAGGTCTTAACTGCCTTTTGAGCGTCATCAAAATTACCAGTAATTGCAATGACATGCGCATTATCAGCCGTTTCTGTTTGCATTTGTTGCCTTTGAATCTCACTGACACCTTCTTCTGGATAAAAAACAATTATTTCTGTCTGAGAAACATCCCCAAAGCCACTCATAGCAGCTGTGCCTGTGTCTCCTGATGTGGCCGTGAGAATAACAATCTTATCACTCATAGCCTGCTTTTTTGCAGCAGTAGTCATTAAATGTGGTAGTGCCTGTAGAGCAACGTCTTTAAAGGCAAGGGTTGGACCATGAAATAACTCAATGTATGTTAAATCGTTTTCTTCGTGGAATGATACCACATTGTCAGTTTCCCATTGCTTACCATAAGCTTTCTTAATAATGTAATCGATTTCAGAGACACTAAAATCATCAAAAAAGGCATCAAATATTAATGTTGCCAAATCGGAATAAGTTTGCGTTTTTAAGACCGACCAGTCAAGTGATATTTCAGGCCACTTTTCTGGTACATATAACCCGCCATCTGGTGAAATACCATTCAAAATAGCTTGACTTGCTGTTACTGCCGGTGCTTGACCACGTGTGGAAACGTATTTCATCATGTGCAACTTCCTTTTATCTGATTTATTAAATTATAACAAATAACTACATAATTATGAATAAAAATGATAGAATTATAAGAATAACAAATAAAAGGATGGATTATGGATATTGGAATTGGCCTTTTTGGCTTAGGAACAGTTGGCCGTGGCGTCGTTAAAATTTTACAAGAAAATGCAGAACAGATTACGAAACGCACGGGTTCTCGATTAATTGTCAAACATGCAGTCATTCATAATTTGACAAAAGAACGTACCGGTTTTGTTAAAAATTTCCCTATTACAAATCAAGCAACAGATATTTTAGACAACCCAGATATCCAAATTGTTGTTGAAGTCATGGGAACATTAGATGAAGCCTATGACCTGATCAAGCGCTCATTAAATGCCAAAAAACATGTTGTGACAGCAAACAAAGATTTAATTGCAAGTCGTGGACAAGAACTAGTAGCTATTGCTGAAATAAACGGTGTTGATTTATTTTTTGAGGCTGCAGTTGCAGGTGGTGTCCCAATTCTCCGTACACTATCAACTAGTTTCACTGCCGATGAAATTTCGCGTGTAGCAGGTATCATTAACGGTACAAGTAATTTTATTTTAACTCAGATGGCAACTAATAACCTATCCTATGCTGATGCACTGAAATTAGCTCAAAATAAAGGTTTTGCAGAATCAGATCCGACAAATGATGTTGAAGGATTTGATGCCGCATACAAGTTAATTATTTTGTCAAACTTTGCTTTTGGCGTACAACCTGTTTTAGGTGATTTGTCAATCACTGGCATTGCTAATGTCACCGATGCTGACATAGCTGATGCGTATGCATTCGGTTATGTTATTAAATTACTCGGTGTGGCGCAAGTGGTTGGTAATACAAAAGAAGCCATTAGCATTGAAGTTTCTCCACAGCTCGTGCCTTTCACGCATCCACTCGCTACCGTTCATAACGAAAATAACGCGGTACTTGTCAATGGTGAATCTGTTGGTGAAGTTATGTTATATGGTCCTGGCGCTGGCGAAATGCCTACAGCTAACTCTGTTTTAAGTGACTTGACAAATGTTGCGACAGATTTAGCTTTAAACACACCGGGACATCCTTTTAATTCATTCAACCAAGATCTTGATTTAGCTAAACCTTCACAACGTATTGCACGTCGGTTTATCGTTGTTGAAGTCGATGATACCCCTGGTGCTATGTACTCTGTTACGGGCATGTTTGCTGCAGCAAAGATGAGTTTCACTGATTTGAAACAAACACCTGCAGCTAATGGTACTGCACGTTTAGTTGCCTTAACACATCCGGCAAGCGATGCGCAACTAAATGTCATTCGCACCACACTGCGTAATGCAGATGGTATTAACTTAGCCGCGGAGTATAAAATATTCTCATGATAACAATCAAAGTACCCGCAACAAGTGCAAATGTCGGCCCCGGATTTGATTCACTAGGTGTCGCCTTACAACTTTACTTAACATTAGAAATTCACGAAGAAACGGCCACTTGGATTGTTGATCATGATTTTTCAGATACGATGCCACATGATGAGAAACACTTTATCGTGCAAACAGCACTTTCCTTATCTGCTAATATAAAACCTCACCACATCATTGTTACATCTGATATTCCTCTAGCGCGAGGTTTAGGATCATCGTCATCTGCACTAATTGCTGGATTAGCAATGGCCAACATTTTGTCTGACTTGAATTTATCCAATGATACACTATTACTCAATGCTACAGTGTTAGAAGGCCATCCTGATAATGTTGCACCTGCACTATTAGGTGGTGGTGTCGCCGCGTATTATGATGGTTCACATGTTTTCCATGCACCATTAAAAATGCCAAAAAATATTGACTTTGTGACATTTATTCCGAATTATAAATTACTAACATCTGCAGCACGATCAGCGTTACCTGACAGTTTATCATTTCATGAGAGTGTGGCAGCAAGTGCTATTAGTAATACACTAGTCGCTGCTTTAAATGCCAATGATTTTGCAACCGTCGGCAAATTGATTGAGCAAGATCATTTTCACGAAAATGCCCGTGCTTCGCTAGTTCCTCATTTGGCAATCATTCGTCAGATTGCCCACAAATTAAACATTGTGGGGACTTATTTATCTGGCGCTGGACCAACAGTCATGACAATTGTCGCTAAAGAACAAACCGATAATTTACTATCGGCATTGCTGGGGGCACACCTACTCGGTCAAGTCAAAATTCTCAAACAAGATCTTATGGGTCTAACAATCATGAAAGAAGAAAACTAGCATGAAAGTCTCAAAATTTGGCGGTTCTTCCTTAGCCGACGGGCGTCAATTGCAACGTGTTTTTGATATCATTCAATCAGATAAGAATCGCAAAGTTATTGTTGTATCTGCGCCAGGAAAACGTTTTAAAGATGATACAAAAGTAACTGACTTGTTACTTTCGTATGCAAAAGCAACCGTCGAAGATACAGATGCAACAGAAATTATAGAAACAATTAAAAATCGTTATCATGCTATTGGTGATTATTTCAAACTGCCAGCCTATGAACTAGCAGATATCGATGAACAGATTGATCATCTTTCAACAAAACATTACCGTTCGTTTGACTATCTTTATGCTGCTTTCGCGGCACATGGTGAGTATTTAAATGCACAACTCGTCGCTAAAGTCTTTAGTCATCTCGGCATTCCTGCCCGTTTTATTGACCCACAAGAAATTGGGTTACAAGTAGATGATAATGCGCGTTCTGCAACATTCGATGTTAAATCTTATACATCAATTGCTAAACTCGACTTAAATACAAGTGAGCGTCTCATTATACCTGGCTTTTTTGGTTATACAAAAAATGGTGATATGGCTACTTTTTCACGAGGCGGTTCCGACATCACCGGTGCCATTATGGCTCGCGGATTAAGTGCCGATTTGTATGAAAACTTTACAGATGTGAGCGCCATCTATGCTGTTAACCCAACAATTATCGATCAACCAGCTGCCATCGAGCAAATGACTTATGATGAAATGCGTGAACTATCTTATGCTGGTTTTGCTGTTTTCCATGACGAAGCTATTATTCCAGCCATTCAAGGTGGCATTCGAATCAATATCAAAAATACTAATGAACCAGATGCTCCCGGCACTTTTATTGTACCACCCACTGAAGTACAGCAAACACGGCCTGTAACAGGTATTGCAAATTCAAATCGTTTTGCGGCCTTATACTTACACCGCTACCTTCTAAACAAAGAAGTAGGTTTTACTTTACGCATTTTAGAGATATTAAAGCGGCATAATATTTCCTATGAACATATGCCTTCAGGAATTGATGATTTAACAATTATTTTTGATAAAACAAGTCTATCACAAGAGCAAGTTGACAACATGTTAGCAGACATAGCCTCTGATATTAAACCAGATACACTAAAATGGCTCCCTAGCTATGGCATTATCATGATTGTTGGCGAAGGCATGCGCAATCGTATTGGTGCGTTAACAGAAATTGTCACCCCTTTGAAAGAACACGGTATCAGTTTACAGATGGTCAATCAAGGTGCTAGTGAGATTTCAATTATGCTTGGCATTCAACCTGATTTAGCTGATCGTGCTGTAAAAGCCATTTATGACAACATCTTCAAAGCTTAAAAAATGTATATTTAAAAAAGAAACCTTACTGAAGTGAACCTAATAACTTGGACAGAATAGAAAATCTGTTCAGAAAGTTATCAGGTTCACTTCATTTAGTTAGGTTTCTTTTTCAGGTGGTCAGCAGTTAACAAACGATGCTCGTTTGTTAACATGCTGACATATCATTTTAGATAACTTTGTCTCGCATACTATGTCACATAAAATAAACATTTGTTGTTATTTTCAAAATTGATGCAAATAGTCATGCAAATCATGATTATTAAGTTGATTATCTAGACCAATTAATAATTTTAAACGCGCTTTTTGACCATTAATACTAGTGGCAAAGATAACACCATCTCTTTCTAATTGTACACCGCCACCTAAATAATCATATACTGGCTCAGCAACGCCATTAAAACTTCTTGATACAATAACAACAGGAATATTTCGTGATAAAAGGTAGCGCACACCAATTGCTGCTTCTTTAGATAAATTGCCAGCACCTAGTGCCTCAATAACAATACCATCAATATTTGCCGCTGCCAATAATTCTAATAATTGCCCATCCATGCCCGCGTAAGCCTTCAAAACTGGAATGCTCTTCTGTACATGAGCCACTGATAATACCCGACGTTTTGGCAAATCATAGAAAAAGATAATTTGACGTTTTGTTAAGAGCCCCATTGTGCCACTGATTGGTGAACCAAACGTTGCAACATTGGTTGTATGCGTTTTTGTTACAAAACGTGCCGCATGTATTTCATCATTCATAACCACTAAAACACCACGATTACGCGAATTTTCATTAGATGCAACACGTAAAGCAGAATGGTAATTATACAAACCATCAGATCCTAATTCATTTGAAGAGCGCATTGCCCCTGTCATAACAATTGGAAAATCTACGGATAACGTACTATCCAAAAAAAAGGACGTTTCTTCTAGTGTATCAGTTCCATGCGTAATAACGACTCCATCGAACGCATTACCTGCTGTCAAAATACGACGTTGCAGCTGCAACATATGCTCTGGTCCAATGTGTTCACTTGGTAAATTAAAAATACTTTCAACTGTTAAATCAACATTGGGCAGTGCCATTTTGACATCAATCAAGGGATTGTCTAATCCAGTTTCAACATCACCGTCTTGATCTTCATGCATTGAAATTGTGCCGCCCGTATGGAGCACCAAAATTTTTTTTATGGTCATGATGTACCTTCTTTTTTTTGTCTAAAATTTTTCAATGTGCTTTGCCACGCATGCATTTGTTCAATAAATTTTTTAGCACGAGGTTTTAAGCCCAATTGATTATCATAAATATAGTCAATGACCCGTTGTAACCCTCGTTTTGTAGTCGTTGAAATTTTAATTTGATGAATTTGCCTCAAATCTATCACACTAAATTGTCTCAAATAAAACATTGTTTTTTGATCTATCATTAACCGATGCTCATCTAGTTCATAATGATTTTCTGCAATAATACCATTGTATTTTTCAGAATAATCAAAACGGCCTGTCGTTTGCCCACTAATTGGATCAGCTCGCCAATTTGGTGCCACCCCTAAAGGTACTAATAATTGAATTTCAAAAATATTAGCAATAATTTGGGGATCCAATCCTTCATCAAGTTTTAAAAGTGCCAATAATAATTGATTATACCATCGGGTAATGACCTCACCTTCTTCAAATGTTTCATCAATAAGACTAGCAATCAAAGCAGCATAGGCATTTGCCTCAATATCATCAACAAGTCGCCTATGATATGTAGCCTGCTGGATATCATTAATATAACCTAGACCGACAGTTCTTTTTGCAAAAGCACCTTCAAATGTAACTACCGTATACGGCTGCATAGCTGCACTTAAATGAGATTTTTGCTTTTTTGCACCACGCGCCAAAAAAGTTCGTAACCCACGTGTTTCTGTGAGCATACGAACTAATAAATCATTATCTTTATATTGTCTTGTGTACAACACAATACCTTTGATTATTGACATCGATCACCTTCATGAATGTATAAAAAAATACTACTTTTGATTAATTACTGTTAATAGTCATCTTCACTATATCCCAATGTTTGTAATGCTTGCGGCCGCTCACGCCAACGAGGCTCAACCTTAACCCATGTCTCAAGAAATACTTTATCTCCCATCAAGCGTTCAATATCTTTGCGTGCTCGTGTCCCAATTTCTTTAATCATTGTCCCTTGTTTACCGATAATAATATTTTTTTGTGTTGGCCGTTCAACAACAATAGAAGCTTGAATATGGATCTTTTCTTCGCTCTCACGTGAAATTTTATCAATAACAACAGCAACTGAATGCGGTACTTCTTGTCTTGTTAATTGTAATACTTTTTCACGAATCAGTTCGCCAATGACAAAACGTTCAGGATGATCTGTTAGTTGATCAGCATCGAAATATTGTGGTCCTTCATCAAGGCCAGCAACAACATTGTCTAGTAATTCGGATACATTATCACCTTCACGTGCTGAAATTGGAAATACTTCTGCCCACTCTGGCGCATCTTCTTGATAACTCGCAATAACATTTAATAAATCTTTAGGGGCTAGTAAGTCCACTTTATTAATTAATAAATAGATTGCTGTGTTCTTAATTTCTTTTAATCGATTAATGATAAAATCATCACCACGGCCACGTGGCATTGAAGCATCCACAACAAACCAAATCGCATCTGCACCATGTAGAGCAGAGAAAGCTGATTTGACCATAAAATCACCTAATGAGTTTTGTGGTTTATGTATGCCAGGTGTATCGATAAATACAACTTGTGCTGAATCTGTCGTATATATACCTTGTATTTTATTACGTGTTGTCTGTGCCTTATCTGACATTATCGCAATTTTTTCGCCAACAATGCGATTAAGTAATGTTGATTTCCCAACGTTTGGTCGGCCAATGATGGTCACAAATCCTGATTTAAACGGTGCTTCTGTCATAAATAAATGCGACGCCTAGGTCGACTTTCTCCTGTTATACACTCGAGCACATTGCCCAACGTTATATTCTAATATGATATACATATATCACTCATATCATGGTTTATTACTGAAATCGATGTAATAAATCCGAAAAATTAGTTACAATACCAAACTGACGCCATACGTATGGTTGAAAAATAATCAATAAAATAATGATTTCAACACCTACAGCTACCAGTACTGCACCAGCTGCAACATCTTTGGCCAGTTTAGCAAGGGGATGATATTTTTTCTCAACAACTAAGTCTACCACAGCTTCAATAATTGTGTTTAAAAATTCACTAAAAATCACAATAAAAATAGCCATTGTAACCCATAACCAATCTGCACGGTATAAACCGTAATGTAGACCTGCAACTAAAATCAGAAAAGCTAGAACGACGTGAATTCGCATGTTTCGTTCACGGACTAAAATCAGCCATATACCGTTCAGTGAGTTACGCAACGCTTTAAAAAAACTACCATTACGTACTGTTTGTCGTTTTTCATGATCTGGTAAGCCTTCTAGTTCTGTTCGTTCGTTATCTCTTGAGGCCATAATCATCCAAAATCTTTCGTTGTAAATCAAACATTTCTTTTTCTTCAGCGTCACCTAACATGTGATCATAGCCGTTTAAATGCAAAAAGCCATGAACAACCAAAAAACCAAGTTCACGTTCATAACTATGACCTAAATAATCAGCTTGTGAGGCAATAATGTCAACAGACACTAAAATATCGCCAATATTTTTAGGAATATCATCTGCCCAATCACCTTCAGGAGATAAGTCAAATGTGTCATCCCCTTCTTCTAATGCGAAGCTAATAACATCGGTTGGTTTATCTACGCCACGGTACTCGCGATTATAACGCTGAATTTCATCACTATTAACAAATGTCACTGACATTTCTGTGTTATCTGGTAGTTCTAAAGTTGTTCCAGCAAAATTCAAAATCATATAAACTAAATCTTTGTGGTATTGTGTCACACTATTTTTTGTCTGATCAATTATTGCTAAATCCATTAGCATTTTGCTCCTTTTTTAATGCTGCCAATTTGGTCTCTGCTGCTTCATACGCATTAACTATCAAACCAACCACTGGATGACGTACAACATCAGCACTACTAAAATTGATAAACATGATACGGTTAACATCTTTTAAAATGTGTTGTGCTGAAATCAATCCAGACTGTGCACCACGCGGTAAATCTATTTGAGAAATGTCACCGTTAACAATCATTTTTGAGCCAAACCCTAGACGCGTTAAAAACATTTTCATTTGTTGGTTTGTGGTATTTTGTGCCTCATCCAAAATAATAAAAGCATCGTCTAATGTACGACCACGCATATAAGCTAAAGGTGCAATTTCGATCACACCACGATCCATTAGACGCTGTGTATGTTCTGCACCAATGATGCCATTCATGGCGTCATAAATAGGACGCAAATATGGATCGACTTTTTCTTTCAAATCGCCGGGCAAAAATCCGAGTGATTCACCAGCTTCAACAGCAGGACGTGTAATAATAATACGTTCCACTTCACCGCGTTTGAGGGAAGCAATTGCCATCACAACTGCTAGATAGGTTTTTCCTGTTCCTGCCGGACCAATACCAAACGTGATATCGCTCTTTCGTATAGCCTGTACATATTGTCGTTGCCCAAAATTTTTAACGCGTACTGCACGTCCTTTGTTGTCTTTGATCAATGTTTCAGAGTACAAATCACTAAAATAGTCCAATGTCCCACGCTGTGCCATTGTGACGGCACTAACAACATCGGTTGGTGAAATATTAATTTGATGTTTGATTAAACTAGTTAATTCATGCACTACAGCATTAGCTAGCGCTACTTTATCTTCATCACCGTTAATAGTCATTTGATCGCCACGTGCATGTAACTTGACTGCCAAACCTTCTTCTATTAGACGCAGAAAATTATCATTAACACCAATTAATTTTGCTTGTTGTTCTGCATTTTCAAATGTAAAAATTTGCTGTATTTGTATTGACAAATGACAGATCCCCTTTATATGTTTTCTTTTAATTTTAACACAAAAAAAGGGCTAATGCCCATCATTCAAGTGTTAAATCATGAAGAATACTATCATATCCCTGTGCCTCTTCAGATGCCGTCAACCGAAGAGGTGCTGCAATAAACTCAGTAATTTTTGCTAAAATAAATGTCCCAATTGCTGCAAAAGCTATAGTAAACAAAATTGCGACAAGTTGTTTCCAAAGCAATGATACGTCACCATTGATAACTCCGGCCACACCACCAATACTTTTATCAGCAAACACGGCTGTCAAAATTGCGCCCACTGCACCACCAATACCATGAATACCAAAAGCATCTAATGTATCATCATAGCCAAAACTATTTTTTACAAACGTAATGCCAGCAAAGCCAATAAATCCAGCTACCAAGCCCATAATTACTGCAGCCCAAGGGGCAACAAAGCCTGCTGCAGGTGTGATAGCTACTAAGCCTGCCACGCCACCACTTGTAATACCAGCCAAAGTTGCGCGACCATGGCGTTTATATTCAGCTATACCCCAAGTTAAAACACTGACCGCAGAAGCAAGCCACGTATTAACTAAAGCCAATACAGCTGTGCCATTGGCCGCCAAAGCTGATCCTGAGTTAAATCCAAACCAGCCGACCCAAAGTAACGCACCACCAATTAAAACATAAGATGGTCTAACAGGAATATGTTTGTCATGATGCCGATGACCAATCATTAACGCTAGCACTAAGCCAGTTACACCACTTGAAATATGAACTACTGTCCCACCAGCAAAATCGATTGCACCTAATTGTGCTAGCAAGCCACCACCCCAGACCATATGTGCCAAGGGTGAATAAATGAAAATCAGCCATAATGTAATGAATACAATCATCGCTTTAATGCGCACACGACCAATAACAGACCCAGTGATAATTGCGGCTGTAATAATCGGGAACATACCTTGAAATAAAGCAAAAGCACCATCTGGAATTGTTAAATCTTTAGTTGACTTGGTAAATGATACGTTAGTCATAAACAAATGGTTCAAATTACCTATTACGCTACCCGATCCCCCAAAAGCTAACGAATATCCCACAACAAACCAGACTAACGTGGCAATACCAATTATCAGAACTGGTACAAACATTGTATGGAGAAGATTACGTTTTTCACCTAAGCCGCCATAAAAAAGTGCTAATCCTGGTGTCATTAACCACACCAATGCTGAAGATATTAAAACCCAAGCCAAATCACCTGTATTCATAAAAAACTCCTCTATATATTGTTGTTATAATCATAACAGGTAGACCAATTATAACGGTTTGATTATGATAGGTTTTATAACATCTACTGTTTTTTAAATTGAAACAAAAAGCGATAGTTTCAGCTGAAACTATCGCTTTTTGTTTTATTAAACCAATATATGCTTATTAAGCCTACACAGTATTTTTTTATAACTTATGTGATTTATACTGTTTGAACAGTAATCATGTTTGTTGTACCAGATTGTGACATTGGTACGCCAGCTGCGATAACAATTGTATCACCTGAGTTAGCCAAACCTTGTTCCTTAACAGCTGTCTTAGCCAAGGCAATCATTTCATCAATTGTTGATGGTGCCTCATAGACAACAGGTACAACACCATAGTTCAAAGTCAAACCACGTTGTACACGCTCTGAATATGTGATTGCCAACACATTGACATCAGGACGGTGCTTTGAAACCATGCGTGCTGTATAGCCTGAGTTTGTTGATACAACAACAGCTTTAGCATTAACGCTGCGTGAAATACGAGTCACAGCAGACGCTACAGACTCAGTTGCACTAGATTCGTCAAACAAAATTTCTTGATGACGACCATTTTCACGTAATGAAGTTTCAGCTTTTTCGTTAATTGCAGCCATTGTAGCAACCGATTCAACTGGGTAATCACCATTAGCTGATTCACCAGATAGCATTGTTGCATCCGTACCATCGAATACAGCATTAGCAACATCGGAAGCTTCGGCACGTGTAGGACGTGGATTTTCTTCCATTGAATCAAGCATTTGTGTTGCTGTAATAACAGGCAAACCAAATTTATTCATCTTACGAATCATGTCTTTTTGAACCAAAGGCACATTTTCCGCAGGAATTTCAACACCCATGTCACCACGTGGTACCATCAATGCATCTGAAACTTCCAGAATAGCATCAAGATTGTCGATACCTTCTTGAGATTCAATCTTAGGAATAATTTGCACGTGTTCCATGTTCTTTTCCTTCAATAATGCACGAATTTCAAGTACATCTTCAGGCTTACGAACAAATGAAGCGGCGATATAATTAATCTCATTATCCAAACCAAAACGAATATCATCAGCGTCTTTTTCAGTGATACCAGGTAAATTAATTGCAACACCAGGTGCGTTAACACCCTTACGTGAACCTAAAATACCATCGTTATCTATACGAACAACAAGCTCGCGATTAGCCATGTCTTTTTCAAGAACTGTTGTGCCAAGCAAACCGTCATCGAACAAAACTTGTCCGCCAACATTTACATCATCAAATAAGCCGGCATAAGTAACAGCAATCTTGTCCTTTGTGCCTTCAAGATTTTCATCCATTGCAATACGTAATGTATCGCCTGTATGGAATTCAATTTTACCATCAGCTTGTTTTGTTGTACGGATTTCTGCACCCTTTGTATCCAACAAAATACCAGCTGTTTTACCAGTAATTTTTTCAGCTTCGTGAACTGCATTCATACGACCCAAATGTTCTTCGTGATCGCCGTGTGAGAAGTTAAAACGGAATACGTTAGCACCCGCTTGGATTAACTTTACGATTGTTTCGACATCAGATGATGACGGACCAAGTGTTGAGACGATTTTCGTCTTTTTCATGGTTAAATAGCTCCTTAGTTATCTTGGTTGTTGCTTGTGCAACTCTACCCAAACTCTATTTTATACATTATTAAGTGTTTACACAAGGCATAATATTATTGGCTTCTTCTGAACACAACATTTTTATAGCCTAATAAAGTTGATAATTCAACAATGATACCGGTTTCATCACTCATCCAAAATTTTGAATCTAGCGTTTGCTTTTGTTCCGTATTTTGCCAATATATCACAACCGGGTTATCACCATGATGTTTTTTTAGTATTTCAATCACGTCATGACGATTTTCAACCGTATCATGGTCATTATCAAATTGTAAAAACCAAGTACCAGATACATTTTCCAATGGTTCTAAATCAGGCGCATGATGTATTTGATTTGCAATAATTGATAGTTTGCCATTATAACTATCTATTTTTCCAGTAATTTCGATAATTGTCCCTGTTTTCAATAGATCACTTGTTTTAGTCAACACCTGACTAAACACTGTTATACCAATTGTTCCGGTTATATCAGAAACAGTCATAAACGCCATTTCTTCACCTTTTTTTGTACGCGTTTTACGAATACTATCAATAATCACTATGGTTTTTATTTTTTGATCTTTTTTTATCATATCGGCAATTTGTTCGAATTTTTTACTGATAATTAATGCTGAGTAAGTATCCAAAGGATGTCCTGATAAATTAACCCCTATTGCTTCTTTTTCATGTGCTAACTTATCAGTCAGCGTAAAATCATCACTTTTCTTTATTTTTGTTTCACTTAAAATAAAGTCACCAAAACCAGCTGCCTCAATTAAATCGGCTAAAGCAGTTATTAATTCTGATCGATTATAACCAAATGCATCTAACGCCCCAGCATAAACAAGTTGTATCAAAGTATCTTGCTTACGCAATTTATCGGGTAAACGACGAATAAACGATTGAATCGATTTGAAATGTCCATTCTCTTGTCTTTCTGCTAATACAGCAGACACAAAATCAGTTCGCACCCCTCGAATATTAGTTAAACCCATCTGCAATTTTTGATCATCTGCTGTCCAAAAACGTTGTGATTGGTTGATATTCGGTGGACTAACTTCTATATTACGTAACTTTGCTTCCATAATATAACTTCTTATTTTTTCAGGTGACCCAAGATTAGCATTCAATAATGCTGTAAAAAAAGCAACTGGATAATGTGCTTTCATATAGGCTAATTCAAAAGACAATTTGCTGTATGCAACAGCATGTGACCTGTTAAAGCCGTAATTTGCAAACTCATCTATATAAGCAAAAATCTGCTCAGCTTGTTCACCATCATGGCCCAAATCAATTGCCCCTTGCACAAATTTCTCGTGCATCGCTGTCATTTTTTCTATTTTTTTCTTTGACATAGCACTTCGCAAAAGGTCAGCTTCACCTAAGGTGAAGCCTGCAAAAGTTTCTGCAACTAGCATGACTTGCTCTTGGTAGACAATAATGCCAAAAGTTGGCGCCAAAATTGTTTTAAGACTTGAATCAAGTATCGTGACTTTTTCGTGACCGTGGCGTCGCTGAATAAACGATTGAATATTACGACTTGGCCCTGGTCGATACAACGCATTAACCGCCACAATATGTTCAAAAGTTGTTGGTTTTAATTGGCGCAACACGTTTTTAATACCTGAAGATTCAAACTGAAAGACACCGTTCGTATCGCCTTTAGCATATAAAGCCAAAGTTTTTGAATCATCAAGTGGTATTTTACTAATATCAAAATGATCTGGTAACTGTTTTTTTGCATCATATAACGTTTGCGCTAAAATAGATAAATTAGATAAACCAAGAATATCTATTTTAAGTAAGCCAAGTGCTTCAACTGGATTTTTTTCAAATTGTGTCAATAGCCGATCATCTGATCCTGATTGTACAGGTAAGGTGTTAATCAATGGTTCTGAGCTTAATACTACACCTGCAGCATGAGTTGAGTAATTACGTGGTAGTCCTTCAATATGTTGTGCTACTTTAAGTAACAACTCCCCATTATCAACATCAGATAAAACAGTCCGCAAAACATTAGACGCGTTTAAAGTATCTTGAATTAATACCTTACGCCCCTGTTTACCCTGGGGTACAGCATTACTAATTCGACTCATCATTTGCTGGGATACACCAAACACCCGGGCAGTATCTCTTAAAGCCTGCTTGGCTGCTAAAGTCCCAAATGTCAATATTTGCGCAAAATTACGTTGTCCATATTTATCATGTAGATAATTTAATATTAAATCACGTTTGTTATCTGGCCAATCAATATCAATATCTGGCATTTGGATACGCTGCGGGTTCAAAAAACGCTCAAATAATAAGCCAAACTGTATCGGATCGACATCAGTAATTCTCAAAGCATAGGCAACTAAGGAGCCTGCCGCAGACCCACGTCCAGCACCCATTTGAATATTTTTTTGATGAGCAAAATTAACAATGTCCCAAACAATTAAAAAATAATCATTAAATGCTAAATTATCAATTATTTGCAATTCATGTTGCAAGCGTTTCTCATACTGATCTAACGCCACTTGTCGTCCGTTTATTCGTTCTAATAAACCTTTTTCTGCAATAGAACGCAAATAGTTTTCTGACGTCTGATTCTCATTTGGTAAACGAAATTTTGGTAATGTTGCTGTTTGCTTAAATACGATTTCAACCTGGCTCTTTGATACTAGTAATTCATTGTTCAAGTAAGCTGTTTTTAATGCATCATTAGCCAAATAAGCTATCTGAACTTCATCAAAATCTTGCAATACATGAGTCCCAATCTGCTGTGCGAGCAGTTTAATGTCATCTAGCTTGGTATTTGTCTCAATTGCCTTTAAAACTTGTGTTGTGAATGCATCATCGGGATTGAGATAGTCAACCGTATCCAACGCAATCAGTTTTGCTTGATTTTTTGCACTAAATGTCACTAATCGTTCTTGAATTTGTGGCGCGAGTTGTGGATTAATACCTAAATATAATTTTTTTGGATCAATTTTTGTGATGAGTTGTTGCCAATAATCAACTGATTGTGTATATTCAGAAGCGATAAATTGCGAAATTTCACTATCATTAGGAAAAATGATGTTGATACCTGCCAAATGCCCAGTAATAACATCTAGTGTCATTTCACTGATTTTGGTAGTCATTTTTGCTGAAGAAATCCACATCAAATTCTGATAGCCTGTTTGATTTTCGGCGATGAGTACTATCGGAAAAACAGTAGCGGTATTGACCAAGCCATTAACTTGTAAAGTCACACCAAATAGCGGCTTGATATTATTTTCTTTTGCAACTTGATAAAATTTAACAGCGCCATACATCACATTTATATCGGTTAAAGCAATAGCCTGATAATGACGTTTTTTGGCAGTTTCAATAATTTGTTCAATTGTATTAGGATTTTTCAATAAGCTATAAGCACTCAAAATCTGTAAAGGTGCGTACATTAGGCCTCCACTACGCTTACTATGGTCATACGAAAATTTGTTCCCTTTAATTATACACGAAACACGTCTAAAAAGGTTGCGCTTTTTTTTAAAGAGCGTATGATAGTTTTGTAAAGAGGTGGAAATTATGAAGTTTATTACTGTTGCTATTTGGTCAGCAATTTTTGGTGAAATTTTAGGCTATATTGTTTCTCAACTATCTGAGGGAACCTATTCATTCACAACAGTTGCAATTATTGCCATTATTGTTGGTGAAATTGCAATCATCGCAATCCCTGCAATTTCAGGATCAGCTGCATCAAAGAAAATTACCGCCGAAGAATAAAAAGAGACGTGAATAAATTCACGTCTCTTTTTATTCTTGCCATTCTTGAACAAGATCGTTAACTGTTAACTGGCCTGGCGCACTGACTCGTGTGCCATCCAGTACAGCAAATGTCATTTCTGAACCGTAATGATAACCTTCTATTCGTGAACGTTTACCAAGTTCACCCATACTTATAGTAATCAATGGCTGACTAACGCTGGTCACAGCACTTTTGGTGGCATCTAGTAACAATTGTGTGTCTTTTTCAGACTGTGACATCACTGCCAATTTAATAATATCTGCTGGTTGTTTTGACATCTCCAATATAATTGCTGTACTATTTTTTGGCGTCATATTAAAATCATGGTATGACAATATAACAGGGACACCTACTTCATGTGCCGCATCAATAATTTTTTGGCGTAAAAGTTCTTCTAATGCATATTCCACATCAACAGCTACAAATGGGTAACCGGCATAAAGTGCATTAACCAAAAATGTCGTGTACTCAACAGGTGACATTTCTCCTTGTCCACCCTGAGAAGTCGTCCGATACGTTAAAATAACTGGAAAACCACCAATACTATTAAATACTGTTCCAATTAATTCTTTGATAATTTGCTGATTCATTACAGGCCAATTGGCAGTAAACTCTTGCTTCGCGTTGTCTATTTCAGCTAACATCTTTGCTTCAGTCATCACTGACACATTTTTTTGTGCGAGTTCATCTTGTGCCCCTAGTTTAACTTGTTGCCACATCACAGCTTGGCTAAAGTTATCTGCTATATAATCTGCTCGCCATTCAACAACGTCTGGATTTTGTTGCTGCAACTTTTGTGCAAATGGTCCAAACTTATCGGAAGGTCCTAAGGTTAGAGGGACCGTGATAATCGGCTTACCATTGGTGCTTGGCAGATGTAATAGTTCTCTTAATGTCATAATATTTTGTAGACGACCCATATCATTTGAGGCTTTAATACCTGCCTAATTTGATACTTTTCATCACTGCTTTCTGCAATTTTTTTGAAGTGTTCTTCTGAAATAATTGTAAACCGATTTTGGTTTTTTATAAAGTCCTGTAAGGCTACAACCTTACTTGGTGCAAATACAATTGATGGCCCAGCAGCATTATTCAACGCTATTTTTGTTAAATAACGCTTCATTAAACCTTCAGTAGCGGCATGAATTAACGCGATATTTCGTTGATACTGTGTATTTTCAATAAGACTCATTGCCATTAAAGGTAATGAAAATGTTGATTCAATCTCAAGATTCATCCAATTCAAATAGTTGAACTCTGCCCAGTCTATGCCATCCAATTTATTCGACTTGAATGCCACTGGCATCAATATTTTATCGCCACGATAATTGTGAAAATTCATGATTATTTCTTCAAAACTCGTATGCAAAATCAAGGTTTCATGTGTTAAATAATGTTGTGCTGCACGATCTGAATCAGTCCCAGTAGGACCCAGTGTATGTATATTCATAACTCACCTATTCAATTGCTTTACTTCTTTATCAATCGCTGCCTGCATTAAAATGGTCATAATATTATCAATCATATCATCAGTGATGTCTTTATTTGCAGAAAAATCACTTTTAAGAGCTATTCGTTGCTGAATCATACGATTATTTTGTATTGTTGCTATACCAAATTTTTCTTTGTAGCGCGCAATATCTTCAACTATTTGAAAGCGTTCAGCAATTGTTTGGAAAATTTGACGATCAAAAGCATCAATCTGTGATCGTAACTGTAATAATGCCAATTCATCTTGATTAGCACTAAATAATGCAATAATTTCAGCAGCAATACGTGAAGGTTTTTTACCAACCGTTTCTACGGTGAAATTAGCTATTTGTTGATATTTCGGATCACGTTTTTGCCACAAGGCAAAAAATTCTGCTGTAGATTTTTCTTGCAACAATGGTCGTTGTCCTTCCAATATTAACCGACCAATTGTACTTTCCAAGTTACCATGTAAGTAGATAACAGTTGCTGGCGAATGTTGTAACACCTCTAAATTTTCTTGTCGTTCTACGACGCCACCACCTGTTGCAACAATGCCATTAAATGTTTGCACATCATTTAAAACCTCAGTCTCCAATTGACGAAACCCAACTTCACCGCGCGTTTCAAAAATCTCACTGATAGTTTGTCCAGCAACACGCTCAATTTCAGAATCAATATCAAGAAATTTAGAATGATGCTGACGGGCTATTTCTTTGCCTACAGTCGTTTTTCCTGCACCCATAAAACCAATAAGCATCAATGTATCTGGCTCTTTAATCATTATTTTCTCACTTTAATTATAAATTTTCTCTTGATTGTCGTGCATCAGAAATAAGTGTTATCAGTGTGTCTTCATCATTATTTTCGATTGCCTGTGAAAATAAGTCTAATTGTTTTATCAGTTGCTTCTGGCTTTCTAACACAGCTTTTTTGTTACTCAGTAAAACATCTGCCCAAAGTTTAGAATCACTCGCTGCAATACGTGTTGTATCTTTAAACCCGCCAGCGGCATATTGACCAAACAGTGTTGCTGGCCCTAGCTGTGCTGTTGCTGTATTCATTAATGCAAAAGCAACAATATGTGGTACATCACTAATTATTGCCATTAACGCATCGTGTTTGGCAATATCAATGGTGATAAATTTAGCATTCAATGGTTTAAACACCACTTGTAGCCTACGACTGTCACTAATAGAACTAGGTACTAAAAAGTACGTGACGTGTCTATATAGGTGTTTATTAGCATAGATCACGCCACTTTGATGCGTGCCAGCCATTGCGTGTCCACCAATGAATTTGATATTAATTGGTGTTAATACTTCTTCTGCCATCGCCATGATATCTCGTTTTGTTGACCCTGTATCAGTTATAATAACATTTTCTTTCAGCACCATTTTTGCTAATTGATGCATATTTTTTTCAATACTAGTTATCGGTGTGGCTAAAACAATGATATCAGCCTGTGATGCAACATCACACAATTGAGAACTAATTGCCGAAACAAGATTATTTTCTATTGCATAACGCAAAGACTGTTCATTAATATCCACCCCGACAACATAATTATCAGATTGTGTATTTAGAATTCCAGCCAATGATGCACCCATTTCGCCAAGTCCTACAACAACAATATTCATCATAATTTTTCTCTCATTATTGCTGTCAAATCAGCCAGAAATCCAGGATATGAAACGCTCATTGCGTCTTCGCCTGTTAAAATAACATTTCCCTCAGTAATTAATGCCGCAACGGCATTCATCATTCCTATGCGATGATCACCATGTGAATCAAGTAATACAGAATCCTGCATGACATGTAATGGTGTACCACCATGAATAATCATGCCGTCTTGTTTTTCTTCAATATCGGCACCAAGTTTTGTGAGTTCACTGATCACCGTTGCAATACGATCAGTTTCTTTTACCCGCAATTCTGCAGCACCACTAATTACAGTATCTCCAAGTGCTTGCGTTGCAGCTAATGCCAAAATTGGCAACTCATCAACAGCACTTGGAATATCATCCGCCATAATATTAATGCCATGTAAAGACTGCGATTTAATGACAATGTCTGCAAGCGCTTCACCGTCTGAAAAAATTGGTTCTTGCTTAATATTGGCACCCATTCGTTCAAGTAATTTAATGACACCAACACGCGTTGGATTAACACCAACTTTTTTTAAGGTTATCTCAGAATTTGGCGTAATTAAGCCCGCCACCATAAAGAATGCCGCACTTGAAATATCTGAGGGAACTAGCACATGTTGTCCACGTAATTGCGGCTGTTGTTGTATAGTGATTACCCCATTATTTGTTGTAATGATCCCTCCAAATTGGCGTAACATACGTTCCGTATGATCTCTTGAAGTCACTTTTTCAATAATAATGGTTTCACCTTCTGCCTGTATGCCAGCCAATAAAATAGCACTTTTAACCTGTGCCGATGCAACAGGCATTTCGTAAGTCATACCCTGCAACCTATTATTTGCCCGAATCGTTCCCGGTAAAAAATTATCAGCTGTTAAATCAAACTGAGCATTCATTAATGATAATGGCTCTGCGACACGGCGCAATGGCCTGCTGCTTAATGATTCATCACCAAAAAAAGAAAGATCGAAAGGCTGTTTACTTAATAAGCCCATTAAAAGGCGCGTTGACGTCCCAGAATTTCCCATATTAAGTGCATGCTTTGGTTTTGTAAAACTATCCAATCCTTTCCCTATCACTTTGATTTGTGAGCCTACTTGATTTATGGCAACACCTAGTTCACGAAATACGGTCATTGTGCGCATCACATCGTCTGACATTAAAAAATTGTCAATGCGCGTTTCACCAGTCGCAATGGCCCCAAACATTAACGCTCGGTGTGAAATTGATTTGTCTCCTGGCACAGTAATTTCACCATGCAGACCTGATTTTGGTGCTTTGCTAAGTTTAATCATAAGTACTCCACCTTTTTAAGTATGTACGTAGCCGAGGCTACTTAGTTAAAATGTACGAATTTCTTCACGGTATGCTGCTACCTGTTCTTTCATACGCTCAATATTATCCGCATCAAATTTATCCAAAACAGCTATTGCAAGTTCAATAGCTACCATAGACTCAGCAATAACCGCTGCTGCTGTAACTGCCGTTGTATCTGAACGTTCAATAGAGGCTTTATGTTCTTGATGTGTGTCAATATCAACCGACTTCATTGGCCGATATAAAGTTGGAATTGGTTTCACGACGCCACGAACAGTAATCGCCTCACCAGTTGTCATACCACCTTCAAAGCCGCCCAAATTATCAGTACCACGGTAAAAGCCTTTTTCTGAATCCCAAAAAATTTCGTCCATAATTTGATCGCCATATTTTTCAGAGTTATCAAACCCACCGCCAAATTGTACCCCTTTGAAAGCATTGATACCAACAATGGCACGCGCAATCTTGCCGTCTAATTTCTCATCAGCTGATACATATGATCCAATACCAACAGGCATACCTGTTGCAATAACTTGTACCTGACCACCGACTGTATTTGCATCACGCTTAGTCTTGTCAATCACCTGACGAATAGCTTCATCAGCTTCAGCTGTTAAGGCTCGCGTTGCAAAGCTTTCAGTTACTGCACGTAATTCTTGCAAATCTTTATACTGTGTTAAGACATTTAAATCTGATTTTGCAGGACCAACATTAACAACGAAGCCGTGAACATCAACATTAATTTCTCGTAATAATTTTTTTGCTACTGCACCTACAGCAACGCGCATAGTTGTTTCACGAGCTGATGATCGTTCCAACACATTACGCAAATCATCATGATGTCGATATTTCATACCGCCTACTAAATCAGCATGTCCGGGACGTGGTCGTAAAACTTTTCGTAAGGTGTTTTCTGGTGTCGCAGGATCATTTGGTGCCATAATTTTAGACCAGCTATTATGATCATCATTGTGTACATTTAGTGTTATGGGTGACCCTAATGTGATTTGATGTCGCACGCCAGTTAGAAAAGTCACAGTATCTGTTTCAATTTGTTGACGTTCACCACGACCATAACCATGTTGACGACGCGCTAATTCCTCATTAATATCTTCTTGAGTGATATGTAATCCTGCTGGTACACCCTCAATGATAGCAATTTCTTCTGGTCCATGGCTTTCACCTGCTGTCGTATAACGCATAATTAATTTATTGTATGAGATGTAGCATAACTACTCCTCACACATTCCTTTCAGAGTTTTATTTAATAAAAGTTGGCATATCTGCCAATTTTTTTTGGATAATCACAGGATCACCAATTTTTTTGAGTGCAACAAGATTTAAAACACCACCACGATTTTTTTTATCATTGATCAAATGGTCAAAAAATTCAGGGGTCCCTATTAAATTTGAACTTGTTGGTAACCCTACCGCCTCTAAACGTACTTTAAGAGCGTTAGTCAAATCATCAGATGACACATCCTCACGAGCCATTCGCTCAGTCATCGCTATCATCCCAATAGCTACAGCCTCACCATGTCGTAGATTCCCATGTGCTAGTAACTCAATTGCATGTCCTATTGTGTGTCCAAAATTAAGATATTGCCGTTGCCCTGATTCCTTCTCATCATGCATCACAATTTTTGCTTTATAGGCAATAGCCAATTGTGACAGTTTTTGTGCATGCGCGCGAATGTCTTGAGTTGATTGTATAGTCCCAGTGAAGTCAAAGAATTCTTGACTATCAAGTGCCGAAGTTTTAACAACTTCCCCATAGCCTTCGACTAAATCACGATCTGTTAATGTATCTAAATATGTGCTATCAACCAAAACTAAATCTGGTTGATAAAAGGTGCCCGCAATATTTTTAGTATTGCCTAAATTGACAGCTGTTTTGCCACCAACTGACGAGTCAACTTGTGCTGTGAGGGATGTTGCAATTTGAATAAAGCTAATACCCCGCATATAAAGTGAGGCCACAACACCACCCAAATCACCAATAACGCCACCACCTAAAGCAATTAGGCCATCCCCTCGCGTAAATCCTGCTGCAGCCATTTTGGCAATCAATTCACCAGCCACTGTTAATGACTTAGATTGTTCACCGGCCGGCACTTGTAAGGGTAACACATCAAATCCTGCAGCTTCAAGCTGCTGCTGTGTTGCCGTCAAATAAAGCGGTCCAACATGGCTGTCAGTCAGCAAGGCGATTTTACGAAGCGACCAAACAGCTAAAATTTCTGATCCGATTTGAGTATGTGCTGTATTATTAATTTTAACGTCATACGCTTTTTGATCAAAAGAGACATGTACGGTTGACATAACTATCCTTTCTAACTAATTATTAGTATTCTGAGTTATCGTGTGCAACAATATCATGAATTTTTCTCACTTTGTCAGCAAGTTGAGAAAAGGCTTCTGGTGTCAATGCTTGTGCGCCATCGACAAATGCATGTTCCGGATCATCATGTATTTCCGTCATAAGCCCTTGACTGCCAGCTGCCGTAGCCGCCAATGCCAATGGTGTCACAAATTTCGCAACGCCTGCTGCATGTGATGCATCCGCAATAACTGGATAATGCGTTAAACTTTGTAAAACAGGAATAGCTGAAACATCAATCGTATTACGTGTGTACTTATTGTCGTACGTTCGAATACCACGCTCCATTAGCATGATTTGCGTGTTACCGCCTGCTGCAATATATTCTGCGGCATTTAATAAATCATCAATCGTTGCAGACATACCACGTTTCAAGACAACTGGTTTACGTTTTTGTCCTAAAGCCTTCAACAAAGCAAAATTTTGCATATTTCGCGTGCCAACCTGAAAAATATCCGTATACGAGTCAACTAAATCAACATCTCGTGTATCTAAAATTTCAGTAATCATATCCATACCAAGTTCATCTGCAGCTGCACGATGAGCTTTCAGCCCCACTTCGCCATTGCCTTGAAAAGAGTACGGCGACGTTCGTGGTTTGAAAGCGCCGCCACGCAAAATTGTTGCGCCGGCCGCTTTCACTTGACGACCCATTTCAAGTACATGTTCTGCACTTTCAATAGAATCTGGACCAGCCATAAAAATAAAATGATTTCCGCCAATGATTGAATGATTGGTCTTTATTATTGAATCATTTGGGTGGAAATCTCGAGAGGAAACAATTGCCGAATGGTGATTTGTGATCACTTTAACAACATCTTGTGATATTTCGTTTAAAGTGCTATTGGGCAAGTTTTTTACTCCTGCCAACGCCACGCGATTATCGTGTACGAACACTGGTTTGATAGGATTATTAGTGTCCAATTTTTTGGCAATCTCTTGTGCTATATCATTGTTTTTTGTAATTAAAATCATTTTATTTTCCTTCTATAGCTTGCGCCATTAACTGCCGATCAGCAGGTTGATTGAACCAGAATTCAAAGCTTAGCGCCCCCTGACCCACTAACATTGACAAGCCATTTTGTGTGAGTAATTGATGCTTTTTGGCCGCTTTTAGTAATCCTGTTTGCTGGTTACGATAAACCATATCGACTACCAATGCATATTGTGGTAGCAAACCGACTTGGTAATCTGTTAATAATGTTCTCGCGTCATTCATACCCACAGTTGTGGCATTGATCAATAAATCCGCCTGCTGTAAAGCATTTGTCAATGCACGATTATCAGATAAATCTGCTAATTGGCCAATACCTTGACTGAGATACGCAACAGCAGTTTCACGTTGGGACCACCCTGAATGTGGCCGATTAAATGCCGTCAAGTGGCGAACACCATACTGCTGTGCTGTAGCAATAACAGCTCTTGCTGCCCCGCCAGTCCCAAGAATCACAACATTTTCATGTGGTTGATTGGGATTCATACTTTGCCAAAATCCGTCGCCATCAGTACTTGTACCAATCAAACGACCATTAACATTTTTGACTGTATTTACCGCCTGTAAACGGTTTGCTAATGGTGTTAACTCATCTAAATACTGTATAATATCTGTTTTATAAGGCGTAGAAACATTGAACCCACCACAATTTAAAAGTCGTAATCCTTTGATAGTCATCGCTAAATTCTCTGGTTGAACATCAAATTTATGATAATAAGCATCAATCTGTCGCTGAAAAATCACTTTATTTTGCATAATAGGTGATCGTGAATGCCCTGCCGGATGTGCTATTAAACCGTATACTGCCATTTTATTTCTCCAAATGTTGTGCAATTTTTTTAACAATTGCACTTGCGTTCAAACCATATTCATCTAACATCATTTGAGGTGCAGCGCTCATACCAAATTGATCAATACCAAATATAAGCCCGGAATCACCAGTTAATGTTTGCAAACCAAGTGTTGTTCCTGCCTCTATTATCACATTTTCTGCAGTCGCTTTGGGAATAATTTGTGTTTGATCCTTCAAATCTAGGGACAAAAACTGCTTCAGATTAGGCATTGAGATTACACGACTAGGAACGTTCAATTGCCGGCTAACCGTCAGAGCTAATTGTACTTCTGATCCTGAAGCAATTAAATTTATGACAGGTTTGGGTTGCGTCGCAATATTAGCCGCCCCATTTTCGATAGCTGACTTTGCTTGTTGTGCTGTTCCTTGAGATCCAATGGCGCCACGACTCAAAATTAGAACTGTTGGTCGATTAACAGACATAAGTGCTTTTTGCCACGCTGCTGTAATTTCTTCAGCTGTTCCAGGCCGTAAAACATCAATGCCCGGAATCAATCTCAAACTCATAATTTGTTCAACTGGTTGGTGAGTCGGCCCATCTTCTCCAACTGTAATGCTATCATGTGTAAACACATAAATAACTGGTAGTTTTTGTAAAGCACTCAAACGAATAGCTGCCTTCATATAATCTGAAAATACTAGAAATGTAGCGCCAAAAATCTTAGTGCCACCATGTAATGCAATCCCATTCATGACGGCTCCCATACCAAATTCTCTGACGCCAAAAGCAATATTTCGTCCTGAACGATTATCCGCGTTAAATAGTGCTGTTTCAACAATTTCGGCATTAGTTGAAGCAACTAAGTCTGCTGATCCACCCCATAACTGCGGTAACTGTTTTGAGAATGCTTGTAAAGCAAATTTGGAAATTTTACGGCCAGCTTGGGATTTAATAGATTCTGTCAATTTTGGTGTCGTAGTCACTTGATGTTGCGTAAAAAAATTGTAGGCTGTTAATTCATCAATATCTGTTACCTGTTGATGAGTCAAACGGTCATGAATACGTTGACGCATATCTTGAAGAACATCAATATCTATTTCAAAATCACTTATTTTCGTATTTAAATTAGTTGCCAACGCATCAAGTTGTGTTTGAGTTAACGGCGTACCATGTGCTTTGTTGGTGCCAGCGTAAGGACCGTAATTTCCAATGATTGTTTTAACTGAAATAAATGTTGGCTTTGAACTTGTTTTAGCTTTATCAATCGCATGATGAATTGCAGAAACATCATTACCATCAGGTACGTCAAGTACATGCCAACCGTAACTTGCAAAGCGTGCCATATTATCTGAAATATCTGATCTATTTTTGTCACCATCAAGGCTAATACTATTATCATCATGTATAACAATTAATTTCGATAAACCTTGTTTACCAGCTAATGACGCAGCTTCATGACTGACGCCTTCCATGAGATCACCATCTCCAACGAGGACATATGTATAATGATCTATCACATTTGGAAATTGATCATGCAATTTCGATTCTGCCATCGCCATGCCGACAGCCATACCTAGTCCCTGACCCAATGGCCCTGTTGTTGCTTCAACCCCAGGAGTTATGCCAACTTCTGGATGACCAGGTGTTTTTGAGTGCGGTGATCTAAAATGCGCCAAATCATCAGATGACAGGTCAAAACCAGCGGCATATAACGTAGTGTAAAGTAATGCAGCGCCATGTCCAGCTGACAATACAAACCGATCGCGATTAATCATATTTGGATTGTCAGGATCAATCACTAACTGATTTGCATATAATTCATATAAAATCGGTGCAGCACCAAGCGCAATACCGGGATGCCCAGAACCAGCCTTTGAAATCATTTGGTTTGCAAGCAACCGCATACTATTAATTATTTTTAATGAATCAGTAGGTAACGCTAATGTTTCATTCATAATTTTCTCCTAATAAAAAACCGTACTAGTGTGTTTCACCTAGTACGGTTTATTAAAACAGTTCTACCCTGCCAAATAAAAAGTCACTAAGTGTTGAAATTCCACTTAGTGACTGAACCTTGAAAAGCTCCTGGTCGCTAAGTGCGTCGAAAACCGACGCACTTATTATGCGACGGTTCTACATAAACCAGAAGTAATAATAACTATTATTTTTGCTTTTCAAAATTTTCTTATCCATTAATTCATTCTCTTATCATTATTTAATATTTTAATTATACTGCCTGATATTAATTTTGTCAAATCCTCATTATATTATTGCACAAGCTAGCTGCAATCATTATTAGCATATAACGGCAAATAAAAAAACTAGCAGGTATAGTGTAAAGATTTTACATTTGGAAGAATGAACATTTTAAGGAAGTCAACCTGCTAAGTTTATGTCTTTAATTATGCCCGACCCAGATTATTTAAATATTAAAGTATTAGCGGCATTTTTTAATGTGATGCCACACAACACCTTACGGATAAAAAAGGAACCAACACATGTTAGTCCCTTTTAACTCTATAGTTTAAATTACTTTTCGCTATCTTTTTTCAAATCTGCAATAGTATCTTTAACGTTATCCTTAACATCTGTGATTGTATCTTTCACTTTACCGAGAACACCTTGTGCCTTACCCTCGGCTTCGCGATTTTTGTCACCGGTAACTTTGCCTTCTACTTCTTTTGCCTTACCAGCAATCTTATCCTTGGCGCTATCAAACTTTTCTTCAATTGACATAGTATTTATTCTCCTTGATTCTTATTTGATATTATAAGTATATTGTAACGTCATTATTAAACTATTACAAAATATATGCTCATGTTGACATTGGTATAAAATATTTAAAGCTTCATACTATGCTTCAAGGGCAGTTAACTACCTTCAAAACGTGCATTAAACCGCGTTAAAAAATGACCATGGAAAATATTTTATTAATCTCCAACTTTATAGGATCTCCAATCAATTTCAATAATTTATAGCGAATCAAAATATTTCAATTAAAAATATCACATCTATTGGTGTTACAAGTAAAATCGAAGAATAGATAGTATATATTGAACAAAAAATACGAAACATTATTTAATTTAAACCATATTACATCACAACATAAAATGCATGCCGCATTTTTCAAAACTGATGTGTCCCTTTAATTTTTCCTGATCAAACTTTTTAACCAGTCTAATAACAACGTGTTGATTTTGATAAATATTTACAATATCAAAAATTTGAGCACAATAAAACCCAAAACATAGTTTTGGGTTTTATTGTGCTCAACGTGCATGGTACAAAATAGCCAATGCACCAACACCAGTATGAGTTGATATGATAGGCCCTGTTGTCATCACTTCAATTTTAATATCTGGCCAAATTTTGTTTAAACGTACTGCCATTTTCTCAGCAACCTCTGGAACACCTGCATGTGAGACGCCAATTGCTAATATGTCAGAATATGCTTGCATCTTAGCAATCACACCATCATTAAATTTACTAAGCGCCTTCATTCCCCGGCCTTTTGTAATGACTTCAACTGATCCTGTTTTGTCGACACCAGCACCAACTTTAATGTTAAGTAGATTACCAATAAGTCCAGATGTTTTACTGAGGCGCCCACCAGCAACCATATTATCAAGCGATGTGAAACTTAAAAATGTGTGCGAATGTTCACGTATTTTTTTAATTTCAATCAAAATTTCAGACATCGTGGCGCCATTTTGTGCCATTTTAGCTGCAGCTAAAACACAAAAAGCCTGTGCACGATCAGCATTTAAAGTATCAAAGGTGGTAACTTTAGCTGCTGACAGTGCTGCTGCCTGATCAGCTGCATGTACCGTACCAGATAGACCTGATGATATATGTAAACTCAAAATTTCAGAATCTGGATTTTTTTTATGAATAGCTTCATAAACTGCTTGAAATTTACCAATTGATGGTTGAGAAGTTTGTGGTAAGCTATGGCTTGTCGTCATTTTTTCTAAAAATTCATCGCGTTGAATGGTTACACCATCTTCATACACAACACCATCAATTTGAACGGTTAGCGGTATAACTGTTATATCATATTGTTTTATTTCTTCTGGAGTTAAAGCAACCGCTGAATCTGTAACAATTTTAATATTAGACATTTTCTCCTCAATTCTTACGCTGATAACGTTCTACAACAAAGGCATATTCATTCTTATCGTCTTTTTCATGTGCCTGTTGACTAATTAAATCAAACTGCGTTAAATCGATTTCATCTACAAAGGTATCGCCATTGATCACAGCGTCAATACGCGTCACGATTAAATCAGTCGCATATGGCATAAAAGTACGATAAATCGATGCGCCACCCACAATAGAGACATCCCTTGAATCATTCTTAATAAACGATAACACGTCATCAGCAGAATGTGCAACCAAAACATCATCAAAATCAGGTTGCCATGTCAATTGTCTCGTTAACACTAAACTTGTTCTATTTGGCAAGGGTTGTCCGATACTTAACCATGTTGTACGCCCCATAATCATTAGTGTATCTGTTGTCTCTTCGCGAAATAATTTCAAGTCAGCGGGTATATGCCAAGGTAATTTTCCATTTTTACCAATAGCATGCTGCCGGTCTTCTGCCCACACCATTTTAATTTTTGTCATCGGACTTCAACTCCTTTATATATGTCAATAATACGTCATGTTTATTTTCAAGTTGACCAAGCACGACTGCTTTTTCCATCATTTTTAACGTGCGCCCCATTTCAGGTCCAGGCTTTACTAAGCCAGTCATTATTAAATCAGCCCCATTAATGGCCATATCAGCACTTTTAGAAATTGGTAAAGTTGCAAAGTTAGTGTCTATCTGTTGCACTTTTTCATCGGGCACTCCCATCAGATATAACACCGACAACAATATGTCACGGTACGCATAGACTTGATAGAGCTGAAATTTACGGACAGTTTCAATATGACGTACCAAGGGTACAATAAGGGAAGTCACTTTTATATCTTCACGGCTCATCTTCCACATGCGCATAAATTGCGTTATTTTTTTTTCATTTAAATCTGAACGGGCCAATAAATGGATCCAAGCTATTTGTGTGGTGTTAGCTTGATTGGATTCAAGGTCTAATATTATCCTGGATAAGTCCCATGTACCAATGTCACCAGGTAAATATGCCATCACCTGATCACGACTAGCTATTTGGAGACTTTCAGATGCTTGTGATCCCATTAATATTTTTTCAAATTCTACTCGAATGCGTTCAACAGCAATTTTTTCAAGATTAGGCGCTAACTTACGCAGTGCCTGTTGCGTATTAAAATCAATAGCAAACTCAAGTTGGGCACTAAATCGTAAAGCTCGCATCATGCGCAAAGCATCTTCTGTAAACCGCACTTCCGCGTCCCCAACAGCTCGCACAATCCCATTTTTTAAATCACTTAATCCGTCAAATAGATCCACTATATTACCAGAATAATTCATGGCTAGTGCGTTAATGGTGAAGTCTCGCCTTTTTAAATCTTCTTTCAGACTACGAACGAATGTTACCTTATCAGGTCTACGAAAGTCTGTATAAGTTGATTCAGTTCTAAATGTTGTTATTTCATAACCCGCACCATGATCTAACGCCATGACCGTCCCATGTTGAATCCCAGTATCTATCGTTTTATTAAACAAAGATTTAACTTCTTCTGGAAAAGCAGAGGTTGCAATATCCACATCATGTATCGGTTTATTTAAAAGCATGTCGCGTACTGCCCCGCCAACAAAATAAGCTTCAAAACCAGCATTTTCAAGTGTCTTCAAAACAGGTTGCGCGTCAATAAATTCTTGTGGCAGTGTATTAATTTTCATCGTTAAAAGTCCTTAATCAAATTATACCAAAAAACATACAATTAATACGTTTAAACTTGAGGTTCTTTTAAAACTGAAATTCACACAAAACATCTGTCATTGATTGTCTATTCAATGACAGACAAGTTAATGATCTAGTCGTTTAAAAAACTAAATCTTCCAATCGTATCTGCATATCCGCATCATTTGGTTCCAAAAATAAATACTGTTTCATGGCGGAAATTTCTGCATCACGATTACCTTGTTGATGGTACCATGCTATGATATCTAACAAGAACGTGGCATTTTCTTGAAACAACGGTTCTGATTGTTTCCAATATTCTTGTGCCTTATCATCATTACCTGTAGCCTGATAAGCACGTGCTAAATACCAATAAAATTGTGGATCTGAAATATCTTCAGTCAAGTATTGTGTTAACATATTAATCATGTCATCAAATTTATGCTGGGTTATTAATAGTTCTGACAACGCAATAATTGTCATGACATCAGCATCATCAATTTTTAAAGCTTTATGGTAGTATTCCTTTGCTATCGTTTTATCTCCTGTTTTTTCAGCCGCTAAGCCCGCCAAACGATATAAACGTACATTTGTCTCATCTTGTGCTAAACCAGCCTGATATGTCCGATAGGCATCATCTAGTTGTTGCTGTTTTTCATAAGCAAGACCTAGTAATGGATAAACAGACGTATATTTTGGATCAATTTCCAAAATATCATTAAAGATACGAATCGCTTCATCTTCACGATTATTTTCTTGATATAAAATTGCTAACTGAAAACGCGTATCTGTTGTCATCTTATTCAACTTAATTTGTTCTAAATAGCCAATAGCATTTTCATAATTACCTACTTGTGCGTAAGCAACACCAATACGAGCAACAATATCTACACGACTAATTTCGCGTTGTCCTTTTAGCAATAAAGCACGATAACGTGTAATGGCTTTTTGAAAGGCTTGGTTAGCATAGTCAAATTCCGCCAAAGCAAATTGAATAACATCTTCATTTGGCGCAATTTTTTCAGCTTGTAACAAACTATATTCGGCAGATTCGTTCAACCCTTCGCTCTGGTAAATATCAGCTTTTACAAGTAGTGAACGTAAATAAGACTCTGAATTTGGTTGAATTTGGGCTAAATAATTTTGCGCTTCATCAATTTCACCATCTTCAATTGCTATGTCAGCCAATGCCGTGCGAATTTCATCTTCTTTCGGATATTTTTCTAATAGTTTTTTATAAGCCCTTCGTGATTGATTTAAAAAACCAAGTGCATATAACTCTTCGGCTAAACTATATATTAAATCGTCATTATCATGTCGTAAAGATTGCGTAAATAGACGTTGCGCGCCTTCTAGTTGTCCACTTGATAAAGCATCTAACATTTGTTGTGCATAATTTGTTTCCATCAATTGCTCCCTTAAAAGTGCACTTTTAACATCCTAAATAATATTAATACACGCTATTTAAGTGATCGTATTTTCTTGTCTAACCGTGTATTTCTAATAACATATTATTTTAACATAAAAAAAGATATGAATACTATCTACGATTTTTTAATTGACGTCATTGTTGATGTCACTGCGAACCTGCTCTCATCTTAAATAAAAATCGTTATCCCTAACAGGACAACGATTTTTGATAATATGAACTACTTTTTGAGATTGTCAACGCCATCTTTTACTGCTTCAAAAGCGTCTTCTGCTTTATCTTTTACTGCCTCGGTAGCATCTACAACTTTATCCTTAGCTTTACCAAAGAAATTTTGTGCCTTACCTTCTGCTTCACGACTTTTGTCACCGGTAACCTTACCTTCTACTTCTTTTGCCTTACCAGCAATTTTGTCCTTGGCGTTATCAAACTTTTCTTCAACTGTCATAATTAATTCTCCTTGAAATTTTATTTGATGTTACAAGCTGATTTTATCATAATTGAGACTTATTGTATAATAATAAGTCTCAATTATGGTACTACTAAAAAAGTAACTCTTTTTAAGAGTTACTTTTTGTGTGTTAAAACGTGTTAAAAATAAGAAATTTATTCTAACATGCTTCAAAAACTGTTTTAAATATGTTTTTAAATGGTGCTTTATTTAACAGCTTCCTTCAAAGCCTTACCAGGCTTAAAGGCTGGTACTTTTGATGCTGGAATTTCAATTTCTGCACCTGTTTGTGGATTACGGCCCTTACGAGCTGCGCGATCACGAACTTCAAAGTTACCAAAACCAATCAATTGAACTTTTTCGCCATTCTTCAAAGCTGCTTCAATTGAGGCAAATACTGCATCAACTGATGCAGTAGCATCTTTCTTTGTCAAACCAGTTGCTTTTGCAACTGAATCTACTAATTCTTGCTTGTTAGCCATTTTTGCTTCTCCTGGTAGTATTTATTAACCGTCGAGCGGTTTTCTTGAAATGTGTCGAAACATTATTTCATGTAACTAGAATACCATAAGAAAGCCTGAATGTGTAGTATTTACGCGGGTTTTCGCTGTTTCGTAATCTTTTTGTTACATAAAAATCATGTTTATGCAAAAAAGTATCCTAACGATACTTTTTTTGATAAAACTAGCCATCATTTACGCGCGCGCACAATTAATTTAATAGGTGTCCCTGTGAAATCAAAGGCTTCGCGAATTTTATTTTCTAAGAAACGCTCATATGAAAAGTGCATTAATTCAACATCGTTGACAAAAATAACAAACGTTGGCGGTTGAATTGCTACTTGTGTCGCATAATAAACACGTAACCGGCGACCATTATCAGATGGTGTTGGATTAATAGCAATTGCATCCATAATAACATCATTCAAAGTAGAAGATGAAATCCGTTTGCGATGATTATTATCAACATCTTTCACTAATTGTGGTAGGCGATCTAAACGTTGCCCAGTTTTTGCAGAAACAAAGGTAATTGGCGCATAATCTAAAAACTTGAATTCAGAGCGAATCAAATCTTCAAATTCCTTCATCGTGTGATCATCTTTTTCAACTGCATCCCATTTATTAACCACAATAATCATGGCTCGTCCGGCTTCATGTGCAAAACCAGCTACGTGCTTATCTTGCTCTCGAATGCCCGCTTCAGCATCAATAACCATCAAAATAACATTACTATTATCAATGGCTTTCAATGCGCGCATAACAGAATATTTTTCAGTATTCTCATACACTTTACCACGTTTACGCATGCCGGCTGTATCAACCATGATAAACTCATCACCTTCAGGTGTCACAAAACGAGAATCAATAGCATCTCTTGTTGTACCTTCGATGCTAGAAACAATCACGCGATCTTCACCAAGCATTGCATTAACAATTGACGATTTTCCAACGTTTGGTCGACCAATAATACTAAATTTAATCGCCCCTTCATCTTCTTGTTCAGCTGCTTCATCTGGAAAATGTTTAACAACTTCATCCAATAAATCACCTAAACCAAGGCCATGTGATCCAGAGACTGGGAAAGGATCGCCTAGCCCAAGCGAATAGAAATCATAAATATCTTGTCGCATTTCAGGATTATCGACCTTGTTAATTGCTAGCACTACCGGTTTGTCGGTTTTATATAACATTTTTGCAACAACTTCATCAGCCGACGTTACACCCTCACGACCTGACGTGATCATGACAATCACATCAGCCTCATCTATTGCTAATTCTACTTGTGCTCGAATTTCTGCTAAAAACGGTGCATCTCCAAGTTCAATACCACCGGTATCAATCATTCGAAATTCATAATTCAACCATTCTGCTGGCGCGTACAAACGGTCACGTGTAACCCCTGGTTGATCTTCAACTATCGCAATACGCTCGCCTGCCATACGATTAAATATTGTTGACTTACCAACATTTGGTCGTCCCACAATTGCTACTACTGGTGCTGCCATAATGGCACCTCCTTATTTTCTTACCGTGTGCTGCCAATAATGCACACTCAAATTTTCTTCAAAAATAAAAGAACTGGAAATCCAGCTCTTTTTAGCTCATATTACAACTTATCACCGAAAATATCGCCCAATGTTGCACCTGAGTCATCCCCATGTTGCTTATAAGCGGCAATATCTGCACGTGATGCTGCACCATCGTTTCCACGACGATCTTCACGTTGTGGCTTTTCTTCCAATGCTTTCATTGACAATGAAATACGTTCTTCTGCTGGTTTAATATCCAACACCTTAACTTGTACTGTGTCACCTGACTTCAAAACTTCTGAAGGGTTTTCAATACGCTTGTTTGAAATTTGTGATACATGGACAAGGCCTTCAATACCAGGCAAGATCTCAACAAAGGCACCAAAATCTTTTACGCGCTTAACTGTACCTTCAAGGACTGCACCAGCAGCAATTTGCTCCGCAGCTTCGTCCCATGGTCCACGTTGTGTTGCTTTAATTGACAACGAAATACGGCCCTTTTCAGTATCCAAAGCCAAAATTTTAACATTGACTTTATCACCCTTTGTCAAAACATCTGCAGGGTTTTTAACACGGTCATGTGAGATTTCTGAAACGTGAACCAAACCATCTACACCACCTAAGTCAACGAAGGCACCAAAGTCTGTCAGACGTGCAACAGTTCCTTCGACAACTTCTCCAACTGACAACTTACTGAATATTTCAGCTAACTGTGCCGCACGTTCTTGAGCTGCAACAGCTTTACGTGACAAAATCAAACGTGCATTAGCAGGATCAATTTCGATAACTTGTGCTTTAATATCTTTATTTCGGAACTGGTTTAAATCAGAAACAAAGCGTTCTGCAACCATTGATGCTGGCACGAAACCACGAACACCGTTTACATCAACAATCAAACCACCACGAACAGCGTTGATAACTTTGGCATCAACTGTATCGCCTTCGCCGAAGCTCAAGTTTTCCCATGCTTTTCGTGCATCTAAACGCTTCTTTGATAACAAATAGGCCACGCCTTCTTTGTCACTTGTCACATTAGAGATAACGACAGCTTCAATGCTATCACCAATTTTTAATTCGTCTGCCAGGTTGATGTTACGATCGTCTGAGTACTCACGTGCTGGCACAACTCCTTCTTCACCGGTAGGCAAACCAACTACTGCTTGGTTATCGTTGTCAATGGCTAGAAGTTCACCTATAACAACATCTCCCACCTTAATTTGATCTGCTGCGCTTTCGAGAGCTGCTAAGAACTCGTTGTTTGTTTCACTCATGACGTCTAACGTCCTCCTACAATTTACACTATGAATATAGTTTACCAGAATAGTCTGCTCTTGTATAGTAAAAAACAGCGTTTTCACGCTGTAAATTATTGATATTGATTATTTTTAATGATTTTAGTAATTTCAGATACAACATCTTCAATTTTTTGACCGGTTGTATCAACTAAAATTGCATCTTTAGCTTGTACTAACGGACTAATTTTGCGATGTGAATCCTTGTAATCGCGCATTTCAATATCTGCTTTTAAATCTGCTAAATTTGTCGTCATACCTTTGGCAATATTTTCTTTATATCGACGTTCGGCACGTTCTGACACACTAGCAACTAAAAATATTTTAACCTGGGCATTTGGTAATACTGTGGTACCAATGTCGCGCCCATCCATAATGACATTTTGACTATCTGCGATGCTTCGTTGCCTTTTGACTAAGTCTTCACGAATAGCCGCATATGATGAAACTAGTGAAACATTATTAGTGATCTCAGTTGATCGAATATCATCAGTAACTTCTTCACCGTTCAAAAAAACACGTTGCATCAATGGATCGGGCTCAAAACGAATCGTTATTTGGGGTAATAATGCTATGATTTTTTTCTCTTCTTCATAAGCTAACCCTGCTTTTTTTGCTGCTAACGTAATCGCACGATACATTGCACCAGTGTCAACGTAGACATATTTAAAATCCGTTGCCAATATTTTAGCAATTGTTGACTTACCTGCTGACGCAGGTCCATCAATTGCTACTTGAAAATTTTCTGCCATAGTTTCCTCTAAATTATTGAATATTAAGATCTCTGCCTGAATATTGTGTGTAATTGCCAACTGTCAATCCAGGGTTTAGGGCAACGACTTGATCTGTCGTCATGCCATGGGTAATAGCAAAATTATACAATGTCTGGCTAGCGCCAAGAACTGCTGTCTGCCCTACAGCACTAGAGGCGGTATCTGCTGTACTACTTACTGCTTCACTAGATGATGACGGTGTCGAGCTAACTTCAGAGCTCGGCTCAACACTACTTGATTCTGTTTCTGAACTTGAGGATTCTTCAGATTGGCTTTCTGAAGAGGTTGTTGCTTTTACAACAGTTGATGACGTTTTACGACTTACAGAAGTTGCCGTCTGCTTCTGTGGTTCTTTTTTATTAGCCCAAGAACCATACACAGGGACACTAGCCAAAATAGCGAAAGCTAATATAATCAAAACTATTCGCAAACCTTTATGTTCGCCTGCTTTTTTCTCTGCTTCACGGGCAAATTTCGGCTCTATTTTTTTCTTTTTATTCTTAGCCACGCGGCTCATGTTATTCGGATCAAAATCGTTCATTGTATAACGACCTCCACTATAGTATATTCATTTAAAATTTTACCACAATGAACCCTTCCGTGTTTATAATGTTTCATTAAGAAGTCAGTTTATTTTGAAGTGGTTTTACTATTGATAATACAATTAAGCTCACACCTCCCCAAACAATACCTTGTATCAAATTAAACGGCAGTACCATAGCAATGAAGTAGCGGCTCAAGCCAATAATTTTTGCAATGTTAAAATTCGCAAATTGTGCATACAATGGTACTGCAACAAACCAGTTCATTATAACTGCTGACCCTGTCATACCTATTGTTGCCAATAAAATTGCTAATAGGCTCCTGCCAATATTTTTCGATGTGACATATGGCATTATCCACAACATAATAACAGAAAAAATGATTACAGCAACTAAGTTAACTGGTAATCCTAAGTAAGTGTTGACACCTTCATTTGCCAAAATTAATTTTAATAGTGTTCGCAAAACAACTGTCCACATGGCTGCCGAAATATCAATCCAGTAGCCAGCAATAATAATTGGAACAATCGAAAAATCTAACTTTAAAAAACTGGCACCAGGAATAATTGGCACTTGTGGAAATAACATTAAACCAAACGAAATTGCACTTAGTATCGCAATCAATGTTAATTTCTGTGTTCGTGTTGTTGTAACTGTAGACATATTTTAAGCCTCAAAAAAACTGCACAATTTGTCAGGGTAGCACAAAAAGGCAGTTTTAACTTTCTTTTTTTAACTTCTTTATACCCGACTTTACGGTCGGCTCCGGATTTTGACCAGATCAACTGCTTTCGCAGGTCGCGGGCTTACCATGTCATGCATGTCTCACCGCCGGTTGGGATTTGCGCCCGACCCTGAAGTTTATTCAATTTTTATTATTGTATCAAATATATAAATTAAAAACAACTGATTACTTTCTACGATAATTTTTATAATCTTCTGCTTTTAATCGTCTCACTTCAGCACCTGTCAATTTACGATATTCACCAGATTGCAAACCGATTAAATCAAAAAAAGCGTACTGTTCACGTGTCAGTTTAACAACTGGCAAATGAACTTTTTGGAGCATATTTTTAATTTGATGGTTACGGCCTTCATGAATAATGACGCGAACCATACTTGTTTTTTTATCCTTATCAACCCGTTCAATTGTTACCCGTGCAGGTGCTGTTTTACGACCTTTAATGACGACACCATGCTTCAACGGTGCTAGCTTTTCGTCAGTAGCTATTCCTTCAACTTTAGCCACATAGACTTTATCTACACGTGATTTTGGGTGCATTAATTGATTAGCGACGACACCATCGTTAGTCAGTAACAAAACGCCAGTCGTATCATAGTCTAATCGACCAATAGGATAGACGCGTTGACTAACATCACCCAAAAGATCTATCACTGTCTGACGTCCTTTTTCATCATTGTTAGTTGTTACAACACCACGCGGTTTATTTAATAAATAATAAACCAATTTCTCACGACCCTCAATTGGTGAACCATCTACTTCAACATGATCGTTTGGTTCGACCTTCATACCAAGTTCAGTAATCGTCTGCCCATTAACTTGCACACGCCCCTTGGCAATTAACTCTTCTGCCCCACGCCGTGATGCTAAACCAGCTTGTGCAATAATTTTTTGTAAACGTTGTGCTTCTTCAGACATGTTTATTCTCTTCTTCCGTTTCTGCCACACGCGCTTCAAACGCGCTGGTAAACAACTCGCCACCCTCATCACCAATTTCCAATGTGTCAAAATCTGGCAAGGGTGGTAACTCTGTTAGTTTTTTTAGCCCAAAATAGTCTAAAAATTCAGTCGTCGTACCGTACATAATTGGCCTACCTGGTTCATCTTTTCGTCCTGTCGCTACAATTAATTGGCGCAGTGCTAATTTTTGTAATGTTCCAGATGACTGCACACCACGAATTTGATCAATTTCAACACGCGTTATAGGCTGTTTATAAGCAACAATTACTAATGTTTCTAACTGTGCTTGCGACAAAGTTGCATTTATCGGTGCATCAAAGTAGCCTTTTACAGTGGCACCAAGTTCTGGCTTTGTTACTAAACGATAGGCCCCATCTGATTCTCGAATCTCTAAAGCACTATTTAAGTTGTTAGCATAATTTGTTGCTAACTCATCAATCAAAGTAATCACAGCTGACTTATCAAATTGTGTCATATGACAGATATCTTCAATCTTAATACCTTCATCTCCTGCTACAAATAACAGGGACTCTACTTGAGCTAGATTATTCATTATCGTCCAACTTTTCAATTTTTAAGAATATTTCTGATTGTGTATTTTCTTGGTGTAATGACACCTTATCTTCTTTAGCCATTTCAAGTAAAGCTAAAAAGGTCATTACCAACGGCTCGCGATCATAAACATTGTCAAATAGTGAATCAAAAGTCACCATGTCTCCAATTTTTTGAGTTGAAAAACGTTGTCTAATGTTCTTAATAGCTGTCGTCATAGTATATTTTTCACTGATAACGCGCCGGCTAATAGGTTTTTGTTGCTTTCTTTTCTTTAATAAATGCGCAAAAGCGGTTTGTAGATCAACTAATCCAAGACCTGGCGCTAACTTTGTTTCTAATTCAACATTAATTGGTGGTAACAAAGGTAATCTAGCAAATGATTGCTGATGTTGTTTCTCGCGTTCGCGCAATTGATCACTGGCTACTTGAAACTGCTTATAAGTCAGCAATTGCACCATCAATTCTTCACGTGGATCAAAATATGATTCTTCAACAAAATTTTCCTCAAAAATTTCTTGAGGTAGCAAGTCAGCCGACTTGATTTGCACGAGGGTCGCTGCCATGACAAGATACTCACTTGCAACATCTAATTGCATTTTTTTCTGTTCATGAATAAAAACTAAATATTGTTCCGTGATTTTGGCAATTTGTAAATCAAAAATATCCATCTCTGATTGCTTAATTAAATGTAGTAGTAGATCTAGCGGCCCTTCAAAATCACTTAATTTAATTGTTAAACTATGTGTTCCGATGACGACTTTCTCCATTTATTAATTAATTTTTGATTATCCAACGTCCCCATAACAAATACCGTTTGATTTTGATTTTGAAATTCCGATAACATCGCAAAATAATTTGTAGCTGTTCGCGACTCTGGTGTTAAGGCTGCATGCCGAATTAGGGCAATATCTTGCGGTAGTAGTTCGACGCCTAAAACACCTTGCACACGACTATCACTTTGCCAAATATACAAAAGACGTGTATCACGATCATTATACCAAGCAATTTCTGCGTTCAAATGAGATAATTCTCGCAGTCCTGGTAACAATGACAAAATACCCATAACCGTTTTCTGATTGTCGTTTCTAACCTGTGTTAACATTGTTTCTCCTGCATTTTCGTCGTGAGAATTATGCGCGTGGATGAAAATTATCATACACTTCGCTCAGCCGCTTTTTGGAAATGTGTGTATAAATTTGCGTCGTCGAAATATCTGCATGACCCAACAATTCTTGCACAATTCGCAAATCCGCACCATTTTCCAAGATGTGCGTCGCAAACGAATGACGTAATGTGTGTGGCGAAACATCTTTAGTAATGCCTGCTAACAAAACTAGTTTTTTAATAATTTTCCAAACACCCTGTCGACTCAGTTGGTTACCACGGTCATTTAAAAAAACAAAGGGTGACTCATTGCCTTTTAATAACAATAACCGACTATTAGAAAAATATTTTTCTAACCAATCAGCAGCAACTTCGCCAATTGGAATAATACGTTCTTTGTCGCCTTTTCCAATTGTTTGAATTAAACCAAGTTGCAGATGCAAATCACTCATCTTTAAATTTACCAGTTCACTCACACGCAAGCCAGTAGCATACAGAACTTCGATCAGTGTCCGATTACGCACACCTAAGGGTGTTGTTTCAGTTGGTACCGCTAGCAAAGCATCAATTTCTGCAACAGTTAACACAGATGGTAAGTGCTCAGCTTTTTTGGGTGGTCTAACATCTGTCATTGGATTGTGCAAAATAAGTCCTTCTTGCAATAAATAACCAAAAAATTTACGTAACGAGGTCACCATACGAATAACTGAGTTATTTGACTTCCCTTGCTCACGTAAGTTGTTCAACCAAGTCAATATAGCAATATGATCAATGTCATTTAATTGTAGTTTTTCGGTTGTCACATAAAGCGCAAATTGCTGTAGATCCTGGTGGTAGCTTTTAATCGTATTATCTGACAGTCCACGCTCAATGCGTATATAATGTAAATAATCGGCAATCGCACTATCTATTTTATGTGTCATTATTCCTCAATTAATTTAATGCCATCATCAACTTGTTCTATGATACGGCCTTTATATAAATGTCCCAATGCTCTTTTAAATTGACTTTTGCTAAATCCAAATTGTTTTTTAATCGCTTCTGGATTACTTTTATCATTAAATGGTAAAAAGTGATCAGCGCGACGTTGCAATTGCAATAACAAAAACTGTGCATCTTCGTCCATTGTTTTATATGCCAAAGGCTTTAATGACAAGTTAAGTGCCCCATCTTCACGTACACCAATGACACGTGCGTCAACAACTTGTCCCAAACGTGGCTCATCATCACGTTGCGAGGGATGAATAAATCCAAGATAATACTCGTCTGTTATGACTAACGTACCCGCAATTTTATTACGATAAACCGTTGCTTTGACTGTTTTTGATTTCAATTCTTGAGGTGCACGACGAGAAACAGCATCAATAACTTGTTGCTGCGCAATTTCACCCCACAGTCGCCCCTTATTATCTTCTTTCATAGCCAACATCAGTTTGTCACCCTTTTGTGGCCACAAAGTTGAAATTGTTGGTAAATCATCTAACGATACAACTAAGTCTTTATTGGGCAAGCCTATAGCTACGAAAACGCCTAAGTCGTGACGATTAGCAACAACCGTTCCCCAACCATAGACATCTTTTTGTACCGTGGGCAGTTGCTTTGTTATCTGAAACTTATGGTTTTCATTTTCATAAGCAAATCCTGTTACAAAGCCACCTATTTTTAATGGTTTTTCAAGTTCTAACTTATCAATTTCATAGGTATGACCGTCCACTTGGGCAAAAAAATAACCATCGTTTTCATCCGTCACATTTGCCTTTATAATTGTTCCAACTGTTGGGTTTATCATTGTTTTTTCCTTTGACACGCAACTTCACGTGTTTTTCTTTAGTATACTAGTTTACCACGGATAAGTTAACATAATCTATAAAAACGAGTTGCTCGTTATGATAATGCTGTCTTTACAAGATCAGCCACTAATTTACCGTCAGCTTTGCCCTTCACTTGTGGTGTCACTATTCCCATAACTTTACCCATATCTTTTAATGTTGATGCATTCGTTTTTAAAACAGCGGCATTAACAATTACTTGAACTTCTTCTTCAGTTAATTGTTTAGGTAGATATTTTGCTAAAATATCTAATTCTGAACGAATTCCTGCTGCTAAATCTTCACGATTTCCTTTTTCAAATTCTGACAAAGACTCGTTACGTTGCTTTACCTCACGTGATAAGACCGTCAATTCTTCATCTGACGTTAAATCATGTCCCAAACTAATTTGTTCATTCATAACAGTTGATTTAACCATACGAATGACTGACAAAGCACCTTTATTTTTGTCTTTCATAGCTTGCTTCATATCAGAGTTAAGGATTTCTAGTAATGTCATTTGTTCGCTTCTTTCTTTATGATTCTTTTTTGAGTGCTATACAGATAATTCATGCGTTTATTACATTTAATATTCTGACTATTACTGAATATTGTAACACAAATACCCGCTTTCTTTTTAGGAGGGTATTTATTATATGTTTGCATCATAATTTTCTGACATCTTAGTTTTGTCACAAAAGAAAAACGTCACCGAAGTGACGTTTAGAACCGCTTAACGGCCCTTCTTCTTATTACGCTTTTGTGCTGCTTCAGACTTCAATTTACGAGCAACTGAAGGCTTAACATAGTATTCGCGCTTACGGTATTCTTGGAGAGTACCGTCTTTTGAAACACCACGCTTAAAGCGACGCAATGCATCATCCAAAGATTCGCTCTTACGTACGATGACCTTTGCCATATGATAACCCTCCTTTCTCGCATTTTATTTCGTTTTAACGACATGCTATAAATACTTAATAAGTCTACCAGAATTAAGCGTTAGTGTCAATATATGATTATCAAAAATATGACCCTATCGTTTAAACGTCACCCCTAAATTTATAATATTTTGAGCACCTTAAAGTATTCCGTGACAATTAAATCTTGCGGTATAAATGACTGACCTATCTCTTTGGCAACCTCAGCAAAGAATGGCTCATGAACCTGTCGCCAATAAATTAGATCTCGGGTGCCTTCGCCCTCCAAAAAAGCAATATCATCCCCAATTTGATCATAGGATTGTAGCGTGACTTTCGTATTAACTGTCAACACTTTGGGCACCAGTTTATCATCTAATATTAAATTAAGCTGTCCAACTGATGGTACTGATTCTTTATCAAAAGCATATGCAGGAAAATAGCTTGATGTCGCAGTTTTTTGACCAGTAATTACCAAATCTACTAATTGAGATGGAGCAGCCCCAAATTGCCATTCAGATCGCGGAGAATTAGAGAAAATCGTGAACTCTTTTAATAAAGGCGTCCACACCTGTTCGTAGTTCATAACACACACTTTCTAATATTTTTTATAAATCATAAGCATTCTCGTATATTTCAGTGATAAAGTCCAACCAATATTGTGGATTAAGAGTTTCGCCTGTCACTTCTTCTAAAATTTTATTGGGATCAACAGCCCCACCATGACGCCAAATATTTTCTTTACGCCAATTAAAAATTGGTGAATAGTCACCTGAATTAAAGATGGCTTTGAAATCCAAGGTTTTGATCATGGTTGCTCTAAATTGAGCAGCATATAGATGGCCTAACGCATAGCTCGGGAAATAGCCAAATGAACCACCAGCCCAATGAATATCTTGCAGGATACCTGTTAAATCATCAGGAACGTCCAGCCCAAGATACTCTTTATATTTGGCTTGCCAAAGTGCTGGTAATTCAGCCAAATCAATATTGTCATTAAAAATTGCTTTTTCAATTTCATAACGGATAATAATATGCAATGGATATGTCAAGGGATCAGCTTCAGTACGAATTAATGTTGGCTCACTTTTTAGCCAACCACTATAGAAAGTATCAAAATCAATATCATCTAATGCTGGCGAAATTTCTGCTTGTAACTTAGGATATTCAGCTGTCCAAAATTCCTTTGAGCGACCTATCATGACCTCATTGAATAATGACTGTGACTCATGAATGCTCATGCTAATTGGGAGCACAGCACGTGCATTATCATACTTGCTATCAACATTCTGTTCAAATAACCCGTGCCCTGCTTCATGTAAAATACCAAGCACTGCCATTTGAAAGTTATTTTCATCCCAGCGCGTGGTAATTCGTGCATCATCTCGATTTAGTGCTTCCATAAAAGGATGAATCGTATCATCTAATCGCCCCTTGTCCAAACTATAACCTAGACGTTGAGCTGCTGCTATTGAATAGTTACTCTGATGTTGTTTTGTTACCCGTCGATGCAAAAAAGTCTCATCTGGTATGTTGCCAGATTCTACCAATCGTTGGCGTAGCGTAGTCACACCTTTTTTTACTTGTTCAAAAACATGATCCAACTTAGCCACTGTCAAACCAGGTTCATATTGATTCAGCAAAACATCATACGGTGTTTTTTCATTTGTTTGCCAAAGTGGTATAAATTGTTTTAAATAACCAATAATCTTTTCCACATAGGGTTTAAATATCTGATAGTCATTGGCTTCCCGAGCTTGTGCCCAAAAATCCTGTGCTTGCGATAATGTTTTTTGAAAAGCAACAAAATCCTCTTCTGGTATTTTACCTGTTAAATCGAAATCTTTGCGCGCTTTTTCAAGGACAAGTTGACCTAAATCATCAAGTGTCGATCCGTCTGCCTCTAAATTTATTAATAACTTTTCTCTTTTAGTACCTGTAGATAACTGAAAGGTCTTTTCAGCTAGATAAGCATCCACTTCCGCTCGAAAATGCCCTGCATCTTTTGGCATACCTGTTAAAGCATCCCACCCAGAAAGTGCTGACAATTGCAACAGTAGCGTCTGTTCCTTAACTGATTCAAATAAATCTTTTTGTGTCGTCATACTCACTCCTAATAAATTAAATGTTTGTTTATAATTATCTTATCATTTATTCATCTAATTTAGAAGTATGTTTTGTATCTGTCATTCGCCAATAAACGGCTAAACTAATCGCAATTACCAACGTTACATAAATAAAAAACCAATTTTCGTGATTTATTTTTTTTAAGTATAAAGCGACATACTCAACAGTTCCACCAAAGATAGCAACCGTTAGACCATAAGGGAGACCAACACCAAGTGCTCTAATTTCTGTTGGAAACATTTCTGCTTTAACAATAGCATTTATTGATGTATAACCTGTGACAATAATTAATCCAGCCATCATCAAGCCAAAAGCTGCCCACCCGCTTTTAACATGCGATAATAATGTTAAGATTGGTATCGTTAATACAGTGCCTAACCCACCAAACCAAAATAGTAGCGGCTTGCGGCCTATCTTATCAGAAAGTGCGCCTGCAAATGGTTGTAAAATCATAAAAATAAATAGTGCTGCAAAATTAATCCACGCAACTTGTTGTTTTGGCAAACCAACTGAATTAATCATAAATTTTTGTAAATAGGTTGTATAAGTATAAAAAGCAATCGTACCACCTAATGTGAGACCGACAACTGTTAAAACTGCTTTCGGATAGCGCATTAAATCACGTAAACGTCCTTTTGCTTTCTTGCTTTGGGCAATAAACTGATCGGATTCCTCCATACTCAACCGTAATATTAGAACTACAAGTGCTCCCAAAGCGCCAATAAAGAATGGTATACGCCATCCCCATGACGTTAGTGCTGCTTCAGTCATCGTCATTTGCAAAATAATTTGAACACCTAGAGCAATCAGTTGACCACTAATCAAAGTGACATACTGAAATGATGCATAAAATCCACGATGTCCTGCACTAGCCATTTCAGATAAATAAGTGGCAGATGTCCCATATTCACCACCTAAAGATAGGCCTTGAAACAGACGTGCTAAAATTAAAATAGCTGGTGCAAAGAGACCTATTTTAGCGTAACTTGGTGTTAGCGCAATAATAAACGAACCGCTTGCCATAATAAGTACTGACAACGTTAATGCAGCGCGGCGGCCATGTTGATCAGCATATTTTCCTAAAACCAAACTGCCTAACGGACGCATTAAAAAACCAATTGCAAATACAGCAGCTGTGCTAAGTAGCTCAGCTGTTTTATCATGCGCCGGGAAAAACGATGGTGCAAAGTAAATTGCAAAAGATGCATAAACATACCAATCAAACCACTCAATTAAATTTCCCAGTGATCCCTTTAAAACGTTACTAATAATCTTCTTTTCTGATCGCATAGTCAATCCTCCTAAAAACTTGTTATGACGTAATTTAACATGGTATCACATAAACGTCTTCATACGCATTGCACAATATTTTCTTCTCCCTTGTGCATAATAGACAAATACGGTAAAATAGCAATAAAATGATGAGGTTTAAAAATAATGAAACTAATTGACATATTAAAACATCCCTCACTTCACAGTATCCAAGTAGCTGCTGGTGCTAATGGCTTATCTCGTAATGTCACACAAGTTGGTATGATAGATGCACCTGATATTAATGATTTTCTTTTTGAAGGTCAATTATTAGTGACCTCTGGTTTTCATTTTACTAAAAATTCTCATTTATTACACGATCTCATCATTGGTATGCATGACATAAACGCAAGTGGCATTGCTATTAAATTAGACCGTTACATTTATGAACTACCAACAGACATCATCATTTTAGCAGACAAATTAGCGATTCCTATACTTTGGACACCGGCAGATGATTTTTTATCATTAACAGTTAAACGTCTCACCGCGGTCATCTTAGAAACACAAAATACCGAACTAAGACAAATTATCGCCATTAATCAACAATTATCAAATCTAAACGCTCAAAATATTACCTATCAACATTTACTTGATCAAAGTGCTAAAGTATTAAAAACGCCACTTGCCTTATTAGATTCTCATTTTACAGCATTATATGCTAGTAGTGAGTGGGTTGCTCAACGTGAATTTTTAACGCATTATTTGCGTCATGAATCTGACATCGATTATCTTAATTTATTAGCACCAACCCGTATTGCATTTAATCATCAAATTATTGATATTTTACCAATTTTTTCAGCGCTAAATGAAAACAAAGCATTTGCTGCATTTGTGGTCAATGAATCAGAACCATCAGATTTTCAAATGTTGCGGCAGCAACAAGTCATGAATACTTTAGGCCTTGCTAATTCTCGGACAGATTTATTAAATGAGACTGACTTTCGTAACCGTTCTGGATTTTTCTTGAATGTCATGCAAGGTGGCCTAAGTGACTCAGCCATAGATAATTATTTGCACGATGAAAGTATTGACAACAAACAATGTTTTCGTGTGGCCATAATAGACTTTGTCCAACAAAATACAATCATTGAATCGCACCAATTTGAAATTCGACAACAACTCACACGTTGGTTTATTTCAGAGCATCATCTACCCGTCCTAACATTTTCACATAGTCAGCAACTTGTACTACTTATTAATGAAGATATTGACACACGGCAATTTTTGAATCAATTGTTTCAATTTCTAAACACACAAAAAAAATTGAATTATCCTTTTACAATGGGCTTCTCAAGAATTTCAAAATCTGTTCATAAATTATCTGAATTATATGATCAAGCAAATAATGCTTTGAAATTAACATCCAGCCAACATCCAATTATGCGTTTTCGACCAAAAAATGCGCAAGAACTCCTAGATCTACTACCAAAACAAGAAAGTGACGTTTTCGTGGAGAAAACGTTAGGTAGTATTTTAAAGAACACAGAATTATTGGAAACTCTAAAAAGCTATGTATTTTTGCATCAAAATGTAACTGCAGTTGCAACAGCATTATTTGTTCACAGAAACACCATCAATTATCGACTAAAACGTATTAGTGACTTATTAGGCGTTGACTTAGAAATGCCAGATGTTCTTGTAGATATTCAATTAGCGCTATTATTAATCTGATTTGTGCATGATGCACAAATCAGATTAATTTTTTTGTGATTATTAAATGAGTAAATAATGATTAAAATGATAATATGGTTTCAACGACTATCTTCATAGCCCGTTGTAAATTGGGAGGTTTATTTATATGATGACACATACAAACATAGCAACAAACGCAGATGGTACCAAACGTGGTCTTAAAAAAAAGCACGTCCAAATGATCGCTATTGGCGGTACAATCGGAACGGGACTTTTCTTAGGTGCTGGTAATTCTATTGCCCGTACCGGCCCCTCAATTTTAATTGTTTATGCTGTCTTAGGCGCTTTTTTCTTCCTCATGATGCGTGGTATCGGAGAAATGTTATATGCGGATCCTTCACAACACACTTTCGTTTCTTTCATCAGCAAGTATGTTAGCCCTGGTGCTGGTTATTTCGCAGGTTGGTCATATTGGATTGGTTTAGTTTTCGTCGCCATGGCCGAGTTAACAGCTGTTTCAACCTATGTTAAATTTTGGTTCCCACATTGGCAAACTTGGATTATACAAATCGCTTTTTTAGCTATTTTAACCTTAATTAATTTAATTTCTGTTAAATATTTTGGTGAAACAGAGTACTGGTTTGCAATGATTAAAATTATTGCCATTGTTGCCATGATTGTGACTGGCTTAGTTTTGATTTTTACTGGTTTTCAAGCACCCGCTTCAGGTGGCCATACCATAGCCTCATTTAACAATATCACACATAATTTTTCAATGTTTCCTAATGGTGTAGGGATGTTCATTTCTGCCTTTCCCATGGTTTTCTTCGCCTTTCAAGGTATGGAATTCGTTGGCATCACAACAGCTGAAACACAAAATCCACGTGCCGTTTTGCCACAAGCTATAAATACAATAATTATTCGTATTTTAATTTTTTATTTAGGCGCGATGACCATTATTATGTCAATTATCAACTGGCATGTCATTGCAAAAACGCCAGATCAAAGTCCTTTCGTCATGGTATTTCAACTAGCAGGTCTACGAGCAGCAGCTGTCATCATTAACTTCGTGGTCTTGACTTCTGCTGCTTCAGCTTTAAATTCGGCAATATATTCTGCAGGTCGACATTTTTACCAGTTAGCGGAAGATTCTACTACACCAATCATGTCGCACTTCAAAAAAATATCAACACATGGTGTTCCTGCCAATGCTATTCTACTAACCGCTATTTTAGTCCTGCTATCGCCCGTTATTAATGCTATACCACAAATCACTTCAGCTTTTGGATTCATTACAGCTATTTCTTCAAACATGTATATTATTGTTTACACTATGACAATGTATGCACATAGAAAATTTCGCGAATCCTCCGATTATCTACCAGATGGCTTTACAATGCCGGGATACAAATTTACAAGTCCATTGACATTACTATTCTTTTTAGCTATTTATCTCAGTTTATTCTTCCAATCCGATTCTCGCGTATCCGCTATTGGCGCTGTTATATTTAGCCTTGTTTTTGGATACTTAGCTCACCGAAAGTTTGCAAACGTAGCAGCTGATGTGTAATATTGCACTTTAACTTATGGCAAACTGTTTACCCGAAATGTTATATAACATTTCGGGTATTTTCATACGATGAATTTACAATACACATGCAAGAGACAATATATACTAAAAAGTCAATCACTGATTCAAATTTGGTAATTGGTTGATCAATATCAGTGTTACTTTTCCTTACCTAATTAGATAGAAAATACACATATAACTTTTATTTATTAATCGTGTATTAGCAACATATAATTTTTTTATCCACAATTAAATAAGCTATGACTTACTTAATATTTATGCCACATCCTCTTATAAGCAGATAAAAGTTTATTTTAAATTGTGCATTGCTTTAAACAAGATATTGAATTGACCTCTAAAAGACATCACTTGTTCAAATAAATCTTCGCCATCATTTAACATTTTAACAGTTGTCCAGCCCAAGGCCTCAGTGATGGATACGGCTACAGAAGCATTAATTGCGGCTCCTGTGACAGTCCCAACAGCAGGAATAAATTTAATGATATTACCAACAGCACCTCTACCTAAGCCAACTACTACAAGCTCTTTAGATAAGCTCTTCCCAACACTTGCCGACCAAGATTGACCAAATAATTTGTGTAATCGCGACATCATTGTGAGCTGTATAGGGACAAGCAAAAAGGCATCCGAAAATGGTATTGGTGAACACCCTACAATTGCTGCAGTTAGCGCTGCTGCATGAATAATTTGATGGCATTTTGTTTTGGTTTGATTATCTACACCATCTAGAAATTCTGAAAAACGGCGTTCAACTTGATGCCTACTATTAAACACTATTTTTTCAGCTTTAACCCTAGATTCATTAAAGGTCTGTTGCATAATTTTTGCAGTTGTCGCTGGCATTTTCCTCAATACATCTGAAAAAAACGATTCAAAGACTGCTTCATCTGAGTTAACTTCATCTTGATTTTTTTGATGATTTTTAATCATACATGCCTGCTCTCTTTAAATTATCAATAACAAAAAATGACCTATTTCAACATTAAATTTACCACATTTGGTACAATCATCTCAACATTTTTGTTTTAAATAACTGTTTTTTTTGAATGACTACTGCACCTGATTAATTAAATACACAATATTTGTGTTTATTTTACTACGCTAGCATTAATCAAATCAGATTCAAAGGGACAGAAGTACAGCATCGCAATCATTATGACACCTAGTAATTATTATTTAGTTCATCACGTCATTTTTAAGGCAATAAAAAAGTATTTTTCTCATAATCAGAGAAAAATACCACCTAAAAAATCATTAATATCGCACTTTCTTGCACCAGTATAATCTGGTTCAGATTTAAAGAGTTCTTCTCAGCCAATATCGGCGCCCCTAGTGCATAATCACATCAACCGTATTATTTTCTAAATAGCTTATGAATCCTATTAGTTAGGCGTTGTGAGAGAAAATACAATTGTCGTGACTGTTTTATTTTGCGATAACGTATTTTATTTTTTTTATAAAAATCTTGGTGAAAATTTTCAGCTGGCCAAAATGTTGTCGCGTTTTCTATTCCTACAACAATCGGTTTGGAGTAACGATGTGACGCAATAACAGCTTCTTTGGATTGCTCAGCAATTTGCCGTTGTTTCTCATCATTTACAAAAATAACAGGTCGATAGTTCTCACCGCGATCATCAACTTGACCTAAATCATCAGTCGGATCAATCAATTGCCAATAAATGTCAACTAGCTGTTGGTATGTTATCAAGCGTGTATCAAACAATATTTCAACCGCTTCAACATGCCCAGTATATTGCCCAACAACTTGATCATATGTTGGCTGTTTCCAATTACCACCTGTATAGCCAGAAATAACAGCAACTATACCAGGACGCGTATCAAATGGCTCCACCATACACCAAAAACAGCCACCAGCAAAAATTGCCCGCTCTTGATACGGTGGATTTGGTGCAGTATGCAATGCTAGTTTATCTCTTGAATCTGTTTGTGGTTCCCCATTTATTTTTAAATAAAAATCCATCACGTCTGGCGTTAAATTGTTTCTTGTAGCTAAAGGTTTAAGCCCATTATTAAGTATGTCAAGATGTTCCCTAAAGCTAACATCAGATTGCCCATTTTTTGCCTGTACTAGCAATTCACGTTCCCACTCCCTTGTAGCTGGGTTCAGAATTAAATTATAGATTTCTTGTTGTATATCATCCGGATTTAAACGCATTTGTCACACCACCTGTATACTAATTTTTAATATATTTAATCGTTCAAACGATAATTATTTTCAAACTAGTTCGATCAATACCTTAATTATTTTTATAATTCTGGTTCATAAAAGCGGCCAACCGTATGTTCAATTTTCCAAGTTGATGAGAAAGCATGATCGTCAACAGACTTAATCGCTTCTCGTAATTCAAAACGTTCTTGTTGCGTGATAACAGTTAATAACACCGCACGATCTTCACCAGTGTAACCACCATGTGCATCATTGATAATCGTCACACCACGACGCATTTTGTCATAAATGCCTTGTACCATTTCCTCAGGTTTTGTCGTGATAATCATTACCTGCATCTGCTGTTGCCGTGTAAAGAAGGCATCAATCATCCGCGAACTCACAATAACACCGACAATAGAGTAAAGTGCATATTTCCAGCCATAAGTTAAACCAGCGCCAATCATAATCAACGCGTTAAATCCTAGGTTGACTGGTCCCATTTTAAGGCCAAACTTTTTTTTAACTAGCAGCCCGATAACATCAAGACCGCCAGTACCTACACCATATCTTAATGCTGTCCCAACTGCCATACCATTTAAAGCACCACCAAACAGTGCATTAATTAACGGATCAGGTGTTAATACACGTGTAGTATCAAATAGTGGCATTAACGCCGCACTTAATAATACAGCTAACGTTGTAAAGGTTGCAAAACGCCATGATAATTGCCACCAAGCAATTATTAACATAGGTAAATTAACCAACGCCAGCGCTAACGCAACAGGAATCTTGCCACCTGTCAATGTTGAAACTAGTTGCGCAAATCCCGTAAAACCAGACGAATAAATGTGCCCTGGTCGCCAAAAATAGTTCATAGCAACGGCAACAATCACAGCATAAAATATTGCGCCACCAACACGGCCAGTATAACGATGTTTCATAAAATTATGGAAAAATTTTTGCATGATTTTTGTACTTACTCGTACATCCCTTTTAAATAACGTATTTTGAACTGTTTAATAGATTGGTAATAGAAAAATATAATTTTAATTTATAATACATCGATTATATTATTATAACATTTTTATATTTTACTGATTAATTTTCTGGCACAAATAATCCAAGATCATTCAATTGTTTGCCATCTACAGGCATAGGTGCTTGCGTCATAGGTTCAGTTGCACGTGAGTTTTTAGGAAAAGCAATGACTTCTCGAATATTTTCTTGTCCTGCTAGTAACATGGCTAAACGATCTAATCCAAGGGCAATGCCGCCCATTGGTGGAAAACCAAAATCCATGCCTTCAAGTAGGAAACCAAAAGCCTCATGAGCCGCTTCAGGCGTAAATCCAAGCGCTTTGAGCATCTTTTCTTGGATAGCCATATTATGAATACGAATTGAACCAGATCCTAGTTCATAGCCATTCAAAACTAAGTCATAACTTTGCGCATGCGCTTGATGTGGGTCCTCCCCTTCGTCCAAATAATGAAGATCTTCTTCGTTTGGCATTGTAAATGGATGATGTGCTGCGATCCAACGATCAAAATCTTCAGAATACTCAAATAATGGCCAGTCAACAATCCAAGCAAAAGCCCATGCATTTTCTTGATTAACTAATTCTAAATCTTTGGCCGTTTGACGACGTAAATAATCCAATGTTGCCGCAACAATATCCGTACGACCTGCACCAAACAATAATAAATCACCAACTTTTGCACCAGTTGCATGAATTAAATCATTTCCCTCTGGAAAAAACTTTGCAATTGGTCCTTTAAGTCCCTCGTCAGTCACTTTTAACCAAGCCAAACCTTTGGCTCCGAAGCGTTCAATGTACTGTGCTAATTTGTCAAGGCCTTTGCGTGAATATTTGTCAGCACCACCTGGAACAGCGATGGCTTTAACAACCCCACCTGCCTTGATTGCATTGGTAAAGACACCAAAATCTGATGTTTTGACAATGGATGATAGATCTTTTAGTTCATAAGCAATACGTAGATCAGGTTTGTCAGTCCCAAATCTATCCATTGATTCTTGCCAAGTCAACGTTGGGATTTTTGCTGTATCAAGGTCAAAGTTCACAACATCATGCATCATTGTCTTAACCCATGCGTTTACTAAAGTACGAATTTCATCTGCCGACATAAAAGAAGTTTCGATATCCATTTGCGTGAATTCTGGTTGACGATCACCTCTTAAATCTTCATCACGAAAAGCGCGTGCAATTTGAAAATAACGATCAAATCCAGCACCCATTAAAAGCTGTTTAAATAACTGTGGCGATTGTGGTAAAGCGTAGAATGAGCCAGGAAATATTCTTGAAGGCACAAGGTAATCTCGTGCACCTTCAGGTGTTGATTTAGCTAAGATTGGTGTTTCAATGTTAATAAAGTCATTTTGGTCCATAAAGTGCATAGCACTTGACATGATTTTTGAGCGGATGCGTAAATTCTGTTGCATTTCTGGACGCCGTAAGTCTAAGTAACGGTATTTTAATTTCAATTCTTCGTTCGCATTAACACCATTTTCAATATAAAATGGTGGTGTTTTTGAGGTAGCTAAGATTTTGGCATCAGTGACATTAATTTCAATTTTTCCTGACTTGATTTTATTGTTAACTTGATCATCATTTCGATTAACAACCAGACCAGTAATTGATATGACATACTCACTACGCATCTCTTCTGCCACTGATAAAGCGATCTGATTAGTCGCACTAAAAGTCAATTGCACTATACCTTCACGATCACGTAAATCAACAAAAATGAGATCCCCAAAATCACGGCGCTTTTGTACCCATCCCGATAAAGTAACTGTTTGTCCAAGATATTTTTCATCTATTAATCCTGCGTATGTTGTTCGTTTCATTATTTATCTCCTTTTGAAGCGATGATTGTAGGTAAGTTTGTATACAAATCTGCTAATTTGACAGTTTGTTGGTAGCCAGTTGCCATGTCCTTGACATTAGCAGTATTGTTAACTAATTCTTGGTCACCGATGGTTACAACATATTTACTATGGTTACGATCTGCACTTTTAAACTGTGCCTTTGCAGAACGACCAAGGTAATCGCGTTCTGCAACATAGCCAAATGATCGAATAGCTTGCACAGTTTGCATAGCCACAACATCAGTGCCATCCCCAATATTAACCACATAAAAATCTAACTTGTCATCAACTATTGGTGCGCTATTTTGCGCATTAAGTAATCCGATCAAACGTTCCATACCAATACCAAATCCTACGCCAGGTGTTTCTGGCCCACCAAACTCTGCCACTAGTCCTGAATAACGGCCACCACCAGCAATCGTGGCAGCCCCTTTCAAGTTGTCATCAATTGTCATAATTTCAAATATTGTATCGTTATAATAATCTAAGCCACGAACCATTGTTGCATCAATGTCATAATTTATGTTTAACGCACGCAACATTGTCTGTACTTGTTGCCAATGTTTAGTTGCTTCCTCTGATAAGTAATCTAATATTGATGGCGCATCAGCGACAAATATTTTATCGCGAGGATCTTTTGAATCCAAAACACGCAGTGGATTTTGTTCTAGTCGATTTTGTGAATCAGTAGATAGTTCGTTAAAATGTGGTTTTAAATAATCAATCAATGCTTGACGATAAGCTACTCGTGATGACTTATCACCCAAAGTATTAATGGCTACTTTTAAATTTTTAAGACCTAACGTCTGAAATAAATCGACAGCCATTGCAATAATTTCAACGTCTAAGGCAGGTGATTTTGATCCAAACGCTTCTACGCCAATTTGATGGAATTGACGAAAACGGCCAGCTTGCGGCCGTTCGTAACGAAACATTGGACCCATATAATATACCTTGTAAGGTTTATCAAATTCTGGTCCAAATAATTTATTTTCAACATATGCCCGCACAACACCTGCGGTTCCCTCAGGGCGTAATGCAATATGACGATCTCCCTTATCATGAAAGTCGTACATTTCTTTTGTCACAACATCGGATGTATCTCCTGCTGATCGTGAAAAGACATCAAAATTTTCAAATAGTGGTGTCCGTATTTCTTTAAAATTATAATCGCCAAATAACAAACGTGCGGTACTCTCGACATGTTGCCACTGTAATGTATTATCCGGCAATAGGTCAGCCGTTCCCTTTGGTCGTTGAAATGTTGGTTTTGCCATTTTTTTAATCGTTGCTACGATAAATTGGACTAGAATAGCAACATATTCTCCTTTGAAATTTTAATATTTAACCTGAAAAAAGCGCCCTTAACGACTTCTCGTTAAGGGCGTTTTTACGCGGTACCACCTTAAATTCCGATACAAGTTCATGTATCGCTTGGTCTGCTTATCGCGCAACCACGCACTGTCTTAAACAACAATGACCTCCAAGGTGTCGCAAATCATGTTATCGTTTTGCTTGCATCATCCGCAAAATTTCTACTTGTCCAAACTATAATTTTTCCAATTCATCGGCTTTAATATTGTTTTAATCATAGCTTTAATTAATGATAAAGTCAAGTTAACTATGATTCATTTAAACGATTACGCCCTTAAAAATAATAAACTTTCGACTCATAAGGCCGTAATAGTTCGCCTTGATCATCATCATAATTACTAATCAGCACAGTTGCTTGTCTTGGTACGTCAAATTGACGTATTAATTTTTGATCTGTGAAATTATTGATAATTAATAATTGTTCACCGTCACCAAGTCGTCGGTAAGCATAAACTTCATCATCTTTTGAGTCCAGCAGCTCATAATCACCTGTTGTAATCACTGGCATCTCATGGCGCAATTGTATTAGCTTTTGATAATAATAAAAAATCGATTGGCTATCTGATAAGGCTTGTTTCACATTTATTTCTTGATAATTATCGTTTAACTTTAACCATGGTGTACTGGTGGTATATCCAGCATTTTTTGTTTCATCCCACTGCATGGGTGTTCGTGCGTTATCTCGCCCTTTAGCATGTACATAAGATAGCATCGTTTTCTCATCAATCAAATGATCTTTATCCACTAAATACTCAAATGCATTTTTTATCTCAATATCATCAAAATCAGAGCGCTTTAAATTATACGCATTTGTCATCCCAATTTCTTCACCTTGATAAATATAAGGAGTTCCTTGCATAAAATGCAATAGTGTCGCTACCATTTTAGCTGATACTTCACGATATTCTGGCTTATCGTTACCATATCGACTAACGGCACGTGGTTGATCATGATTATCCCAATACAATGAATTCCATGCTTTCCCCGCCAATTTATTTTGCCATTTGGATAAATTTTCTTTTAAATCAATTAACGAAACTTTTTTATCATACCATTTACCAAGTGCTGGATTGGGATTATTATCTAACCCCATGTGTTCAAATTGAAAGACCATGTTCAATTCAGAAGCATCATTATCAGCGTACTTAATCGCGTTACTGATATCAACACCTGACGCTTCACCAACTGTCATCATATCAGCACGATTTAATACTTTCTGACGCATTTCTTTTAAATAATCATGAACATATGGGCCATTTGCTACTGCTTTGTCAGAATTGCCATACGTCCCACCTGAAGGAACATCACCATCTGGTAAACCATCAGGTTTGGAAATTAATGAGATAACATCCATTCGGAAACCATCAATCCCCTTATCAACCCAGAAATTCATCATGTCAAAAACAGATTGGCGCACCTTCGTATTAACCCAATTTAAATCAGGTTGTCCTTCAACAAATAAATGAAGATAGTATTGACCAGTGCTCTCATCGTATTTCCAAGCAGGACCTGAAAAGAATGATCCCCAATTGTTTGGTTCATGGCCGTCAACAGGATCACGCCAAATATAAAAATCTCGTTTATCATTATCTTTAGATGATCGGCTCTCAATAAACCATTGATGTTGATCAGAAGTGTGATTAACCACTAAATCCATTAAAATTTTAATCCCCTTAGCATGTGCCTTACTAAGTAAACGATCAAAATCTACCATCGTACCAAATTTAGCATTAATATCTTCATAATCGGAAATATCGTAACCGTTATCTTTGTCAGGTGACGCATATACTGGATTCAACCAAATAACGTCTGCTCCTAATTTTTCGATATAATCTAATCGCTGCTCAATTCCCTGTAAATCACCAATACCATCCCCATTTGCATCTTGAAATGAGCGCGGATAAACTTGATACACCACTGCTTTTTGCCACCATTTAATGTTCTTTGTCATGATTTATATTCCTTTTTTTATTCTGTCCGTTTTTGACTCATCTTCTTTAACTATCCAAATTAAGCATCCGCCAATTATTAAAGTCACACCAGCAATAGCCAACATATGTGCCATTGATTGGCCGACAAGTGGGAAAATAACAAAACTTGCAATTGAAGCGACTATTTGGGGAATGCATATGAAGCAATTAAATAATCCTAGATAGATACCATCATGTTTGCCATTTAAAGCATTAGTTAATATCGTAAAGGGTATAGAAATAATGGCAATCCACCCAATACCTATTAATACAAATCCAACTAATGATGATATATGTGTATGTCCATATGCGACAACTATAAAGCCAATTCCACCAGCCAGTAAACTAAAGAAAAAAGCCCATTTGCGAGTTTTTTTATTGAGATGTTGGAAAAAAATACCAATTAATATCGCCACTACTGAATAGACTGCCTGTAATATACCAAACCAATTTCCAGCTGCTTGATATCCAGCAGACGCCGGATCTGATACGTGCCAAATATTTTCCGATAAAGCACCAGTAGAGTAAGTCCACATATATGGAATGCCAAACCAAACAAAGAATTCTACGATACCTAATGTCCAAAATACCTTAGGGGCATGTTTTAAGATATCGACAAATGAATCACGTTTTTCGTTATTAGCTGTGATACCGTGGTAATAGGCCAGTGTCTCTGGATCATATTCTTTCACATTGATAACAGTAAATATTGTAGATAGCAGCAAAATAGCTGCTGCAACATAAAATGATATTTTGACTGAATCAGGTACAACGCCACGAGCCGCCGTATTAGAAATACCAAAAATTGTTAAAGCAAATGGAAATATAAAGGCAATAACGCCGCCTAAACTGCCCCACATATTCTGTAGTGTCCATGCTTTATCTGTTTGCTGCTCACTAACCATATCTGGAATGATCATTTTAAATGGTTGCATAGACACATTTGCAGATAAATCCATAAATAATACAGTGACTGCACCAAACCATAAAGCTGTCATTGAACCATAACCAAAGCCAAACGAACCTGTATTTGGCAATAATAATAGCACCACAATTGATACTGCACAACCACCAATCAGGTAAGGTATGCGTCGCCCTAGTTTTGGGAGCCATGTTTTATCTGAAAATAAACCAATTAACGGCTGTGTTATCATGCCAGCTAATGGTGGCAGAATGAAGAAAAATCCTAACTTAGTTGGATCAGTTCCTAACGTTTGAAATATTCTGCCCATGTTACCAGTTTGAACTGAAAAAGCAACTTGTACACCAGCATAACCAAATGTCATTAAAAACAATTGCATACTAGTGAGTTTTGGTAGTTGACCCTTTTTTTGTATGTTGTTATTCAAAATATTCACTCTCTTTCGTTAAGTGATTAACACGTAATCACTTTTAAAGTAACCGTTTACATTTCAATCAAATAAACTTTCGTTTCATAAGCTCTTAAAATATCACCTGCATCATCTTTATAATTACCAATGATCAATGACGTGATTGTGCCAAAATTATAGTGTCGTATTTGCGGTTGATCTGAAAAATTACTGATTACCAACAACTGTGAATTTTTGCCAATCCGTCTGTAAGCATAAACAAATTCGTCCTCTAAATCTAATACTTCATAACGACCGGTTGTTATAATCGGCAATTGTTGTCTCAAAGCAATCAATTTTTTATAAAAATAAAAAATTGATTCCCTGTCAGAAAACGTATCAGATACATTTATCGTTTGGTAATTAGAATTAACGGGTAACCAAGGACTTCCAGTAGTAAAACCAGCATTTTTGGTGTTATCCCATTGCATTGGTGTGCGCGCATTATCACGGGAAGAGTGATGAATGTAAGCCATCATTTGCTCAGGCGTTACACGTTTTTTTTGACTAACCAGATCATCATAAGCGTTTAACGTATCAATGTCTTGATATTGATCAATAGATGATAATGTGATATTTGTCATCCCAATTTCTTCACCTTGATAGATATATGGTGTCCCTTGCATAAAGTGAAGTGTTGCTGCCAACATTTTAGCTGATTGAACACGATACACTTCTGAATCATTGCCAAATCGTGACACTACCCGTGGTCGATCATGATTATTCCAATACAAACTATTCCAAGCCTGCCCATATAAATTCGTTTGCCATTTAGATAAAATACGTTTCAAATCCACCAAATTAACACGTTCATTACTCCACTTGCCCAAGCCTTCATGACTACTATCAAGCTCTGTATGTTCAAATTGAAACACCATTTGCAATTCATGCCGGTCAAATCCAGCATATTTCACTGCATCATTTGTTGTTACACCAGGCGTTTCGCCCACAGTGATGATGTTATGTTTCGACAACACTTGCTGGTTCATCTCTTGCAGGTATTGATGCACATTTGGCCCATTTGCTGAAAATACCATTGAAGACCCATGATTACCATCAGCAACTTCTGGATCATTTGGCATCCCTGATCGCTTAGAAATCAAGTTAATAACATCCATACGGAAACCGTCAACGCCCTGATTCAACCACCACTGCATCATTGTGTAAATTTCTTGTCGTAGTTTTGGATTATCCCAATTTAAATCTGGTTGTTTTTTAGAAAACAGATGTAAGTAATATTGTGCTGTTTTAGCATCATATTCCCACGCTGACCCACCAAAATCAGATAACCAATTATTTGGTGCATGTCCATTGACTGGATCTCGCCAGATATAATAATCACGGTACGCGTTAGTCTTAGACTGACAACTTTTTTGAAACCAATAATGTTCATCAGATGTATGATTAACCACTAAATCCATCATTACTTTCAAACCAAGTTCATGTGCAACTAACAGCATCTCTCTAACATCAGCAATCGTACCAAATTCTGGTAAAATTTTCTGATAATCACTGATATCATAACCGTTGTCATCATTTGGTGATTGATAAATTGGACTTAACCAAATCACCTGTACACCTAATTTTTTCAAATAAGGTAAGCGTTGAATGATACCCGGAATATCACCAATGCCGTCCCCATTACTATCCTGAAAACTGCGTGGATAAATTTGATAGACAACTGCCTTTTGCCACCACTTTGTCTGTGTCATTATCATTTCCTCACTATGCCTATAAGCCTGTTTACTATATTTGAGTAAACGTTTACGCAAATATTATTGTAACCGCTTACACAGTGTTTGTCAATAGATTTTAGGTTATAATATGAGGTATGACTATCACAATTAAAGACATCGCAAATAAAGCTGGTATTTCAGCAGCATCCGTCTCACGAATTTTGACAAATCGTGGGCGTTTTAGTGAGAAAACAGCGCAACGTATTCGACAATTAGCAAATGATATGGGTTATTACAAGAACCAATCAGCTGCAGATCTGTCGCAAAAAGAAAGTCGTGTTATTGGTGTATTAGTCCCGACCACACACACCAATTTTGCTGATGAAATCATTAAGGGCATGCAAAACAAAGCATTTGAACTAGGTTATGAATTGTTAATCGCCTTTGTTGAGACAAACAGTCAACAACAAATTCAAACCGTTAAATCCCTGCTTTCTCGACAATTATTAGCGGTTGTTATGCTCGCTGTTGATATCGAAGATTCTGTTTTTGATGTTTTAACAAGTGCCGACGTACACCTTTTGAGCGTTTCTAACCAACTCAACAATGTCATTCCGTCTATTTCATCTGATAACTATGCAATGATGCACACTATTGTTGATTATTTATATGATCATGGTCACCGTCAAATGGCTTTAATCGGCGCTTCTAATCCCGATCCCATTGTCGCAGTCTTAAGACGTCAAGGTTTTATTGACGCTTTAGCAGATCATGGCATTACTTATAATCCGGATTTTATTTGGGGGGTCGAAACTGCTTATCAAACGGGACTAGATGCAATAAAAAAATTTGGAACGCCTTTGCCTTTTACTGCTGTCATCGGGTCAGCTGATATCATCAGTATTGGTTTGCTCAATGGTGCAAAAGATGCTGATATCGTCGTGCCAAATGATTTATCGATTGTAACCGTTGATGGTACAGAATTGACTCAATTAACGCGCCCCATTTTAACGGCCACTCAACAAAACTTCGCCAAAATGGGAGAATTAGCCGTCACTAATATTGCTGATCAGTCACTATCACCACATACTGTCATCTTTACCGATATCACCCTCAATTCAGGTGGAACAGTGGCAACAATTGTATAAAATAGCAAAAAAACGCCGATTTGCATTGGCGTTTTTTTAATCATTTATTTCATTTTTGCTTCGATGCTTGTTAGCGTAACTTCAGCGGTTGAATTAAAGTTTAAATCGGCACTCCGTAAAACAGTGACGTTACCAATTGCCAATGACGTTTCACCTGCACCGTTAATTGAGGCAATACCAGCAGCTGAATCTTCTAATCCAATGACCTGCTCTGAATCTAAATTCAGTACCCTAGCTGCGCGAACGAAAATCTCTGGATCTGGTTTACCTTTTGTCAGCGTGCCCGGATCGACGATACCAACAAAATAACTTGTCAAGCCCAAATGATCTAAGATCATTGGCGCATTTTTGGATGCTGAAGCCACCGACATCTTGTATCCAGCTGCCTTTGCAGATTGAATAAATGCTTTCATTCCTGGTAAAATATCTGCTTCAGTCAACATTGAAATTAACTGCTGATAATTATGATTTTTCTTCTCTGCCAACACCTCTTTGTCTGCTTGAGAAAAATCATCAGCATGGTCGCCAGCATCTAAAATCATTTGTAACGAGGCCATGCGACTAATGCCTTTCAAGCTTTCAGCTAGCTCTGGTGTCCAGTTTGTACCAACTTCATCCGCCGTCTGATGCCAAGATTCCCCATGAAAACGTGCCGTGTCAGCGATGACACCATCTAAATCAAAAGCAAATCCTTTTATATCTGAAAATTGAGTCATTTTATTTATCCTCACTTTTTTAATTTGGTAGGTCGCTGTATAAGTTTGTTTCATCAGCTGGCAATACGGTGTACCAAAACAGCTATGATTGATAGCATCAAAACTATTTCCCCAGAGTGCAAAACATTGCCATGATTGTTGCATATCAAAACAAAGTGTCGGCTGTCAACATCACGTCTTGACCCGATAAATCAATTACCAGTGATTCACCTGAAATCAAGTCAACATGTGCCCCTTGTTCATCAATTGATACTTCCAATACATGACCACGAAATACCAAACGAAATGCATATTTCGTCCAATTTTTTGGTAAAAATGGTTTTAAGTGAAGCTTATCATCACGTACACGCATACCCGCAAATCCTTGCACAATTGCCAACCATGAACCCGTCATCGCCGTAATGTGTAACCCATCAGCTGTGTCATTATTATAGTTGTCCAAATCCAAACGCGCTGCACGTTCGTACATTTCAACTGCTTTATCTGCCATTTGCAAATCAGCTGCCAAAATTGAATGAACAGATGGTGACAATGATGACTCATGCACCGTCAATGGTTCATAAAATTCAAAATTATTGCGCTTTTCTTCTTCTGTGAAAGCATCTGGAAAGTAAAACATCGCATGCAATGTGTCAGACTGCTTGATATAAGGTGAACGTAAGATACGATCCCATGACCAATTTTGGTTAATTGGTCGAATATCTTGTGGCATATCAGCAATTGGTGTCAAATCTTTATCCAAGAAGGTATCATGTTGGACAAAGATATGCTTTTTACCTGTCTTGGTTTCAACATCAGCCTCAGGTAAATACATTTTATCAACAATTTTTTGCCACTTTGCTAATTCATCATCAGTCAAAGCTAACTTGGCCTTTTCATCAGCATTGATTTCATCATAGTGTTCAAGTGAGTATTGCAAAACCCACTTGGCCATCCAATTTGTATAGAAATTGTTATTAACATTATTTTCATACTCATTGGGACCCGTGACACCATGAATCATGTACTTATCGTTTCGTGCAGAATAATGGACACGATCTGCCCAGAAACGTGCAATATTATACAAAACTTGTGCGCCATCACCATCAAGCCATGAGTGATCCCCTGTGATATTTGTATAATTATAAATGGCATAAGCAATCGTAGAATTACGGTGAATTTCTTCAAATGTAATTTCCCACTCGTTGTGTGACTCAATACCATCAAAAGTCACCATTGGATACAAAGCACCTTTTAAGCCTTGTTCTTTGGCATTGTGAAATGCACCATCCAACTGATCAAAACGATATTGTAGCAACGAACGTGTCACAGACGGATCAGCAACACCAAGATAAACAGGAATCGCAAAGGCTTCTGTATCCCAATAAGTTGCACCGCCATACTTTTCGCCAGTAAAGCCCTTTGGCCCAATGTTCAAACGAGGATCGTTGCCATAGTAGGTTGAAAATAGTTGAAATAAATTAAAGCGAATACCTTGTTGGGCCGCATTATCTCCTTCAATTTGAACGTCAGCTTTCTCCCATCGTTGAGCCCATTTTTGCGCATGAGCTGTGTATATGTCGTCATATGTTTGCGCCGCAATACCTGCGGTTAGTGTCTCGCCTGCTTTAATCACTTGAACTAGACTATCATAATCACGTGAAGTTGTCACAATCACGCGCTTTTCAAAACTAACTGAACTTTTGGCTGGCACTTCAATGTCAAAGTTATCGGTCACTTCTTTTTCAGAGCGATTCACACCATGCTTTTCACCGCCAACAAAACTCTGACGCGCAACAACTGTAAATTGCGGTACACCGAATGCGTTTTCGATCGTTTGCGTGGCTATAAATGATGAATTTGTTCCATTACCAGCGTCCAAAACTTGCCAAAACTTTTCATCATAATTTGAATCTTCGTTGACAACATCAGCATCAATACTAGCATCAAAACGAACATGGTGGGCTTGACCATCAGCAGATAACAAATCATAGTGAATATCTGCCAATTCCTTTACTGCTGCTGAAACTAAGCGCGTGATTTTAAACGTAACGCCAAACACGGTAAACGCTCGATTCAAAACACCGTTTTTCATATCTAATGATACTTCAAAATCAGTCACATCATTCTTAGCTAAATCAACTTGATTGCCATCAACGTAGATGTCTGCTTTGACGTAGTTTAGCGCATTGATAGCTTTTCCAAAGTAAAGTGGATAACCATTTTTCCACCAACCAACACGTGTTTTATCTGGGAACCAGACACCACCAACGTAAATACCTTGATGCGTGTCACCAGAATAGACCTCTTCAAACATGCCACGCATGCCCATGTATTCATTGCCCAAACTCGTCATAGATTCTTGGAGACGTTTATCTTCAGAATTCAAATCATGTGATGTAACTGTCCAAGGATCAACTTCAAAAATTCGTTTCATAAGATTTTCTACCTCTTCAATTTTTTTAATACTCAGCTGCGGCGCTAGCCATTATTGTGCATCTACTGGATTACTGTGAATTTCATTGATAAACCACACACTAACAGCACCAATTAACATTAAGATTCCGGATACTAAGATCATTGATGGAAAATGTGAACCAAGTGCTGGGAATAGTGCAAAACTAGCAACCGAGGCTACAATTTGCGGCAAGCAAATTGAACCGTTAAACAATCCTAGATAAGTACCCATGTGATCGCCAGGCAATGCGTTGGTTACCATGATGAATGGGTACGCCATCATACCTGCCCATGAAATACCGATTAAAATAAATGAGCCAATCAACAAATACTGTGAGTGAATAAAGAACACTGATGTGAAGCCAATAGCCCCCAAAAATAGTGACAAGGCATAACCTGCTTTGTTCTTGGTTGCTGGAATTTTTGATAAGACTAGTGACCACAAGACCGCCGCAATCGCATAAACCGCTGACATGATACCAAACCAGTTTCCACCATTTTGGTAACCGGCCGTTGTTGGATCAGTGGCATGGAAAATATTGTCTGCCACAGCACCAGTACCGTATGTCCACAAATATTGGAATGCCATCCAGCAGAAGAACTGAGTCAAAGTAACCATCCAAAATGTTTTTGGCGCGCGCTTTAACAAAGTCAAGAAGCCACCCTCACCATCATTTGGTGTACTTAAAGCATAGCCATGATATAACTCATAAGTGGCATCATCGTATTCTTTCACGTTAAAGACTGCAATCAGTGAAAAGACAACTAAGACAATCGCACCAACGTAAAATGAAATAATCACTGATGCCGGCACTTGACCTTTAGGCGCTGTATTAGCAACACCAATTGCGGTCAGAAAGAATGGGAAAATTGTTGCCAGCACAGATCCTGTATTAGATAAGAAACTTTGAATTGAATACGCGTATGATTTTTGGTTTTCATTAACCATGTCACCAACAACCATCTTGAAGGGTTGCATCGCAACGTTAGAACTCAAATCCATGAACAAGATCGTGATCGCCCCAAACCACAAACCAGCAGCAGTTGAAAAGCCAAAACTACCTGAATTGGGCAACAGGAACATCACGATAACTGACACAAGAGCGCCAACCAATAAATAAGGCATTCGACGACCAAAGCGCTTTGTCCAAGTGCGATCTGAGAAATAACCAACTAGTGGTTGAACAAACAACCCTGCCAATGGCGGTAGGATGAAGAAAAATCCTAACTTAGTAGGATCAGCACCTAATGTCTGAAAAATACGTCCCATTTGGGAACTCTGCAATGAAAACGCCATCTGTACACCCAAAAATCCAAAACTTAGCATCCAAATGGTGCGCAGCGGCAAGTTAGGCAATCCCCGCCCTTTTTGATTATCTGCCATAGTTACTTCCTCCAAAAATTATTTTGACACACAACTTGTTTGCTCTAATAATGCACCAATTCTATGAACAATCCACGATGAAACTGTATCTTCTTCATTAGAAATCGGACACATATTTTTGAACAGCAATTCATGTAACCGTTTACATTTTATAGTATAAAACATTTTTATAATTAATGGAAGCGTTTGCACAATGTTAACGATAACATCATCACAACCTTGTTGACTCTCGAACAACGATATCTGGTGAAATGCTGATATTATTTGGTTCTAAGATGATTTCGGATTCGATTTGAGAAATAATTTGTGCCACAATTTTTTCAGAAATTAAGGCAAACGGTTGCCTTACAGTAGTCAATTGTGGCTGGGTAAGCTGATCAATGAACACCCCATCAAATCCGATTACACCACAATCACGCGGAATATGATAAACACGCTGGACCGCACGTAACACACCAAGTGCAATACGATCGGTCGCGCAAACAATCGCTGTTGGTAATTGAAAATTGTGCAATAAGTTCGTTACTAACGTGTCCGCTAAGTGAGCATGGTTTTCGGTTTGATAGACGCTGACACGACCGTCTTTTTTTGCCATAACTGCTCGGTACCCAGCTTCGCGCTGCCTAGCAAAGGGCAAATCTAATGATAAACCAATATAATAAATATCACGATACCCCTGCCGCCACATATATTCAGTCGCTTTTTCAATACCAGCTTGATTGTCAACGTCAACAGATGATAAGGGACACTTTGTTGGCGCTGCGCCATAAAGTGTGACTGGTACGTCAAGGGCTTGCAACTTTGACAAATCTTCTGTTCGCCAACCGCTGACAATTATCCCATCAATACTTTGTGTTTCTGCCATAATATCCAAGCTAATTTCCAGTGTGTAGCCTTTTTTCTGCAAATTGTTAGCCAGTCGAATCAATAATTTAGCATAATTCGGTTCAACAGTTGAGACATCTTCTAAAAGTAAGAAACGAACGACATATTGACGTTGGTTGACTAATGCTCTTGCCACTTGATTTGGCACATAGCCGACGGCTTTAATTGCCTGTTGTACTAGCCTCATCAGCTCAGGTGATACTTGATCCGGATGATTAATTACTCGGCTAACTGTCATTTTTGACACATGCGCCTTTTGCGCAACATCATTTAAATTCACCATGTATCGCCACCAAATTCAGGTAAACGATACGGTACAATCACGCTTGTTGCCTTAGTTTGCTCCAGCAGAGAACGCTGATCGTTAAACAATAATCGAACCGCTTCACTCCCTAAACTACGCGGTAACATATCAACCGAATAAAAGTTCTTACCACCAAGTCGTGCATATTCGGAACGATTAAAAGCAATCGTTGGTAGCTTCGGGTGTGTGGGCAAATGGGCTTGTGCTTGATTACGTGCCAGATAACCGATTTTGTCGTCACTAGCAATAATACCGTCGATTTCGTGATGCAATTCGAAGTAGCTTTCCAACACTTGTTTTTGTGCTTGAAAATTAATTGGTAGTGATAAGACTGGTCCATCTGGTTGCGCAAGATGAAACCCGATTTCACGATTGCGCTCGTAACGCCAATCAGACAAAGTGCGGACGAAAAGTGGTGCTTTTAGATTAAACTGCGATACTAGCTGCCTAGTCGCTTCTTCCCCAGCTCGTCGATTATCATTGTCAACATATAAAACATCATTGGCTTGCTCCGGCTCACCAGTAACAACGACGCGTGCTTTGTTCTCTCGTAATAATTCAGAAATCGGATCATTTTCAACAGTGTAAAGCAGTATAAAACGACGTACTTGACCGGCCTCGACCATCATTTTAACGGCATTATACACTTCTGACCAGTTACTACCAGTTGCTGTAGTCAATAAATATTGACGGGCAACGAGTTGAGAATTAATGCCAAATAATAATTGCATTGCAAAGTCATTTTCTGCACTGTCAGATGCTTGCGGTTGAAAAACGACACCCACCGTGTTACTTTCACTCTGTGTTAAATTTCGTGCTGCAAAATTGGGCGTATAGCCCATGTCTTGTGCAATCTTTTTGATGCGTTCCTTTGTTTTAACGCTAATTTTGGGTGAATCAGCCAACGCGCGTGAAACCGTTGAAATAGCAACTCCGGATTTATTTGCAATATCTTGTATTGTTACCATAGCGACCTCCTGTACACGTTATTTTAACATGAAAAAGATTGGGACTGACGCCCCAATCTTTTTTAACCTTTGACTGAGCCACTTGTAACACCAGAAACGTAGAATCGTTGCAAAACAATAAACAAAATTGTAATTGGAATTGCAATGATCACTGCCCCCGCAGCGAAACTCATAAATAAGGAATTAGCTGTTTCCTTAGTCATCATCGAGTATAATCCGATCGCAACTGTATAATTTTTAACGTTATCACCCATGATAACTTGAGCAAAAATAAAATCCATCCATGGTCCAGTGAACGCTGTCAACGCTGTAAAGACAATGATAGGTTTAGACAGTGGCAAAGTTATTTTGGTAAAAATTTCCCATTTTGTAGCACCATCAAGCATTGCACTCTCATCCAATGAATAAGGAATCGTATCGAAAAAACCTTTTTGAATATAAAATGCAAGTCCAGCGCCTGAAACATATACTAAAATCAAAGCAAACAAACTCTGTGTTAAACCGGCTGCCTTCAAGATATAATAAATTGCAAACATCGCCATAAAACCAGGAAACATGTTCAAAACCAAAGCAATTTTCAAAAAGGGGCCTTTTATTTTAAATTTTAAGCGACTTAAAGAGTAAGCCATTGACAATACGAGCATCGTTGAAATGATTCCACTGATAATAGAAACAAACAACGTATTTAAGAACCACCGGCCAAATGGATATTGACTATTGGTAAACAGCTGTACGTAATTGTGAAGTGTGTAAGTCTTTGGCCAAAAATAATTTACAAAAGCACCACCTTCACCGCGAAAGCTCGTGAGGACAATCCATATAATTGGAATCACCCATATAAATGCCATAGCAGATAAAGCAATGTACAAAATTATTTTATTTCGCCGTTTTACGCCTCTAATGCTATGCATAGTTAGGCCTCCATTCCCGAGTTCGACACTTTCTTATAGGCAACCAATGAAAAGACTGCTGATAAGATAAAGATCAAAATTCCAATAACTGACGCTAAATTATAATCCGCTGTATTCAATGTCAAGTTATATAGCCATGTGATTAACAAATCCGTTGAACCTGCACCGTAGTAGTTTGAGTTAGCAGGTCCACCACCAGTTAATAGGTAAATAACGTTAAAGTTATTGACATTACCAATAAATTGTTGAATCAAACTAGGTGCCATGACAAAAACAATTTGTGGAAACGTAATTGATTTAAATATTTGAAATTTGTTAGCGCCATCAATTTGTGCTGCTTCAATTTGGTCTTCAGATTGATTTTGTAAAATACCAGTCGTAACCAACATCGTTGCTGGAATACCAATCCACAAATTCACAATAATGATTGTGAATTTTGCAAATAAAGGATTTGTAAAAAACGGCAAGTTTGTTTTAGTCAGGCCAGAATTAATCAACAATGTATTCACCAGTCCACCATCAGCAAACATATTATTCATAATCAGCAGTGATATAAATGCCGGAATGGCCATTGTTAAAATAAAAATTGTTCGGAAAATTTTTTTACCTTTGATTCCTTTAGCATTGATCATCATGGCTAAGATAACGCCAAAGAAAAATGACGAAATTGTTGCCACAATTGCCCAAATTAAAGTCCAGGCAAGCACTGGAAAAAATGTATGGGCCATTTGACCAGAAATAACGTTCCCAAAGTTGTTCAATCCAACCCATCCAAACAAATTTTTAGGTGGTAAGTGATTATGATCATAAGACGTGAAAGCAATTGCTATCATGTAGATTAATGGTAAAATCGTAAAAAATAAAACGCCTGTCATTGGTATGGCCATTAGGGTAATATGCATTTTTTCATCAAGCAAAGATGCTAAGTCCTCACGCAATGTTGGCAATTTAGCCCCTTCTTGCTTCAACTCCCAAATATGCCGCGCTGACTGTAAATTTATGCGATACAACCAGATAAACAAAACAGTAATAATAACTGACAACATCCCCCATAATAGTAGAAGCATCGAGTTATCACCGGCTTGCAAAATTGAAATACCTAACGATTTATCATAAACCAAACCCTGTGCGTGTGTTCCCAAGGTAAACATATTATGATAAGCTTTTAAACCAAGTGTAAACAACCAAGTAAGCCAACTCATTTCTAAAATTAGAAATATCAAACCCTTGAGAAATTGCTTATTTGCAAAGTTTGCCGACCCCATAATAAGATATGACGCTTTTGTAGCATTGTCAGCTTGACCAAATAATTTAATGAGTGAGGTATGCTCTTCAAGTGTTGAATGCTTCTTTTTTTTAAACATTTTCCATTCCAACTTTCATTAGTTATTATGTACGCAGAGAGGCATCGCTCTCTGCTAAAAAACATGTTTACTCTGATTAATTCACACTTTTAGATGCATTTTTAACTAATGCTTTCAACTTTGGCAACATTTGTTGATCTGAAATTTTACCTTTGTAGGTATCATTGAATAACGCATCCGATGATGCCCAAAAATTAGCCATTGCTGGAGATTTAGGCATTGGTGTTGAAAAACCAGTTTCTGACATTTTAACAACTGCCTTTGCTAGGTCATCGTTCTTAATTTCAGTTAATGCCTGCACTGCCTTTGACGATGGAATATAGTGAGAGTTCTTGAAACCTAATTCTTGAACTTTATCACTAGACAAATAGTTTGCTAGCTTCATTGCAACTAATGGTTCTTTAGTTGCCTGTTTAACACCAAACAATTTCACTCCTAAGAATGCCTGCATTTGCTTTTCACCGGTACCCATATTGACTGTTGGATATGGTGCAATACCCAAATCATCGCCTAATGCTTTTTTATAATCATTGTATGACCAAGGACCAGATAGCGTGGCTGAAATCTTTTTTGACTGTAACAGATTTAATGTATTTGTACTAGCTTGTACGAATCCGGGATTGTTTTTCTGGGCCTTTATCCAAGACAAAACGGCTGCACCGTTTTCATTGTCAATGTTTGTTCCCTTTGATTGTTCACCATTTTCGCCATACAACGTATCGCCTACCGTATAGAAAAGCGGCGAGAAGATATAGTTAGCGCCAGCAGCTCCTAAATTGGATCCCATCTTGCCTTTGCTTGTCAGTTCTGTCCAAGTTTTAATATCATTATCATTCAATTGCGTCTTGTTGTAATACAATACTTGTGATTCTATTGCGTAAGGATAACCATATGTTTTCCCTTGATAAGTGGCTCCAGCCATAGCATTTGGAATTTGCGTGTCCTTCAAACTTTTAGCATACTTTGTGCTTTGATAAATCAAACCTTGTGAAGCTAATGAACCAATCTGATCATGTGGAAACATGAAGACATCTGCTGCTGCAGATGGATCCTTTTGCAAATTTTTTAAGGCGTCTGTCGAATTAGTATACTTGATTGTAATATTAACTTTTGGGTTAAGCTTCTCAAAATTTTTAACCGCCGTGACATATGTTGGTTTTGTAGCAGTATCAACCCACAATTTCAAATTTTGAGTTTTTGATGTTTTACTCTGAGCTGACTCATGCATTTTTACTGCTGTGACCCCTCCTGCGGCCAATACTATAACAACCGCAGCAACTGCACCAATTTTTACCGTTGTACTCGTCATGATAATATCCTCCAAGATATTCTCTTTGTTTTATTGTTCGAGTTCATCATAAAACAAATGCATATTTTATGCAAGCGCTTTCATTATTTTTTAAAAGAAATTGGTCTAGACATTCATAATCAGCGTTATTGTGTTCAGGCAGCTTAGTGTATAAGATAACACATTGTTTTTCCTCTGTTAATAACTAATTATTTTTTGGAGAGGATTAAAAAAAACAAATGGTATAGCCGTTTTTAAGAAAACGCTTGCATTATATTTAGCCTGTTATATAATAAATTTGTGAAAGCGCTTACACGTTTTTGATTATCTCCTTGATATACTGGTGAGATAATAAATTATCGTTAAAACTATTTAGAAAATCCGAGGATATTAAAATGGCAGAAATACGTTTAGAGCACATCAAAAAAACGTATCCACATATGGATACGCCGTCGGTTACGGACTATAATTTAGCTATACATGACAAAGAATTTATCGTTTTTGTCGGTCCTTCTGGGTCAGGAAAATCAACAGTTCTGCGCATGATTGCTGGTCTCGAAGAAATTTCAGGTGGTGAATTCTATATTGATGGTAAACTCATGAATGATGTTTCACCAAAAGATCGCTATATTGCCATGGTTTTTCAGAATTATGCATTGTATCCTCACATGACTGTTTACGACAATATTGGATTTGGTTTAAAACTACGTAAAATGCCCAAAGATGACATTGAAAAACGTGTGCATAATGCAGCAAAAATATTAGGCATTGAAGATTACTTAGATCGCAAACCAGCAGATTTATCAGGCGGACAACGACAACGCGTTGCTATGGGTCGCGCAATTGTTCGTGATGCAAAAGTGTTGCTAATGGACGAGCCTCTTTCAAATTTGGACGCTAAACTTCGTGTCGAAATCCGTGCAGAAATTACAAAAATTCACAAAAAAATTAATGCTACGACAATTTATGTCACACATGACCAAACTGAAGCTATGACATTAGCCGATCGTATCGTCATTATTGATCGTGGTGATATTCAACAAGTCGGTACCCCGCAAGAATTATATAATGAACCCAAAAATATATTTGTAGCAACCTTTATTGGTATGCCCTCCATGAACCTCATAACAGGTAAATATGAAGCAGGTATGTTAATAACTGAAGATGGCCTAAGATTTATGGTGCCAGATGGTATGTCTAAAGTACTCTCATCTAATCATTACTCTGGAAAAAATGTTGTATTTGGTATCAGGTCAGAAGATGTGCTCTCGGAACAAATCGCTTTAGATACGTACTCTGACAATGTAGTCACTGCAAAAGTAAATATCGCTGAACTCATGGGTGCAGATTCAATGCTTTATACTGAAATTGGCACACATGAGTTAATTGCTCGTGTCAACGCGCGTGACTACCACCAACCTGGTGAAGAAATAAAACTGGCTTTAAACATGAGTAAAGGACATTTTTTTGATCAAGAAACAACAACCCGAATTTTATAATGATAGCAATTTGATAATAATTGTTAATAATAACCAACTAGCTATTAATAATTTTATTTGTCTTACGGAGGACTAATATGAACAAAGCAGCAATTTATCATCGTCCAGAGTCTGAATACGCTTATCTTTACACTGAAAAAGAAATGCGGGTTCGTCTGAGAACTGCTCTCGATGATATTAAAACTGTCACAATTATTTCCGGTGACCCCTATAATTGGACTGATGATACATGGCAAAAATCCGCCGACATAAGTATGAAAAAAACTTTAACAACTGATGTTCATCAATACTGGGAAGCTAAATTATCTGCTGCTAATCATCGTTTAAATTACGGATTTCTTATCACCGATACCGATGAAAAAAACATATTTTTTGGCGACCAAGGGTTTGAAAGTCTCACAAAGTCTGCAGATCAAAATGATGGATTAATGGGTGCCAGTAACTATTTCAAAATGCCCTACTTTCAAGAAATTGACCGGTTCAAGGCACCTGATTGGGTAAAATCCACTGTCTGGTACCAAATCTTCCCTGAGCGATTTGCCAATGGTGACCACACGAATGATAACAAGAATACTTTACCTTGGGATTCTGAAAGACATCCAACCCGAACAGACTTTTATGGCGGCGACTTGCGTGGCATTATTGATCATCTTGACCACTTAATTGATTTAGGAATTAATGGCATCTATTTCACACCCATCTTTAAATCGCCAACAAATCATAAATATGATACACAAGATTATTTAACAATTGATCCACAATTTGGCACCAAAAAAGATTTTAAAGAATTAGTCAAAAAAGCACACGATCATGGTATCAAAATTATGTTGGATGCTGTTTTCAACCATATTGGCGATAAAAGTCCTCAATGGCAAGATGTTCTTAAAAATGGTCAAAATTCTAAATACGCTGACTGGTTTCATGTGCGTTCTTGGCCTGCAACATACACAGCCACTAATAATTTTGAAGAAACAAAAGATGCGACCTATGATACTTTTGCTTTCACACCACACATGCCTAAGCTAAACACCGCAAATATTGAAGTACAAGATTATTTGTTAAACATTGCAACTTATTGGATAAAAGAATTTGATATTGACGCATGGCGCTTAGATGTTGCTAACGAAGTTGATCATCATTTCTGGAAACGTTTCAAACAAGCTACTACAGCTATCAAACCTGATTTTTATATTATTGGTGAAATTTGGACAAGCGCTCAATCTTGGCTGCAAGGTGATGAATTTACTGGGGTCATGAACTACGCATTTACTAGTGCCATTAGTGATTTTTTTGCAAAAAAACAAATTACCGCTACACAAATGATTAATCAATTAAATACTCAGCTCCTACTCAATCGTGATCAAACTAATCAAATGATGTTTAATTTATTAGATTCACATGATGCGCCTCGCATTTTATCTGTCGCCAAAAATAACAAAAATATTGTCAAACAAATGTTTACTTTTATGTTTTTACAGCAAGGCACACCGGATATTTATTATGGCACAGAATATGGTATGACTGGTGATCAGGATCCCGATAATCGCAAACCCATGGTTTGGAACAAACATTTACAAGATCACGAAATGTATGACTATTTCAAAAAATTAATTAAATTACGCCGAGATTATCAAATAATCTTAACAGATGGTAACCTCTCTTGGTCTAACAAAAATAGCATCGTTGGTTTACATCGTACATTAAACAATATGACGATATCAGCATTTTTCAATACGACTGGTTTTGATTATACCGTTGTTGAGCAGCCAAATTCGCATCCTATTTTTTCTAATCAATATCAGCATAAAATACTGTCACCAGATGGCTTTGTGGTCTTTGCTCATCAGTCATAAATTACACAAAAACTTGTGTAATTTCCCTTTGCTTTTCAAGACTATTACTAGTATCAACTTCTAAAAATTTACTATAACAATGACGTTACATTCTATAGTATGAAAACTATTTTGAAAGGCGTATATTTATGGAAATTAGTGGGGCTTCAACTCTTCCTTGGTGGAAAACAGCAATTGGCTATCAAATTTATCCACGGTCTTTTCAAGATTCAAATAATGATGGGATTGGTGATATAAAAGGTATCATAAATCATTTGGCGTACCTTAAATGGCTTGATATTGACTTTATTTGGCTCAACCCTATATATAAATCTCCCAATATTGATAACGGTTATGATATTTCTGACTTTCAAGATATTTCAGAAGATTATGGTACTATTGAAGATTTTAAAAAACTTTTAGATGAAGCCCATAAATTAAATATTCGCGTTATTATGGATTTAGTTGTTAATCATACTTCTGACCAACATCGTTGGTTTCAAGAAGCACGCAAATCTAAAGATAATCCCTACCATAATTTCTATATTTGGCGGGATAATATTAATGATACTCGTCCAAATGACTGGGAAAATTTCACAAATGATTCTGTTTGGGAATTAAACGAAGCAACAAATGAATGGTATTTTCATTTATTTTCACCTCAACAACCAGATTTAAATTGGGAGAATCCAAAAGTACAACACAAAATTATTGACATGATTAACTGGTGGGCCGATCAAAATATCGATGGCTTTCGTTTAGACGCACTCAGCCATCTGAAAAAAAGTAACTTTGATGTGCCTCAACCCGTCGGAGATGACAAATTCAGCATTTTCTCAAACAATCAGGGCATCGATGAATATCTTGATTTATTGCATCAAACGTTCGTCAAACGTAATCTAATGACTGTTGGTGAAGCCGGTGGCGTACACGCAGATACAGCTCGTATTTGGACTGGACAAGTAGGATTTATCGACATGATTTTTGAACTTGAGCATCAAGTCAGACAGTCTACAATCCCACCGCGTGCCGAACGTGAATCTTTTTTAACTATTTTAGCAAATTGGCAAGAAGCTTTAAATAAACAAGGTTGGTTAGGACTATATATTGAAAATCATGACCAACCACGTGCCATTACAGTATATGGTGCTAACACACAAGCAGCCGGAAAAGTTCTAGCAACATTACTTCTAACTTTACGTGGTACGCCCTTTATTTATCAGGGGCAAGAGCTAGGCATGACAAATATGCATTTCCCCTCCCCAGAAGATATTAATGATGTCGCCACACAAAACACTTATGAACGTTTAGTTCTAACAGGATTATCCGAAAAAGATGCGTTAACTGAGGCAACAAGTTGGTCTCGTGATAATGCCCGAACACCAATGCAATGGTCAAAGTACGGATTTTCACAATCTGATGAGGCCAAAAAAAAATCATGGATTCTTACAAATACTAATAGTGTTAGCATTAATTTACACAATGAGCTGATAGATAATCAGTCTATGTTACATTATTATCGGCGACTCATTCATTTGCGTCGTCATGATGCTGTTTTACAAACTGGCGATTTTAAATTGATAAAAACGAAAATAAAAAATATTTTAATTTTTATTCGCCAAATAGCTGATCAAAAACGTTTAATAATGCTCAATTTAGACGATAATCCTTTGTCCATTGTTTTGCCAGATTCAATTTTTTTGGAAGTTTGGTGGCCAATAATATCCTCTTCTGGTTCATTTACAAAGATTACCCCAAAAATGACACTGTCTCCTTATCAAGCCATGATTTGGAAAAATTGAGTATATGCGTTATACTTATGTTTCAGGCAATAAAGGAGGTCTACTATGGGGCGTTATCAAATTGATTTTAAACAAAAACAAGCAAATGCCAATTACAAGTCAGGTCAACAAACACAATTGACCAAAGCAGAGCAAGTTGCGGCATTAAAAGCGAAGTTCACACAAACAAAAAACAAGTAGAAAACCACTGTTGAGGTTTTCTACTTGTTTTTTGTTTGACAATGTCAGGCAGTTTATGATTTAAACAACTTAAAACGGTTTTCATCTGCTTCAAATGTTTTATCGTTTGCTGGCGACTCAATGGTGCCAAAAGGCATTTGTGCCCGCAAACGCCATGATGATGGCACGTTAAAGTTGTCTGCAACTTGTTCATCAATCAGTGGATTATAATGTTGTAGTGACGCACCAAGACCAACCTCTGTTAACGCTAGCCATGTCGCATATTCAGCAATACCATGGCCTTGTTCTGACCAGTCATAAAAATTTTCTGCATATAACGGTACATTTTCTTCAAAAGACTTGACAACTGACGTATCTGTAAAAAATAGAATTGTCCCATAACCAGTTTTAAAGGCACTATTAAGCTTAGCCAGTGTATTGTTATAGGCTATTTCATCTGACACTTCTGCCTTTAAGCGATCTGCTGTTAATTGCCATAATTTTTCATGAAAGGCACCTGTTAATAAAATTGTACGTACTGTTTGATTATTAAATGCTGTCGGTGCATATTTAACAGCAGATTTCACAATTTCAAAAATCTCTTCTGGCGTTTGTGGTATTTTTTTACCCAAAGTGTATGTCGTTCGACGTTGCTTTTGTAAATCTGTAAATGTCATAATTATTTTTCTGTATGCTGCCCACTATTTGACATATGAGTTAAATATTTGGTGTCACACAGATTCTCTCCTTAAGTATACTTTTTTATTCAAATAAATTAATACACTTATCATAACAGCTTACTTTTAATAAGTAAATAGCAGATGGCGCTATGCTAACAATACTTGATACGCCCATCGTATACTACTATCACCACCTTCATTAATACGTATAATACCTTGCCTAGTAAAGCCATTGTCCCTTATAACAGCTTGCATCGCCATATTTTTAGGGTGCGTGTCAATTCTAAAATCAATCACCTGCTGCTCAAAAAAATAAGTTAAAATAGCTGTCATAAATCGCTGTGTCAATTTTTGTCCCCTATAGAGCGGTGACAATGCAAATCGATGAATAGACACATAGTCAGTCGCTTGGTTTAACCAATGGCCAGATTCAATTTTTGTATAATTCGGTTCTTCTCCTGGTACAATTACAGCGTAGCCAGCTACTTGATTTTCGGCAATAAGTACATAGCCATTTTTTTGATTTAAATCATTTAAAATAGTTTCTTGATTTGGATAACCCAATTGCCACTGATTAATCCCTTGCTGTTTAAGATAAAACCGTGCAGCTTCAATAATAGTAACGATATCAACTAAATCGTTATTTTGCGCTTGACGCATATATACTAGCATATTCATATTTGATTACGACAACTGCAATCACTCCTTTATACAAATTATTTATTTTATCCTACGCAACAGCCGTTTTCAGGCCAAAAATCTAACGCTTCGCATTAACTGATACGACATTTTTTAAAATTGCGCAATAACACTAATAATTTTTAATATTTTAAATGTTTACTCAAAGAAAAAAGTTTTAATGCATGATGCATCAAAACCTCCTCTTTTTACTTAATCCGTTTGCCCCAGTACTGGAAATAATCGACACGCATTGCACCGTTATATAATTTACGGCGCTTCGTTGCCTTTTCACCGTATGATGTTTCAAATTCCAAATCACTTGTCAAAATGTATTTACTCCAACTTGGTAGTTGACGATAAACATCCCCCATCTCGACATATAGTTCCTGGGCTGCTTCTAACTCACCTAATCTTTCACCATATGGTGGGTTAGAAACTAGTACACCATTAACCTTATCAGTTTGCCAATCTTTAGCTGCTAAATGTGTGAAAACAATGTCTTTACTAAGACCTGCATGTTTTGCATTTTCAATCGCAATTTCGATCATATTGGCATCGTTATCAAACGCTTCTATATCAAGGTCACGATCATAATCCGCTTGTGCCTCGGCCTCATCACGAACTGTTTCAGATAATGATTTGTCAAACCAATCCATTTGCTCAACGTCAAAATCACGAATTAATCCAGGTGCAATATTTCGACCAATCAAAGCTGCTTCAATAGCAATCGTACCAGACCCAGTCGTTGGATCTACAAAAGGTCTGTCCGGATGCCAATTAGTTAGTAAAACCAACGCTGCTGCAAAATTTTCTTTTAATGGTGCCCCACCTTTATTCACACGGTACCCACGTTTGAACAATGAAGGTCCAGTTGTATCAAGTGTAACAATCACATGATCTTTATCAATCATGACTTCTAACTGCGCAAAATAACCATTTTCAGGCAAGCGTGTATGAATATGATAGGCATCTTGCAAGCGACTAACAATCGCTTTTTTTGTAATTGCTTGTACATCAGGTACACTGAATAATTCTGATTTCTTTGATCGACCAGCAACTGGAAATTCTGAATCATAATTTAAATATTCTTCCCAAGGTAATGCTTTCACACCCTCAAATAAATCATCAAAGGTTGTTGCTTCAAATTCACCAACAATAATCTTGATGCGATCTGCAGTGCGTAACCACACATTCGTATTCAAAATATCTCGGGCTGTGCCATCAAACCGGACACGGTAGTTTTCAACTTGATGTTCATAATTCAAACGCTCAAGTTCTTTCCCAACAAGAGACTCAAGCCCCGCTGCTGCAGTTGCCATTAAATGATATGTTTTTTCCATTAGTTTTCCTTTATAATAATATTTAGTAAAACATTGTTTAATTAATCTATATTCTAATATGGTGGTTCATATGAAATTAATAGACTTCGAAAATCTAACGCAATATATGTCACCCAAAAGTTTGTTGTTTTATCAAGAGGCTGATACAAATTTGGCATTTTCACAAATACGCTACATCCCTAATTCCCCAAACTTACAAATCGTTACCGGAAAAAAGCCAATGACTCTCTCCCAACTAACCGCACGTTTGCATGACATGAGTGATGATACCCAATTATTATCCACCAAACAACAACCTATTTTTGGATTTCATTTATCTTTAGATGATACAGTCCCTCATATTATATTAAAATAAATTGTCATAGGTGTAGGTTACACCTCGCCTTTTTTGCTTTGCAATTTGAGCCTGTGTAGGTGTTTTAATACTATCACGTTGCCAGTTGACTAAAATTGTTTCAATGTATCTTAGACTACGCGCGTTATTAGCAACAGCCTCTTGTATCGCTAGTAACATCAAATCGGGTTCAAAATGATCTTGATCAAACCAATGGCTAATTGTTTGCATTTCCATTGGTGTTAGTGGTCGACCAAATTCTGCTTCTATTGTTTGAAATATTTCTCTTCGTGCTGATTTACCATCAGAAATAATTGGTTTCTCAGAGACCTGTTTTCCTTGTAATAACTTTTCAATCATGGGCGTGAAATCATAGGTTTCAACTTGCTTAGTTGCAGATGAAATAATCATCAATTCACGCGTAATCAAACTTTTGAGTCGTGTAACAATCACATTTTCAGTCAAATGTAAAACGCGAGCTAAAGTGGTTGGGCTTGCTGAATCTCCTTGATTTTGAATGCGTGTCACTTGTAAATAAATAGCTAAATCATCATTATCCATGCCAATTTCTTGATAGTGTAGTAATAAATCATTACTAATGCTTAATTGACCTGCATGAATATATTGTTGTAAACGCTTATCTAACGCCATATTCCTACCACTTTCGCCCTGTTTCGATGTCGTTTTAAAAACGTCCAAGCCTTACTTGGACGTTTTTCCATCTCATTATAGTCTAACATGTTTTTTGAATAATCGTTTCAAAAAGGCACTTTTAACATTTTAAGTTAAGGTCGCAAACGATTGGTCATACGAGGAAATGGAATTGCTTCACGAATATGTTCTTCACCAGTCACAAACGTTACCAAACGTTCCAAACCAAGGCCAAATCCCGCATGTGGCACGGAACCATATTGGCGTAAATCTAAATACCACCCGTATTCTTCAAGACTTAATCCTTCTTCTTCGATCCGTTGCTTTAGATAATCATAGTCCGTGTCACGCTCTGAACCACCAATAATTTCGCCATATCCCTCAGGTGCCAACAAATCTGCTGATACAACAACATCTTCACGTGTAGCATGACGTTTCATGTAAAATGCCTTAATTGCTTTAGGAAAATTCACAATAAATACTGGTTTAGCAAAATGATTGGCTAAAAACGTTTCTTCAGGTGAACCAAAATCAACACCCCATTCAACATCAAATCCATTCTCTTGTAGTAACTTTATCGCATCATCATAGCTCACACGGGGATAAGGTAATTCAGTATATGATTGAAGTAAGTCTTTATCACGTTTTAAAATATCTAATTCTTGCTCATTTTTCTCCAAAACTTTTGAAATTAGAAATGAAATATAACGTTCTTGGATAACCAAACTTTCTTCTTGATGCATGAAAGCCATCTCCGGTTCAATCATCCAAAACTCTGTTAAATGACGACGTGTTTTAGATTTTTCAGCACGAAATGTTGGTCCAAATGTAAAGACTTTACCAAATGCCATCGCCCCTGCTTCAGCATATAGTTGCCCAGTTTGTGACAAAAACGCAGATTCCCCAAAATAATCAGTTTCAAATAGGTCCGTAGTTCCTTCGGGCGCTGATCCCGTCAACAAAGGAGAATCTAATTTTGTAAATCCTTCATTATTGAAAAATTCATAAGTCGCTGCAATCAGTGTATTACGAATTTTTAAGGTCGCAAAAGGTTTTAAATGGCGTAAGTACAAGTGCCTTTCGTCAAACAAAAAATCTGTGCCATGTTCTTTTGGTGTAATTGGATAATCATGGCTTTCACCAATAATTTCAATATTTGAAACAGCCATTTCATAACCAAATGAAGATCGTGCATCTTCATGAATTTCACCTGTCACATATAAGCTTGTTTCTTGTTTTAAATTCTTAGCTAGTTCAAAAAGTGCTTCCGAAATATCTGCCTTTACAACCACAGCTTGAAAGAAAGCAGAACCATCACGTAGCTGCAAAAAGGCCAGTTTCCCTGACCCGCGTTTTTGACGCAACCAAGCACCAATCTTAACTGTTTGACCGACATAATTTTTAGCGTCAATTATTTGTATTGTGGGAATCTCTTGTACCATGGATATATTTTTTAGGTGTCTATAGCAATTAAAATAATCATTGGTTCTCATATGGGCAAACCAAGCACACATCGGCCAAATTTACTTAATAATTGCAGACACATCTCTCCTAATTTTTAATTAAATATATTGTTGAAAAAACACAGTCAATCGTCGCACTGCTTCGTTTAGTACCTCTTGCTCTTTGGCATAACCCATACGTAAATAGCCTGCCATACCGAAACCTTCACCAGAAGGCATGGCAACGTGTGCTTCTTCTAAAATTTTCATTGATAGTTCACTTGTATTAGCTACACCCGCAGCCAACAATACTTCCGTCGATACTTTCGGAAATAAATAAAATGCGCCTTGTGGTTTAGTAGACACCTGTAAACCAGGCACAGTATTTAACAAATCAAATGTTGTATTCAATCTTTTTTCAAAGGCTAATCGCATTACTTCAACACTACTTTGATCGCCATTTAGTGCAGCGATTGCTGCATATTGCGCGACCGCAGTAGGATTTGATGTCATATGATCAAGCAACTTATTCATGACAGTGATGATTTCAGAAGAAGCCAAAGTCCATCCAATTCGCCATCCTGTCATCGCATAAGCTTTTGAAACACCATCAACAATAATCATACGACTATTTTCAAGTGTTTTAATTTGTAGCCCTGAAGTGAATACTGCACCATTATAAACAAGCTGACCATAAATTTCGTCTAAGATAATATATGTATCATGGTTTTTAGCCCAATCTAACAGTTCGACCAGTTCTTGTCGTGAATAAACCTGACCAGTCGGATTTGTCGGTGAATTAACAATAATTAACTTGACATGGTCAGATATTTTTTCTAGATCATCAACGGTTAGTTTGAGTTCATCATTCTTTGGCTGAATAGTTCGTACTATGCCACCCGCTAGTTTAATTTGCTCAATATAACTTACCCATAACGGTGCTGCCGCAACAACAATATCATTTGGATTTAAAAGCGTTTGCATTAAGACATATAATGATAATTTAGCACCCGTTGTCACCGTAACATTTTTTAATTCAATGCTAGCTTGATAACGTTTCGCAACTTGATTAACAATAGCCTGTTTTAATTCTTTCACACCACTAGTTGGCGTATAAAAACTAGTTTTGTTTGATTCAATAGCTGAAATTGCTGCTTCTGCAATATGTTTTGGCGTTTGAAAATCAGATTCACCGACACCTAAATTGATAACATCAATGCCCTCTGCTTGCATATCTTTAGCTAATTTGCTCATTGCCAACGTTGCTGCAGGTTGAACCGCTTTCGCTTTTTCTGAAACCATTTTTTCTCCTTAAAGTTCTTCTCTAGAGACCATTAATAACACGATATGACTTCCCTGTTTTAAAATCCAAGGTGACATAATTCAAAGTATTATTTTGCCCTTTATAGCTCACTTCCCAAACTAACGTTTGCTTATATTCACTAATATTAGCTGAATAAATTTTTTTAGGTTTATAGTTTGTTAAAATTAATTGACGTAATTGCTTATCTGTTAAGCCATTATCACGATTATACGTTTTCACTTGATTCATTTTGCTATTAACAATAGCAACTTTTTGTTGACCAGAAACGGTTGTCCCAGTAATCGCGTAAGTCGTTTTCTGACGATGATCAACGCTTATTTGTTGTACAGTAGCGATATTGGTTTCTTTTTTTACAAAACGTTGTAAACGCACCTCATCATTTCGCATAGGGGATAGTGATACATAAAAATAGCCTAACACTAAAGCACCCAACAAAATACCAACACCTGCTATAATAAACCAAAAGCGCGCCCAATGAACATGTGTTTGTTTTGGACGATGACGGATCCGAATATCATCTTTAAATTGCATCATAATGTCATTTCCCCCAACATACTCACTAATATTATATCAAACATCTTTTAAAATTTGGTTATACTGTTGTATTAAATTATTCTTGACATCAAAATGAGGTACAACTTTAATTTGAGCTTTAAAACGGTTGCGTTGCATGGCATTTAATTGCGTAATAAGTAATGGCGCCTGATGCCTTTGCATTTGCGTCAAAACTAAGGCTAGCCGTGATACTGGTTGCCACACCAAACGCTCTGGGACAATAACTACAGCTGGGACTTCTTGATCTCGTAGCCACATAGTACTAAATATTTTAGCCGTTACAATGACAATATTAGCCTGTTCAGGATGACTTTGTCGTTGTATTTTTTCTAAAGAACCCGTAATGCTTTCCGCAACAATACTATACTGCGTTGTTACTGTACGTTTTATTTTTTGGTACCAGTGATTTACACGCTCAATATCTGGCAAAATGATCAATATTTCACCAACATTTTGTTGTGTAATTGCTTGTAAATGTACAATTGGCGAAGATTTTTGCATTTGTATAATACGAACTGGTATTGCATTGTTATGAATAAAATCACGTTCCACTGTGATATTTTTTGGTGCATCACGTAGAAATTCACTTACCTGATTGTCTAAATATTCACTCACAATTAATAATTTGTGAATATGAACAATAAATTTTTCTTGATAAATACGTCTATCTAACACGTCAAAAGATACAACAACTTGTTGCTGCTCATTAATATTTTGTATCTCAACACTGCTGATAACATCGGATTGTTTCTGTAATCGTTTTATTTTAATTAATTGCCCCTTTCCCTGAGTTAGTTCACATGGTACTTGGGTGTCGCCGATTTTAATAATATCTGTTAAATGAGCCATAATTGTTAATAATCGTTCGATACGCTTTAAATTAGGAACTTTGTTGTCTTCATGATTAATTTGTTTAATTAATTTAAACGCTTCACTCAAACTCTGTTTAATAAACACACGCTGTTTATGTGATAAACCAACAATCTCTTGATGACTTAAATTTTTCAACACATTTTGAACCTGTGTCAAATTTAAATCTACATGAAAATAATTTTGTAGATTGGTCACAAATTGGCTTGGTGTTTCCATCACGACAACTGGCCATTTATCAATTTTCCGAGTTGCTCGTAGGTATTGTTCCTGATTAAAATATGATTCGAAATTCATAATAATGACGTCCGAAACGTTTGCATTAGCTTGAGCTTGTTTAAAATACTGGCTTTCGGTGTCGCCTTGAATATCTGAGAGCATATCAATATTTTGCGTACCAACCTGTATTTCACGTAATAAACCTGTTTTGGTTTGCGTTAGCCAGACAAGGATACGTGCTTTAAAAAATTGTGTTTGACTCGCATCCGTTGATATATTCAAAGCATCAGCAAACCGATCAAGATCAATATATTCAGCTGGATCATATAAAATAGCCGTATTTAACTTAATATCCAAAAGCTTTGTTAGTTTTTTCACCAACGCTAATTGTTGGCTTTGCAGACTACTATCATTAGTTAACAAAACAACTGGCCTAGATTTTGCATCTAATACTAATGGCATAAGATAGCCTAGTGTTTTACCAATTTTTGGTGCTGTCAGTACTGTTAAAATGCCATCAGATCTTTTCACTACGAATTCATTGACCCGATTCATTAAACTATTTTGTGCATCATTTGCAGTTAACCAATGGCCAAATATATAGGCTTTTTCCTGTGTTGATGTTGGGTATTTTGGAAAATTTTGTTGACTTGCGGATACAGTAGCCTGCGGTGGTTGCCTAATCGCAACATTTCTGGACAATTTAATATCTTCTCGTTGACCATTTGCTTTGATTATTTTCAAAAAATTTTGCGTTTCCCTCAAAAATGGCCACTGACCATCTTGAAGTTGCTTTAAAACGATAGCGGGTAGTTGCTCAGCTCGTTGCCATAATTTCAGAAATAAACGTGCTGTGGCATGCGCATCAGCATTTGCACGATGCGCATTATTCAGTGTAATATCTAGATAAGTTGTCAAATCTACTAACCGATATCCAGGTGCTGTTGGTAACAAAATTTGCGCCAATTGCACGGTGTCAATTGCAGAAGAAGTCAGTTCAGGAAAGCCTGTTCGTCTAAATTCATCATTTAAATAAGGATAGTCAAAATTAACGTTATGCGCAATAATAATTGTATTGTTTAATAAATTTTGTAACATTGGTGCTAATTCTTCAAAGTAAGGTGCATTTTTAACATCTTTTTGAGCGATATGTGTCAATTGCTGAATGTTGCGATCAATTAATTGGCCAGGATTAACAAAAGATTCAAAATGATCAACTATCTGACGTTGCTTAATAAAAGTCATACCAATTTGTATAATACGGCCACCTTTAGTGACGCTCTGCCCCGTTGTTTCCAGATCGACAACTACAAAGGTTTCGTTGGCGTTCATAACAAACACCTTTCTATGATTTATTTTTGAATTACGTTGTTAACTTTGCCTTAAACATTAAATTTACGACAAACTTAACAACGTAATTCTCTTATTATTTTACACTATTTAATGCGATGCGGTACAATAGTATAGGATATTTGGAGAAAAAACATGATTAATCAAATGATCGGCGTTGGGATTGCCCACGCTAAAATAATTTTAATTGGCGAACATGCTGTTGTTTATGGCCAACCAGCTATCGCGATTCCATTAACAAACTTAACTGTTACAACAACCATACGTCCAGCTTTTCGAGCACAAACCATTGAAAGTAGCACATTTCATGGCGACTTAGACGAACTTGGTGCTAATGTTGAAGGTTTACGTCAATTAATTTTGCGTCTGTTAACTAAATTTGAACTGACTGATGTTCCCTTTACACTTGCAATTGACACAAATATTCCTCAAGAGCGTGGATTTGGTGCCTCGGCGGCTTTTGCCACTTCAATTACTAAAGCTTTTTTTGATTTTGTTGATGTGCCATTGCTTACCGAAGAATTAAAATATTTCACCGATATTGAGGAAACAATTTCTCATGGTTCAGCATCTGGATTAGATGCAGCTACTGTTGGTTCAAGCAATCCAATTTG